>NZ_JBLJFK010000090.1:0-224 GCF_049889095.1 Ewingella sp. S1.OA.A_B6 | reverse complement strand
AGGGAACAACGTGAACAACATCACGGAGTAACCGGGTCGGAAAGATTAAAAACAGCGGCAACCGAATGAAATAAACGGTTGACACTGAAAGAGGAAAGCGTAGTATACGCCACCTCGAGTTGCCAAGCGAAAGCCGTAACTCACTGCTCTTTAACAATTTATCAGACAATCTGTGTGGGCACTCACAAGACGATATCAGCCACCTCGGTGGCAAAATAATATCA
>NZ_JBLJFK010000089.1:0-250 GCF_049889095.1 Ewingella sp. S1.OA.A_B6 | reverse complement strand
CCAGTACTAATGACCCGAGAGGCTTAACCTTACAACACCCAAGGTGTTTTGGTTTGAGAGACGATATAATTTAATTTTCAGCGATTGTTCCGAGATTGGTTCGTGTGGCCTGCCGTCGAGAGAGGGGTGGGTGGCATGGATGAAACAGAATTTGCCTGGCGGCACTAGCGCGGTGGTCCCACCTGACCCCATGCCGAACTCAGAAGTGAAACGCCGTAGCGCCGATGGTAGTGTGGGGTCTCCCCATGCG
>NZ_JBLJFK010000088.1:0-250 GCF_049889095.1 Ewingella sp. S1.OA.A_B6 | reverse complement strand
CGCATGGGGAGACCCCACACTACCATCGGCGCTACGGCGTTTCACTTCTGAGTTCGGCATGGGGTCAGGTGGGACCACCGCGCTAGTGCCGCCAGGCAAATTCTGTTTCATCCATGCCACCCACCCCCTCTCTCGACGGCAGGCCACACGAACCAATCTCGGAACAATCGCTGAAAATTAAATTATATCGTCTCTCAAACCAAAACACCTTGGGTGTTGTAAGGTTAAGCCTCTCGGGTCATTAGTACTG
>NZ_JBLJFK010000087.1:0-251 GCF_049889095.1 Ewingella sp. S1.OA.A_B6 | reverse complement strand
ACCAGTACTAATGACCCGAGAGGCTTAACCTTACAACACCCAAGGTGTTTTGGTTTGAGAGACGATATAATTTAATTTTCAGCGATTGTTCCGAGATTGGTTCGTGTGGCCTGCCGTCGAGAGAGGGTGGGTGGCATGGATGAAACAGAATTTGCCTGGCGGCACTAGCGCGGTGGTCCCACCTGACCCCATGCCGAACTCAGAAGTGAAACGCCGTAGCGCCGATGGTAGTGTGGGGTCTCCCCATGCGA
>NZ_JBLJFK010000086.1:0-254 GCF_049889095.1 Ewingella sp. S1.OA.A_B6 | reverse complement strand
AAAACATTCTTTTAAGCTCGGCTATATTTTGCGTTAATGGCCGTATAGCACCGCATCCTATAGCTTTTCCTTGAGAATTCTTTGCTAATGCCCATAAAGCTTTGTCATCACTCATTGCTTCAGCGGTAAATTACTTTTACCGTTATCACCAGTAATAGCGGCAAGTTCTGCTGATAGCAATTCGATTAGGCGAAGGGAATCTGAAGAAAATGGATTTGATTTCTCTACTGTTATCATGGTTATACCCTGCAGGA
>NZ_JBLJFK010000085.1:0-255 GCF_049889095.1 Ewingella sp. S1.OA.A_B6 | reverse complement strand
TATTGAAACAGGAAAAATGGATAAAATTGGCAACGGTCACTTGAATATTTCAGGGGGAAATGAATGAAAGCGACTCTAAGAAGTATTGGTTGTGATTGGCTTGATTTATCAAGTTATCAGCCTGAACAGGATGATTGTTTTCAATTTTTAGCTCATTTATGTATAGGACCAGTAGGAGAAAAAGGAATAAATCATTTTGATGTTTATATCTGTACTCCTGAATGGCTCTGCAAGCACCACTGGTTACCGGAACTG
>NZ_JBLJFK010000084.1:0-255 GCF_049889095.1 Ewingella sp. S1.OA.A_B6 | reverse complement strand
TATTGAAACAGGAAAAATGGATAAAATTGGCAACGGTCACTTGAATATTTCAGGGGGAAATGAATGAAAGCGACTCTAAGAAGTATTGGTTGTGATTGGCTTGATTTATCAAGTTATCAGCCTGAACGGGATGATTGTTTTCAATTTTTAGCTCATTTATGTATAGGACCAGTAGGAGAAAAAGGAATAAATCATTTTGATGTTTATATCTGTACTCCTGAATGGCTCTGCAAGCACCACTGGTTACCGGAACTG
>NZ_JBLJFK010000083.1:0-255 GCF_049889095.1 Ewingella sp. S1.OA.A_B6 | reverse complement strand
TCTCCCGATCAACCCCCGGATACATCTGCTGGGCAATATACTCGCCCGCCACCGCACCCGATGCTCCTGCCAACGCGCCGTTGCCGCTGATTTGGGCAACCACGGCACCCACCACGGCATGTGCCATAAGATTGGCTTCGGTATTGACGGTTTTACCGTCTTGACTGGTGGTCATATTGTGGATCACTTCAGCCAGATACGGCGCACTGGCTCCCGCCAACGCTTTCGCCATGTCGCCGCCCGCTAAGCCCTGAA
>NZ_JBLJFK010000082.1:0-255 GCF_049889095.1 Ewingella sp. S1.OA.A_B6 | reverse complement strand
TCTCCGCTGTTTGTCGCCAGTTTAAGATCAGCCGTAAAACCGGATATAAATGGCTTAAACGTTTCCAACCTGACGACCCCTTATCTCTTACCGATCGTTCCCGAGCACGCCTTACTCACCCCGAACGCACGCCTGATGGCATCATCAAGAAATTAGTCGATATGCGACTAAAGCACCCTGACTGGGGGCCAGTAAAAATTCGGCATTGGTTGCTCAATAACAATGCACCTTTCGACGTACCAGCGAGTAGCTCTA
>NZ_JBLJFK010000081.1:0-255 GCF_049889095.1 Ewingella sp. S1.OA.A_B6 | reverse complement strand
GCGGTGCTTACGTGCTGAAAGATTGCGACGGCACACCTGACGTGATCCTGATCGCGACCGGTTCTGAAGTGGGTATTACGGTAGAAGCGGCCGATAAACTGGCGGCAGCGGGCACCAAGGTGCGCGTTGTGTCCATGCCGTCAACTGACGCCTTCGACAAGCAGGACGCGGCCTACCGTGAATCTGTGTTGCCGAAAGCGGTGAGCGCCCGCGTAGCGGTAGAAGCGGGTATCGCTGACTACTGGTACAAATACG
>NZ_JBLJFK010000080.1:0-255 GCF_049889095.1 Ewingella sp. S1.OA.A_B6 | reverse complement strand
TGAGAACTCCCTATAATGCGCCTCCACTGACCGGGAACAACGATTGCGAAGTCGCCTGATTGGGAAGAAAAAAGAAGAATGTTCGAATGAATAATCTCTTGACTCTTCAGCGGGAAAACGTAATATATGCCTCCCGCGCCGCATAAGATTCTTATCGGAACAGCGGCATGCTCTTTAACAATTTATCAGACAATCTGTGTGGGCACTCACAAGACGATATCAGCCACCTCGGTGGCAAAATAATATCAAGTCTTG
>NZ_JBLJFK010000079.1:0-255 GCF_049889095.1 Ewingella sp. S1.OA.A_B6 | reverse complement strand
GCTTAGTCGCTTAACCTCACAACCCGAAGGTGTCTTTTCCTTAGTAATACAAGAAAGCACGCGACGCATTGCAAGTCTAGAGAGACTCAACACAGGGTACTCCTTACCTCAGTACTGCTACGGAGAGGTAAGTTTCAGCTGTGTCGTTTCAATTTTCAGCTTGTTCCAGATTGTTAAAGAGCAATATCTTAAACACGACTCGCTAGAGTCATCTTTAAGATACTTTGTGGTTCTTAATGAACCGGTGATAATGTC
>NZ_JBLJFK010000078.1:0-255 GCF_049889095.1 Ewingella sp. S1.OA.A_B6 | reverse complement strand
ATCTGACTTAACAAACCGCCTGCGTGCGCTTTACGCCCAGTAATTCCGATTAACGCTTGCACCCTCCGTATTACCGCGGCTGCTGGCACGGAGTTAGCCGGTGCTTCTTCTGCGAGTAACGTCAATGTACGAAGCTATTAACTTCGTACCCTTCCTCCTCGCTGAAAGTGCTTTACAACCCGAAGGCCTTCTTCACACACGCGGCATGGCTGCATCAGGCTTGCGCCCATTGTGCAATATTCCCCACTGCTGCCT
>NZ_JBLJFK010000077.1:0-259 GCF_049889095.1 Ewingella sp. S1.OA.A_B6 | reverse complement strand
ACTGTTATCATGGTTATACCCTGCAGGATGAGTGTGACCAACATAAAGCATCCTGCTAAGGAAAGCATCAGCCCAAAACGGGTGATGGGGCAACACTGTTTCCAAACTATCCCGAGAGTGTCATGTCAGCTCCTCGCTCAGGCTGTGTGAAAACTCGGTTTTTGCATTATCTGAGTACTATCCCCGTTCAGGAACGCAAGATATTCCAGATATTGACTGCATTCGGAGTAATTTAGATATAGAGGCAGTTCGAGGCTTT
>NZ_JBLJFK010000076.1:0-265 GCF_049889095.1 Ewingella sp. S1.OA.A_B6 | reverse complement strand
CCGGAGTGGACGCATCACTGGTGTTCGGGTTGTCATGCCAATGGCATTGCCCGGTAGCTAAATGCGGAAAAGATAAGCGCTGAAAGCATCTAAGCGCGAAACTTGCCTCGAGATGAGTCTTCCCTGGGACTTCGAGTCCCCTGAAGGGACGTTTAAGACTAAGACGTTGATAGGCTGGGTGTGTAAGTGCAGCGATGCATTGAGCTAACCAGTACTAATGACCCGAGAGGCTTAACCTTACAACACCCAAGGTGTTTTGGTTTGA
>NZ_JBLJFK010000075.1:0-266 GCF_049889095.1 Ewingella sp. S1.OA.A_B6 | reverse complement strand
GCCTTAGGGGTCGACTCACCCTGCCCCGATTAACGTTGGACAGGAACCCTTGGTCTTCCGGCGTGCGGGTTTTTCACCCGCATTATCGTTACTTATGTCAGCATTCGCACTTCTGATACCTCCAGCAGCCCTCACAGGCCACCTTCAACGGCTTACAGAACGCTCCCCTACCCAACAACGCATAAGCGTCGCTGCCGCAGCTTCGGTGCATGGTTTAGCCCCGTTACATCTTCCGCGCAGGCCGACTCGACCAGTGAGCTATTACG
>NZ_JBLJFK010000074.1:0-266 GCF_049889095.1 Ewingella sp. S1.OA.A_B6 | reverse complement strand
GCCTTAGGGGTCGACTCACCCTGCCCCGATTAACGTTGGACAGGAACCCTTGGTCTTCCGGCGTGCGGGTTTTTCACCCGCATTATCGTTACTTATGTCAGCATTCGCACTTCTGATACCTCCAGCAACCCTCACAGGTCACCTTCAACGGCTTACAGAACGCTCCCCTACCCAACAACGCATAAGCGTCGCTGCCGCAGCTTCGGTGCATGGTTTAGCCCCGTTACATCTTCCGCGCAGGCCGACTCGACCAGTGAGCTATTACG
>NZ_JBLJFK010000073.1:0-270 GCF_049889095.1 Ewingella sp. S1.OA.A_B6 | reverse complement strand
GGTCCAGACTCCTACGGGAGGCAGCAGTGGGGAATATTGCACAATGGGCGCAAGCCTGATGCAGCCATGCCGCGTGTGTGAAGAAGGCCTTCGGGTTGTAAAGCACTTTCAGCGAGGAGGAAGGGTATGAAGTTAATAGCTTTGTGCATTGACGTTACTCGCAGAAGAAGCACCGGCTAACTCCGTGCCAGCAGCCGCGGTAATACGGAGGGTGCAAGCGTTAATCGGAATTACTGGGCGTAAAGCGCACGCAGGCGGTTTGTTAAGTCA
>NZ_JBLJFK010000072.1:0-273 GCF_049889095.1 Ewingella sp. S1.OA.A_B6 | reverse complement strand
GGTCCAGACTCCTACGGGAGGCAGCAGTGGGGAATATTGCACAATGGGCGCAAGCCTGATGCAGCCATGCCGCGTGTGTGAAGAAGGCCTTCGGGTTGTAAAGCACTTTCAGCGAGGAGGAAGGGTACGAAGTTAATAGCTTCGTGCATTGACGTTACTCGCAGAAGAAGCACCGGCTAACTCCGTGCCAGCAGCCGCGGTAATACGGAGGGTGCAAGCGTTAATCGGAATTACTGGGCGTAAAGCGCACGCAGGCGGTTTGTTAAGTCAGAT
>NZ_JBLJFK010000071.1:0-279 GCF_049889095.1 Ewingella sp. S1.OA.A_B6 | reverse complement strand
ACCGGCTCGGCCGGACGCGGCACCGGCGCCAGCCATACGGCCACGCCCAGCAGCACAGCCACGCCACCTGCCGGATACGCCCAGTTCACCACGCCCTTGTGCTTCAGGATGAAGAACTGGCGGATCAGCACGCCGGCCAGCATGATCAGCACCAGCACGACCCAGTTGTGCTTGTTCGCGTACGTCATGCTGTAGTGGTTCGACAGCATCGCGAACAGCACCGGCAGCGTGAAGTACGTGTTGTGCACGCTGCGCTGCTTGCCGCGCTTGCCGTGGATC
>NZ_JBLJFK010000070.1:0-279 GCF_049889095.1 Ewingella sp. S1.OA.A_B6 | reverse complement strand
CCGGGCGGTGCGGGAGGTTTTCGTCCGGCTCTTTGAAGAGGGCCTGATCTACCGCGGGGACTACATCATCAACTGGTGTACCCGCTGCCAAACCGCCCTGGCGGATCTGGAAGTGGAGTACGAGGAGCAGGAGGGCGGCATCTACCACATCGCCCGGGACAGGCCCTCGTCCATGGTAAAGCGCTGCCTGCTCCAGTCCACGGAGGCGCCCATGGCCTTGATCTGGTACAGGATCTTGTCCCCGTATTCCTCGCGCCACTGCCAGACCCTGCGCACGAA
>NZ_JBLJFK010000069.1:0-279 GCF_049889095.1 Ewingella sp. S1.OA.A_B6 | reverse complement strand
CGAGTTATATAGGCAAAGTTATCCATACAAGGTTGTCTAAGCATTGCAATCACTAGGCTTTTAAAATTACCTTCATCATGTTCCAAAAGGTCTTGCCATACGGTGGTTGGAGCAAATGCGCGAAGTTAAGGTGACTTTGTTTAAACACCGCTTTTGGATGAGAGAAGGTGTCAAAGCTATATTTGCCGTGATAACGCCCCATCCCCGATGCCCCGACACCGCCAAACGGCAGATTTTGCTGGGCAATGTGAAAAATCGTTTCGTTAATACAGGCGCCGC
>NZ_JBLJFK010000068.1:0-279 GCF_049889095.1 Ewingella sp. S1.OA.A_B6 | reverse complement strand
CACCTGCAATCGCCTCTAGCACATCAAGCGGTGTCACTAGTCCTGCGACTTGACCGTATTCATCAATCACCATTGCCAAATTACCTTTGGCTTTTTTGAGCATATTGAGCAGTTTTAGATTGTCAATGCTTTCTGACACAAACACAGGCTGCTGCTTGTTAAGTAAGGGTTTAATGGCGGTTTCAATATCTGCAACATTGTTATCGAGCAAATCCAAAAAGTCTTTGGCGCGTACTACCCCGAGCACTTTATCGATGGTATCTCGGCACACAGGGAACA
>NZ_JBLJFK010000067.1:0-280 GCF_049889095.1 Ewingella sp. S1.OA.A_B6 | reverse complement strand
CGAAGCGATCCGCGACGCGGTGCGTCGAGAGGCCGCCACGAACCCGGCAACGCCCAGCCAGGCCGCGGTCATCGAAGCCCTAGGGCATGTCTGACAATCGTTTGGACCATGCGATCACAGCATTCAGCACCACAGCGGACCGGTAGACGATCGCGTACTTGTCATACCGGGTCGCCAGGCCCCGCCACTGCTTCAGGTGCGCGTACTGGCGCTCGATGACATTGCGGCCCTTGTAGGCGGCCGCGTCGAGGCCAATGGGGCGCCCGCCGCGGGCACCGCG
>NZ_JBLJFK010000066.1:0-281 GCF_049889095.1 Ewingella sp. S1.OA.A_B6 | reverse complement strand
GATAACCCAAACCAAAACGCCATGATAGCTAAACATACGCTAAAACCTTGTTGTTTTACAGGGTCGGCTTCTTTAAAGGTAAAGGTCTTTTTTTAAATGTCCAGTTGATACGATGCAAGGTATCGACAAACGCATTGTAGGATATACTGACATCAGGATGGTCTTTTAAATATTGTTCTCGTAGCTGTTTAGCGGTGTCAAATTCCTGAGATTTGACGTATTGTTCAAAAGCAATAAGGTCGGTTATGATGTGTTTTACGCCGGTTGGTTGTGCTTTTTTA
>NZ_JBLJFK010000065.1:0-281 GCF_049889095.1 Ewingella sp. S1.OA.A_B6 | reverse complement strand
CCAAAGTCTAACGAGAGCCGTACCAAAAGGACAAAATGCCGAATTATTTGGTTGGTTGCAAACCCTGTACCCTATTTGGCGAAATTTAAAACCACGAATGATTTACAATTCCACATTAACAGCGATGGCTGAGCTTATCTTTTCTGGTTGCACGACAACTAGCGACCATCTGTATCTTTACCCCAATGGCTCACGTCTAGATGACAGCATCGAAGCATCGCACGCCATTGGTATGCGGTTTCATGCTTGTCGTGGCAGTATGACAGTTGGTGAAAGCAAAG
>NZ_JBLJFK010000064.1:0-281 GCF_049889095.1 Ewingella sp. S1.OA.A_B6 | reverse complement strand
GGGGGCAAAGAAAGCGATGGTATTGATACAACGCAGCGCCTATGTCGACCTTGTACAGGACAGCGTTATTGACATTGCTATTTCACCACAGCAAGCCACCATTTCTGCATTACTGGGACATGTACGTAAGGCTGACATTGTCAGTGTGTCATCGCTACGTCGTGGAGTGGCAGAAGCCATTGAAGCAATTGCGCATGGTGATGAAAGCACGTCAAAAGTTGTCGGCAGGACAGTTGAGCAGATAAAACTTCCGCCGGGAACCACTATTGGCGCCATTGTCA
>NZ_JBLJFK010000063.1:0-281 GCF_049889095.1 Ewingella sp. S1.OA.A_B6 | reverse complement strand
AAACATCGGCCTGACCGGCAAAGAAGTTAATATTCTGGCGGCGGGTAATCAGAGCAGCCAGACGCACACGGTGGAACAGAAGACCAGCGGGCTGACGCTGGCGCTGACCGGCACGGTGGGCAGTGCGATTAACACGGCAGTGTCGAGCGCTAACGATGCCAGCAACGAGAGCAACGGGCGACTTGCTGCGCTACCGGGGATGAAGTCGGCCCTGAGCGGCGTGCAGGCGGCGCAGGCGACGTCTCTGGCTGAAGCGGGTGGCAGTGAAGGCAGCATGATAG
>NZ_JBLJFK010000062.1:0-287 GCF_049889095.1 Ewingella sp. S1.OA.A_B6 | reverse complement strand
CTGACAACCGCGCTCTGGCCGTTCCTGCTATCAGGGAAGCGGTGAATAAGCTCTCTTCTGGCGTGATCAGCGCTGCGCCGGTCACACCTTAGTCAGCAAGAAAAACCACAGAGAAATCGCTTCTCTGTGGGCCTCTCTCTTTTACGCCAACTGATCCATGGTCTGCAAAATACGCTTGTCTGAAATAGGATATGGCGGTCCCAACTGCTGGGCAAAGTAACTGACACGCAGCTCTTCAATCATCCAGCGTACTTCTTTCACCTCTTCGCTTTGCAGTCGCACTGGCG
>NZ_JBLJFK010000061.1:0-288 GCF_049889095.1 Ewingella sp. S1.OA.A_B6 | reverse complement strand
AGAGCAACATCCGATCGTTCGAGTAGCAATACCTCACTGTTAACAGACAGAGGTACAGTTACAATCGATGCCAGAACCAACACCTTGATTGTTAAAGACACCGCTGAAACCATCAGCAACATCCGTGATTTGATTAGTAAAATCGATATCGCTGTCAAACAAGTGATGATTGAAGCCCGCATTGTGAGTGCGACAGACACCTTTAGTAAAGAACTTGGGGTAAAATGGGGTATTTTATCGCAAGGTGCGGCAAGTAATCGTAACCTGCTAGTGGGTGGTAATTTAAGC
>NZ_JBLJFK010000060.1:0-288 GCF_049889095.1 Ewingella sp. S1.OA.A_B6 | reverse complement strand
CAGCTCCTGCAATATCAAGGCGAAGGCAATGAGCCGGTAGAACGCATGATGAAAGACTTTTATCGCATGACGCGCCGGGTTGGCGAACTAAATCAAATGCTGTTCCAGCTGTTTGATGAAGCGATTCTGGCCATAGGTCCAAACGAAAAACCCCGACCACTGGACGATAATTTCCAACTGCGTGGCGGCCTGATCGACCTGCGTGACGAAACGCTCTTCACCCGCCGACCGGAAACTATCATCAGTATGTTTTACCTGATGGTGCGTCATCGCGAAATTAAAGGTATC
>NZ_JBLJFK010000059.1:0-289 GCF_049889095.1 Ewingella sp. S1.OA.A_B6 | reverse complement strand
TAAATGGAGCGGACAACCTGTTGCAGGCTTGCCTCTCTCTTGGCCTCGATATTCCTTATTTTTGCTGGCATCCGGCGCTGGGAAGCGTCAGCGCTTGCCGCCAATGTGCGGTTAAGCAATACCAAAACGCGGAAGACACGCGCGGTCGTTTGGTGATGTCATGTATGACACCGGCGTCTAATGGAACTTTTATTTCCATCAATGACGGCGAAGCCAAAGAGTTCCGTGAAAGTGTGGTCGAGTGGTTGATGACTAACCATCCGCACGACTGTCCGGTGTGTGAAGAGGG
>NZ_JBLJFK010000058.1:0-290 GCF_049889095.1 Ewingella sp. S1.OA.A_B6 | reverse complement strand
GCCGGTGCCCACCGAGTCCTTCGACTCCTGGGTAGCCGGGTTGGGCGGGCTGCCGACTGGGTCGGTACTCGAACCTGTGGAAGCGGCAAAGCTGCTCAGCGAAACCGCAGACAGCAAACCGGTGAGGGCGAAGGCGGCAAATCTGGAAGTCGTCATGATGGTGTCTCCATATGATTAATGTCCTTACCTGATATTGGTCCGCCCCTGTTTGCGATTCGTGCCTCGATACCGACGAACGGTCTTAGGTCGCTTGTAAGATTTTGTGTGATGCGAATCGACGCCAGATCAAC
>NZ_JBLJFK010000057.1:0-291 GCF_049889095.1 Ewingella sp. S1.OA.A_B6 | reverse complement strand
CCAAAATAATGGATCGACATCAGTACCTGGTTAATGTATATAAGATGATCCTGACGTTGAGCGAGCACATGCTGGCGCTGGCGCAGGAAGAAAAGTGGGATGAACTGGTTGAACTGGAAGTCAGCTATCTGAAAGCCGTTGAAGCAACCACCATTCTGCCCCTGTCGGAAGAGGTCGCCATAGGTGTTCAGAATTTGATTCGCCTGCATTTGCGACGTATTCTGGACAACGAAACCCAGATTAAAATATTGCTACAAGCACGGATGCAGATACTGGCTGAGTTAATCGGTC
>NZ_JBLJFK010000056.1:0-291 GCF_049889095.1 Ewingella sp. S1.OA.A_B6 | reverse complement strand
ATCATTACGTATACTATATAGGTATGGGACTAGTTGCAATCGCTCTTACTGCCTGTAATCAGTCGCCAGATTCGACCGAAAGTAATGGTAGGATAATCTCAACACATCCCAATAGTAGCCAATCTGTGTCATCCACAAACCCACTCAACAAAGATACCAACGTTACGGTTTCACCAGTAAACACAGACAGCGCTACTGCTTCAAAAAATTTGCAAACATTGGGCAAACAAACTGTCCGAATCTTCTATGAAAATTGCGTGTTGACAGGCGCTAATAGCCAAAAAATTGCAG
>NZ_JBLJFK010000055.1:0-292 GCF_049889095.1 Ewingella sp. S1.OA.A_B6 | reverse complement strand
TGAGACCCGCCTTTCCCGCCTGTTTCCTGATAGAGTCCTTATCATGGTGAGGCAGCAATGCCCTCACCATGGCGATACCTTCACCATGAGAGTAATATTTTTTCACTACGCCAATTTCCCACGGCTCCCAGGGTTTAGCTCCCGAACGACCGACGCCAACTTTTAGCGCCATCGCTCTGACTGCAGTAACACCTCTTCCCTGGGGGATGGCTATCTCCTTTGCCGGGAGTTTGCCATAGTGCTTTTCAAGAAAGGCGTTTTCAGTTAGCGTCCAGTGAGTGGCATGATTACG
>NZ_JBLJFK010000054.1:0-292 GCF_049889095.1 Ewingella sp. S1.OA.A_B6 | reverse complement strand
GAAGCCATTGCTGGAAGATGAAAAGCAGCTAAAAGTAGGACAGAACCTCAAGTTTGATCGCGGGATCCGGTTGCGATACGGCATCGAGATGAAAGGCATAGCCTTCGATACCATGCTGGAGTCCTATGTACTGGATAGCGTATCAGGCCGACATGATATGGACAGCCTGGCCGACCGATATCTCGGTCATAAGACGGTCAGCTTCGAAGAAATTGCCGGTAAAGGTAAAAACCAGCTCACTTTCAACCAAAGTGCGCTTGAGCAGGCAGCACCTAATGCCGCTGAGGATGCC
>NZ_JBLJFK010000053.1:0-292 GCF_049889095.1 Ewingella sp. S1.OA.A_B6 | reverse complement strand
AAACTATCCGTTTCGCAAGCAAGCATCTGATTTGGATATTGATTTGCCAAACGAGACAGGCGATGAGGCGTATTTAGCCATATTAATGGATACGCTGCCTAGACTTATTGCAAAAGTGAAACCCGATATGCTGTTTTACCAGTCCGCTGTGGATGTGCTCGCCACCGATAAGCTCGGTAAACTTGCGCTCACCCGTGACGGCTGTGCCAAGCGTGATGCGTTTGTATTTAGCCAAGCCAAAGCCCATGGAATTCCAGTGGCGGTGGTGATGGGTGGCGGCTACTCAGAAAAC
>NZ_JBLJFK010000052.1:0-293 GCF_049889095.1 Ewingella sp. S1.OA.A_B6 | reverse complement strand
GGAACTCCGCAGGCTCCCCCAAAGAATCAGGCCAATGAGTAAAAAAACGATAACCGGTGTGACAGTGATAACCCATGCGGGATATTCCACGCCATCTTTGATAGCCGAGGCGCTGCTCATGATCATCGCGATAGTCCCGGGACCTGCCGTACTAGGCATGGCGAGGGGAACGAAGGCGATATTGGGTGAATCTTGCTTCTTCATCTCTTCAGTTTTGTTCTCAACCATGGTATTTTCTTCAGCATGAGGTTGAGGAAATAGCATACGAAAACCGATAAAAGAGACAATTAAAC
>NZ_JBLJFK010000051.1:0-293 GCF_049889095.1 Ewingella sp. S1.OA.A_B6 | reverse complement strand
TGCTGATGCTGAGCAACGTCACCAAACTGGATTTCGATGACTTTGTTGATGCGATGTCTGGCCTGCTGTGTGCCGTATTTATTGTGCTGACCTGCACTATTGTGACCGGTATTATGCTGGGCTTTAGTGCGCTGGTTATCGGCCGCATCTTCTCCGGCGAATGGCGTAAGCTGAACGTTGGCACCGTGATCATCGCTGTGGCATTAGTGGCGTTCTACGCAGGTGGATGGGCTATTTAAGATTTTTTTGGCGAAAAAATGTAACGCTTTTTAGAATCAAAACCTTGGGTTGCC
>NZ_JBLJFK010000050.1:0-298 GCF_049889095.1 Ewingella sp. S1.OA.A_B6 | reverse complement strand
ACAGATTCATCGAGTGGGGTCAAAAACGCCTTGCCTTTAACGATATCTGGACGGTTAACCATAACGTCATAATAAAAATCGCGCCAAGCCAGCTCGCTAATCCAGCGCATGATGTCTTTCTCACTTCCCAGTCCTTGCTGACCGTTCAGCCTTTGTCTGGCTTTGAGATAGCATAATCTGGGCGATAGCATACCGATTGCCAAATAGGGTGATAAACGACTGGTCGCACCCAAGTGATTATTCAAAGCGGGCACGTCTCTGGCGGTATTGTAATCAGCGATATGTTTTTTTAAAAAAT
>NZ_JBLJFK010000049.1:0-300 GCF_049889095.1 Ewingella sp. S1.OA.A_B6 | reverse complement strand
CACCCATGGAATGGAAGGTCTTGAAAGAATTAAAAAATGGACAGGATTTGCGTCACATTGCAGCAATGGAAAAACTCTCTTATCGCCGGGTCAGTGCATTAAAAAGCTCGGCACCAAGACAACTAGGGCTCAGGAATAAAACAGATCTGCTGATTTTCTTAACCAGTTAGTTGTGCCTATTAAGAGCAATACTACGCAACAATAAACACTGGAAAGTTCAAAAATGCAAGCACGTTTAAATAAAACCTTTATGTCCAAATCGCTGCTTGTCGTCTCTCTCGCAGCACTACTGCCAATGGC
>NZ_JBLJFK010000048.1:0-300 GCF_049889095.1 Ewingella sp. S1.OA.A_B6 | reverse complement strand
CTCCAGCAACCCTCACAGGTCACCTTCAACGGCTTACAGAACGCTCCCCTACCCAACAACGCATAAGCGTCGCTGCCGCAGCTTCGGTGCATGGTTCAGCCCCGTTACATCTTCCGCGCAGGCCGACTCGACCAGTGAGCTATTACGCTTTCTTTAAATGATGGCTGCTTCTAAGCCAACATCCTGGCTGTCTATGCCTTCCCACATCGTTTCCCACTTCACCATGACTTTGGGACCTTAGCTGGCGGTCTGGGTTGTTTCCCTCTTCACGACGGACGTTAGCACCCGCCGTGTGTCTCC
>NZ_JBLJFK010000047.1:0-309 GCF_049889095.1 Ewingella sp. S1.OA.A_B6 | reverse complement strand
GGCGGCTTTATTCATCGCACGAAACGCAGATAATGGATAAAGCACCATGTCAACACCCACGTCAAACAGCTCTTTAGTGCTGTAAAGGTCGGTTTGCCCAAACTCAGTCATGTTGGCAAGCACGGGAATGTCTAACACGTCGGTAAATTTGCGGTACATGGCGATATCGGTCAATGCTTCAGCAAAAATCATGTCTGCGCCTGCTTCTTGAAACGCCAACGCACGTTCGACCGCAGCATCCAAACCTTCCACTGACAGCGCATCGGTTCGTGCCATCACCACAAAATCTGGGTCAACTTTGGCGTCTAG
>NZ_JBLJFK010000046.1:0-311 GCF_049889095.1 Ewingella sp. S1.OA.A_B6 | reverse complement strand
CGCCGCTATCTGGGCCTACCTGCAAACCTTGCAGCCGGTGCACCGCGAAGTGGAATCTAACCAGTTACCCTTCCCGTTTAATATCCGTACCAGCCTGATGGGCTGGAACTGGCTTAACTTCAGCACAGGTGAATATAAGCCGAAGATGGACAAGTCAGCGGAGTGGAACCGTGGCGCTTATATTGTTGAAGGTCTGGGCCACTGCGGCACCTGCCATACACCAAAAAACATGTTTGGCGGTGATAAAGAGAGTTAATTCCTGCTAGGCGCAGTGATAGAAAACTGGGTCGCACCGGACATCACGACCATTA
>NZ_JBLJFK010000045.1:0-318 GCF_049889095.1 Ewingella sp. S1.OA.A_B6 | reverse complement strand
CCCACCTCAGTACAGCAACCCTCATGCCAACTTGCAGAAACCCATTCTTGGTACTGATAGACCTGAAAGTGGCCGGTCAGGTCCCCGCGGGTCGGGAAGCGCCTTAGATGGAGTCTTTCATCTATTAAAAAGCGTAGTTTGGCATTAGAAAAATTTCCTCTACCGTCCTCCCATTTTTTAAGATATATCAATGACTCACTTAAGGGACTTCTACTTTAAAGCCTTGCAGGGCGTGGGGTGAGAGGGTGATGAATCTCTTTTAGTCATTTTTATTTCATACTTTGCATATAGATTAAGCGATCGTCTTGGTTTTCATGA
>NZ_JBLJFK010000044.1:0-328 GCF_049889095.1 Ewingella sp. S1.OA.A_B6 | reverse complement strand
CCGTAAGAGCAGAAGTCCAAAATATGGTAACCCAAACCGCCAAGCAACTGGGTCTTACCAGTCAGCTTGTGAGCGATAGAGATAATGTTAACCAACTCCCTATCAAAGAACTTGTATATACGATGCAAAAAGCCGACGCCGCATCGCAATATGTGGTGACGGCTTATACTAGCATGAGTGATAAAACCCCTGTAAAAGCGACCTTGAATTTTCGGTTAATACCAGTTAAATAACAACGTGCATTTACCCCAAAATATCCATCAACTCACCTTCCACCAAATGCGGACTCATGGCACGCGTGACTTTCACCATCACCAGTTTACCAATC
>NZ_JBLJFK010000043.1:0-329 GCF_049889095.1 Ewingella sp. S1.OA.A_B6 | reverse complement strand
AATGAAATAGCACATTGGATGGCTCTAAACGCACCGTATAAGCCATTTTAAGGGCTTGTATTGTCAGTTTACTGTCAGGACTATCACTCATGGCAAATCCCACAATATTGCGAAAGAATAGGTCAATCACTACCGCTAGATAACAAAATCCTGCTTGGGTACGGATGTAAGTCACATCGCCTGTCCATACTTGGTTTGACGCAGTTGGGGCAAAGTTACGATTCAGTACATTGTCATAAAGACGATGTGGTTTGTCAGCTTGTTTATAACGATGCTTAGTTCTTTGACGACTGACTAGTCCTTGTTCCTGCATGATTTTCCGAGCTTTG
>NZ_JBLJFK010000042.1:0-363 GCF_049889095.1 Ewingella sp. S1.OA.A_B6 | reverse complement strand
TATGCGTGGTTACAACAGAAACGCTTAGGCACGACTAAGAATGCCAGTATTACTAAGGCAATTGAGTATTGTTTGAAACGGTGGCAGGCTCTGACACGTTATCTTGAGGATGGCAATTTACCGATTGATAATAATTGGGCAGAAAATCAGATGCGTCCTTGGGCACTCGGGCGTAAGAACTGGTTGTTTGCAGGGTCGCTTGAGAGTGGTCAGCGGGCGGCGATTGTTATGTCGCTCATTCAATCTGCAAGATTGAATGGTCTTGACCCGTATGCGTATTTGGCAGATGTGCTGCTGAGACGTCTGCCGACACATAAAGATAGCCATATTGATGAGCTGCTACCTCATGTCTGGAAAATGGGA
>NZ_JBLJFK010000041.1:0-370 GCF_049889095.1 Ewingella sp. S1.OA.A_B6 | reverse complement strand
GATACAGCGTAATGGCACCATGAGCTTAAACACGATTGAGCGGGTGGTGGGTATCATGTATCCCTTCTTGCAAGCAGAGTTGTTTTTGAAATACCCACTGCGCACCCTAAATGACACTTTGCGTGAGCATATCGATACTTTGGTCGAAGAAAACATCATCGTGGACAAAGGGGTGAATGCGGATGGTCATCGCATCCTGACCACGCCAGAGCCGAATACCCGTAGCTATCAGCAGTTGACAGTGCTTGCCAACTCAGTTGAGCAAAGTTTAGAGCGCTACTTTATGGTACTTGCGCTGCTGAGTCAGCAAGGCTCAGGCAAACTCACCAAAGATCAAGTGATTGATTTGGGTCATCTGCTCGGTCAGCGC
>NZ_JBLJFK010000040.1:0-374 GCF_049889095.1 Ewingella sp. S1.OA.A_B6 | reverse complement strand
ATCAAACCATACACAGAAAAGCTACTCGCCAACAATAACGATACCCACGGCAATTTACCCAGCACGACCAACTGAATCGCCACGCCTATCGCTGCCAAAATCACTGCCATCCATTGCAAAGGACGCAGTTTTTCTTTGATGACCACTAGCGATAGTAAAATACCCACCAACGGACCAATATAATAGCCCAAACTGGCTTCCAAAATCTGATCATGATTGACCGCCCACACGTACACCAGCCAATTGACTGAGATAATCGCCCCCGAAACGGCAGTATAGAGTAGCCATTTTGGGTTGGCTTGAATCACTTTCACCCAGTGCCAATTTTTGGTGACTGTCATGATTAGTAAAATCGTGACAAACGTCCAAATAAT
>NZ_JBLJFK010000039.1:0-396 GCF_049889095.1 Ewingella sp. S1.OA.A_B6 | reverse complement strand
CCTGGCGGCACTAGCGCGGTGGTCCCACCTGACCCCATGCCGAACTCAGAAGTGAAACGCCGTAGCGCCGATGGTAGTGTGGGGTCTCCCCATGCGAGAGTAGGGAACTGCCAGGCATCAAATAAGTAGGGTTTGCCTAAGTAGCAAGCTATCAGAAGAATAAGCGTGCTGATATGGCTCAGTTGGTAGAGCGCACCCTTGGTAAGGGTGAGGTCCCCAGTTCGACTCTGGGTATCAGCACCAGTAATAAGCGTAGAGTTCGGTAAATTAACAGAATTTGCCTGGCGGCACTAGCGCGGTGGTCCCACCTGACCCCATGCCGAACTCAGAAGTGAAACGCCGTAGCGCCGATGGTAGTGTGGGGTCTCCCCATGCGAGAGTAGGGAACTGCCAGGC
>NZ_JBLJFK010000038.1:0-512 GCF_049889095.1 Ewingella sp. S1.OA.A_B6 | reverse complement strand
CTTACCACTTTGTGATTCATGACTGGGGTGAAGTCGTAACAAGGTAACCGTAGGGGAACCTGCGGTTGGATCACCTCCTTACCACAAGATACGCATTGTGCAGTGTCCACACAGATTGTCTGATGAATGTAAATGAGCAAGAGCACCTGTTGATGCGGTGAAGGCGACTTCACGCTGATGCGAAAGTGCCAAATCTTAGGGTTTGGTACAGATTTTTCGTGTCCCCATCGTCTAGAGGCCTAGGACACTGCCCTTTCACGGCTGTAACAGGGGTTCGAATCCCCTTGGGGACGCCAATCCGATAATGAGTGAAAGACATTATCACCGGTTCATTAAGAACCACAAAGTATCTTAAAGATGACTCTAGCGAGTCGTGTTTAAGATATTGCTCTTTAACAATCTGGAACAAGCTGAAAATTGAAACGACACAGCTGAAACTTATCTCTCCGTAGCAGTACTGAGGTAAGGAGTACCCTGTGTTGAGTCTCTCTAGACTTGCAATGCGTCGCGTG
>NZ_JBLJFK010000037.1:0-587 GCF_049889095.1 Ewingella sp. S1.OA.A_B6 | reverse complement strand
CCTGACGATGATCACATTCGGCGTGGGTATGATATCCACATCCTCCGCCCGGCTGATGCCGAGTTCGGTTATCGGCAGCATGGCAGCGGCGGACAAAAACCGCCTCGACACCGGCACGCTGGGCTTTGGCAATATCGAAAACCGGGCCGAGTACGAGGTTGAGCACCAGAGCGTGGGCATAAGCTCGGGCGGCAACATCGGCGGGCAGTTCGTGGGGAATATGGCTAACGGCCTGCTGGTGGGCGTTAACGGCAGCGGAAGCGACAGTTCCACGACTAAATCAGCGGTGTCGGAAGGCACGATAACTATTCGCGATAAAGACAACCAGAAGCAAGACGTGGACGAACTGAGCCGCGACGTCGAGCACGCCAACCAGACCCTCTACCCTATCTTTGATAAAGAGAAGGAGCAGAACCGGCTGAAAGAGGCGCAGCTGATTGGGGAAATTGGCAGTCAGGCAATGGATATCGCGCGGACGCAGGGGAAAATCGAGGCGACGAAGGCTGGCAAGGCAGAGCTTGAGAAACACGGCGTTCAGCAGCCGGGTAAAGATGCGACGAAGGAAGAGCGAGCGGCCTATGATAAAG
>NZ_JBLJFK010000036.1:0-635 GCF_049889095.1 Ewingella sp. S1.OA.A_B6 | reverse complement strand
ACGCGCACCTTGGTGCCCGCTGCCGCCAGTTTATCGGCCGCTTCTACCGTAATACCCACTTCAGAACCGGTCGCGATCAGGATCACGTCAGGTGTGCCGTCGCAATCTTTCAGCACGTAAGCACCGCGCGCCACGTTGGCCAGCTGTTCGGCTGTACGCGGCTGCTGGGTCAGGTTCTGACGAGAGAAGATCAGCGTAACCGGACCGTCGTTACGTTCGATAGCATATTTCCACGCCACCGCAGACTCAACCTGATCCGCAGGACGCCAGGTGCTCATGTTTGGCGTCACGCGCAGGCTGGCCATTTGCTCAACCGGCTGATGCGTCGGGCCGTCTTCGCCCAGACCGATAGAGTCATGGGTATAAACGAACACGTTGCGGATCTTCATCAACGCGGCCATACGCACGGCGTTACGCGCATATTCCACAAACATCAGGAAGGTCGCAGAGTACGGCAGGAAACCACCGTGCAGCGCAATGCCGTTGGTGATGGCGGTCATACCGAATTCACGCACGCCGTAGTGGATGTAGTTACCGGCCAGATCGTCGCCCAGTGACTTCGAGCCAGACCACATAGTCAGGTTACTTGGCGCGAGGTCAGCAGAGCCGCCGAGGAATTCTGGCAACACTTTGCC
>NZ_JBLJFK010000035.1:0-649 GCF_049889095.1 Ewingella sp. S1.OA.A_B6 | reverse complement strand
GCTCTTTAACAATTTATCAGACAATCTGTGTGGGCACTCACAAGACGATATCAGCCACCTCGGTGGCAAAATAATATCAAGTCTTGAAGAGTGACCAAGCAGTAATTCATTTAGTTGAATTATTACGAACTTTTAGTTTTTGCAAAAGTCAGTTTTTGAGCATCGCTTCACTGGTTGAAGCAAATCGAACTTTAATTGAAGAGTTTGATCATGGCTCAGATTGAACGCTGGCGGCAGGCCTAACACATGCAAGTCGAGCGGTAGCACAGGAGAGCTTGCTCTCTGGGTGACGAGCGGCGGACGGGTGAGTAATGTCTGGGAAACTGCCTGATGGAGGGGGATAACTACTGGAAACGGTAGCTAATACCGCATGACCTCGCAAGAGCAAAGTGGGGGACCTTCGGGCCTCACGCCATCGGATGTGCCCAGATGGGATTAGCTAGTAGGTGAGGTAATGGCTCACCTAGGCGACGATCCCTAGCTGGTCTGAGAGGATGACCAGCCACACTGGAACTGAGACACGGTCCAGACTCCTACGGGAGGCAGCAGTGGGGAATATTGCACAATGGGCGCAAGCCTGATGCAGCCATGCCGCGTGTGTGAAGAAGGCCTTCGGGTTGTAAAGCACTTTCAGCGAGGAGGAAGGGTA
>NZ_JBLJFK010000034.1:0-688 GCF_049889095.1 Ewingella sp. S1.OA.A_B6 | reverse complement strand
GCTTAGTCGCTTAACCTCACAACCCGAAGGTGTCTTTTCCTTAGTAATACAAGAAAGCACGCGACGCATTGCAAGTCTAGAGAGACTCAACACAGGGTACTCCTTACCTCAGTACTGCTACGGAGAGATAAGTTTCAGCTGTGTCGTTTCAATTTTCAGCTTGTTCCAGATTGTTAAAGAGCAAAATACTTCGCAGCATACTGTTTCCAATATACTCTGAAGTATTATTTTAAGAGGCCGTATGGATATGGTGGAGCTAAGCGGGATCGAACCGCTGACCTCCTGCGTGCAAGGCAGGCGCTCTCCCAGCTGAGCTATAGCCCCATACAGTCACTCACAGATACCTTTATCGTCCTCATCGTTCAGATGAGTCAGTCAATTATTTTCTAATCAAGGCGGAGTCACACGACGTTTACTTACGTAAACGAGTGGGGCGACAACGCAGAGTAGGAAAGAATTGGTAGGCCTGAGTGGACTTGAACCACCGACCTCACCCTTATCAGGGGTGCGCTCTAACCACCTGAGCTACAAGCCTATAAAGGTATTTCTGCTCGTTACTTTTTCATCAGACAATCTGTGTGGACACTGCACAATGCGTATCTTGTGGTAAGGAGGTGATCCAACCGCAGGTTCCCCTACGGTTACCTTGTTACGACTTCACCCCAGTCATGAATCACAAAGTGGTAAG
>NZ_JBLJFK010000033.1:0-763 GCF_049889095.1 Ewingella sp. S1.OA.A_B6 | reverse complement strand
GACATGACACTCTCGGGATAGTTTGGAAACAGTGTTGCCCCATCACCCGTTTTGGGCTGATGCTTTCCTTAGCAGGATGCTTTATGTTGGTCACACTCATCCTGCAGGGTATAACCATGATAACAGTAGAGAAATCAAATCCATTTTCTTCAGATTCCCTTCGCCTAATCGAATTGCTATCAGCAGAACTTGCCGCTATTACTGGTGATAACGGTAAAAGTAATTTCACCGCTGAAGCAATGAGTGATGACAAAGCTTTATGGGCATTAGCAAAGAATTCTCAAGGAAAAGCTATAGGATGCGGTGCTATACGGCCATTAACGCAAAATATAGCCGAGCTTAAAAGAATGTTTTCAGACCGAAGTGTGTCAGGGGTTGGCGGTGCTTTACTCACTTTTCTTGAAAAATCTGCAACAGAGATGGGATATATCGAGCTTAGGCTGGAAACCCGACACATCAATTATCGGGCTGTAAATTTCTACGAGAAAAATGGTTATATCCGTATTGAGAATTACGGCCCATATATGGGTAGGACAGAAGCTGTTTGTTTCTCAAAGGCATTGCGCTGATTGTATTAATTAGATCTGACGTCCGCTTCTGGCACCAAACCGCCTGCTGAGAAACGTCGTCGGCTATGAGCGCAGGCTGTGTGAAAACTTCTGATCACTTTTTGGTCTAAGCAATGAATTTATATGATCAACCATTCTCGATAAACCCGTGCGGTAATATTTTTTTTCTAATAAAATTAGAGGCATATAAATGA
>NZ_JBLJFK010000032.1:0-1010 GCF_049889095.1 Ewingella sp. S1.OA.A_B6 | reverse complement strand
GGTATAGACCGGTCACATGGGTTACAGATCTGACCGGCCACATAGGTAACACATTTCCTTTAATCGATACGAAGGATTTGGTGTTCTGCTTTGTCATAATACGCAAGGATCAGACGGTCGAACAAGATAACAAAAAGGCCGTCATCTACCTCTTTCATCATCACATATTCCCCCTTCAGTGCCTCACTCAGGAACAACCGAGTACCAGGGTAAATATCGCCCCTATTTTGTACTTTATATAATCGAGCATTCTCTGGATAAATAACGTCTGGTACCTTCCCATTCCATTTCCTGTTGGATGAGACCCATTGCGAGGACGGTGTTTGGCCATTGTGTGCATCATGAGGACGTTCATGGTTAAACTCATGACGATAATGATTGAACCACACCTGCTGCTGCTCCAACGTCGAGTAAATATTGTCACAACGCAACCCTGCCTTCAGCGAACGGTGCATTCTCTCATGACGACCATTTTGCTCTGGATGGCCTTTCTTTATACGTTCGGGCAGAATACCAAGCTTTACTAACCAGACACTTAACTGGCTAAGACCCGCAATACCGTTACCAGCAAAAGGAGAGCCATTATCTGTTCTTACCACGCTGGGCAGCCCATATTCGCGAAAAACGTTCTCAAAACAGTGTTGGACAAATGCACGGTTTTCTCCCTTGCCAGCCTCGCATGCCAATAGATAGCGGCTATGGTTGTCTGTTAGCGTAAAGGGGTAGCAGTACTGACGACTAAGTAGTCGAAACTTTCCTTTAAAATCAGCGCTCCATACCTGATTGGTCTCACGGATTTCGGTCAGTGGCTGGGTATTGCCCGGTGTATGTTGTCTCTTTTTAAATGGGGAAACCAACCCTTCTTTTTTGAGAATATCACCGATAGAGCTACTCGCTGGTACGTCGAAAGGTGCATTGTTATTGAGCAACCAATGCCGAATTTTTACTGGCCCCCAGTCAGGGTGCTTTAGTCGCATATCGACTAATTTCTTGATGATGCCATCAGGCGT
>NZ_JBLJFK010000031.1:0-1055 GCF_049889095.1 Ewingella sp. S1.OA.A_B6 | reverse complement strand
TTTGAACGTACAAAACCGCACGTTAACGTTGGTACTATCGGCCACGTTGACCACGGTAAAACTACCCTGACTGCTGCAATCACCACCGTTTTGGCTAAAACCTACGGCGGTTCTGCTCGTGCATTCGATCAAATCGATAACGCACCAGAAGAAAAAGCTCGTGGTATCACCATCAACACTTCCCACGTTGAATATGACACCCCAGCTCGTCACTACGCGCACGTAGACTGCCCAGGCCACGCCGACTATGTGAAAAACATGATCACCGGTGCTGCTCAGATGGACGGTGCAATCCTGGTTGTTGCTGCGACTGATGGCCCTATGCCACAGACGCGTGAGCACATCCTGTTGGGTCGCCAGGTTGGCGTTCCATACATGATCGTATTCATGAACAAATGCGACATGGTAGATGACGAAGAGCTGCTGGAGCTGGTAGAGATGGAAGTTCGTGAACTTCTTTCTGCATACGATTTCCCAGGCGACGACATCCCAGTTATTCGTGGTTCAGCGCTGAAAGCACTGGAAGGCGAAGCAGAGTGGGAAGCTAAAATTCTCGAACTGGCTGGTTACCTGGATAGCTATATCCCAGAACCAGAACGTGCTATCGACAAGCCGTTCCTGCTGCCAATCGAAGACGTATTCTCCATTTCTGGTCGCGGTACCGTTGTGACTGGTCGTGTAGAGCGCGGCATCGTGAAAGTGGGCGAGGAAGTTGAAATTGTAGGTATCAAGGACACCGTTAAGTCCACGTGTACTGGCGTTGAAATGTTCCGTAAACTGCTTGACGAAGGTCGTGCAGGCGAGAACGTAGGTGTTCTGCTGCGTGGTATTAAACGTGAAGACATCGAACGTGGTCAGGTACTGGCTAAACCAGGTTCAATCAAACCACACACCACCTTTGACTCAGAAGTTTATATTCTGAGCAAAGATGAAGGCGGCCGTCATACTCCGTTCTTCAAAGGCTATCGTCCACAGTTCTACTTCCGTACAACTGACGTGACCGGTACCATCGAACTGCCAGAAGGCGTAGAGATGGTAATGCCAGGTGACAACAT
>NZ_JBLJFK010000029.1:0-1129 GCF_049889095.1 Ewingella sp. S1.OA.A_B6 | reverse complement strand
CAGTGCCAGTCTAAACTGAAGTATCCGGTCTTTCTTTCATCTCACTGAGAGGCATATCAACCATGAAAAAGACCCGTTATACCGAAGAACAGATAGCCTTTGCCCTTAAACAGGCCGAAACCGGCACTCGGGTGGAGGAAGTGTGCAGAAAGATGGGGATTTCTGAGGCTACTTTTTACAATTGGAAGAAGAAGTTTGGCGGGATGGGCGTAACGGAACTGCGCCGTTTGCGGCAGCTTGAGGACGAAAACCAACGGCTCAAGCGTCTGGTGGCGGACCTCAGTCTGGATAAGGAAATGCTGCAGGACGTCATCCGAAAAAAGTTCTGAGGCCGGTGCAGAAACGCGAGGCGGTCGAATACCTGCTGGCGGCGTACCGCATCGGGGTTCGCAGGGGATGCCGGCTGATGATGCAGAGCCGAACGGTCTACAACTACCGCAGCTGCCGCGATGACCGGGCCCTCACGCAGCGGATACGGGAGATTGCAGAAACCCGCATTCGTTATGGTGTGCAGCGGATCCATATCCTGCTGCGGCGCGAGGGCTGGCTGGTTAACCACAAGAAAACCCATCGGATTTACTGTCTGGAAGGGCTGAACCTGCGGTCAAAACGCCCGCGGCGGCACGTGACGGCCAGGCACAGGCGTATCCGCCCGGCCGTGACCGCTGTGGATCAGTGCTGGAGCATGGATTTCGTTGCTGATAATCTGTTCAACGGACGCCGGATCCGTGCCCTGACTGTAGTCGATAATTTTAGTCGTGAATGCGTGGCGATCGAGGTAGGCCAGGGACTTCGCGGTGACGATGTGGTCGCCGTGATGGAACGGATCAGGCAGACACAGCAGCGTGTACCACAGCGGCTACAGACGGACAACGGCAGCGAATTTATCTCGAAAACGCTGGATCGCTGGGCGTATGAAAACAGGGTAACGATGGACTTCTCACGCCCCGGGAAGCCCACAGATAACGCCCTGGTTGAGTCATTTAACGGCAGCCTGCGTGATGAATGTCTGAACGTGCACTGGTTCCTGTCACTGGAAGATGCTCAGGAGAAGATCGAGCACTGGCGGCAGGAATATAACCAGTACCGGCCACATTCCTCGTTAAATAACCAGACTCCGGCAGAATTT
>NZ_JBLJFK010000028.1:0-1329 GCF_049889095.1 Ewingella sp. S1.OA.A_B6 | reverse complement strand
CACCTTCAACGGCTTACAGAACGCTCCCCTACCCAACAACGCATAAGCGTCGCTGCCGCAGCTTCGGTGCATGGTTTAGCCCCGTTACATCTTCCGCGCAGGCCGACTCGACCAGTGAGCTATTACGCTTTCTTTAAATGATGGCTGCTTCTAAGCCAACATCCTGGCTGTCTATGCCTTCCCACATCGTTTCCCACTTAACCATGACTTTGGGACCTTAGCTGGCGGTCTGGGTTGTTTCCCTCTTCACGACGGACGTTAGCACCCGCCGTGTGTCTCCCGTGATAACATTCTTCGGTATTCGGAGTTTGCATCGAGTTGGTAATCCGGGATGGACCCCTAGTCGAAACAGTGCTCTACCCCCGAAGATGAGTTCACGAGGCGCTACCTAAATAGCTTTCGGGGAGAACCAGCTATCTCCCGGTTTGATTGGCCTTTCACCCCCAGCCACAGGTCATCCGCTAATTTTTCAACATTAGTCGGTTCGGTCCTCCAGTTAGTGTTACCCAACCTTCAACCTGCCCATGGCTAGATCACCGGGTTTCGGGTCTATACCTTGCAACTTGACGCCCAGTTAAGACTCGGTTTCCCTACGGCTCCCCTATTCGGTTAACCTTGCTACAAAATATAAGTCGCTGACCCATTATACAAAAGGTACGCAGTCACCCCATAAGAGGGGCTCCTACTGCTTGTACGTACACGGTTTCAGGTTCTATTTCACTCCCCTCGCCGGGGTTCTTTTCGCCTTTCCCTCACGGTACTGGTTCACTATCGGTCAGTCAGGAGTATTTAGCCTTGGAGGATGGTCCCCCCATATTCAGACAGGATGTCACGTGTCCCGCCCTACTCTTCGAACTCACAATAAGTGCATTTTTGTGTACGGGACTATCACCCTTTACTGTGCGACCTTCCAGACGCTTCCACTAATGCACAAACTGATTCAGGTTCTGGGCTGTTCCCCGTTCGCTCGCCGCTACTAGGGGAATCTCGGTTGATTTCTTTTCCTCGGGGTACTTAGATGTTTCAGTTCCCCCGGTTCGCCTTGCATGGCTATGTATTCACCATGCAATAGTGTGACGTATCACACTGGGTTTCCCCATTCGGGTATCGTCGGTTATTACGGTTCATATCACCTTACCGACGCTTTTCGCAGATTAGCACGCCCTTCATCGCCTCTGACTGCCTAGGCATCCACCGTGTACGCTTAGTCGCTTAACCTCACAACCCGAAGGTGTCTTTTCCTTAGTAATACAAGAAAGCACGCGACGCATTGCAAGTCTAGAGAGACTCAACACAGGGTACTCCTTACCTCAGTACTGCTACGGAGAG
>NZ_JBLJFK010000027.1:0-1568 GCF_049889095.1 Ewingella sp. S1.OA.A_B6 | reverse complement strand
CCAGGGAAGACTCATCTCGAGGCAAGTTTCGCGCTTAGATGCTTTCAGCGCTTATCTTTTCCGCATTTAGCTACCGGGCAATGCCATTGGCATGACAACCCGAACACCAGTGATGCGTCCACTCCGGTCCTCTCGTACTAGGAGCAGCCCCTCTCAATCTTCCAACGCCCACGGCAGATAGGGACCGAACTGTCTCACGACGTTCTAAACCCAGCTCGCGTACCACTTTAAACGGCGAACAGCCGTACCCTTGGGACCTACTTCAGCCCCAGGATGTGATGAGCCGACATCGAGGTGCCAAACACCGCCGTCGATATGAACTCTTGGGCGGTATCAGCCTGTTATCCCCGGAGTACCTTTTATCCGTTGAGCGATGGCCCTTCCATTCAGAACCACCGGATCACTATGACCTACTTTCGTACCTGCTCGAGCCGTCACTCTCGCAGTCAAGCTAGCTTATGCCATTGCACTAACCTCACGATGTCCGACCGTGATTAGCTAACCTTCGTGCTCCTCCGTTACTCTTTAGGAGGAGACCGCCCCAGTCAAACTACCCACCAGACACTGTCCTCACCCCGGATCACGGGGCCGAGTTAGAACATCAAACATTAAAGGGTGGTATTTCAAGGTTGGCTCCACGAGAACTGGCGTCCTCGCTTCAAAGCCTCCCACCTATCCTACACATCAAGGCTCAATATTCAGTGTCAAGCTATAGTAAAGGTTCACGGGGTCTTTCCGTCTTGCCGCGGGTACACTGCATCTTCACAGCGAGTTCAATTTCACTGAGTCTCGGGTGGAGACAGCCTGGCCATCATTACGCCATTCGTGCAGGTCGGAACTTACCCGACAAGGAATTTCGCTACCTTAGGACCGTTATAGTTACGGCCGCCGTTTACCGGGGCTTCGATCAAGAGCTTCTCCTTGCGGATAACCCCATCAATTAACCTTCCGGCACCGGGCAGGCGTCACACCGTATACGTCCACTTTCGTGTTTGCACAGTGCTGTGTTTTTATTAAACAGTTGCAGCCAGCTG
Source organism: Ewingella sp. S1.OA.A_B6 (assembly GCF_049889095.1). Classification (NCBI taxonomy): domain Bacteria; kingdom Pseudomonadati; phylum Pseudomonadota; class Gammaproteobacteria; order Enterobacterales; family Yersiniaceae; genus Ewingella; species Ewingella sp. S1.OA.A_B6. The sequence goes on along the minus strand of NZ_JBLJFK010000027.1, from coordinate 534 downwards.
GTATCTGCGACTGGCTTCGGCTCCGAGAGCAAGTCTCTTCACCTACGCGCCAGCGTGCCTTCTCCCGAAGTTACGGCACCATTTTGCCTAGTTCCTTCACCCGAGTTCTCTCAAGCGCCTGAGTATTCTCTACCTGACCACCTGTGTCGGTTTGGGGTACGATTTCGTGTTACCTGGAGCTTAGAGGCTTTTCCTGGAAGCAGGGCATCAGCTACTTCACCACCGTAGTGGCTCGTTATCACGCCTCAGAGTTATACAGAAAAGCGGATTTACCAACTCTTCCCCCCTACACGCTTGAACCGGGACAACCGTCGCCCGGCCAGCCTAGCCTTCTCCGTCCCCCCTTCGCAGTAACACCAAGTACAGGAATATTAACCTGTTTCCCATCGACTACGCCTTTCGGCCTCGCCTTAGGGGTCGACTCACCCTGCCCCGATTAACGTTGGACAGGAACCCTTGGTCTTCCGGCGTGCGGGTTTTTCACCCGCATTATCGTTACTTATGTCAGCATTCGCACTTCTGATACCTCCAGCA
>NZ_JBLJFK010000026.1:0-1771 GCF_049889095.1 Ewingella sp. S1.OA.A_B6 | reverse complement strand
GAGCGCAGGCTGTGTGAAAACTTCTGATCACTTTTTGGTCTAAGCAATGAATTTATATGATCAACCATTCTCGATAAACCCGTGCGGTAATATTTTTTTTCTAATAAAATTAGAGGCATATAAATGAACTTCACGGGAGTTTATATGGCCCAACACATTAAAGGTCAAGGCAGACATCAAGTGACTTTGCTCCCTGAAGCGCTGGATGATTTTGTCACTGAAGATAACCCTGTCAGAGTGGTTGATATATTTGTAGATGGATTACAGCTGGATTCTCTTGGCTTCGAGAGAGTTAATGCAAAGCAGATTGGGCGGCCCGGATATCACCCCGCAACCATGCTGAAGCTGTACATTTATGGATACCTGAACCGCATTCAGTCCTCCCGCAGGTTAGAAAAAGAGGCCCATCGGAACGTTGAACTGATGTGGTTACTTGAGCGATTAACGCCTGACTTTAAAACCATTGCCGATTTCAGAAAAAGTAACGGTAAAGGTATCAGGAATGCTTGCCGGGCCTTTATTGACCTGTGTCAGCAGATGCAAATGTTCACCGATGTGATTGTTGCCATCGACGGCAGCAAGTTCAAGGCGGTAAACAGTAAACCGAACAACTTCACACCTCAGAAAGCCAAAGATCATATTGAGCGGGTTGAGCAAAGCATCACTCATTATTTAAATAAGCTGGATGAAGCCGACAAGAATACGGAGCCTGATGCCAGCACAAAGTTAACAGCGACTAAACTGGCATGGCTGCAAAAGCACTTACGGGAGCTTCAGAAAATTCAACAAGCTGTCGGGCAACAACCAGACAAGCAACTGTCTTTAACTGACCCTGATTCCCGGTTGATGAAGACAAATAACATGAACCGGCAAATTTGCTACAACGTGCAAACAGCTGTGGATACGAAGAACCATCTGATTGTTGCGCATGAAGTGACGAATACACCAGACCGTGGGCAGTTAACTGCTGTGACAAAATTAGCGCAAGATGCTGTTGGCAAAACGGATATTACAGTTCTAGCTGATAAAGGCTATTACAGCCGGAGTGATATTAAAGCCGCTCAGGATTTAGGTGCCGTAGCCTTAGTACCAAAAGGTGATACCTCTGGCGCAGACCGCAAAGGTCTTTTCAATCGATCATTGTTCAAATATGACCAAGAAAAAGACATTTATATTTGCCCTACAGGTAGCGAGCTTCAGAACAGGTTTACGGTAGTCGAAGATGGGTTAGAGCTGCAAATGTACTTTAACCATATTGCATGTCGCGATTGCAGCCAGCGGTCAAGGTGCACCACATCAAAACGCGATCCGAGACGTATAAGACGCTGGGTTCATGAAGCCGAAATGGAAGATATGCAGACCAGGCTTGATGCATCGCCACAAACAGCTGTCGTGCGAAAGCAAACGGTAGAGCATCCGTTCGGAACAATTAAAATGTGGATGGGGGCAACTCACTTCCTGATGCGACGATTTAAAAACGTCAGCACAGAAATCAGTCTGCATGTGCTGGCTTATAACCTGAAAAGGATGATGTCGATCTTGGGTAATGAAGGATTGGCCATTAAGCTGCGAGAGCAATACAACTAGCGGGTATAACCGCTTTAGCCCCTGATAATCACTCAATAGCCCTCGATACCAGGCTTCAAAAGCCTCGAACTGCCTCTATATCTAAATTACTCCGAATGCAGTCAATATCTGGAATATCTTGCGTTCCTGAACGGGGATAGTACTCAGATAATGCAAAAACCGAGTTTTCACACAGCCTGAGCGA
>NZ_JBLJFK010000025.1:0-4461 GCF_049889095.1 Ewingella sp. S1.OA.A_B6 | reverse complement strand
TTTGCCTGGCGGCACTAGCGCGGTGGTCCCACCTGACCCCATGCCGAACTCAGAAGTGAAACGCCGTAGCGCCGATGGTAGTGTGGGGTCTCCCCATGCGAGAGTAGGGAACTGCCAGGCATCAAATTAGTGAGAGACCTCCGTCGAAAGACGGGGGTTTTTTGCTATGGGAAATTTAGTGAATTACGCCTGACAGATCAATCATACTTTCTTAACCAAGACCCTAAATCACCCAATCAAAACTCTGTACGCTAGAGTTCCACTAATCGGTTAAACTGAGCGTAATTAAGTAACAAATGAGAGATCAGTTTATGTCGATTCATGACTCTTCTTTAAAGGCTTCAAATACCTTTGCAATTGCTGCAGATGCTATTGAAATAATAACTGCGTACGATCCTGATGAACTGGCAACTGCCTGGCTTTCTTCGCAAAAGGAAAAACGTCCATTCCTGTTGTTAGGGGAGGGAAGTAACGTACTTTTTCTGGAAAACTTTGCCGGGACCGTCGTGCTCAATCGTATTAAAGGTATTGAGGTTACTGAAAGAGCCGAAGAGTGGTTACTGCATGTCGGAGCCGGTGAAAATTGGCATCAGCTGGTCGTTTACACTTTGGTCCACAATATTCCCGGACTCGAAAATCTGGCACTTATCCCCGGTTGTGTTGGATCAGCACCAATCCAGAATATCGGTGCTTACGGCATCGAATTACAAAGCCTTTGCGAATATGTTGACGTGATGAATCTTGATACGCGTGATGTAATTCGTCTACCTTCCAGTGAATGTCAATTTGGTTACCGTGAAAGTGTGTTCAAGCATGCCTACCGTGAGGGTTATGCGATTATCGCAGTAGGATTCAGGCTCAGTAAAAACTGGCATCCTAAGCTGACTTATGGTGACTTGACCAGACTTGAGGCGTCTAGTGTTACACCGCAACAAATCTTCGACTCTGTATGTCAGATGCGTCGCAGCAAACTCCCCGACCCGGCGGTTACCGGGAATGCAGGCAGTTTCTTCAAAAATCCTATCGTGGATATAGCACTGGCTGAAAACCTGAAGCAACAGTACCCAGCTATGCCTTATTATCCGCAAACTGAGGGGCAGGTGAAACTCGCCGCTGGATGGCTTGTTGAGCATGCGGGTTTAAAAGGTTTCTGTCTGGGAGGCGCTTGTGTACATCAGCAGCAGGCATTAGTGCTGATTAATAAAGATGGTGCGACCGGTGATGATATTAAGGCCTTGGCAAAGCATGTGCGTGATACTGTTGCCGCGCATTTTGCGGTCTGGTTAGAACCGGAGGTGCGTTTTATTTCTTCCTTTGGCGAAACCAACGCAGTTGAGGCGTTATCATGAAAGATACCACCGTTCCGCTTCATATTGTATCCATCTTGGCTGGCGGCGAATTCCACTCTGGCGAACAGTTGGGAGCTAAACTAGGCATGAGTCGTGCTGCAATCAACAAGCATATCCAAACAGTAAGAGACTGGGGAGTAGATGTTTTTACCGTTCCAGGAAAGGGGTATAGCTTACCGGCTCCAATTCAGTTATTGGATGAAGAAAAGATCCTCGCTGCCTTACCTGAAGGGCGGGTAGACGTATTATCTGTTATTGATTCTACTAATCAGTATTTACTAAATCGAATTAGTCAGCTTACGTCTGGTGATGCATGTGTTGCTGAATATCAGGAGTCAGGGCGAGGTCGCCGCGGGCGGAAATGGTTCTCACCTTTCGGTGCTAACTTATACCTCTCGATGTACTGGAAACTCGATCAAGGCCCCGCTGCAGCTATGGGCCTGAGCCTGGTTATTGGCATTATAATGGCTGAAGTGCTGCAACAGTTGGGTGCGGAAAACGTTCGTGTGAAATGGCCTAATGATCTTTACCTGAAAGATCGCAAGCTGGCGGGTATTTTAGTCGAATTGACCGGAAAAACGGGTGATGCGGCACACTTAGTTATAGGTGCTGGTATTAATCTTAATATGCGTGTGTCAGCTTCTGGTTCTATCGAGCAGGGCTGGATAAACTTGCAAGAAGCTGGCGTGAATATCGATCGTAACCAGCTGGCCGCCACATTGTTAAAAGAGTGGCGCTTTGCATTACGCCAATTCGAAGTTGAGGGGCTGTCCCCCTTTATTAGCCGCTGGCGCAACCTGGATAATTTCCTCGATCGCCCCGTGAAGTTATTAATCGGTGAACAGGAAATCCACGGTATTGAGCGAGGTATTGATCAGAATGGTGGATTATTACTGGAGCAGGATGGCATAGTTAATGCGTTTATCGGTGGGGAAATATCCCTTCGAGGTCGTTGAGTATAATAAAGGAGGGCAATTTCCCTCCTTTTCTTACTTCCTCAACCTGACATTCTCAACCGCATGGTTAGCGCTTTTTGTCATGATTAAACTCGCTCTTTCGCGGGTTGGAAGTATGTTTTCTTTTAAATTCAATCCATTGATTTCATTCCATAATTGTGTGGCGATGCTTACTGCTTCTGCTTCAGGAAGTTTTGCATAATGATGGAAGTAAGAATCAGGATCTGAGAATGCGCCCTGACGGAATTTAAGGAAGCGGTTTATATACCAGCTTTGCAATAAATCTTCCGGAGCATCTACATAGATTGAGAAATCAACAAAGTCAGACACAAATACGTGATGCGGGTCATGAGGATAATCCATTCCACTTTGTAAGACATTTAGTCCTTCAAGAATAAGAATGTCTGGCTGCTCAATAACTTTATTACCTTCCGGTATAACATCATAAATAAGGTGAGAATAAACAGGCGCCTTTACACTCTTGGCACCAGATTTGACCTCGGAAACGAAATTGACCAACTGATGCATATCGTAAGATTGTGGGAATCCCTTCTTCTTCATGATCCCTCGTTCTTGAAGCGTTTTATTCGGATACAGGAATCCATCAGTCGTGATTAATTCGACGGTCCTATGTTCTGGCCAGCGGCTGAGCAACGCTTGTAAGACACGTGCGGTGGTACTTTTACCCACGGCAACGCTGCCTGCGATACCAATAACATAAGGAATTTTTTGACCGTCAGTTCCTAAAAATTGCTCCAGAACAGCCTGTCGACGAAGGTTAGAACTGATGTAAAAATTGAGAAGGCGTGAAAGCGGCAGATAAATTTGTGCGACTTCCTCAAGGGATAGATCCTCATTGATACCTTTCAGTTTCACGATTTCAGCCTCTTTGAGCGTTAGTGGAACTGAATCACGCAAGGCTGCCCATTGAGATCTGTCGAACTGGAGATAAGGTGTTGCCAAAGATAAGTCTATTTTTTTCATAAGTTATAGTCTGCCTGTTAGCGCAGGTCAGGAAAGGCGCCGCACGCCAAGTCCAGACAGTAAACCAGCAGCCTATTATAGACAGCTTAGTTTTCGCCGTAGACACTTTTCTCATAACTTATCTATTTTTTTGATTGAGTTAAAAAATTTTTAAGAAACTTATGAAAGACGCTTATTATCAGAATAAAATTTGCGATTGTCTGATCAAACCGTCATTTCAGCAGAGTAGAACTTATTACAACGGCTTGTAATGCAGTACATCTAATCGATAGTTACCCTGATAAGGGATATTCCGCCCTCCCTTATGGATGAGCTGACTTGGACAATATTAATACTTAAAGTGAGCGAAAAACGCATTTATTATCATTTTTTGCATAAAACATGAGCGATAGAGAAAAAGACGCAATTTTTTTGTTGCATACCCCGCCAAGTCTCCCTAGAATGCGCAGCACTTGATGCCGGCATAGCTCAGTTGGTAGAGCAACTGACTTGTAATCAGTAGGTCCCGAGTTCGACTCTTGGTGCCGGCACCAATCAAGTACTTAAAATTAGGTGGGGTTCCCGAGCGGCCAAAGGGAGCAGACTGTAAATCTGCCGTCATCGACTTCGAAGGTTCGAATCCTTCCCCCACCACCATACGAGCCTTAGCAATAAGGTGACTTACAATGTAAAGCACGTTGTAAGTGAAGGTGCGGTTTAAGTGTCTCATTTCCTTATCCCCGTCCTTCGCGTTCTTCAGAACAATCAGGTAGCCGAGTTCAAAGATGCGGGCATCGTATAATGGCTATTACCTCAGCCTTCCAAGCTGATGATGTGGGTTCGATTCCCACTGCCCGCTCCAAGATGTGCTGATATAGCTCAGTTGGTAGAGCGCACCCTTGGTAAGGGTGAGGTCGGCAGTTCGAATCTGCCTATCAGCACCACTTCCAAATTCTCCCTCCTGATTTTTTTCTGTAAAATAATTCATCAAGCAAACGCTTGGTTGATGTGGTGATACCACCGATTTAACCGTGTCTTAGAGGGACAATCGATGTCTAAAGAAAAGTTTGAACGTACAAAACCGCACGTTAACGTTGGTACTATCGGCCACGTTGACCACGGTAAAACTACCCTGACTGCTGCAATCACCACCGTTTTGGCTAAAACCTACGGCGGTTCTGCTCGTGCATTCG
>NZ_JBLJFK010000024.1:0-5230 GCF_049889095.1 Ewingella sp. S1.OA.A_B6 | reverse complement strand
GTGCCGGTTTCGGCCTGTTTAAGGGCAAAGGCTATCTGTTCTTCGGTATAACGGGTCTTTTTCATGGTTGATATGCCTCTCAGTGAGATGAAAGAAAGACCGGATACTTCAGTTTAGACTGGCACTGCTTTCAGGGAGGAGATCAGAGGAGATCAACCCAACCTGCCCAATACATACAGATAAACTGTACAGTTTATCTGTATGTGTGCTATTGTCGCCTTATGACAAAACAATCACACACGTCCGAACCCCACCAGTCAGCAGCCTTGGCCGGCGAACTGCGCATTTCCGTTGGCAAGCTGATTCGACGGTTACGGGAACAGGCACATCCAGGCGACTTCACCTCTGCCCAGAAGTCGGTTCTCCTTCGTCTCGATCGCGATGGACCCGCAACAGTCTCCGCTCTTGCCCGGGCGGAGAGCGTGCGTCCGCAGTCCATGCGCGTCACAGTGGCCGGTCTAGAGGCCATTGGGGCCGTCTGTGGTGAGTCCGATCCGAACGATGGCCGGCAAACCCTGATCGACCTGACCCCCACTTTCCGAAAAACCCTTACGACCAGCCGGGACGCCAAAGAAGATTGGCTGCTCCGTGCTTTGCAAGCGCAACTGTCGCCTCAGGAACATGACGCACTCGCAGCTGCAGTGAAACTGCTACAGCGGCTCGCGGACTTCTAAACAGTCTCAGACCCATTCAAGGAAAAACATGGCTCTCACCACACTCGATCCGAACACCGCCCTCATCGTCGTCGATCTGCAAAAAGGTCTTGTCGGCGCCCCTTTCATCCACCCCATAGGCAAGGTCGTGGAGCGCTCTCGTGCATTGCTCCACACGTTTCGTGAACGCGGCTTGCCGGTCGTGCTGGTTAACGTCGCCGGTGGAGCACCCGGCCGCACAGAGCGGCCGCGACGCAGCGAACCGTTTCCTGCCGGATGGACCGACCTGATTGCCGAACTCGACCCGCAGCCCGGCGACATTGTCGTGACGAAGCGGACCTGGGGTGCGTTCGTCAACACTGGCCTCGAGGACCGGCTGAAGGCGCTGGGCGTCACCCAGGTGGTCGTCACCGGCGTCGCCACCGGAACCGGCGTCGAGTCGACAGCCCGACAAGCGTATGAGCACGGCTTTAACGTCACTTTGGCCGTTGACGCGATGACGGACGGGTGTCCCGAGGCTCATGAATACAGCATCAAACACGTCTTCCCGAAGCTCGGCGAAACGGGCACGGCGCGAGACATCATCGATTTGCTTGGAACAAGGAGTGCCTGAACATGGAATGGCTACATCTCGTGTCCTACTTCTTCGGCGGCGCCTTTCTCGCGAACGCCGTGCCGCACTTTGTCAGCGGCGTGATGGGAAAGCCGTTCCAGAGTCCGTTTGCGAAGCCGCCGGGACAAGGCCTGTCCTCAACGACCGTAAACGTGCTCTGGGGATTCTTCAATATCGTCGTCGGCTACGTGCTCATCTGCCGAGTCGGTGATTTCGGATTGAAGATAACAGGCGATGTATTTGCGCTCGGGCTCGGTATCCTCGCCATCGGGCTGTTCTCCGCGCGACATTTCGCTCGTTTCAACGGCAGTCAAGAGTCGGAGCATTCGTGAGTGTAGCGGCAACGGGCGTCTTTCGTTCGCTGAGGAACGTCAACTACCGCATTTGGGCGGCTGGCGCGCTGGTCTCGAATGTCGGGACATGGATGCAGCGCACCGTCCAGGATTGGCTGGTCCTCGCCCAACTCACGCATCACAACGCTTCGGCCGTGGGCACAGTCATGGCGCTCCAGTTTGGGCCGCAGCTCCTGCTGCTGCCCTGGACCGGTTTCGCGGCTGATCATTTCAACCAGCGCAAGCTGCTTGGGCGTTCTTACTCAACGGCACCAGTTTTATCGCGGTGTTGATCTCCTTGTTTCTGCTGCGTACCTCCGGTCTGCGTGCGAGCGCACGGGCGCGCCGGACCAAGGGGAGTCTCGGCGAGGGATTGCGCTACGTATGGTCCCGACCGGACCTCCGGGCGATCCTGATCATGCTATTTCTGATTGGCACATTCGGACTGAATTTCCCGATTTTCATCTCAACCATGGCCATCGGTGTTTTTCACACCGATGCACGTGGATACTGCCTCCTATCCTCAATCATGGCTGTCGGTACCATCACAGCGGCACTGCTTGCCGCCGGTCGCGATCGACCGAGGTTCATGTCACTACTGATCGGTGCGGCTATATTCGGACTCGGTTGCACGTTGGCCGCCATCGCCCCGAACTATTGGCTGTTCGCCAGCGCTCTGGTCATCATTAGTATGGCCGCCTTAACCTTTACCAATGCGACCAACAGCTTGATGCAGCTCACGACGGAGCCTGCCATGCGGGGACGGGTGATGGCCCTGCGCGTGGGCATTGCGCTCGGGGGTACGCCGATCGGTGCACCGATCGTAGGTTGGGTGGCTGACCATCTGGGGCCGCGCTGGGCACTCGGCGTCGGCGCAGCATCGGGATTTGTTGCGGCCATTGTAGCTATTTACGCCATGACGCAACAAATTCATCGGCCGCGCGGAGGCGGATTCGACGGACACGACGTTTAACGATGTGACGATCGAGATCCATTCGCGCGGCGATGAGGAGATCCGCACGGCCTACGTTCGAGGGCGCCCCAATGCTGCCTGCCACGACCAGAGGCTTATGCGTTTCGGCTAAAGGAACCTGAGCGGGTTCACGCGTTTTCGTTGTATTCCCGCGTTGCCGAGTCGGCAGGTTTTGCGGGCGTGCAGGCACTGCATGATGCCGAATCACTGGCAGAATGCGAGATGATGGCTCTGTTAGCCGTGCGGCGTATAAATGCCATGAAGGCGAACCACGTCGAACAACGCTGGGGATAGCATCAGATAAAACTAACCTAAAAGCTTATATTTGTGGTCTAAATTAACCTTTTAGGTTATAATTACCTCTCAAAAATCAATAATCCGGGTGCACATGGAAAAGAGAACTCCACATACGCGCCTTCATATTGTTCAGGGGCTTGTTGCAGCAGGGATGGTGAAAGCCACTAATACGGCGCTCAACGGCGCAGATGATTTAGGGCTGACATTTGATGATATGTGCAGCGCGATCCTGGGATTGACGGCAGCTGATTTTTTTAAAAGTATGACCACCTATAATGATCATACTGTCTGGCAGGACGTATACCACCCGAAGTTGTCGTGTGGTGACGTTTATCTAAAACTAACGGTCAGTGACGGTGTTTTGATCGTCTCATTCAAGGAGAAGTAATATGAAATGTTCCGTTTGTGGCGGTGCAGAACTTGAGTTTGGTATCAAGAAAGTCCCTTACTCATTCCGTGGCCGTAAAACACTTATCGAGGCAGAAGGTGACCACTGTCCGGCGTGTGGTGAAGTCGTGATGGATCGTGAGCAGTCTATGGCCTACATGGTAAAGGTGAAGTCATTTAAGGCCCAAGTCATCGCGGAAACCATCGAACCTGAGTACATCATTCAGGTGCGTAAAAAACTTGAACTCACGCAGAAAGAGGCCAGCGAGATTTTTGGTGGGGGCGTGAATGCCTTTTCGCGTTATGAAAAGGGTAAGGCACAGCCACACCCTTCTATCATCAAACTACTGCGTGTACTCGATCACCATCCCGAGTTATTGGATGAAGTACGCAAACAGGCATAAGTGGGCAGGGGGGGCGCTCCCTGACTTTTGCCACGCTTAAAACGGTTCTGTCGCATTAACGGCGGTAGATCAGCAAAAGAGGCGTTGCCGGTTATTTAAGCGGCCAGCAGCGTTTGGGCCCGGCGAAATGATTTGAATCCCAGCATCGGTCGTATCCGCCGTTTGATATTCCGATGATCTTGTTCAACAAGGTTATTCAGGTACTTACTCTGCCTGATGGTGATGGCTTCTTCATCAGGTTGATCAGCATTGAGTGTGGTCAACGCGGCCGTGTTGGCACCGCTTTTATCAATGGTGACAACCTCCGGTTTGCCCTGGTGCCGGATGGCCTTGCGAAAGAAACGTAGCGCCGCTGCAGCATCTCGTTTGGCGGTCAGCAGGAAGTCGATGGTCTGACCCGTCGTATCGACTGCACGATACAAATACTTCCACTGAGCTTTGACTTTGATGTACGTTTCATCCATTCGCCAGCGGCGGCCCACGGAACGTTTATGTCGACGAAACGCTTTGTCCAGTAACGGCACCAGGCGAATAACCCAGCGATGAAGCGTGGAATGGTCAACGGAGATACCGCGCTCAGTCATCATTTCTTCGAGATCGCGCAGGCTGAGTGAATACGCCAGATACCAGCGGACGCACTGGGCGATAACATCGGCAGGATAATGCAGGCGTTTGAAGGCTTTTCGGATCAGAGACATCGTCAGGCAACATTACAAAAAAAACAGCATGTTACCTGACGAGATCTTAATGCGACAGAACCATTTAGAGAATGCGCAATAGCTCTGATACTTTTTTTGGCGGAGAGTCCAACGCGTATTTCTTCACGTTCAGATAACGTTAAATGTGATGAAGCGCGTTTACGTACGTTGGGCTTTATACCCCCGGAGTCTCTTAAAATAGTGAAAATGGTGCCGGGCTTAGAATCCAGGGTTTTAGCAATGTCACTGAAGCCGATGCCGTTCTTCCATGAGTCGAAAACAAACTCTTTTTCTACTGCCGTAAATGTACGCTTCATTCAATAATCCTCCGCTACCCCATGTTTTCACATGACTGTTGCGTTGACCAATTGAATCTACAGCGGCTTTTTTTAGTATGTCTCTCTCGTCAGTAACCCGCTTCAGTTCTTTCTGAAGTCGCCGGATCTCAGACTGGGCATCGGACTGCGTTTTAGTGGCTGATGAATCAGGGCCATACTTTTTTACCCAGGCATAGAGACTGTGCGTGGTGATATCAAGACGGGTGGCGACGCTTGCGATGGAATGGCCGCGATCAACAACTTGTTTGACCGCTTCAATTTTGAACTCTTCGGGATAACGTTTACCGCTCATGGGCACCTCTCTTTTAAGTCATCTTAAATGACTCTGAGGTGTCTGTTAAACCCGTGGCGATTCAGTTGAGTGAATATGATCAACGCCAACTTTCCTTAATGGAGGATATGTTGAACTTGATCCCTTCCCAATATCGGTGCCAGGATAAATCAGAGATCCGGGCCTGTTTGCAGGCTTCGGATAAATTCTGCCGGAGTCTGGTTATTTAACGAGGAATGTGGCCGGTACTGGTTATATTCCTGC
>NZ_JBLJFK010000023.1:0-9919 GCF_049889095.1 Ewingella sp. S1.OA.A_B6 | reverse complement strand
TACCCATCGCTGCTGCCAGATAATCTATCGCGCTCTGTGCTTCCACAAAACCCTTGATATCGCCAACGACCGGCACAAAATCAGCGCCTGCTGAAAGGGTATCTTTCAACGCTTCACGCCGTTCCGTATACATTTTCACTGAGCAGGCCTCTGCACTCAACCCACTGCAGTTTTCTTTCTTATAACGCTCGTTTTCCGCCTCAACGTACTCACCGGCCTTCTGCTCCAGCGTCTTGCCTTCAAACTGTGCCTGAGCTATATCGCTCAGCGCATTATTCTCCACATCAACTTAAATCTTTCGATAGTAAAAAAACCATAAAATAAAACCTATCAATACCCCTGAAAGTCCCACTTTAAAATAGCTAAACAATTTATCAGCGAAAAAAGAGAGTATGTCCTTTCCGCCACCAGTCCAGTAACCAAGTAGACTGAATGACATTGTGATAATAAACAGTGCAATAAAAAGGACTGAGCATAAATAAATTAAAGCAACAAAGGATCTATATCTGCTATTCATCATTGCCCCCCTCTTTGCTTTTCAGCGCTTCATTCATCCCTTCTGTAAATCCTCCAGAAGCGGCGGCGTTCCCCGCATTACCTAAGATTGAAGGTAAAGAATTTTGTGGTGCTGGTTTGGTTATCGTCCAGACGCCTGTCGGAATCCATTCGTACTGTTTCGATACTGGATTGAGTATCTTATCCGCTGGAACTTTAAGTATGTTACCGGCAGCATAACCCGTCGCTGCCCCCGCCTTACTCAGAAGTGCCCCTAAGAACGGATCGTCACCTTTAAGTTCAGCTTGGTAATATCCTCCGGCCGCATTCCATGTCACCGTTGGGTTATAGCCTTTACCCGCCGTAATCGCGCCGATAACTCCGGCACCGATCACATCCGACAGTTTCACCTCTCCATGCACACCATATTGAATAACGGCACTCCCGGTTGCTGATGCCCCTGCTGCAATTAACAACTCTTTTCCATTGGTGACTGTATTGGTAACGAGCGCTTTCCCTCCCATGACCAATACCGGCCATGACGATGGACTGGTAACGACATCAAGCACCCGATCGCCCGTTGTAATATTTTCTTGCAGGAATTGAAGATCGGTTCCATTGAGGTAATTAACCAGCGCTGCTGCATCCGGATCTTTCAGTTTTTCATCCAGCCGGAACTGTGACGAGTGGGCGTCATTTGCCACGTTCGTGCTGCCCTGTATTATTTCTTCCCAGGTGACACAAGCAACCCCGCCGCCTGTACAGGCTTCGGCCAGTACCTTACTGTTTGCGTTGCTGATTTCAATGTACTTCTCAGCAACTTTGCCGCAGTCACCGCCCGATGCCTTACAGTCCTGCATCTCTTTATCAAGCTGTCGGGCTTCTTTCGAACTGAGGAAGTTATTCTCCACCGCATTCTTACCCGCCTGCGCACCCGCTACCGTATCTGCCGAGCTGTCTCCCGTCAACCCACCGGCAAGACCCGCCGCCAGCGTCGACAGCGCACTGATGGTCTGGCGCTGATCTTCGCTCAGCTTATCCCGATCAACCCCCGGATACATCTGCTGGGCAATATACTCGCCCACCACCGCACCCGATGCACCGGCCAACGCGCCGTTGCCGTTCACCTGCGAGATAACCGCACCCAATACCGCGTGCGCCATCAGATTGGCTTCGCTGTTCACCTTGCCCGTCACCGGGTCGGTGGTCATATTGTGGATCACTTCAGCCAGATACGGCGCACTGGCTCCCGCCAACGCTTTCGCCATGTCGCCGCCCGCTAAGCCCTGCACCGCTGCCGTCGCGGCCTGTAATCCCTGCTGAATGGCGCTCCCCGTGCCCCATTTCTGCTGCGCTGTTTTATAACCTGCCGTTTCCGTCAGGGCTTTATCATAGGCCGCTCGCTCTTCCTTCGTCGCATCTTTACCCGGCTGCTGAACGCCGTGTTTCTCAAGCTCTGCCTTGCCAGCCTTCGTCGCCTCGATTTTCCCCTGCGTCCTGGCGATATCCATTGCCTGACTGCCAATTTCCCCAATCAGCTGCGCTTCCTTCAGCCGGTTTTGCTCCTTCTCCTTATCAAATATCGGGGAGAGAGTCTGGTTGGCGTGCTCGACGTCGCGGCTCAGTTCGTCCACGTCTTGCTTCTGGTTGTCTTTATCGCGAATAGTTATCGTGCCTTCCGACACCGCTGATTTAGTCGTGGAACTGTCACTTCCGCTGCCGTTAACGCCCACCAGCAGGCCGTTGGCCATATTCCCCACGAACTGCCCGCCGATGTTTCCACCCGAGCTAATCCCAACGCTTTGATGTTCGACTTCATATTCGGCGCTGTTTTTGATATCGCTGAACCCTAACGTGCCGGTGTTGAGCTTGTTCAGGCTGGCATCCGCCGTTGAGCCGATAACCGCACCGTTGAGCTGGGTGTGCTCACCGACCGTAATATCAAAGCCACCCGCGCCGGCGAACAGGCCGGTCTGCTCCTGCACGCTGTCGTAGGTGCTGTGCATCTTGTCCCGGCTCAGGTTCACCGAACCGCCGCCGCCGCCCATGCTCACACTGCCGCCTGCGCTGGCATTCTGCTGTTTTGAGTCGTAGTTGTCGCTGTCCTGCTCGCTGGTCAACGTCAGGTTGCGACCAACGTCCATCGTCACTTTCTCGCCATTGGCCTGCGCGCCGGTCAACGTGGTATCCCGGCCACTGTTGATGGTCAGATTATTCCCAGCGTTGACTGTGGTTTCGTTATGGCTGGTGCCGTTGCCGCTTTCGCTGCCTTTGCCTTTATTCACGCTGGCGTTCAGCGACAGGCCATTCGCACCCTGACCGAAGTTAATCCCCACGCCTACCGACGCACCGTGACTTTCATTTTTGCCTTCAAGCGTCTGGCTGTTCAGCCCGGAGAAAAGATTAATGTCCCGCGCCGCACTCAGACCCACATCTTTCCCGGCCTGCAGCTGGCTGCCCTCAACGTTAATGTCCGTATCGGTGGCATTTATCGTCAGGTTGTTACCTGCTGTCAACGTACTTCCCTGGCTCTGCTCCTGCGTGCTGGTCTGCGTTGATGTCGACGACTGGCTGCCGTAAGAGAGGTTGACGCCTATCATGCTGCCTTCACTGCCACCCGCTTCAGCCAGAGACGTCGCCTGCGCCGCGCAGAACAATGTGAGCACTGAGTTTGCCTTACGATGTTAAAGAACAAAGATGACAAAATCAGCAGTATAAAAGGATCTTAAAACGTTAGTAACTCGTTGTTTTATAATTGTGATATCCGTCGTGGCACGTTCGATTAAATGCTTTGAATAGCTCAGAAGCAATCACTGTGCACTAGGCCCGTTAGTTATCGACAGGCCCAACCTACAACTGACGATTAAAGGTAAGTGGCTGGAGGAGTTCGGGTTTAGTACCGGCCAGCCGGTGATAGTGACAGCTGAGAATGGCTGTCTGGTTATCAGGACGGTGATTGGCGACTGATCTTCAGAAGCAAGAACCCCAGCCTTGGCTGGGGTTCTTTTACTAGTTTTTTATAGTAAATGATACAAATAAGTTATCACCAACTAACTTACTTAAATGATTCTTTGCAAAATCAATACTATCAAGGGGATTCGTTGAACTACAGAACCAATCAGCATAAAAGTTATCCATTTCCCCAGTCTGATTACACTGGTAAACATCACCACCTAATATGAGCCAACCTTTTTCTGCAAAAAGCTTAAGTGCATGCTCTGTTTCCGCCAGTGGGAGAACAGCCTCATCAAGCCCATTCGCTGATAAGCTCTGCCCACAGCGCGCATATAGCTCTAATATCTGGCTAATCATATAATTTCTCACTTATTTTTATTAGGAACAAAGAGCCGATGGTTAATTGAACCATCGGGATTTCGAATATATTCGAATACTCCCTCACTTCCCCTATAATTGCCTGAAATTTCTAGTTTCAAACGTTTAATACCATCCCCACCAGTAATTTCGGTAACAATACCTTGCCCAGAATGCCCATCAACAGATTCAGGGAATGAATGGTAATCGCCTGACGATGCTTGTTGTTTCACCTTATCAGTGTATTTTGCATCGTCAAAGAAGCTCTCAGCATTAATCTCTTTACCTGATTCAGATATGTAGGTTGACCCACTCGAATCAGGTTGGGCAGGTCTTGGATTAATATATACGCCATCGCTTTTGTTACCTTGGCTTTCAGGCGTTATCGTAATAACTCCCTTTTGCTCACCTGACTGATCCGGTGTAACCAGCGTGGTTCCCTTATTCTGCTCCTGAGCTGGGTTTTCAAGCTTACCACCCGTCAGATCTTTTTCTCCCGCAGGGAAGACTGTGATCAGACCTTGGTTGCCCTTCCACTCCTCATAAGCCGTTCTCTCTGAGGAGGAAAGGTTGTCGATGAGAGTCTTATCACCCGACATTGCTGCCAACATCACATTGGTTTTCTGAGGGTCGGATAGCTGTTCCATGGCAGAAGTGGCAACGCCTGCACCCACTAAACGCCTGATTATAGAAGTTGCTGTAAACCTGCTCGTTAACTTGCTTGTCTGTCGGCGTTTCGCCCGGATTGGCTTTCTTCCACTGCGCTTTCGCCGTCTGACGGTCCGCATCGTTGGCCGTGGCCATCTTATCATTGGCGGCCTTCGTCGCAATAATCTTACCCTGCGTCCGCGCGATATCCATCGCCTGCGTCCCTATCTCTCCTATCAGCTGCGCTTCCTTCAGCCGGGTCTGCTCTTTCTCTTTATCAAAAATAGGGGAGAGGGTCTGGTTGGCGTGCTCCACGTCGCGACTCAGTTCATCGACGTTCTGTGTCTGTTTAGTAGCTCGAAAACCGGGAATTTACAACCGAACTCAACTTGCAAGGCTAAAAAGTAAAACCCGGATCACGGGAGTTACTTACAAATGGTAAGAACGTAACTCATTAATTACATTGTATATTGTTCCTGAGGGAAGCTTGATCTCATTAATTTTCACTCCATTATCTGCACTCCATACCAACCGATCGCCAAAACTGGTTTTTATAAAGTATAAATAACAGCCGTTATCTTCCATCGGAGTACATGTCATATCAAATAAACCATCAATCAGTTCTTCACCATCGCCGATGAAATAATCCCTCGCATTCTCGTAAAGAGCGATCGAATCAATGTTTAAGTCATTTACATTAAGATCACCAATTGGTGCTTTTAAATAGAAACCAAACGTAGTTTTTAATTCAAAGACATCAATAACATCAAATAATTTTTTACCATCAACATATAAAGAAAAAAGTCCATTTTTCCACATACCATCGGGGGGGCTCCAAGATTCGACAACATCGAACTGAAGTGCAAAATAGAATGGATCGCCATAAATCATTTTATTCTGACTCCTAACTGTTTTTGAATTGAACTCGGTATTTGATCACTTGTAAGAGCATTTTTATCACCAGTGCTACCATTCCAGTGATACTCACCATTGGTCCCTGTAAGACGATGCACATTGCCTTTGCTATCTACAGAAAATCTCACTTCTTTGTTTGGGTATTGTTTTGTACTCGGAATTGATTGCTCAAAAAGCCTCAATGAATCTTGAGGTTCAATACCTGCATCTGGCCTAAATCCTTGTGCTCCTGGAGTATGTTTAGAGTTTGACCCAATTTTCAACCCGTTACTCGCTACAGTAGGCTCCGGAATTGGTAATCTATCATCCCTTCCCTCAGCCAGATAAGCTAAATCATCCGAATTTTGCTCTGCAATCGGCGTTGTCGTGGTATTCCCGCCCGTATCCGCCTTACCGTCCGTATTGCCGGTATTGTTCGCACCCTGTTCACCTGACTGATCCGGTGTAACCAGCATGGTTCCCTTATTCTGATCCTGAGCCGGGTTTTCAAGCTTACCACCAGTTGGATCTTTTTCTCCCGCCGGGAAGACAGTGATCAACCCTTGATTTCCCTTCCACTCCTCATAAGCCGTTCTCTCTGAGGAGGAAAGGTTGTCGATGAGAGTCTTATCACCCGACATTGCTGCCAACATCACATTAGTTTTCTGAGGGTCGGAAAGCTGTTCCATGGCAGAAGTGGCAACGCCTGCGCCCACTAAAGCGCCCAGCCCTATTTTAATGACGTTATCACGACAAGCAGGAATTTCTGCACAATCACCGTCCGACTGCAACAGCTTCAGCGCATACGCCGCCTGCCGCACGCCTTCCTCCTCCGAGATAGCCAGGATTTTATGCTGAAGGCTGGTTTCACCAAGGTAATACAGGCTCTGGCCGGTCATGGCGTTGTACTGGATACGCTCTTCTTCCGGCATCAGGCCGAGAACCGCGTCCATCAGCGACGATTTACCCGCCGCAGATGATGACTGGATAAGCACCGCCAGCGGCTTATCCAGTTTGCGCGACTTCGCCGCCAGATAACGGGTTGCACCCCATTACCGCCGCTCGTCACCACCAACTAAACAGGAGTTGATCATGACTGAACGCGATTCTACGTCAGAACCCGCCCCCCAAGCCCGCCTTTACACCGTCGGTTATCGCCCCAACGGCGGTAAGTCCAACCCTAGCCCACAGCTAACGATTAATGGTAACTTTCTGTAAAATATGGGATTTATCACGAGGCAGCCGGTCACTATTATCACCGAGCAGGGCCAGTTGATTATCCGCACTGCGCCAACCACGGAGGGCAGCGCATGAACATCACCTACACACCGCAACCTATCCCGCAGCTGACGATTGAAGGCAACCAGCTTACCAAACTCGGTTTTACGACCGGCGCACCCATTTAGCCAACGTTAAGACAAGATGGCCAGTGGCTGACCCTTGTCACCGATGATGCTACCTGGAATGAACTCTGCGAAGCCAGCCTGAACTGCCACGATTTAGGGGCGGATTGGGTACGGGATAACGGGGAACTGATTATCGGCGGCGACTGGCTCACTGAGTCCGGTATCACCGATAGCGAACAACTGGAAGTCACCGCCGCGCCGGGAGTTATTCGGCTGCGGCGGCAGGAAGAAGGGATACTAATCCCTTAACAAGCTAATTTATAAAGTAAAATCCCGCCACCGAGGACGGGGTTTTACTTGTCGTTAATTAACTCTTTGTACCTAAACGGATTATTTCAGTTGGAAATAGGGGTTGCAATATAATTTCGTTATTAAAAATAAATAATTTCGGCGATAGAGCTGTAACGTCATAAATATTTTCAGCTATTAAAGTCAACTTTGTCCTAAAAACAGGAATAGCCATGTCATCTACAAAAACGAATACATCATCATTTTTTATATAGATTGCCTTCAATAGCTCATTGATATCCTCATAATCCGAGCATTGAAGTTTCGCCCAAACAATATTCCCATCCAAAAAAGGATATCCATTCAAAATATCAACAGCATCCTTCTTAGCCTCGTCATCGACTATATTAAAATCAGAGCTAAGTGCTTCTTTACACTCTTCAAATAAAGTCATCTACTCTACCTATTTAGCTGCTTCAATATTGTCTCAAAGGCTTTTTCATTACCCTCAAATGGTATAACCTGCTTTATTGCTTTTCCTGGCCCTTTACCTTGAGAATAATCCCATACGTTAATGTGGGTTCCTTTTTCAGGATCATAATCAACACGCCAACCTATCTTACCATCATCCGATTGTCGTCCGATTACCTTTCCATTCCCTGCGCTGACCTCTAACCGACCAATAACAGGTTTAGAATCGGCACCCAAGTTACCCACAATATCTAATGCTTTATTTCTAGCACTTTCCCAATTTTTTTCGGGTTTCAGAGTTGTTTCAATTCGATTTTCTGATTGAGTATAAGCCAGATCATCCGAATTTTGCTCTGCTATCGGCGTAACCGTCGTATTCCCGCCCGTATCCGCCTTACCGTCCGTATTACCGGTATTGCTCGCACCCTGTTCACCTGACTGATCCGGTGTAACTAGCGTTGTTCCCTTATTCTGCTCCTGAGCCGGGTTTTCAAGCTTACCACCCGTCAGATCTTTTTCTCCCGCCGGGAAGACAGTGATCAACCCTTGATTTCCCTTCCACTCCTCATAAGCCGTTCTCTCTGAGGAGGAAAGGTTGTCGATGAGAGTCTTATCACCCGACATTGCTGCCAACATCACATTGGTTTTCTGAGGGGCGGATAGCTGTTCCATGGCAGAAGTGGCAACGCCTGCACCCACTAAAGCGCCCAGCCCTATTTTAATGACGTTATCACGACAAGCAGGAATTTCTGCACAAGCCGCCGCGCCGGTACGAACAATAGCAAGGTTATTATTCGTCGCTGCGTTTTGCCCAGCCTGCGCACCCGCCACCGTATCTGCCGAGCTGTCTCCCGTCAACCCACCGGCAAGACCCGCCGCCAGCGTCGACAGCGCACTGATGGTTTGCGCCGCCTGTACGCCGCTCAGAACAATGTGAGCACTGAGTTCCCCCCACGATGTTAAAGAGCAAGAATGACAAAATCAGCAGTATAAAGGGATCTTAAAACGTTGGTAACTCGTTGTTTCATCACTGTGATAACCGTCGTGGCACGTTCGATTAAATGCTTTGAATAGCTCAGTAGTAATCGCTTTGCACTAGGCTCGTTAGTTATCGCACCAACGACGACAGGCCCAGCACACAGCTGACGATTAGGGCTAAGAACTGAAATTTAGTACCGGTCAGCCGGTGAGTATTACGGCTGAGAACGGGGGTTTGGTCATTAGGGCCAAGGTTGGGGACTAAGACTACAAAGTATAATCCCGGCTCGAGAGCCGGGATTATTGTTCATCAGCAAGATACTATTGTTGGACTAACTGAAGACAGAACATCAATAACGTCCTCACCTGTAACGATGAGGTAATGAGCGATGGAGTCTCCTTCATGGATATTGGCACTTTGCTGATTAAACCATGTTAAATAATGAGATCCTTCGATTGTGTAAACTCCTTTCAACATCTGACCATTCAGTTCATCTTGCATTTTTAACAAGTCACCTTCATCAGTGACACGAAAAGAATGTACCCAGTCAAATACAACGCGGGTTTTGTTAGTTTTATCTGCATGACTTGAGGCTAAAACCAGCTCAAGGACTCCAGATAAATATCTAAAATCAACTAACTGGTCATGCTGTAAGCTATGTTCTTCACAAACAATATTCACTAGTTTTTCAGTCATATATCATCACTCATCATATCTAAATTTCATTCTACTCTTACCTGACTGGATTTCTAATGTTGGCCTACCATCAGTGCTACGTTCTCTCACAATAACTGTTCGACCATCAGGAAGTTTACCAACTCGTCCGCCTGGAATATCTTTAATTTCTGTCGGCGTTAATGAATCAAATTCTTTATTAGCAGCATCACTGCCCCCCGTTCTTTCAAAGAGTTTTGATCTCCCTGTAGTTTTTTGGCCTTTTGACGATGAAGACATCAGGTCATCAACGGTAGTTTTTTGTTCACCACTTCGCGCATTCTCTTCATCTTCAGGCCCCCAACCGCCCGGCGTACCCGAACCCGTTCCACCAAGCTCGGCTTTGCCCGCATCAGTTAGATCCTTCGCCACATTCGGATCGCGTGATTTAGCAGCCTCATCACGCCCGTCAACGATTGACTGACCGTCAGTAATTGACGGCGTATCGTCCTCGGTTCCTGAGTCTTTCAGAGCTTTATCCAGCTCCGAGGCCATCTTATTGTTGGCATCCCAAACAACTTTATCGCCTGGGCTCAACGGCAGCCCCGGAACGGGTACTAGGACAGGCCTTGGTAATAAAAGGTTGTTGTTTTCCGCCGCATTCTTACCCGCCTGCGCACCCGCTACCGTATCTGCCGAGCTGTTTCCCGCCAACCCACCGGCAAGACCCGCCGCCAGCGTCGACAGCGCACTGATGGTCTGACGCTGCTCTTCGCTCAAATTCTCCCGATCAACCCCCGGATACATCTGCTGGGCAATATACTCGCCCGCC
>NZ_JBLJFK010000022.1:0-26773 GCF_049889095.1 Ewingella sp. S1.OA.A_B6 | reverse complement strand
ATGAAGGCGGCCGTCATACTCCGTTCTTCAAAGGCTATCGTCCACAGTTCTACTTCCGTACAACTGACGTGACCGGTACCATCGAACTGCCAGAAGGCGTAGAGATGGTAATGCCAGGTGACAACATCAACATGGTAGTTACCTTGATCCATCCAATCGCGATGGATGACGGCTTGCGTTTTGCAATCCGTGAAGGTGGCCGTACCGTAGGTGCTGGTGTGGTTGCTAAAGTTATCGCTTAATCGCTGATAATTTCATGCAATATGAAAAGGGTGCTTCGGCGCCCTTTTTTATGCGTCGGAGTTGCAATAATAACGATTCTCATTTACGATAAGTTTGGTTTTTGTCCGATGTGTGGTTTATATGTACGTATGTTTGTGTAATTCTGTTAGTGATAAAACAATCCGCCAAGTTGTTCGCCGATATCAGCCACAGACGTTTCAGCAGCTAAGAAATTTTGTCCCGGTAGGGACCCAATGTGGAAAGTGCATTCGTGTAGCTCGTCAGATAATGGAAGACGAATTACAGCAGATACCTCAGTTCGACAACATCGCTTAAAATACATCGCCGAAAAGTAGGCCTTTTCTTTGACTTACTCTGATCTGGATCTACGCTTTAGATACCGGAATGGAGGAGTTACCTATGAAAGGCGATAAAAAAGTCATTGCACACCTCAATAAACTTCTTGGAAATGAGCTGGTTGCTATCAGTCAGTACTTTTTGCATGCCCGTATGTTTAAGAATTGGGGATTGATGCGTCTGAACGGCATCGAATATCATGAGTCTATCGACGAAATGAAACATGCTGACATTTATATCGAACGTATCCTTTTCCTTGAAGGGCTACCAAACTTACAAGACCTCGGCAAGTTACATATTGGCGAAGATGTAGAAGAGATGCTGAAATCCGATTTGGCTCTGGAGTTTGAAGGCGCAAAAGATCTGCGCGAAGCCATCGCTTATGCGGACTCAGTACATGATTATGTCAGCCGTGATTTGATGATAACTATTCTCGCAGACGAAGAGCACCACATCGACTGGCTCGAAACTGAGATTGAGCTAATTGGGCGAATAGGCATTCAAAATTATATCCAGTCCCAGTTGAAAGAAGATTCTCAGTAATTCATGCTGCTGCTAGCGAAAAGAACATCAGCCAGAAAATATTGCTCTCTTGGCTGATGTAAACAACTGCCCCCGCTATTGCCAGGCATGGCCCAAAAGGAATCTTGCCTGTCTTTTTTCTAACAAATGCCCGCATAGTGATAAAAACGAGTCCTATCAATGCTGCCAGAATGCAAAGATAGGGTAACGATTGCCACCCCATCCATGCGCCAAGTGCAGCCAGCAGTTTAAAATCTCCGTACCCCATTCCTTCTTTGTTGCTCAGGATTTTGAATCCCCAATAGAGACTCCACAAAGCCAGATATCCCGCAACTGCGCCGTATAACGAATCATGAATTGTCACTTCGCTTGTTACTGAATGAACCAATAATCCTAACCACATCAGAGGCAGTGTCAGCATATCGGGCAATAAATAAGTTGAACTGTCGATCAGGCTTAAAGCTAACAAGAACCACATTAATACGAGTGCACTGATTAGAGTAAACGGAGTATCGAAAAGAAGGGACATTCCGAGAAATAGCAGCGCACATGCCAGCTCATTTAAGGGATAGTGCAGGGGGATTTTTACATGACAGTAGTGACATCTCCCTTGCAAAAGAAGCCAACTCAAAAGCGGTATATTCTGCCAGAATCTCAGTGGGTGTTTGCATTCTGTACAGTGTGATGCAGGGAAGCACAGATTGAGTTGGCATTCATATTCAGGCTGATGTTTATTGAGCATCATAGGCAAACGGTATACTACGACGTTAAGAAAACTTCCCGCCGCCAGACCAATCATTAAGACGATATTATGGTAGATAAATTTTGATGGTGAGAGAAAATCAACTATTGATGAATAGTCCAAGGGCAAAACTCCATTTGCGTGGGAAGGGCGGTAGGGTTCCCTGCCAGTTATGTGGGCAATGATGCTAGTGTATCTCTGAGGGGTAAGTGGGTGAGGGGTTGAGGTTGTTATGAGAGTTGTAAATGCGCGCTGCATTCAGGAATTGATTACAGATAGGCTCCGCAGACGTTTATATACTCTGCATTGCGGAACCGAACCTACTATTCGGGGGTTGGGCGTACGAACACACCGCGGCGGTATTTGAGTGAAATAAAGGCGCTTTCCCCATCAGAAAGGTTGCTTCTTGTCCTCATTTACGTATAATGCGCGGGCTTACCTAATCTTGGTAAGTCTAATTCATTCAGAATTAGTTGGCTGACATGCAGTACTGTCAGCCAAACAATACTCCCGATATGGGGGTTATATGAAGAACGATTACACTCACCCATCAATCGAAATGGGTATGAGTAGTAATTACTTACGTTTAAAATAATTGGAGCTCTGGTCTCATGCAGAACCAAAGAATCCGTATCCGCCTGAAAGCGTTTGATCATCGTTTGATCGATCAATCAACTGCGGAAATCGTTGAGACTGCGAAGCGCACTGGTGCGCAAGTTCGTGGTCCAATCCCGCTGCCGACCCGCAAAGAGCGTTTTACTATTCTGATTTCACCGCACGTCAATAAAGATGCGCGCGATCAGTATGAAATTCGTACTCACAAGCGTCTGGTTGACATCGTTGAGCCAACCGAGAAAACCGTTGATGCTCTGATGCGTCTGGATCTGGCTGCTGGTGTAGACGTGCAGATCAGCCTGGGTTAATCAGGGTCATTGACGATTGAGAGGTTGAAACAATGATTGGTTTAGTCGGTAAGAAAGTGGGCATGACTCGTATCTTCACTGAAGATGGCGTTTCTATCCCAGTAACCGTTATCGAAATTGAAGCAAACCGCGTTACTCAGGTCAAAGACCTGGACAACGATGGTTACCGTGCTGTGCAAGTTACTACTGGTAGCAAAAAAGCTAACCGTGTAACCAAACCAGAAGCGGGTCACTTCGCTAAAGCTGGCGTAGAAGCTGGCCGTGGTTTGTGGGAATTCCGCCTTGCAGAAGGTGAGGAATTTACTGCAGGTCAGAATATTAGCGTTGAAATTTTCGCAGACGTTAAGAAAGTCGATGTTACCGGTACTTCTAAAGGTAAAGGTTTTGCTGGCACTGTAAAGCGCTGGAACTTCCGTACCCAAGACGCTACCCATGGTAACTCCTTGGCACACCGTGGACATGGTTCAATCGGTCAGAACCAGACTCCAGGTAAAGTGTTTAAAGGAAAGAAAATGGCAGGCCAACTAGGTAACGAGCGCGTAACCGTTCAAAGCCTGGATGTAGTTCGCGTTGATGCTGAGCGCAACCTACTACTGGTCAAGGGTGCTGTTCCGGGTGCTACCGGTAGCAACCTGATCGTTAAACCTGCTGTTAAGGCTTAACGTCGAGGAGATAGGAATGGAATTAGTAGTGAAAGACGCGCAAAGCGCGCTGACTGTTTCCGAAACTACCTTCGGGCGTGATTTCAATGAAGCGCTGGTACACCAGGTCGTTGTTGCTTATGCAGCAGGTGCCCGTCAAGGTACTCGCGCTCAGAAGACCCGTGCTGAAGTAACTGGTTCCGGTAAGAAACCTTGGCGTCAGAAAGGTACTGGCCGTGCGCGAGCAGGTTCTGTAAAGAGCCCAATCTGGCGTTCAGGTGGTGTAACCTTCGCTGCAAAGCCACAGGACCACAGTCAAAAAGTAAACAAAAAGATGTACCGCGGCGCGCTGAAAAGCATTCTGTCCGAACTGGTACGTCAAGATCGCTTGATCGTAGTCGAGACGTTCTCTGTAGAAGCGCCTAAAACTAAGCTGCTTGCACAGAAACTGAAAGACATGGCTCTGGAAGACGTGCTGATTATTACCGGCGAAGTCGACGAGAACCTGTTCCTGGCCGCACGCAACCTGTACAAGGTTGATGTTCGTGACGTAGCAGGTATCGATCCAGTAAGCCTGATCGCCTTCGACAAAGTCGTTATGACTTCTGACGCGGTGAAGCAAGTTGAGGAGATGCTGGCATGATTCGTGAAGAACGTCTGCTGAAAGTAGTGCGCGCGCCGCACGTTTCTGAAAAAGCCTCTTCTGCGATGGAAAAGAACAATACCATCGTTCTCAAAGTTGCCAAAGACGCGACTAAAGCAGAAATCAAAGCTGCGGTTAAGAAACTGTTTGAAGTCGAAGTCGAAGGCGTTAACACTCTGCTTGTTAAAGGCAAAGTGAAACGTCACGGTCAGCGTGTCGGTCGTCGTAGCGACTGGAAAAAAGCTTACGTCACCCTGAAAGAAGGCCAGAATCTGGACTTCATCAGCGGCGCAGAGTAAGTCGGAGGAGTTTGAACAATGGCAATTGTTAAATGTAAACCTACATCTCCGGGCCGTCGCCATGTTGTTAAAGTGGTTAACCAGGAGTTGCACAAGGGTAAACCTTATGCCCCGCTGCTTGAGAAATTGAGCAAAAGCGGTGGTCGTAACAACAATGGCCGTATCACCACCCGTCATATCGGTGGTGGCCACAAGCAGCATTATCGTCTGGTTGACTTCAAACGCAACAAAGATGGTATCGCAGCAGTGGTTGAGCGTCTGGAGTACGATCCGAACCGTTCCGCGAATATCGCGCTGGTTCTGTACAAAGACGGCGAACGCCGTTATATCCTGGCGCCGAAAGGCCTGAAAGTGGGTGACCAGATCCAATCTGGTGTTGATGCTGCAATCAAGACAGGTAACACCCTGCCTATGCGCAACATCCCAGTAGGTTCAACGGTTCACAACGTAGAAATGAAACCAGGTAAGGGTGGCCAGATGGCTCGTTCTGCTGGTGCCTACGTTCAGATCGTTGCTCGTGACGGTTCCTACGTAACTCTGCGTCTGCGCTCTGGCGAAATGCGTAAAGTTCAAGTCGATTGCCGCGCCACCTTAGGTGAAGTCGGTAACGCTGAACATATGCTTCGCGTTCTGGGTAAAGCAGGTGCTGCTCGTTGGCGTGGTATTCGCCCTACCGTTCGCGGTACAGCGATGAACCCAGTCGATCACCCACACGGTGGTGGTGAAGGTCGTAACTTTGGTAAGCACCCGGTAACCCCGTGGGGCGTTCAAACCAAAGGTAAGAAGACCCGTAGCAACAAGCGTACTGACAAGTTCATCGTACGTCGCCGTAGTAAAAAATAATTAGAGGATAAGCCATGCCACGTTCTCTCAAGAAAGGTCCCTTTATTGACCTGCACTTGCTGAAGAAGGTAGAGAAAGCGGTGGAAAGCGGTGACAAGAAGCCTTTGCGCACTTGGTCCCGTCGTTCAACGATCTTTCCTAACATGATCGGTTTGACCATCGCTGTCCATAATGGTCGTCAGCACGTACCAGTATTTGTTTCCGATGAAATGGTCGGTCATAAACTGGGTGAATTCGCGCCGACTCGTACTTATCGCGGCCATGCGGCTGATAAAAAAGCTAAAAAGCGCTAAGGTAGGAGGAAGAGATGGAAACTATCGCTAAACATCGCCACGCTCGTTCTTCTGCTCAGAAGGTCCGCCTTGTTGCAGACCTGATCCGCGGTAAGAAAGTGTCGCAAGCTCTGGAAACTTTGGCCTATACCAACAAAAAAGCTGCTGGTTTGGTTAAGAAGGTACTAGAGTCTGCCATTGCTAACGCAGAACACAACGATGGCGCTGACATCGATGATCTGAAAGTCACGAAGATTTTCGTAGACGAAGGCCCAAGTATGAAGCGCATTATGCCTCGTGCTAAAGGTCGTGCAGATCGCATTCTGAAGCGCACCAGCCACATTACTGTGGTTGTGTCCGATCGCTGAGACTCTGGAGACTAGCAATGGGTCAGAAAGTACATCCTAATGGTATTCGCCTAGGTATTGTCAAACCTTGGAATTCTACCTGGTATGCAAATACCAAAGATTTCGCTGACAACCTGGACAGCGACTTTAAAGTTCGCCAGTTCTTGACTAAAGAACTGTCGAAAGCTTCCGTTTCTCGCATCGTTATCGAGCGTCCAGCGAAGAGCATCCGTGTGACTATTCACACCGCTCGTCCTGGCATCGTTATCGGCAAGAAAGGCGAAGATGTCGAAAAACTGCGTAAGGTCGTAGCGGGTATCGCTGGCGTTCCTGCGCAAATCAATATCGCCGAAATCCGTAAACCGGAACTTGACGCTAAATTGGTTGCTGACAGTATCACTTCTCAGCTGGAACGCCGTGTTATGTTCCGTCGTGCTATGAAGCGTGCTGTACAGAACGCAATGCGTCTTGGCGCTAAAGGAATTAAAGTTGAAGTAAGCGGCCGCCTTGGCGGTGCTGAAATCGCGCGTACCGAATGGTACCGTGAAGGTCGTGTTCCGTTGCACACACTGCGTGCGGATATCGATTACAACACTTCCGAAGCGCACACCACTTATGGTGTGATCGGCGTAAAAGTGTGGATCTTCAAAGGTGAGATTCTGGGTGGTATGGCTGCAGTTGAACAACCTGAACCGGCTGCTCAACCTAAAAAGCAGCAGCGTAAAGGCCGCAAGTAAGGAGAGTCGCTGATGTTACAACCAAAGCGTACAAAATTCCGTAAGGTGCACAAAGGCCGCAACCGTGGCCTTGCGCAAGGCACGGATGTGAGCTTCGGCACTTACGGTCTGAAAGCTGTTGGCCGTGGTCGTCTGACTGCTCGTCAAATTGAAGCAGCACGTCGTGCGATGACCCGTGCAGTTAAGCGTCAAGGTAAGATCTGGATCCGTGTATTCCCGGACAAACCGATCACCGAGAAGCCACTGGAAGTTCGTATGGGTAAAGGTAAGGGTAACGTAGAGTATTGGGTCGCCCTGATCCAGCCTGGTAAAGTCCTGTACGAAATGGACGGTGTGCCTGAAGAGGTAGCTCGTGAAGCCTTCCAGCTGGCAGCAGCCAAACTGCCTATCAAAACCACCTTTGTAACTAAGACGGTGATGTAATGAAAGCACAAGAGCTGCGCGAAAAAAGCGTGGAAGAGCTGAACACTGAGCTTCTTAACCTTTTGCGTGAGCAGTTTAACCTGCGCATGCAAACGGCAAGTGGCCAGTTGCAGCAAACACACCTGTTGAAACAAGTGCGTCGTGATGTTGCACGTGTGAAGACTTTACTGACTGAAAAGGCGGGTGCGTAATGAGTGACAAGATCCGTACTCTGCAAGGTCGTGTTATCAGTGACAAAATGGAGAAATCCATGGTTGTCGCGATTGAACGTTTTGTGAAACACCCAATCTACGGTAAGTTCATCAAACGTACGACTAAGCTACACGTACATGACGAGAACAATGAATGCGGTATCGGCGATGTCGTTGAAATTAGCGAATGCCGTCCGCTGTCTAAGACTAAGTCTTGGACACTGGTTCGCGTTGTAGGGAAAGCGATTCTGTAATAGAATCACTTGCTCGAAAATAGATAAACGGCTCATGAACTGTGGGCCGTTTATTTTTTCTACCCATAATCTGGAACCGGTGTTATAATGCCGCGCCCTCATTTGTGGGGATTTCTTAATGACCTATCCTGGGTCCTAAAGTTGTAGTTGACATTAGCGGAGCACTAACATGATCCAAGAACAGACTATGCTGACCGTGGCCGACAACTCCGGTGCACGTCGCGTAATGTGTATCAAGGTTCTAGGTGGCTCGCACCGTCGCTACGCAGGCATCGGTGACATCATCAAAATTACCATCAAGGAAGCAATTCCTCGCGGTAAGGTGAAGAAAGGCGATGTGCTGAAGGCGGTAGTGGTGCGCACCAAGAAGGGTGTTCGTCGCCCGGACGGTTCTGTCATTCGCTTCGATGGTAATGCATGCGTTATTTTAAACAATAACAGCGAGCAACCTATCGGCACGCGTATTTTTGGGCCGGTAACTCGTGAACTGCGTAATGAGAAGTTCATGAAAATTATCTCTCTGGCACCAGAAGTACTCTAAGGAGCGAAACATGGCAGCGAAAATCCGTCGTGATGACGAAGTTATCCTGCTTACCGGTAAAGATAAAGGTAAGCGCGGTAAAGTTAAAAATGTCCTGTCTTCTGGTAAGGTCATTGTTGAAGGTATCAACCTGGTTAAAAAACATCAGAAGCCTGTCCCGGCCCTGAACCAACCAGGCGGCATCGTTGAAAAAGAAGCTGCAATTCAGGTTTCTAACGTTGCACTCTTCAACTCGGCAACCGGTAAGGCTGACCGTGTAGGCTTTAGATTCGAAGATGGCAAAAAAGTCCGTTTCTTCAAATCTAACAGCGTAACTATCAAGTAATTTGGAGTAGTACGATGGCGAAACTGCATGATTACTACAAAGACGATGTCGTAAAAAAACTCATGACTGAGTTTGGTTACAATTCTGTCATGCAAGTCCCTCGGGTCGAGAAGATCACCCTGAACATGGGTGTGGGTGAAGCGATCGCTGACAAGAAACTGCTGGATAATGCAGCAGCTGACTTGGCAGCAATCTCCGGTCAAAAGCCGTTGATCACCAAAGCACGCAAATCAGTTGCAGGCTTCAAAATCCGTCAGGGCTATCCGATCGGCTGTAAAGTAACTCTGCGTGGCGAACGCATGTGGGAGTTCTTTGAGCGTCTGGTCTCCATTGCTGTTCCACGTATTCGTGACTTCCGCGGCTTGTCTGCTAAGTCTTTCGATGGTCGTGGTAACTACAGCATGGGCGTGCGTGAACAGATCATCTTCCCGGAAATCGATTATGATAAAGTCGATCGCGTTCGTGGTTTAGATATTACTATCACCACTACTGCGAAATCCGATGATGAAGGCCGTGCGTTACTGGCTGCCTTTAACTTCCCGTTCCGCAAGTAAGGCAGGGTTACTAATGGCTAAGCAATCCATGAAAGCACGCGAAGTCGTTCGCGTGAAACTGGCTGACAAATTCCGTGCTAAACGCGAGGAATTGAAAGCTATTATCTCTGGTGTGAACTCATCCGACGAAGATCGTTGGGATGCAGTTCTTAAGCTGCAGTCTCTGCCGCGTGATTCCAGCCCGTCTCGTCAGCGTAACCGCTGTCGTCAAACTGGTCGTCCGCATGCTTTCCTGCGGAAGTTCGGGTTGAGCCGTATTAAGGTCCGTGAAGCCGCTATGCGCGGTGAAATTCCGGGTCTTAAAAAGGCTAGCTGGTAATTGTCACCAATTGAATCACGGGAGTAAAGACAGATGAGCATGCAAGATCCGATCGCGGATATGCTGACCCGTATCCGTAACGGTCAAGCCGCGAACAAAGTTGCGGTCACCATGCCTTCCTCCAAGCTGAAAGTGGCTATTGCCAACGTGCTGAAGGAAGAAGGCTATATTGAAGAATTTAAAATCGAAGGCGACACCAAACCTGAACTGGAATTAGTACTTAAGTACTACCAGGGCAAGTCAGTGGTAGAAAGCATTCAACGTATCAGCCGTCCAGGTCTGCGCATCTATAAGAAAAAAGATGAGCTGCCAAAAGTTATGGCCGGTATGGGTATCGCTGTTATTTCTACCTCTAAAGGTGTTATGACTGATCGTGCAGCTCGCCAGGCTGGTCTTGGTGGCGAGATTATCTGCTACGTAGCTTAATCGGGAGGAAAGCATGTCTCGTGTTGCAAAAGCACCCGTCGTCATTCCTGCCGGCGTAGAGGTAAAACTCAACGGTCAGGTTATTTCGATAAAGGGTAAAAACGGCGAGCTGTCACGTACTATCCATAATGCCGTTGAAGTTAAACAGGAAGAAAATACACTGACTTTCGCTCCGCGCGAAGGCTCTGTAGACGGATGGGCCCAAGCGGGTACCACTCGTGCACTGTTGAACGCAATGGTTGTTGGTGTTACCGATGGCTTCATTAAAAAGCTTCAACTGGTAGGTGTTGGTTATCGTGCTGCTGTTAAAGGCAATGTGGTGAATTTAGCTTTAGGCTTCTCTCACCCAGTCGAGCACCAACTGCCGGAAGGCATTACTGCTGAATGTCCGACCCAAACTGAAATCGTGCTGAAAGGCGCTGATAAACAAGTTATTGGTCAGGTTGCAGCAGATTTACGTGCCTACCGTCGTCCTGAGCCTTATAAAGGCAAGGGTGTCCGTTACGCCGACGAAGTCGTGCGTACCAAAGAGGCTAAGAAGAAGTAAGGTAACACTATGGATAAGAAATCTGCTCGTATCCGTCGTGCGACCCGCGCACGCCGTAAGCTCAAAGAACTGGGTGCGACACGTCTGGTGGTACATCGTACCCCGCGTCATATTTACGCACAGGTGATTGCACCAAACGGTTCTGAAGTAATAGTTTCTGCCTCTACTGTAGAAAAAACTATCACTGAGCAACTGAAGTATACCGGCAACAAAGATGCTGCCACTGCTGTAGGTAAAGCTATTGCAGAACGCGCATTGGAAAAAGGGATCACGAAAGTATCCTTTGACCGTTCCGGTTTCCAATATCATGGTCGAGTCCAGGCACTGGCAGATGCTGCCCGTGAAGCTGGCCTTCAGTTCTAAGGAAGAGGTTTAAGATGGCTCACATCGAAAAACAAGCTGGCGAACTGCAGGAAAAGCTGATCGCGGTAAACCGCGTATCTAAAACCGTAAAAGGTGGCCGTATCTTCAGCTTTACCGCACTGACAGTAGTTGGTGATGGTAACGGTCGCGTTGGTTTTGGCTACGGCAAAGCACGCGAAGTTCCGGCAGCGATACAGAAAGCGATGGAAAAAGCCCGTCGCAACATGATGAATGTCGCGCTGAACAGCGGCACCTTGCAGCATCCTGTTAAAGGTGCTCATACGGGTTCCCGTGTGTTCATGCAGCCGGCTTCCGAAGGTACCGGTATTATTGCCGGTGGCGCAATGCGTGCCGTCCTGGAAGTCGCTGGGGTGCATAACGTATTGGCTAAAGCTTATGGTTCTACAAACCCAATCAACGTGGTTCGTGCAACTATTGATGCTCTGGCAAATATGAAATCCCCACAAATGGTCGCTGCCAAGCGTGGTAAATCCGTTGAAGAAATTCTGGGGTAATTAACCATGGCAAAGACTATTAAAGTTACACAAACTCGCAGCTCCATTGGCCGTTTACCGAAGCATAAAGCTACTCTGCTCGGCCTGGGTCTGCGTCGCATTGGTCACACCGTAGAGCGCGAGGATACTCCTGCTGTACGCGGTATGATCAACCAAGTTTCCTACATGGTTAAGGTTGAGGAGTAAGAGATGCGTTTAAATACTCTGTCTCCGGCTGAAGGTGCCAAACAAGCGCCGAGGCGTGTAGGTCGTGGTATTGGTTCTGGCCTGGGTAAAACCGCTGGTCGTGGTCACAAAGGTCAGAACTCACGTTCTGGCGGTGGCGTACGTCGTGGTTTTGAAGGTGGTCAGATGCCTTTATATCGTCGTTTGCCGAAATTCGGCTTCACCTCTCGCAAAGCGATGATCACGGCAGAAGTTCGTCTGTCTGAACTTGCACTTGTTGAAGGCGACGTAATCGACCTAAACACGCTGAAAGCCGCTAACGTAGTTGGTATCCAGATCGAATTCGCGAAAGTTATCCTTTCCGGCGAAGTTGGTCGTGCGGTAACTCTGCGTGGTTTGCGTGTCACTAAAGGCGCTCGTGTTGCTATCGAAGCTGCTGGCGGTAAAATTGAGGAATAAGTAGCAGATGGCTAAGCAACCGGGGTTAGATTTCCAAAGTGCCAAGGGTGGACTAGGCGAACTGAAGCGCAGACTTTTGTTTGTTATCGGTGCGTTGATTGTTTTCCGTATCGGCTCTTTTATTCCGATCCCTGGTATTGATGCCACTGTACTTGCCAAATTGCTCGAGCAGCAAAGAGGCACCATCATTGAAATGTTTAATATGTTCTCTGGTGGTGCTCTTAGCCGTGCTTCTATCTTTGCTCTGGGGATCATGCCATATATTTCGGCGTCGATCATTATCCAGCTACTAACGGTGGTTCATCCAACGTTGGCTGAAATTAAGAAAGAAGGGGAGGCTGGCCGTCGCAAGATTAGTCAGTACACCCGTTACGGTACGCTGGTATTAGCTGTGTTTCAGTCGATCGGTATTGCTACCGGTTTACCGAACATGCCTGGTATGCAGGGCCTGGTGTTAAATCCAGGCTTTGCCTTCTACTTTACTGCAGTTGTGAGCTTAGTGACCGGGACAATGTTCCTGATGTGGCTGGGTGAGCAGATTACTGAGCGTGGTATCGGTAACGGTATCTCAATCATAATCTTTGCTGGTATAGTAGCGGGTCTCCCGCCGGCAGTAGCGCATACTATTGAACAAGCTCGGCAAGGCGACCTGCACTTCCTCCTGTTGCTGTTGGTTGCAGTTTTAGTGTTTGCAGTGACTTTCTTTGTTGTTTTTGTGGAACGCGGTCAACGTCGTATTGTCGTTAACTACGCTAAGCGTCAACAAGGTCGTCGTGTCTATGCAGCACAGAGCACACACTTACCGTTGAAAGTGAATATGGCCGGGGTTATCCCTGCAATCTTTGCTTCCAGCATAATTCTGTTCCCTGCCACGATTGCATCATGGTTCGGGGGCGGAACTGGTTGGAACTGGCTGACTACGATTTCGCTGTATTTGCAGCCTGGACAACCGCTTTATGTGTTACTCTATGCGACTGCGATCATCTTCTTCTGTTTCTTTTACACTGCGTTGGTTTTCAACCCACGTGAGACAGCAGATAACCTGAAGAAGTCCGGTGCATTTGTACCAGGAATTCGTCCGGGAGAGCAAACGGCGAAGTATATCGATAAAGTGATGACACGTTTAACCTTAATTGGTGCGATGTATATTACTTTCATCTGCCTTATCCCGGAGTTCATGCGTGACGCAATGAAAGTGCCATTTTACTTTGGTGGTACCTCACTACTTATTGTAGTTGTCGTCATTATGGACTTTATGGCTCAAGTGCAAACTCTGATGATGTCAAGTCAGTATGAGTCTGCATTGAAGAAAGCAAACCTGAAAGGCTATAATCGCTAATCTGGTGCGTTTGAGAAGTTACGGAGAGTAAAAATGAAAGTTCGTGCTTCCGTCAAGAAATTATGTCGTAACTGCAAAATTGTTAAGCGTAACGGTATCGTTCGCGTAATCTGCAGCGCAGAACCGAAGCATAAACAGCGTCAAGGCTGATTATCTCGCATATTTTTCTTGCAAAGTTGGATTGAGCTGGCTAGATTGGCCAGCCAATCTTTTGTATGTAAGCAGTAACACTGTTTGAGTATCCTGAAAACGGGCTTTTCAGAACGGTGTTACCGTATATAAATAGTAGGAGTGCATAGTGGCCCGTATAGCAGGCATTAACATTCCTGATCAGAAACATACCGTGATCGCATTAACTTCGATCTATGGTATTGGCAAAACCCGCTCACAGACTATCTGTGCGGCATCCGGTATTGCTGAAAATGTTAAGATCAGTGAGCTGTCTGAAGAGCAAATCGAAAAACTGCGCGAACAAGTTGCCAAGTTCATTGTTGAAGGTGATCTGCGTCGTGAAGTCACCCTGAGCATCAAGCGTCTTATGGACCTTGGAACTTATCGTGGTTTGCGTCATCGTCGTGGTCTCCCAGTACGCGGTCAGCGTACGAAGACTAACGCACGTACCCGTAAGGGTCCGCGTAAACCGATCAAGAAATAATCGGGGTGATTGAATAAATGGCAAAGGCACCTGTTCGTACACGTAAACGTGTAAGAAAACAAGTCTCTGACGGCGTGGCTCATATCCATGCTTCTTTCAACAACACCATTGTTACTATTACCGATCGTCAGGGTAATGCTTTGGGTTGGGCAACAGCTGGTGGTTCCGGTTTCCGTGGTTCTCGTAAGTCTACTCCGTTTGCAGCCCAGGTTGCAGCAGAGCGCTGCGCTGACGCAGTGAAAGAATACGGTATCAAGAATCTGGAAGTTATGGTTAAAGGACCTGGTCCTGGTCGTGAGTCTACTATCCGTGCGTTAAACGCGGCTGGTTTCCGCATCACTAATATTACTGATGTGACTCCGATTCCTCATAACGGTTGTCGTCCACCGAAAAAGCGCCGCGTATAACGCTGCTTTTAGGATTGTTGGAGAGAGAAAATGGCAAGATATTTGGGTCCTAAGCTCAAGCTTAGCCGTCGTGAGGGCACAGATTTATTCCTTAAATCTGGCGTTCGCGCGATCGATACCAAGTGTAAAATCGATCAAGCTCCTGGTCAGCACGGTGCGCGTAAACCGCGTCTGTCTGACTATGGTGTGCAGTTGCGTGAAAAGCAAAAAGTTCGTCGTATCTATGGCATCTTGGAGCGTCAATTCCGCAACTATTATAAAGAAGCAGCTCGCCTTAAAGGCAACACCGGTGAAAACCTGTTGCAATTACTTGAAGGGCGTCTTGATAACGTTGTTTATCGTATGGGCTTCGGTGCTACTCGTGCGGAATCGCGCCAGCTAGTTAGCCACAAAGCTATTATGGTAAACGGTCGCGTTGTTAACATCGCTTCTTATCAGGTATCTCCGAACGACGTTGTCAGCATCCGTGAGAAAGCTAAACAGCAATCTCGCGTAAAGGCCGCTTTGGAGTTGGCTGAACAGCGTGAAAAGCCGACTTGGCTTGAAGTTGATGCCTCTAAGATGGAAGGTGTGTTCAAGCGTATGCCTGAACGTACTGATCTGTCTGCTGACATTAACGAACACCTGATCGTCGAGCTTTACTCTAAGTAAAGCTTAGTACCAAAGAGAGGACACAATGCAGGGTTCTGTGACAGAGTTTCTAAAACCGCGCCTGGTAGATATCGAGCAAGTCAGTTCGACGCACGCCAAGGTGACCCTTGAGCCTTTAGAGCGTGGCTTTGGCCATACTCTTGGCAATGCACTGCGCCGTATTCTGCTTTCATCCATGCCGGGTTGCGCGGTGACCGAGGTTGAGATTGATGGTGTACTGCATGAGTACAGCACCAAAGAAGGCGTACAGGAAGATATCCTGGAGATCTTGCTCAACCTGAAAGGGCTGGCGGTGAGAGTTCAAGGGAAAGATGAAGTTATCCTTACCCTGAATAAGTCTGGCATTGGCCCTGTGACTGCAGCCGACATTACCCATGATGGTGATGTCGAAGTCGTCAAGCCGCAACACGTTATCTGCCACCTGACCGATGAAAACGCTGCTATTAGTATGCGTATCAAAGTTCAGCGCGGTCGTGGTTATGTGCCGGCGTCTGCCCGAATTCATTCGGAAGAAGATGAGCGCCCAATTGGTCGCCTGTTGGTAGATGCATGCTACAGCCCTGTAGAGCGAATTGCCTACAATGTTGAAGCAGCGCGTGTAGAACAGCGTACTGATTTGGACAAGCTGGTTATCGAAATGGAAACCAACGGCACGATCGATCCTGAAGAGGCGATCCGTCGTGCGGCAACCATTCTTGCTGAACAACTTGAAGCTTTCGTTGATTTACGTGATGTACGTCAGCCGGAAGTCAAAGAAGAGAAGCCGGAATTCGATCCAATCCTGCTGCGCCCTGTTGACGATCTGGAATTGACTGTCCGCTCTGCTAACTGCCTCAAAGCAGAAGCAATCCACTACATCGGTGATCTGGTACAGCGCACTGAGGTTGAGCTACTTAAAACGCCTAACCTTGGTAAAAAATCTCTTACTGAGATTAAAGACGTACTTGCTTCCCGTGGTTTGTCTCTGGGCATGCGCCTGGAAAACTGGCCACCAGCAAGTATCGCTGACGAGTAACCGGATCACAGGTTAAGGTTTTACTGAGAAGGATAAGGTCATGCGCCATCGTAAGAGTGGTCGTCAACTGAACCGTAACAGCAGCCACAGACAGGCTATGTTCCGTAACATGGCCGGCTCTTTGGTTCGTCATGAGATAATCAAGACGACCCTGCCGAAAGCGAAAGAGCTGCGTCGCGTTGTTGAGCCGCTGATTACTCTTGCCAAGACAGACAATGTTGCAAATCGTCGTCTGGCATTCGCCCGTACTCGTGATAACGAGATCGTGGCAAAACTGTTTAATGAACTGGGCCCGCGTTTTGCGAGCCGTGCCGGTGGTTACACTCGTATTCTTAAGTGTGGTTTCCGTGCAGGCGACAATGCGCCGATGGCATACATCGAGCTCGTTGATCGTGCAGAGTCACAAGCAGAAGTAGCAACTGCTGAATAATCTGTAGATGCATGAAAAAACCGGGCTTGCCCGGTTTTTTTACGTCTAAATTTTGCCATACACTGCTCAACTCTAATTTTACTTACTTTTGTTTGCTTAGACGTTTTTCCTTGAATCGTGTAAATTCATTTTGCTCTAGGGATACTATGTCCTTACTGATCCGAAAATGGCGATCTGATCGACTTGCCCGGTGTTGAAAAAACTCTTTATTTCTATGACTTTTTCGGCGCGGAATACCATCCCCCAGTTAATGCAAAAACTTCGAGGTCGCTGATATGTATAAAATAGGCATGCTGGCAAAGTTAGCTGATGTCACCACAGATACCATCAGATATTACGAAAAACAGGGGATGATGTCTTGTGGTGAAAGAAGTGATGCAGGTTATCGGCAGTATGCTGATTCGGACTTACGGCGTTTGCGGTTCATTCGATACGCTAAAACAACCGGGTTTACGCTGGATGCAATCAAGGAGTTACTGTCCCTAAGAATTGATCCTGCCCATCATACGTGCCAAGAATCAAAATCTATCGTCGAAAGCAGGCTTGCAGAAGTTGAATTCAAACTGAATGAGCTTCAACGGATGAGGGACTCCTTAAAGCGACTTAGCAATGCGTGCTGTGGTACTTCACATTCTAGTGCCAGTTGCTCTATTCTTGAAGCGCTTGAGGCTGGTGCAGAAAAAGAAAAATGATGAGTTTTCTACACGGTCCGACACTAATGGTGGCCCTATCAGCTGGCTTAGTGACAAACATGTTTAACATGAGGTTATTGTGAGTATATATAAGCATCAAAAGGGTGTTATTCAGGATAACGCGATACATGCTTTATTGCATGATCCACTTTTCCGACAACGTACCGAGAAGAACTTGAAGGGCAAAGGTAGCTATCGCCGTAAAGATAAAAATGGAAAGGGGAATTATCAGGAGGACAGTGCTAAATGTTCGTGTGAGTTTTTAGCACTGTCCTTTGCATTAAAAATCCATCGTAGGATGACTTTTAATGCTAATGCTAATGCTAATGCTAATGAATTCAGTATTTAAAATTTTGGGGTCTGTTGCTGTTTCAACAAATCACGAATCTCAGTCAAAAGCACTTCTTCTGCCGTTGGTTTAGACGGCTCAGCAGGAGTTGCTTCTTCTTTACGGCGCATTTTATTCATTAATCCAACTGCACAGAATATGGCTAAAGCTACAATGAGGAAGTCAAAAATATTCTGAATGAAAATACCGTATTTCATAACGACAGCAGGTACCGTCCCCTGTGCTTCACGTATTACCCAAGCAAATTGTTTGAAATCAACGCCGCCGATAAGTAGCCCTAATGGGGGCATAATGATATCTGCTACCAACGATGAAACGATCTTGCCAAATGCAGCACCGATAATTACACCAACCGCAAGGTCAACAACATTGCCACGCATGGCAAATTCACGAAACTCTTTCATAAAGCTCATAAAATCTCTCCTTGGAAAACCCATAAAGCATATCAAACAAAGTAAAGACCATTTGCAGCATATGCGCTACAAAAATCACCCCTTTGAATATAATCTATTGATAATTATATTAAATAGTAGGTGAGTGTTACAAGAAGAACGGACTTGGCTGGAATAATCTTTCAACGTCGCGAACAAATTTCTTGTCAGTAATAAACATAATCACATGATCACCTTGTTGGATCCGGCTAGTGCCGTTGGCAATAATGACTTCATTGCCTCTGACAATGGCGCCAATAGTGGTTCCCGGCGGAAGTTTTATCTGCTCAACTGTCCTGCCGACAACTTTTGACGTGCTTTCATCACCATGCGCAATGGCTTCAATGGCTTCTGCCACTCCACGACGTAGCGATGACACACTGACAATGTCAGCCTTACGTACATGTCCCAGTAATGCAGAAATGGTGGCTTGCTGTGGTGAAATAGCAATATCAATAACGCTGTCCTGTACAAGGTCGACATAGGCGCTGCGTTGTATCAATACCATCGCTTTCTTTGCCCCCATCCGTTTAGCCAGCATGGCAGACATGATGTTTGCTTCATCATCATTAGTAATGGCTATAAACACATCCACTTGTTCGACATGTTCTTCTGCCAGTAACTCCTGATCAGACGCATCACCATAGAACACGATTGTATCCTGAAGTAGTTCGGCTAATTCTGCTGCTCGCTGTTGGTTTTTTTCAATGAGCTTAACACTGTAGTTTTTCTCAAGGCGATGTGCCAAGCCTGCGCCGACATTACCTCCGCCCACAATCATAATACGCTTATAAGGCTTTTCCAGACGTTGAAGTTCACTCATCACTGCACGTATATGCTGAGAAGCGGCAACGAAAAACACCTCATCACCTGCCTCAATGATGGTCGATCCCTGAGGTCGGATAGGACGGTCCTGGCGGAAAATTGCCGCGACACGTGTTTCGATATGTGGCATATGCTCACGCATGGAAGACAGCGCATTTCCAACCAACGGCCCGCCATAGTAGGCCTTAACGGCGGCGATGCTGACTTTACCTTCTGCGAAATTAACCACCTGTAAAGCACCTGGGTATTCAATCAGCTTATAGATATAGTCAATGACCAGTTGTTCGGGTGATATGAGGTGGTCTATAGGCACCGCTTCCGGGTGGAAAAGTTTTTCTGATTCGCGGATATACTCGGAAGAACGAATTCTGGCAATACGATTTGGTGTATTGAACAAAGAGTAGGCTATTTGACACGCTACCATGTTTGTCTCGTCAGAGTTGGTAACCGCAATCAGCATGTCAGCATCTTCAGCTCCCGCTTCACGCAGAACTCTTGGATGAGACCCATGGCCCTGTACAACGCGGAGATCAAATTTATCCTGCAACTGTCTCAACCGGGTCGTATTGGTGTCAACGACCGTAATGTCGTTGTTCTCACCTACGAGGTTCTCCGCCAACGTTCCGCCAACTTGTCCGGCACCAAGAATTATTATTTTCATAGCCGCTCACTCTTGCCTTAATTCAGTTTGCCCTGTGATTCAAAGCAGAACTATTACGCCGATTTAATCAGTTTAGCGTAATAGAAACCGTCGCCATCTTCAGCATGAGGAAGATTTTGTTTACCCGGAATAGTCAAATCACCGGTTTCAGCTAACACTGCTTCAGGATGTGCTTTGAGGAACGCGACTATTTGTTCGCTATTTTCTGCCGGCAGAATAGAACACGTTGCGTAGACCATCACGCCGCCGGGTTTGAGTCTTGGCCAGATAGCTTCAAGAATTTCGCATTGTAACGCGGCAAGCTCGCTAATATCGCTGTCACGGCGCAACCACTTAATATCTGGATGGCGCCGGATCACGCCAGTGGCAGAGCATGGGGCATCGAGCAAAATTTTATCAAACTGCCGATCGCCAGCCCAGGATTGTGGATCGCGCCCATCGCCTTGCTTAACTTCAGCATTAAGCTTAAGACGTTGAAGATTTTCATGCACGCGAGTCAGGCGTTGTTTATCGACATCTATGGCAAGCACATGAGCTTTAGGTGCAGCTTCCAATATGTGCGTGGTTTTACCGCCTGGTGCACAGCAAAGATCCAAGATCATCTCGCCATCTTGCGGATCAAGAAGATCAACGCTCCCCTGGGCTGAAGCATCTTGTACCGTCACCCAGCCATCAGCAAAACCCGGTAGAGCATGCACCGGTGAGGGTGAGACTAACCGCACTGCATCAGCGTAATTCGGATGAGCAATAGCTTCAATACCGGCTTGTTGCAACAGCGCTAAGTATTCGGTGCGGGTGTGGTGGAGGCGATTAACGCGTAGCCACATTGGCGGCCGCTGGTTGTTGGCTTCAATAATTTGTTGCCACTGCTGTGGATATGCTTTCTTGATGCGGTTAAGCAGCCAACTGGGGTGAAGGTAACGGCTATCGGTATCCCCCAACCGCAGAATCAGCTCATCCTGCTGGCGTTGAAATTGACGCAACACCCCATTTATCAGGCCTTTCAACTGAGGTCTTTTCAGAGCAACGGCACCATCAACGGTTTCGGCTAGCACGGCGTGAGGCGGTATTCGGGTATGCAAAAGTTGGTAAATACCCACCATCAGCAAATAATGCAATGTGCGCTGTTTACCCGTCAGAGGTTTTGCCATCAGCTGTTGCAGACACCATTCTAGTTGCGGCAAAACCCTTAAGGTGCCGAAGCATAACTCTTGCAGTAGGGCGCGGTCTTTATCCGATATGTTCTTTTGAAGTCCTGGAAGAACGGCCGACAGTGACTGGCCCTGATCAAGAACCTGACTGATTGATTTTGCAGCAATGCTGCGGAGATTATAGGCTGTTTTCATAGTCAGAAGGGCTGGTATAGCTCAGCTTAAATAAAAGAAATGGCCCGACGTATTGCCGGGCGTTATCGGAATAGTCAGGCGAAAACAGTGCCTTCGGTAAACCATTCACGACGAGAGTTAAGTATGTCCTGAGCAGACATGGCTTTCTTACCCGCAGGCTGCAACTGAGAAATATTCAAAATTCCGTCTGAAGTAGCGACCTGGATGCCATTTTTTGTTGCGGATATAAGCGTACCCGGCAGCGCCCGGCTCTGTTGTACGAGCACGGTGGCATGCCAGACTTTAACCGGCTGGTCACCGATGAGGAAGTAGCTCATTGGCCACGGATTAAAAGCGCGAATGCAGCGCTCCAACTGGGTGGCTGGTAATGACCAGTCTAAGCGGGCTTCCTCTTTACTCAGTTTTTCCGCGTAGGTTACAAGCGTTTCATCCTGTACTTCGGCATGCGCAGTGCCTGAAGCCAATTGCTCCAGTGTGGTCAGCATACCGACCGGGCCCAGCTCTGCTAGTTTGTTATAGAGATTGGCGCTGGTATCTTTCGGTTCGATGACACATTCGATTTTATGCAGCATATCGCCTGTATCCAGACCGATATCCATCTGCATAATGGTAATGCCTGTATGACTGTCTCCTGCCCACAAGGCACGCTGAATCGGAGCAGCTCCGCGCCAGCGCGGAAGAAGTGAACCGTGTACGTTAATGCAACCTAACTTCGGCATATCAAGTACTGTCTGCGGCAAGATCAATCCGTAAGCCACTACGACCATGATGTCTGCATCCAGTTCAGCAACTAATTGCTGACTTTCTGCAGGGCGCAGGGATTTAGGTTGGAAGACAGGGATATCATGAGTAGCAGCGAGCATTTTAACAGGGCTGGAGGTGAGTTTGTTTCCACGACCCGCAGGTCTGTCGGGCTGAGTGAATACACCGACAACCTGGTGCCCAGACGTTAAAAGCGCGTCAAGATGACGCGCTGCAAAATCAGGCGTTCCTGCAAATAT
Organism: Ewingella sp. S1.OA.A_B6; assembly: GCF_049889095.1. Lineage (NCBI taxonomy): Bacteria > Pseudomonadati > Pseudomonadota > Gammaproteobacteria > Enterobacterales > Yersiniaceae > Ewingella > Ewingella sp. S1.OA.A_B6. The sequence goes on along the minus strand of NZ_JBLJFK010000022.1, from coordinate 5,341 downwards.
TATTCGCAAAGCTAATTCCTGTTATGAACGAAAAATCAATCAGGCCGAGCGTTCAGTTTGGCCATTTTTTCCATCTTCTGACGGATGCGTTGACGCTTAAGAGGGGACAAATAATCAACAAACAGTTTGCCCACTAAATGATCCATTTCATGCTGGATACAAATAGCCAAAAGGTCATCCGCTTCAAGTTCAAATGTTTTTCCGTCACGATCAAGTGCACGAATCTTCACTTTCTCGGCACGGGGAACCAAAGCGCGCTGATCAGGGATTGACAGACAACCCTCTTCAATACCTGTTTCACCACTTTTTTCAAGCAGTACAGGGTTAATCAAAACCAGACGCTCATCGTGGTTTTCCGAGACATCAATAACGATAATTCGTTGGTGAATGTCCACCTGGGTTGCGGCCAGGCCGATACCTTCTTCGGCATACATGGTTTCAAACATATCATCCACGATTTGCTGAATTTCGGCGTTAACTTCTTTGACCGGCTTGGCAGTAATGCGAAGACGCTCGTCTGGGAAATGTAATATGTGTAATACGGACATAAATTTATGGATCTTTATTCAATTGATTGACGATATATAGACTCTATTCTAGACATTTCCGACTCTGATTGACAGCATCCTCTATTCAATTGAACAAGTAGGCAATGGGCGTTGTGAGGGAACACATTGATGACTAAGCAGGAAGTATGGCTACGTTTATCAGCAGTAAGGCGACTTGATGCAGCGCTTGCTTGCCGCATAGCATATATCATGACTAATGAGGGGATTGGCCAGACTGCTTCACTTGCTGAATCCGGGATGACTGCTGATCAGATCAGCGCATTCTGTCGGGTAAATCACGAGCAGTTACATGCTTCATTGCGCTGGCTTGAGCACGAACATCACTATCTTATTACGATAAAGGATCCGCGTTATCCCACATTGTTAAAACACGTAGCGTCAGCGCCAGTGGTCCTTTTTGTTGCAGGAAATCTCTCCGCCCTTGCTACGCCTCAGTTAGCGATGGTAGGCAGCCGGAAATACACCGGGTATGGCGAACAATGGGCGACCTATTTTTCCGCTGGTTTGGTTAATAGTGGATTCACCATTACTAGCGGATTAGCGCTGGGAATTGATGGAATAAGCCATGAGGCTGCCCTCAATTGCGGTGGTACAACGATTGCCGTGCTTGGCAGCGGGCTTACACGTATTCATCCCCGTCGACATGAACATCTTGCCTGCAGGATTCTCGAACAAGGTGGTGCGCTTGTTTCTGAACTAGAGGTCTGTGCCGCAGCCATTCCTGCCAATTTTCCCCGACGTAATCGAATCATTAGCGGTATGAGTGCTGGCGTGCTGGTGGTTGAAGCGTCATTGCGCAGTGGGTCTTTAATCACTGCGCGTTATGCATTAGAGCAAGATCGTGAAGTGTTCGCACTTCCCGGGCCTATCGATAGCGCAACGAGTGAAGGAACACATTGGTTAATCAAGCAGGGTGCTTATCTGGTCACAGAACCTAACGATATTGCAGAACAGATTGGTAGTGGATTGACCTGGTTATCTACGTTCTCAAGTCCTGAACACAAAGATTTTGTGCCTTCGGAAGCGAAATTTGCCTCAAAGGATATTATTTGTGCAGAAGACGACGAAGTTGAATTGCCATTTACTGATGTGTTGGCTAACGTAGAATATGAGGTGACACCTGTTGACGTCGTCGCCGAACGTGCCGGCCAACCTGTGCCAGAGGTAGTAGGTAAACTACTTGAACTGGAGTTAGCAGGATGGATCGCAGCTGTACCCGGCGGCTATGTCCGAATTAGGAGGGCAGGCCATGTTCGACGTACTAATGTACTTATTTGAGACTTACATTCATAACGAAGCGGAGATGAATGTCGACCAGGATAGGTTAACGGACGATTTGGCTGAAGCGGGATTTCATCGGACTGATATCAACAATGCGTTGAATTGGCTGGAAAAACTTGCTGATCTGCAAGAAGGCGAAACACCATCTCATTTGATGGATTCGGACCCTCTTGCTTTACGAATTTATACTGATGAGGAAGCGAATCGGTTAGATGTCAGCTGTCGTGGTTTTTTATTGTTTCTTGAACAGATAAAAGTATTGAACTTCGATACCAGGGAGATGGTTATCGATCGTGTTATGGCTCTCGACACTGACGATTTTGATCTTGAAGATCTTAAGTGGGTGGTGCTGATGGTGCTCTTTAATATTCCTGGGTATGAAAGCGCTTATCAGCAAATGGAAGAGCTGTTATTTGAAGTTAATGAAGGTTATCTGCATTAGATATAATGGGTAAAGTAGAACGTATGACAAAAGCCGCGCTTTTTGCTGAAAAGCAAAATCAAAACTGTCCAGAATGCGGGGCCGCTTTGGTGATCCGTAGTGGTCGCCATGGCCCCTTTCTTAGCTGTTCTTCGTATCCCGCTTGCCAGTACATTCGCCCTCTGAAAGCACAGGCTGACGGCCATATTGTTAAGGTCCTTGAGGGGCAGTTCTGTCCGAAATGTCAGGCCACGCTGGCTTTGAGGCAGGGTCGTTATGGCATGTTTATCGGTTGCAGCCATTATCCTGAATGCGATCACACTGAGATCATTGATAAACCTGAAGAAACGACGCTTCAGTGTCCTCAGTGCGTGCAGGGATATCTTTTACAGCGTAAATCCAGATTTGGAAAAGTATTCCATGCCTGTGATCGTTATCCCGAATGTCAGTTTGCTATTAACAATACCCCTGTGGCTGGAACATGTATTTACTGCCAGTACCCCTTGTTAATGGAAAAAAGAACGGCGCAAGGCGTAAAGATTTTTTGTGCCAGCAAGTTATGTGGTAAAAGCGCACATATTACAAATAAAGATCAAAATGAATAAAGAGATAGAAAACAATTTTTCAGCCGTGCTGGATGCATTGGATCAACAACTTGTTATCGCTTACCCGACAGAAGCCGTATTTGGTTTGGGGTGTGATCCTGACAGTGAGGCTGCCGTAGACGCTTTATTGGCACTCAAACATCGCCCGCGTGAAAAAGGCCTGATCCTCATTGCTGACAATTATCAGCAACTGCTTCCTTATATTGATGACTCAGCCCTTAGTGCCAGCCAGAGGCAGCATATTTTGTCACAGTGGCCAGGGCCGATAACCTGGGTTATGCCGGCAAAATCAACTACACCAAAGTGGTTAACCGGACAGTTCTCATCTCTCGCGGTCCGCGTTACTGATCACCCTTTGGTCAAGGAACTCTGTCGCAGCTTTGGCAAGCCCTTAGTCTCTACCAGCGCTAATCTGAATGGTCAGCCGCCCTGTCGCTTTGCCGATGAAGTCAGAAAACAATTTGGTCATGATTTTCCCCTATTAGCGGGGAATGTTGGTGGTAGGGTAAACCCTTCAGAGATCAAAGATGCTTTGACGGGACAACTTATTCGCCAAGGTTAAGGAATTTATTTTATGTCTTCTTTTGCTGTATTCGGCAATCCTATTGCCCACAGTAAGTCTCCAAGGATCCATGCTCTTTTCGCTGAGCAAACCGGGATCAACCATATCTATGGCACTGTTCTGGCACCTCATGACGGATTTGAAGAATACCTTCATTCGTTTTTTACAGAAGGAGCCAGTGGTGCAAATATCACTACCCCTTTTAAAGAGCGGGCGTTTGCGGAATCAGACGAACTGACTGAACGTGCATCAATAACGGGTGCGGTGAATACGCTGAAGAAGCTTGATGATGGTCGCCTGTTAGGAGATAACACAGATGGCATTGGCATGCTCAGTGATCTTATGCGGCTAAATATGCTCAACAAAGATGAGCGTATTTTGCTGGTGGGCGCAGGAGGTGCGGCGCGTGGTGTGATATTGCCACTGCTTTCACATCAGTGTCAGGTTATTGTCACGAATCGCACCTATGGTCGGGCAGAACATTTGTGCCACATTTTTGAGAGTAAAGGGGATATTCGGGCACTACAAATGGATCAACTCGATAACGAAAAATTCGATTTGATCATCAATGCTACAGCTTCAGGAATTAAGGGCGAGATCCCGGAATTGCCTGCCTCATTGCTGAATGCGCAAACCCGTATTTATGATATGTACTATCAGGCCGGGGACACCTCTTTTATTGTTTGGGCGAAGCGCCATGGCGTCGTTCATTATGCCGATGGTTTAGGAATGCTGGTGGGACAAGCTGCCCATGCGTTCAATTTGTGGCACGGCGTCATGCCAGATATCGAACCGGTTTTACTTCAACTTAAACGAGATTTACAGAGTTGAACTAAGAGACTGCACAATCGTCTCATGAAGTTAGGCCATATCAGTTTCCTGATTTGGCCACATGATTCTTCTATATATCAGATAGCGCTTACTTCTGATTGGCATCGCTCAGGTACAAATCTTTCCATTTGACGTAATTGTTGGATGAATAGGTGAGCCCAGCAATTTCATCCGTGGTCAGTTCACGAATCTTTTTGACTGGGCTGCCTAAATAGAGGTAACCACTTTCTAGCCTCTTGCCTGGCGGCACCAGACTGCCAGCGCCGATCATGACGTTATCCTCAATAATCGCCCCATCAAGCAAAATAGATCCCATCCCTACGAGAACGCGATCCCCTATAGAGCAGCCGTGCAACATTGCCTTATGGCCGATGGTAACGTCGTCTCCGATAATGAGGGGAAAACCTTGAGGGTTGTGACTCGACTGATGTGTAACATGTAATACGCTACCGTCCTGGATATTTGTTCGGCAGCCTATTACGACATTATTTACATCGCCGCGGATAGTAACGAGCGGCCAGATGCTGACATCGTCAGCCAGATCCACATCGCCAATAATAACGCTGGAGGGATCGACCATGACGCGTTCACCAATTGAAGGTGTTAAATTCTGATAGGTACGTAAAGGACTAAACATAACGGAGTTACCTCGAGTGGGATACCTTAATCCTTTGGGCAATATAGCTTTTGCCAGAAGGATTACAAACTTACCTCATACAGGTTCGACGAGTAAATGAACGGATCGTGCAAGATCACAACGAAAGGGTGGAAAAATACGCAGTCGATCCTTTTATTGGAAAAAAGGCTTGTAGAAAAAAATCGGATCCCTATAATGCCGCTCCATCGACAGGGAACAACGTGAACAACATCACGGAGTAACCGGGTCGGAAAGACTAAAAACAGCGGCAACCGAATGAAATAAACGGTTGACACTGAAAGAGGAAGGCGTAGTATACGCCACCTCGAGTTGCCAAGCGAAAGCCGTAACTCACTGCTCTTTAACAATTTATCAGACAATCTGTGTGGGCACTCACAAGACGATATCAGCCACCTCGGTGGCAAAATAATATCA
>NZ_JBLJFK010000021.1:0-27353 GCF_049889095.1 Ewingella sp. S1.OA.A_B6 | reverse complement strand
ACTACGCTTTCCTCTTTCAGTGTCAACCGTTTATTTCATTCGGTTGCCGCTGTTTTTAATCTTTCCGACCCGGTTACTCCGTGATGTTGTTCACGTTGTTCCCTGTCGATGGAGCGGCATTATAGGGAGTTCTGAGCCGGCCGCAAGGGGTAATTTTAGGAAAAAACACTGTTTGCTGCATTCCACAGCAAATACACCGCTTATACCGTGTTTTACACAACCTTATCCACAGACGACCAGGAAACTCAAATTTCACGAGCGCCGCGCAATCGTTTTCGCTACAATTTCGCGCGTCAGTTTTCATTGTCCATAATGGGCAACAAATGAAAAGTGAGTGTTCAAAGGACCGTTATCTGAACTCATTCCCGCGTTTTACTGAAAATTGCTCTGTATAAACAGAAAAAAGCGGTCATTGAATTCTGGTAACGCTCTTTATTACGACTCCAAAGCCAAGGATATAACCACCATGCAAGAATCTCGTCCAATCCGCCGCGCCCTGCTCAGCGTTTCTGACAAGGCCGGTATTGTAGAATTCGCCCAGGCACTCACTCAGCGTGGCGTGGAATTACTCTCTACTGGAGGTACCGCGCGTCTGATAGCTGATGCTGGTCTGCCTGTGACCGAAGTTTCTGACTACACCGGATTTCCGGAAATGATGGATGGACGAGTCAAAACATTGCATCCGAAAGTGCATGGTGGGATTTTAGGCCGTCGTGGCAAGGATGATGAGATTATGGCGCAGCACGCCATTGCTCCAATTGACATGGTAGTCGTTAACCTTTATCCGTTCGCGCAAACTGTCGCGCGCACGGACTGTTCTTTGGAAGATGCCGTCGAGAATATTGATATTGGCGGGCCTACCATGGTTCGCTCTGCCGCGAAGAACCATAAAGACGTGGCTATCATAGTCAAGAATGGTGACTTTGCTTCTATTATTGAAGAGATGGACAACAATGACGGCTCTCTGACATTAGCAACCCGTTTCAACCTAGCGATTAAAGCCTTCGAGCATACTGCTGCTTATGACGGCATGATTGCTAACTACTTTGGCACAATGGTTCCGGCTTATCACGGTGAAACCGACAAACCTTCCGGCCAGTTCCCCCGCACCCTGAACCTCAGCTATATCAAGAAGCAGGATATGCGCTACGGTGAAAACAGCCATCAAAACGCCGCCTTCTATATAGAAGAGAATGTTAACGAAGCATCGGTTGCCACTTCGCAGCAACTGCAGGGCAAAGCACTCTCCTATAACAACATCGCAGATACCGACGCTGCACTGGAGTGCGTTAAAGAGTTTGCAGAACCTGCCTGCGTGATCGTCAAGCACGCTAACCCTTGTGGCGTAGCTGTAGGTGACTCGATTTTTGCCGCTTACGAACGCGCATACAAAACTGACCCAACGTCAGCCTTCGGCGGCATTATCGCTTTCAACCGTGAATTGGATGCCGACACCGCGAAAGCCATCATCAGCCGTCAGTTTGTGGAAGTCATTATCGCGCCTTCCGTTAGTGATGAAGCGCTGGCACTGACCGCCGCCAAACAGAATGTCCGCGTTCTGACTTGCGGACAATGGCAGGAACGCACCAACGCGCTGGATTTCAAACGCGTCAACGGCGGTTTGCTAGTTCAGGATCGTGACTTAGGCATGATCGATACCCAAGATCTTCGCGTGGTTTCATCCCGCCAACCTACTGAGCAAGAGCTGAATGACGCGCTGTTCTGCTGGAAAGTGGCAAAATTCGTGAAATCTAACGCCATTGTTTATGCACGCGACAAAATGACCATCGGTATTGGTGCTGGTCAAATGAGCCGAGTGTACTCCGCTAAAATCGCTGGGATTAAAGCCGCAGATGAAGGTCTGGAGGTTGCAGGTTCCGTTATGGCCTCTGACGCATTCTTTCCGTTCCGTGACGGTATTGATGCAGCAGCAGCCGTCGGTATTACCTGTGTGATCCAACCGGGTGGCTCCATTCGCGACGATGAAGTGATCGCCGCTGCCAACGAACACGGTATTGCTATGCTGTTTACGGATATGCGTCATTTCCGTCATTAATAGCGACTGACTAATTCTTTCAGCGGGTGCCAAACGACGCCCGCTCACCCGGAGTCTTCGAATGAATATTTTAATTATCGGCAATGGTGGTCGTGAACATGCTCTGGCATGGAAAGCCTCTCAGTCCCCACTGGCGGATAAAGTGTATGTCGCACCAGGCAATGCTGGCACCGCACTGGAGCCATTGCTGGAAAATGTTGATATCGCCGCAACAGATATTGCCGGTTTGCTGGCGTTTGCCAAAAGTAATGATATCGGCCTGACCGTTGTCGGCCCTGAAGCGCCGCTGGTGATTGGCGTGGTGGATGCTTTCCGCACGGCTGGCATGAAGATCTTTGGCCCGACGCAGGAAGCTGCGCAGCTTGAAGGCTCTAAAGCCTTCACCAAAGATTTCCTGGCTCGCCATCACATTCCAAGTGCCGATTACCAGAACTTTACCGATCTCGAACCGGCACTGGCTTATCTGCGTAGTAAAGGTGCACCCATCGTCATTAAAGCCGATGGCCTTGCCGCAGGTAAGGGTGTGATCGTAGCGATGACGCTGGAAGAAGCCGAAGCTGCAGTTAACGACATGCTGGCGGGAAATGCGTTTGGTGATGCCGGACATCGCATCGTGATCGAAGAGTTTCTGGACGGCGAAGAGGCCAGCTTTATTGTGATGGTTGACGGTGAGCACGTGCTGCCAATGGCCACCAGCCAGGATCACAAACGTGTCGGCAACGCAGACACCGGTCCTAATACTGGCGGGATGGGTGCTTATTCACCGGCGCCGGTCGTCACTGATGAGATCCACCAGCGCGTCATGGATCAAATTATCTGGCCAACCGTGCGCGGCATGGCAGCAGAGAACAATACTTATACCGGCTTCCTGTACGCTGGCCTGATGATTTCTGCTGATGGCCAGCCGAAGGTGATTGAGTTCAACTGCCGCTTTGGTGACCCAGAAACACAACCTATTATGTTACGTATGCGCTCCGATCTGGTCGAACTTTGTCTGGCTGGTGCAGAAGGACGTCTGGATGAAGTCACATCAGAATGGGATCCACGCCCTTCACTGGGTGTTGTTCTGGCAGCGGGTGGTTATCCGGGAGATTACACCAACGGTGAGGTTATCTACGGCCTGCCACTGGAGGAAGTACCGGATGGTAAAGTGTTCCATGCCGGGACACGTTTGCAGAATGAACGTGTGGTAACCAATGGCGGGCGCGTTTTATGCGTGACTGCGCTGGGTAAAACTGTGGCGGCTGCGCAGCTCCGGGCTTACCAGTTGGCGAAAGATATTCGCTGGGAAGGCAGTTTTTGCCGCAAAGACATAGGTTACCGCGCGATAGCCCGTGAGCAGGAAAAGTGATCCTGATCCAAACAGCAGTAAGGCACGCTTTGGCGTGCCTTACTTTTTCTATTCTATACCAAGGATAACCGTGTCAGAAGTCTGACTCTTTAGGTTCCCATTTACAGAAATCCTCGTTGGCAACCAGTAGCAGTTCATCGCCCTCTGGCGCACTGAGCCACGCAAGCCCCAGTTGGTCATTTGATCGCGAAGCGCGTTTTGCCAGCCAGACCTGCGAACGAATGCTGAGTGAAGGCGTAACCGGTTGCCCCGTGCAGGAGGTGATCACGCCCTGCTTCCACTGCCCCTGTACCAGTTCAACATTGCCTGCACGCAGCGTGTTGCTTAGGTTCAGTAATTTACTGGCCTGATACTTGTACAACTCAATATCGTCAGAAGAGAGCTTTTCACGTCTTTCAGGCAGTTGCCGTTGCATAAAACTGACATTGCCTTCGTTATCGAAACGCAACATGACGCCTAAATCAGTTTTCGCCGCATGCATTTCTCTCAACAAATGCAACTGGCCCTGTTGATATTCATAACGGCTGATCACCGTGTCACCACCATAATAGGGGCTATACACGTTGATAATTGTCTGGGGTTGATGCTGATCGTTGTCGAGTCGCCATAAGCGATTGATACCTTGGTCGGCTACGTAGCCGCTGGCGGTAAAACGTGGGGTGTCTTCGTGGGAACTGCAACCCACCAGACTGAGCATCAGCAATGCAGCCGCCAGTCTGGGGGTGATAAACAAAGGGGGTATATTAGCCACCCCCTCGCTTATTCTTTTCACTGCAAGCAATTACTTAACAGCTTCTTTCAGAGCTTTACCAGAAACGAACGCAGGCACGTTGGCAGCTGCGATTTTGATTTCTTTACCAGTCTGTGGGTTACGACCAGTACGCTCGTTACGATGATTTACCTTGAAAGTCCCGAAACCAACCAATTGCACAGCATCACCTTCTTTCAGAGACTCGGTAATAGCAGACAGAGTAGATTCAAGAGCAACTTTGGCCTGTGCTTTGGAAAGATCAGCTTTGTCCGCAATTACATCAATCAGTTGAGTCTTGTTCATAAGTTATCCTTTACAGTGTGTTTATCGTTTGCAAAGCATCGAGTGCGACGGATATGCCGATTGACAGCACCCTCCTGCATACACGCACCGATAGCCACTTTTTTTACGCACCCCAAATGTAGACCAGACAGGGTGCGGATGTGAAGCCTTAAGGCACGACAAATCAGGCGTTAAATCACGTTTTCTTGCCTTATTGCGTTAAATTTATGCCGATGTTACTTACAGCAGCTTCACGCAGGTCAGAACGTAACCCTTTTATTAATTCAAGGTCACGCTCTTCACAGTCAGCCAACAGGCGAAAAATCTCCCATTGAATGTCCCATTCTTCCTCTACCGCAGGAATGACTTTGAGCTCTTCATCGGTCATTTCTTTACCAGCCTGAGTCATCTCCAGCATAGCGACGGTGCGGATTGATGTTTCACTGACAGCAATCGCATGCGACAACGTTTCACCACTAAGACGCGAATGAATCAGTTCGCCTAATGCGATACAGGCATCAATGGCCGGGTAAACACCATAAATGTCGTAATCATCAGAGGAAGGGATCGCCTCTTCTAGTTTCTCAAGCTGGGAGTCAAAATTAACTTTTGCTTCTTTGACCACCAGGGTTTCCCAAACTAAATCCAGAATACGGCGATAAAGCTGAGCCTCGCCGAACCCAGATTGCAGACAAAACATCTGATAGTTGGGATACATGCGTTCGCACAGACTCGCCATAAACGTCAGATGTTGCCAGCTTTCAAGCTTTTCCAGACGTAAATGTATTGGATTACGTAACATGGTTGGTTCTCTTTAACTTTTTCTGCGCAGAAGTTTACCTGAAATAAATCAAGATCCCTATGCCTTGATTCCTAAAGATTGCTGCTCAACCGTTGCCAGCGCTGAAAAGTGGTACGATTTGACGCCACTGCATCAGCCCAACGGGTAGGTTCCGGCAAACGGTAACCACGCATGCATTGCTCTACCCAGAAAAAGGCCGATTCAAGGCTGATGTGATTACCCGGCGAGATGAACAATGGGTTACAGCGTAGTTTACTGCGCCACACCCATCCAATCTGCTCATCATGGTCATACAGGGATTGCTTGCTGAAGAGAGGATCATCCAGCGGCAAAAACTTTCCGTACAAACGGCTTTTAGCAACGCCGATAGTTGGCACATCAATCATTAAACCGAAATGACTGGCAACTCCCAAACGACGCGGATGTGCAATACCCTGACCATCCACCAGCACCAGATCAGGATGCTGCTCTAATTGCTGCCATGCTTGCATCAGTGCAGGGAGTTCGCGAAAGGAGAGGAAGCCGGGGATATAAGGCATGGTGGTCGGGATACGGGCAATTTGATAGTCCACCAGTTCCAGCGATGGATAGTGTAATACGACTATTGCTGCCCTGGTCACTTCACCGCCTTGCTCAAAACCGACATCTGCGCCGGCGATAAGCTGCGGCGTCTGAAAATCATCAGGATCCTGCAAAACAATGCTGTGAGCCAGTACGCGTTGTTCTTCCCGTAAAACCCGAGTATCAATCATTCCATTACCTTAACTGGCTGAGTCTTATTCGTGATAACGACGTGACAAGCTGTGCACGGCCTCTACAAACGTCCCCGCGTTTTCAGGCGGAACATCCAGATGAATGCCATGCCCCAGGTTAAAGACATGACCATTGCCTTTGCCGAAGCCAGACAGAATAGTTTCCACTTCCTGCTCAATTCGCGCTGGCACCGCGTAAAGCATAGAAGGATCCATATTTCCCTGCAGAGCAACGTTGTTGCCGACACGACGGCGCGCATCCGCTATGTCGATCGTCCAGTCGAGGCCCAGCGCATCACAACCCGTTGCAGCCATCGCTTCAAGCCACTGACCACCACCTTTAGTAAATAAGGTCACCGGTACGCGGTAACCGTCATGTTCACGGATCAGACCGTCAACAATCTTATGCATATAGTTAAGCGAGAACTCACGGTAGTCGCGAGGCGTCAGCACACCGCCCCAGGTATCAAATATCATCACGGACTGCGCACCGGCCTTGATTTGCGCGTTAAGATACAAAATCACGCTATCGGCCAGTTTATCCAGCAGTAGATGCAGCGTTGCAGGTTCGGCATACATCATCTTTTTGATTTTGGTGAAGGCCTTACTGCTGCCACCTTCAACCATATAGGTGGCCAACGTCCATGGACTGCCGGAAAAACCGATAAGCGGCACTTCACCTTTGAGGTTTTTACGGATAGTGCGAACGGCATTCATCACGTAGCCCAGTTCCATTTCAGGATCGGGAACGGGCAGCTTCTCTACATCAGCACGATTGGTCAGCGGAGAAGAAAAACGAGGACCTTCACCCGCTTCAAAATACAGCCCCAGCCCCATTGCGTCAGGAATGGTCAGGATATCGGAGAACAGAATCGCCGCATCCAGCGGATAGCGACGCAGCGGCTGAAGAGTCACTTCACAGGCCAGTTCAGCGTTTTTGCACAGTGACATGAAGTCACCGGCCTGTGCGCGGATCTCTTTGTACTCAGGCAAATAGCGTCCTGCCTGGCGCATCATCCACACTGGCGTAACATCTACCGGTTGACGCAATAAAGCGCGAAGGTAGCGATCATTCTTCAACTCACTCATTGGGGATTTCCTTCATCATCTGCTGACCCAAATCTTCTGACCCTAAATAATTGGGCATTATCATAGCTCACTATTGCGCTCGGCGCGGCACAGAACCACCGTGTCTTCGATCAGACGTCGGGCGATAGTGCCTGCTGGCGGCAAATGAGGCAGTGCGTCAAACCGGTACCAACCGGCATTGAGTAACTCTTTCGGATCGTGCTTGATCTCGCCGCTGTCGTAGTCGGCCATAAACGCCATCATCAGGGAGTTAGGGAAAGGCCAGGGCTGCGAACTGATATAACGTACGTTTTTAACTTGCACGTTGCTCTCTTCCATCACCTCACGGGCAACGGTTTCTTCCAGCGTTTCTCCGACCTCGACAAAACCCGCCAGCACGGTGTGGATCCCGTTACGATGTCGCACATGCTGAGCCAATAAAATCTCGTCGCCTTTACGGATAGCCACAATGATGCAAGGCGCAATTTGCGGGTAATAACGCTCGCGGCAATGCGCGCACAACGCAGCCCATTCGGTCTTGCTGACATGCATCTCGTGACCACAATATCCACAGAATTTATGCGAACGATAAAACTCGGACAGTTGCACACCACGGCCCACCAGCTGGAACAAACCCTTTTCCTGGTCCAGCAGTTGCCGGGCGGAAACCATATGGTTATTCATCGGCTGGCGCACCAGCCAGACCGGAGAACCTTGCCATTCACCGATTTGCCGACCTGTTTTACCGACCAGCGAAAAATCAGCCGAATCACCGAAAGGCAACTCCCCCTGAGGCAGCCAGAGTTTGCCTTCATGACTGATGACCCACCAGCCGTTATGTTGGTCTGTTATCTGTAATTCCATATTGTTGTTGCATAACCTCGACGAGACTGACAATCTGGTTTTCGGAAGTAAAATATTAGTAACCTTTAACATTTTGGTTACTTTTCTCTCGCTCTCGGAGTCAACCATGCTAAATAGTCTGGAAAGACTGACCCAACGCGTTGGTGGCAGTAATGAGTTTATCGATCAATGGCTTCACGCACGCAAAGAGTTGTTAGTTTCTTATTGCACCCTCGTGGGCCTAAAGCCGAATAAAGAAAAGCATACCCCGCTAAACGAAAAAGCGCTGGATAACTTTTGCCATAATTTGGTGGACTATCTTTCCTCCGGCCATTTCCACCTTTATCAACGTATTATTGATGAAGTTGCGGGCATTGATAGCCCGAAAAAACTGCTCGCGTCGAAAATCTACCCTGCACTCGAGCTCAATACCGAAGCTATAATGGCTTTCCATGACAGTTATACCGACAATGACATTGATGATGAAAATGCCTTCGCTTTCCATTATGCATTATCTGACATCGGTGAGGCGCTGGATGCCCGTTTTCAGCTGGAAGATCAACTGATTATTATGGCCTTTGATCCTGTTAATGGTGCGCCTTTACCGCCCACCAATGATGAGCATCTCGCCAGACCGGCGTAAGCCGTCTCAGGGGTAAAACTCTGCACAGGGTGTAGTTTTAGTTGTAGTTTTCAAAACGGCCTCCTATATTGGGGCTTCTTGTCGGAGTGCCTAGCGCATGATGTTCCTCACGGACGTTACGCCAGGCTGAGACCGTTAATTCGGGATCCGCGGAACCTGATCGGGTTAATACCCGCGAAGGGAACAAGGGTAATGTCATGCGTTTAGCCTCTTTACGGCCCTGCTCAGCCACGGCCTCGATCCGCTAAACCGACCGTTTTTACTCCTGCCGTAAACCTCCAGACAAGCAATTTTCCATCACGTTTTTTCTATCACGTTTTTTATAATGAAAAACAAGACGAGGAATTTGCTATGTCGACGATTCAATCCAACGCCCCAAAAAGATCCAACCGCCGCGAACAGCGCGCCGAAGCTCAGCAGTATATTGACAACCTACAAGGTGTCGCTTTCCCCAACTCTAAACGCATTTATTTGCAGGGCGAACGCGCCGATGTGCAAGTACCGATGAGGGAAATCCAACTCAGCCCAACATTAATCAGTAGCAGTAAAGATGATCCGCAATACGAAGCTAATGAAGCTATTCCGGTGTATGACACAGCCGGTCCCTATGGCGATCCCGCCGCGACCATTGATGTCCATGCTGGTTTAGCAAAGCTGCGCACCGGTTGGATCCTCGAGCGCGACGATACCGACGCACTGCCTCAGGCCAGCTCCGGCTTTACTCAGCAGCGGCTGGCCGATGAAGGTCTTGAACATCTGCGATTTGAAAGCCTTCCACACCCGCGCAAAGCTTCAGTCGGCAAAAACGTCACCCAGTTACATTACGCCCGCAAGGGTATTGTGACACCGGAAATGGAGTTCATTGCCCTGCGTGAAAACATGGGCCGCGAGAGAATTCGCGGCAAGGTGTTACTTCAGCAGCATCCGGGAGAAAGTTTCGGTGCTCATCTTCAGGCCAATATCACCCCTGAATTTGTACGCCAGGAAGTGGCGGCTGGCCGGGCTATTATCCCGGCCAACATTAACCATCCGGAATCCGAACCGATGATCATCGGACGCAATTTCCTGGTTAAAATCAATGCCAATATTGGTAACTCTGCGGTCACGTCGTCCATCGAAGAAGAAGTGGAGAAACTGGTGTGGTCAACCCGCTGGGGCGCAGATACCGTGATGGATCTCTCCACCGGCCGATATATTCACGAAACCCGCGAGTGGATCCTGCGCAACAGCCCGGTTCCGATTGGCACCGTGCCGATTTATCAGGCGCTTGAGAAAGTAAACGGCGTGGCCGAAGACCTGAACTGGGAAATGTTCCGCGATACGCTGCTTGAGCAGGCGGAACAAGGCGTCGATTACTTCACCATCCATGCAGGGGTGTTATTGCGTTATGTACCGATGACCGCCAAACGCCTGACCGGTATTGTTTCACGCGGCGGCTCGATCATGGCGAAATGGTGTCTGTCACATCACCGCGAAAGCTTCCTGTATGAGCATTTTCGTGAGATTTGCGAAATCTGCGCTGCCTATGACGTCTCGCTGTCACTGGGCGACGGCCTGCGTCCAGGCTCGATTCAGGACGCCAACGATGAAGCACAGTTTGCGGAACTGCGCACGTTGGGCGAGCTGACCAAAATAGCCTGGGAATACGACGTGCAGGTGATGATAGAAGGGCCGGGGCATGTGCCAATGCAGATGATCCGCCGCAACATGACCGAAGAGCTGGAACATTGCCACGAAGCACCGTTCTATACGTTGGGGCCGTTGACTACGGATATTGCACCGGGCTATGACCATTTCACTTCGGGCATTGGCGCAGCGATGATCGGCTGGTTTGGCTGTGCCATGCTGTGTTACGTCACGCCAAAAGAACATCTCGGACTGCCCAATAAAGAAGATGTTAAGCAGGGTTTAATGGCTTATAAGATCGCCGCACACGCGGCCGACCTAGCAAAAGGTCATCCCGGGGCACAGATCCGCGATAACGCAATGTCGAAAGCCCGCTTTGAATTCCGCTGGGAAGATCAGTTCAATCTTGCACTGGATCCGGCCACGGCACGTGCATATCACGATGAAACCTTGCCGCAGGAATCCGGCAAAGTCGCGCACTTCTGTTCGATGTGCGGCCCAAAGTTCTGCTCAATGAAAATCACGCAAGAAGTGCGAGATTATGCCGCAACACTCGAAGCCAAAGCCCAACCGGTCGAAATCATTGAGTCTGGCATGGTGAAAATGTCAGCAGAGTTCCGTTCACGCGGCAGTGAACTTTACCATCCCGCGGACAGCTTTAGCCCGCAGGCGGGTAAATGATGTCAACACTTCACGCATTTCCTGCGGTGCCTTTTCATCTGGGACTCTATCCGGTGGTCAATACCGTCGAATGGATAGCCCGGCTATTGGAGGCCGGCGTAAAAACGATTCAACTGCGGATAAAAGATCTGCACGATGTTGAGGTAGAACCAACGATTGTTGAAGCTATCGCGTTAGGTCGAAAATATAACGCCCGGTTATTCATCAACGATTACTGGTGTCTGGCAGTAAAACATCAAGCTTATGGCGTACATCTTGGACAGGGAGATCTCAATACCGCCGATTTACAGGCAATGTATCAGGCCGGTTTACGGCTGGGGATATCGACTCATGACGATGCCGAACTGGCGCGTGCGGTAGCACTAAAACCCTCCTACATCGCACTCGGGCATATTTTCCCTACCCAAACTAAAGAGATGCCTTCAGCTCCGCAGGGCCTGGGAGCGTTAACCCGACACCTCCGGCAGCTGAATAATAGTTTCCCAACGGTGGCCATTGGTGGCATAAGCCTCGAGCGCACGCCATCAGTGCTGGCGACCGGTGTTGGCAGCATTGCCGTGGTGAGTGCAATCACGCAGGCATCTGACTGGCGGACAGCAACAGCCGAACTGCTGATGCTCTGCGGAGCTGGAGGAGCTGATAATGCTTAGTGATCAGGCATTTATGCGTTACAGCCGCCAGTTGTTACTGGAGGAGTTTGGCCCAAAAGGGCAGGAGAAAATTCAGGCGGCGAAAGTGCTGATTGTCGGCCTCGGCGGGCTCGGCTCTCCCGCAGCCTTGTACTTGGCCGCAGCGGGTGTCGGCACACTGATTCTGGCAGATGATGATCGGCTACACATTACCAATCTCCAACGGCAAATTTTATACCGCACAGCCGATTTGGATCAGTCCAAAGTACGACTGGCAAAGCGGGAATTACTGCGGCTGAATCCGCTATGTGAAGTTGAATCCATCACTGAGCGACTGACTGGCGATACGCTGACGGCGGCGGTATCAGTCGCTGACCTGGTCCTCGACTGCAGCGATAACATGGCAACCCGCCACGCAGTGAATCGCGCCTGTATTGAAGCAAAAAAAACATTGATAAGCGGCAGCGCCGTGGGTTTCAGCGGTCAGTTGTTCGTCCTCGAACCGCCTTATACCCAAGGCTGTTATGCCTGCCTGTATCCCGACCAGGCAACGCCGATTCGCAACTGCCGGACCTCCGGTGTGCTCGGGCCGGTAGTCGGGGTGATCGGCACATTGCAGGCGCTTGAAACACTCAAAATAATCGCCGGAATGGGCAGCGCATTGAGCGGCAAGCTCAGATTATTCGACGGTAAACAGCAGAGTTGGTGCACGGTTCAGTTAACTCGTTCCGAGACTTGTACTGCCTGCGGAGAACACTCATGAACCTGGCCATCAATGATGAATCTCACCTTTTTGATCAAGAAGTCACGATTTCTCAGTTGCTGGACATTTTAGCGCTGGAATTGACGGGCAGCGCACTGGCGGTCAATCAGGTGATTATTCCGCGCAATCACTGGCCTGTTCACTGGCTTAAAGATGGCGACAACATTTTGCTGTTTCAGGCTATAGCAGGAGGATGACATGCTGAAGATTGCTGATAAAACCTTTACCTCGCACCTGTTAACCGGAACGGGGAAATTCTCCAGCGCCGCACTGATGCAGCAGGCACTGGCTGCTTCCGGTTCTCAACTAGTGACCATGGCAATGAAACGCGTCGACCTGCGCTACGGTGGTGATGACATCCTGGCTCCTTTACAGGCACTCGGCGTGCAGTTACTGCCAAATACGTCAGGGGCGAAAACCGCCGAAGAAGCCGTTTTTGCTGCACAACTGGCGCGGGAAGCGCTCGGGACATCCTGGATAAAACTGGAGATTCATCCCGACGTCAAATACCTGCTGCCCGATGCAGTAGAAACATTGAAAGCCGCAGAGATCCTGGTAAAGCAGGGATTTATCGTTCTGCCCTATTGCAGCGCCGATCCCGTGCTCTGCAAACGTCTCGAAGAAGCAGGATGCTCCGCCGTGATGCCTCTGGGTGCGCCAATCGGCTCCAATCGCGGCTTACTGACCCGCGAATTTTTGCAGATTATCATCGAACAGGCGCGCGTGCCGGTGATTGTCGATGCGGGTATTGGGGCGCCAAGCCAGGCTGCTGAAGCTATCGAAATCGGCGCCGATGCCGTATTAGTTAATACAGCCATCGCAGTTTCTGGCGATCCGGTCATCATGGCTCGGGCATTTCGTTTGGCCGTTGAGGCCGGTTTGCTGGCACGGCAAAGCGGTTTGGGAGGGCAATGCCGTGAGGCTTCAGCATCCAGTCCGTTAACCGGATTTCTCAGTACTGCGCAGGTGAAGTTATGAGCAGTTTTACTGAGAGATGGTCAGCGCTCGGCTGGGATGATATTTCCCTGCGCATCAACAGTAAAACAGCCAATGATGTCGAACGTGCACTAAGCCACAGTAAACTCAACCGTGAAGACTTCATGGCGTTGATTTCACCCGCAGCCCTTACTTACCTTGAACCGATGGCGCGCAAGGCACAGGTCCTGACCCGGCAACGTTTTGGCAATACGGTGAACTTCTTTGCTCCGCTTTATCTGTCAAATCTTTGCGCCAACGAATGTACTTATTGCGGCTTTTCTATGAGTAATCGCATTAAGCGAAAAACGCTGGATGCTGAGGAAATTCACCGCGAGTGTGATGCGCTAAATAAGCTGGGATTCAAGCACTTGCTCTTGGTGACCGGCGAACATAAGGCCAAAGTAGGGATGGACTACTTCCGCCAGCATTTCCCGGCGATCCGCAGCCAGTTTGACTCGCTGATGATTGAAGTGCAGCCGCTGGCGCAGGATGAGTACCACGAACTAAAAATGCTCGGCCTGGATGGTGTTTTGGTTTATCAGGAGACATATCACGCTCCGACCTATGCCCTGCACCATCTGCGTGGCCAAAAGCAGGATTTCATCTGGCGTCTTGAAACACCCGATCGTTTGGGCCGGGCAGGTATTGATAAAATCGGCCTTGGAGCGCTATTCGGGCTATCCAACAACTGGCGTACAGACAGTTATATGGTCGCGGAACACCTTTTTTATCTGCAGCAGACGTACTGGCAAAGTCGCTATTCTGTGGCTTTTCCGCGGCTGCGACCTTGTGCCGGCGGCATTGAGCCAGCATCGATCCTGGAGGAAAATCAGCTGGTACAGTTGATCTGCGCATTTCGTCTTTTTGCGCCGGATGTAGAACTTTCGCTATCAACAAGGGAATCCCCCTATTTCCGTGATCATGTTGTACCGTTGGCGATCAACCAGGTAAGCGCAGGATCTAAAACCCAACCTGGTGGCTATGCCGATGATGACCATCCTGAACTTGAACAATTTGCACCGCACGATAACCGCTCACCGCAACAGGTGGCTGAAGCCTTGATGCTTGCAGGGCTACAACCGGTATGGAAAGACTGGGATAGTTTTCTCGGACGCGCCCCGCAATAACATATGAGAAAGCTGAAAGGATAAACTTTTGTCTGAACGCGGGTCGACTGACAGATTTCAGGCACTCGTCCCTGAGAGTCACAATCGATACTGTGGTGTTGCCGCTGCACCCCCGCAAGCGGTCGGAGCCGCTCATGTTGGCTCCGCTTCCAAACTGCCGCCATTTGCTGGCTTCATCCTTGGCTTATGGCGGTGCTTCGATTTTTCTCACGCCTCTCCAAAACTATCGCCGCGAGCATGGCTGGCTTAGCTCAAGCCAAATTTAAATCAAAAAAAAACCGCCTCCCGAAGGAAGCGGTTTTATTCAGCATGGAACAGAAGACAATTAATCGTCTTTGCTGTTACCAAAACCGGCGTTCAGCAATTCAGCTAAGTTAGCCGTTGCTTCGTCAGCGCTAACTGGCGGTGCAACTTGTACTTCACCTTGAGCTTTACGGCGGGCACGTTCCTGATGATAAGCGTAACCGGTACCGGCTGGGATCAGACGGCCAACGATGACGTTTTCTTTCAGGCCACGCAGTTCATCACGTTTACCCGCAACAGCGGCTTCGGTAAGAACGCGCGTCGTTTCCTGGAACGATGCAGCTGAGATGAAGGACTCGGTCGCCAGGGAAGCCTTGGTGATACCGAGCAAGTCACGGGTAAAGGTAGCCGTGATTTTTCCATCTGCTTCAAGCTTACGGTTAGCGATTTTAACGCGAGACATTTCTGCCTGCTCGCCTGCCAGGAAGTCGGTGCCACCCGCGCTAACAATGGTGCCTTTACGCAACATCTGACGAACGATAACTTCGATGTGCTTATCGTTAATCTTAACGCCTTGCAGACGGTAAACTTCCTGCACTTCGTTGGTGATGTAACGGGTAACTGCATGAACACCACGTAAACGCAGGATATCGTGCGGAGACTCAGGGCCGTCGGATACGACGTCACCACGTTCCACAACTTCGCCTTCGAACACATTCAGCTGACGCCATTTAGGGATCATTTCTTCGTAAGCATCACTGCCATCTAACGGAGAAATCACCAAACGACGCTTACCTTTGGTCTCTTTACCGAAGGAGATAATCCCGCTGATTTCAGCAAGGATTGCAGGCTCTTTCGGGCGACGTGCTTCGAACAAGTCAGCAACACGTGGCAGACCACCGGTGATGTCCTTGGTACCGCCGGATTCCTGAGGAATACGAGCCAGGGTGTCACCCGAGTGGATCTGAGTACCATCTTCAAGCTGTACAATGGCTTTACCTGGCAGGAAGTACTGAGCAGGCATATCTGTACCTGGGATCAATACGTCGTTGCCTTTAGCATCAACGATTTTCAGTGCTGGACGCAGGTCTTTACCGCTACCGGTACGCTCTGCAGAGTCCAGAACAACCAGAGAGGACAAACCGGTCAGGTCATCGGTCTGGCGTGTAATGGCTTGGGTATCAACCATATCAGCAAAGCGGATGAAACCACTCACTTCACTGATAACTGGCATGGTGTGTGGATCCCAGTTAGCAACGGTCTCGCCGCCATTAACTTCCTGACCATCACCTTTGCCCATTACAGAACCGTAAGGCACTTTGTAACGTTCTTTTGTGCGACCGAATTCGTCGATCAGTTTCAGCTCGGTATTACGAGAAGTGATAACCAGTTTGCCGTTAGCATTTGTAACGTGCTTGTGGTTGCTCAGTTTAATCGTACCCGTGTTCTTAACCTGAATGCTTGATTCCGCTGCTGCACGAGATGCCGCACCACCGATGTGGAAGGTACGCATCGTCAGCTGGGTACCCGGCTCACCGATGGACTGTGCTGCGATAACACCAACCGCTTCACCTTTGTTGATGATGTGACCACGTGCCAGGTCGCGACCGTAGCAGTTTGCACACACACCAAAATCGGTTTCACAGCTTACGACTGAACGAACTTTCACGCTGTCGACTGAGTTCTCTTCTAACAGATCACAGGTCTTCTCGTGAAGCAGGGTGTTACGTGGAACCAAGATATCAGCCGTACCCGGCTTGATGATATCTTCAGCAGTTACACGACCCAGAACGCGTTCGCGCAGTGGTTCTTTAACGTCGCCACCTTCGATGACTGGAGTCATCATGATGCCTTCGTGTGTACCACAGTCATCTTCGGTCACTACCAGATCCTGTGCCACGTCAACCAGACGACGGGTCAGATAACCAGAGTTCGCAGTTTTCAATGCGGTATCCGCCAAACCTTTACGCGCACCGTGAGTAGAGATGAAGTACTGAAGTACGTTCAAACCTTCACGGAAGTTCGCGGTGATTGGCGTTTCAATGATGGAACCATCAGGCTTAGCCATCAGGCCACGCATACCTGCCAACTGACGAATCTGTGCAGCAGAACCACGCGCACCGGAGTCGGCCATCATAAAGATACTGTTGAAGGAAACTTGCTGCTCAACGACACCATCACGGTTGACGACGTCTTCGACAGACAAGTTTTCCATCATGGCTTTAGCAACACGTTCGTTAGCTGCGGCCCAGATATCGATAACTTTGTTGTAGCGTTCGCCTGCTGTTACCAGACCAGACTGGAATTGCTGCTGGATCTCAGCAACTTCAGTTTCTGCTTCTTCGATGATGCCTGCTTTCTTCTCAGGGATCACCATGTCATCGATACCTACTGACGCGCCTGAACGGGCAGCGTAAGCAAAACCGGTGTACATGATCTGGTCAGCAAAAATAACGGTCGGCTTCAGACCCAAAATGCGATAACAGGTATTCAGCATTTTGGAGATAGCTTTTTTACCCAACGGCTGATTAACAATAGAGAACGGCAGACCTTGAGGAACGATCATCCATAAGATCGCACGGCCAACAGTGGTATCGATAATAGTCGTCTGGTGAATTGACTCGCCTTCAGTGTTTTTGATCTCTTCTGTAATACGCACTTTGACACGCGCATGCAGAGAAGCCAGGCCAGCACGGTAAATGCGCTCAGCTTCTTTAGGACCAGTCAGAACCATGCCTTCGCCTTTGGCGTTAACACAGTCGCGGGTCATGTAATACAGACCCAATA
This sequence comes from Ewingella sp. S1.OA.A_B6, assembly GCF_049889095.1. Classification (NCBI taxonomy): domain Bacteria; kingdom Pseudomonadati; phylum Pseudomonadota; class Gammaproteobacteria; order Enterobacterales; family Yersiniaceae; genus Ewingella; species Ewingella sp. S1.OA.A_B6. The sequence continues at coordinate 9,971 of NZ_JBLJFK010000021.1, read as the reverse complement.
CAACGTCCTGAGAAGGAACGATGATTGGCTCGCCGTTCGCAGGTGACAGAATGTTGTTGGTAGACATCATCAACGCACGCGCTTCCAACTGAGCTTCCAGTGTCAACGGTACGTGAACAGCCATCTGGTCACCATCGAAGTCGGCGTTATATGCCGCACAAACTAGCGGGTGCAGCTGGATAGCTTTACCTTCGATCAGAACCGGTTCAAACGCCTGGATACCCAAACGGTGCAGGGTTGGTGCACGGTTCAGCAGTACAGGGTGTTCGCGGATAACTTCGTCCAGGATATCCCAAACGACAGCTTCTTCGCGCTCAACCATTTTCTTAGCAGCTTTAATCGTAGTGGCCAGGCCACGTAATTCCAGCTTGCCGTAGATGAACGGCTTGAACAGCTCGAGAGCCATTTTTTTCGGCAGACCACACTGGTGCAGACGCAAGTATGGACCTACGGTGATAACAGAACGACCAGAGTAGTCGACACGTTTACCCAGCAAGTTCTGACGGAAACGACCCTGTTTACCTTTAATCATGTCTGCGAGAGATTTCAGCGGACGCTTGTTAGAGCCGGTAATTGCACGACCGCGACGGCCGTTATCCAGTAAAGCATCTACCGCTTCTTGCAGCATACGTTTTTCGTTACGTACGATGATATCTGGCGCAGCCAGATCCAGCAGGCGTTTCAGGCGGTTATTACGGTTAATCACGCGACGATACAAATCGTTAAGATCTGACGTTGCGAAACGGCCGCCGTCCAACGGAACCAATGGACGCAAGTCTGGTGGCAGTACCGGCAGCACGGTCAAGATCATCCACTCTGGTTTATTACCAGATTGAACGAACGCTTCCAGCAACTTGATACGCTTGGTCAGTTTCTTACGCTTGGTTTCGGAGTTGGTTTCTCTCAACTCTTCACGCAGCTGTTCGCATTCCGCTTCCAGATCCATGTTTTTCAACAGAGCCTGAATAGCTTCCGCGCCCATCTTGGCGTCGAACTCATCACCGAACTCTTCCAAAGCATCCAGATACTGCTCTTCAGTCAGGATCTGGCGCTTCTCAAGGTTAGTCATGCCGCCTTCGATAACCACATAGGATTCGAAGTAGAGCACACGTTCGATGTCACGCAGTGGCATATCCAGCAATAAACCGATGCGCGAAGGCAAGGATTTCAGGAACCAGATGTGTGCTGTTGGGGAAGCAAGTTCGATGTGGCCCATACGCTCACGGCGTACTTTAGTCTGGGTCACTTCAACGCCGCACTTCTCGCAGATCACGCCACGATGTTTTAAACGCTTGTACTTACCGCACAGGCATTCGTAATCTTTTACTGGTCCGAAAATACGGGCACAGAAAAGGCCGTCACGTTCTGGTTTGAACGTACGGTAGTTAATGGTTTCTGGCTTCTTAACTTCACCAAAAGACCAAGAACGGATCATGTCTGGCGATGCCAGAGCAATTTTGATCGCATCAAACTCTTCTGTTTTAGTTTGCGCTTTCAGAAACTTTAGTAAGTCTTTCACGGATTAGCTCCCGTCGGGTTAGACCTGTTAGACACCCGCTGTCTATTGCTAAACAGACAGGTGCCCCTGTGATCAGTGCGAATTCGAGTACTTACTCGTCTTCCAGCTCGATGTTGATACCCAGAGAGCGGATCTCTTTCAACAATACGTTGAAGGATTCCGGCATGCCTGGTTCCATCCGGTGATCGCCATCCACGATGTTTTTATACATCTTGGTACGGCCATTCACGTCATCGGACTTAACAGTCAGCATTTCCTGCAGGGTATAAGCGGCACCGTATGCTTCCAGTGCCCACACTTCCATCTCACCGAAGCGCTGACCACCGAACTGAGCTTTACCACCCAGCGGCTGCTGAGTAACAAGGCTGTAAGAACCGGTAGAACGCGCATGCATCTTATCGTCAACCAGGTGGTTCAGTTTCAGCATGTACATGTAGCCGACGGTAACCTGACGCTCGAATTGCTCGCCGGTACGGCCGTCAAACAGTGTGATCTGGCCAGAGGTAGGGATTCCGCCCATTTCAAGCAGTTGCTTGATCTCTGTCTCTTTCGCACCATCGAAGACTGGCGTTGCGATTGGCATGCCTTTCTTCAGATTTTCAGCCAAACGCAGAACTTCGTCGTCGGTGAAAGTGCTCAGATCGACTTTCTGACGAACATCGTCACCCAGGTCATAGGCTTTCTGGATGAACTCGCGCAGCTTGGAAACTTCTTCATGTTTCTTCAGCATCGCATTGATTTTTTCACCAATGCCTTTCGCGGCCATACCCAAGTGGGTTTCCAGAATCTGACCAATGTTCATACGGGATGGAACGCCCAGCGGGTTCAGTACGATGTCTACCGGCGTGCCGTTTTCATCGTAAGGCATATCTTCGATCGGGTTGATCTTGGAGATAACACCTTTGTTACCGTGACGACCAGCCATTTTGTCACCAGGCTGAATCTGACGTTTAACGGCCAGATACACTTTACAAATCTTCAGCACACCTGGTGCCAGATCATCGCCCTGAGTGATTTTACGACGTTTCGCTTCGAGTTTTTTCTCAAATACGGTTTTCAGTTCGTCGTACTGTTCGGCCAGCTGTTCCAACTGGTTTTGTTTGTCTTCGTCGGTCAGCGACAGCTCAAGCCAACGATCGCGAGGCAATTTGCCCAACTTATCGGCTTCAACACCGCCAGCAACCAGAGCCGACTGGATACGTGCAAACAGACCAGCTTCCAGGATCTGCAGCTCTTCAGTCAGGTCTTTTTTAGCCTGCTTCAGCTGCATCTCTTCGATTTCCAACGCACGCTTGTCTTTTTCCACGCCATCGCGGGTGAAGACCTGCACGTCGATAACCGTACCGGAAACGCCATTGGGTACACGCAGAGAAGAGTCTTTAACATCAGACGCTTTCTCACCGAAGATCGCACGCAGCAGTTTCTCTTCTGGCGTAAGTTGGGTCTCACCTTTCGGCGTTACCTTACCCACCAGAATGTCACCACCGGTCACTTCAGCACCGATATAAACGATACCTGATTCATCCAGCTTGGAGAGCGCAGCTTCACCCACGTTAGGGATGTCAGCAGTGATCTCTTCAGGCCCTAACTTGGTGTCACGAGACACACATGCCAGTTCCTGGATATGGATGGTGGTGAAGCGATCTTCCTGAACCACACGCTCAGAGACCAAGATGGAGTCTTCGAAGTTGTAACCGTTCCAAGGCATGAACGCGACACGCATGTTCTGACCCAAAGCCAGTTCGCCCAGATCGGTTGACGGGCCATCTGCCAGCACGTCACCGCGCTCGATTGGCTCGCCCAGATTCACACAAGGCATCTGGTTGATGCAGGTGTTCTGGTTAGAACGGGTGTATTTGGTCAGGTTATAAATGTCGATACCTGCTTCGCCCGGGTACATCTCTTCTTCGTTAACACGAATAACGATACGGGATGCATCCACGTATTGAACAGTACCGCCACGTTTGGCAACGGCAGTAACACCGGAGTCAACCGCTACAGCACGTTCCATACCGGTACCAACCAGCGGCTTATCAGCGCGCAGAGTAGGTACAGCCTGACGTTGCATGTTCGCACCCATTAATGCACGGTTGGCGTCATCGTGTTCCAGGAATGGAATCAGAGAAGCACCAACGGATACGATCTGCTGGGTGGATACGTCCATATAGTCAACTTGGTCGCGGCTAAATAAGCTTGATTCGCCTTTATTACGACAAGTGACTAAGTCTTCCAGGAAGCGACCTTCGTCATCCAGGTTGGAGTTCGCCTGAGCGATGACAAAGTTGCCTTCTTCTATGGCCGACAGATAGTTAATTTCATCGGTAACCATACCTTCACGCACACGGCGGTAAGGCGTTTCCAGGAAACCATACTCATTGGTCTGCGCATACACAGACAAGGAGTTGATCAGACCGATGTTTGGACCTTCTGGCGTTTCGATTGGACATACGCGACCGTAGTGAGTCGGGTGTACGTCTCGAACTTCAAAGCCAGCACGTTCACGGGTCAAACCGCCCGGGCCCAATGCAGAGATACGACGTTTGTGCGTGATCTCAGACAACGGGTTGTTCTGGTCCATAAATTGTGAGAGCTGGCTTGAGCCGAAGAACTCTTTCACCGCAGCCGAAATCGGCTTAGCGTTGATCATGTCTTGAGGCATCAAAGTATCGAGGTCGCCAAGAGACAGACGCTCTTTAACCGCACGCTCAACACGCACCAAACCTACACGGAATTGGTTTTCAGCCATTTCGCCAACAGAACGAATACGACGGTTGCCTAAGTGGTCGATATCATCCACTTCGCCTTGGCCGTTACGAATGCCGATCAGCTTAATCATTACCTGGATGATGTCATCTTTGCTCAGGATGCCTGAACCTTCGATTTCATCACGCAGCAGAGAACGGTTGAACTTCATACGACCAACAGCAGACAGGTCGTAACGATCTTCAGAGAAGAACAGGTTCTCAAACAGATTTTCAGCAGCTTCGCGAGTTGGTGGCTCACCAGGACGCATCATGCGGTAGATCTCAACCAATGCGCTCAGACGATCGCTGGTTGGGTCGACGCGGATGGTCTCGGACAGGTACGCCCCATGATCGAGATCGTTAGTGAAGAGTGTTTCAATAGTTTTGTGACCGGCCTGACTCAACTTAGCCAGTAAATCCAGAGACAATTCCATGTTCGCAGGGACAATCAACTCACCGGTATTAGTGTCGATATAGTCTTTAGCGACTACTTTTCCTGCGATGTACTCAACAGGAACTTCGATATGTTGAATGTCGTCTTTTTCAAGCTGACGAATATGGCGGGCAGTGATTCGGCGGCCTTTTTCAATATAGACCTTACCGCCAGCTTCGATATCAAATGAAGCCGTTTCACCACGCAGGCGCTCAGGTACCAGTTCCATCTGCAACTTGTTGTCGCGGATCTGGTAAGTCACCTTTTCAAAGAACAGGTCAAGGATCTGTTCTGTGGTATAGCTTAATGCACGCAGAATGATGGTCGCTGGCAATTTACGGCGACGGTCAATACGCACAAACAGGTTATCTTTCGGGTCGAACTCGAAATCTAACCATGAACCGCGATAAGGGATAATACGTGCGTTATACAGCACTTTACCCGATGAATGGGTTTTACCCTTATCACTGTCGAAGAACACGCCTGGACTACGGTGCAGCTGAGATACGATAACCCTCTCAGTACCGTTAATCACAAAAGTACCATTTTCGGTCATGAGCGGAATTTCGCCCATATAGACTTCTTGTTCCTTGATGTCTTTGACCGTGCCTTCTGGAGCTTCACGCTCGTAGATAACCAGACGCAGTTTCACACGCAGTGGCGCGGAGAAAGTTACACCACGGATCTGGCATTCTTTAACGTCGAATACTGGCTCACCAAGACGGTAGCTAACGTATTGCAGCTCAGAATTACCGCTGTAGCTTTTGATTGGAAATACAGAACGGAATGCAGCTTCCAAACCGTGCTGGCCTTCCGGATCTTGCTCGATAAACTTCTGGAACGAGTCAAGCTGGATAGAAAGGAGAAAGGGAATGTCCAAAACTTGTGGACGTTTACCAAAATCCTTACGAATGCGTTTTTTCTCGGTATAGGAGTAAACCATAGGGTTCCTCAGCTCGCTGATCAGTGACCCAATCGTATCTGCCCTGGGAAGGACAGTTCATGCAACACCGTTTATGTCGACCGGAAAACAGAGACGCTTTCCGCAATACCTGTATCTATCACTCTTAAATCATTTCGTTGTGCATTATCTATGGATGAGCCATAGCAAGCGGCAGCAATATATTAAGACGTATCCAGAAGAGATATTAGAGTAGTTCAGTGCTCAAACAGTGTGAAACACCACTGACACTCTATAGCGCAAAAAGGCTGGTGACTAAAAAGTCACCAGCCATCAGTCTGTTAGGACAGACTGCACTCAGAAAGCAGTGGCTTATTTAACTTCAACTTCAGCGCCAGCTTCTTCCAGAGCTTTTTTCAGTGCTTCAGCGTCGTCTTTGCTGATGCCTTCTTTCAGAGCTGCTGGTGCAGACTCAACCAGGTCTTTAGCTTCTTTCAGACCCAGGCCAGTTGCACTACGTACAGCTTTGATTACTGCAACTTTGTTCGCGCCCATACCTTTCAGTATAACGTCGAATTCAGTTTGTTCTTCAACAGCTTCAGCAGCAGCAGCAGGACCTGCAGTAGCAGCAGCAGCAGAAACGCCGAATTTTTCTTCCATAGCGGAGATCAGTTCAACGATTTCCATTACAGACAGGGCTGCAACGCCTTCAATGATTTGTTCTTTAGTGATTGACATTTCAAGTGTTCCTAAAATTCAGAAATAGTTTATACGTAAGCATAGCGACGAGAAAAGAAAGGCTGATTAAGCAGCTTCTTTCTGATCACGTACTGCAGCCAGAGTGCGAACCAATTTGCCAGCAGCGGCTTCTTTCATGGTTGCCATCAGGCGTGCGATTGCTTCATCGTAAGTAGGCAGAGTTGCCAAGCGGTCGATTTGAGCCGCAGAGATAAACTCACCTTCAAAGGCCGCAGCTTTAACCTCAAATTTTGCATTCGCTTTAGCGAAATCTTTGAACAGACGGGCAGCAGCGCCTGGGTGTTCAGAAGAAAATGCAATTAAGGTTGGACCAACAAACGTGTCTTTCAGGCACTCAAACTGAGTACCTTCAACGACGCGACGCATAAGGGTGTTGCGAACAACACGCATGTAAACGCCAGCTTCACGACCTGCTTTACGCAGTTCAGTCATTTTATCTACAGTTACGCCACGGGAATCCGCAACAACCGCAGACAGCGCGCCTTTGGCTACTTCCATGACTTCAGCAACAATCGCTTGTTTGTCTTGAAGATTTAATGCCATTAGCTTTTTGCTCCTGGATTTAGCCGGGGAAAATCCCCGGAACTCACATCGCTTGTTACCGAGATCGATATCAAGCGTTCAAACACGGTGAGCAGAGAATCCAGCAAAGACTATTCTTGTTCTTTATTACAAATAACAAAGAAAAATTTTCTTCAGGCTCTGTCACCGTCTACGCAGGAAGGATTAAGCCCCTTCTGGGACACCTGCGGTCTTGGACGGAGGCCTGGATAGGCCAGGCTCCAACCGAAAAATCTTGGTTTCGTGTTAACGAAACAACGGGCCATAGATTCTAGACAAATCTACAGCCCGCGTAAAGCGATAAAAAGCAGGCAGCAAATTAGAGAGCTACTGCAATCAGGCCGCTTTGATCAATAGAAACACCTGCGCCCATGGTAGTGGACAAGGTGACTTTCTTGATGAAAACGCCTTTAGCCTGAGAAGGCTTCGCTTTTTTCAGAGCAACCAACAGAGCTTCCAGGTTTTCTTTCAGCTTGTCGGAATCGAAATCAACCTTACCAATTGTGGTATGGATGATACCGTTTTTGTCGTTACGATAACGAACCTGACCTGCTTTAGCATTCTTAACTGCTTCAGCAACGTTAGGGGTTACAGTACCAACTTTAGGGTTAGGCATCAGGCCGCGAGGCCCCAGAACCTGACCCAATTGACCTACAACGCGCATTGCATCAGGAGATGCGATAACAACGTCAAAGTTCATTTCGCCTTTCTTAATCTGGTCTGCCAGATCTTCCATACCTACCAGCTCAGCGCCTGCAGCTTTAGCAGCTTCAGCGTTTGCACCTTGGGCGAAGACGGCAACGCGAACAGAACGACCGGTGCCGTTAGGCAGAACGGTAGCACCACGAACGTTTTGATCAGATTTACGTGCATCGATACCGAGGTTAACGGCAACATCTACACTTTCAACGAATTTAGCGGTGGCCAGCTCTTTGAGCAGTGCAACAGCTTCGTTAATGTCGTATTGTTTAGTAACATTAACTTTGTCACGGATCACGCGCATGCGCTTGGTCAGCTTAGCCATTTATTAATCCTCCACTACCAGGCCCATGGAACGAGCAGTACCTTCGATGGAGCGCGCCATGGCTTCCACGTCAGAACCAGTCATGTCCGCAGCTTTGGTTTCTGCGATTTCACGAACCTGAGCAGTCGTTACTTTACCCACTTTGTCTTTGTTCGGCTTGCCGGAACCAGACTTGATACCAGCCGCTTTCAGCAGCAGTACAGCTGCTGGAGGCGTTTTGGTAACGAAGGTGAAAGAACGGTCAGAGTAAACGGTAATTACAACAGGGATCGGCAGGCCTTTCTCAACGCTTTCAGTCTTAGCGTTGAATGCCTTACAGAATTCCATGATGTTAACACCTTGCTGACCCAGTGCCGGACCTACCGGTGGACTTGGGTTAGCCATACCAGCAGCAACTTGCAGCTTGACGTAGGCTTGTACTTTCTTGGCCATTTAAATTTCCTCATTTGGGTAATAGCGCCTATTAAAATAGGCTCCCCGTTATTTGCAGTACTTTGTTCTTTATGTTTTACCTGCAGAGGCTGCACATAAAAACGAAAGGCGCGAAATTATAGTTTAATTTCGCGCCTTGCACAACATCTGTTCGAATCGATATCGAAAGAGTTGTTAGCCTTTCTCGACCTGACCGAAGTCCAGCTCAACTGGCGTAGCACGCCCGAAGATAGAAACTGAAACTTTCAGGCGGCTTTTCTCGTAATCCACTTCTTCAACAACGCCGTTAAAATCAGCAAATGGACCATCGCTGACACGAACCAGTTCACCTGGTTCAAACATAGTTTTAGGACGTGGTTTATCACCGGCTTGCTGCAGGCGATTCATGATAGCGTCAACTTCTTTATCGCTGATTGGCGCAGGACGGTCAGAAGTACCGCCGATAAAGCCCATCACCCGAGGAACGCTACGCACTAAGTGCCAGCTGGCGTCATTCATCACCATTTGAACCAGCACATAACCTGGGAAGAATTTACGTTCGCTTTTACGGCGTTGGCCACCACGGATTTCAACGACTTCTTCCGTAGGAACCATCACCTCACCGAACAGCTCTTCCATGTCGTGCAATTTGATGTGCTCACGCAGCGACTGCGCTACGCGGCCTTCAAAGCCGGAAAACGCCTGAACGACGTACCAACGTTTTTTAGGTGCTTCAGACATTTAGAACCTCAAGCCAGTAATAAAAGATACCAAGCGGACCAGAATTCCATCCAGCCCCCACAGAATCAGTGACATGACGGCAGTTACCGCAGCAACGATCAGTGTGGTATGCAATGTTTCCTGGCGTGTAGGCCAAATTACTTTACGTACTTCAGTACGCGCTTCGCGCGCAAATGCTACTGTCGCTTTGCCTTTAGTCGTCAATAATGCCACCGCACCAGCAATCGCGATAACAACAACCACTGCCAGCGCACGTAATGGCAAGCTGTATGCACGGTAATAATAGTTACCGACAATAGCTACGACCAACAAAACGGCAACAACTACCCATTTTACCGCTTCCAGGCCGCGCCCGCTCCCTTGAGCCTCGGTATTCGCACTCATAAACCAACCCGTCACAATGATTCAGAACAAACAACTTTGCCTCGCATCGCGAGGCAAACCAAACCGATCGATGCTCTACAGTGAGCGCAACTCGGTGTTTTACACTGTATCTCAGAGCCTATCTCACCAATGATTATGACGTATAAATCGCTGATGAGATAGGTTCTAGCGCCACAGCGTAGAAAAGGGCATCGAATGATGCCCTTTTAGTGTGTATTGCGTCAACGTAAAGTGACAAAAAAGTACCAGCGATTAAGCGATAACTTTAGCAACCACACCAGCACCTACGGTACGGCCACCTTCACGGATTGCAAAACGCAAGCCGTCATCCATCGCGATTGGATGGATCAAGGTAACTACCATGTTAATGTTGTCACCTGGCATTACCATCTCTACGCCTTCTGGCAGTTCGATGGTACCGGTCACGTCAGTTGTACGGAAGTAGAACTGTGGACGATAGCCTTTGAAGAACGGAGTATGACGGCCGCCTTCAT
>NZ_JBLJFK010000020.1:0-28975 GCF_049889095.1 Ewingella sp. S1.OA.A_B6 | reverse complement strand
GCCCGATGTGGTGGCCTCGGTATCGATCACGATATTGACGGTGTCGCTGGTTGCGTTGCCGTCCGCATTGGTACCGTCAATCACCAGCGCATGGTCGCCGTCCGCCAGTGCGTCGTCCGGCGTAAAGGTCCAACTGCCGTCTGCATCCACGGTGGCTTCACCGATCACCTCATCGCCGTCGCTGACGGTGACTGTCGAGCCAGGCTTCATGCCGTCGCCGCTCAGGGTCGGCGTGCTGTCGGCCGTGGTGCTGCCGTCGACGATCGGATTGCCCGCGTCATCGGTCATGGCCGGCGTACTGGCACTGTCCGCGTCGGTGTCGGTGCCCGGCTCTGCGTCCGCGCCGCCGTCCGCTGCGTCGGTCTCTACCACGATGTTCACGGTGTCGCTGGTCGCGTTGCCGTCCGCATCGGTGCCGTCTACCGTGATGGCGTGTTCGCCGTCGGCCAGCGGTGCATCCGGCGTAAAGGTCCAACTGCCGTCTGCATCCACGGTGGCTTCACCGATCACCTCATCGCCGTCGCTGACGGTGACTGTCGAGCCAGGCTTCATGCCGTCGCCGCTGATGGTCGGGGTGCTGTCGCTGGTGGTGCTGCCGTCGGCGATCGCGTTGCCCGCGTCGTCGGTCATGGCTGGCGTACTGGCGCTGTCCGCGTCGGCGTCGGTGCCCGGCTCTGCGTCCGCGCCGCCGTCCACTGCGTCGGTCTCTACCACGATGTTCACGGTGTCGCTGGTCGCGTTGCCGTCCGCATCGGTGCCGTCTACCGTGATGGCGTGTTCGCCGTCGGCCAGCGGTGCATCCGGCGTAAACGTCCAACTGCCGTCTTCGTCCGCGGTCACTTCACCAATCACGGCGTCGCCGTCGGTGATCACCACGGTGGAGCCCGGCGCCATATCGTCGCCGCTCAGGGTCGGCGTGCTGTCGGCCGTGGTGCTGCCGTCAGCAATCGGGTTGCCCGCGTCGTCGGTCATGGCTGGCGTACTGGCACTGTCCGCGTCGGTGTCGGTGTCGGTGACCGGCTCTGCGTCCGCGCCGCCGTCCGCTGCGTCGGTCTCTACCACGATGTTCACGGTGTCGCTGGTCGCGTTACCGTCCGCATCCGTGCCGTCAACCGTGATGGCGTGTTCGCCATCCGCCAAAGGTGCATCCGGCGTAAACGTCCAGTTGCCGTCTTCGTCTACGGTGGCTTCACCAATCATCGCGTCGCCGTCGCTGATAATCACGGTTGAGCCCGGCGCCATATTGTTGCCGTTGAAGGTTGGCGTGCTGTCAGAAATAGTGCTTCCATTACTGATGATATTACCGACCTGATCGGTCATCACTGGAGATAAGCCCGAATCATTGACAAGATCGCTACTTCCCGCTGCTGATGAGGAAGAGGATGTGTTGGAGTGGTGGTGTAGTGAACTAGCGGCAGTGGCTACGCCAATCAGTGCAGCCGCAGTTGCAAAGGCTCCCCCTAGGGCAAGCATATTGTCTGCAGTAAGTGACTCGACCGGAGTACTTGTCAGCTCGTAAAGCCCATTAGCAATATCATACTCGTAGGTATACATGACCCCATCAGGACCAGAGGCAGCGATAGCAAGTGGTTCGCTTGTCGAATAATTTTCAAGAACGATAATATAATGTTCACCCGTCACCTCATCGACTAACTCAAGATTCAGAGTATCGTTAACTTTAGTGGCTACGATCTTTTTAGGTGGTTGACCTTTACTACTGTGAATTTCAAAGGATACCGCCTGCTGCGGCGCCTTCAGTGAGATAGGTTGATTGGCATTCAAGGAATTTTTAGAAATAACACTCCCTTTGATATCCTTGATTATTAACTGAAAATTCATTTTTCACCAATATATTATGAAATGACTTACATTTAAAAAGGAGTGATTCCTTTCCCATATTACTTGCTATCCATTATTTCTAAATCGATCCACATCCTCCTTAAAAAACCGCCACGGCACCTTTAATAAAAAAGGCACCATATAATTTTGGATTTAAATAAAATAGTAGTAACCCAGAAAACTTAATCAGTTGTAGATTATATTTTCGTCGAAATGAAAGTAATAAGGTTTTATCATATCGCCCTTAAGATAAATCCCTTTTCCTTTAATGGTTTGCTGGAAACTGACAAAATCATGGGGCACATTCAATGACAGTAAGCGAAACTGTAATGATTGCATGACCTGCCATAAGCGCTGATTTGAAGAACTAAGGCCATGTACATCCCAAACATGATATAGAACATCACGTGTCAGAACGATCTGATCATTTGCATTTTGCAATAAGAATAAAAGTAACCGATTCATGGTGTCACGTAACCTGTGCTCTTTTATAAGCCCACGTTTTCTTTTATCAATATTGACTAACCTACGATGGATGAAATCAAACTGTACATGGTGGCCGATATAATACCCAACAATGACGTTTTCCATATAATCCTCCATGAATCAGAAAACCAAGAAATGCTCCGACTGGCAACTTTACCGATTTATTAAGAGAAACAGTAGTAGCAAGCTAATTCCTAAAATCATGAAAATTTTTAGTCATATTTTTTATAAATATTAGTATAAAAAACCAATAAATCCTTTATACACATTTTTTTTAACACCACGACAACAATAAATGATAGTTACCATAGGGTTCACTCACAAAAAATCACTCAATATTTTGCTTTTTATTTTCGTGATTTTTGGAATTTTATATGGATTACGTTTAGTATTTATGAAAAGACAAACTGTCAACAACTAAATTGTCATCCAAACCACAACCACCATAAAGTGCATTAGGTACATCTAATTACTCACTAATATTTACTAATATCAGGTAGAAACAGAGTGTTTAAAGCGCCGTTTGAGACTTATCCAGTAAAGAATTTCACGTCACGTTGTTTTATCAATGTCGCTATTAAACATTACACAGACTAAACAGGTTCTAAACGAACCATTTCCACAAGTTAATGCTAGTGTCAAACAATAATTTTATTGCGCCAAATCAAAAATAGATTATTTAATAAATATCTGAATCTCGTAACACTCCACTTTTTCACGCCATATTTGTCGCCTGAAAAAGGTTACCCAGCTTTCATAAACATCTTACATTTCTCAGTAATTACCACATTGTTCGATAGCAGTGATTGCTCATGCAATAGCACATATAAGAGCTCTCCTTTACTGAATCAGTCTAAGCAACTCACTGATAAACATAAACAATATATTTAATACTTCTTCTATATAAAGGTCTGAGTGATAAAGAATCACCACATCAGGAAGGATACAAGTTCACTTTTAGTGCCCTACTATTTGGAACCGCGATTTAAAGACATAAGTTAAATATATTATCGGAGCGAAATAATACACAGTTAATGTAAACAGCTGGTTGGATAGTTCTTAATATTAGAGTTGGATAGTTCTTAATATTATGGGACTCTCCTGGAATATAGGTAACTCATAAAATTTCATTCTAGCTACAAGGGCGGTAGAACTGAGCTCAACAATAAATCGTGGTGTAGCTAACATTGACACATTGCTCTCTCAGCATTTACTGCAGTTCTCAATATCTGATATCCAAGACACGTGAAGTACTCCAGAAAGGGGAAAGTTAACGATACCAATCTGTACTGATATGCACTTTGACAGAAACCTTTCTTCAAGCAATAATAGTACACATTGGTATCGAAATAAAAGGACCTCTCATGCGAGTACTTACGGACATCAAGCGTGATTCTATTCTTCAGGCAGCTACAGAAATCTTTCACGAGCAAGGATTCGAGGGTGCTTCAATGGCAGGCATTGCATCCCGGATAGGGGGTTCCAAGTCGACGCTATATCGCTATTTCTCCTCCAAAGAAGAGCTTTTTGTAGCAGTTAGTCAGCAGACAGCAAAAAGCCAGATTATTCCAAGTCTGGAGGGGCTACTGACAAGCAAAAGTAAAGATCTGTCAAATGTACTACAGGAGTTCGGTGAGACCGCATTCGCAATAGTCGCTAACGAGACGTCGATCAAAGCAATGCGAACAGTGGTAAGCGAAGCCGGGCGCAGTGATATAGGGCGGCTTTTCTTTCAAGCTGGGCCACAGATTGCCTCGGAATTACTGGCACGTTTTTTTCAAACCCAGATGGTTGCCGGCAACATGCGGGCGGCAGATCCCAAGATTGCTGCACGACATCTAATCGCTTTACTGGAGTCCGAGACGGTTTTTCCCTGCCTAATGGGGATAAGAGCTGAGTTATCCAACATCGAGCTCAAGGGAGCCGTCCAACGTGCCATTGAGACATTTCTGGGAGGCTACGGCGTAGCTGAGGTGAAACAACAAGCGTTGACTCCCAAGTAACAAAAGCGAGAGAAGGACAAGATCGGAAAACGTTGGTCATGGGTAAGCCCAAGACTAATGTCAAAAAAGACGACCGAAATCACTGTTTATTCAACGACTCCCAGACAACAGAAAGGACATACTGACTATGACACCTTACAAGATAGCGCTCGAAGAACATTTCATGGATCCTAATCAGCATGATTACTTCCAGATGCTGGCCCAAGGGAAAGATATTCTCGACATGCCAGGTTTTGCGCAAAACCTGGCGATGGCTCGCGATGTCGATGCCGGAAGGATCGCGGACATGGACAAGATGGGCATCCGCCTCGCCATCCTCTCCTACTACAATGGCGCAGGAGTTCAACGTGACGATGACGTGCAGCGGGCGGTCGCTAAGGCTCGCCAGATGAATGATTTCCTCGCTGAGCGCACTATCGCACATCCCGGGCGGTTCGGCGGTTGGGCGGCACTGCCAGTACAAGATCCCAAAGCCGCAGCTGCCGAACTACGCCGTTGCGTGACCCAGTTTGGCTTCTATGGTGCAATGATCAATGGGCGCACCAACGGAGAGTGCCTCGATATGCCAAAGTTCATGCCCATCTGGGAAACCGCCGCTGAACTGGGCGTACCGATATACCTTCATCCAGGTGTTGAGCCGATTCAACCGGTAGGCGACTACATAGATTATCCAGCATTATCGAATATTGCCTGGGGATGGAGCGTGGAAACAGGTTTTCATGCGCTGCGGATTATGTCGAGCGGCCTGTTCGACCAGTTTCCTGACCTGCAGCTCGTGCTCGGCCACATGGGTGAACTTCTGCCTTTCCATTTCGGCCGGTTTGATCAGTTCGCGCAAAGCCCGAGCGCAAACGCGGCGATCCAAAAGCATTCGTTGTCGCACTATGTCCGTAACAATGTTCTGATCACCACTAGCGGAAATCTTACTCCTGAAACGCTGATAGGTACGATGCTGGCCGTGGGGAGCGATCGGATATTGTTCGCAACAGACTATCCTATTGCAAATGCGGAACAGTTCAATACGATGATCGAACAGGCCCCTATTTCGGCTAATGATAAGCAGAAAATATTTCACGACAACGCGGCCCGCGTGTTCGGACTTTAGGTGAAAGGTGAGGAACAGGCATGTATATGCTTAATCATTATTGCCTACACTGCGGTTTCATCGATGCCCAACCATGCAAAGTGCAGCTGGCGAGGGTCGTTTGACGGTTAGTGGGAGCGTAAGGTGATGAGTATTAAGTTATATTTCTTAATAACATATAATATATCAATTCCTTACTTCACTGGAAAAACCGATCGCGTATGCTTTTGTGATCCTCACTATTTTCAACGTGTTGAAGGTTTCAAGAAAGCGAAACGTTCCACGCCACGAACTTTCCTATAGTCAAAGACCTACAGTCAAAGGACGGGTTATGAGCAAGATCTACGAAGACAATTCATTAACAATCGGCCACACGCCGCTGGTTCGTCTGAACCGTATTGGCAATGGTCGTATTCTGGCTAAGGTCGAATCCCGTAACCCGAGCTTCAGTGTTAAGTGCCGTATCGGCGCGAACATGATTTGGGATGCTGAGAAAAGCGGCATCCTAACCAAAGATAAAGAATTAGTTGAGCCGACTAGCGGTAATACCGGTATTGCTCTGGCATACGTGGCGGCAGCAAGAGGATACAAATTAACCCTAACCATGCCTGAAACCATGAGCGTAGAGCGCCGTAAACTGCTTAAAGCGCTGGGGGCTAATCTGATTCTGACCGAAGGTGCCAAAGGCATGAAAGGCGCTATCGCTAAGGCTGAGGAAATTCAGGCCAGCGATCCGCAGCATTATTTGATCCTTCAGCAGTTCAGTAACCCTGCCAACCCCGCCATCCACGAAAAAACCACTGGCCCGGAGATCTGGGAAGATACCGATGGTGAAGTAGATGTGTTCGTTGCAGGTGTTGGTACAGGCGGCACCCTTACAGGTGTTGGCCGTTATCTGAAAAACAAAAACAGCAGCATTACGCTGGTAGCCGTTGAGCCTACTGATTCTCCGGTCATCACCCAGGCGTTGAACGGCGAAGAATTAAAACCTGGCCCACATAAAATTCAGGGCATTGGCGCGGGCTTCATTCCAGGTAACCTGGATCTGACGTTGATTGATCGTGTCTCACTCATCACCAATGATGAATCTTTCAGCATGGCGCGACGTTTGATGGAAGAAGAAGGCATTCTGGCTGGCATTTCCTCGGGTGCGGCGGTGGCCGCTGCAGTGAAACTTTCCGAAGAACCGGAGTTTGCCGATAAAAATATCGTGGTTATCCTGCCTTCATCTGCAGAACGCTATCTGAGTACTGCATTGTTTGCAGATTTGTTTACAGAAAAAGAATTGCAACAATAATGCCACATATCTCAAAATAGTGCCGAGTTGGTTAAAAAAGCATCCGAAAGGGTGCTTTTTTGTGGGCTATGTCAAACTTTACACCACTCTATGATTGATTTTACCCGTCAGGTTTAGTATTTAACGTTCAATTATTTCGATGCGCGAAATTAATCGCCTCAATGTCCCCTTCCGCTAAATCGATTTACCGATTTGTTACATGGAAGGAAAAGACGGCATAATGGGGAGATAACAGAGATGCCTGGATTTAGGGCAAAGAATTTTATCGCTGAGTGCGCTATTTTCTCTTTTCTGTTGCATCCGAACCAGCCCCTGAACCATAGTCAGGCGCTAATATCTACAGGCTAAAGTGAAGCCAATAAGCTAAACTTTAGCTCCACAACATTACTTTAATAAGTTGGGGAAACAACAATGTTCCAGCAAGAAGTTACTATCACTGCACCAAATGGCCTGCACACTCGCCCTGCTGCACAATTTGTGAAAGAAGCTAAAGGTTTTACTTCTGACATCACGTTGACATCAAATGGTAAAAGCGCCAGCGCAAAAAGTCTTTTCAAACTGCAAACACTTGGCCTGACTCAAGGCACAGTGGTAACCCTCTCTGCAGAAGGTGAAGACGAGCAGAAAGCCGTTGAACACTTGGTAAAACTGATGGCAGAGCTCGAGTAACTAGCCCGGTCTTTATAGTTTAAACCAGTCAAGAGAAAGGTAGGGTTATGATTTCAGGCATTTTAGTATCTCCCGGTATCGCTTTCGGCAAAGCGCTTCTGTTAAAAGAAGATGAGATTGTCATCAACCGGAAAAAAATATCTTCTGAAGAAGTTGATCAGGAAGTAAAACGTTTCCTGTCAGGCCGTGCTAAAGCTTCCGCACAGTTAGAGACGATCAAAACCAAAGCAGGCGAAACCTTCGGTGAAGAGAAAGAAGCCATCTTCGAAGGCCACATAATGTTGTTGGAAGACGAAGAGCTTGAGCAGGAAATCATAGCCCTAATCAAAGACGACCACGCCTCCGCAGATGCGGCTGCCTATTCAGTTATTGAAGGGCAAGCTAAGGCACTGGAAGAGTTGGATGATGAGTACCTGAAAGAACGTGCAGCTGACGTGCGTGACATCGGTAAACGTCTTCTGCGGAATATTTTGAATCTGGCGATTGTCGATCTGAGCTCCATCCAGGATGAAGTTATTTTGGTTGCAACCGATTTGACCCCATCAGAGACCGCGCAGCTGAACCTGAACAAGGTGCTGGGCTTTATTACTGATTTGGGCGGCCGGACCTCCCACACCTCAATTATGGCACGCTCCCTGGAATTACCGGCAATTGTTGGTACCAGCGATGTGACCAAAAAGGTGAAAAACGGCGACTATCTGATCCTCGATGCCGTTAACAATAAAATCTACGTTAACCCAACGGCAGATATTATTGACGAACTGAAAGCGGTTCAGAATCAATATATTACTGAGAAAGACGATCTAACCAAGCTGAAAGACTTACCGGCAATTACGCTGGATGGTCATCAGGTTGAAGTCTGTGCCAACATCGGTACCGTGCGTGACGTCGCCGGTGCAGAGCGTAATGGCGCTGAAGGTGTTGGCCTGTATCGCACAGAATTTCTGTTCATGGACCGTGACAGCCTGCCTACTGAAGAAGAGCAATTCCAGGCTTACAAAGCGGTTGCTGAAGCAATGGGCTCACAGGCGGTGATCGTCCGCACCATGGACATCGGCGGTGATAAAGACCTGCCGTACATGAACCTGCCAAAAGAAGAGAATCCCTTCCTGGGTTGGCGTGCAATCCGCATCTGTCTGGACCGTAAAGAAATTCTTCACGACCAGTTGAAAGGTATTCTGCGTGCTTCTGCTTTCGGTAAACTGCGTATCATGTTCCCGATGATCATTTCTGTTGAAGAAGTGCGTGAGCTGAAAGCAGAACTTGAAATGCTGAAAGTGGAACTTCGGGAAAAAGGTCAGGCATTCGATGAAACCATCGAAGTCGGCGTAATGGTTGAGACTCCGGCAGCAGCCGTAATTGCTCACCATCTGGCAAAAGAAGTCGATTTCTTCAGTATTGGTACTAACGATCTTACACAGTATACTTTGGCTGTGGATCGCGGTAACGAGCTGATCTCTCATCTTTATAACCCAATGTCGCCTTCTGTACTGGCTTTAATCAAGCAAGTCATTGACGCATCTCATGCTGCCGGAAAATGGACAGGTATGTGTGGCGAGCTAGCTGGTGACGAACGTGCTACACTTCTTCTATTGGGCATGGGTTTGGATGAGTTCAGCATGAGCTCTATCTCAATCCCACGCATCAAGAAAATTATTCGTAATACAAACTTCGAAGATGTGAAAGCGCTGGCAGATGAAGCTCTGGCTCAACCTACGGCGCAAGAGTTGATGAACCTGGTTAACAAGTTCATTGAAGAAAAAACACTCTGCTAATTGCGCGATGCTGTAAAGCTGCCCAAATTAATGCTTAGGAGAAGATCATGGGTTTGTTCGATAAACTGAAATCATTAGTTTCTGATGATAAAAAAGATGTTGGTACTATTGAAATCGTAGCGCCAATTTCTGGTGAAATTGTCAACATTGAAGATGTTCCTGACGTAGTTTTCGCTGAGAAAATCGTTGGTGATGGCATTGCCATCAAACCATCTGGCAATAAAATGGTTGCTCCGGTTGATGGTACTATCGGTAAAATCTTTGAAACTAATCATGCTTTCTCAATCGAGTCTGACAGCGGCATTGAGCTGTTTGTCCACTTCGGTATTGATACAGTTGAACTGAAAGGCGAAGGCTTCAAACGCATCGCAGAAGAAGGTCAACGCGTGAAGAAAGGCGATCTGATTATCGAATTTGATCTGGCCCTGCTGGAAGAGAAAGCTAAGTCGACCCTGACTCCAGTTGTTATCTCTAACATGGATGAGATCAAAGAGCTGATTAAACTGACGGGTAGCGTGATCGTCGGCGAAACACCGATTATTCGAATCAGAAAGTAAGATATCTGATGACATAAAAAACGGCGCTCAATGCGCCGTTTTTTATTGCCTGTGATACTATTTCAATAGCTCAAGTTGCAGGTCATTATTAAATTGTAGGGCTTAAATCTTCCAGTGAGGCACCTGCAGGCTTATTACCAGGCCGTGTGGCATCGCGTTGCGGGCATCGACCTTACCGTCATGAGCCACCATCACCTTGCGGGTGATCGCCAACCCTAAACCGTAACCTTTACCTGAGAGCGGAGATTTCACTCGCACAAACGGGTCGAAAATGCTCGACAGCTTGTCCTCTTCAACGCCCGGCCCTTGATCTTCCACGTCAATCGTCAGCCATTGTTCATCCTGCGTTAAGGATACCGTTACCGCCTGCCCACGCGCGGAGAACCGTAATGCATTGCGCACCACGTTATCAATCGCACGTCGCATCAGTTCGGCATTGCCCTTCACGGTATAGTCACTCTGCTCACTCATATCGGCTTTGAGTATAATTCCCACACCCGGCAACTGCGCCTCATATTGGGCATCATTAACGACCGCTTCCACCAGTCCATACAGGTCGAAATACTCTTCGTCGGGCATATTACTATTTTCGGTCCTCGACAGCGCCAGCAGCTCACCAATCATTTTATCGAGACGACCCGCTTCATGTTCGATGCGCTGCAGGGACGTTTCGACGTTAAGCGGGTTCTGACGCGCTAAACCAATTGCCAGCTGCAACCGGGCAAGAGGTGAACGTAACTCATGCGAGACGTCGTGCAGTAGCTCCTCACGGGCTTTGACCAGTACCTGCAGGCGTTCTGCCATGGAGTCAAAGTCGCGCGCTACTTCAGATAACTCATCATGCCGTTTGCCCATGCTGTCAAACAGCCGTACGGACAAATCCCCCTGCGCCACCCGGCCAAAGGCCCTGCGCATCTGCAACATGGGCCGCGTCAGGTTCCAGGCAAGAACAGCGCTGAATAAAAGCCCCCCTAAACCACCAATCCACAGCAACGGCGTCGGTACGTTGAGCATATGCTCCCTACGCTTAGGGTTATATTCATTCATCAGACCTTCGACGTTATAACGCAGCCGATAACCCTGTCCGTTAGGCCCCTGAACAAATTCGACAATTTCTTTAGGGATCTTACCGGGTCCGAGGTCTTGCATGGTTTCGCCTTCCGCAGGCAACATTGAAGTGGTCACGGAAAAATACTGACGGTCAGCGTCAGGCCAGTCAGCCATCATCGCATTCAACGCAGGCATACCGCCAACATGCAGCGTAGAAACCGCAGAGGTGACTTGCAGTTTAACAAAACGCCGTGCGATACCGCTTTCAGGGGGCTCGTGATGATTGATGAAAGTAAATACCACCCAGAGAACCTGAGTGATAGCGATGAACGTGAACCAGAATCCGAACAGGATTTTCCAGAATAACCTTCCGCGAAGGCGTTTACCTGATGCGATAGCCAATACTTCTTACCGTTTCAATTGTCAGGATATCGCCGCCTTCCAGCGACGCCAGTTTCTGGCGAATGTTGCTGATGTGGACATCGATACTACGATCATAGGCTTCGCGCGGACGGCCTAAGCCCTTTTCCGACAATTCATCCTTGGATACCACACGTTCAGGCGCGCGCAATAAAAGCTCGAGCAGATTGAATTCAGACGCCGTAAGATCAAACAGTGCACCGCGCCATTCGCTGCTGCGGGTAGCCGGATTGAGCGTCAGATCCCCATAGTTAACCGTTGAAGTATCAGACGGGGCTTCCTTCTGCTCTTCCACACGGCGCAGCACTGCGCGCAAACGTGCCACCAGTTCACGGGGGTAGCAAGGCTTCGGCATATAATCATCCGCACCCATTTCCAACCCAATCACCCGGTCAATATTATCGCCTTTAGCCGTGAGCATAATGATCGGCATACGGCTGTTTTTACGTACCTGACGGAGCACATCGATCCCGCTCATATCAGGCAACATAATGTCGAGGATCATCGCCGAATACTCACCGGACATTGCGCCATCCACACCGGCTTTACCGGTCAGCACCAGCGAGGCGTTGAAACCTTCAGCTATCAGGTACTCGCTGAGCATAGTACCCAACTCGAGATCGTCATCGACTAATAAAATTTTCATCATTTATTTCCGCCTAACTGAATTCTGGTCATTTTTACCCCTTACCGGGTTACATGCAGCCGCTTTTACTCTAATTTTACACTGTACGTCGTAAAGAGTCGCTGAAGGCCAAAATTCAAACGGCAAAAACACCGGTGGATAAATAGCGGTCACCACGGTCGCAAATAATAGCAACCACCACACTTCGCGGATTATCCCGCGCGACCCGTATAGCGCCCGCGACCGCGCCTCCGGAGCTAACACCGCAGAAAATACCCTCTTTCCGCGCCAGCGCGCGCATGGTCTCTTCGGCTTCATCCTGAGCCATATCGATAACGCCATCCACCAGTTCTGGTTGGAATATACCCGGCATATACTTCTGCGGCCAGCGGCGGATCCCCGGAATGCTGCTGCCTTCAGAAGGTTGCAGTCCGATAATTTTTACAGCAGCATTTTGTGTACGCAGGAAGCGGCTGACGCCAGTGATGGTGCCAGTGGTTCCCATGCTGGAGACAAAATGGGTGATACGCCCTTGGGTCTGCTGCCAGATTTCCGGGCCGGTAGTCTTGAAATGTGCCAGAGGGTTATCCGGATTGTTAAACTGGTCCAGTACTTTCCCCTGCCCCTGTTGTTCCATTTCCAGCGCCAGGTCACGCGCGCCCTCCATACCCTGTGCGCGGCTAATCAGCAAAAGTTCAGCTCCATAAGCACGCATTGACGTCTGCCGTTCCAGACTCATATTTTCCGGCATCAGTAATTTAAGTTTGTAACCTTTCAGTGCAGCAATCATCGCCAGCGCAATACCGGTATTACCGCTGGTGGCTTCGATCAATGTATCACCGGGTTGGATCTCACCACGTTTTTCAGCCTGTTCAATCATAAACAGTGCCGCGCGATCCTTCACCGAACCCGCCGGATTATTCCCTTCCAGTTTGACCCAAATCTCGCTGTCCAGATCCTTCGACAGACGCTGTAATTTCACCAAAGGCGTATTACCGATGTAATGTTCGAGCGTGCCCACTGTAGTTGCCTTATTTTTGCTGATTATAACTTTTAAATATAAACAGCAATGAAAATTGAATAAATGAGTATCAGACGATAAAAAGGGCAGCTCGCAGACCGCCCTTTTCCTTTATGCGTTTAAAAATATATTCGTTAAAAATGTAACAGTTAAAACCCTATGTGACTAAAAAATATCAGGCACTTTTTGCCAATGCAACGGGTTGTAGCTGTTGAGCACCGGAGTACATGCGCCCGTTGAGCCCACCGACGTAAAAACGGTCACCACGAACAGGTGTCGACTGGCCGTTGAAGTCAGACAACACCACCGATAGAGGTTCATCATGCCAACCTTCGGCCTGGACGATGAGTTGCCAAAAGTGTCCACGCGGGCTGACTTCAAGCACCTTCACTGGCAACGGACAGCGCGCCGTGCTTTGGGCTGTGATCTCCATTTCCCACGGACGCAGGAACAGATCAACTTCCCCCTGATGCAGCGGCGGATTATCCAGAGGCCAATGGTAGTTGCCAACATAAAGCTGTGAACCGCGGATCTTGCCGCCGATTTTATTCACTTCGCCCATAAATTCCAGCACAAATCGGGTCGCCGGATCTCGCCAGATCTCCTGTGGCGTACCAACTTGCTCAATATTGCCTTGGCTCATCACCACCACGCGATCGGCGACTTCCATCGCTTCTTCCTGATCGTGGGTCACGAACACGCTGGTGAATTTCAACTCTTCGTGCAGTTGGCGCAACCAACGGCGTAGCTCTTTACGCACCTGGGCATCCAGCGCACCAAAGGGCTCATCCAGCAACAGAATTTGCGGCTCAACGGCTAACGCCCGCGCCAGCGCTACCCGCTGTTTCTGACCACCGGAAAGCTGAGCAGGAAAGCGGTTGGCGAGATGAGCCAGTTGGACCATCTCCAGCAGTTTGGTGACTTTCTGTTTAATAGCTTCAGTATTAGGCCGCTCGCGGCGCGGCAACACCGTCAGACCAAAAGCAATGTTGTCGAATACCGTCATATGGCGGAACAGCGCGTAATGCTGGAACACAAAACCGACCTGACGATCGCGAGCATGCAGGCGCGTGACGTCTTTGCCGTGGAAGCTCAGTTGTCCGGTATTCTGGTTTTCCAGTCCGGCGATAATCCGCAGCAGCGTGGTTTTACCCGAGCCGGAAGGCCCAAGCAGCGCCACCATCTCTCCGGAAGCAATATCGAGCGAGATATCGTTCAGTACCTTGGTGCGGCCGAAATATTTATTGATACCGTTAATTTCAATGCTCATTGCTTTCCTCCCGCTCAAGACGGTCGTTATAGCGCTTCAGACGCCATTGCAGACCGCTTTTCAGAAACAGTGTGACGATGGCCATCAGGGTTAACAGCGCGGCGGCAGTAAACGCGCCAGCGGTATTATAATCCTGATGCAGTAATTCAACTTGCAGTGGTAACGTGTAGGTTTCACCACGAATAGCGCCGGACACCACAGACACCGCACCGAACTCGCCAATGGCGCGAGCGTTGGTCAACACCACGCCGTACAGCAATGCCCAGCGGATATTCGGCAGCGTAACGCGGCGGAACATCTGCCAGCCAGATGCGCCAAGCAGTACCGCTGCTTCATCTTCGTGGCTGCCCTGGCTCAACATCACCGGCACCAGTTCACGGATAACAAACGGGCAAGTGACGAAGACTGTCACCATCACCATCCCCGGCCAGGCAAACATGAACTGAATATTGTGGGCATCCAGCCAACCGCCTAACGGACCATTCGTGCCGTAGAACAACAGATACAGCAGACCCGCCACCACTGGCGATACGGCAAACGGGATATCGATCAGCGTCAGCAACAACTGACGGCCTGGAAAATCAAAGCGCGCCACCAGCCAGGCCAGCAGCGTACCGAAAATAAGGTTTACTGGCACGGTGATGAACGCGATCAAAACGGTCAGCCAGATCGAATGCAGCATGTCGGAATCAGACAGATTCTTCCACACCGCCGCAATGCCATCGGAGAGCGCCAGCACAAAGATGGTGATCATCGGCACCACCAGCAACAGCAGGCAAATCAACATGCCGGTGCCGATTAATAACCATTTCACCCAATCGATGCGCTGACGCGTTTCGCCTGCAAAAGCCGGAATATCAGACATTAGTGACCTCCAAGGCGACGGCCATAACGGCTTTGTAAGGTATTAATCGCAAACAGCAGCAGCAGCGACGCCGCCAGAATCACCGAAGCGATGGCGCTGGCGGCGGGGTAATCAAACTCCTGCAGCCGGATAAAAATCATCAGCGAGGTCACTTCGGTTTTCCAGGCGAGGTTACCCGCGATGAAAATCACCGCCCCAAACTCACCCAGGCTTCGCGTAAAGGAGAGCGCAGTTCCCGCCAGCAACGATGGCATCACTTCCGGCAATACCACGCGACGAAAACTCTGCCAGCGTGATGCACCGAGTGTTTCAGCCGCCTCTTCATATTCCGGTCCCAACTCTTCCAACACTGGCTGCACCGTGCGCACTACAAACGGAATACTGGTGAAGGCCATCGCTACTGCAATACCCAGCCAGGTATAGGAAACTTTGATATCAAAATGCGCCAGCCACTGGCCGTAAAAACCGTTGACGGAGAACAAACCGGCCAGCGTCAGACCGGCCACCGCCGTTGGCAAAGCAAAAGGTAAATCCATCAGCCCGTCGAGCAAACTTTTGCCTGGAAATTCATAGCGGGTCAATATCCACGCCATCAACATGCCGAAGAAACAGTTAAAAAGACTGGCGACACCCGCAGAAAGCAGCGTCACTTTGTAAGCTGCCATTACCTGATCGTTGGTGATCACTGCCCAATATTCGGCCAGTGTCATTTGCGACAACTGCATCACCAGCGCACTGAGCGGCAGTAACAAAACCAGACAAACAAACAGCAGGCTGCTACCGAGGCTCAGGGTAAATCCGGGAAGTACGCGTTTGCTCGACAACAACATTACTGGTGACCTTGCTCTAACAGTTTATCCAGCTCACCGCCGGTACTGAAATGGGTTTTCATCACTAGTGGCCAGCTGCCAAACTCGTCTTCAA
This sequence comes from Ewingella sp. S1.OA.A_B6, assembly GCF_049889095.1. Lineage (NCBI taxonomy): Bacteria > Pseudomonadati > Pseudomonadota > Gammaproteobacteria > Enterobacterales > Yersiniaceae > Ewingella > Ewingella sp. S1.OA.A_B6. The sequence continues at coordinate 13,090 of NZ_JBLJFK010000020.1, read as the reverse complement.
CTTTGAATAATTTGGTATCAGGGAACTGCCCTTTCGCCGCTGCCATAGCATTCTTGTCATACACGCGGTAGTTGAAACTGGTGATAATTTGCTGTGCCTGCGGGCTCCATAAGTAGTTCAGGTAATCCTTGGCTGCTTTCTCAGTACCGTTCTTCTCGACATTCTTGTCGACCCAAGCCACCGGGAATTCCGCCAAAATATCAACCGGCGGGACGATCACTTCGTACTTGTCATCACCGTACTGTTTACGGATGTTATTCACTTCCGATTCAAAACTGATCAGCACATCACCCAATCCACGTTCCACAAACGTGGTGGTCGCACCACGGCCGCCGGTGTCGAACACTTCAACATTTTTCAACAGGCTGGCCATTTTCGCGCGGGTTTTATCCTGATTATTGCCATCCTGCTGATTAAATGCGCCCCAGGCACCGAGATAGGTATAACGGCCATTGCCGGATGTTTTAGGGTTAGGGAAGACCAGCTTGACGTCTGAACGGGTTAAATCATCCCAGCTATGAATGTTTTTCGGATTACCTTTGCGCACCAAAAAAGCCATGGTCGAATAGAACGGTGAACTGTTATTTGGCAAACGGCTCTGCCAGTTGGCAGGAATGAGATTGCCGCGGTCGTGCAGGATCTGCACGTCGGTGACCTGGTTATAAGTCACCACGTCTGCCTTTAGGCCCTGCAGAATAGCCAGCGCCTGCTTGGAGGAGCCGGCATGCGACTGTTTGATCTCCAGCTTGACGCCGCCGTTCTGTTCGGCCCACTGTTTCTGAAACGGGGGGTTGAGCGCAGCAAAAAGCTCACGCGAGACATCATAGGAACTATTGAGCAATTCGGTAGCAGAGGCTGCACCGCTCGCCAACACCAGCGCGGCAAGAGAACCCTTCAGTAATCTGCTTTTTATCCCGACCATTTTCATGCGCAGCCTTAAGTGTGAGGAGATTCGACATGGCAAAATTCAGCCACCTAATGTCACACAGTGTATTTATAACTTGCGGTCAGGCTGTAACGGTTTTATATACCGTTTAGTGATTTTCAAGCATGAAAAGCTATAAGGCATTAACAGCGGCAGGGGAAAGCGAAAGGAAGTTGTTCAGCGCCGCCTGCAACGGGGCACTGAGACGATAAATTAAAGGACTATAGCGTCAGCAACTGCGTTAATGACGGCGCAAAATAGTAACTGCCGGTGACCGGACGCGTGAAACGCAGCATGGCGTCGCGTTTACCATCCAGGTCCCCAAACATGCTTAGCAGTTGCTTCTCAATGTTCCACAAACGGGCGCAATAAGAGATGAAGTACAAACCATGCTCACCGCTGGCAGTACCGTATGGCAAGCTCTGACGCAGAATTTTCAGGCCCTTGCCCTCTTCTTTGAGGTCAACGCGACTAACATGTGAGGTATCAGGACGAGCCTCAGGCTCCAACTCTTCATCGGTCTGCTTGGTACGTCCAATCACCTCTTCCTGCTGTCGCACAGAAAAGCGGTTCCACTGGGTCAGATTATGCTTCCAGCGCTGCACCATCACATAGCTGCCGCCGGCATCTGCCTGACCTTCGGGTATGATCGCCACCTGAGCTCGGGCTTCGTCCTTCGGATTTTCAGTGCCATCAACAAAACCGCTCAGATCGCGCTCTTCAATACCGCGGAAACCGTGGGTCTCTTCTTCAACAACAATTGAGGCACCGAAAGCGCCTAGTGCGGCCTGAGCAACGGCGAAATTAATGTCATGACGCAAGGACTGAATATGCAACAGCACGTCATGTTGGGTCGCGGGTGCCAACCCTTTGCCCAAAGGCACAAAAGACTTCAGTTCATCAGCCCCTTTACCTCCTGAGAGATCGCGCCAGACGTCGTGACCAAAAGCCACCACCGCACCGAGATTTTCCTGCGGGAATGTTTGCTGCATCTCGCTTAAAGCGGCTGCAAACTGACGGCAACCCTGCCGCAGGCTATCCAGTTCACCCTGAACTTTGGCCTCGATGAAAATGCCAAAACGGCAATGCTCGAGCAGAATGCCGCTCTGAACCTGATTCATGTTTTATTCCTTATTATTCGACGGCGCTATCATAACGTGAAGTCAATAAAAATGCCTTGCGCGGACGCAAGGCATTAAGGAATTATCATCGCCTTGTCAGGCACCTAAACCTATCAAAATCACTGTACCGGATTAGCACGCCAGATAATTTTGCTGACTTTCCACTCTTTGAGCGCGTCATCTGAAGGCATCAGCTCTTCAGGGCCATGCCAGATGCCGCTGAAGACGTAGCTGACATGCGGGCTCTGCGGCGCTTTACATTCTATGTTTTGCACGTCGTCACCTTTCCCTTTCTGGCAGGCGTCAAAAGCTTTGGTATAGAGATCGCTGAATGGCGTGCCGATTTTCACCCCCCACTCGCTTTCGACGTTGCTGTCCGTAACATCCACGCGCTGAACGTTGCCTTTCGGCTCACCGCTGATGGTCATTTTGACCTCTTTGTCGTCCATCGCCTGATAGAACGTCAGCATTTTGCCGTCATTCATCGACATACCGTTACGCAGACGATAATCCCCACCGAGTGCGTCCTTCACGCCATCTTCTATCAGCGGAGTGCTAGCCGTGATACTCCCTACGCCTTGGTCGGTCACTTTTGGACTACTGCTAAACCAGTTCATCGGATTCATGCTTGACCAATGTACGCTGGGCCAGGACATATTTGACACCGTCGAACAGCCGGTAAGTAATAACGGCAAAACCAGCAACAGTGGGCGGATCCTCATTCTTTTCACTCCTTTAATGTCCATGTCAGTTTGCCATCAGGCTGCTGTTCAGATTTTGAGAAAAGCTCACAACAAAATTGACTCATGGGTCAGTGGCAGTTCGAGTCCAAATACTTCGGAAAAGTTCAGCGTCCGTGGTGAATTAGCTCACTTCCAGACGCTGCCCCGCATCAAAACAGGCGCGTAAACGACGGCTGAGCAACCAATAGGCCAGCGCTGCGGCATCAAGTAACGCCAGCACCAGATCAATCAGTGACGGCGTATCACTACTTTGCCATAAACCTAAACCCTGCAGGGAAAAGGTCACGAACATCCCGGCCAGCAGTAGCCAGTAACTCCCCTTCCAGAGCCGCGGCCAGAGATATCGGCGTCCGCTAAGCAAAAATATAAGCGCCGGAAGCAGTCCCAGAATGATGCCATGCCAAAAACTTTGCGGGTCCGGGTAAAATAATTTCAGTAAATCAGATCCTTGCCCACGCGAAGCAGTTGCCATCACAAACAACAACCAGGTTCGCGCCTGTAAAATCAAAATGGTCCAGAACCACAGAGGCAAACGCAACATGCCGTGGCTGTTATAATCATCCGGGTTCATAGACTCAGAAAATATCCTTCGATTCAGTGTTACCAACAAAATTAACTAATCAGCCTTAAGAAACCGTTAAGAACAGTCTGCTTTAATGTCTCTCAACGCGGCAACACACCAAACATGATGTCATAGTTGCTAAATTCACCAGACCAACCAATCAAGTTTAAGGACGACCTATTATGATGAAGAAGATCACTCTGGCAACCCTCATTGCAGTTTGTACTTTGCCTGCCCTCGCCCAACAGAGCGGCGGTTTCTCCGGTCCATCAGCTCAGGAACAGCAAAATCAGGCAGCTAACCCACAGGGCGGATTCACCGGAACTACCCCGTTGAGCACGGTAAAAGACGCACAGAACATGAAAGACGACCAGTGGGTTATGCTCGAAGGTTTTATCGATCAGCGTATCGATCACGATAAATACATTTTCCGCGATAACACTGGCACCCTGAACGTCGAAATTGACGGTAAACGCTGGCAGGGACAGAACGTCTCGCCAAAAGATAAGATCCGCATTGAAGGGAAAGTAGATAAAGACTGGAATTCGGTAGAAGTGGACGTGAAGTCAGTCAGCGTCATCAAGTAATCTGCTGCTGCCAGGCCACATAAGAAAAAGCCCCGATGCTCACATTGGGGTTTTTTCTTTGAATTGGCGAAGGGTGTCTTAAAGAATCAGTATTCCTGATCTTCGATCAAACGCTTACCCAGCGTGAGTGTATCCGAAACTTCATAGCCCAGCTTTTCATACATGCTGACTACTGCATCGTTTTCGGCGCGCACCATCAAATTGATTTTTGGGCAACCACGCGCAATTAACTTCTTTTCCAACCGGTTAATCAGTGCATTGGCGATACCCCGCCCGCGATAGTCCGGATGCACGCCAAGATACCCCACCGAGCCGCGATGCCCATCGTAGCCGCCCATCAGCGTGCCAACCACTTCACCGCCTACCTCAGCAACCAAGAATAACTCCGGGCTGTGATTAATTTTGCGCTCAATATCCAGTTCAGGATCATTCCACGGACGCAGCAGATCACAGCGCTCCCATAAGGTCAGCACTTCTTCGAAATCTTCTTGATTGTATAGGCGAATTTCCATCACTGATCACCGCGATTCTGTTAATGAGGTAATAGGGGTTTATTTAATTATCGCGTGATCGGCTTGATACGCAACATCAAAATCGAAGATTGAGTAAGTTAGGCCCCTTATTTCCTGGTAAATATCACAAAATTCATAAACCGTAATAGTTCTCAGATCGAAACTATAAAAAAGATACTCTATAAGGTAGATCATTCTGCACTTTTTCTGACGGTATTGGACTGATGTTAAACCCTTTGAATAAATTTCTTCATTTCCAGCCACTTCCTCCCTCAGCGACCCGTCGCCAGTTATTGCTCTCAGGGCTAGGTTTAGCGATTGCCGCTTTTGGTTCCCATTCAGCCAACGCCGCGCAGCATGAACACATCACCAAGTCGGCCCCGGCACCCAAGCCGTCGGGTTCGAAAAAACTGGTGATGATTGACCCGGGCCATGGCGGTATTGACTCCGGCGCGGTAGGTCATGAGGGGTCTGAAGAGAAACATGTGGTGCTGGAAATCGCCAATTATGTGCGTGATATCCTTGGCTCGCACAGTAATATAGAAGTAAAACTCACCCGAGATGCTGACCACTTTATTCCTTTGTATCAACGTGTTGAAATCGCTCACCAGCATCAGGCCGATCTGTTCGTGTCGATTCATGCTGACGGCTACACCAGCCCGTCCGCCTCAGGCGCATCGGTGTTTGCGCTCTCTAATCGCGGTGCCAGCAGCGCCATGGCACGTTATATGTCGAAAAAAGAGAACGATGCCGATCTGGTTGCAGGCAAGAAAGTGGCTCAGGAAGACGACAATTATTTGCAACAGGTATTGTTCGATCTGGTTCAGACAGACACCATCAAAAACAGCCTGACGCTGGGTCACCACGTGCTGGACCGTATTCGTCCTATTCATCATCTGCATAGCGAACAGACTGAGCAGGCGGCTTTCGCTGTACTGAAATCCCCCTCCATACCCTCGATTCTGGTAGAAACGTCCTTCATCACGAATCATCAGGAAGAACAACTATTGAGTACCACGGCGTTTCGCAAAGAGATCGCACAGGCCATTTCACAGGGGATCGTCAACTTCTTCAGCTACTTCGACGCCACGGAGCGCAAGCCTCGATAAGCTGCCAACCCGAACTCAATTCACGCTATAATGATGTCCCTAATTTGCTTCAGCGCCCGCAAAGCGCTGAATGTCTTTTCAGTCAACCTCTGCGAGTTTTCACGTGAGCCAATCAATTCCCGACATCCAGCAAGTCAAAACCTTCCTGCTGTCATTGCAGGATCAAATCTGTCAAAAACTGGCGGCCGCTGACGGCAAAGCATCATTCGCTGAAGATCAGTGGGTGCGAGAAGAAGGCGGCGGCGGTCGTAGCCGGGTGTTGACCCACGGCGCGGTGTTCGAACAGGCAGGGGTTAACTTTTCCCACGTTTCGGGCGCAACGCTGCCTGCGTCAGCCACCGCGCATCGCCCGGAGTTGGCAGGTCGCAGCTTCCAGGCCATGGGAGTCTCGTTGGTCATTCATCCGCAGAGCCCTTACATTCCCACCAGTCATGCCAATGTCCGCTTTTTTATTGCTGAAAAACCGGATGAAGAGCCGGTATGGTGGTTTGGTGGTGGGTTTGACCTGACGCCGTTTTATGGTTTCGAGGAAGATGCACACCACTGGCACCTCACTGCACAGCAGCTTTGCCAGCCGTTTGGTGATGATGTTTATCCAAAATATAAAAAATGGTGCGACGACTACTTTTTTATCAAACACCGCAATGAAGCACGCGGCATCGGCGGGCTGTTCTTTGACGATTTAAATACACCGGATTTCATCACCTGTTTCACGTTCATGCAGGCGGTCGGTAACGGTTTTACCGACGCCTACCTGCCGATTGTTGAAAAGCGTAAAGCCCTGCCCTGGAGCGAGCGCGAGCGCCAGTTCCAGCTTTACCGACGCGGGCGTTATGTAGAATTCAATCTGGTGTGGGATCGAGGTACGCTGTTTGGCCTACAAACCGGCGGGCGCACTGAGTCAATCCTGATGTCCATGCCACCGCTGGTACGCTGGGAATACAATTTTCAACCCGCAGCAGATAGCCCGGAAGCAGTACTCTACCGCGACTTCCTGCCGCCGCGTGACTGGCTGGCAAACGGGGAGAAACGTTGATGCAAATTTGGGTCGATGCCGATGCCTGCCCTAACGTCATTAAAGAAGTGCTGTTCCGCGCCGCTGAACGCACTGGCATGATGGTCACACTGGTGGCAAATCAGATAATCCGCACGCCACCGTCAAAATACCTGCGCACCCTGCGGGTTGAGGCTGGTTTTGACGTGGCGGATAACGAAATTGTCAGGCGCACTGAACCGGGGGATTTGGTGATCACCGCCGATATTCCGCTGGCGGCAGAAGTGATTGAAAAAGGCGGCGTAGCGCTAAACCCGCGCGGCGAACGCTACACTACCGAAACCATCAAAGAGCGCCTGAATATGCGTGACTTCATGGATACCATGCGCGCCAGCGGCGTGCAAACCGGCGGGCCACCGACGCTCAACCAGCGCGACCGCCAACAATTTGCCAATGAGCTGGATAAATGGCTACAACAAGCCAAACGATAAACCCGGCCGGGCTAACCTCGTCATCTCTTACTTTTATAGCAAGATTTATCCTACGAAGAGAAAATACCTCATGGTTAAAAAGATCATTCTAGATTGCGATCCGGGACATGATGATGCTATCGCTATGTTGCTGGCCCATGGAAATCCAGATATCGAATTACTCGCGGTGACCACCGTGGTGGGCAATCAGACCCTGGAGAAAGTGACCCGTAACGCGCTGGCCGTTGCCCGAGTGGCGAACATTACCGGCGTGCCTTTTGCCGCCGGTGCCACCCGTCCGCTAGTCCGCCAGATTGAAATCGCCGATGAAATTCACGGTGATTCAGGGCTGGATGGTCCGGAATTGCCCCAGCCAACCCTGACGCTGGAACCTGTTCACGCTATTGATCTGATTATTGACTTAATCATGTCGCATCCACCGAAAACGATCACACTGGTTCCGACCGGCGGTCTGACCAACATCGCACTGGCGGTGCGTAAAGAACCACGAATTGTTGAGCGGGTTAAAGAAGTGGTATTAATGGGAGGCGGTTACCACGTCGGAAACTGGAGCGCTGTGGCAGAATTTAATATTAAGATTGACCCGGAAGCCGCATATATCGTGTTCAATGAGAAGTGGCCGCTGACTATGGTCGGTCTTGACCTCACTCATCAGGCGCTTGCCACACCGGATGTGGCGGCCAGAATTGCCGCCATTGGTACACGCCCGGCAAAATTCGTCTCAGAGTTGCTGGATTTCTTCAGCCTCAGCTACAAAGACCATCAGGGCTTTGATTACCCGCCAGTCCATGATCCCTGTGCGGTAGCTTATGTCATTGATCCCAACGTGATGACCGTGCGTAAAGTACCGGTAGATATTGAACTGACGGGCACGTTAACACTCGGTATGACTGTCGCTGATTTCCGCTCCCCACCGCCGCCAGATTGTCATACACAAGTCGGCGTACAACTCGATCATCAGCGTTTTTGGGACTTAATTGTTGATGCCCTCGAGCGCATTGGCGAAGTAAAATATTGAATCAACAGTCATTGAAATGGGCGTCATCATCGACGCCCATTTGTTTTATCCATTCTGTATACGTGGCATCGTTTGAGTTGCATGACGAGTCTGCGGCTCAAAAAATGAAGGGTAAATCACAATGGTTCGGTTTGCGCTTCCACCACCGCTAACGCCACCATATTCACAATGCGCCGTACCGACGCAATCGGAGTTAGGATATGCACCGGTTTTGCTACTCCCATCAGTACCGGTCCGACGGTAACCCCTTCTGAGCAGGACACCCGTAACAGGTTATAACTGATCCGCGCCGCCTCCATATTCGGCATAATAAGAATATTCGCGGCCCCTTTCAGCGGGCTGTCAGGCATGATGTCATGGCGGATACTTTCCACTAATGCAGCATCACCGTGCATCTCACCGTCGATCTCCAACTCAGGATCCCTCTGATTCACCAGCTCAAGCGTTCTGCGCATTTTGCGTGCCGCCGCGCAGTCCGAGGAGCCAAAACTGGAGTGTGACAACAACGCGACTTTCGGCTCAATGCCAAAGCGCCGCACGGTCTCTGCGGCCATCAGAGTGATTTCCGCCAATTGCTCCGGCGTCGGATCGTCATTGACATAGGTATCGGCAATAAAGGTATTTCCGCTTGGCAACAGTAAGGCGTTCATGGCACCGGCTACGCTTACGCCTTCGCGGAAACCAAACACTTTTTCCACCACATCATAATGCTCATGGTAAGTGCCGATAGTGCCGCAAATCATCGCGTCGGCCTCGCCACGTAGCAACATGATCGCAGCAATCAACGTCGGGTTACCAATCACCGCCCTGCGCGCCTGCTCCTGCGACACACCACGACGCTTCATCAACTGATAGTATTCGCTCCAGTACTCGTTGAAGCGTGGATCCGACTCATTATTCACGACCTCAAAATCCTTACCCGCCTGAATTTGCAAACCCAACTTTTTCAGCCGCATATCAATAACGCTCGGACGCCCTACCAGAATCGGTTTCGCAAGGCCCAGCGTGACCAGTTCCTGCGTAGCTTGCAGAACGCGTTCCTCTTCCCCTTCTGCCATAACGACTCGACGAGGGTTTTGCTTAGCCTGAGAAAAAATAGGCTTCATAAATAAGTTGGTTTTGTAGACAAATTCCGACAGTTTTTCGACATAAGCGTCAAAGTCTTTAATAGGTCGCGTCGCAACGCCGGAGTCCATAGCAGCTTTGGCCACGGCGGGGGCAATTTTGACGATCAAACGCGGGTCAAACGGTTTAGGGATCAGATATTCCGGCCCGAAAGCAAGTTCTTCTTCGCCATACGCAGAAGCAACCACATCGCTCTGCTCAGCCATCGCCAGATCGGCGATCGCATGGACGCAGGCCAGTTTCATCTCTTCGTTGATCACCGTCGCACCCACATCCAGCGCCCCACGGAACAGGAACGGGAAGCACAGCACATTATTCACCTGATTCGGGTAATCCGAACGGCCGGTACAGATAATAGCGTCAGGACGAACGGCTTTAGCAAGCGGCGGCAAAATCTCCGGTTCTGGGTTCGCCAGTGCCAGGATCAGCGGACTTTTCGCCATGAGTTTCACCATCTCCTGCGTCAGAACGCCAGGACCGGAGCAACCGAGAAAAATATCCGCATCCGGGATCACGTCCGCCAGCGTTCTCTTGCCATTATCATCAATAGCGTAGGCAGCTTTTGTTTCTGCCATGTTCTCTTCACGGCCTTTGTAAATCACACCGCGCGAATCACAGGCGGTGATGTTATGAGCCTTCAGGCCAAGCGCTACCAGCAAGTTCAGACAGGCAATAGCAGCGGCTCCGGCACCTGATACGACCAGCCGAACGTCGGAAATACTCTTTTCCACTACGCGCAAACCGTTGAGCACCGCCGCCGTACAGATGATCGCCGTGCCGTGTTGGTCATCGTGAAATACCGGGATCTTCATACGTTCGCGCAATTTTTTTTCAATATAGAAACACTCAGGTGCTTTGATATCTTCAAGATTAACGCCGCCGAACGTTGGTTCCAGTGAAGCAATAATGTCGATGAGTTTATCCGGATCCAGCTCATCGATTTCGATATCAAATACGTCAATACCCGCAAATTTCTTAAACAGTACCCCCTTACCTTCCATCACCGGCTTGCCCGCCAGCGCCCCAATGTTGCCAAGACCAAGCACAGCTGTGCCATTAGAAATTACCGCAACCAAATTGCCTTTGGCGGTGTACTTATAGGCCGCCAGTGGGTCTTTTTGAATTTCCAGACAAGGCGCCGCGACGCCGGGCGAATATGCCAGCGCCAGATCGCGTTGGGTGGCGAGCGGTTTGGTCGGAGAAACCTGAATTTTTCCCGGTACAGGGAACTCATGGAAGTCGAGCGCACTTTGTTTGAGTTGTTCGTCCATCATAGGATCCTTTTTTGTTTTGTAGGGCAACAAGGAAGGTTGTTAGTCACCTTTCACGCTATCCAGTATAGAGAACCTGCCACGTCAAACTATGAAGCACGACCAAAACTGGCACGTTACATCGATTAATTTTCATTCACGGAAGACGTCTCGCAAATATTGACTAAGCTTAAGGTTCCCTCTTGCGCAACTCAGGCTGAAAGCTCAGCCTTGCGTAGGCTTTTGCGTTTTCATTGCTCTAACCCATTACAACAATCAGAAAAAGCGTATTCAAATTGTTAACAGAATGATGCAGGGTTGGAGTCCTGCGAAAAAGAGTTACGCAATGAAATTCAGTATTTTTGATAACAATACTCGATAGATTTCAAGCAGCAGAAAGGCGGAAAGTGAACGCACCCGCGGCCTGGAAGGTAAAGAGTATTTAAGGAGTAAGAGATGAACCAGTTAGACGCACTTAAAAAGCTGACCACGGTAGTTGCCGACAGTGGCGACATTGAATCTATCCGCCATTTTGAACCTCAGGATGCCACCACCAACCCGTCGTTGATCCTCAAAGCCGCCGGTTTGTCTCAGTATCAGGGACTGATCAAAGACGCGCTGGATTACGCCCGCAAGCAAGGTGGTAGTAAAGAGACGCAGGTGATCAATGCCAGCGATTGTCTGGCGGTGAATATAGGTCTGGAAATCCTTAAAAGCGTACCAGGGCGTATCTCGACTGAAGTTGATGCACGTATGTCGTTTGACCGCGCTATGTGTGTAGCGAAAGCCCGCAAGCTGATTGGTATGTATAAGGAAAAGGGCGTAGATAAATCACGTATCCTGATCAAACTGGCATCGACCTGGGAAGGCATCAAAGCCGCCGAGGAGCTGGAGAAAGAAGGGATCAATTGTAACCTGACGCTGCTGTTCTCCTTTGCACAGGCCCGCGCCTGCGCCGAAGCCAGCGTCTATCTGATCTCCCCGTTCGTTGGCCGTATTTACGATTGGTACAAGGCCAAAGAGCCAGATGCAGAATACAACGTGGAGAAGGATCCGGGCGTGAAATCTGTCCGCGACATTTATGAATACTACAAATCCCACGGTTATCACACGGTGATCATGGGTGCTAGCTTCCGTAAAGTGGAACAAATTCTGGCTCTGGCCGGCTGTGATCGTCTGACAATATCCCCGAACCTGCTCGAAGAATTGAAAGCCAGCAACGAGCCGGTAGAACGTAAACTGCAACCCTCAACTAAAGGCCTGCATAAGCCTACCCCACTGACCGAAGCAGAGTTCCGCTGGGAGCATAATCAGGATCCTATGGCCGTCGAAAAACTGGCCGAAGGTATCCGCGCATTCGCCGTTGACCAGCAGAAGCTGGAAGACATGCTGTCCGCCGAACTTTAATTAAGGGAGTAAAAAATGCCCTCTCGTAACGAGCTTGCGAACGCTATCCGTGCACTGAGTATGGATGCGGTGCAGAAAGCCAATTCCGGTCATCCCGGTGCTCCAATGGGCATGGCAGACATTGCAGAAGTCCTGTGGCGTGATTATATGAATCACAATCCGACCAATCCGCACTGGACTGACCGTGACCGTTTCATCATGTCTAATGGTCATGGTTCTATGCTGATTTATAGCCTATTGCACCTCACCGGCTATGATTTACCGATGGAAGAGCTAAAAAACTTCCGCCAGTTGCACTCAAGAACCCCGGGACACCCGGAATACGGTTACACGGCTGGCGTGGAAACCACCACCGGTCCGCTTGGTCAGGGTGTTGCCAACGCAGTGGGTTTTGCTATTGCAGAACGCACGCTGGCCGCGCAGTTTAATCAGCCTGGTCACGACATTGTCGACCATCACACCTACGCCTTTATGGGCGACGGCTGCATGATGGAAGGCATCTCCCACGAAGTCTGCTCACTGGCCGGCACCATGAAGCTCGGCAAACTGACCGCGTTTTATGATGACAACGGCATCTCCATCGACGGCCACGTTGAAGGCTGGTTCACCGATGACACTGCCGCACGTTTCGAAGCCTATGGCTGGCATGTGATCCGTGGCATTGATGGCCACGATTCGGACGCCATCAAAAAAGCGATCGACGAAGCGCACGGCGTGACAGACAAACCGTCATTGCTACTGTGTAAGACTGTGATCGCCTTCGGTTCACCGAATAAAGCGGGTACGCACGGCGCGCACGGCGCAGCGCTGGGTGATGATGAAGTGGCAGCAACCCGCAAACAGCTGGGCTGGAATTATCCTCCGTTTGAAATTCCACAGGACATTTATGCCCAGTGGGACGCGAAAGAAGCCGGTAAGGCCAAAGAAGCGGCATGGGATGAGAAGTTCGCAGCCTACGCGAAGGCTCACCCTGAGCTGGCAAAAGAGTTCAAACGCCGCGTTAACGGTGAACTGCCTGCTAACTGGCAAGCTGACTCACAGAAATTTATCGAAGAGCTGCAGGCTAAGCCTGCCAATATCGCCAGCCGCAAAGCCTCACAAAATACGCTGGAAGCCTTCGGCAAAGTGTTGCCAGAATTCCTCGGCGGCTCTGCTGACCTCGCGCCAAGTAACCTGACTATGTGGTCTGGCTCGAAGTCACTGGGCGACGATCTGGCCGGTAACTACATCCACTACGGCGTGCGTG
>NZ_JBLJFK010000019.1:0-34842 GCF_049889095.1 Ewingella sp. S1.OA.A_B6 | reverse complement strand
TACGGCTGATCTTAAACTGGCGACAAACAGCGGAGAAAGACTCTCCGCTGTTCTGCATGGCGTAGATAAACTCAAGTCGTTGCATGATAACAGTCTCTGTCCAGGGCATAGCGTCTCTCCTCTGCTACGCCATTTATAACTGTTACCCATGTGGCCGGTCTAAAGTGTTACCCATGTGACCGGCTATACAGTCGCTCGACCCTTTGGAATCCCCGCTTTTTAAAAACAGCCGCTACGCGGGTCACAATGGCCGTGTTTCAGTCACCGTTGCTATAGCCGCCAACTCCGCTGCTCCGCAGTCCTCTCAGTTCGGATTCGGACCAGCTCGAAAAAACCTCTCGCCGTTTCTCACCGCTCCTTCGACGTCGTTTTGAACGCGGCCGAAGCTTTTCTAAATTCAAAATCAGATTGGTTTTTATCTTTTAAAAACGCCTTCTCCCGCCAGGATGTCATCAATCACTTTCAACACCCCTTCTTCATTATTCGATACCGTTTTGTACCGTGCTGCAGCGGTGGCGACCGGCATGGCGTTTGCCATAGCGAAACCAAACCCGGCCTGTTGCAACATCTCGACATCGTTGCCGCCGTCACCGAACGTCACCACTTCGCTGTCGTCGATGCCCCAGATTTCCTGCAATATACGCAAACCGTTGGCTTTGTGACGGCCCGGGATGATCAGATCGGCGGAGCCATGACCGCTGGATACCGGGGTGATGATATGGCCGAGTGCTTTATCGAGGGCGGCCATAAAGCCAGCCAGATGCTCATCGGAGATATTTAAGGCGAACTTGAAAATCGTGTCATTAATTTCATGGTACGTTTCGATTTTCTGTAGCTTGTGGTAGAAGCGGTGCATTTTGAGGTAAAAAGCTTCGGGCTGCGAAGACTGGATCCAGGCGCTATTTTTACCGCAAATCACGGTGTGTAAACCGGGTATATTGTCGAGGAATTCGAGGATTTTGCCTACTGACTCCGGGCTGATTTCAGCGACAGAGATATCCTGACCTTCGTTAACGATATAGGCACCGTTTTCTGCCACAAAGGCGATTTCAGAAGCGATTTCCGGGAAGAAGGATTCTAGTTGGAAATATTGATTGCCGCTGGCGACAACGAATTTTATACCCTGTTGTTTTAATTGCGCATATTGCGTCAAAAATTTGATTTTATTGTATTTTTTATTGTCATCGAGAAACGTGCCATCCATATCCACTGCGATTAATTTTACTGACATAAATCCCTCTCGTTGAGTACAGAATGTAGTCTCCATCATAAAAGCTATGACCTAAAGATCAAACCAAAAAGCCAACCCACGCCGATGGGAATTTCATCTACTCTTATAGGTTCTTTAGTATGATCGACATTATCATCAACGCTTGCAGATCAGGGCAGGACAGTCCTGACGACCCATAACTTAAGAGGTGTTCCATGCTGTTTCGCCGTTTCGAGCGAATAATCGACATCTTCCGTGAGGCGCCGGGCGCAGAGCCGCCGGATAAAGTCTTTCCTTTTTATTTCTATTACCTGCGTCAGGTTTGGCCGAGTTTTGCCGCATTGCTGCTGGTGGGTCTGATTGCATCGCTGATCGAAGTGTCGCTGTTCAGCTTTCTCAGCCAAATTATTGACCTCACCAAAGCGACGCCGACCGGAAGTTTTTTCTCTGCTCACGCAGGTGAATTGATCTGGATGGCCGTGGTGGCAATGGTCCTGCGTCCGGTGTTTTTCGGGCTGAATGATTTGCTGGTACACCAGACCCTCACGCCCGGCATGACCAGTATGATCCGCTGGCAAAACCATAAGTACGTGCTGAAACAGAGCCTGAACTTTTTCCAGAGTGATTTTGCCGGGCGTATTGCCCAGCGCATCATGCAGACCGGCAGTTCACTGCGTGATTCGGCGGTGCAGACGGTGGACGCCATCTGGCATGTGGCCATTTATGCCGCCAGCGCGTTGTTCCTGTTTGCCGAAGCGGACTGGCGGTTGATGATCCCGCTGCTGATCTGGATCGTTCTGTATGGTCTGTGCCTGCGTTATTTCGTGCCGCGCGTAAAACAGCGCTCGGTAGAGTCTTCGGAAGCACGCTCAAAACTGATGGGCTACATTGTGGATGGCTACACCAATATTTCCACATTGAAACTGTTTGCACACAGTGAGTTAGAACAGCAGTACGCCCGGGAAGCCATCACTGAGCAAACACATAAAACCCAGCTGGCAGGACGGTTGCTGACCGGTATGGCTTTCGCCATTACGACGCTGAACGGCATGCTGATTGTCAGCACGACCGGACTGGCACTGTGGCTGTGGACGCAATCTATGATCAGCGTCGGCGCTATCGCGCTGGCGACCGGCCTGGTGATCCGCATCGTCAATATGTCTGGCTGGATCATGTGGGTGGTGAATGGCATCTTCGAGAATATCGGTACCGTTCAGGACGGCCTGCACACCATTGCGCGGCCGCTGACCGTGATTGATAAACCGCAGGCCAAGCCGCTGAAGGTGGCTCGGGGAGCGATCCACTTCGATCACGTACGGTTTAATTACGGTAAAGAGAATGCCAACACAGGTGCGCCGGTGATCCCCAATTTGGATCTGGCAATCCGCCCCGGCGAGAAGATCGGCCTGATCGGGCCTTCCGGCGCAGGCAAATCGACGTTGGTGAACCTGCTACTGCGGCTGTACGACATCGACGGCGGACGCATTCTGATTGATGAGCAGAACATTGCTGACGTCACGCAGGAAAGCCTGCGCGCACAGATCGGCATGATCACCCAGGACACCTCGCTGCTGCATCGTTCCATTCGCGATAACTTGTTATACGGCAGGCCCGGGGCGACGGAAGAAGAGTTGCTGCTGGCTATTCGTCAGGCGCGCGCCGATGAATTCATTCCCCAACTCTATGATTCACAAGGAAGAACTGGGTTGGATGCGCATGTTGGCGAACGCGGCGTGAAGCTCTCAGGCGGCCAACGCCAGCGCATTGCTATTGCCCGCGTACTGCTTAAGAACGCGCCGATTTTGATTCTCGACGAAGCAACATCAGCGCTGGATTCCGAAGTAGAAGCCGCGATTCAGGAGAGTTTTGAAGATCTGATGCAGGGCAAAACGGTGATTGCGATCGCCCACCGGTTGTCGACCATTGTCAAAATGGACCGGCTGATCGTCCTGGAGAAAGGCCAGATTGTGGAATCAGGTAGCCACAGTGAACTGTTGGAACACAACGGCCTGTATGCCCGTTTATGGCAGCATCAGACCGGTGGTTTTGTGGGTGTCGACTGACATCATCGTGAATAAAATCCGTCAGGCCTGACGATATGGCAGCACCTGACGGGCTTCTTCTTGCCAGACCAGAACGGCGGCACGCTCTTCTTGCAGGAAATTTTCCACCGCGGCCTGCAAACCGCCATGCCGCAGATGATGCCACGAATGGGTGATCACCGGTTCGAAGCCGCGCAGCAGCTTGTGTTCGCCCTGCGCTCCGGCGTCAAAGCGTGATAGCCCGTGCGCAATAGCGTACTCCATTCCCTGATAGAAACAGGTTTCAAAGTGCAACCGGTTGAACTCCGCCAGACATCCCCAATAGCGGCCGTAAAACGTATCGCCATCCACCAGGCTGAACGCCATGGCGACCGGCTGGGCGCTTAACGTGGTCAGTACCAGTCGCAGATTTTGCGGCATACGTTCGGCCAGCAGGCTGAAAAAATCACGTGTCAGATAAGGTGCGCGGCCGCGGACCAGATAAGTGTTGGCGTAACAGGTGTAGACGAAATCCCATTGTGCTTCACTGACCTGTGCACCGCTTAACCACTCAAATTCAAACCCTTGCGCGGCGACTGACTCCCGCTCTTTGCGTATCTGTTTACGCTTGCGTGACGCCAGCGTGTCGAGGAAATCTTGAAAATCGCGATAGCCTTTATTGTGCCAGTGATACTGTAAGCCGGTGCGCTGCTGCCAGTCGGTTCTTCCCGCCAATAGCTGGCTGCTCGCAGTATCGGTAAAGTTGATATGTGCGCCGGAAAGATGATGCTGCGCCAGATAATCGGGCAGGTAGTCCAGCAGGCTTGCAGCCGCAACGGGATCACCTAACAGGCGAGCGCCGGTCACCGGGCTGAAGGGAACCGCACCCAGCCATTTTGGATAGTAACGGATACCCGCCCGTTCGCTGGCTTCGGCCCAGCCCTGGTCGAAAACGTACTCGCCGGCCGAATGCATTTTACGGTAGCCGGGGATTGCCGCCAGAGTCTGACCGCCCTCAGTCCATAACAGATGTTCAGCCTGCCAGCCTGAGTCCGGACCCAGAGCGCCACTTTCCTCCAGCGCGCTAAGAAAAGCGTGGCGCTGAAAAGGCTGCCCGGCAGGCACCATGTTGTCCCACTGTTTCGCGGGGAGATCGGCCAGACGGGTCAGGGTAGTGATAGGCATGGTTTTTGGTTTCTCTGATAGAAAAGCGAAAAGGCCAGCAACCGTAGTCGCTGGCCTTTTAGTATCAGTTTTACCGACAGGATGCACTCAAAAACCGTAACGAATCGCGTCTTTGCTCTTTTGCATTAAGCCGTCAATCTTGTCGGAATAGAGCTCCAACCCTTTGCCGTCGCCAGCGTGTGAGCATTCACGGCGTTTGGCGTTGTAGGCTTTCATCAGCTGCGCCTGCGCGAAACCGGGTTTGCCATAACAGGCGATGCTCTGTTCCCAACAGGCGATAGCGGTGTCCAGATCCTGCTGCTCCTGATACCGGGTTCCCAGTGCGTTGAGTTGTTTAGCGCAGTCTGCCGGTAGCAGGTTTTGCGCTAAAATGGCGTCGATCTCTGTATTCATATCAATCTCCGTTGAACTCAGTGGAAGAAGTTAAGGAAATGGCCGAACACCAGCCCGACGCCGATCACATCCGAGTCGCTGAAGGTCACGTTAGAGAAGCCGAATTTACCTAAGAGCGGCAGTAATAAGGCTGGCAGCAAGGTGATAAACAGCCCGTGGAAGATGCCGCCGATGATGGCGCCACGGCGTCCACCGACTGCGTTACCAAATATCCCGGCGGTGCCGCCCGCGAAGAAGTTGGTCAGCATCCCTGGCAGGATCATCGCCAGGCCGATGCTCGGGAACAGAAACATACCGATAATCGAGCCGATGGTGGTGGAGATAAAACCGATGATCACCGCGTTGGGTGCATAAGGGAACAGCACGGGGCAGTCGAGCGCCGGAATAGCGTTCGGCACAATGCGCAGGGCAATACCGCGAAACGCCGGAACGATTTCAGCCAGCAACAGGCGCACACCGGCTAACAGCACATATACCCCAACCACGAACTGCACTGATTGCAGGAACGAGTAAACCAGATAGTTAACGCTGTTGGCATAAGGCGCGACCACTTCCGGGCCTGCGGCGATGGCGGGGATCAGATAAACCGGGATCATCACCACCATCATCGACAGGTAAGTGTCTTGCAGGAAAGAGAAGGCCTGCGGCAGCTCGAAGTCTTCGGTGCTTTTACTGACATCACCGGTTATTTTTGCCACACCGGCCTGCACGATATAACCGATGGTGCAGAAATGGCCGAGCGCAAAGTCATCTGAACCGGTAATCTTGCGCACAATCGGCTGCGCCAGTACCGGCATTGCCACTGCCATCACTCCGGCAATAATACCGCCGGTTACGATCAGTTCTGTACCGCGTAAACCGCCCATATAGCCGATCACCGAACAGACTGTTGCCATCCATAAAGAGGCCTGGCCGGTCAGGAAAATATATTTGTACCGCGTGAAGCGGGCAATGAGAATATTAACGATAAACGCTAATACCATAATTAATGCCGTTTCGCGTCCGAGGGTTTGTTGTGCAATGCCGGCAATCGACCCAACATCGGTGACGATACCGCGCATATGGAAACCTTTCTGGAATATTTCACCCAGAAACGTCAGCGCATTGACGATAATACTGGCACCAGAGAGCAGTACTAAAAAACCTAGCAGCGTTTTCATGGTTCCGGTAATAATTTGTCCCGGACTTTTTTTCAGCGCGATCAGACCAATCATGGCGATCAGTGATATTAATATTGATGCCTGGCCTAATACATCATTAACAATAAAGTGAAGGAAAGACATAAGCGTCCCCTGTAGTAGATATGTAGAGTTGTTCTATTGGAATAGACTATTTTTATTATTAAACCGTCAGATGGCCCATTTCCTGAAGTACGGGCATCAGTTTGGTTTTTATTTCATTCTTATCCACTAACCTTTTCAGGTAAATAATATTGGCTTTTATTGTGTAATGCTGGAATTGTGATCTGAAATTTTCCCCGGTGAAGATAATATCTGCCCGCGTTGAGGTGGCGCTGGATATGTCACAATGCGACAAGTCAGCTTCGATACCTAAATCTTTTAAGGCCGCTTCGATGCTCATTTCACAGGCAAAACTGCTGCCCAGACCTGCACCGCATACTGCCAGGATAGATAACTTTTTCATGTTTTTCCCTTACGCATTTTGTAGGTGATGGGTTTTTACAGATGATCCATTTTAATTGTTAATGAACAACAAGTTATGTTCATTCCTCTTCACTTCACGTCTAAAACTGTCGGATGATCTCTAACACTTCCTGCTTGCTTTTACTCTGTCTTAATTGTTTCGTGGAATCCTCATCGCAAAATAAATGAGAAAGGCTGGCGATCATTTCAATATGTGAATGACTGTCTATGGCGGCCAGCGCGAAAATAACATAGACAGGATCATTATCTTCGCTGCCGAATTCGACCCCTTCTGAAACAATCACTAAAGACAGCGCCGTTCTGATAACGCCTTCTTCTGGCCGGGCATGAGGCATCGCAATGCCTTCACCCAAAACATAATAAGGACCAATTTCCCGATGCATGTCATATATAGCCTGAAGATAGCGGCTTTCTGCCGCACCCGAATCAATTAACGGTTGTACGGCTAATGCAACGGCCTGTTGCCAATCCTCAATATGATTAATTATGCTAATGTTACTTTCATTAATCCAGTCAGTTAACATATTACCTCTTAACAATAATTAACGGCTTTCCTCAGTATCATATTTAAAAATTATAAAAACTGTGATCTATCTATTCCTATTTGTCATTGGAAAGAAATAATGCTGTTAAAATTTCTCTGTAATTAATGACATAGAGATTCTGTGGTTACTGAATTAATGTTAGTGAGCCATTTGAACAGTAACATAATATTTCCCTGATATTGCGATTATGCTTATTGCTCTTTTAATACATTGTCTATCCATTGTTGGATAACATTGATATTTACCGGCTGGTCCTGGTTGGCATAATATACAGCTCCGAACTCCATAGGCAGGGCATTTACTGCCAGAGTTTTTAATTCGGGAATATATTCCGCGCCTAAATGTCCGGGAAGGCGTTGATCCAGCCGTGCTGCGTAACGCGTTGCCGCCAGCTCTGCGGAGATCTGACACCAGATTTCCACTACCTGCGTTATACCTGCCTGCGTCAGGTAACTCCTGAGAACTTCTTTCGGCTGAAAGCCGAACCAGGCATCGACAATAAAGGTACTGCCTTGCGGTGCATCCGCCACGATAGACCAGATAACCTGATAACTCGCCTGTCCCAGCACGCGGTTAAATGCGCGGTCTACGCCTTCAAGACGCTGAAGGAACGGGTTTTTTATGCCATCGAGCGACAGTTGCAGCCAGCCGGTACGTGCAGAGAGCTCAACGGCGAGACGGCTTTTACCGGAGGCAGGGATCCCGTTGACCAGAATGACCCGTTTACCCGGCTGGCCCGCACGTTCGACGTTAAAAGCTGCTCTGTTCTCAGACATGTTCCACCTGTTCGGTTTTATTGCGTGCCGGTGCCTGGAAATACTGTTGAATCACGGCCTGAAGCTCATTCAGACGCGGAACGGCCAGCGTCTCCAGTTTGGATTTGGTCGCACTGCGGTCTAGCGAAATGCAGTCTTTCCACAGCGAACGCCCGGCGATAACGCCCGATGCACCTTCGCTCATGGCATCCGCCACTTGTTTGAGGAAAGTCGTGTGATCAACACCCGCTGAAAGCACGGCCCACGGCACGTCGCCAGCCAGCGTGGTGATGTCTGCACAGGCTTGTTTTGAGCCAGGATAAGGCAGTTTCAGCACCTTCGCGCCGCATTCCAGACAAATTCTTGTGCCACCATAAATCAGTGAAGGAATTTTTTCTTTATATTCTTCCTCGGTTTCGTGGTCGAGTTTGTAGGTCAGGAACTCCACCACCAGCAGCAGATCCTCGCGGGCAAAATCTTCAGCACATTGACGCAGGATGGCAATGTTGTGGCGATTGGCTTCCGGCAGGTCAGCACGCAGGTAGACCATTATCTTACCGCCGGTTGCACCCAGTTCACGTACGCGGCGTGCATCCACGTTGGCGGCCAGCCGCGACAGACGGTAGCCTTCTGGCGAATTATCCCAACCTGATGCATCGAGGCCAATCAGCAGAGCGGTATCGCGGGCAATAATGCCGTCGTCCACCAACTGTGGCACGGCGCAAACCGGGTCGACCAGCACACAGGAAGCTTTGCTGGCCAGATACTGCGTGATGTCGGCTTTGATCTGACCGAGTGCGTGTTCTGAAATTGAAGCCTGCTGTTGCGGGTCATTGGACAGCAGGCTGCGCATGCCACCGCGCTGATCGCAGGCGATGACCATCATTGCACCATTTTTGCCACAAATTTGCTGATAACTGCGAAGCTCTGACGTTGACATTTTTGACATGGAACTCTCCTTAGCGTGAAATTTATTACAGATGAAAAAATCTCGATTACACTGGGCGTTCTGTCGTTTCCCTTCTGATAGAAGGGGGCTAAAACCGTTAAAAGTGCCGGTTTACAAGGGATTCAGCCCTGTGAGGAACATTGCGTTTGCCGGGCTGTTGCGCAATAATTCCTCAATCGACAATTTGAGTGTAATTCATTACTGAAAGGAATTTCAAGCTGAAAGAACCAATTTTGCAAGATATTGCAGCAACGCGCGCTATGATGCATATGGTGGCTAAGCTGCATTACGAATCTGATATGTCGCAGGTGGAGATCGCCCGCAAGCTGAGTGTCTCGACGGCAACCATCTCCAGGTTGCTGAATAAAGCCCGCGCAGCGGGCATTGTGCGCATTGAAGTCATCGGTTTATCGTCGCCGGAAAACATGACCGCCGATCTTATTGCGCGTCTCGGGCTGAAGACGGCCTACGTGATTGATGCACCGCCCAATAATGTCCTCGGTTCGCTTGCCGCGCCGCTGGCATCGATTCTGTCACAGGCTGATTTAGGCGCGGGTTCAGTGCTCGGTATCGGCTGGGGCAGGGCGATACGCGAAGTCACGCTAACCGGAATGCCACGGTTGCCGGGCGTTCTGACCGTGGCGATGAACGGCGGTATGCAGCAGGCCGCACCGCATTTTCAGATCACTGAATTCGTGCGCCGGGCGGCTGAACAGATGGAGGGCACGCCCTATTTTCTGCATGCGCCTTATATTTCTTCAACAGAGCTTCGGGATGCGTTTCTCTGCGACCCCAGCGTGCAGGAAATTATCTCTCTGTGGGATAAACTCGATGTGGCGATCGTCGGTATCGGCCTGACGCATGCGCCGAAACCGAGTGAGTCCAGCACGGCGACGCCCGGCGAGCAGGCGCTGAGCAATGCTGCGGGGGATGTTCTGCGCCACTACGTCACCGAGTCGGGCGAGATCCTGCACTGGGAAGGAGAAGAACGGATGATTGCGGCGTCTGCCGATCAGCTGCGCCGCACGCCGCTGACCATTGGCGTGGCCGCGACACCCGAAAAAGCCGCAGGGATCATCGGTGCGGTGCGCTCGGGGATGATCAACTCGCTGGTGACCGACGTCAATACCGCACAGGCCATTCTGGATCGGCTACCGGTGAATTAAACCGCTGGATTAAGCATCCCGCTGCTCACTATCAGGGCGGGATGATTATCTGTTTTCACTCTGTTTATCCCCCTGCTTCCAGGTATTTCGGGGGCTAAGGCTCGATGAAGCGTCACACAGGCTTCATAAAAAGTTCATCCAATCTCGCTACGTTATGCCCATCACTCATTGCAGAGATGCATAGCGGGCATGAGCTACTTATCACTACACAACATCAGGAAAACCTGGGGCCATAAAATTGCGCTCAACGACATCAGCTTTGATGTGGAAGAGGGCGACTTCATTGCGCTGCTGGGGCCTTCCGGCTGTGGAAAATCCACCATGTTGCGCACCATTGCCGGGCTGGAATATGCCGACAGCGGCACCATTTATTTCCAGCAGTCGGATGTCACGGCGCTGACGCCTTCTCAGCGAAAGCTGTCAATGGTGTTTCAGTCCTACGCTCTGTTTCCTCATCTAAACGTGCGTGAGAATTTGCTGTTTGGCCTGCGCGCCCGGGGTGAAGATAAACGCCACTTCGCGTCACGGTTGGCCGATGTCAGCAAGCTGATGGAGCTCGACATGCTTCTGGACCGGCTTCCGGCTCAGCTCTCCGGCGGACAGCAGCAGCGCGTGGCCCTGGGCCGCGCGGTGATCGCCAATAACAAGCTGTGTCTGATGGATGAACCTCTGTCGAATCTTGACGCTAAATTGCGTCAGAGCATGCGTCGTGAAATCCGTGGTATTCAGAAAAAACTGGGTCTTACCATGGTGTATGTCACCCATGATCAGACCGAAGCCATGAGCATGGCGGACAAAATTATTCTGCTTAACGACGGTGCCATCGAGCAGCACGACACGCCGGACAATTTATACAACAACCCGGCGACGGTGTTTGCCGCCCAGTTCATCGGCGCCCCGCCGATGAATATCATCCCGTTATTGCGCCGTGACCTGCACCATTATCTGGGCGATATACCGACCCCGGTGGTAGAGAACAGTCACGAAGATGGCCTGAGCCTTGGCCTGCGGGCCGAAGATATTCAGCTCACCTCCGCGGAGAATGGCCTCCTCATCGGGCAAGTTGTCAGCTACGAATATATGGGCGCGGACACGCTGGTGGTATGCCAGCTGGCCGCCTGTCAGGACACGCTGACCGTCAAGACCCCCGGCATGAAACATTTTGCTGAAGGCAGTCTGGTTGGACTCTGCTGGGCGACCCCTTCTCAATATTTTTTCTCGACCACCACGGGAAAGCGCTGCTACCGCGCTGAGCAAAAAATTTCACCGTTAGAAAAACGCTACGCCGTGTAGTCATCAGGTTTTTATTTGCTCACATTCATTCATTGCTGAAGGGAAAAATATGTCTTTTGCTCTGCGCTTATCACGTCTTGCCACCGCCGTCCTGCTGGTCACGGGAACGTCTGCTTATGCTGCTGATGCAGTGAAATTGCAGATGTATTATCCGATCGCCGTCGGTGGGAAAGTCAGCCATACTGTCGACACATTGGTTGCCGATTTTGAAAAAACACATCCTGATATCAACATTCAGCCGGTCTATACCGGCGATTACGCCACCACCGTTACCAAAGCATTAACCGCGTTTCGCGGCGGCAATGCACCACAGATGGCGGTCATCGGTGATATCGAAGCGTATTCACTGATCGACGCAGGGGCGATTTTGCCCGTCAGCGATTTAGCTAACGACGCAGCGGGTAAAGCGTGGATTGATGGTTTTTATCCGGCCTTTATCCGCCACATTCAGGGCAAGGTCTGGAGCATTCCTTTCCAGCGCTCAACCGTGGTGCTGTACTGGAATAAACAGGCTTTTGAGAAAGCTGGCTTGAATGGCGACACACCTCCGGCCAACTGGCAGCAGGTGG
This sequence comes from Ewingella sp. S1.OA.A_B6, assembly GCF_049889095.1. NCBI lineage: Bacteria > Pseudomonadati > Pseudomonadota > Gammaproteobacteria > Enterobacterales > Yersiniaceae > Ewingella > Ewingella sp. S1.OA.A_B6. The sequence goes on along the minus strand of NZ_JBLJFK010000019.1, from coordinate 23,092 downwards.
TTGATTTCGGTAAGAAGCTGGTGGTTCGTGACGGTGCCAATGTGGCCCAATGGGGTATTGAAATTCCGTCCACGCCAAACGGCTATTGGAATTTCCAGGGCATTGCTGCCACCAACGGCAGTCATCTGGATAACGGCAAGGGGACAGCGGTGACCTTCAACACGCCGTCTAACGTTGAAGCATTGCAATGGTTGACCGATCTGTCCCAGAAAGAGGGCGTATCGCCGAAAGGGGCGATTGCCTGGGGCACCACACCGCAAGATTTTATTGATGGCAAAACGGCCATGATGGTCACCACGACCGGCAACCTGACCACTGTGCGCGATAACGCGAAATTCCCGTTTGGTGTGTCGATGCTGCCTGAGAAAACCCAGCGCGGCAGCCCGACCGGTGGCGGTAACCTTTACGTCTTCAAAAACGCCACGCCTGAACAACAAAAAGCGGCGATGGAATTTATCCGCTGGGTGTCCGCGCCGGAGCAGGCGGCACGCTGGAGTATTGCCACCGGATACGTTGCGACATCGCCGGCGGCATGGGATACCGCCGCCATGAAGGATTACGTCAGGCAAGTTCCCCAGGCGCTGGTGGCCCGCGAACAGCTGAAATATTCTCAGCCTGAGCTGTCCACCTACAATAGCGTGCAGATTCAGGAGTTGCTCAACCATGCGATTGAAGCCGCGGTAACGCAGACCAAGACGCCAGAGCAGGCGCTTGAGTCGGCCCAGAAGCAGGCCGATCGTCTGCTGAAACCTTACCAATAACGGACATCGCATGAGCACTCTTTACACGGTTGCCAGTGCAGCCCAGCGCCGGGGTCTGTCTTTACAGGTTTATGGCTATCTGCTGCTGTTACCCGCGCTGGGTTTTCTACTGCTGTTTACCCATTACCCCGCGCTGGCAACGGTGTGGGAGAGTGTTTTCAGCGCAGCGCGAGGCGGAAATCCGGCCCATTTTGTCGGGCTGGATAACTACCGTGCGCTGCTGGATGACGATACCTTCCTGCTCGCTTTGCGAAATAATTTGCTCTATGCGGTCATCACCATCCCGCTGTCGGTGGTGCTGGCGTTATTGATGGCGCTGGCGGTGAACCGCCACCTGCGTGGTAATGCCATCACCCGCGCCGCATTTTTTATTCCTTCACTATTACCGATGGTCGCCATCGCCAATCTGTGGCTATTTTTCTATACGCCGCAGTTGGGTTTGCTCAATAAACTGCTGGCGCTGTTCTCAATGCCGGCGGTGAACTGGCTGGGCGACCCTCATACCGCGTTGTACAGCCTAATGGTGGTTTCAGTTTGGCGCGAAGCGGGATTTTTCATGATTTTTTATCTGGCAGCCTTGCAGCAGATTGATCCGAAACTGGCCGAAGCGGCGGAGATTGAAGGCGCATCCCGCCGCTATTTCTTCCGGCGCGTGCAGTGGCCGTTATTGATGCCCACCACGCTGTTTATTTTGATCAATGCCTCAATGAATGCTTTCCGAATCGTCGATCAGGTGATTGCCATGACCAACGGCGGGCCGGACAACAGCACCAGTTTGTTGCTGTTTTACATCTACCGGACGGCGTTCAGCTATTGGGATTTACCTTATGCCTCGGCCATGACCGTCGTGCTGCTGGTGATATTGGCGGCCATTGCATTAATTAAATTTAATCTGTTGGATAAGAGAGCGCATTACCAATGAGCCTGACGATGAACCTGGCCCCGCGCCGCACTTTTTCTGTCGGCAAATTCTGTCTGAATCTCACGATCTGGACGGCGGCACTGCTGTGGTTTTTGCCTATTTTGGTGGCTGTATGGGTGGCGATTCACCCGGCGTCTGAGCAGGGAAGTTTCTCACTGTTTGCTCCGCTCACGTTGCAGAACTTCGTTCACGCCTGGCAGGCTGCGCCATTTGGCCGCTATTTTCTCAATACCATCATGCTGGTGTTGATGATTGTTGTCTGCCAGTTGGTGCTGGCCACCATGGCGGCCTACGCGCTGGTGCGTTTTCGTCTCAAATGGTCTGGTGTGCTGTTTTCATTGATCTTATTGCAACTGATGATAAGCCCCGACGTACTGATTCTGAATAACTATAAAACCATCGGTGCGTTCGGACTAAGGGACAGTCTGTTGGGTATCGCACTGCCTTATTTTGCCTCCGCATTCGCTATTTTTCTGCTGCGCCAGACGTTTAAAAGTATTCCGCTGGTGCTGGAAGAGGCGGCCATCGTGGAGGGTGCCAGCCGCTTTTATATTTTGCGCAGGATTTATATTCCGCTGGCCAAGCCCATTTATGTGGCGTTTGCGCTGGTGTCGATCAGCTTTCACTGGAACGATTTCCTCTGGCCGCTGGTGATCACCGACTCAGTCAAAGTACGTCCTCTGACCGTGGGATTGCAGCTATTCTCAGCCCCGGAGCAGGGCGTGCAGTGGGCACTGATAGGCGCAGCGACGATCATTACGTCGCTGCCATTACTGCTGCTTTTCCTGGTTTTCCAGCGTCAGTTTGTTCAATCCTTCATGCGTGCTGGCATTCGCTAGCAGGAGTAACCCGATGACTTTTCTATCTGAAAATACCGCGCTGTCACTGTCACAACAGCAGGCGCTGGGTAAGGTCAGTACGCTTTATCAGACGCCTGAAATCCGCTCACCGTCACCTCACCGCACCACGCTGCGCTTCGGTTTGATTGCCGATCCGCAATATGCCGACGCGCCGCCTGATCTGGAACATAATCGTTATTACCGGCACAGCCTGAGAAAACTGTCTGCGGCCATCACCGAGCTGAATGCGTTGCCGCTGGACTTTGTGGTGACGCTGGGCGATCTGGTTGATCGCGACTGGTCAAGCTACGAGCAGCTGCTGCCACTGTATGATGGGCTGCACCACCCGCACGCGGCATTGATTGGCAATCACGATGCACAGGTGATCTCCGACCATCTTGGCGCGCAGTCTCCGGCCCTCGGATTGCCAAAAAGTTATTATCAATTCACGCAGCCGGGTTACCGCTTTATGGTTCTGGATGGCAATGATGTGAGCTTGTATTGCAATCATGCCAACGGTGACGATCGCCAGTTGGCCGAGTTCATGCTGGAAGATTTGATTGAATGCCAGCAATCGCAGGCTCAGCCCTGGAATGGCGCAGTCGGTGCGCGGCAGCTACAGTGGATTGAGCAAAATTTGCAGCAGGCTAAACGGCTGGGCGAAATAGTCATCGTCTTCGGCCATTATCCGCTGACCCCCATCAACAGCCATAACTTGTGGAATTGCGAAACGCTTTTGGAACTGCTTTGTGAGTATCAAGTACGGGCCTATTTTGCCGGTCATGACCACCGGGGGGGATATGCCCGCATAGGCAACACTGACTTTATTACGCTGAAAGGGATGCTCGATGGTGCCGACAGCTTGCCCTTTGCCACCGTTGAGCTGCAAAACGGTGAGATAACGATTCATGGTTATGGGACTGAAGTCAGCCGGGTACTGCCCGCCATGACCACTGATTGAAAAAGATGGGTTCACCGGCACTCATCGACTAGGATTAACACAGGTTAATGATGTGTTTTGAGTTCGGGAGAGAGTATGACAATCGACTATGCCATCTTTGGCGGTGGGTGCTTCTGGTGCACTGAAGCGGTATTCAAAGATGTGATTGGCGTGGAGACGGTAGAGAGCGTCTACACCGGCGGGCGCAGGCCCAACCCAACCTATGAGCAAGTATGCGCGGGTGTGACGGGTCACGCAGAAGCTATCCGCGTAGGGTTCGATGCGGAAAAACTGAGCTACGGCGATCTGCTGGATATCCACTTTGTGACCCATGACCCGACCCAGCTTAACCGTCAGGGCAACGACGTCGGCACACAATACCGCTCGGTGATTTTCCCGGCCAACGCCGAACAACGTTCTGAAGCCGAAGCCGCTATCCTGCGCGCGCAGGCGGATCAAAGGCAGCCGGTAGTCACCTCCATCGAGCCGCTGGGCGAGGTGTACGTGGCGGAAGATTATCACCAGAACTACTGGGACGGTGCCGGCCAGCGCAATGGTTACTGTATGGCGGTCATTCCACCAAAGCTACAAAAGCTGCGCAAAAGCTATGCGAACAGGATGAAGTCCCTGAGCACGGGCAGTTAACCGCAGGCACTGAACTATCTGGCGAAAGTGGGGAGGCTTATCCTTGTTGTCAATACGGCTCTGCTTCCCCGGCCCAAACTACGCTTTGCGCGACACGTGCCCTGTGGCGGCGCGGTGGGCTTTCGCCTGCGTGTCTGCACCAGCAACACTCATCTTTATCGCCTTCTTTTGTGAAGTCAGGTATTGCTATTATTCGTTGAAAAAAGCCACAAGGTGCCTTTGCTGATTGGTGATCAGATTTGCGAGGGGATTCACGAAATTCGGCGTTAAAGGTGTGGCCTGCGGGAGATCTGCGGCAGAAACTGTAGCGCTGTGGTAACCAGAGTGGTGATCGGCTAAATATCTATTTGAATGCTCACTTACCTAAAAATCTTTTCTGTATATAGGTAGACAAATATTGACTTAATTTTTTAACTCCGATAAAACCAATAATACCGCCAACTCCTACGGTGATGTTTTGTTGTACGCCAAAATAAACCATAATTGAAGCGGCTGTTAACGTGAGTGCACCACAAAGTAAACTTTCAAAAATGATGTCTGCACGCCTGCTTCCTGAATATGATGTCCTGAGTGAAGCTATTAATATGGACATTAAAACCCCGCTAAGAGAAGTATCTCCACGCCACAATGATTTTAAAAAATCAGCCAATGATGAGTAATCAAAGTTCAAAGTATAACCTTAATGAAATAATATAAATAGGGTTGTAGTAGGCGTATGTCAGTCAATGGTAATACGTCGGTAAAATACCCTCCCGTAAATAAAATTCAGGAGGGTGGCATGAAAAATTTAATTCAAAATTATATTCTTCATAGGTGGAATGTAGCCATAGTCAAAGACGCGCTCTACGTAAGAACGATCGCCCTTCAATACTATTTTCACCGTAGGGGCTTCGGTCCCACCGATTCTATAACTCCCCTCGCCGGTAGGAACATTATCAATAAAGGATGTTACCAAACCATTGGGCATCACACAGTGTGAATAAGTCTGGAAGGGTTGTGATGGCGGGTTACCTAAAACTAAACCGGAACCGTTCATTGGTGAATAGGGCCCTGTAAGATTATCACCGAAGAAACCATAAACACCGTCGGGGCCATCCAGGCCGTCTGCATAAGTGTATTTATGGCTAATCGTGAACAGATAGTATTTCCCATCCTGGAAGACGAAGTGAGGGCGCTCAGTCTGGTCGTTCACCCCGACAGCAGTCACCAGCGGCGGTAAAATATCCCATTCATCACCTGAGAGGTCTTTAGCCACGGCCATACCAATACAACCTACCTTGGTGTTTGCATTGCCAATGTCTTGATAACCAGGAGGAACGATCCCCATCTCTTTCTTGCTAATAACATGTGAACCAGCGTCACCGGCGACATTACCCTCAAATAGCATATAGAGTTTGCCATCAACGGGGTCGATGAACGGGCTGGGATCCCTAAAGTTCCAGTAAGGGTTTTGGCTTTCGGTTTGATAAATAACACCATCAGCAGAGAACAGTGATTTAACTTCATTAAAGCCGCTTAGCGTAACGCCGTCATCTGAAGTCTGAATCTTACCTTTTACTTTCACAATGGTTGCACCAGGTGTAACGCTTGTATAATAAAGGTCAATATCGCCATCATCGTTCAGTAAAATAGGTGTGCCTGCCCATTCACGGGTGGTCGGGGATACACCTTCCGCCATAACACGTCCACCAAAAATCCAATCTTTACCCGTGCGCGAGTACCAGAAACAAATTTTTGCTCGCCCATGGCGATCGGTCCAATCGCTGGTAATATCATAGTTTCCCTGTGCATCAAGATATTCTGAGTTATTAGTGTTGCGTTGAGCGGTTAATGTGAAAATAACTGACCAACCATCTACAGATACAATTGTCCCATCAAATGTTCTCAGTGGCATGGTGTCCCAAATAAATACATCTTCGCTCATGACTGGAAAGTCAGCGCTGACAATAGGTTGAGTGGTAGTTGGGTCATTTTCATTGACTTTTAAAGCATCCGCACGAGTCCAGATAGTTGGCGTATAATTGACGTTAGTCATAAGTATCCTTTGGTTAAGCGTTAATAGTGTGTGACTTATTTAAGTCGAGTTAATACTTGCATGATTAATTTTTAAGTTCATCCGTTTATTGTTGTGTGGTGGTTCTGACATTATTTTTATGCTTTTTGTAATTACATATTCTATTTTTATTGTTTGATTTTTATAAAATTAATGATGTATATGAATTTATTGTTAATGTGCAGTGTTAGACTGTTTTTTATTAACCACTTTAGGATTTAGACTATTTAACTCGTTTTTTTTACTCGATACTTTTATGATTTACTATGTAGCACGCTTCATTTTCCCATTAATTAAAAATATCATTATTCCGATAAATAAAATGAAACCGCGTTTTAGGAATATGGCAACAAGAGTTGAACTCGTGCATTTTCATACATCATTCCAGTCCTGAGTTGTTCTTTTCTCAGATATATTAGTCATGCACTTTTGGCACGGCCAGAATCACATACTTCTGATGAAAATCGAATTTGAGTAGCAGACAGTGGCGCGTTTTAAGGGATTGATTAAAGAAGCATAAAAATAATACATTAATTCGTGTTTAATTTGTTGTGCCACTGGTTATACATCTTTAAGTTATATTATTTTTAAGGTAAATAATGGATGGTGATCGCACAGCTTGATGAACAGGATGATGCTATGTCAAGGGGCTTTAAAAAAGTGCAGTATAACTTCAGTCTACATTTAGATACTCCTCTGCATGAATTACACACGTTAGATAATACTGATAAATTAGGTGACAAAACCCATTTTTTTCAATTGTTTATCCTAAGTTTAATCATTGGGGGTCACCTATGATGCGTTGCCCGTTTTGTCATCATTCAGCACATATAAGAACCAGCAGGTATCTTTCTCAACAGACAAAAGAATCCTATTATCAATGTCAAAACATTGATTGTTCATGCACGTTTAAAACGATTGAAACGGTATCTAAAATTCTTTGCAGACCAATGGAGGAAGAATCAGAAAGAAATAGCTTAATACAGGCCAATTAAGATTAATCTTATTTTAAATGTAGATTAATACAATGCTTTTACTCAACGACAGTTTGGATATTTCATCATGGTGATTATAATTAAAAAATGTAACGTTCTCATTGGGGCAATTTTTGGACATCTCACAGTTTTTGACCGGTGTGCTATGGCCTTCCGACACTTTTATTGCATTATTACCAAATAGTAGCGCGTTATTAGTTTTTGGGAGCAGGTCAGGATCTTGGGTTAGGTCACCCGGCGCATCTCCTTCCCCCACTTTATGCTAAATTACCCCCCAAATTACGCGCATCTTCCGAGGCACTATGATCACTCCGTTAAACCGTACAACCCGTGAAATGAAGATCAACAATGTGGTACTGGCTACCCATGCATTGAAATCACTGGGTTCTGCGACCAAAGCTGAGTTGGCGAGCGCGACGGGGCTGAGCATTGCGACCTGCGGAGCGGTGTTGAACGAGCTGAGCCTGAGCCGCGAAGTGTTGGCGCTGGAACGGGATATTTCTCGCGGCGGACGGCCTGCACAGCGGTATGCCTATAACCCGGATTATTTCTCGGTGCTGAGCTTGTATGCGCAGGGCAGTGATGCGGCGGCGCAGATTATCTGGACGGTGAATTCGGCTACCGGCGGGAGCCTTGCACAAGGGGAGGCGCGGTTTATGCCGCTGAATCTGGACACGTTCTATCAGCTGATCGCCCGTGTGCTGGCGGAATATCCGAATATCAGAGCGCTGGGGATTGGGCTGCCGGGCTTGGTGATGAAAGGTACCCTCGCGACCTGTGATATCAGCGCCTTTGCCGGTGTGCCGGTTGAACAACAATTGCGAGAGCGTTTCGGTATCTATGTGCAGGTGGATAACGACATGAACTATACCGCTTACGGGTTTTATCGCAGCAGCTGTGCGGGCGTCACCGCGCCGGTCGCCTATATATTCAAGCCGGAAGTGCCTTGCCTTGGTTGTGGGATGGTGATCAACGGACAGGTATTGCAGGGGGCCAGCCAGTTTGCCGGTGAAGTGTCCAATCTGCCGTTCGTCGATATGGATAAGCTCCCGGTGGCCGATGAAATGGCGAAAGTCATTGTCTCGCTGGTCGCCATTATTAATCCGGTGACCATTGCACTCTGCGGCCCGAAAATCAGTGAAGCACTACTCCCCGAGTTGATCGAACGCTGCCATCAGCATATCCCCGCGCAACACATGCCGGTGCTGACTTACCGGGCCTCGATGCGTCAGGATTATCTGCAAGGCATCACTGAGCTCACCCTAAACAACTACAATCGACACGTCGCCTTTGGCCTCTAATCTTTATCCTCCCATCGCTTGTCGTTCCTGAATCTGCGGCGCCGCCTTCTGCGCGCATTGACTTTTTTTCTTTTCTGCCAATATACTTAACACTTATTAAATGTCTTTTAATAACTAATTAAGCTGTCGGGGAGAACCTATTGTCACTGTCATCTGAAATCGAAAATACGACGGCGCACGTCGGAAGCCAGGTCAAACGAGTTGCCACACGGGCGATCTTTTTTGTCACCGGCATGGCGATGGGCCTGTGGGCGGCGCTGGTGCCTTACGCGCAGTTACGCACGCATTCAGAAGCGGGCGATCTCGGCTTGTTATTGTTGTGTCTTGGGGCTGGCTCGTTACTGTCTATGCTCGGTTCAGGGCGGCTCATCGGCCGGTTTGGCTGTCGCGCGGTGATCATCGCCTCAGTGGTGTTGTATTGCCTGATGTTGCCGCTGTTGGCCATGTTCAGTGATATTTGGCTGCTGGCGCTGAGTCTGTTCATCTTCGGGATGGGTATTGGTCTGGCGGATGTGGCGGTGAACGTGCAGGGTACGCTGGTCGAACAGGCGAGTGATAAACCGCTGATGTCCGGTTTTCACTGCCTTTGGAGTGTCGGCTGTATGGCCGGAGCCGGTGGCGGTGCTTTACTGCTGAGCGCGGGCATCACGCCGCAGGGCAGCACGTGGTTCACCATAGCGCTTGTGGTGATCATCACCGCTTATTCATACCGTGGATTGTTGCCGTTTGGCGCGCATGCAGAAGAACCGGTTCAGGGGAAAGCCAAAGCCCGACCAAACTTCCGGTTGATGTTAATGTCGGTCATGGCGATGATCTGCTTTATGGCCGAAGGCGCGGTGCTCGATTGGGGCGGCGTTTTCCTTACGCGCGAACGCGGACTGGCGCTGGAACATGCTGGCTGGGGTTTTGCGGTGTTTGCCATCGCGATGTCGCTGATGCGTATGACCGGCGATGCGATAGTCAGTGCATTGGGCCGTAAGCGGGTGTTAATTGTCGGTGGTCTTCTCGGCATTGCTGGTTATTTGATGGTAGTGCTGTTACCTGGCTGGCTCTTACCATTGTGCGGCTTTGCGCTGGTCGGTATTGGCGCGGCGAATATCGTGCCGGTATTGATTACGCTTGCTGGACAGGAAAAAGTCATGCCGGTGAATATGTCCGTTGCCATGGTGGCGACGCTAGGCTATCTCGGTGTGCTCGGCGGTCCGGCGCTGATCGGCTTTATCGCCCATCTTTCCAGCCTGTACGTCGGATTCTATGCCGTTGCGGCAGCGTTTCTGGTCATTACGTTCGGCGCATATAAATTAAAATATCAATGATTTCCGAATAACCGAGTCCTGCGAGCTTTTTCCAGTCAGCGGCTCAAAAATTACTTTTTATGTGCATACGCAACTATCAGCGTTTCAGATTATAAAAAAGCCGCAGAAAATTCTGCGGCTTGTTCTGATACCTAAAACTGGACTTATTAAACGGTACCTGTTCCGCCATCCGAGCACCAAACCTGACCGGAAGAGTAACTGTTTTCTGACGAGGCAAAAGTCACATATAAAGAAGCAATCTCAGCAGGCTGGCCGGGACGTCCCATCGGTGCATGTTCGCCGAATTTCTCAACTTTTTCCTGTGGCTGACCTCCAGAAGTCTGTAGCACAGTCCAGTATGGGCCGGGCGCTACCGCATTGACACGAATACCGTCTGCCGCAAGCTGCTTAGCGAGACTTTTGGTAAAGGCAACAATGGACGCTTTTGTCTGGGCATAATCAAGCAAATTATCACTGGGCTGGAAAGCCTGAACTGAGCTGGTGTTAATGATGGAACTGCCACGTGGCAGGTGTTCCAGCGCTGCTTTGGTTATCCAGAACATCGCGTACACATTGGTTTTGAACGTAGCGTCAAAGGCCTCAGTGGTGAGATCTTTAATAGAGTCACAAAATTGCTGACGACCGGCATTGTTGACCAACAGATCTAACCCACCGAGCTGTTCAACGGCATCATGAACCAGTTTTTGACAGAATTTTTCGTCCCGAATATCTCCCGGCAGGGGAATGATTTTTCGCCCTTCACCACGCAAGAGTTCAACAACTTCTTTTGCATCCGGCTCTTCTTCAGGCAGGTAGTTGATAACAACCTCTGCGCCTTCCCTTGCAAACGCAATCGCCACTGCACGGCCAATTCCTGAGTCACCACCGGTAATGAGCGCCTTGCGCCCTTCCAGACGCGAACTGCCTTTATAGGAGGTTTCACCATGATCAGGGACAGGTTTCATTTTTCCAGCTAACCCCGGGAACGGTTGCTTCTGCTTTTCAAAAGGTGGGGTCGGGAAGGATTCCACATGTAGTTGACTGGGGGCGGTGGGAATCAAATTTTTGCTGTTCATCTTCATTCCTTAATATCAAACTGAATGAACCCTAAAGGTAGAACAAAATCCCCAGTTTGTGAAAATTCACGGATTGTTCTGAATATCGCGGATTTAACCGCTTTCCATCAGCTTATTACCTACCGCAACCATTCCGATGGATTAAATTTCTCATCAAATGAAATGATCGTCTATCATCACCAGACATTTGTTATATTAGAGGAGAATGGCAAGTTGGCGGGTTAGGGTTTTAAATAATTTTTTTATTTTTCGGGAAATAAATCAGACATAATGTGGAAGGCTCCGCCCGCGCCGGAAAGGGCGAGATTAAACTTGCATGCGGATTTTCTGAATGAATTAACTATTATATAAGGGCTTGATGAAAAATTCATTTCGCGAACTATTCAGACTGTTCCCATATAAATATCTCTTTATATTGCATTATCCCTCATGCGCCAATGACTATTAGCGCAAACCACATTGGAGCGCGAGGTAATTATGGTATTGCACCAAAAACCAACAACAATCGATATATTTGTAAAATCTAAGATATAGTATATACTTAAATATTGCGATTTTTAATTATTATAACTTTTGCGGCACCGTGAGCCGATTTTATATTCTCAATAAGATGATTTTTTATTGCATTGAAGTGTAAGCGAACAAGATAACCATCTAATAATAACGCCTCTTACCCTGATCTTTCGCTGCATGATTATATTTCCAGATGCCTGATTTACTTATTTATTGAGGCATCAAACACCTTTCATGCGATCACAATCGAGCCACCTCATTGGGTATGCCTTCACTGGGCTGCGATGGCAGATCGCGTGATATGAAAGAGACAGGAGAATCATTTTGACTAGCTATACCAGCGTAAATACTAAAGCAGAACCCCCCCTCCCCGCAGTAGATGACGGGCTTTACGCCTTCTTTTTTGATGTCGATGGCACGTTGGCAGAGATACGGTCAGAACCCGATGCAGTAACTATCCCTTCTGCAGTTCGTGACAACTTGCAGGCACTATCAATCGCCTGTCAAGGGGCGTTAGCATTGGTTTCTGGCCGCCCGATCCAACAACTAGATAAACTGACTGAGCCTCTAAAATTGCCGATGGCAGGAGTTCATGGTGCTGAACTGCGTGATGGAGAAGGCAACCTACAATGCGTCACGTTGCCAGCGGAAGTCGCCGTGCCTCTGCAACATATGTTAGAAAAAGGCATGGCCTCCATGCCTGGCACATTATTGGAAGGGAAAGGCATGGCCTTCGCGCTGCACTACCGGCAGGCGATGCCATTTCAGCAGCAGGTATTGGAATTAGCAGAAGCCGCCGTGGCACAGTTTCCGCACCTCACGTTGCAGCCAGGTAAGTGTGTGGTAGAAATAAAACCGCACGGCAAAGATAAAGGCGTTGCGATAAATACTTTTATGCAGACTCCTCCTTTCGCCGGTCGCATTCCGGTTTTCATTGGTGATGACTTAACGGATGAACAGGGATTTTTGGCAGTGAATGCCATGAACGGTATTTCGGTGAAAGTGGGAGAAGGCTCCGGCCATGCCCTGTACCACCTCAAACAGGTAGCAGATGTGCATCATTGGCTTGAACAGCTATTATTACAAACTCATGTTGAGAAAGGGACACACTTATGAGCCGCCTGGTTGTAGTATCAAACCGTATCGCTATTCCGAATGATTCCAAGCAGAGCGCTGGCGGGCTAGCTGTAGGTATTATGGATGCACTGAAAAATACCTCGGGACTATGGTTTGGCTGGAACGGTGAGATTAGTGAAATATCCGGTGAAGACGAAGATGACTTAGATATGGTGGAAAAAGAGGGCATTACTTATGCCTCTGTTCCCCTTAATCAAAACGATTATGACCTGTATTATTGTCAATTTTCGAATGCCGTCCTGTGGCCAGCATTCCATTACCGTATTGATTTGGTCGATTTTCAGCGTGAAGCTTGGGAGGGTTACTGTCGGGTCAATGAACTGCTGGCCAAAAGGTTACAGTCGCTAATTAAGCCAGACGATATCTTGTGGATCCATGACTATCATTTGCTTCCCTTTGCCGCGGCTTTGCGAAAATTAGGCGTAAATAACCGCATCGGACTCTTCTTGCATATTCCCTTCCCGACGCCGGAAATTTTTAGCGCAGTACCGACACATGAACAACTGTTAGAAATGCTCTGTGAATATGATTCGCTTGGCTTCCAGACGGAGAGCGATCGGACCGCATTTCTCGATAATCTTGCCCAAATTACTCTGTTCCAGCAAAAAGGAGATCAAATCCATCATGCTTTCGGTAATAGCTTTATGACTGGGGTTTATCCGATAAGCATAGCGCCGGACAGTATTAAAGAGATGGCGGAAGGGCCACTGCCGCCAAAAATGGTGGTGATGAAGGAAGAGCTGGGTGATGCAAAAAATATTATTTCCTGTGAACGACTGGATTACACCAAAGGGTTGCCGGAGCGATTTCTCGCTTTTGAAGCCTTGCTGGAGAACTATCCGCAGCATCGGGGCGGTAAGGTTCGTTATTCGCAAATTGCCCCAACCTCACGTGGGGATGTGCAAGCCTATCAGGATCTGCGCCACCAGTTGGAAATGGAAGTGGGACGGATTAATGGTAAATACGGCAGCATGAACAGCACGCCGCTGTTTTATCTCAATCAGAATTTCGAACGCCGTTTACTGATGAAAATATTCCGGCTGACGGATGTCGGATTGGTTACGCCGCTGAGAGATGGCATGAACCTGGTGGCGAAAGAATATGTGGCAGCGCAGGATCCGGAAGATCCGGGTGTGCTCGTGCTATCGCGATTTGCAGGTGCTGCCAATGAGCTGACCTCTGCGCTGATCGTTAACCCTTATGACCGTGATGAAGTAGCGGCGGCGCTGAATCAAGCACTGAACATGCCACTTGCCGAACGCCTGTCGCGCTATAACGACATGATGGAGGTATTGCGCAAAAATGATATCTCCCATTGGGGTGAACATTATTTAAAAGATCTTCAGGCTATGACACCACGCAGCAGCGAACAAAAGACGACCGCTAACGTGTCTAATTTCTGACGGTCCTCATTCAGGCAGCATTTCGAATTATCTGCTCTTCCTTTAGCCCCGCTCGCCGGGGCTATTCATATATTCATAAATCGTTGCAAATGAAACTTGTTCCGTGTCGGCGTTCCCCCTTCGTCTGAATATTATTTTTTTTATTTAAAACAAATAATTAGCCGATATAAATTCTCTACGAGAACAATAAAGCGTGATCATCAGCACAGTTTTTGAATGTATTGATTAAGTGGATGTCTACACTTAGCACAGAGACACGCGGGAAAGATCTCGTCTATTTACTACGCAATGCAGAGGTTTGTAGACTATGCACAACTCTAAATTACAGGTTAACGAACCAGCGGAGTTCCCTCTCAGCACCCATAGTCACTATGAGGTTGAACCCTCGGAACTGATACTGGATAAAATGCTCGACGCTGAGCCACAGCCAGAGATGATCGAAGGGATGCCGCCTTCCGATGCATTAACACCCGCGGATCGCTATATGGAATTGTTCGAACACGTACAGTCCTCGCGAATTTTTGCAGACAGTAAAACATTTCCTGACTGCTCGCCCAAGATGGATCCATTGGATATTTTGCTTCTTTATCGTCGGACACGAAAAAAGGACGATTTTGACCTGCACGCATTTGTTGAGAAATATTTCTGGCTGCCGGAGAACCATGGTGGGGAATATGTCTCCAATCCAGGGGATACGCTCAAAGAGCATATCGATAATCTTTGGCCGGTGTTAACTCGTGAGCCTGAGAGCCATATTCCTTGGTCATCATTACTCCCCTTGCCCCAAGCCTATGTAGTGCCCGGCGGTCGTTTCGGCGAAACTTATTACTGGGATTCCTACTTCACCATGTTGGGGTTAGCAGAAAGCGGCCGCAACGATCTGCTACGCACGATGGCGGATAATTTTGCGTGGATGATCGAAACCTACGGACATATTCCCAATGGTAATCGCACCTATTATCTCAGTCGCTCGCAACCGCCGGTATTTGCCTTGATGGTGGAGCTTTTTGAAGAAGATGGCATACGTGGTGCTCGGCGCTACCTTGAGCATTTGCTGAAAGAATATGAATTTTGGATGGATGGCGCTGAATCGTTGACACCTAATCAAGCCTACCGCCATGTGGTAAAAATGCCAGATGGCGCGCTGCTTAACCGCTATTGGGACGACAGGGACACGCCGCGCGATGAATCCTGGCGCGAGGATGTCGAGACGGCAAAACTCTCCAGCCGCCCTGCAAATGAAGTTTACCGCGATCTGCGGGCTGGAGCAGCTTCTGGATGGGATTATTCATCGCGCTGGTTACGTGATGCGCATCGTCTTGCCAGCATCCGCACCACCCAGTTTATCCCGATAGATCTCAACGCTTTCCTCTACAAACTGGAGAGCGTCATCGCCAATATCTCTGTACTAAAAGGAGATAGAGAAACGGAGGCACTCTTTCGCCAGAAGGCCGACGACCGGCGTACGGCGGTTAATCAGTATATGTGGGATGACGAAGAAGGATGTTTCCGCGATTATGACTGGCATCGTCAGCAGATGGCGCTGTTCTCTGCCGCCAGCGTTGTTCCGCTGTATGTCGGGCTTGCCACCCATGGTCAGGCTGACCGGCTGGCTGAAGCAGTGCGCTTGCGCTTGCTTACTCAAGGTGGAATTCTGGCAACAGAATATGAGACCGATGAACAATGGGATAAACCCAACGGCTGGGCACCGCTGCAATGGATGGCAATTCAAGGCTTTAAACTGTATGGCAATGATGCGCTTGGCGATGAAATTGCGCATAGCTGGCTAAGAACGGTGAATGACTTTTACCAAAAGCACCATAAGCTGATTGAGAAATATCATATTAGCGGCGATGTACCACGCGCAGGTGGCGGCGGTGAATACCCACTGCAAGATGGCTTTGGCTGGACCAACGGCGTTGTCCGTCGTTTGATTGGGCTTTATGGTGAGAAGTACGAATAAGCGGGAACAATAATCCGTCGTCGTAAAACCAGAAAGTCACTGCGTAACACTTAAGAGCTAACAGTTCGGTGCTGTTGGCTCTTTTTATTGCATAAAAGCGCGAACGCAATCGATTGATTCAATAAAGGAACATATAATACAAACACTTCAAATCACAGATCCAACAACATCCTAAATGACAGTTATTAGAAACAAATTTGGATCAAAGTCACATTTCCTAATATTCATTCTTTATATCTCGAAGCTAAATGGTACTTTATACCTAAATAACGGATTGTTACTGTATATACAGGCAAAACCAGAGATTGTGCATTTAGTATTTGCAATGCTAAATGCACAATCTCTGGTTTTTTTGTTTTTTATTTTCAGGGATGGAATCAATGAATATGACCAAAAATTTAAATAATAACGTGATAATAGTTATTGATAATAATAACAACAATCAATAGCGGCAATAGCACACTTGAACGCCGTAAAAATAAAAGCTTCAACGGGTATGAAGAGGTCATCAGCACCCGTGATGCCAGCCTAAAATAACGATTATTACCCGTAGAGGCTGATGGGGATTTAAATTTGGGCCCCATTTTTATAAATACGGGTGTTAGGGATGACATTATTTCCCCCAGATTCAGGATTGACGGAGAGTTGGCGGTCTCTTATCACCTGGCGGAATAAAGAGTTAATGGACAGGGTAGAGCTTACTCTACTTATTACAATGCAAGGGACATGAAAATGAATAAAAAAATGGCGCACTTTTCGTTATCTCTGATAGCACTCTTACCCGGTCTTACCTTTGCCGATACATCCAGGTTACAGGATTATTTTCCTGTGGAAGATCGTCTGGCGAAACTCGAAGCCGATAATGATAAACACAAGGATTTTAATTTCGCTGGGTATTTTCGCGGCGGTTGGGAAGCCGCTTCCAGCGGGACTACCAACGCCACCGTCACAGTCGGCAAAGGTATCAGCGCGTCAGGCATGAGCTATGAACGGCCCAACTGGGCACAAGGCGCGCTGGGTCGCTACGGTAACGAATTCTATGGTTGGTACGACCTGATCTTCTCGCAGCGTTTTTACAATAAAGACGGCGTGTCGATGAAAGCGGTGGTGCTGCTTGACGGCTCCATTGATATGAATAGCAGCAACAATAACTTCGCTAAATCCGACGGTAACGATATCTCTTTCGGAAAAATGTACCTTGAAACCAAAGGGTTGGTGCCTAACCATCCGGAAACCATTTTCTGGGTAGGCCGCAACCAATTGCCGGCGAAAGAGATCCTGATGTTTGACTGGAAATATGCTTACACCGCGGAAGGCGGCGGCGCAGGGATCCAGAATCTGAAAATAGGCCCTTGGCGGTCGGACGCAATGACTATAAGGTCTACAAAGCCAATCTGTCAGGTAGCACCAGTGTGTCCAGTAATACACTACAGATGCGTTATAACAACATCAAACTGGCACCAGACCTGACACTGGGCTTCCACGGTGATTACACCATGGCAAACCCATCGCAGTCTCAAAAAGATCGCGCCGCCGCAGGAGAGTTTTTCGATCTGAAAGATTCTTTCCTGGCGGGGACTGCGCTGAAAAAGACTGAAGAAGATAATAGCTTTAATGAGCTGGTCTTTCAGGTGGCTAATAATGGTATGGCTACCAACATGACCCGCATTCATGGTGCCAATCCCTATCTCGGCCACAGCGATAACTATTTTGGAGAACAGAGCGGTGGCATCCTCTACCGAGCAATTACGCAAGGTGAAAATTTTATTGGCGATCACTTCGGGGTTGTTCACGCCATTGCATTCGGAAAAGCCAGTGACATTGTTGACCCAGAAACCTTTGCACCACATTCTGATATAACTTATTTCCGTTCAGCGATCCGTCCGGCATATATCTGGAAGAATTTTAATCAGACGGGTGTGGAGTTGGGGTATTTTAAGCAGAATAGTAAACAATATGGTCAAACACTGACTGAGTCAGGTTATAAAGCCACTTTTTTCCATTCAATTCGTTTTGAAAAAAGTAGCTTTGGTTTGCTGCCTGAAATCAGATTCTACGCTACCTATCTGAAAGCGGTCGATAATGAACTCGATAATGTAGTATTTGCTGACAACAAGGATGATCAATGGAAATTCGGTATTTCAGCGAATGTGGTGTTTTTCTAACGCCATGAAATTATTCAGGACGAAAGCAAGGAGAAGTATATGAAACGAAGTTTATTATCTGCAATGATCGGTATTTCCTGTCTGGCGTCGACTGCGGTTGGAACGCTGGCGTATGCGGCTCAGGAAAAGCCTAATATTGTTTATATCATCGTTGACGACCAGCGTTATGACGCGATGGGATTTGTAAACAGTGATGCAGTGACGCCGAATATGGACGCCATAGCGAAAGAGGGCACCTATTTTAAAAATGCCTTTGTCACGACGTCACTTTGCGGACCAAGCCGCGCCAGCATCCTGACAGGAATGTACGCTCACAACCACGGCATGGTGGATAACAATAAAAACGACAACGTATACAGTCTGGACTTCTTCCCCCAGCGTCTTAAGCAGGCGGGATATCAGACCGCCTTCTTTGGTAAATGGCACTTTGGTGGTGTGGAAAAAGAAGCCAAGCCAGGGTTTGCCGGGTTTGATAAATGGGTCGGTTTTATCGGTTCCAACGCTCAGGGCAACTACTACCCGATCAACGAGTTTGGTGGCGCGTCTGAGCTGAATGTGGACGGCAACGTCGTGAAGCAAAAAGGCTATATTACCGATGAGTTGACCGACTATGCCGTGGACTGGCTGGATCGCCGTGATAAGTCCAAGCCTTTTATGCTCTATTTAGGCCATAAAGGTGTGCATGCCGACTTCCTGCCTGCACCACGTCACATCGGCAAGCTGAAAGGTAAAGTGTTCAAAAAGCCGGACTCCTGGGTGAACAATGCGGAGAACTACGCCGGGAAACCCCGTTGGGTGAAAGATCAGCGTAATAGCTGGCACGGCATCGATTTCCCGTATATGGAAAACCTGGACTACAACAAATGGTTGCAGAGCTACTATGAAACGCTGATGTCCGTCGATGACAGTATCGGTCGCGTACGTCAGTATCTGAAAGATCATAACCTCGATAAAAATACCATCATCATGGTGATGGGCGACAACGGCTTTATGTTCGGCGAGCATGGTCTGATCGATAAACGTAATGCATACGAAGAGTCGATCCGTGTACCCTTGATTGCCAGTGGTCCGGGCTTCGATGCTGGTCGCGTGGTGAACGATGTGGTCGCTAACATTGATATCGCGCCGACCATTCTTGAAGCGGCTGGACTACAAAAGCCGAAAGAGTATGACGGTTCCAGCTTCCTCTCCCTCGGAACGGGTAAAGAGCCTGCTGAGGCGAGAAGTAAGACTTTCGTCTACGAATATTTTTGGGAATATAACTTCCCGTACACGCCGACTACCTTCGCGATCCGTGGCGAACGCTATAAATACATCAACTACTATGGCGTGTGGGATACCGAAGAGCTGTACGATCTGCAAGAAGATCCGAAAGAGATGCATAACCTGATTAATTCCGACGATCCGGTGATTGTGAAAATTAAGCAGAATCTGCGTCAGGAGTTGTTTGCCAAACTCGGCGATCACAAAGGCAAGAACATTATTCCTTATAACGCCAAATTGTCTGAAGGGGTTGTTCAGCGTTATGACGATAATGGTAAGGGCGTGAAATCTGCCGACTTCCCGCAGAACTGGATGCGTCCCTATGGCCCGAAAGACAAGTATGTCGGGTTCCTGCCGGACACCCCGGGGAAAGCAGAGCAAGTGCAAAAAATGAGTGAAATGATGGGTAAAACCCAGGACTTCATCAAAGAAAACGACATGAAAGAAAAGAACTAAACGAAGCCAGAAAGCAGAGGAGGAGCGAACAATGCTCCTCCTTTTTCTGCTTTTACAGGAAAGAGAAAATGCACCTTAGCCGCATACTATTTGCACTGATCCTATCGCTGTTTGCTGGCGTCGCCCTCGCCGACAATACTGACCAACTGACGCAGTCGCTGGCGCAGAAAATGGGGGTGCCGGAGAAATATCGCAAAACCTCTCTCGTGCGGATGATCCCCTTCGCGCAGTATCCGGAATCGAAATTGGTCTTCAATCGTTATAACGGTATCACCTTCGATGACCACGGTAGTTCGCTGCCGTTTGCCATGTTCCTGTCACTCGCCTCTGCCGAGACGCTGGAGAAATTCTACGATAAGCAACTACCAGGCTTCCATAAGATCCGCCACGGCGATTCAACACTCTGGTTTGCCGGCGAGGTGAAAACCATTGTTAACTTTCCGGTGGATCACATTGATAAAGTCTGGGTAGCGTTGGAACCCTTTGTCGTCGATGGAGTGAAAGTGATGCTGGTTAAAATGCATTACCGATTGGCGCAAAAATAAGTCGAGTTTTTACATGGGCGGGCATCGCCCCCGCCGCAACAAGGCAGCGGGGAGGGAAATTTAATGTGGGCGTCGGTCGAAATTTTTCATTTCGCGCTTGATGCGGGCTGGCGTAGTTCTTTGCTGTAGTCGTCTCAGGATATGCTGCATTCTGGGCACCACGTGATGCAGGTGGATCGCAAAACCATCACAGAGATAATTTTTGGTTGGCTTCCCGTCGCTCGACAATTCAAAGCGGTGCTTAGGGCAGCCGCCATTACAGACGGATTTTACCGGGCAGGTCAGGCATTCCTTGCTGATATGGGTGGCTTTACGCTCGCCAAACTCGATATTTTGCGACGAATTTACCATTTCAGTGATTTTGTGCTCGTTGATATTTCCAAGCTTATTTTCCGGATAGACAAAATGGTCGCAGGAATAGACATCACCGTTGGATTCAATAATTAAATTTCCACCACAGGTTTCGTTAATAATACAGACACTTTGTGCACCATTTATTTTGGCAAGAGTTTGCTCAAAATTCATCACAAAGATCTGGCTGAGATCGTTGGCCGACCATTCATCGAATATCGTATTAAGGAATTCCCCCCAGGCAGGAGCCGGAACAGACCAGGCTTCCACCGCACACTGACCGGAGAAATCTGGTTTAATCAGCGTCAGTCCATTTTCATCCGGGCGGGCAGCGCGACGTTCAATTAAAGGGATGAATTGCATATAGCGACTGCCGATCCTTTTTAAAAATCGGTAGACATCTAAAGGTCGCTTAACGTTTTCTGCATTCACGACCGTCAGGGTATTAAATTCTACCTTATGACGTTTCAGAATATCAATGCCATTCATGACGCTGTCGAAGGTGCTCTTTCCTGAGCGGGTTAGACGGTGGGCATCATTGCTGATACGATCGCCATCGATGGATATTCCCACCAGGAAATTATGCCCTTTAAGAAATATCGCCCAGTCGTCATTAATATTAATGCCATTGGTTTGAAAGAAGTTATTGATGGTTTTCTTGCCCCGGTACAGAGCCTGTAATCGGACGACTTCCCGATAAAAATCAACTCCTAGCATCGTCGGTTCACCACCTTGCCATAGGAAGTCAACGACATCGGCATGTTGTGCTGCAATATTTTTCTTGATGTAATTTTCCAACGTCAGATTATCCATTCTCCAGTTTTTCTTTCTTTCCGGATATAGATGCTCTTTCTCAAGATAAAAACAGTAGGAACAGTCGATGTTGCACACCGAACCGGAGGGTTTGGCCATCAGTTGAAAGTTATTAATTTTCATTTTCCGCTCTCATCATACATATTTAAAAAAACCTGACATCAGTTGACGTGTAACACATCAACTGATGCCAGGTTTCGCCCTTAAATGGTAACGATCTCCTTTAAATATACCTTAGGATGAAAAAAACAAAAGGATAGATGTCGCATAATGACATTATAATATCCTTAGCATAAACACTCTCAGTAGTAATGCTAAGTTCTTAGGTTAGACTCCTATTATCGGCACCATAAAATATTTTAAAATAAAAAATAATTAGCATTGTTTAATAATAATCCGAGATGACAATAAGTCATTATTTTGAATGAAGTGTAACTCTAAAGATAAGAAAAAAGTATAAAAAAACTGGCGTTTTACGGCCAGTTTTTCAGAATGACAACGGTGCGCGGTGATTTTCCGGCACGACGACTACGTGATCAACGCATGGTAACGCAATACCCATACAGGTATAAGGATTAGAAAAGTAGGAAACCCTTGCTGGGTTAGGCCTACAGTCGCATATGATTTTTTTCCAGAGTTTTTATTCGACAAATTGCACCCTTTCGACAGTAGTAAAAATAATCCATTGGGGTCGTAAATTGGATTATGTACATACGTATGTCTTAGCCTGCCTAGGTGAATTGCTGGATATCTTCATCACCCATGATTCACGACCTTCATGATCTTATCATTGCCTCTAGTGACTTCCTGACCGGATAGCCAACCTAAATTCCCGCTTTTTATGAATGGCGTTTTTTAATTTTTCCGCAGAGAGTCTCCTTCTCTTTCATCAAGGCCTATATCTGGCTGCTTGTTCGTATGGAAAGTGGGGATGTGCTGATTGTCTCTAAGCTTGACCGCCTGGGACGAAATGCAATGGATATCCGAAAAACAGTAGAACAGTTGGCCGCTTCAAATATTAGGGTTCATTGCCTGGCTTTGGGAGGGGGCTCTCACCAGCCCGGCCGGGAAAATGACCATGCTGTTCATTTCCGCCGTGGCAGAGTTTGAACGAGATCTACTACTTGAACGCACGTATTCAGGCATTGCACGTGCCAGGGCTTCAGGCAAACGTTTTGGTCGTCCGCCCAACCTGAGTGAGCAAGAAAAACATATAGTTACAGAACGTATTAATGCCGGGTTCAGTATCAGCGCTATTGCTCGAGAATTTAATACTACCCGTCAAACCATACTCCGGGTAAAAGCAGGGCAGCAGCAAGCCTAAACGTAAATACTACTTCAAAGCTACCTGCTAAATGTCTGCTCTGTGCCCAGGCTGTGTGAAAACACTTTTTGGTCGCAGATACTGCCATAAATGCAGATGAAACCGTGCTCATACGTAAAAATTGACTCAGCTAAGCAATCGATCAAAGTCAGATTTTACGTATACGCGAGCACTTCAGTTTTTGGTCAGGGTTTTCACACAACCTGTGCCAGAAGCGGACGTCAGATCTAATTAATACAATCAGCGCAATGCCTTTGAGAAACAAACAGCTTCTGTCCTACCCATATATGGGCCGTAATTCTCAATACGGATATAACCATTTTTCTCGTAGA
>NZ_JBLJFK010000018.1:0-66372 GCF_049889095.1 Ewingella sp. S1.OA.A_B6 | reverse complement strand
CCACGTTGCTTTAGCAACGACCCGCAGGGCAAGCATCGAAGATGCGCGTAATCCTCTCTCGCCGACCAATTTGAAAAGCCTGCTTTTGAAGCAGGTTTTTTTTCGCCTATCGTTTGTGAGGATGAGAGCCTCCGCAGGAGGTTTGAGCCGAGCGCAGCGAGACCACGTTGCTTTAGCAACGGCCCGCAGGGCAAGCATCGAAGATGCGCGTAAGCCAACCCCAGCCCGCAGCTAACGATTAAAGATAAGTGGTTGGAACAGTGGGGGTTTACCACCGGGCAACCGGTGAGTATTACGGCTGAGAAGGGTTGTTTGGTTATCAGAACCGGGCTGAACGCTTAAGGAGAAGCACATGAACATCACTTTTACCGCTCAGCCGTTTCCTGAGTTAACTCTCACCGGCAATCTACTGACGGATAACGGTTTTATTGTAGATGCATCGATTAAGTTTCTGCTCAGACAACAGGCGCTGTGGGTAACCACCGTGACCGATGAACAGGAATGGCAGACACTGTGCGAGGCCAGCCAACGCCACCATGATTTGGGGGCTGACTGGGTGCGCGACGACGGCAGCCTGGTTATTGCGGGCGACTGGCTAACCCAGCTCAACATCAGCCGGGCGGAGGATGTGGATATCATACCCACGCCTAATGTGATCATTGTCAGGCGCAGAACGGCGGGGTTGAGTGCTTAAAAAAGGTAAAAAAATCCCGGCTCAGTGGCCGGGATTTCTTAATATTTAGAATGATAATTAATCTGATAAGTGTCTCCAAGTTCTATCTGAAGACATTTTGCTAACTCAGTACCTTCTTGTATGAACATACATTCATCCTCTTTCGTTAAAAAATCAGATGATGCAGGATCTTCCTCATTTAATATTGAGTCATAAATTTCGGACCAGTTATCAAGCCTTTCTTTTAATTTATCAGAAAGA
Organism: Ewingella sp. S1.OA.A_B6; assembly: GCF_049889095.1. NCBI lineage: Bacteria > Pseudomonadati > Pseudomonadota > Gammaproteobacteria > Enterobacterales > Yersiniaceae > Ewingella > Ewingella sp. S1.OA.A_B6. Next base: position 65,438 of record NZ_JBLJFK010000018.1, on the reverse strand, counting down.
GGTAAAGTTTCAGGATCAATATTTCCTACCTCTCCTGGAGAATTATTCCAAAGAGGGAATGAGTAATAGTCTGCCATCAACTTTATTATTTTCATTGTATTCTCCCGGCAGGATTCGCACCTACCACAAAACCATTACTAGATACGGTGATAGCAAGGCGATGAGTCTCACCATTTATAACAGTCTCATATATAGGCCGCCCAGTGCCTTTCCCTTGATAACCTACAACTTTCCCTTTTGACACAGCCTTTATCACAACGCTAGGAATTTGTGCCTCTGCGACACCAATATTAGCAAAGTCTTTTGCATGTTCATCAACGATATGCTGCAATCCTGCTTTCGAATTACCCTTCTCAAGGAAAATAATTTTCCCATTCACATCCTTTGCCGCACTAACAACATTTTCGGGCGTGTATTTAATGCCCTGAGCCGTCATTTCTTTAAATAATGATTTAGTGACTAAAGTATTTTTTGCTAACTGAACTAAATTTTTACCCAGTAATCCCAGCGAAGCTACTGCTACCTGATTTTCCGGGTCTGAGATAAACACCGCAAACTTCATCCAGTCCGGGCTACTTGCATCTATCTTCGCCAGATCCTGAGCATTCCAGTACTGGACATAGGCTTTAGCCTGTTCATCGGTCATCACATCAGCACCGATGTTATCCAGCCAGGCTGGACGCTGCGCCATATCTATACCGCCCTGCGCCACTTCCTTATCAATAACCACAGCTTCCAGCGGGTTATCTTTCAGCTTGTCATCGGTTTCCGCGCTCTGCTTGTCGCTGACTTGCTTCCATTTGTCGATGACAGCCTGGCAGTCACCACCGGATTTGCGACAGTCCGACAGTTCTTTATCGAAGGCCAGCGCCTGTGTGGAACTCAGCGCATTATTCTCCACCGCATTCTTCCCAGCCTGCGCACCCGCCACGGCATCGGCCGAGCTGTCTCCCGCCAACCCACCGGCAAGACCCGCCGCCAGCGTCGACAGCGCACTGATGGTCTGGCGTTGATCTTCACTCAGCTTATCCCGATCAACCCCCGGATACATCTGCTGGGCAATATACTCACCCATCACTGCACCCGATGCACCGGCCAGCGCGCCATTGCCGTTCACTTGCGAAATAACCGCACCCAATACCGCGTGGGCCATCAGATTGGCTTCGCTGTTCACCTTGCCCGTCACCGGGTCGGTGGTCATATTATGGATCACTTCAGCCAGATACGGCGCACTGGCTCCCGCCAACGCTTTCGCCATGTCGCCGCCCGCTAAGCCCTGAACCGCTGCCGTCGCGGCCTGTAATCCCTGCTGAATGGCGCTCCCCGTGCCCCATTTCTGCTGCGCTGTTTTATAACCTGCCGTTTCCGTCAGGGCTTTATCATAGGCCGCTCGCTCTTCCTTCGTCGCATCTTTACCCGGCTGCTGAACGCCGTGTTTCTCAAGCTCTGCCTTGCCAGCCTTCGTCGCCTCGATTTTCCCCTGCGTCCGCGCGATATCCATCGCCTGCGTTCCTATCTCGCCTATCAGCTGCGCTTCCTTCAGCCGGTTTTGCTCTTTCTCTTTATCAAAGATAGGGGAGAGGGTCTGGTTGGCGTGTTCCACGTCGCGGCTCAGCTCACCTACGTCTTGCTTCTGATTGTCCTTATCGCGGATTGTTATCGTGCCTTCACTCACCGCTGATTTCGTTGTTGAGCTATCGCTGCCGCTGCCGTTCACCCCAACCAGCAGGCTATTTGCCATGTTGCCCGCAAACTGCCCGCCGATGTTGCCGCCCGAGCTGATGCCCACGCTCTGGTGCTCAACCTCGTACTCGGCCCGGTTTTCGATATTGCTAAAGCCCAGCGTGCCGGTGTTGAGGCGGTTTTTGTCCGCCGCGGCCGTGCTGCCGATAACCGCGCCGTTTAGCTGGGTGTGCTCACCGACCGTAATATCAAAGCCACCCGCGCCGGCGAACAGGCCGGTCTGTTCCTGCACGCTGTCGTAGGTGCTGTGCATCTTGTCGCGGCTCAGGTTGACGCTCCCGGACCCCGTCATCGAACCGAACGTGAAGCTCCCGCCCGCGCTGGCATTCTGCTGTTTCGAGTCGTAATTGTCGCTGTCCTGCTCGCTGGTCAGAGTCAGGTTGCGACCGACGTCCATCGTCACTTGCTCGCCAGTGGCCTGAGCGCCGGTCAGCGTGGTATCACGCCCGCTGCGGATAGTCAGGTTATTCCCGGCGTTCAGCGTCGTTTCCGTATGCGTCACCCCGTTGCCCGCCTCGCTGCCCTTGCCCTTGTTGACGCTGGCCGCAGGAGAGGCTGACGCCGATGGCATTTTGGTCGGCGGCATTTTTATTTGCCCGCGTATTGGCCTGCGCTGCCTGCACGCCGCTCAGGGAAAATACTGGGTTTTTATCTCAATGTTAAAGAGCAATGCCCACAAACTCAGCAGTATAAATACAACGCTGAAAGTTCGTAACGCATTGTTTTATAATTGTGATATCCGTCATGGCAGGTTCGATTAAGTGTTTTTACTAGCCCCAAGCCCGTCGTTACACCGTCGGCTATCGCCCCAACTGCGGCAGACCCAACCCCAGCCCGCAGCTGACGATTAAAGGTAAATGGCTGGAAGAGGCGGGATTTGGGACCGGCCAGCAGGTTCGGGTGATGGTTGAACGTGGACAGTTGATCATCCGACTGGCAGAGGAGTGATCGACAGGTAAAAAAATCCCGGCTCGGTCGCCGGGATTGGCTTTATTTAAATGGGTATTGGTAGTGCTCGGGAACTTGGTAATCTTCAGGGATCTTTGGCCAATGAGATTCTTTTAAAAATGCATCTGCATCATCTTTAATGTCCTCAAAAAAACCAGATAGCCTTATAGAAAATACCCTCATGTAAACCAGTGCTGCTTGGACTGTTATTTTATCGTCTAAATCTTTTGCTTTATGTAATAACTCACTAGCAGCAGATAATTTTTCCATATCAGATAAAAATAACTTATCCAGATCAGTATCATAATTGATCATTAAATCATCGCCATCTAATGGCGTAGCGGCAATTTCCTTAGAAATTTGAATATAATTATCTTTCATTTTCTCAAAAAAAGGATTTTTAATCATTTGGGAAGCTTCCTACCTTCTTCGGCTGCTTTAGCCGTTTTAGCGGTGTTTACCTTTCCATCTAAGTTTAGAACATGAACAAAATTCCCTCTCTGATCAAAAACTTCAATGTGGTCTTTATGTTTAGCATCTAAGTAAAACTGGTCTCCTTTTCGGATATTGTCGCTAATATCATCAGATGCTTTATAAACCGTCTGTCCCTGATATAACTTGCTAGTTTTCTGTGAATTACCTTTTGTCAGACTTCCAAAACCCGGCTGCTTAAAGAACTCTCCAATATTTCCGACAGCGCCCTTATTAGGCTCGTACCCTCCAGCCAGATAAGCTAAATCATCCAGATTCTGCTCTGCAATCGGCGTTGTCGTGGTATTCCCGCCCGTATCCGCCTTACCGTCCGTATTGCCGGTATTGCTCGCACCCTGTTCACCTGACTGATCCGGTGTAACCAGCGTGGTTCCCTTATTCTGATCCTGAGCTGGGTTTTCAAGCTTACCACCAGTTGGATCTTTTTCTCCCGCTGGGAAGACAGTGATCAACCCTTGATTTCCCTTCCACTCCTCATAAGCCGTTCTCTCTGAGGGGGAAAGGTTGTCGATGAGAGTCTTATCACCCGACATCGCTGCCAACATAACATTGGTTTTCTGAGGGTCGGAAAGCTGTTCCATCGCAGAAGTGGCAACGCCTGCGCCCACTAAAGCGCCCAGCCCTATTTTAATGACGTTATCACGACAAGCAGGAATTTCTGCACAAGCCGCCGCGCCGGTACGAACGATAGCAAGGTTATTATTCGTCGCTGCGTTTTGCCCAGCCTGCGCACCCGCCACGGCATCGGCCGAACTGTCTCCGGTCAATCCGCCCGCAAGACCCGCCGCCAGCGTTGCCAGCGCACTGATGGTCTGGCGTTGATCTTCACTCAGCTTATCCCGATCAACCCCCGGATACATCTGTTGGGCAATATACTCGCCCACCACCGCACCCGATGCACCGGCCAACGCGCTGTTGCCGCTGATTTGAGCAACCACGGCACCCACCACGGCATGTGCCATCAGATTGGCTTCGGTATTGACGGTTTTACCGTCTTGACTGGTGGTCATATTATGGATCACTTCAGCCAGATATGGCGCACTCCCACCCGCAATGGCTTTCGCTACATCACCACCGGCTAAGCCCTGTATCGCCGCCGTGGCTGCGGATAAGCCTTGCTGCAATGTGCTCCCCGTGCCGTACTTCTTCATTTCCGTTTTGTACACATCCGAGTCACGTAAGGCATCCATGTAGGCAACGCGCTCTTTCTCGGTCGCGTTCTCTTTCAGCGGGCCGAGCTTCTCTTTCGCTGCTTTCAGACCGTTGATATCCCCCTGCGTCCGCGCGATATCCATTGCCTGCGTCCCTATCTCGCCTATCATCTGCGCTTCCTTCAGCCGGGTCTGCTCCTTCTCTTTATCAAAAATAGGCGAAAGCGTCTGGTTGGCGTGTTCCACGTCGCGACTCAGCTCATCGACGTTCTGCGTCTGTTTATTCGGGTCGCGAATAATGAGGCTGCCGTCTGACACCGCCGACCTGGTGGTCGAGCTATCGCTGCCGCTGCCGTTCACCCCAACCAGCAGGCTATTTGCCATGTTGCCCGCAAACTGCCCGCCGATGTTGCCGCCCGAGCTGATGCCCACGCTCTGGTGCTCAACCTCGTACTCGGCCCGGTTTTCGATATTGCCAAAGCCCAGCGTGCCGGTGTCGAGGCGGTTTTTGTCCGCCGCTGCCGTGCTGCCGATAACCGCGCCGTTAAGCTGGGTATGCTCACCGACCGTAATATCAAAGCCACCCGCGCCGGCGAACAGGCCGGTCTGCTCCTGCACGCTGTCGTAGGTGCTGTGCATCTTGTCGCGGCTCAGGTTGACGCTCCCGGACCCCGTCATCGAACCGAACGTGAAGCTCCCGCCCGCGCTGGCATTCTGCTGTTTCGAGTCGTAATTGTCGCTGTCCTGCTCGCTGGTCAGGGTCAGGTTACGACCGACGTCCATCGTCACTTGCTCGCCGGTGGCCTGAGCGCCGGTCAGCGTGGTATCACGCCCGCTGCGGATAGTCAGGTTATTCCCGGCGTTCAGCGTCGTTTCCGTGTGCGTCACCCCGTTGCCCGCCTCGCTGCCCTTGCCCTTGTTGACGCTGGCCGACACGCTGATACCCCAGCCGCCCTGGCCCGCACCAATACTCACCCCAACGCTGCCGCCTTTGCTCTCATTTTTGCCGTCAAGCACGGCAGTATTTTGGGCGGAAAGCAGGTTAACGTCCCGCCCGGCGAACAGGCTTATATCCTTGCCGGCCTGCAGCTGGCTGCCCTGCACGGTGATGTCGGTGCCGGTAGCACGGACGTGCAGATCATTGCCCGCCGTCAGCGTACTGCCCTGACTCTGACTGTTTTTCGACGTCTGGGTCGATTTGGACGACTGGCTGCCGTAGGAGAGGCTGACGCCGATGGCGTTTTGGTCGGCGGCATTTTCATTCGCCAGCGTATTGGCCTGCGCCGCCTGCACGCCGCTCAGGGCCGACTTCATCCCCTGTAGCGCCGCAAGCCGCCCGTTGCTCTCGTTGCTGGCATCGTTGGCGCTCGACACCGCACTGCTGGCCGCGCTGCCGACTGTGCCGGACAGCGCCAGCGTCAGCCCGCTGGTCTTCTGTTCCACCGTGTGCGTCTGGCTGCTCTGATTATCCGCCGCCAGAATATTAACTTCTTTGCCGGTCAGGCCGATGTTTTTCCCTGCCAGCACGTCTGACCCTTTGACCGTCAGGGCATTCCCCGCGTTCAGCGTCACGTTGCCTTGCGTACTGCCGACCGTGCTACCGGTGCTGCTCCGCGATATGCCGTCGTCAGTGATATTCCGGCTCTTAGTGCCGTAACTGAACCCGATACCGCCGGTTCCGGAGAAGCCCGTTTTTTTATGCTGGCTGGCATAGTAGGAATCTGACGTGTTTTCCGCCGTGCCCACCGTGATGTTATTCCCCGCCGTCAGGGAGACGTCATCGCTGGCGACAATGTTGCTGCCCATCACGTTGATATCCCGGCCACTTTGCACCACCACTTCCTGCCCGCTCAGCAGGCTGCCGTTGGCCGTGCTGCTGTACTCTTCGCGTTGGTAAGCACTCTGGCTGCTGCTCAGGAACCCTTTGGTGCTGCTGCTGCCCTGCTGCGACAGGTGCTGCTCATCCTGACTGGCCTGAATCGACACGTCGCCGGATGCCTTCAGCCCGATGGTCCCCTGCTCGCTTTGTATCGTGCTGCCCTGCACCGTCAGGTCGCCCTCGCGCGCAATCACCGTGACGCCTTCTTGGGCGCTGAACAGGCTGCCTTGCGAGAGATCACTGCCGCTTTCGGTCTGCCGCTGGCTCTTTGTCTTACCGACTTTGCCGTGTTCGCTGTCGCTTTCTTCCAACTGCTGGCGCGCTTCTTTGATGGTCACTTGCTGGGCGCTAAGGCCGATGCCGCCGGACGTGCTCTCCACGCTGGCCCCTTCAGCCAGGAAGTTGCCTCCGGCCAGGATTGTGACGCCGCCATTGCCGCCAAGAGTGCTGGTGTGGAGCGTCTCAGCCTGCCTGTCGTTACTGACCGTCGACGTGCGGCTGTTAGCGTCCAGATGGGTACTGTTAGTGGTGGTGTCGGCCAGCAGGGAGACGTTGCCCTCGGCCTGCACCTGGGTTTTACCACCGGCTGAAGCCTGACTGCCCTGCAGGGTAATATCCTGCCCGGCCTTGAGGTTGAGGTTGCCTCCCGCCGTCAGGCTGCTGCCGAGCGCCTGCTGCCATTCGCCGCTGACCTGCGCCAGACGATCCCCGGCTTCTTCCATTCCTTCACGCTTGCGGTTGCCCATGGAACCGGATATCACGCTGACATCTGCCGTGTTGGTGCTGCGGGCCGTGCCGATGTTGATACTGTTGCTGGCACTCAGGCTGAGGTTATCGCTGGCGCTGAGTTTTGCGCCCTGCAGGCTGATGTCACTGCCGCTCAGGCTGATGTCACGCGCACTCATGCTGGCCTGACGCAGCGCGTCTTGCAGGTTAGTGCTGAGGGTGATGCTGTCGGCCTGCACGTTGATGGTATCGGCGCGGATATCACCGCCCGTTTGCAAGAACTGGCCGGTATCAATGCTCAGGGCTTTATCGGCAAACAGGTTACCCGCATTGTTGAGGCTGCCGGTGGAGAGCTGAAGGTTGCCCCCCGCGATCACCGCGCCGTCGCCGGTCAGGCGTATCGTGCTGTTGGCCAGATAGACTTTTGGCACCCAGACGGTCTGCGGCCCGTTGGCGGTGTCAACGGTTTCGCTCACCAGCCAGACGATATCCTGCTGTAAAGCGGCAATCTGTGACGGCGTGAGAGCCACGCCCGGCAGCAGATGGAAGTCGGCGGCCACCTTAATGCCGTTATTCATCAAGCCCTGATATTGCGCCATCGGATTGTCACCTTTCACTGACGGACGCCCGGTCAGCATTAGCAACTGCTCACGCACCACGCGCTGCTCGTAATAGCCATCGCCCAGGCGCTTGTGCACCTGGCTCGGGTCATAACCTACCTGTTGCAGCAGATAGTCACTGCTGATGAATTTGCTCTTGTCGGTAAAGCGTGGATCGGTCACCACCAGATAGGGGCTGGCTGGCGCAGTTTGCTGGCGGAACAGGCCATTGTTGGGAATGGTTGTTGCTACGTTGGCCAGATGCTGCTTGTCGGTCAGCGCCAGTTCAGCAGGCGTCAGAGGCCCGGTGCCTTGCGCCAGACCGGTATCACCCGGCTGCCAGTCGCCTACGGCGATATCCACGCCGAGCGGGTTACGCTCCCACTCGGCACGCTCGGCGGCAGCCGCTTTTTGCGCCGCTTCCACACTGCTGATTTGCGCCTGATTGACGGTGGTATTTTCAAGATGCGCGCCACCGATAGTCACGTTGCCATATCCGCTGATCACACCGTCAATGGTGGTCAGTGCGGTGGTTTGATCCAGTCTGTTCGTCGGATACCAGTGTCCTTCGGCACGATCATAGTGATCGAAAATCACCTCTTGTCGCCGCTCATTGACTGAATAACCCCGGTTAATAATGTTAGCGGTGCCGTCAATCGTCAGGTTGCCGTTGGAACTGATGGTGCTGGCGTCGTTAAGCAATTGCTCCGCAATATGCAAAACCATATTGCCACCGGACAACAGGTACGCACCGACGCCGGCAGACACCAGTTTGTCCGTCGTCACCGTGCCGGTCACCGTGCGTTCACGCAGGTTGTTATAGTCACTCACCAACGGTGCGTTGGCAATATCAAGGAATCGTTCTGGATCCCACACCACAGCCTGCCCGATATCATGTTCGCGGCGGAAGGAGTTTTGATAAGGGGTTGGGATAACGTCCTGGTTCCAGCCGCGCACGTCGTAAAACGTCATAGCATAGCTGCCATCGGCATTGGGGATCAGGGCGAGATAGTTGACCCACAGACTGACGAGTTGTCCGGTATTATCTTTCACGCGTACTTCCGCCCGCTTACCGGCGGCGTCGATGTTCAGTAATGTGCCATACGGGTTACTTTCAGCCGCCGCGTCATCGCGGAACGTCAGCTGCTGGGTGGTCGGCGCCATGGTGCTGACATCGGTATTCACATCCTCACCAAACGAGCGCCAGTAGTAGTTGTAGCGGTGCCATTTGTAGTCACTGGTTTCTGCATCGCGCGTAATGTCCAGCCCTTCACGCAGGTTATCAAAACGACGGGCCGTCAGGGTGAGATCCCCCTCTGCTTCAATATGACTGGCCAGGTTCTCAATCAGGTTTCCGCTGGAGAGTTGTAAGGTCCCGCCGCTGTAAATCAGCGCGCCATCGCGGTTGGTGAGCCGTTCGCCGGTCATCAGGCTGATATTTTGCGTCGCAGCGATCAGCGCTTCGCGACCGTGGTTGTCAATGATCCGGCTGTTGACGGTCAGGTTATCGGCCATCAACGTGGTTTGATTATCCAGGTTATCGCTGTCGATAGTCAGGGTATCGGCTTCGATACGCCCCTGATTAAGCAGCGTTCCCGTCGTCAGATGCAGCGTATTGCCGACCAGACTTGCCAGGTTGTTCAGTTGGGTGCTGTAGAGAGTGAGATCGCCCGGCAGCAGCCAGTCCGCCAGATTCGTCAGCACGCCCGCCACACGCAGAGTGACGGCGGTGTTACTGTTGAGCGTGTCCCCGGTTCGGTGGGTGTAATCCTGATCGACCGTCAGTTGCAAGGCCTGTTGGCTGAGTAACGTTCCGCCAAGGTTATCGAACGTCCGGGCGGCGAGCGTTAACGCTCCGCCACTTTGGATATTGCCGCCCTGATTGAATACGTCCAGTGCCGGAGCGGTTCCGCCGCTGATGCTCAGGTTATTATTGGATAAAATCGCACCCTGGCGGTTATCCAGCCAGTCCAGCTGTGACAAGGTTAAGGTGCCCGTGCTCTGCACCCGACCGGCGGTGTTATCCAGAGCGCTGGCGCTCAGGTCGGTCTGCGTCGTGCCGATCAGCAGGCCGCCGTCCCGGTTATTTAATTGCCCGGTATATAGCGTCAATGCGTCCTGACTGCTGATGATCCCCTGATGACTGTTATCGAGGTTATGGCTGTTGATATTCAGCGCCTGAGTGGCCACCAGCTGCCCAGCCTGATTATCGATGCCGTTGCCATCCAGTGAGAGCATGCCACCGCTGTGGACTTTACCCTGCAGATTATTGAGCGAGACGAAATGGTAATCCCCCGCACCCTGGCTAATCAGCGTACCGGTGTGGTTATCTAACTGGTTGGCCGTCAGCGACAGGCTTCCTAAACTGCTTACCACACCCTGCGCATTCAGCAGTTGAGCGGCTGAAAGTTGTAAGGCCTGATTGGCGCGCAATGTGCCTTGCGTGTTATCCACCAGGCCGGAAACCTGCAGGCTGAGCTGCTGCTGGCTGTCAATCACCCCTTGTGCATTTAGCAACTGAGCGGCACTGAATTGCATCCCTTCGCCACTTTGCAGTTTGCCCAGGCGATTATCCAGCGCCTCGCTAAGGGTGAGTTGCAGCTGTTTCTGGCTGTAAAGCAGACCACTTTGCTGGTTATCAATCCCCTGAGCCTGAATGCGCAGTTGTTCTCCTGCCAGCAGTTGGCCGTTCGCATTATGTAACACGCCAGCCGCGGTGCCATCGGTCTGCCCCTGTAACCACAGGCGCGCCTGTGCACTGATTTTACCGCCCTGATTGTAGACGTCCTGCACCGTGCGTAGCACCAGACTGGCCGCTGATTGCAGCGTTCCCTGCTGGTTATTCAGATGGTTCACCATCAGCTCAGCATCCTGCTGGCTGACGATTTCACCCCCGGCGTTCTCAACACTCTGGCTGATGGCGGTCAGTGTTCCCAGGCTGCCTATCCATCCCTGACCGTTAAAAATATTCTGTGCCTGCAAGTGTTGAGAGTGCTGGCTGATGATGTAGCCATTGCGGTTATCCAGTGCGCGGGTGAACTGCATATCCAGAGAACCCAGTGACTGAATTTCCCCCTGTGCATTGATCAGGCTAAGTGCACGCAAGGTGCTGCTGCTACCGCTGGCCAGCTTTCCACCCTGATTATCCCACGTACCATCAAGGTTCAGGGTGAGCGCCTGCTGGCTCTGTATCAGCCCTTGTTGACGGTTGTTCAACTGACCGCCGCGCAGCGACATCGCGCCACCGCTTAACAGAGTGCCCGCATCATTATTGAACAGACTGAGTGCGCCACCTTGCCAATAGAGATTCTGCTGCGCCGTCAGGGTACCCGCCTGATTATTAACATTATCAGAGGTATTGAGTGTGAGTTCGCCGCCTGACTGTAGCTTGCCTGCCGCGTTGTCCAGAGTAGCTGCCACGACGCTGGCCTGTTTCCCGCCTACCACGGTGCCGTTGCGGTTATCCAAACTCCCTGCGGTGCTGATATCCAGTGCATCACCGGCCTCTATCAGACCTTGTTGGTTATCGATGGATTGGCGGGTATCCAGCTGTAATCGCTCCTGACTGACCAATAACCCCTGCGCATTATTCAGACCTTGCGTAGTGAGTTGAAGGTTCTGACCACGGATCTCTCCGGTCTGGTTGTTGAGTGCGCCCTGAACATTCAGTGACAGATTGCCACCGGACAGCAGCTTGCCCTGGCTATTGTTGACCTCGTGCTGTGCCATCACTGAAAGAGAGGATTGGCTTTGCAACGTACCGCCCTGGTTATCTAACGTGCCGGTATCCAGTTGCAGGCCGCCGTTGGTGCCGATTAATCCGAACGGGTTGGTCAGTAAGCCACTCACGCGCCAGTGCTGCGCCGTGCCATCTAATGCCACCAGGCGGCCGCGTAGATTATTTAAGGTAGAAGCGTTAAAGCTGAGTTGTTGTACTTCGATGCTGCCGTCGCTGTTATCCAGCCCGCCCGTCAGATTGAAACGGCTTTCACCGGCGCCCACCTGTGACCAGACACCGGCCTGATTGAACAGGCTATCGGCGTTGATTTTCCAGACCCCGGCGCGAATTTGGGCCTGTTGGGTGTCCAGATTACCCTGGCTGTTGACGATAAATTGTTGGCTGTCCACCTGCGCCTGTTGCAGGGTCACACCGCCGCTCTGCGCAGTCAGCACCGCTTGCTCAGCCGCCAACTGGCTCTGGCTTAAATCTACCCGACGACCCGTTACGCTGACCTTATTCTGGCTCAACAGGCTGCCGCTGGCACGAATATCCCCCTGCGTGTTGAGGGTTAAATCAGCCGGGCGGAGCAGGGTACTGTTCACATTGCTACCTGCCAAAAGATGCCCGCGACTCTCGATATCTTGCGCAGCCTCAAGCCGGACATTGCGGGCTGCGGCCAGGGTGCCGGACTGTGTGATCCCGCCCTGACGGCTTTGCACGGTAAGCTCGCCACCGCTATAAAGTTTGCCATGGTGTTCAACGCTGTCTCTGGCCGTTAAGGTAATGTCTCCGCCGGCCTGTGTGTTGGGTTCCGTGGCCGTCGTTTGCCAAACCAGCTTCCCTTCGCTGCTCACGGTCATGGTTTTATCTGCCTGAAGCTGGCCCCCCTGATTGCGGACACCGACCCCCGCTTCCGTGCCGATCATTCGGATAGAGCCGCTGTACATACCGCCCATTTGGCCCATATCAATGGCCACTTCAGGTGTGCTATCACCACCGGCGAGGGCGGTGATAGTTTTGCCATCGGCACTGATCTGGTTGCGGCCGGCGACCACGGATACTGCCTCTTTGGCCCAGATACCGCTGTTTACTTCCACCGCGCGGGCCAGAATATCGACATACTCAGTATCATGACGTGAGTCACCATTCAGCCCGCCGCCTTCAATTCTGATAAGTCCGCGCTCGACCTGATATCCCGCCAGACTGCCGTCGGCATTGAGCTGTGGTTTACCGGTGGTGAGCGTCATGCGACCTGCATTGATGGTGCCACAGCCGTCGCACAGAATGCCGGATGGGTTGGCGACAATGACCTGAGCTTTGCCGCCAGCCACTTCGAGGAAACCGCGTAATTGGCTGGGATTGTTGCTGTTGACTTCATTGATGATGACGTTAGCCGGGGCGGCATTTGGATTGAGTTTTGCGTTTCCCTGAATGACACCGGCTAACTGCGTGGAGGTCATCACCGCCGAGTTATTGAGGATTGCCCCTTGCTGGCTAACATCAAACTGCTGGTACTGGTTGTGCGAAATACCGGCCTGATTGGGTGCGTTGATATTGACCTGTTGCAGCCCATTTTGGGTGCTGATCACTTCCGGACGCTGGGCGGGTGCGAGCTGGCCGTCGGCAATAATGCCGTTGGCTATCGCGGGCCCGGCAAATAAAGCCAGCCCAATGAGCCACATTGAACGACGTAGTGTCACCCACAGCCGCGTCGGACCGCCGGTTGTGCGGCTTTGTCCTGGCATAGTGCTACCACTGCGGGCCAGTTCAGAGACCACTCTTAATTCACCCTGAGAGCGGCTAAAGATAATGCGGTAGCAATGTTTGTTCATGAATAACGTCCGTGTTAGAAGTTGATCCCTTTAGCCCAAAGGGCTGCCTGTTCTCTTTTGCATTTACCGCTAGATTTGCAGATTGATGCTAAAACCGGTAGTGACGCCAGAGGTATGGAAATTTTCCGGCTTGTAGAGCGGGACGCCAGCAAACAAGTCATAGCTCAGGCGCTGCCATAATGCCCCGCGCAGACCTATTGCGTTGCCTGCTAGTTGCTTCCCTACCAGATAACGGGTTCCCGGCCCTTCTACGCGACCATAGTCGGCTGCCCAGTAGAGTTCATGACCACGTGCAAACATATTCCAGGCCAGTTCGTTACGCCAGATCAGACCCTTTTCACCGGATAAACTCTGTTCACCATCAAAACCTCGTACGGTGTAGCGCCCGCCCATCGCCAGGCGATCTTGTGGGGTGAGCGGCTTATTGCTCCACTGTCCGCGCAGGCTGGTGTTATAGCGCCAGTCTTGGTTGAACCCTGGGAAAGGCACGTTCAGGCTGATATCTCCCATCAACATACTGGGGCGAGATGTGCCACCGTTATAGGCCTCTTCGGGTGCAGGCATGGCCCCAAATGCTCCGGTTCCCCGGCGCCAGTTAAGGTTGGCATCCAGTGTGTTATTACCCAGATAGCTGTGTTGATTAAGCCCCAGTTCCCAGCCAGCCGTGCGGCGCTGCTGCTGTTCAATCTCAATCCCATTGACTGCATTAGTTGAGTGGCGGCGATAGGCGCGAATATTGAGGGTGGTTTTGTGTGCCTGATTACGAAACAACAAGCGGGAAACGGTGAATTGTGCATTTTCGCTTTTGCCGCTGTAAGTGAGGGTCTCGTTGGCATTAGCGATATTCTGATGATAATTATAGTCGTTGTAATTGGCTGAAAAACCCCAGTAACCGACGGGAATGCTGTAGTTAACGGTATTCGAGCGGCTGTCATAGGGCCCATCGCGAAAGAGGCTTCTGCCCAGGTTGGCATAGAAAAGATCGTTCTGAGCAAAAGGCGCATTAATGGCCAGGGTGGTTGACCCCTGATATTTGCCAGTGCTGTCGGCCCCACTATCATCTAACCCGAGGCTGAGATGAATGGGGCGGCTCTCTTTCCAGGCGATCAGCAGATCGCTGGTTGCCTCTTGCTGACCGGGCACAATTTTGATGTCGGCATCAACGTTAGAGACGCGTTTAAAGTTCTCCAGTGCTTGTTCGATATCGCGCAGATTAAGAATGTCTCCTGATTTGGCAGGAAGGGCATTCCACAATCTTGCGCGGTAAGAGACAGAGTCGACAAAACGGATCTGCTCTATGCGGCCGGGCTGCATTATCAAGGTAAAAATCCCTTGGGTGAGATCCTGCTCCTGTGCCATGACGCGCGTGGTGACATAGCCTTTTTCCAGAATGGCATTCTGGACTTTATTGATGGTCAGCAGGATCCCTTGTGAGCCCAGACAACGACCTTTTGCCTCTTTCACCGCGTCGAGCGCCCATTGGAAACGGCTGGCTGAATCACCGGTTAATGTAAAGGTATTGATCGTAAAGCATGGGGATTCATTAGCGGGGTAATCAGGCAACGAGATGCCGGGTCGCGCGATCCGAATATCGTTTTGCGGGGTATTCTGTTGCTGTAAGGCCCGCTCACGCTCCTGCTGCCGGATTTGCTCCTGGGCATCAATGGTCGCCGCGCTCTGCGACAAAGACGACACAAGCATATTGGCTAAAACGGGGGCCATAGGTTGTATGGCAAAGCAGAAGAGGCTGGTCTTGAAACACAGCGCCAGACAGTGGTCGTTATTACGGTTCATCCCTGTAACCTTTAGTAAATTCAAATCAGTATAAAATAGTCAATACCCATCAGCACTGCGTGCGTGGAGGGGTATTGATGACGAGACAAATCCATTGCCGTCATCAAACAGCCCTTGTCAGAGAGGCATCAAAATGATGCTTTTTATCTTACTGGGCAAAAAGTGCTCGTTTCGGATAATACTTGATAGAAAGGAATATTGGCAATGACCTGCGACAACGAGGGTTTAAGAAGGCTGAACTTGCATGACGCGTGGGCCCTTATGGGGTGGCGATCGCGCTTATGCATCATGGTGGTGCGAGAGCCCTATTTTAGCGCGCTTATACACCTCAAAAAGGCCAAAACGGTAGCCCTTGCATGATCCATTTCGGTTGACTCTCCAGCATTTTCCGCTGCTTTTGACCCTGTTATGAGAAATAACCGTTTATATATTCATCATTTTGCAATTAATTTTTGTGGATTTTAAATGAGCAAATTATCTGAAAGTAACCCATAACAAAGCTGAATGTGTTGACTTAGTCTCTATAAGCTGAACATTCATGCTGCAGTTGTTAAAGATAGTGTTTTTTTATGTTTGTTTGCTGTTACTCACAGTCTTTGTAAATGCCTGTTGGTTATATTGACGTCATCCTTCAGAGTTGCCAAATTGATAGCCCGAAGTCAGACCAGAAGATTTTTCGGATGATTACCCGTAACGATAAATTTACGGAATTCACCTGAAAAAAGCGCTTCCGAGGCGTTCCTCCCTTTTCTGAGAAAACTTTCCGCAGCGAATTGGGCAACACAGCTACCCGTCAATAAAAACTAAAGGGTGGCGTGAGCTGCAAACACCACACACACATCCACATCACCATTAATAAATGGAGCAAAAGCGATGACAATTTCCTTGAGCAAAGCGGGGATACTGAAATTCGGTATTGGCCTGATTGCGCTGACCGTGGCGGCCAGCGTGCAGGCAAAGACGTTAGTTTATTGTTCTGAAGGCTCTCCTGAAGGCTTCAACCCGCAGTTATTCACTTCGGGTACCACTTACGACGCCAGCTCCGTGCCAATTTATAACCGTCTGGTTGAGTTCAAAATCGGTACCACTGAACTGGTGCCAGGTCTGGCTGAAAAGTGGGACATCTCTGCTGACGGCAAAACCTATACCTTCCATCTGCGCAAAGGTGTGAAATGGCAGGATAGCAAAGACTTCAAACCGACCCGTGATTTCAACGCCGATGACGTGGTGTACTCGTTTGAGCGCCAGTTAGACAAAAACAACCCATACCACGGTGTTTCTGGCGGCAGCTACGAATACTTCGAAGGCATGGGCATGGGCGACTTGATTAGCAAGATCGTCAAAGTTGATGACAATACCGTTCAGTTCGTCCTGAACCGCCCGGAAGCCCCATTCCTTGCCGACCTTGGTATGGATTTTGCCTCAATCCTCTCGGGTGAGTACGCGGCCAACATGCTGAAAGCGGGCACGCCGGAGAAAGTGGATTTAAATCCAATCGGTACAGGTCCATTCCAGCTGCTGCAATATCAGAAAGACTCGCGCATTCTGTACAAAGCGTTCACGGGCTATTGGGGCACCAAGCCGAAAATCGACCGTTTAGTTTTCTCCATCACGCCTGACGCGTCTATCCGTTATGCGAAATTGCAGAAAAATGAGTGTCAGGTGATGCCTTACCCGAACCCGGCTGACATTGCAGCAATGAAGAAAGACAAAACCATCAACCTGATGCAACAGCCAGGTCTGAACGTGGGTTATCTGTCCTTCAACGTTGAGAAGAAACCGCTGGATGAAGTGAAAGTGCGTCAGGCACTGACTATGGCTGTGAACAAACAGGCCATCATCGAAGCGGTTTATCAGGGTGCTGGCCAGTCGGCTAAAAACCTGATCCCACCTACCATGTGGGGCTACAATAAAGACGTGGTGGATTACCCGTATGATCCGGCCAAAGCTAAAGAATTGCTGAAAGAAGCCGGTCATGCCGATGGTTTCACTATCGATCTGTGGGCAATGCCAGTTCAGCGTCCGTACAACCCGAACGCACGTCGCATGGCTGAGATGATTCAGTCTGACTGGGCGAAAATCGGCGTTAAAGCCAACATCGTGACCTACGAGTGGGGCGAGTACCTGAAACGTGCCAAAGCCGGTGAGCATCAGTCTGTCATGATGGGCTGGACCGGGGACAATGGGGATCCGGACAACTTCTTCGCCACCCTGTTCAGCTGTGCGGCGGCAAAAGATGGCTCTAACTATTCACGCTGGTGCTACAAGCCGTTTGAAGATCTGATTCAGCCAGCCCGTGCCGAATCCGATCACGCCAAACGTGCTGCGCTGTACCAACAAGCTCAGGTAGTGATGCATGACCAGGCACCTGCGCTGATCATCGCTCACTCCACCGTGTATGAGCCAGTGCGTAAAGAAGTTAAAGGCTATGTCGTCGACCCGCTAGGCAAACATCACTTCGAAAACGTCAGCATGGAGTGATCGACTACTGAGCGCACAGGGAGCTGTGTTGTGCGGTGCTCGCAATTTTCGCCTGCCTGATGGTATGCCTCAATTGCTGCGCTCCTCCGCCTTGCTCGCTGAGCGCTCACTACGTCTTTTAGTTCAGCGGTATATAGTTTTGTGAGCTATCAATAAGCCCGGCGAGCTACGGTTTTCCGGGCATTTTATACAGAGAGTACGGGATATGTTTCAGTTCATACTCCGACGTTTGGGTTTAGTTATCCCAACGTTTATCGGCATAACTTTGCTGACTTTTGCATTCGTGCATATGATCCCAGGCGACCCGGTGACCATCATGGCCGGAGAACGCGGTGTTTCTGCTGAGCGCCACGCTCAGTTGATGGCAGAAATGGGGCTGGACAAGCCTCTCTATCAACAGTATTTCCACTATGTGAACGGCGTGCTGCACGGTGATTTAGGCGTGTCGTTAAAAAGCCGTATTCCGGTCTGGCAAGAGTTTGTGCCGCGCTTTAAAGCCACGCTGGAGCTAGGCATCTGCGCCATGATTTTCGCGGTGATCGTCGGTATTCCTGTGGGAGTACTGGCGGCGGTTAAACGCGGATCCATCTTCGACCACACCGCGGTGGGCATCTCGCTGACCGGCTATTCGATGCCGATATTTTGGTGGGGCATCATGCTGGTCATGTTGGTCTCGGTGCAGCTTAATCTCACGCCCGTATCGGGGCGAATAAGCGATACAGTGTTCCTTGATGACAGCATGCCACTGACCGGCTTTATGCTGATCGATTCGCTGATCTGGGGCGAGCCGGGCGACTTCAAAGATGCCGTAATGCACATGATTTTGCCTGCTCTGGTGCTCGGCACTATTCCTCTGGCCGTTATCGTGCGTATGACCCGCTCCTCCATGCTGGAAGTGCTGGGTGAAGACTATATCCGTACCGCGCGCGCCAAGGGCCTTAGCCGCATGCGGGTGATTGTCGTCCACGCACTGCGTAACGCGCTGCTGCCGGTGGTGACGATTATTGGTCTGCAGGTGGGTACGCTGTTGGGGGGCGCGATCCTGACGGAAACCATCTTCTCCTGGCCGGGCCTCGGCCGCTGGCTTATCGACGCACTACAACGCCGCGACTATCCGGTCGTGCAGGGCGGCGTATTGCTGGTCGCTATCATGATTATCGTGGTTAACCTGCTGGTAGACGTGCTCTACGGTGTGGTCAACCCGCGTATTCGCCACAGGAAATAAGGGGCGCACATGTCACACGTTACAGAGCCCGTCGCTAATGAAATAGTGACGGCTGCGCCAACGCCGATGCCGCCGCTGCGCGAATTCTGGCACTACTTTAAGCGCAATAAAGGGGCCGTTACCGGTCTGGTTTTCATCATTATCATGCTGGTGCTCGCGATTGGCGCCAACGTGATTGCGCCACACGCCCCGGCCGAACAGTTCCGCGACGCACTGCTGCGTCCACCTGTCTGGATGCAGGGCGGCAGCTGGAAATTCCTGTTAGGCACCGATGACGTCGGCCGCGATATTCTCAGTCGACTGATGTACGGCGCGCGTCTCTCCTTGCTGGTCGGCTGCCTGGTGGTGGTGCTGTCGCTGATCCTCGGCGTGGTTTTCGGTCTGTTTGCCGGTTACTACGGCGGCGTAATTGATGCTGCGATCATGCGCATCGTCGACATCATGCTGGCATTGCCAAGCCTGCTGCTGGCGCTGGTGCTGGTGGCGATTTTCGGTCCGTCGATAGTCAATGCCTCGCTGGCCCTGACCTTCGTCGCTTTGCCACACTATGTGCGTTTAACGCGTGCGGCGGTGTTGGTGGAAGTGAACCGTGACTACGTCACCGCGTCGCGCGTCGCTGGTGCAGGTGCGGCCCGTCAAATGTTTATCAATATTTTACCGAACTGCTTAGCGCCGCTGATCGTGCAGGCGTCGCTCGGTTTTTCCAACGCCATTTTGGATATGGCGGCTCTCGGCTTCCTCGGCATGGGCGCACAACCGCCTACGCCTGAGTGGGGCACTATGCTGTCCGACGTATTGCAGTTTGCCCAAAGCGCATGGTGGGTTGTGACCTTCCCTGGCGTGGTGATCCTGTTGACGGTACTGGCATTTAACCTGATGGGTGACGGTCTGCGCGACGCCCTTGACCCTAAACTCAAGCAGTAAGGGACGAGAGATGGAAACCACATTGATTAAAGATATACCGGTCGGCAAAACGCTGCTGACCGTCGATAAGCTTTCCGTGCATTTCGGCGATGAAGGCACACCGTTCCGCGCCGTTGACCGTATCAGTTATAGCGTGAAGCAGGGCGAAGTGATCGGCATTGTCGGTGAGTCCGGCTCAGGTAAATCGGTCAGTTCGCTGGCGCTGATGGGGCTGATCGACTTCCCCGGCAAAGTAATGGCCGAGACGCTGGAGTTTGGTGGCCGTGACCTG
The DNA here is from genome assembly GCF_049889095.1 of Ewingella sp. S1.OA.A_B6. Lineage (NCBI taxonomy): Bacteria > Pseudomonadati > Pseudomonadota > Gammaproteobacteria > Enterobacterales > Yersiniaceae > Ewingella > Ewingella sp. S1.OA.A_B6. The sequence continues at coordinate 45,652 of NZ_JBLJFK010000018.1, read as the reverse complement.
CAGGGAATGAGCGAAAAAGAGCGCCGCCAGATTGTGGGCGCCGAGGTCGCGATGATCTTCCAGGACCCGATGACCAGCCTCAACCCGTGCTACACCGTGGGTTTCCAGATTATGGAAGCCATCAAGGTGCATCAGGGCGGCAACAAAAAGACCCGTCGTCAGCGCACCATTGATTTGCTCAATCTGGTGGGTATTCCTGACCCGGCTTCGCGTCTCGACGTCTATCCGCACCAGCTTTCCGGTGGGATGAGTCAGCGCGTAATGATCGCCATGGCGATCGCCTGCCGGCCAAAGCTGCTGATCGCCGATGAGCCAACCACCGCGCTCGACGTGACCATTCAGGCGCAGATCATTGAGTTGCTGCTGGAGTTGCAGCAAAAAGAGAACATGGCGCTGATGCTGATCACGCATGACCTGGCGCTGGTGGCGGAAGCGGCACAGCACATCATCGTGATGTACGCCGGTCAGGTGGTTGAGTCGGCCAAAGCCACGGAGATTTTCCGTGCGCCACGCCATCCTTATACTCAGGCGATGCTGCGTTCCTTACCGGAATTCGCCGCCGATAAAGCGCGTCTACAGTCATTGCCGGGTGTGGTGCCGGGCAAATATGACCGTCCGAACGGTTGTCTGCTGAATCCGCGCTGCCCGTATGCAACGGATCTCTGCCGTAAAGAAGAACCGGCGCTGCATAACCTTGCCGACGGGCGTCAGTCGAAGTGCCATTATCCGCTGGATGATGCCGGGAGACCTACCTATGAATCATGAAAACCCCACCCAGTCAGCGCCTCTGTTGCAGGCGATTGACCTGAAGAAACATTACCCGGTGAAAAAGGGGTTCTTTGCGCCGGAACGCACCGTGAAAGCCCTCGACGGTGTCTCTTTTGACCTCGAACGCGGCAAAACGCTGGCCGTGGTTGGCGAGTCCGGCTGTGGTAAATCGACCCTGGGTCGCCTGTTGACCATGATTGAAATTCCGACCGGCGGCGAACTCTATTACCGCGGGCAGGATCTGCTCAAGCCTGACGCCACGGCTGAAAAGCTGCGTCGTCAGAAGATCCAGATCGTGTTTCAGAATCCTTACGGATCGCTGAACCCGCGTAAGAAAGTTGGCCAGATCCTCGAAGAACCGTTGCTGATCAACACCAAGCTGACCAGTCAAGAGCGTCGTGAAAAAGCGCTGGAGATGATGGCGAAAGTTGGCCTGAAAACCGAGCATTACGATCGCTACCCGCATATGTTTTCCGGTGGTCAGCGCCAGCGTATTGCCATTGCTCGTGGCCTGATGCTCGACCCGGACGTCGTTATTGCCGATGAACCCGTATCGGCACTCGATGTTTCTGTACGCGCGCAGGTGCTGAACCTGATGATGGACTTGCAGCAGGATCTGGGGCTGTCCTATGTGTTCATCTCCCATGATCTCTCGGTGGTCGAACACATCGCCGATGAAGTGATGGTGATGTACCTCGGTCGCTGCGTGGAGAAGGGGCCTAAAGACGTCATTTTCAATAATCCGCTTCATCCTTATACTCAGGCACTGCTTTCCGCGACGCCGCGCCTGAACCCTGATGAGCGCCGGGAGCGCATCAAGCTGACCGGTGAGTTGCCAAGCCCGCTCAACCCGCCTGCCGGTTGTGCGTTCAACGCTCGCTGCCGTCGTGCTTTCACGACCTGCACCCAGTTCCAGCCGCAGTTGAAACAATATGGCGACCAACTGGTGGCCTGTTTTGCGGTTGATCAGGATGAGATGGGCAAGATCCAGTCGCTGGTTGAGGCAGAGCAGGGGTAAGTTATCGCTGTTTTCATCTGATGTTTTAAAAACAAAAACCCGGCAATGACGCCGGGTTTTTTTATTAGCAATGGCGAAGTATGATCACGCTGACATCTTTAGTTTAAGCAGCTCGGCAGGAATAATTTCTTTCACTTTCTGGATAATTTCTGCGGTGTCAAACTCACTAATGTTGGGGGTGTTCACACGAATAACCGTCGAATTTTCATAACCGGGCAGCCACATGTTATAGGCGAGGAATCCGGTCTCTTCGACCCGGCCATTATTATAAATGGCCACCATTTTCTTATTAAATACGCGTGACAGATGAACAATAGAGGTATCGGGCGTGATGATTAAATCTGCCTTCTTCACGATGGCCGCGGCAAAGCTAATGGTGCTCTCAGGAAAAATAAGGCTCCCATCGGTCTGGAAATTTGATATTTTTTCATATTTCCCCATGAGTATAATACCAATGCCGTGATAATTTTCCTTAATGAACGAAACTATTTTTTCCACCTGATTTTTTGACAGATTTTTATCTTCTGAACTGGTCAGTGGATTTAAGGCGACCAAATATTTAACACTGTCTGATGCCATCTTTTCTGATATGACTTTCTCATCATGATCACTAACGCCCAGCGAATATTCATAGCCGGTGGAATCAATACCCAGTAAATCCAATACTTTCTTATACCGCTCCGTAATGTGAATATCAATATCCATAAAATCAATAGATGATGAATACATTGGATATTTTGACTTGTTAAATCCAATGGTCATATTAGCATTGATATTATAAATTAAATTAATCCTGCGGAAGGTTAATATATCATTTAAATCAATGACAATATCAAATTTTTCTCTTTTTAATTGTCGGGGAGATTTTTCCCTGTCATATAAAAAGACTTTATTGATGAAGTCAGAATAGGTAAATAAATTTACGATTGATTTACCTGCAAGAAAATTAACCTGATATCCTGCATCATGTAATTTCTTAGCTAATCCCGTAGATATTATAGCATCCCCAATCTCATCACCGGTTCTGAGAATGAGAACCCTTGGTTGTAGCTTGCCTGTGAGGTCGGATTTTTTTGATATATTTTTTCTTATTGATGAACGTAATCTCAAAAAATTAACTCGAATCTTACTTATATCTTGTTTGAGTTTTCGGTGTTTTTTTCTAAAATCGAAATATTTCATTCATTAATCCTTGATACCGTTATGAGTAATTTAATCAATATCAGAGAATGAGTAATAAATTTATTTGCTCTTGTGGCCTGCTTCCTGCATGCGGACATATTCTTATCCCTGACGTTGCTCAATGTTTAAAAAATTAAAAATTGCGCGGAAATTATCCTGTGGCGTGAAAAAAAAAGCAAGTAGCCTTATGGCATAACACCCCTGGCTTGGCTTCTCCTTTTTCGATCAGCGAGATACGCGACTGGCTTAAACCGTACCCTTCACCCAATACGCGCGTGCTCATTCCCAGCGCGGTTCTGAACAGTCGTATCCAGCCTTTTTGCGGACGCTTAACTCTATGTCGAGGTTTTATTTCATTAACAAGGTTGTCTACCTGTTTAATGTTTAGCTCTTTATCCCACATGGCTTGACCTTTTAATTGCATATATACAATAAATTAATTAATTATCAATTGTATATATGCAATGGAGTTGTCATTTTAACGCCAACAAAAAGGCCAGTCAGCTTTCACTGACTGGCCTTTTCATTGCAATGCCTCTTACCTTTGCTGACTTGCCCACCAGCTCAGCAGTTGCAGCGTCGACGAGTAGTAATCATCTTTCGGTGCCAGATTCGGGCTGATGGCACTGCGGTTGGCCATGGTGAAATCACGAACAGCCAGCAGGCCTGGCGACATGTTGTAGTCCGCTTTGGTGCCGGTCATGACGTCAATCCAGGCGGGTGTCGCGGTGCGTGGCGACTTTTGCCACCACAGAATAAACGGTGCCAGCTGCGGACTGCCGGGATGCGCCCAGCCGAGGTAAAGCGGGATACGCACAGCGTCATAGCTGAAACGCGTTGGCCAGCGGCTCGCAGGTTTCATGGTGCCATCGGCCTGCATGTCTACCCAGTCAGACGGCAGGCGGAATTCGCCGAAGGCCATTTTGCTGAGCATCGCAGTACCGCTTTCGTCCAGATCTTTCCACACTTTCAAATGACTGTGTGCATAGAACGCTTTCCACGCCGGGAAGATGAAGTAGGACGCATTGAGGGTGACGTTGCTGGTCTGGTTAAACCCGGTCACGCCCGGCAGCATCACTTTATAGCCTGCATAATCAATCACGTTGTGTTTGATCAGCGCCGCCTGCAATTTCTCGGATGCCTGGGTGTAACGCGGGTCATTCCATTTTTCACCGGCCAGCAGCAGCGCCCATGCTATCAGCGTATCGCCATCGGAGGCATTATTCTTATCGGCGACATGGACGTTGTTATTCGGATCGTAACGCCATGAATAGAGGCCAATATCCTTGCGATAAAGGGTGTTATTGGCCCACTGAAAAAGCTGGTCGAACGTTTTCTGATCGTTATTAAACACCGCCAACAGCATACTGAAACCCTGTCCTTCGGTATGACTGACGTTTTTATTGGCTGTGTCGATAATCCGCCCGTCCGGCAGCAGGAAGCGACTTTTATACGCTGACCAACCCTGAGCCTGATCTTGAGCCATTACAGCGGTAGTGAAAAACGAGAAAACCAGACTGAACCACAGCACGATGCCGTAGCGCCGAAATACCAACATAGAAATTCCTTACAAACCATTTTGATAGCGGAAGACGAATGCGCCTTCGGGTGTGCTTTCTTGCCAGCGAAGTGGAACGTAGGGCTGTCCGCCCTGTGTCTGCAACCACTCCGCATACAGCCCCTCAAACAGGGAGATCAGCGCGATACGCCAGAGTTCATCATCCTGCCCCTGCGGGGAAACTGGCCAGGCGATGTGTACCAGTGCCAGCTGTTGCTGAGTCGCCTCAATCCTGAGCACTCCCCAGTCAAAACGGCTGAGAACCTGGTTGATGTTGTCTTCCAGTTCGCCGAGCGTAGCGCAAACAGGCAACGTATGCTGACGTGCCAGGTTACCGCCCATCAGCGACAGAAAACGGCGGCCATCCTCGTCGTCGGCGGAGGCCAGAATACCTGAAAATAACACCTGTACCAGACTTTGCCAGCCCGGCGTCGTGTGACGCTGGCGGTAATATTCCTGCGCGACCTGGGTATAGTTCTGTTCTTGCATGGTTTTATTCCACCGGGTTTAATTTTGGCCCATCAGATAACGGAAGTAGACCTGCGCTTTGCTTTCGTTGTAATCACCGAAAGTATCGTAGCCAACCTGACCGCCAATCTGCATATTCCTGTTCAGATGATAATTACCGCCGACGCCCGCATTCCAGCCAATCCCGCTTTTTGTACCACCTTGATAATAGGCTTCAGTGCCGAAGCCTGCTGTGACTAAATCTTCCAGCTGTTTCTGCAAATCTGGGTTGTTCGGGTAGTACGCGCTCTTATCCTGAGAGTAGGACTGATAACCCACCGAGCCGGAGAGTTTCAGATCCCAGTCGTCATACTTCTGGGTGTACTCCACCGGGAAGGAGACGCTGACGTAGTTCTGCGGGCTAAAGTAACCGCCCTGACCGTAGCTGTAGTAGCTGAGGTTTTTGTCGAAGTCCATGTAGCCGATGTTGATCCCGGTTTTCAGCTCACGGTCATCATAGCGATAGGGACGAATGTATAACCCAGCGTTAGCATTAACAGACTTGTTACTGGCAACGTTATTACCGAGATAGCTGTAATAACCGGCACCGGCATAAAAACCTGCATCGCCGTCATCGTAGGATAGATTGACGCCACCGCCGTTTTTGGTGACCTGGCCCCATTTATTTCCGCTGTAAGTATCTTTGGTCCCAACGTAAGACAGAATACTGTCGGTGATCGCGCGACGTTCTGCGGTCATGGTCAGCGTAGTGAAGTCGGTCAGTTTCGGTGCCCACTGCAGGCCACCGACCAGCGAGTTCAGATCCTGGCCCAACGGGGTGCTGCCCACATCAGCTTTATAGCTTTCGCCGGTCAGCGCTAAGTTGAGCTCCACGCCGGTAGCCTTTTGATTCCCGGCTTCTGTTGCTGGATAGGTGGTTGGATCGACGCCGTTTAATTTAGCTATGCTGCTATTTAAGGCATTACAACTAGCAATAACTTCTGCACTACTGTTGCTGCTGACAGATGAGCATTGGTCAGCATATTGTGTGCTCAACTGACTGCGATACTGATCCAACGTTGAAACTGTCTGCCCATTTATCGTCGTGGTGGTTGGATTGCTTGGGTCTGATAAGTAAGTTTGAACATCTTTAGATGTAATGGATGCACCAGTTGCCGCGTTGTATGCCGCCGCAGCTGAGGAATATCCTCTCGACAGCGCACCCTGACCAAACCTAGTATTTCCCGTACCGGACGGGCTGCCTGCACTGAGGGAAACCGGCGTGACGCCGATGCTCAGACGCGACGTATCAAACGGCACGAAGGCGAAGGTCATTGGCGCTTTGGCTTCGGTCAACTGGCTCAGGCCGCTTTCGCCATCACGACCACGAATCGACATCTCGCCCTGCGCCCAGGTCGCGGTTTTTTCCTGCAGGGTATTGAGCATATCGTCGATCTGCTTCTCGGTGGCATTTCGCTGTACCACGGCGGTCGGCGTTGCACCCGGTAGTGGGGCGGTGCTGGTAGCAGAAATCTGATCCGACTGCTGCCACGGCATAACCGTGCCATATACAGACTGCGTGGTGCTGCGGGTGCCCTGCGTTGAGCGGTTGATAAATGGGTTGTCGGTCAGCTGCAATCCGGCGATCTGCGTTGAGCCGTCTGCACCTTCCAGACCGATCATCTTGCCTTTCGCAGAACGCAACAACGCCAGCGCCTGTTGGTGATCGCCCTGTGCTTCGGCAACGCGTGCCGCCAGTAACAGCCGGTCTGGCGTGCGCGGACCATTCAGACCGTTCATCAGCTCCTGCGCACGCTGGTTATCACCTTCACCCAGTGCGATGTTGATGGCGCCCATGCGGGCATCCTGCGTCGGTGTGTCGTTGGTCATCAGGTAGTTATAAACCTGGCCGGCCTGTTTATTGAGTTTGCCGGACTGATACAGCCGCGCCATCGCCAGCATCAAATCGCGGTTTTGCGGATCGGCCTGCAACGCGACCACCAGCTTGTCATAGGCGGCAGCGTACTGCCCTTGCTCACGGAGCTGATCGGCCTGATTGATCACAAAGCCGTTGCGCATATTCGCCATTTCGGTCGGCGGGGTGCTGGACTGAATTTGCGGATTTTGCAGGAAGGCCTGGGCCTCATTGCTGAGACCAGCCTGATTGAGCACCGTAACCTGATCGGCATAGTCACCGGCATTGCCTTGAACGCCTTTTTGCATGTTCTGACGCACTAATTGCACGGCCAGCGGTATCTGTCCGGTCGCGGCAAGATTCTTCGCCAGCGTACCGACGTCGGCCGGTGCGGACGGTGGGTCTTGCGCCAGTGCCCGTAGTGTATTGGCGGCAGCGGCGCTGTTGCCCTGTTGTAAATAGGCTTCGGCCGAGGCCATTTGCTGATTAAAGTTGGCTCGTTGGGATAGTTCACGCATTGCCGGGGTCTGGCTATTACGCGGAATGCGCGACAGCAGGGCGCTGGCGGTGGACCAGTTTTTGGTTTCCGAGGCAAACAGCGCGGCGGCGTAAAGATCTGTCGCACCCGCGCCCGGCCGGCCTGACGCTGCCATTAGCGACTGCGCCTGAGCGGTCTGTCCTTGCGATTGCAGGATGCGCGCCATGTCCAGTTTCACCCAGACGTTGGACGGCTGACGTTCTTGCGCCTGCTGGAGTAAATTCAGTGCGCGCTGCGGATCGTTATTCGCGACGGCCTGCGCAGCCTGACGACGTAATGGCTCAATGATATCTACCGCTTTTGGCGGATTCATCTTGGTTTGAATATCAGCAGGCAACGTTTTCAAAACCTGATCGGCTTCGGCAGTTTTGTTCTGCTGACGCAGCACATAGAACAGTCCGGCGCGGGCGTCGGCGTTATCGCCAAGTGTGCCGTATTGCTGTTCGGCACCGGACAGATCGCCTTTACGGCGCAGAATGTCTGCCCGCAGCAAACCGGCGGACTGACCTTTTTCTCCCCCGACCTGTACCAGCGGCGTGACGGCTGCCAGTGCGGCGTCGTAGCTACCGGAACCGGCAGCCTCTTTGGCTTTTGCCAACTGCGCGTAAAACGCAGCATCCTGCGCCTGATTACTCAGTTGCGCGCTGTTCGGGCCGCCCTGTGCCGCGGCTTTGCTGAGGTACTGTGAGGCGGCTGCAAAATCACCGCTGCGCTGCGCAATATAGCCTAGTCCGGACAGCGCATCCACATCGTTCGGATCGCCCGCCAGCACGCTGTCAAACTTGGCTTTCGCGCTGTTGACGTCGCCGCTGTTCAGTGCGGTAAAGCCCTGATCTTTAGCCGCGCCGCCGATATTTTTCTGGAAGTACGCCATCACGGCGGTGTCGTTCGGATGGCGCGCCTGATAGCCCTGATAAAGATTGCGGTCACTCTCTTTCGGCGCCATCCACAACAGTGCCTGACGCATTGCACGATCAGCTTCCTGGTTGCTGGCAGCAAGACTTGCTAGCAGATTAATACCGTCGCGGCGGGTTGACTCCTGATAGGTCAATACTTTGCCTAGCGCCAGTCGCGTCGATGTATCGTCCGGGCGCTGTGCCACGCGCTGCTGTAGCCCTTCGATCGCCTGAGGTTGTAGCGTCTTGTCGCCGGCCATCGTCAGGTAATATTCGGTGGCCAGACTATCGAGCGGCTGGTTGCCATTAAAAATGGTGCGATAGATCGCCAGTGAACCACTGATGTTGCCCTGTGCCGCCATCTGCCGGGCTGAGTTTAATAGGTTCGGTGGAATGGACTGCAGGGTTTTGGCGCTGTTGAGCGAGGTTAAACGCGGATCGTCCGGCGACGCGGCAGACAGTTTTTCGCGCCACTGGTTTGCCGACGTTTTATCGCCGCTCTGCATCGAATATAGCGACATCAGATAGAGTGCTTGCGCATTGTTTGGCTCTGCCAGCAGCACTTTCTGCAAGGCGTCTTTAGCCAGGTCGTCATGGGCGCGGTCATGCCAGTAAGCCGCCTGATCGAACAGGGCCTTCATGGCCGGATTCGTCGTATCCGCTGCCAAGGTGGAGGCGCTAAAACTGCCTGCTCCCGCGATCCCTATCAGATAAATAGCCTTGATCACCGCCAGGGACAGTCTGTTTTTTTTCATTTTCCAGCTCCGGTAATCGCCAGGTTATAGCCGGGAGTTAAGGCTACCTTCATTGTTATTTTTCTTAATATGAGGCGTTTCATTTCTGACCCAGACGTTTGGCCGCATGCCGACGCAAGATGACGAACAAGCTCAGACCAATCATCAGCGACACCAGAGTGGCGATCAGCGACAGGATCACGATGTGCGTGCTGGCGTACCAGAGCACCATCATGTACCACGGCATTTGTCCGGTCGGGAATTGCGGGCCGACGGAGAAGCTGCGGATGCCGTTTTCATCGGTAATGATCGCCAGATCGCCACGCACGTTGGCGTTAATTTGCGGCAATTTTAGATCGCTATGAATTTTCAGTAACTGCTGGTCGTCAGTCCCGGTTGCCACTACGACCACGTGATCGCTGGACCAGCGCGAGCGGTAACTCACAAAGCCGCGCCATGCGGCGGTTGACGACAGATAGCGGTCAGCATCCACCGGCTGGCGATACCAGTCGCCGGTCAGCCAGGCCACAATGCGTTCAACTTCAGTCGGCGTTTTCACACCCATCGAGTTGGCGTTGAGGCTGAACGGAGAATTGGCCAATAACTGCTGGTTGAAAGAAGAATCGCCCAGCGTGGTGACTGCCAGAATATCGCGATCGAACAGCGGATTTCCCTGCTCATCACCTTTCAGACCAAAGGTAATCTGCACGTGAGTTACCGGCACGCCGGTGGCTTTCCCTGCGCGCGCGGCGAGGTTCAGTAGCGTATGAATTTCAACGGAAGTCGGTTCCGGCGGCAGCAACATCAGGGTGTCTGAGAAGTCAGCCAGTTTGGAATACGGATACGAGGCACCAACGAAATACGACAGGTTAGGCAACTGGGCGAAGTGGTAGCTTCCGCTGAGGTCAATAAAGGATTTCGGGTCGATACGGCTTTTGATGTTATTGCTGGTCAGAATGCTGCACGGCGCGTCTTTTTTCGGCTTGATATCGAAATAGAACTGCAGCTGGTTGTCCCCGTAAATCAGATAGGGTGCCAGCTGTATGGTGTAGCGTTCCTGACGGCTGTCACCGCCGAGGCGGCGCCAGATATTCTCCAACAGACCGACTTTGTTGACGGTCAGGCTGCGCAGGAAGTTGCTGTTGAGGGAAATATTCAGCCTTGAATTGTCTTCATCAATCCAGTTTTCGGTCGGGAAGCGATAATCAATGCGCACCGGAATGTTATGACCATCCCACATGAATAAGTCTGGCGCTGCACGGAATGCCACCTGAATACTGTCGTGATAAATTCCGTTGGAAATCAACGAATCCGGGTCCTTGCCCGCCAGTTCACCCAGCGTCACCGGGCGCGATGTGTCGATCCAGCGTGGTGCATCATAAGGTTTGCTCGAAGGGATATTTAGCTGAGCCACATCCAGATGATCGGTATTGTTCGGCATTCCACTGCTGATCAAACGGTAAGCCGCCTGACGCAGTTGGTTGTCGTCATTGCCCAGCACCAGCAACAGTTTGTACACCGGGTTGATTGGGTTATCGATGATTTGAATCGATGCACCATTACTGGCCGGCAGCGTCAGTGAACCAATTTTGTCACCCGGTTTGCCAAACAGAATACCGTTTTGGTCAGGTAAATCATTCAGAATGACTGGGAAGTCGATGGCACGATAATCGGATAACATGCCGAGATAAGAGGAAACTATCGCAGCAGCGCTGACATCTCCAGGTTTCATTGCGGCAGAAAAAACCATGGTGATCTTGGATTCCTGCATTTGCAGGCTGTCAAAGAACGGACGGGGGAAGTTGCCCAGATTGCGGCCAATATTCAGCTTCTGACCTTCCAGAGCAATGTTGGTGGCGGGCAAAATCGTGACCCAATACTTGTCCGACTGATCTTTCTCGCAGGTCATGGTGTTGCTGTCATGTACGCGGAAGCTCAGGTTGTTGCTGGATACCACCATCGCAGAGGGGATGTCCAGTTGATACACATCACCACCGTTGCCGGTCTGGTTAAGTGGCAGGCTACCCAGTGGCTGGCCGTTAAGCATCAGTTCCAGCGTGGTGTCGCGGGCAATCAGTGCCGGCGAAATTTTCAGAGCCAGCGAAAGATGGGCGCTGGTGACCACTTCATCAGCGGGCAGGGTGAAGATAATACCGGATTGCAGCTGACCACCGCTGAGGGTCAGGCCGTTTGGCTGGCCCATTTCTGCGACAGTCATGCTGGTGGTCACCGGCTGAACCAGCGGGATCACCGGCGCAGGCACGGTAACAGGATCGGCGACCTGCACGGCGGGGTTGGTCAGCGGTGAGGTATTGACTGAATCGCTGTTATTGGCCGGGGTAGTATCGGCCTGAGGCATATATTCTGACGACGGCGTCTGAGTTGGTGCAGGCGTTGAAGGCATCGGCGGTGTCGGTGGTAGCCACGACGGCGCGGCAGGGAAGCTGGTTGCCTGATCTATGTCAGGCGCGGGCGTTTCTTCCGCATGGGTAAACGGCAGGCTGCTGAAGGTCAGCAGCAGACCTGTGGTGATTTTCCTGAGCAGCGATGCGCCTGGCACAGCAGACAAACGGCGAGTAATCATAAGGTTACGTGGTCGATTCATGCTGCTTCACTCTTGCTAGTCGTGTCAGCGGGACTATTTTTGCCGCGGCGTTCTTTCCAGGTGTTGTAGAACAACTCAAACACGCAGCGGATGATGCTGAGTAGCGAGCGGAACGGGTTGTCCTGCTGATGCTCTTCACCAATCCAGGCATCAGCACGGCACAGCACTACGCGCACCAGCTCGCGGCGTTTCGCCAGCGGCAAGTCTTCAAATTGCAGGCGCAGACGCTCTTTGTTGCCGCTTATCTGGCTGACCGGGAAGCATTCGGCTCCGGAAGAGAGCTGAATTTCGACCTCTTCGATCTCTTCATCGAGGTAACGCACATCCGGCGTCACCAGTTGCACACCACCCATCGACAAATCAATGGTTTCAGTGCGCAGTGAGATGCCATTGGCATAATGAATAATCGCCGGGATAGCTGCTTCAACACGGATGGTTTTACGTACCTGGCGGGTCTCTTTGGCGACGGCAATTGCTGCCAGTAAGATCAGCACGCTGAAAGTGCCCCAGGCAATGTTGAGCGCGATAACGCTGGGATCCACGTTAAAATAGCTATGGAATACCACCCGTACCACACCGTAGCCAATACCGATGACCATCAGAATCGCCACAATCAAATGTGGTTTAACGATGTGAAAGTCGAAGAAACCAGAGTCCAGCACGCCGCCTTTGTCGGTCACGTTAAATTTGCCGCGTTTGGGCGCAAGCATGGTGACCAGCGTCGGCAGGATCAGGTGGAATGCCAACACCGTCTCATAGATTTCGCCCCAGAACGTATAGCGGAAACGGCCATTCATGCGGGAGTTGATATACAACGACATCACCAAATGCGGCAGCGCATAGGCAAAGATCAGACTGGCGGAGGACGAAATAATGTTCAGGTTAAACAGTAAGAAGGCGAGCGGTGCGGTCAGGAACACCACGCGCGGCAGCCCGAACTGGAAATGCAGCATGGCATTGAGATAGCACAGGCGCTGTTGCCAGGTGAGCCCACGGCCCAGCAGCGGGTTATCCACACGGAAAATTTGCGTCATACCGCGCGCCCAGCGAGTACGCTGAACCACATGTACCCCGAGGCGCTCTGTCGCCAGACCGGCCGCCAGCGGAATCGACAGGAAGGCGGTGTTCCAGCCACGACGCTGCATTTTCAACGCCGAGTGGGCATCTTCGGTGACGGTTTCCACGGCAAATCCGCCAACTTCATCCAGCGCAACGCGGCGAATGACCGCACAAGAGCCGCAGAAGAAGGTAGCATTCCAGTTGTCATTGCCCTGTTGCACCGGGCCGTAGAACAGCGCGCCTTCGTTGGGCATGGAGCGGCCAACCGAGAGGTTGCGTTCGAACGGGTCCGGGGAATAGAAGTAGTGTGGCGTCTGAATCAGTGCCAGACGCGGATCTTTCAAGAAACTGCCGACCGTGGCCTGCAGGAAAGCACGCGTGGCGACGTGGTCGCAGTCAAACACGCAAATCAGCTCGCCTTTCGTCAGCCCCATGGCATGGTTGAGGTTGCCAGCTTTGGCGTGTGCGTTACTATTGCGAGTGATATAACCCACGCCAGCATCGGCGGAGAACACCGCAAATTCGTCACGCTTACCGTCATCCAGCACGTAAATTTTGATTTTATCTTTCGGATAATCAATGCACTGTGCCGCCAGAACAGTATCTCGTACTACGTCGAGGCTTTCGTTATACGACGGAATATAGACATCAACTGTCGGCCACAAACTGATGTCATCCGGTAATGGCTCGATGGTGCGTTTGAGCGGCCAGGTGGTTTGCAGATAGCCCAGTAATAAAATAATCCAGACATACAGCTCAGCGAGGAATAATCCGATCCCTAAGATGGCTTCGATGGTGGAATTAAAATGCAGCGTTTCAGTTGCGCGCCAGTAGATATATCGGGTCGACATCATCACGGACATAATGACCATGACTACGCTGATACGTCGGCTTTTACTGATGCCGAGTAAAAATAATAACCCTATACTGATCAGACCAAATATATACTGCTTCTGGCTGTCCATCGGTGCGATGATTATAACCGCCGCAACCGGCAATAAAAGAAGGACGAGCAGGGAGAATAGGAATTTATTCATCGCATTTAGGATCGCTGTCTGCTGGAGCTATTAATAATTATTTGGCTTGGGAGAACCGTGCAATTCTCCGTCCCCGACTTTTATCTCTAAAATGGCCGCGACCTTTTTGCTGATCAGTTCAATATCAAAAGCAGAAGCTGATACCGGACTAAAATCAATAATAGAGCGCTGTGAGGCGTTTGCCTCAGGTACACATTCATCCCTGTGGATGGTGCCCAGCAATCGTTCGTTCAGGCGCTGCTCAAAGAACTGCGTAACATCACGGCTGAGCGTCCGACGCGTATCACTTTGGTTTACAATGTAATACTCTCCTTTTTTATTATTAAGGGGCGAACCAATAAGCTTATTTTTTTCCATCAGCGGCAGCAGCGATAACGATGCGGTATCAGCCAGCATGACCACTATGTGCAAATCAGCCAAAGGCTGTACGGCTTTAAGCGCCGGGCCGGGGCCGGGAGGAAAATCGGCAATCACCACCAGACCCGGATAATTGAGTACGGTATTTAAACCACGCTGTAAAAAATGTGGATCGCTGGCCAACTGATGTTCGAACTCCAGTCGCTGCTCTTCGCTCACCTCACCATAGGGCAGCACAAAGGTATTCGACCCCGCTTTGAGGATAAACTGGCTCCAGTCAGACTCATTTCCTGATCCGGCCACAAACCCACGAGTATCCGAAATAGGTACACCAAAATGCAGGCGCAGGGCGTTTTGTACATCAAAGTCGATGACCAGAACTTTGCTGCCGCTGCGGGCCAGAGAGTAAGCCAGATTGGAAGCGACAGTGGTTTTCCCAACCCCGCCTTTCGGGGAACACACACAAACTAATGGCATGATGCAATTATCTCTAACAGGGGTTGAAGCGGTGTATCTCGATGCAATAAAGCGGCAGCAGAGGGCGGGGCTTTTTGTTTGAACATTTGGCGGAATTGCCCGCTCGGTGCTGGCGTCGCAGCAGCATGGGCGTTGGTTACAGCCGGATGAGTCGAGGTAGCTGCCATGACAGATCTCACTGAAGCCGACGTGGTTGCAGGCTGGGCCGCTGGCATAGACCGGGCTGGCAATGCATTTTTTACCGCGTCGAGCAAGCTACCCACGCTGTCTGGGGTGACTGATTGTGCATGCAGCATCGCCGTGCTGTGCTGCACCGAGGCCTGCGGTAATGGCTGGGGTTTAGACGTTACCGGCAGTGACTCACGCAGGGCTTCCATCAGGCCTCCACCACCAGGTGGAGTGGATGAAGACAAAGTATTCAACGGCGTTGGCACCTGCGGGATAGCTGAATGTGCTGAAACCGGCGTGTTTAACAGGTCATAGGGTGCTGGCGTGCTGCGTTGAAACTCTGCAGCAGAAATAGCCTGCGGTGTCGACTGCGTCGTGCGGCCGTTTTCCAAAATACCAGGGGCTTCTTCACTTGCTGACACCTGTTTAATCAATGCCCATTTGTTCATTGAACCCGTCATGCCATTCCCAGTGTTTTTTTCATTTATTTCTTTGTAATCAATGTCTTCTGTTTTTGTCTTTTCAATGAAACGCTTAATGTCGTCATATTTATTCATATAACCTGCCCGGTGGGATTACATTTATCCGAGTATTTAGGACGCGAAGACGGCAACGATCATCAGTGGCTAAATTTCAGGGAAAAAGAGATTCACACATCAATATTGGCGCGATTGGGAATAATCCTAATATATCAGCTAAGGTACAGAATAAAGCACAATTTACAAAAAATAGGAATCAGCCCATATCATTATAGACCTTAGTTAACTGTTTGGCAGAAAAGCATTTTCGGAGAGAATTACTCCCCGAATGGGATAGTGACGGGGAATACCCCATTTTTAATGTGATAGGGAGCATATTGATTGCTTTAGCGTTGCTAAAGTCAGAATTTCTATGAAGGGTTAGGGGCGTCTTTAAGCATAAGTTCAGCATGAAGGTTGTTCATATTTGCCTGGAAAGCGTTAGGAAAATTCGTACATGTAATTTCCTGTCATAAAAGCATTGTTCTAATAGACGAAACCACTTGGACGCGGCCATAACCCTCTCTTATCAGGTATACTGTGGCACGGTAGGATTCCCCCCCTCCGACCTGTTACGATTAGCGGGTTAAAATCAGTTGGAATGTGTTGGAGAATTATATTGCGGGTCAGGCGTTCATTAACTATTAAGCAGATGGCAGCGGTGTCCAGCGTCGCGGTGATCACCCTCTGTATTTTTATTGTCATCCAGCTGTTTCACTTTGTGCAACAGCGGAGGGACGATTACGCCCAGCAACTTGAGAATATCGCCCATTCAGTCAGGCTGCCATTGTCGCAGGCTGTTCTGGACGTCGATCTCAACGAAACACAGGACATTCTTAACACGCTGCGTCCGGTCGGCATTCTTAGTCGCGCAGAGGTGGTATTACCCAGTCAGATCACTGCGTTGAGCACCCATTTCCCTGCCGGGCGGCCGGTTCCTGAATGGGCCATTCGCGGGTTTAATTTGCCTGTTACCATTTCGGTCCCACTCTATTCTGCAGCTGCCAGCCCGACAGACCCCAAGCCGCTGGCCTATCTTCAGTTGCAGGCTGACCCCTACCGTATGTATCAGTTTATGATCAGTGCGCTCTCCACCATGCTCACCACCTATTTACTACTGGCGTTGATTTTGTCGATTTCCATCAGTTGGTGCATTAACCGTCTGGTGATAAAACCGCTGCGGGCCATTGCCCGCGAACTGGAAGCATTGTCCGACAATGAAATCGGCCATCATCAGTTGAGCCTGCCTGCGCGTCATGACGACGATGAATTCGGCATGCTGATCCGCAGCTATAACCGCAACCAGTTGCACTGGAACAAGACACAGCAAAGGGTTCAGGGAGAGGATCCTTCGGCCAATCAGCAGGGTAACCAATTCGAGCCGGCGTTGACTGAGAAAATTCAAAAGCGACTGTTGCAGGAGGATGAAATTCTGCACGCCGTGAAGCAGAACGATTTCACTTTGTTTATTCAGCCTCAGGTGAACATGGCGACCGGTGCCGTGGTGGGTGCTGAGGCGCTGCTGCGCCGTAAAATGGCTGACGGCAGCTACGGGCTGGAAAGTGATTTTATCGTACGGGCGGAAGAGATCGGCGTGATGGATATGCTCGGCTACAAGGTGCTGGAATTAGGTTGTAGCGTTCTGGCCCGCTGGCAGCAGCGCGGTATTACATTGCCACTGTCCGTGAACCTCTCGGGCATTCAGGTTCAGCAGCCAAATTTTCTACCAGAACTACGCAGCCTTCTGAGCCGCTACAAAATCAATCCTGGCCAACTGGTGCTGGAGATCACTGAAACTGCCCGCATCGAAGATTTGGATCGCGCGCTGTCATTGCTGGGCGAACTGCGAGCGGTCGGTGTTTCCATTGAGCTTGGTGACTTCGGTTTGGGCTATTCCGGGCTGGATTATCTCAACCACCTGCGTAGCCTTCCGATTGACGTGATTAAAATTGACCGCAGTTTCGTCAGCGCTCTGCCGGACGATGACGTCATGGTTAACATCGTAGCATCTATCGGTAAAGCGATGAATATCAAGCTGATTGCCGAAGGTGTGGAAACGGAGGCGCAGCGCCGCTGGCTGCTCAACAATGACATTTTATTCGGACAAGGCTATTTCTTTTCTACCCCGCTGCCGCAGGCTGAGTTCGAGCGCCAGTTTGGCGACCAGATAGTCACGGGCTCTTGACGCTGTAGCCTTCAGCGCTCTTTCGCTGACCTCCACTCCCCCTCATTCTTACACGCAACCCATCCCCGGCTTTTATGCCTTCATTCTGGCTTTCTTTATGTATCCGTTGTCCTGTTACTTTTTAACTGAATCGTTTCAGTTCTAGTTTTAAAACAACCAAGATTGCAAAACGAAACAAGTTATTTCCATCTTGTTATGTCGGTGTTATTTTCCCGCCTATCGCTTTTGGGTATTAACCATTATAAAAATGTGGTTTTTTGTATTACTACAGGATGGCAACACATGAAAATAAGTATCTTTAAAAGCCTTTATTTCCAGGTGCTGACGGCGATCACTCTGGGCGTTTTATTGGGACATTTCTACCCTGAACTGGGTGCGCAAATGAAGCCTTTGGGTGATGGCTTTGTTAAATTAATCAAGATGATCATTGCTCCGGTGATCTTCTGTACTGTGGTTACCGGCATTGCCGGTATGGAAAGCATGAAAGCCGTGGGTCGCACCGGCGCGATTGCTCTGCTCTATTTCGAGGTTGTCAGTACTATTGCGCTGATCATCGGCCTGGTTATCGTCAATGTGGTGCAACCAGGGGCCGGAATGAACGTCGATCCTGCCGCACTGGATGCAAAAGCCGTGGCAATGTATGCCGAGCAGGCCCAAAGTCAGGGCATCATTCCTTTCCTGCTTGATATTATTCCAGGTAGCGTCATCGGAGCCTTTGCCAGCGGTAACATCCTCCAAGTCTTAATGTTCGCGGTGCTGTTTGGTTTTGCACTCCATCGTCTGGGTAATAAGGGACAACTGGTCTTTAACTTCATTGAAAGCTTCTCCAGCGTCATTTTCGGCATCATCAATATGATCATGCGGCTGGCTCCGTTGGGTGCCTTTGGGGCAATGGCCTTTACCATCGGTAAATATGGTGTGGGTTCTCTGGTGCAGCTCGGCCAGCTTATCCTTTGCTTCTATCTGACATGCGTGCTGTTTGTGGTGGTCGTTCTCGGGCTGATTGCGCGTTTCACTGGCTTCAGTATCTTTAAATTTGTCGCCTACATTAAAGAAGAGCTGCTGATAGTGCTGGGGACCTCTTCATCTGAATCCGTGCTGCCGCGCATGCTCGACAAAATGGAACGTTTGGGCTGTAAGAAGTCAGTCGTTGGGCTGGTGATACCTACCGGTTACTCCTTTAATCTCGACGGCACGTCAATTTATCTGACCATGGCGGCGGTGTTTATTGCACAAGCGACCAATACCCATATGGATATCTGGCATCAGATAACCTTGCTGGTGGTGCTGTTGCTATCATCGAAAGGTGCGGCGGGCGTGACAGGCAGCGGTTTCATCGTCCTGGCTGCCACACTCTCAGCCGTCGGCCACCTGCCGGTAGCCGGTCTGGCGCTGATTTTAGGTATTGACCGCTTTATGTCTGAAGCGCGCGCACTGACCAATCTGGTGGGTAACGGTGTGGCAACGGTCGTGGTGGCAAAATGGTGCGGTCAACTAGATGAAGGTCAACTGAAATCCACTTTAGCCGGTCAAAAAGGGCTGACAGCCGCTGATAAATCAGTCTGACGGATTATCTCTTCCCGAAAAATACTGCAAAACGAGTTAAAAGGCAGGTTGGAATTCCCGAATCCTGCCTTTTTCACGTTTAATTGTCCTCTAAATCTACCGATTACTTGATGTAACCGTCGGATTATCTTCATAATGTGCTTCCCGGTGTCCCTTCGGTAGTGATTCCCAATAAAATTTTCATGAGAACGGTGACATCGGTAAAAACGTGCGGTCTAACAGAGTGCTAAACTTTGCCGTCTTCGTTTTTACACATTGATATCCTGTGGGATGGTCGCAAGACGCCGGCAGGACAAGCACATTGAAAATTGGATTGTCATTACGTAGGGGTTCACATGCAGGGCACCAAAATTCGGTTACTCGTGGGTGGATTGTTGCTGGCCGCCGCCGCAGGCAATGCGCAGGCTGAAGCTTTACAGCCTGATCCGGCCTGGCAGCAGGGTAAATTAGACAATGGTTTTACCTGGCAAATGCTGGCAACACCGCAACGCCCAAGTGACCGCATCGAATTACGTTTCATGGTCCATACCGGTTCTTTGGCGGAATCAATCCAGCAAACTGGCTTTGCGCACTTTCTTCCCCGTCTTGCTCTGACCCGTGCAGAAGGCTTCAATAGTTCTCAGTTGCAGTCTTTCTGGCAGCAAAGTATCAATAGTGACCGGCCATTGCCTCCTGCAATCACCTCGTACGACTTCACTATGTACAATATAAGTCTGCCTAACGGCCGGCCTGATCTGCTGAAACAAGCACTGGTCTGGCTTGCTGCCACCAGTGGCAACATGGTGATTAACCAGGAAACGGTGATCGATGCTGCACGTATGCCGAAGGATCCAGTGGGTACATTGCCAATGGATGCCAAGGATGCCTGGTGGCGCTATCGTCTGACCGGTTCAACGTTGCTGGGTCATGACCCAAGCCAGCCGCCGGTACACCCGGTGGATGTCAAAGCGCTGAGCCAGTTTTATCATCATTGGTATACCCCAGACTCGATGACGTTGTACGTGGTGGGCAACGTCGACAGCCGCAGCATGGTGGAGCAGATCAACAAAACGTTTTCCACGCTGAAAGGTACCCGTCAGACGCCACAAAACCTGCCAGTCTTGTCGGGTTTACCACCAAAAGCCATGACGCTGATGGATAACTCTCTGACTCAGGACAAGCTCTCGCTATTGTGGGATATGCCCTGGCAGCCGATTCAGGACTCACAATCGCTTAGCACTTACTGGCGAAGCGATTTGGCGCGTGAAGCGCTGTTTTGGCACTTACAGCAGGCGTTGAAAATCTCGCCTGAGGGCAGGGCCCGTTCTGCAGATGCGCCAGTACCTAATTTAAGTTTTGACTGTCGCGTGCAGTATCAGCGTGCGCAGTGCGCCATTCGCATGGACGCACCGCAGGAGAAAATGCTCGACTCGCTGAAAAATCTGTCACAGGAATTAGCCAAAGTGCGTGATAACGGCCTGTCACAGGCTCAGTTTGATACTCTGATCTCCCAGAAGAAGGATCAGCTCAGCAAATTGTTCGCCACCTACGCGCGTACCGATACCGATGTACTGATGAGCCAGCGACTGCGTTCACAGCAAAATGGCGTAGTGGATATCGCCCCGGAGCAATACCAGAAGCTGCGCCAAGAGTTTCTCTCTACGCTGACCTTACCGGCGCTGAATCAAGAACTGAAACAGCAGTTGTCACGCGAACCTGCGCTGTTACTGGTCCAGCCGAAAGGTGAACCAGAAATGAGTGTTAAAGCTTTGCAGGAAACCTATGACCACATCATGGTGACCGATGTGGCTGGGGTGGCTGCACCGGGTGCGGTGCCGGCACAATAGTGGTATTAGCTCGGATTAAGGGGCTTCGGTCCACACCGAGACTTTCAGGTTTGGCTGCCGACTCAGTACCTGAAATCCACACCCCATCCCAACCTTCCCCTCGTGAGAGGTGAAGGAACTGAACGGGCCACTTTCAGGTTTGGTTTTTAGCTCCTCCCCCTGCCAAGGAGGAGGTTGGGAGGGGGTTTGGCTGACAACTCAGTAGCTAAAAACCCACATCGCTTTTTAAAAGCGAACATCCGCCGGGATGATCGCTCCCCGATATTGAATTACCGTGCTGGCTGTTAAATGCCCGCGTTTGGCGGCCTCTTCGGCGCTGCCGCCGGTCAGGCGGACGGCGAGATAACCTGCGCTGAAGGAGTCACCGGCTGCGGTGGTATCAATGACTTTCTCTTTCGGCAGTTTCACCGCCGGAATATCATACTGTTTGCCGTCAGAGCTGGACACAATGCAGCTTTCGGCTCCGCGCTTGATCACCACTTCGCTCACACCCAACGCATGAGTTCGCGCAATCACCTCTTCATAAGGCTTTTCGCCCCATAACATATCTTCGTCATCCAGAGTCAGGAAGGCAATATCAGTACACGAAAGCATCGCGTTATAGGCGGCCTGGGTTTTCTCTTTACTGGCCCACAAGCGCGGGCGGTAATTGTTGTCGAAAATCACTTTGCCGCCGTGTGCGCGGCAGGATTGCAACAGAACCATCAACCGTTCGCGGCTTTTGTCGTTGAGGATCGCAAGACTGATGCCACTGAGGTACAGATAATCGAACTCGGCCAGTTTGTTACAGATATCTGCTGATTGCGGGCTGTCCAGCCAATAACGCGCGGCGGCGTCGTTGCGCCAGTAGTAGAAGGTGCGTTCACCGGTGTCGTCCGTTTCAATCACATACAGGCCGGGAAGTTTATCACCGAGGCGCTGGATCAGATCCGTTTGCACTCCCTCCTGCTGCCAGGCTGCCAGCATCTCGTTGCTGAAACTGTCTGTGCCCAGGGCGGTGACATAATGCACGTTGAGCACGTCTGCAGGAACCTGACGAGCGATATAGACTGAGGTATTCAGGGTGTCACCACCAAATCCTCGGTGCAGAGATGAACCATTCTGCGACAATTCAATCATGCACTCGCCGATAACGGCAATGTTTTTGCTGGTCATTGAAACGGGCCTATGTTCTTGAGAAGTGAAAACGGAATAAGCGAAACGATACGCTTAGTCTCTTCTCAAGCCGCAGGGCAGTCAATAGTATTAAAACGCAGTTTTATTTTTTCTCGAGGTATCTCGAAAAAGCGGAAAAAAGTTATAAAAAAGCGAAAGCTTTTACGCTTTCGCCATGTCCTTAATCGGGGCGCAGATTCTTACTTTGCTTCACTGCGCAGGTCAGTCACGGTACGTCCGCCCACACCCCAGTTATCGGTATCTACTTCATCGATGATCACCGTGGTGGTGGCCGGGTTTTTGTTCAGGGTATCAACCAGCAACTGGGTCACCCCTTCGATCAGCGCTTTTTTCTGCTCAGCGGTGGCACCGTCACGGGTAATTCTGATATTGACGAAAGGCATGTTTTTCTCCGGATTTATCACAGTTTCAGTTCAGTCTTTCACTGTAAAGCTTGCCCGGCGGAACTTCCAGAGCATCACCAGCACATTTTGTGCCCTCTATTTATCCCACCCTTGCAATAGGTGATTAAAGTTTCCTCTCGCTTCGCCGATAGATATCAATACGAACGTATTACAGGGGCCGGGCTACGCGTGTAGTCACGCAAATATTTGCCGCAGGTACCCGATGACCTGATTCGGACTTAGGCGGCAGAAAGTATGACAGCAGAAAGCATGGCGGCAGGAAAATATGATAACAAATATGATGTTAGGGCTGATGACGCCTTCATTCACTGTAATTGAACGCGTTAGGGCACAGTCCTACTGGCGGCAATGCCAGAGGGTGTACCGTTTTCAACCTATTTACCGAACCAACGGCAAATTACTGGGTGTTGAGCTGCTGACCGGGATTTTTCATCCGGCGGAGCCGCAGAAATCTGTTTGTCCGGAACATTACTTTGTCGCCGTTGCGATAGGTAAGCGTATGCAGATTGTTCAGGAGCAACTCGATTTGTTGCAGCAGTCGCAGAAGCTGTTTATCGATCATGACCTGCTGGCGTCCATCAACGTAGATGGTCAGGTGTTGGAAGCCTTGCAGGTCGATGGCGCGCTGAAACAGCAGATCAACAACATGCCCTATTTACGATTCGAATTGGTCGAAAGTGCTGAACATGCCCTCAGCATTCCTTTGTCGCAAATTGAACAGGCTGACCGGCTATGGCTGGACGATTTCGGTCAGGGTATCGCCAACTTCTCGTCATTCACCACCTGGCATTATGAATACATAAAAATTGCCCGTGATCTGTTTATTTTGCTGCGCCAAAGTGAGGAGGGTTCCCGCCTGTTCTACACGCTGGTTACTCTGATGAACCGCTACAGTAAAGGCGTGATCATCGAAGGTGTTGAAACGCAGCAGGAGTGGTCGATGGTACGCAATTCTGATGCGCTGGCGGCGCAGGGTTATTACTTATCACGCCCCCAAACCTTCGATTTACTCGATCAGTTGCCAATTCATTTCAGGGACTAAATATTCACTGTCTCGTTTTTCACTCTCATGCTAGTTATGCAAGCTACGGCAAACTCAACTATGGTTAGCTCTATAAATCAGTTAATTGTCTGATAGGAATAGGCTAATGACACGCACAGGTAAAGTGGTTAGTTGGGTGGTCGGTATCATTGTTATTTTGTTGATCGCCAGCATTATTTTCATCGCGTTGTTTGACTGGAACCGCCTGAAACCGACCATTAATCAGAAAGTCTCCACCGAGCTAAACCGTCCCTTTGCCATTCGCGGCAATTTGGGTGTGGATTGGTCACGTCAGAAAGATGAAGCCGGCTGGCGCGCATGGGTGCCGTGGCCGCACATTCATGCCGAAGATATCGTGTTAGGTAATCCGCAGGATGTACCGGGCGACAAAACAGATGCGCAGATGGTCACGCTGGCACGCGTCGACGCGAGCATCGCGCCGCTGGCGTTACTCCATAAAGAGGTGCTGATCCCGCGTATCTGGCTGAAACAGCCTAATGCGTCACTCATTCGTCTGGCGAACGGTAAGAACAACTGGTCTTTCAATCTGGCTAACAGCGATACCCAAGATCCGGCTCAACCTGCCTCAGCCTGGTCATTCACCCTCAACGATATTGTGTTTGACCGCGGCCAGATTGACTATAAAGACGCGCCGCTGAAAGCCGATTTCCACGCGGTGATTGACCCGCTAGGTAAGCCTTTACCCTTCACCGAAGTGGTCGGGAATAAAGGCGACAAGCAAAGCGCGGATAACGGGACAACGCCGGACTACGTCTTTGGTTGGAAAGTGGATGGGAAATACAACGGTGAACCGCTCTCCGGAAGCGGTAAAATCGGCGGTATGTTAGCGCTGAAAGATCCGAACTCACGCTTCCCGTTGCAGGCCGACGTGCGTTCCGGCAACACCCGCGTGGTGGTGGCGGGCACCCTGAGCGACCCGATGAACCTCGGTGGTCTGGATTTACGCCTCAAATTCTCCGGACAGACGCTGTCCGATCTCTACGGCCTGACTGGCGTGCTGCTGCCGCAAACTCCGCCGTATTCCACCGACGGTCATCTGAGTGCCACGTTGCATGATAAAGGCGGCGCAGTGTACCGCTATCAGAACTTCAACGGTGAGATTGGCGACAGCGATATTCATGGTTCCCTGACCTATACCGCCAGTAAGCCACGTCCAGGTCTGGTCGGTAATGTTGAGTCCAAACAGCTGCGCTTCGCCGATCTTGCGCCGCTTATCGGTGCAGATTCCAATAAAGAAAAAGCCCAACGCGGTGAGAGAACCCGTCAGCCATCGGATAAAATCCTGCCGGTTGAGAAGTTTGATACCAAGAGCTGGGGCGTGATGGATGCTGACGTGAAATTCAGTGCCAAACGTATTGAGCATGGAAAATCCCTGCCAATAAGCGATTTAAGTACGCACTTAAAACTCAATAACGGCGTGATCCTGATGGACCCGTTACGCTTTGGCGTGGCAGGCGGCAATCTCAACTCGACCGTCCGGCTTGAAGGGGATAAATCCCCGATGCAAGGCCGCATTGATATGCATGCCCGCAGACTGAAGCTGAAGCAGCTGCTGCCGAGCGTAGAGTCGATGGAGCGCAGTCTGGGGGATTTAAACGGTGACGCCACGCTGTCCGGTACCGGTAATTCGGTTGCCGAACTGCTCGGCAGTAGCAACGGCGATATGAAGTTGCTGATTAATGATGGAGTGATCAGCCGTGGGCTGATGGAAATTGCCGGCCTTAACGTGGGTAACTATGTGGTTGGAAAACTGTTTGGCGATGACGAAGTGGCCATCAACTGTGCGGCGGCCAATGTGAGTGTCAAAAACGGTTTGGTATCACCTAGGCTGTTTGTGTTCGACACTGAGAACGCGGTGATTAACATCAGCGGCACGACCAATATGGCGACTGAACGACTGGATTTAACCATTGATCCTGAGAGCAAAGGTGTACGTATTCTGACGCTGCGCTCACCGCTGTACGTGCGCGGGACTTATAAAAACCCGGACGCCGGAGTGAAGCCGGGGCCATTAATCGCCCGTGGTGCCGCCGCCGTCGCGCTCGGTGCCATCGTGGCGCCCGCCGCCGCGTTGTTGGCGCTGATTTCCCCAAGTGAAAATGAACAAAATCAGTGCGGCCCGATTTTGCAGAAGATGAAGCAGAAGTAGTTTCATTCAGTGGGCACCATTTTTAGCGCCTCCGGCTGGCAAAGGGAGGCGCTGACGTGAGTTCGTTACTTTGGCATCGGATTGAGTACTGCGCAGTCGTGGTCCTGGATCTCTTCGGTAGAGGCGTTATTGAGTTTCAGCAGATTGCGTTCGCTGGCCAGCAACAGGAAATGGCCTCCCGACAGGCTTACCATCGCCATACCGAAATGCCCCATCCTCTCCTGCGCCTGCGGAACGCCTTCTGCCAACAGGCGGAAAGCCCCTTTCTGATTTAACTCTGCTGAGTCTATTTTTCGCGCCAGATAAGTGTGGCCGACCAGTTGATCCGGTAACGCCTGCCAGCGGTAACCCACTTGACCCGCATCTTTCGCCAGCGTCTCTTTCACCGCCGGCAACAGGCAGGAAATATGAATATGCAGCTGATTCTGTGAGCGTCCGTATTGTGAGTTAATCGCCAACGATACGTTACTGTCGTCGATCGCCTTGCCGTACTTATCCGCCATATAGTGCCGCGCGTCCCAGGCCTGGCTGAAGTAATTCGGCGTGTTCTCTTCGAGCAGTGCCGGGCTTTCCATGCCGGTGATTTTGGCGGTGGGCATCAGCAAATACTGCAACGGTCCGTTAATATCCTTGAGGACCACAAAACCTTGTTTTTCATCCACCTGAGCGCACGGCCCAGGCTGGTTGCTGGCGCGTTGATTGGGGACGCACTTCTGGCTGATAATATTCCATAAGGCATTGGGATTGGATTTATGGGGCAGCAGGAACCACAGGGCGGTAGCGATCACCACCACTAATATCACCAGCGGTATAAGCAGTCGGCGTGAGAAACGCATGGAGTGTCCTTCGCGAAACGTGACGCAGCAGCAACTGCGTCAGCGGGGCCAATTAAAGTGACTGGTCGCGGGTCTCTTTGATTAACAGCAGTGCAATAAGGGTCAGCATTGCCATTGATGCCAGATAGACGCCGACATAAAACAGCCCGTAATGGGTTGCCAGCCAGGTAGCGATATAAGGTGCAACAGACGCACCGAGTATTGATGCCACATTATAGGAGAAGGACGCGCCGGTGTAGCGAACCTCGGTCGGGAACAGCTCCGGCAGCAGTGCGCCCATCGGACCAAAGGTCAGCCCCATCACGATAAAACCGCATAGCAAAAATACCATCACCAGCGCCTGAGAACCTGAACCCAGCAGGGTCGGGAACAGCAGGGCGAAGACAATCATCAACAGCGTAATACAAATCATGGTTTTGCGACGGCCAAACGCATCAGCGAGCTGACCAGCAATCGGCACCATTACCCCAAATCCGATCACGCCAATCATCAGCATGAGCAGGAAATCATTACGGGTGATACCGAGGCCCAGCGGTTTCGGCATCGTGCCATAACCCAGCGAATAGACGGTCATGATGTAAAACAGCGTATAGGTGGCAACCATGATGAACGTGCCGAGCACGGTGGCTTTCAGATGCTTACTGAACAACGTACCAATCGGTACCCGCACCTGCTTACCTGCTTTGGCAATTTTGGCAAACACCGGCGTTTCATGCAGTGAGACGCGCACATACAGGCCGACCAGCACCAGCACAGCCGAGAGAATAAACGGTACCCGCCAGCCCCATGCGATGAACTGTTCTTCGCTCAACAGCCAGGACAGCAGCAGGAACATACCGTTGGCGAAGAAGAAGCCGATCGGTGCACCCAACTGCGGGAACGAACCGTACAACGCCCGTTTTTTCGGTGGCGCATTCTCAGTGGCAAGCAAAGCCGCGCCGCCCCATTCACCGCCCAGCCCTAAACCCTGGCCAAAACGCGCCAGCGCCAGCAACAGCGGTGCGAACACGCCAATGGTCGCGTAGGTGGGTAGGAAGCCGATCACCACGGTGGAGATCCCCATAGTGAGCAGCGAAGCCACCAGTGTCACTTTCCGGCCTACGCGGTCGCCAAAATGGCCGAACAGCGCCGAGCCAATCGGTCGGGCAATAAATGCGATGGCGAAGGTTGCCAGCGATTGCAGCGTGGCCGCAGCCGGGTCACCTTGCGGAAAGAAAATATGTGGGAAAACAATCACTGCTGCGGTGGCGTAAATATAAAAATCAAAGAATTCAATGGCCGTACCGATAAGCGATGCCACGATGACTTTGCCGCGGGAGTTCTGGCTCACCAAATTCGCGTCAGCTTCTAATTCTGGAGTGAGGGTGGCTTGCATAAGTGTTTCTTATTTGTAATGAGTTAGAGGGAACTAATGTAAATAAATGTATAGCGAAAAAGCATCTTAAGCAGAGCACGAGGGTATTACAACGCGATGAAAGCGGGGAGTTAGGGCACTTGACGCCGAATCGGGGGATTGTTTCCTTCTGTTGGGATTTTGCCAATCATAACGTTGTCGAATAGCTTAAAGGCAGAGCAACTGACTGAAAAACCGTAAAAGAAAAGGATCAGTCTCAGTCAGTTATTCTGGATTTCAGAATGGCAGAGGCTCATATTTAGTGTTTATCACTGCCCTTTAGACTCATTATCAGAATTAATAGCTGATATATGGATTTCCTCTGGCGCAATAAGGTTGTCTGGCGTGAATTCACTGTTGTTTCCTGATGCGCTCTTCTGCTCATCCGCGGCCCTGGATTTGCGATCGGGCATCGGCAGATCGCCCTTGTATTGTGCGGTGGCAATCCACGCCGCCACAAACAGTGTCAGACGGGCGAAGAAGTAGAAAAATGCCATCAGACCAATGACCGAACCGAAAGCCGCGCCGGAGGGTGAACTGGCCAGACGGGGCAGGGTCATGGTCATCACAAACTTAATCACCTCAAAACCCATTGCCGCCAGTAACGTACCGCGCAGCAACGCTTTTTTACGCGGCTTGTGGCGCGGCAGCATCCAGAAAATCCACAGGAATAACAGGTAGTTTGCAGCAATCGAGATCGTCAGTGTAACTAAGGTCAGCGCAGGGCGCAGCCATTCAATGCCGCCCAGGCCCAGTGCATCGACGATGGTTTTCTGCGCTGAACCGGCAATCGATGTCAGCGACAGTGTAATAATCAGCGCCAGCACCAGACCGATCAGCGAGATGAAATCACGCCCGTAACGGCGGTAGATTTTCTCCTGGTCCTGTGGATTACGCTCCCACACGTCCCGCGACTGGGCGCGGATCGCTTCACGTAAATTGCCCATCCAGCTGATGCCGGAATAAAGCGCGATCAGCAAGCCGGACAAACCCACAGCAGTGCGTTGTTGAATGGCGGTATTCACCGTGCTTTTTAGCGTGTTAGCCAAATTTGGATCGCTGATTCCGTTAACTATCTTGCCGACCAGTTCAGCCAGCAGATCCGGATTGGAGGCCAGCACAAAACCTGCGGCGGCAAATGACACCATCAGTATGGGGATCAGCGACAGGAAGGAGAAGTAGGTGATGGCGGCACCGAATTGGCTGCCGAGACGGTCATTAAATCGCTCGGTGGTACGTATCAGGTGTGCGACCCAGCCCCAGGCCTGCACTCGAGCGATCAGCTTTGAGAAGCGGGTGATATTTTTATCCACCGTATGATTACCGGTTTTTAGGGTGATCAACGGCTTGGAAGCTTCCTGCTTGGGTGGTTTGTTTTCTGTTGTGGTCGTCATTAATCCACTCATTCCTTAATTGAAAATTTTCCATGTCGTCAGTATAGCGCGCCAGAGGCGGCGTAGCGGTTCCGGAAGCCCTGACTGCTCACGCATTGTACACCGCCGCAACCCACCTAGTGTTCAGGCGATAGGGGTCAGGCAATAAAGTCACGGGCGATCTCCGTCAACCAGTCCATGAACACTTTGGCGCGTCGGGACAGGTTAAGCCGGTGCGGGTAGACCAGTGATACCTGCATCGGTGGCGCGAGAAATTGCGGCAGAATCTTCACCAGTTTGCCGGACGCCAGCGCCTCGCGCACGCCGGTCAGCGGCACCTGAATAATGCCCAGTCCAGCAAGACAGGCTGAGGAGTAGGTTTGGGTGCTGTTGACCGTCACAGCACCGCCGGTTTTCACCACCTTCAGCACGTTACCTGCCAGATATTCAAAGCCGATTGCCCGGCCACCGAGGACTTGCTCGTAATGCACCATGGCATGTTGAGTCAGCTGGTCCGGATGTTCAGGTGTGCCGTAACGTTGCAGATAACCTGGGCTGGCGCAGTTGATGATGCTGAACTCGCCCAGCGGGCGGGCGATAAGCCCCGAGTCTTTCATCGCGCCGACGCGCACCACACAGTCAAAGCCTTCGCGCACCACGTCGACGCGGTGATCGGTGCTGCTGAGTTCAATTTCAATCGCCGGATAACGGTTGAGAAACTCACTCAGCCGTGGCAAGACCAGATCGCGTGCCATCGCTACTGACATATCTACGCGCAGACGCCCGCTCACGCTCGACGGGTGCGACTGAAACATCGATTCAAGTTCGTCCATATTGGCCAGCAGTTCTTTGCAACGCGCGTAAAACACCTGGCCATCTTGCGTCAGTTGCACGCGGCGGGTCGAGCGGTGCAGCAGACGTGCCGACATCCGCGTCTCCAGTTGCTGTACTAGCCGCGACACGCTGCCTTTCGGCATGCCCAGACTCTCGGCCGCACGGGTAAAATTACTCAGCTCAGCCACTCGTATGAACACCTGCATTGATTGAATTTTATCCATTTTTTGCCAGATTGTTGTTTAATTTGAGACAGTGAAACTCATTATGGACTCTTTATCATTACGCCGTCGTCTAATAGTCTGTATTTCGTACAGAGAAAATCTGCAGTATTCACTACGGAGTATGAAAATGAGCAATCTAATAGCAATAGTGACCGGTGGCAGCCGTGGCTTAGGCAAAAATGCGGTTGAAAAGCTGGTCGGGCGTGGTATTGATGTGATTCTGACCTACAACAACCAAGCGGATGCTGCGCAGGCGGTGGTCGAATCGATAAAAGCCAAAGGCGGCAAATCCGTCGCGTTGCAGCTCAATACGGCAGAAAGCGGTGGGTTTGATGCGTTCATCACCGAAGTGAAAAAGCAGTTGGCGCAGGTTTGGCAGCGCGACTCATTTGATTTCCTGGTCAACAATGCGGGCGTGGGCAACCATGCGCTGTTTAGTGAAACCACCGAAGCGCAGTTTGATTTGATGATGAACATCCATCTGAAGGGGCCGTTCTTTTTGACCCAAAAACTGCTGCCTTTGATCGCTGACGGTGGCCGCATTCTGAATATCTCCAGTGGGCTGACTCGCTTTGCGCTGCCGGGGTCATCAGCGTACGCCATCATGAAAGGCGCGATAGAGGTGCTGACCAAATATCAGGCCAAAGAGCTGGGTGCGCGGGGAATTTCCGTCAACGTGCTCGCGCCGGGCGCTATTGAAACGGATTTCAGCGGCGGCATGGTGCGTGATAACCCGCAAGTGAACAAAATGGTGGCTGATAACACGGCGTTGGGCCGCGTTGGGCTGCCGGACGACATCGGCGATATGGTGGCCTTGATGCTCAGTGATGAAGGGCGCTGGATGAACGCCCAGCGGGTGGAAGCGTCAGGCGGTATGTTTATCTAACGGCTTGCCTGGTTTTCTCAATCAGTCACCCTGAAAGCGCCTGGCTTTCTGATTCTGCTGCTTTTCCAGCTCGAAAATCGCCCGTTGCAGATCGCGTTCCTGCGCGGGCGATAAATACGGAAACTTAAAGCTCAGCCTTTGCGTGGTGACGGTTTCACCTTTATTACTCACTGTTTTACGGTCCATCGCACTGATAAACTCCAGGTCCATCCTGAATGAGCCGAACTCCGCCAGTTCCACCACCGTATCTTTGATCACCGCACCAGACTCAATGCACAGCGGCATCACTTTATCCACATGCAGTCCCAACCCGCCGAGCGAGATATCCTTCAACTTAAGAGCAAAGTCGCTGGCGTCGGGGAACTTTCCGCTGCAAATATAGGCTGGCTGTAGCGGGATGTTGACGCGAAAATACTCGCGACGCTGAATAAAATAGAGCTCTGGCGGAATTTCACAGCTGAACGTTGG
This sequence comes from Ewingella sp. S1.OA.A_B6, assembly GCF_049889095.1. NCBI lineage: Bacteria > Pseudomonadati > Pseudomonadota > Gammaproteobacteria > Enterobacterales > Yersiniaceae > Ewingella > Ewingella sp. S1.OA.A_B6. The sequence continues at coordinate 13,992 of NZ_JBLJFK010000018.1, read as the reverse complement.
CAGATTTTGCCAGGTGACTTGATGAATTTTACCGCAGGTGAATTCCACTTTCGCCCCCGCGGGCTCTGCGACAAAGTTGAGCGTCTGGGCTTCTTTCGCCAGCTGATTATCGTAATCGCCGCTGCCCAGATCGAACAGCAATTGGTTGGTGTCTGGCAGGATATCGAGGATTTTACTGATAAATTGTCCGCGTCCGTGGGCCACCATCACCAGCGTATCTTTCTTTTTCAGGTCACGCAGGACGGCCAGGATCCCCAGCTTATTGCGTCGAACAAATGGTTCTTTAGATGCTTCGCTCATCTGCTATACCTCATCAGTATTTTATTATTTTAGTTGTACAGAGCTCAATTCGACTTAAAAAGCGGCCACAAACGGTTATCGGCAACCGGTGCAGAAGCTTTATCTCTTTTCCAGCATTACTGTTTTTTAGGATTAGCGCCATGCCGCTGAACGTTCTTCCTTCGACGACGTGAAATTTATTTTCAAAAGTATCGAATAAAAGCCCATCCTCAGGTGTTTACTTATTAACAGGACATTTACGGACGCATCAATTATGCAAAAACACCCGGCTTCTTCCGCTTTACCGCTTCGTCATCGCTATGACGGCCTGACGATCATCTTACATTGGGCAACGGCGCTGATTGTCATCTTTATGTTTGGCAGCGCGCATATTTGGGAGGTGCTGGAACATGGCACACCGCTGCGCAAAGGGTTGCAATCGGTACATATCTCGATGGGTATTTTACTGTCGGTGATAATTATCGGGCGTTTGCTTTGGCGGCTGTTTACCGTCAGCACGGGTCGCAGCAAGCAGGCACCCATCGCCATGCCGACGCTGATGAAAGCCGCTTCACATTTGACGCATCTGGCGCTCTATTTATTGTTGGTCGCGCAGATCGTGCTCGGTTTTCTGTTCCGCTGGTCGCAGGCTGAGCCTTTCTATTTCTTCGGTTTATTCCCGATCCCCGACGTCTTCAATTTCGACAGCGTCATGACCAGCACCTTTGGGATGTTACACAACTACGTGGCCTGGGCGCTGATCATCGTAGCGGGCATTCATGCTCTGGCTGCGCTGTTCCATCATTACGTATTACGCGACGGCATTCTGCGTCGCATGTTACCGGGCAGCCACGGCCGCTCATAAACCGTCAACGCAGTGAATCTCAGGACACCAACATGAAAACTATCAGTTCCGTTAAAACGTTGTCAGCGCTGTGCCTGGTCGCCGGGTTGTCGCTGTTTTCCAACGCTGCCAGCGCGATGGGCGATGACGCGCAGAAAACGCCGGACTGTCCGAAAGGCCAGGTTTACGACAGTAAAACCAAAAGCTGTATGGTCGAAAAAGGCAGCATGATCTCCGATCAGGATAAAACCCAGTACGCCTACCATCTGGCAAAATCGGGCCGTTATCAGGAAGCCCTGACGCTGCTTGATACCCTGCAACAACCTAATACCCGCGAAGCCTGGAATTATCGTGGCTACGCGACGCGCAAATTGGGCCGCACGGATGAAGGGATCGGCTATTATCAACGTTCCATCGCACTCGATGGTCATTACGCCAAAGTGCGCGAATACCTTGGCGAAGCCTATATGATCAAAGGCCGTCCTGATTTAGCTAAAGCCCAACTGGCAACCATCAAAAGCATTTGTGGTACCGGTTGCGAAGAGTATCGCGACCTTAATGCTGCCATCGCAGGGCATCCTGAATCCTGATGTTTTATGACTGACGACGAGGTTATGAAAAATCACGCCCACTGAAATCCGGCACCAACTGAGCCTCTGCCTGGCGCGTCTTTGGCGCTACGGCATGGTGTTGTCGCGTAAGCGCGATGTGGCTGATGATTTGGTTCAATCCACCTGCGTGCGGGCGCTGGAACGCAGCCCGCAGTTTGAGGAGGGAACCCGTATCGATCGCTGGCTGTTTTCGATTCTGCATTCCATTTGGGTCAATGAGCTTAGGGCGCAGCGGGTTCGTCAGGGGCAGGGTTTTGTTGATATTAATGACCTGGACTCGTTCAGTGAAGCCAGCTATTTCGAAGACAGCCGCTGGCAGCGGCAGGTTATGCAACAGGTCGGCAGTTTGCCGGAGGCCCAGCGCAATGCGGTATTTCTGGTTTACGTCGAAGGTTTTACCTACCAGGAAGCTGCGCATACTCTTGCCGTTCCCGTGGGCACTATCATGAGTCGGCTGGCTACCGCCCGGCAGACGCTGGCGAAAACGGCTGTTGCGTCATGTCATGCGCAGCAGGGGGAGAGAAAATGACGCAAAAGTGTCTTCCCGTTCCTTTCTCTGATGAGGTACTGGTGGCTTATCTGGATAACCAGCTCAGCCGCGCCGAGCGTGAACAGTTTGTCAGGCGTTTGCAGGAGGATGAGATCCTCAGCGAACGCCTGACGCTGCTTTCGCACAGCAGTTTACCTTTCCACGATGCCTTTGAGCCGATGCTGGCGCAGGCACCCTTGGCTGATTTACAGGCACGGCTCGATGCCATTCCTGAACCCGCCAGGCCGGTCGGAATCAGTCGCCGCAGGCTGCTGGCGGCATCGGTGAGTTTTCTGGCGGTCGGCTTGCTCGCCGGACGTTACTCGGCACGGTTTTCTGGTGCCGATAGCAACTGGCGTGAGCACGTTGCCGGTTATATGTCGCTGTATACCACGCAGACGCTGGCGGACGTCAATGACTCCGCCGAGCAGCAACAACAGCAGCTCTCGCGGGTGAAAAACACGCTGGGCATCGTGTTAAGTACGGCAGCGCTGGCGTTGCCGGGCGCGACATTGAAGAATGCCCGCATACTGCATTACGACGAGTATGATATTGCGCAGATCTCTTATCTCGATGAGGGCTATGGGCCGATGGCGTTCTGTATTACCCGCAGCGAACACCTGAAAAGTACGCCGCAGGAGAGTGAAATTCGACAGGGGATGAACGTGGTTTACTGGCGCAATGCGGGCTACAACTTTATGTTAATTGGCCACGGCCCGGCAGCGGAAATGGCGGTGCATGCGGGGGTTTTGCGGGCAAACATTGCCTGAAGAAGAGGCCGCGACACTCACTTATGTAATTATTTAAAGCAGTAAACTATATTTTAATGCACGTAACGACAATGTTAAAATATTTACGAAATCTCGGTAATATGAGTATTCGGTAACATATTTGTGGTTGGTTTGTCGTTGTGTGCCGCTGTTTTCGTTACTCCGCATTATTGTCCTTTCATCTGCTGTGCAAAGAATCGCTTACTTCCACAGCGCATCCTGTTGTTGATTTCGTTTTTCCGGGAAGATCCGGATAGCTTTCACCTGCAAAACTAAAACTAAACATTTAGAGAAACAGACGTCATGAGAAAAATACTCGCCATGATCCTCTGCCTTAACGTGGTTGCCTTCAGTCAGTCAGCGTTCGCAGAAGATGAAAAGCCCGTAGATGTGTTACTGATCGGCGGCGGCATTATGAGCGCGACGCTGGGGACATACCTTCAGGAATTAGAACCTGATTGGTCAATCGACATGGTTGAGCGTCTGGATGGCGTGGCACTGGAAAGCTCCAACGGCTGGAACAACGCCGGTACCGGACACTCTGCGCTGGCAGAAATGAACTACACGCCGGAAAAAACCGATGGCAGCATCGACATCTCTAAAGCGGTTGAGATCAACGAATCCTTCCAGATTTCCCGCCAGTTCTGGTCTTATCAGGTTGAGCACGGCGTGCTGCATAACCCGCGCTCCTTCATCAATAGCACGCCGCACATGAGTTTTGTGTGGGGTGACGACAACATCAACTTCCTGCGTAAACGTTACGCCGCGCTGCAACAAAGCACGCTGTTCCGTGGCATGGAATATTCAGAAGACTCGGCGGAAATCAAACAGTGGATCCCGCTGGTGATGGAAGGCCGTGACCCGAAACAGAAAGTCGCTGCAACCCGTATTCCCATCGGCACTGACGTGAACTTCGGTGAAATCACCCGTCAGCTGGTAGCCTCTTTGCAGAAGAAACCTAATTTCTCTTTGAGCCTTGGTCATGAAGTGCGTGAACTCAAACGTAACCCGGATAACACCTGGAACGTGACGGTTGCGGACCTGAAAAACGGCGACAAAGAAAGCGTCATTAAAGCAAAGTTTGTGTTTATCGGTGCGGGCGGTGCGTCTCTGAGACTGCTGCAAAAATCCGGTATTCCTGAAGGCGATAACTACGGTGGCTTCCCGGTTGGCGGCGAGTTCCTGGTGACCGACAACCCGGAAATCGTGCAACGTCATCTGGCGAAAGTGTATGGTAAAGCCTCCGTTGGCTCACCGCCGATGTCCGTTCCGCACCTCGATACCCGCATGCTCGATGGCAAACGGGTTCTGCTGTTCGGACCGTTCGCGACCTTCTCCAGCAAATTCCTGAAAAACGGCTCCCTGTGGGATCTGTTCGGCAGCGTTAACTTCTCCAACATCATGCCGATGACCCATGTGGGTATCGACAACTTCGATCTGGTGAAATATCTGGTCAGCCAGGTGATGTTGTCTGACGACGATCGTTTCGATGCGCTGCGTGAATACTTCCCGGATGCGAAAAAAGCAGACTGGAGACTGTGGGAGGCGGGCCAGCGCGTGCAGATCATCAAGAAAGATGAGCAAGAAGGCGGCGTTCTGCGTCTCGGCACCGAAGTGGTCAGCTCAAAAGATGGCAGCATCACCGCGCTGCTGGGTGCCTCACCGGGCGCATCCACCGCTGCACCGATCATGCTGCACCTAATGGAAACCGTCTTCAAAGACAAAGTCGCCACACCAGCATGGCAGGCCAAACTGAAGGAGATGATCCCCTCTTACGGCACCAAGCTGAACGGCAATGTTGACGCCACTGAAAAAGAACTCGGCGACACCAGCCGCGTACTGATGTTGGATAACCCAACGCCAAAACCGGCCGAACCGGCACCGGCTGCGGACAATTCCTCTGCACCTAAAAAAGGGCAGGAGCAGAAGCAGGTCGCTGACGTCGCGCTGTAAATAGCTGACGGAAAGAAACACAACCATCGCCTTTAACCGGGCGGTGGAATAAGACCATCATCAACACCCTGTGAGCCTTAGGCTGACAGGGTGTTTTTCTTTGTGTGGGGAGGCGGCATTTTAACAAAGCACGGGCGTAAATCGAGCTTCTGGTCGAAATACAATGCAACGTGAGCCAAATATTCTCACGTCGAATGCGATTATTTAGAAACAATAACAATCACACCCAGTTTCTCCAGCAGATGGCTCTGCTGCCAGTCGTCGATTTTTACGCCGTCGAGATCGACTTTGCGCAGGTTGAGTTCACCGAGGTCGGAATTGGTGAGGTCGCAGTGGGTGACGTTGACGTCGTTCCAGTCGAACTCGGTGAACTCGCCGCCGGAAAGGTCTGAGCCACTGAAATTGGTGCCACGTACGTTGGCGCCGGTCCAGCGGTTCTCCCACAGTTCGCACTTCTCCAGAATCACTTTGCTGAAGTTGGCGTAGCTGAAGTTGTTTTTGGTCATGAAGGCGCTGCAAAACCAGGAGCGTGTGGTGATCATATTCATAAAGCTGGCCCCGTTGAAGTCTGCACCGGTGGCTTTGCATTCGCGGATCTCCAGACCCAGCGCCTGAATGTTCTTGAAGTCTGCCATGGTTAAATCGCAGTGTTTAAAACTGGCATCTTTGAGCTGCGCATTTTGAAACGAGCAGCCTTTTTGCATTTCGTCGTCATAGAAAATGCAGTTGACGAAGGTCGTCTCGGACAAGTCTATGCTGTCAAAACAGCAGCGCAGAAATTTACAGTCGTGGATCTCTTCTCCAGAGAACTGCTTCTGGTTAAAACGTTGCTCGCTGAACACCTGATTTTTTATCATTTCACTGCCCGTTATATCGGTTATCTGCCCACGTCATCAGGCCAGCATAGTGGGTGATGACTTTACACATTCCGCCGCAATTTTTATGGGGAAATTTTGCCATTTCCCCCGTTGTTACTATGATCAGAGACTTAACGGTGCTCAGACACTTAACGGAATTTCTCTTTCTTTGGGCAAAGGAAACCATCAATGCGTCTTTCAAACCTCTTTCTGGCCATTTCTCTGGCCTGCAGTCACTACGCCGTGGCAGCGACCCCCGTTGCCGCGTCAACCTCTCCGCAGGAGCCGACCATGAACCGTCAGCAAAAAGCCGAAAATCCTTTCTTTAAGGCCAGCCCGCTGCCTTATCAGGCACCACAGTTTAATCTCTATCAGGAAAGCGACTACGCGCCGGCCATTGCCGAAGGCATTAAACAGAAACTGGCAGAAGTGAATAAAATCGCCAACGATACCGCGCCGCCTACCTTTGAAAATACCTATGTGGCGCTGGAAAAATCCGGCGATCTGCTGACCCGCGTTATGAATGTGTTCGGTGCGATGACCGGTGCGAATACCTCCGACGGCCTGCAAAAAATTGATGAAGAAACCTCGCCGAAACTGGCGGCGATGAGTGACAGCATCTATCTGAACGGCGCGCTGTTTACACGGCTAAAGGCGGTTTATGACCAGCGTAATACGTTGAAACTTGACCCTGAATCCCAGCGCCTTATTGAGGTGACATACAACGAGTTCGAGCTGGCGGGTGCCAATCTTTCTGATGCCGACAAAGAAAAACTGAAGGCACTTAACCAGCAGTCCGCCACCCTCAGCACCCAATTTACCAACAAACTGCTGGCTGCCACCAAGGCCGGTGGTCTGACGGTGAAAGAGCAAAAGCAGCTGGCAGGTCTGAGCGAAGCTGAACTTTCTGCCGCGTCGCAGGCGGCAAAAGATCGCAAGCTGGATAACGCCTGGTTACTGGTTCTACAGAACACCACGCAGCAGCCGTTGTTGCAGTCGCTGGACGATCGCGACACGCGCAAAGCGCTGTATGACGCGTCGATTAACCGCGCCGAACATGGCGATGCTAACGATACTCGCCAATTGATTGCCAGGCTGGCTAAAGTGCGGGCAGAGCAGGCGAATATTCTCGGCTTCCCATCGTATGCTGCGTGGAAAATACAGGACCAGATGGCGAAAACGCCACAGGCCGCGCTGGACTTCATGCATAAAATCGTGCCGGCAGCGACGGCGCGGGCACAGCGTGAGGCGCAGGACATTCAGGCGCTTATTGATAAACAGAACGGCGGCTTCAAGCTGGCGGCCTGGGACTGGCAGCACTATTCTGAACAGGTGCGCAAAGCCAAATATGACCTTGATGACGCGCAGATCAAACCCTATTTCGAGCTGAATAACGTGCTGGAAAACGGCGTATTTTACGCCGCGAATCAGTTGTACGGCGTGACCTTCAAAGAGCGTCACGATCTGCCGGTTTATAACCCAGACGTGCGGGTATTTGAAGTGTTCGACCAGGACGGAAAATCGATGGCGCTGTTCTACGCCGACTACTTCCAGCGCGACAACAAAGGCGGTGGGGCGTGGATGAGCAACTACGTTGATCAGTCCAAATTGCTGGGCACCAAACCGGTGATTTACAACGTCGCCAACTTCCAGAAACCGGCCGCAGGCCAGCCTGCGCTCCTGTCGTGGGATGACGTGATCACCCTGTTCCACGAGTTTGGCCATACACTGCACGGGCTGTTTGCCGATCAGCAATACCCGAGCCTGTCTGGCACCGCGACGCCGCGCGATTTTGTTGAGTTCCCGTCGCAGTTCAACGAACACTGGGCCAACGATCCGAAAGTGTTCACTCACTTTGCCAAGCACTACCAGACCGGCGAAGTGATGCCTCAGGCGTTGCAGGACAAAATTGTGAAGGCCAGTAAATTCAACAAAGGCTATGAGATGACTGAACTGCTGGCGGCGGCACTGCTGGATATGCGCTGGCACAGCCTGAGCGCCAGCGAACCGGAACAGGACGTGGATAAATTCGAAGCGGCATCGCTGAAAAAAGACAACATCGATCTCGCTTATGTTCCGCCACGTTATCGTTCCAGCTACTTCCAGCATATCTGGGGTAACGGCTACGCTGCCGGTTATTACGCCTATCTGTGGACCGAAATGCTGGCCGACGACGCCTTTGTCGGTATCGAAGAGCAGGGCGGGTTAACCCGGGAGAACGGGCAAAAATTCCGCGACCAGATCCTGTCACGTGGTAACAGCGAAGACCTGGAGAAACTGTATGAAACCTGGCGCGGCAAGGCTCCGTCGATTGAACCCATGCTGAAGAATCGGGGGCTGGAGGAGTAAATCTAAAACGCCCGGTGTCAGGCCGGGCGTGGTTATTTTTCCTATGCTGCCCTTACTGTACCGTCAAAGAATTGACGCCCGAAAAACGTCGCATCCATTTCTGAAAATCCTCTATCCTTTTTTCTCATCTACCCAGCCTGTGAGTTGAATCATGCTATTCGATTTGCCCGACGACGATGTTCTCTACGCCGCGCTGATTGCCCGCGATCCCGCCTATGACGGTTTTGCGTTTGTGGGTGTGAGAAGCACGGGCATTTTCTGCCGCCTGACATGTCCTGCGCGTAAACCGAAACGCGAGAACTCGGTGTTTTACTCATCGATGGTTAGCGCAATGGAAGCCGGTTACCGTCCTTGTAAGCGTTGTCGTCCTCTTATGCAGGGCGGTGAAAAAGACCCCTTGGTGCTGAAGTTGTTGGCGGCGCTGGAAGAGGATCCCAACAGAAAATGGAGCGAAGGTGATGTGCAGGGAATGAATGTTGATCCGTCTACGGTTCGCCGCGCCTTCAAGCGTCAGTTTGGGATCACTTTTCTCGAAATGGCCCGTTTGCGCAGGGTGGGGAAAGGCGTTGATGCATTAGCCAGCGGTGATCAGGTGATAGAAGCGCAACTTGACGCCAGCTATGAGTCTGGCAGCGGTTTTCGGGCAGCAATCAGTCGTCAAATTGGTCTTAATCCCAGTCAGGCAAGAAAGCATCAGTTTCTGAAAGCTGACTGGCTGGACACGCCGATCGGTTCGATGCTGGCGATTGCCAGCGGTGATGCGCTGTACTTACTGGAGTTTGTTGACCGGCCTGCATTGTCGAATGAGATCGAGCGGCTAAAACAGCTGACCTCTTCTGAGATTATTTTCGGTCGCACTGCGCCGGTCAATCATGTTGAACGTGAACTCGTGGCTTATTTCGCTGGAACATCGGGGACGTTCAGTACGCCGCTGGCAGAATTTGGGTCCTTATTTACCCGCAAAGTCTGGGACGCATTAAAAGCTATTCCGCTGGGTGAATTGCGCAGTTACTCCTCGCTGGCCACTGATATCGGCCAGGCGTCGGCTTCCCGTGCGGTCGCCAGAGCCAACGGTGCCAACCAGATTTCGATTCTTATTCCCTGTCACCGCGTCATTGGTGCAGACGGTTCGCTCACCGGCTATGGTGGCGGATTGTGGCGCAAACGTTGGTTGATTGAACACGAAAGAAGAATGGCGCTGAGCCAGTAAAAGAAGGAGCAAAGTATGAGTCAGCAAAGTAAGGCTTTGGATTTCGCACAGCAGCATAAAAAACATACTCCGGTAATGCTCTACAACATCTGGGATGCAGGCAGTGCGCAGGTCATTGCGCAGACAGGTGCAACGGCAATTGCGACCGGGAGCTGGTCTTGCGCGGCGGCGCAGGGATATCAGGACGGCGAGGAAATGCCCTTTTCTGCTCTTTTGCATACGGTACAGAGAATCGCTTCTTCGGTCAGCCTGCCGTTAACTGTGGATTTTGAAACGGGTTATGGCACGAACAAGTGCGATCATCTTGCGGCATTATTACAGGCGGGGACCGTAGGAATTAACGTCGAGGATCAGCGCATGGGGTTAGCGTCATTAAATGCCATCCCGGAGCAGTGTCAGATGCTGATGACGCTACGAAAGGTGGCAGAATCTCAGGGAGTCGCCTTGTTTATCAATGCCAGAACAGACATTTTCTTGCAGGCCGCCGATACCAAAAAACATCCGGCAATGTTGGATGAAGCCAAAAAACGGCTGATGGCGTATCAGGATGCGGGAGCCAGTGGTTTTTTTGTTCCCGGTTTAAGTGACCCGCTACTGATCGCAGAGCTTTGTGCGTTTTCGTCTTTGCCGGTCAATATTATGGTCAACGATTTAACGCCGCCGGTCAGGCAGCTTACTGAGTTGGGCGTCAGCCGGATAAGCTTCGGCCCGCGTCCTTATATTGAGTTGATGGCACATCTCAAAAAACAGGCGCTCGCCGCAGTTTAATGCGCTCCCTGCGCCGCCAGCCGGTGACCCATCCAGAAGAACAGCAACCCGCCCATTGCGGCGGCGATCAGCGCGATGAACATCACCGGTGGGGCGGCGTAGCTGAGCAAGAAGCCGCACAGCACCGGGTTAATGGCTCCGCCGAGATTACTCAGATTCTGCATGCCGTAATAACTGCCTTTCATATTTTCCGGCGCGATAAAGTCGATAAACATATATTCCACCGGAATGACGATCAGCTCGCCGAAAGTGAAAATCGCCATGGCGACTATCCAGAACAGCGCGGATTGCCCGGCGATCATAAATCCGAACAGCCCGATGATGAAGAATAGGGTGCCGAGTAATAGCCATTTCAGCAGGTTGGCCTGCTTCATCCTGCTGCTTAACACATACTGGAAGGCGATGACGATCACGGCGTTAGTGATCATCACCAACCCGATGATTTTGTACGCAAACGCGGCGTTCGAGACCCGTATCAGATATTGCGACAGATAGCCGGCGAACTGGCCGAACACCACCGAGCCAAGTGTGCTGCCGAGAGTGAAATAGATAAGCCTGCGGTCATGGGCCAGAATACTGAGCGTCTGGCGAAGATTGAGTTTAGGCAGCGCGTTTTGTTGAGTTTCCTGCGTAGCCGGGTGCTGAGGAATATTGCGGAGTCCCCAGGCGAGAGTGATCACGGTCATCAATGCCAGCGAGCCGGAGATAACAAAAGGTAAAACAGGGCTGAAGCTCGCCAGCCACACACCGAGTGACGCACCCACCGCCCAACCCACATTCACCAAGGTGTAGTTCATCGAAAAGGCTTTCACTCTTTTTGCCACCGGAAGCCAGCTGGCAATACAGGCTTTGAGGGTAATACTGAGCAGCGCGTAAGAGGCATTGAGCAGAGCCAGAACGATCAGTACCCCGCCGACATTAGGTAGCCACGGCAGCAGAAAGAAACTCAGCGAGAAGAGCGAGATGGAAAGGGTGATCAGCGTTCGGTGGCTGAATTTATCCACCAGATAGCCACCATACAGACTGCTGAGAATACCGATAGCCAGACTGGCGCCCAGAATCACGCCAACGCTTTCCGGCAGCAAATGATAATGCTCAGTCAAATAGATGGTAATAAAGGGCAGCGTCACCCCACGGCCGATAGTGAGGACTAACGAGCTGGTGAGCAGCGCGAGGATCAGGGGCGGCATTCCTTTCATTCTCAAGGCATTCCTTTAAAAACATTTCGGATAGCCACTGATAATAGTCGAGTCTGTGCAGTATTTTTCGATACAAAAAATGAGGAATAAAGTGAGTTGCGCGGCTATTCCCACTGCCTGATGGGGTTGAGTTATGATTTCTGCGGCGTAAGGCCGTGGAACAGTAAAACGGCGACATGTTTACGCAGCATGTCGGGGGTAATGAGCGATGCGGCCCCTTGCCTCATTTTCATTGAAGCGAGCGGGAACAGCGTCAGGCCGAACAGGGAGATAAACAGTAAGGCCGGATCGATATCCGGGTTCAGGCGGCCTTCGGCCTGCCAGCGTGCGATCGACTGCTGCACGATTTTGCGGTTTGCATCGCCGTTACGCGCTTCCATCCTTTTTTTCAGCAGGCCACTTTCACTAATTACTTCCCGCACCCACAGCGGTGCCACCCACGGGTATGTTACTGCGGCATCAATCATGCATTGCGCCATTGAAGTGATTGCCATCAGCGGATCTTCAGCGTGGGTATTAAATATGTCCGTGAACCCTGCGCGTACTGGCTGAAAACGTTCGTCAATCAGTACGTCCAGCAGCTGTTCGCGAGTATTGAAATAGTAATGCAACATGGCGGTGGTTACGCCCGCATGTTTGGCGATGGCGCTAAGGGGGGTTTCAGCGATCCCCTGTTGGGCAAACAGTTGTAGCGCGGAGTCCAGCAGGAGTTCACGTTTCTCAACGTTTTTGGCTGAACCCGATGGTCTGCCCGGACGACGTTGTCCGTTATTTTTCGGCTCTGAGCTGGCTGAATGAGATTCGGATTTTTTACCGGCGTTTTGCGTCGTCATATTTAGCGTGATCCATTGACCAGACGAAAGGGTTGCCCGTATATTAATTATCTAGTTAATTAATTACAAGTCTGAAACCCCATATGACCCTCGAGAACCAACCAAGTCATACCAACAAAGAAGCGCCGTCTATTCGCATTCTGTTCTCCGCGCTGTTGCTGGTGATGTTACTGGCGGCACTGGACCAGACGATTGTCTCCACCGCATTACCGACTATCGTTGGTGAACTGGGCGGGCTGGAGGATCTGTCATGGGTAGTGACTTCCTACCTGCTGGCATCGACTATCGTCGTGCCCTTGTACGGTAAATTTGGCGATTTGTTCGGCCGTAAAATCGTGCTGCAAACGGCGATTGTCTTGTTCCTGCTTGGCTCGGCACTGTGCGGTATAGCGCAAAACATGACTCAGTTGATCCTAATGCGCGCCCTGCAAGGATTGGGCGGAGGCGGTTTGATGGTGGTGAGCATGGCGGTGGTCGGGGACATCATTCCGCCGGCCGATCGCGGCAAATATCAGGGCTTCTTTGGTGCCGTTTTTGGCCTGGCGACGGTGGTAGGCCCGCTGCTGGGAGGCTTCCTGGTTGAACACTTTTCATGGCGTTGGATTTTCTATATCAACCTGCCACTCGGCGTGCTTGCCCTGCTGGTGATTGGCGCGACATTCCAGTCGCAGAAGAGCCGGGTTAAACATGAGATCGATTACATAGGTGCCTTTTACCTGGCGACGGCGCTGACCTGTATCATTTTGTTCACCAGCGAAGGGGGCACTGTTCTGGAGTGGTCCAACGGCCAGCTGTGGTGCATTTTGGCTTTTGGGCTGGTGGCCTTGGGCGGCTTTATTTATGAGCAAACTCTGGCGGCTGAACCGCTCATCCCGCTTAATCTGTTCCGCCAGCGCACTTTTGTGCTGAGTTGTCTGATCGGTTTTATCATCGGCATGTCGCTGTTTGGTTCGGTTACTTTTCTGCCGCTCTATTTGCAGGTGGTTAAAGGCTCTACGCCGTCGCAGGCTGGGATGCAGTTGTTACCGCTAATGGGGGGGATCGTGGTCAGTTCGATTCTCAGTGGCTGGGTGATCAGTAAAACCGGCAAATACCGCATTTTTCCCATTATCGGTACGCTGGTGGCCTTTGTCGGCATGGTGCTGCTCGGCACTTTGAAACTCAATACGCCGCTGCACCTGCTTTATATCTACATTGGCACCCTGGGGCTGGGATTGGGCATGGTGATGCAGGTGTTGATTCTGGCCGTGCAAAACAGTGTCGAACCGAAGATGATTGGCGTCGCCACCGCCAGTACCACTTTATTCCGCTCGATTGGCGGGTCGATAGGTGTGGCGGCCTTTGGCGCTGTTTTCACCAATGTGTTGCATACCAGGCTAACGGCGTTAATCCCTGAAGGAACTCAACTGCCGCGTTCACTGGCGCCTCAGACGATTCATGATCTTCCTGCCGCATTGCGTGACGATTATCTGCAAGCGTTCGGGGCAGCTATTCACTCGGTGTACCAGATAGCGGCGGTGATTATGGTGATTGGGTTTGGGTTGGCGTTGTTGATGAAGAATACGCCGTTGAACGGGGTTCCTGTTTTAAAACAGGAGTAAGTTTTAAATTTAAATTCAAATTCGTGGGCGTCGGCCCACATCGACCAAAAGGGGCGCAGTCGGGTATAGACCGGTCACATGGGTTACAGATCTGACCGGCCACATAGGTAACACATTTCCTTTAATCGATACGAAGGATTTGGTGTTCTGCTTTGTCATAATACGCAAGGATCAGACGGTCGAACAAGA
>NZ_JBLJFK010000017.1:0-67361 GCF_049889095.1 Ewingella sp. S1.OA.A_B6 | reverse complement strand
TTATTAGAAAAAAAATATTACCGCACGGGTTTATCGAGAATGGTTGATCATATAAATTCATTGCTTAGACCAAAAAGTGATCAGAAGTTTTCACACAGCCTGCGCTCTCAGCAGACCTTCAGCGTCACGTGTTTGTCTGGTGTGTGCCAGAAGCGGACTTTTTAAAACTATTGCGTGCCAAACAATTGGGCGCAGGTCAGGAAAATAAGTAGAAAGCAAAGACACCAAGTACCCTCAAAATTATAGAGAATACCTGAAATTTTTGTAGACCGAGGTTTTGTTCCCCTGCCGGACCAGCGGCATGTGGTTAGTTTAGTGATCAGAAATGTCGAGTGTTTGGTCGTTCATTGACGCTGGATCTTCCAACGGTTCCACATGAGTGGTGATATGGATAAAAGGCAGTGCTGTGCGGATATCATTCTCTATACGCTCGGCCCAGTCGTGCCCATATTGAACAGTCCATAGCCCAGGAACTAGGATGTGAATTGTCATAAACGCCCGCCCGCCAGCCTGGCGTGTGCGTAGTGCATGGAAATCAAGCCCCTGTTCACGATATCCCGCCAGCAGCGACTCGATTTTTTTGAGTTCTTCAGTGGGTAGCGATACGTCCATCAGACCTGCCGCTGAACGACTCATAAGCTGATAACCAGTCCACACGATGTTGGCTGCGACCAGCAATGCAACGACCGGATCGACCCAAAACCAGCCGGTCAGATAAACCAGTCCGACACCAAAAATGACACCGACCGACGTCCAGACATCGGTCAGCAGGTGATGAGCATCTGCCTCAAGAGTGATCGAGTTGTGCTGCTTGCCAGCCCTTAACAAGATGCGTGCCGTCACAAAATTAAGGACTGATGCGACTGTCGAAACCAGTAGCCCGAGACCAATCTCCTCAAGCGGCTGCGGAGTTAACATCCGCTCAACTGCGGTATAGGCGATACTGGCTGCCGCCAATAGGATCAGAAATCCTTCGAAAGCACTCGAGAAATATTCGGCTTTGCCGTGCCCATATGCATGGTTCTCATCGGCCGGAAGCGCAGCCAAGGTAAGCATCCAGAGCGCCATTAGGGCTCCTGCGAGGTTAACTACGGATTCGATGGCATCAGATAGCAGACCGACCGAACCGGTCATTTTCCACGCCACACCTTTGAGTCCGATAGTGGCAATAGCCGTGGCAATGGAAAGCCAAGCGTAGTGCGTAAGCGGACGAGGTAACTCTTTGGTTTTACTCATTATTAACTTCCTAAAATAGGGCAACTAACTCACATTTCGATCCATATTAGATAATTAAATAATCATTGCGCCATGAATATTTTTTCGTTTTTTTTTTAAATTTCTTTAAAAAAGTCTCTGCAAGTGCTGTTTCATCCTCTAGTACACTAAATTTTATTTTTAGGATTTTTTACAACTTGAAGAAATATTATCGCACAACAGATTAGTCACCTAGGTTAACTGAGCGACTTTTATATTTTTCAATTAAAATATGCAAAACTCCCATTGCACCATGTGCATAAAAATAGACCTCAATGAAAGTAGTAAAGAACTTATGCCAGTGGATTACTGTTTCAGCCAGATTTGACTGTATGGTATTCAACAAGAACCATAGGCCACCTGAAAGTGCTACAATTAGCAATGCTAGAACTCCAAATCCTTGGATTGTACTGGCAATACCTCCCGAATGGGCATCGGGCAGGCGGAAACTAGTCAACGTTTTTATATCTTGTTTAATGCCACTAAAGTCAAGCCCTACCCATGAAAAGTAATAAGTAAAACCTCTTTGAGTAAGCATCCAGCTTAACATTATAAAACCACAAATAATCAGTCCTAATCCTGAAATAATGTGCATCCAGGTTATAACTCCTTCAAGACTATGCTCACCAATTGCTTCGGTCTCTGTCAGATTAGAGTTAATAATTTGTGATAATATTAGAAATACCACAATGATGTGAAGAATACGAAAAAAAGGAGCGTAATCATGAGGTAATAGATTCCAGAGTCGCAATTTCATTAATGAGCCCTTAGTAAATTTATCGATGACCTTAATCATACAAAAGAATTATTAGGATAACCTTAATTCACAAAATTGCAGCAGGAATTAGTTTACCTCATGATATGGCTAGTTGCGAAATGGGAATGGTAACTATTATTACTATGTGTTTACTTACTGTTCTTGTTACGCAGAAAAGTCCCTACGCACATTAATTTTAAATATAATTTCCTGCTGGGGTTGAATATGTTTTTTTCAATAGTGCGGTAATCTATTTTTACACCAACTCATGAACTAAATAAGAATCATAAATTAAATGAGAGGTTTAATTAACTTCCTTAACACGATGATATTAAATGAAAGTTTCAATTTTTATAATTTATTAAACAGTTAGAATGAGACATGATTAATACGATCTTCCTTTAGATAATTCTGATAGCCCTTTTTCTACTGGGCAGTCTGCAATGTCCGCTCATTGCTCATGGCGGACCATGCTCCTTATTCAGGCAGTTTTTTGCAACGAGCTGACTACAACAAAGGCACGTCGTAGAGGTGTTATTGTAAGTTGATACAATGGTGGGTGAGTAAAAATTGGCGCTAGCAAGGAGCTTGGAATGAAAACATTTAGTGTGCGACGTCTTAGTGATAGTGATCTTGACGATTTTAGACGAGTAAGGCTGGAAGCGCTGCAGCTTCATCCTGACGCTTTTGGTGCTTCTTATGAAGACTGGAATAAGAAACCAACACAGTTCTTTGCTGAGCGATTATTGGGTAATTGTGTTTTTGGAGGATTCGATCTTCAGAACACCTTGCAGGGTATCATTGGTGTTAGTTGCAGTAACGCCCCAAAGCTGAGCCATATGGCCACTATATGGGGAATGTACGTCCGTGCCGAAATGAGAGGTTCGGGCCTTTCCACTGCACTTTTAGAAGCGGCGCTGGAGGCTGCCAATTCAGCGCGGACAATAAAACTTTCAGTAGTTACCACTAATCACGCAGCACTAGCACTGTATCGCTCTTTTGGATTCACTGAATGGGCAACAGATACTGCTGCGTTATTTGTTAACGGTGTGTTTCATGACGAATTTCTTATGAGGCGAGAGTCTGAATCCCATTTGTAACCGAGTTATTACTTAAATCAGCTTAATTCTGACCAGTTTCACAGAGCCTAAAGTAATTCGGAGCTCGTAAGTTCGTCATGGTGAAATAAAAGCTTTTACTCTGGTCCGGTAAGTTCGCTCCTAGCGACTCTTCTGCGTCTACATGCAGGCGGTTTGGTGCCAGAAGCGGACATTGATTCTTTGTATTGTGTTAAATATGGTCGGCAAGAAGACAATCAGAAGACCTCCATTCTTATTAATATTTCATAGAATGCACATTGCACAGTGGTAGATTTTCACCTATATTCATCAGTAAGGTGATGGTGTTCCACCTTTCCCAACCGCCGGACTGTCCAGTTCGGATGATGACGCCTGATATACATTTTTGCTTTCTCTCTTAGGCAGGTATGTCAGGTACTCTTATGAAAAAAATCTATCTTTATTTGTCTGTTAACGTTCTTCTGCCCCGTCAGAGGAAGACGCTATGATCCGCGTTTTTGGTTACCTCAATCCCGACAGCGACAGCATCTGCAGCGCTCTTGTTACAGCGGACTGGCTTAAAAGCCACGGAAAACACGCAACCCCATTTAGGCTTGGTGACATAACTCCTGAAACGACGTTTATTCTGCACCAGGCCAACGTGGAAGCCCCTCACCTACTCAAAGAAGACCTGAGTGGAAAACAGGTCTGGCTGGTCGACTTTACGGATTTGGAGCAGGGTCCACCCTCTTTAGCTTTCAGTAACATTTTGGGCATCATAGACCATCATCAGTTAGGTACGGTCATCACACAAAATCCTCCGGATGTTTGGATACGCGCTGTCGGCAGCTGTGCCACGGTGCTCTGGCAAATCCTTACCCTTGAATATCATCAGCCCATTTCCTCATCGCAGGCCACACTGATATCGGGTGCAATATTGAGTGATACTGTGGCGCTCACATCCCCAACCACTACCGCTCACGACAGGGCTGCCGTGCAGGCGTTATCCATCATAAGCGAACTAAATTATGACGCCTTTGTGAAAGGCCTGCTGAACGCTAAAACCGACATCGCGGGGCTGACACCCGACCAACTCCTTATGAAAGACGCCAAGCGCTATCAGATTAACGGTCAGTCGATACTGCTTTCACAAATTGAAGTGGCAGGTATGTCGGCAATGGACGCAGTGCTCCCTGACCTGCTTGTCGCGTTAACAAAAAAGTGTCAGTCCGGCCATTTGGACATGGCTATGTTGGCCGTCACGGATATTTTTCAGAAAAACACCACGTTATATTTCTCAGAAAATAATGCGCTCGATCTCACGTGTCTTTCTCTTCCCGGCGTTATCAGCAGGGAAAAGGACATACTCCCGTGGCTGACGGGCGCGCTCTCAACCTCGTCGAGGTAATTAATGCCAATCTATAAACATGCTCTGATATTGCTCAGCGATGAAACCGACGGCCAATTCCTGCTGCAGGGGGTTGCCAAGGGATTTCATGAACAAGGGACGGCGATCACGCTTGGCCACCTCACCTCTGATTACCGGGAGTTAGACATTGCCTCTGATTCATTAACCAAGGACCGCCAGTCGGCTGAAATTATTGCGGCCAAAGCCATGCTGAGCCGGTTGGTAGACACCGTGAACTTTCCCGTGGATGTGAAAGAAATCGTTACCATCAGCCGCTTTAAGGACGTCGAAGCCTGTGTCACCGGG
This sequence comes from Ewingella sp. S1.OA.A_B6, assembly GCF_049889095.1. Classification (NCBI taxonomy): domain Bacteria; kingdom Pseudomonadati; phylum Pseudomonadota; class Gammaproteobacteria; order Enterobacterales; family Yersiniaceae; genus Ewingella; species Ewingella sp. S1.OA.A_B6. The sequence continues at coordinate 62,578 of NZ_JBLJFK010000017.1, read as the reverse complement.
TCAGGTGTCGATCTGGTGATTATGGGACATAAAAACAGGCTGTTCGGGACGCTCTCCTCCCATTCCATAGAATTCATCAACCATCTGACCGTCGATGTGTTGATTAAGCATATTACGACTCACTAACACTCGAGGTTTATATGAGCTTTATTATTGATAAAATTGTTGCCCGCGAAATTCTGGATTCCCGGGGTAACCCGACCATAGAAGTGGATGTCACAACTCAGTGCGGCTCGATGGCAAGAGCCTCCGTACCTTCAGGAGCCAGTACCGGTTCGCGCGAGGCCATTGAGCGCCGCGACGGTGATAAAGCGCGCTTTGGCGGGAAAGGCGTGCTTAACGCAATCGGAAGCGTTAACTCCGAAATTTTTGACAGCCTTAAAGGACACGATGTCCGCGACCAGCGCGGCATCGACAACATCATGATCGCCCTTGACGGGACGGATAATAAAGCGCGTCTGGGAGCAAATGCTATTCTGGGCGTGTCGCTTGCCGTATCGAGGCTTGCGGCTCAGCTATCGCAGACGCCTTTGTACCGTTACCTTGGCGGAATTGGGGCAAATCTGTTGCCGGTGCCCTGCATGAACATCATTAACGGGGGGGTCCATGCCCGCGGACAAGGGGCTGACTTTCAGGAATACATGATTGCCCCCTGCGGTGCACCGACGTTCAGGGAGGCCGTGCGCTGGGGGAGTGAGGTGTATCAGGCACTTCGCCAGGTTCTTCTTGATAAGGGGTTGTCGACCGGCGTGGGAGATGAAGGGGGTTTTGCACCGGCTGTTTCTTCAAATCGCGAGCCTTTGGAGCTGATTGTGCTGGCCATTGAAAAAGCAGGTTACCGCCCTGGTGAAGACATTGTTATCTGCATGGATCCCGCCTCCAGCGAGTTCTACAGTGATGGTAAATATCATCTGCGCACAGAAAATGCCGAGCTGACCTCAGAGGAAATGACAAACTACTATCAAACATTGGTGAAAAACTTCCCGATTGCCCTGATTGAAGACGGTCTCGCTGAGGATGACTGGGCTGGGTGGAAAATTCTGCACGATACGCTAGGGGGTCAGGTGGAACTGGTTGGTGATGACCTGTTTGTGACCAATGTGAAATATATCCAGCGCGGAATAGATGAAAATCTTGCCAACGCCGCATTGATTAAACTCAACCAGATTGGTTCCCTGAGTGAAACCTTTGACGCAGTCCAGCTTTGTCATGACAACAACTGGGGTGCCTTTATCTCGCACCGCAGCGGTGAAACGGTGGACAGCTTTATCGCCGATATGACAGTAGCCATGCGTGCCGGTCATCTTAAAACAGGGGCGCCATGTCGGGGTGAGCGTATCGAAAAATACAACCAGCTGATGCGAATTGAGGATGAACTGGGTTCGTCGGCACAGTTCGCAGGAAAGTCTGCCTTTAAATAACCTTATCGTGTTAATCCCCCAGGAGCACAGCCGGGGGGATTAAGGAGATATGATGAAAACTCACGTTTTTATTATTTCTATGCTTACTGGCATTGTCGCAACATACGCAGTTTTACTTCTGGGATGCTTTTTTACCGGCAGGACATTACCCACTGTGGGAGTATTGATTATTGCACTTGTGGTAGGAGCCTCTGCGCAACAGTTGTCTAGGCTGTTAATGTCCAATAGATAGCATCCAAGATGCATTATCTCATCCGATACTGAATACTAATATCGACATCATGAGGCTATAGCCATAACGCCCGCTCTTCGCTCACAGCCCACGACGTTTCTCAGCAGGCGGCTTGGTGCCAAATCCGGAAGTTGCGCATGAACTCTAATGTTAAATGGGCGAGGTAGCTGGCCTTAAGCAGTCATTCTAGTTTTATCTGAGTGGCTTTTTCATTGATGGCGATGAGTGAGCGACAAAACCATTTCTTTCATAAAATGAAATCGCTTTTTTTCTGGCATCAAGGAACACGAAGTTCATGCCCCTGCTTTCTGATTCAAGGGAGGCAAAATCCAGCAGTTTTTTTCCTATCCCTGTGCTTCTTGATGCCTCATCAACAACCAAATCATCTATATGGAGATGTGATCCTCTAGCGAGGGTATGAACGGGACGGAAGCCTATCAAACCAAGCATTTTCTCATCACCAAATGCGCCAACAAGTTCATAACCGTTTAATGTCTGAATTCTGACGCTTTCAATAAATTTCTCTTTGGAAATATTCCTTAGTTGTGAAATAAGACTGTAAGCAAGATCCCATTCAAGCGGCAATAATTTTCTGATTGAAATATCCATAGTGTCCTCATTTTTATATAGGTTCATGAATTTTATAGGTATATCAATCATGTTTCGCAACAAATACGTTTAGTTTAATGTGACAAAATATTCAGTCGCCATCAGTGAATGTCTGCTGTTCGCTCATGAGGGACAACCATACTCAAATCTCCCACATTGCAGGAGATTTGAGTATGAACACGTCACCGTGGAACAAAGACCGTATCATCGGCCAAAAAAGACCACTTCAGATATCTCATATCTGGGGGATCCGAATCAGGCTTGAACTGGAAGGTAAAACGCGCGATTTGGCTCTATTCAATATGGCCTTGGACAGCAAGCTACGAGGCTGTGATCTGGTCAAACTAAAAGTATCTGATGTTGCATATGGTAGCTCTGTTTCAAGCAGAGCTACGGTGTTGCAACAGAAAACCGGTAACCCTGTGCAATTTGAGATAACCAAAGGGACAAGAGAAGCTGTTGCTGCATTGATAAAGCTTGGCAATTTGCACAGTAAAGACTTCTTGTTCCGGTCTCGGGTTAGTACTAACCAGCACATATCAACCCGGCAATACAACCGAATTTTTCATGGGTGGGTAGCAAAGCTTGGTCTCGAAGATTCGCTTTACAGCACACATTCCATGAGAAGAACAAAACCTTACCTGATCTACAAGAAAACTAAGAATCTTCGGGTGATCCAACTTCTGTTGGGCCATAAGAAACTGGAAAGCACAGTCCGTTATCTGGGCATTGAAGTCGATGATGCGTTAGAGATCTCTGAATCGATTGAAGTCTAAGGCTGCGCGAAGCGCTAGCCTCTCCGATTCAACTGTCCGCTGACGCGCTGGCAGCAATCGAGGAAGCAGTACCGCAAGATGCAGTCCACGGCGAACGTTTTATGGTGCATTAATGACGATACACCGTGACGCAGATGTTCATGGCGTAAGCAAGGTAAAGAGTCCAAGCATTTCGGATGCAGACGAGATGCACGCTCGAATACTCGATACTGCCGAATTCCTTCTGCGACGCCACGGGCTTGATAAGTTGAATGTGGTCGATGTGGCACGTTTGATGAAGATGAGCCATGGCAACATCTATCGACATTTTTCTAGTAAGGCTGCGCTTCGTGCAGCGGTGATCCATCGTTGGCTCCATCGTGTTTCCGATGCAACCAATGCTATTGCCATAAAGGATGCACCTGCCGATGAGCGCTTGGTGGAATGGCTAAGAACCTTAGCCGTCATCAAGCAGCGCAAAGTCGTCGACGATGCAGAGTTGCTGTCAGCGGCCGTGAAAATCGTCCAGGAAACCCCCGAAATCCTCGATGACCACGCGGTGCTGTTGGCGGCACAGGTGGAGCACATTCTTGCCGCGGGGCTGGATGAAAAAACGCTGCCGGGTGTTCAGAACCCCAAGGCAATGGCACTCACAATCTTGAACGCAACGACTCGTTACCATCATCCTGACATGGTGGGCCTCCTACCGTTCAGATGGAAGGTCTAAATGGGGTTATTTCTCTAATCATGCGTGGTCTGAGGCATGTTTCGGCCCAATCCGACCACGGATTACGGTTTCAACCGATCATCCATTTCAGTCTTAACCGATCACTGAATACGGTTTTATCCGATCAAATCCGGCCATTTGCCGAAATCCGTGATCTTTAATCCGTTATCGGTGATCTTGAATCCGGAATCCCGCGTTTTCTGTCGATAAATCAATGGGTCAACTATCCTCACAGTTCCATCTCCCGTGAGGGCCGGCCCGGCCCATGCCGAAGCAGAGAACATCCGTGAGCAAAATTAAAGACGTTTTACGCTTCAAGTTTGATTGTCATCTGCCTAATCGCAGCATCGCCGCCTGTCTGAACGTCGACTGTGGCACTATCTCCGAAATTGTCACCCGGTTTAAGGGCAGCGACCTGGTATGGCCCTTACTCGACGGTGTGACCGATAGCCAGCTGGAAAACCAGCTGTATGCCGGGCGCCATCCCGCCTTACTCAAGCGGCCCGCTGACTTCGTCGCCTGTCACCATAAACTCAAACGTAAAGGCATGACCAGGCTTCTGCTCTGGCAGGAGTATCAGCAGCATGAGCCCGATAACCCCCCCATTTATCCTTAGGTTACCTCAACGTCTTCACTGTCCTTTTCCTTTCACACTACGAGATAATAACTATGCAAACTTTACCCGTATCCCCGACACGGGAGGCTCAACCCTGCCTGTCACCCGTGGTCGTCTGGAAACAACTCCTGACGTACCTGTTTGAGCGCCATTACGGCCTGACGCTTAATGACACCCCGTTCCACTATGAGTCGGTTATTCAGGAACATATCGAGTCCGGTATCTCGCTGAAAGATGCCGTGAATTTTGTGGTCGAGCGCTATGGTCTGCTACGCATTGATCGCAGTGGTTTTTCGTTCACGGAACAACCACCGTTAATTACCTACGTCAATATCCTGCAGGCACGTCGAGCTACAGGTTTGATGCTTCGGCCATGAGTATAAGCATTTATACCTCCCGAAACTTATAGCATTCAACAAGTTGGAGGCATCAAAACAAGAAGGATAACCTTTGATAAAAATGTAGCGATATTCCCTCATAAATTGCTTTAGGCCCAAAGCAAAAGTTGAATCAAGTTTTAAGATTTATAAATCATTAAGTTAGAAGATGAATTCAGACTCCCCCAGCGCTGAGCGATATCATTGAGCAGCCCTGTGCCAGTCGGATGCCACCCGATCTTTTGCTGCGTGATCGCGTTCGAGGCAGACATATCCTTGCTCGCGAACATATTCAGCCAGCCAAACTGCACATCGGCTTTATTCGCTGGCTCGTCGAGCCTTCGGCCAATGACTTCAGCAATAGCGCGGAACGTGATCGCGCTCGGCGGTCGCGTGGTAGCGCGAACCCGCTGCATGCTTTTCGAGAGCCAACCGGAATAGAAGCACTGTATCGCTGACATGCGTGGCCGACCAACAGTTTTGGCCCTCGCCGATATAGGCCGATTGAGCAGTCTTGCGCGCGTAGCCCTGAGTTCGCATCACTCTGGCGCAATAGTGACGTGCGCCTGCATGGCGAGGGTACCAAGCGCCTGCGCCATCCGGCGCTTGGAATCATAACGCTGGAGTATTCGGGATTTGCTGTGGATGGCCGTCCCGATCTTGGCATGATTGTCTCTAATCCGACAATGGACACAGATGCCGATCTCATTCGATCGCTTATGGGCGGGTAGTGAGGCACGGTTGCAAATAGCGGGGGATGATTGCTTTGATTGAAGGAGCGGCGCATGGCCACCTCTTCAATGTCATTGAATACGATCGGGGAAAGCTGTAGAGAATAGCCAATCCAGATGTCGGATTTTAAATCCCTTAAGACGGTGTATACGACGACAAAAGGGATAGAAACAATCCGGGCATTGCGTAAAAATCGGGCTTCGCTCTGGTATTACGGACATTTTCAGAGAAAAGTACGTCTGCTGAATAAATTTTCCGACCTCTGAATTCTCCTGGAAAGAAGATGACTCAAATCAGATCCCTTTTTCAACAGTACTTTATTATCTACTAACGCATATTTTTCAATCTCCACACATGATTGTTTCTGTTTTTTAATTTAAAGAAAATCCAAGGTGAAAACCAAGATATCAATATTAATAGTGGATCTAAAAAAATAGATAATTTAATAAAATTCTGATTCTGATAAATTAATATCATTAAGAATGCAGAAATTAAAATCAAAAAAAATCGCAAGTATAAAATTAAAGTTCTCGTCCGACTATTAATATACCCTCTCGTCATTTCAGCGCCACAATTGAAACATTTAGCAGGATCTTTTTTTAATTTACTAGTGCAAAATCCGCATACGGAGTCATCGTTAACATTTTTTTTCATAACAAACCTTTATTTCTCTGCTGCGTCTAAAATTCATTAGCATTGCTTAACGAATTAAGTACCTTGGTTACTCTTATTGATGGTTAATCCACCTTTAAATTCTATCTTACAGAAACACTTTAAAAATTAGCAAGTGGAGTTTTTATTAACCCTCAAAAGATTTTAAAATCATACCGCCATGCATTTGTAATCATTTCGTAAACTAAGCTTATTCTTATTTAGAGATCGGGTAGCTAACACTAATACAAACAGATCAGTGGGCTTATAAATACAATGTAGAGCTAAGACTTATCCGGCAGGTTATGGCCACCATTGCCATAACCGTATTTCTTTACGGAGTCTGTCTGTTCGCAAAGTGGGTACCTTAGATCAGTTTTAGCCGTCATGCTGACATGTTCGGCTTTATGGGAAATTTCGCCGTACGTAGAATTTTTATTAACATAAAATGGAATCAATAAGTCACTGAGTGGCCCGCAGCGGCAGGAGGAATACGCGTTTTAGCATCAATACAGTGGAAATAATCCGCTTAAAATGATGTTGCGGACGCCCCAGTGAAGACGTCTTGGGCTGGCCGACTCATCAAACCCAGAGTGTCAGGATGGATGAACGCCTTATTGTAGGCTGTCCTGGTGGGTGATTTTGGATTTTTTTGCCACGGGATACCGCGATATCATCAGGATATGTGGTGATCTGATCCGGATGGAGGACAAAAGTTCGATTTATTCAGCAAAACTTCATGAGGCAGAAAAGGATACGTAGAAGATACGCCGATCCTGTATGCAAAAATAAAAACCCGCATTCGCGGGTTTTTATGTTCATTCGAGATTTATCGGAAAGTGGCATTCAGAGGAACTTCCGCATCAGGCTCATGCGTTATTCTGTTTCTTAAGTCACGTCGAATCATCTCGATCGCCCAGAACCAGAAAATGTGCCCCACTAACTCAGATAAATACTCATCAAAGGGTATTCCTGATAATTGCGGGCTCAGTCCCAGTAGCGGGAAACTAATCCAGTGCACTGCAACAGTAGCAATAATACCCGCCATCGCCCCTTGCCATAACTTTACCTTTGGAAAAACTTCAGCGACTACACAGTAGCCTACCGCAAAGACAAGGGAGAAAATGATATGAGTAATATGCACAGGGTTTATTATATGTTCAGAGAATTGGTATACCGTTTGGGTCGGATCAATACCTAAATAATCTCTGAGGAACAGGAACGGGGGATTAAATGCATCACGTCCGCCTGAGAAGGTACGAGGTGGCAACGGAACTTCTGCTCCCCATTTAACAAAGGCTGACATTATACCAGCAATGATTCCGACAAAGAGAGCAACGCCATATCTGCGCCTAGCTGGAGGTGTCATTACAAAAAAAACTTTCATTTTCATAGTCCATATCGCATAAGGTGATGCTTGATAAGACTAAAGAATTATAATTCGAAAGATTTGATCTTGATCACATTCATCTCACTTTGTAAGAAAACGTAAGTGTCATTCAATGTCAGCCTGATTTTCTCTGTCGAAAGATCAGTTCCGCTTTTGCTGTCGCGCTACTTTTGGATACTGAACCTTCCAACTTACCTATCATCAACTGACAGGCTTTCTCGACAAGTTGTTTCTCATTCTGGCGCATTGACCAGATATTATTGGCCAAAAAACTCAGCATAATATTATCATCGAATGTGCCAATATTTATATCGTTTGGAATATAACCGTAACGTTCACGCAAGACGCTTAACGCGCCTTGTAATACCGGCAACGAGGATGCGATAAAATTCTGCGGCCAGCATTGGTGGCGATCGATAAATTGCGCCATCAAACTTGCACCATCGCTGATACGGTTATGTTCTGCATAAGTAATGTCCGTATCAGGTACTGTAATACCCTGCTCTGCCATCGCTCTATGAAAGCCACTGAGGCGATCGATTATCGTTGGCGAGGAAGGATCTGCCACAAAAAAATATATTGATTTAGAGGTATATTCCAACATTGCTCGGGTAAGCCGATACCCGCTATCACTGTTGTCAGTGGTCACGCAGGTTGCATTTTTAATAGCAAAATCACGGTCCAGAAACACCAGCGCTTTTTTACGATGTTTTAAATGATGAGCCTGACACGCCGCTTCGGTAGCGGCGATAAAAATACCATCGACGTTGCGTTCTTCCAGCGACTTCACCAGCAAGTTTTCATAATGAGCATCCCCATTAGAGCAGCTAATCATCAACTGATAACCTAACTCACGGCACGACGCCTCCAGTTGTTCGGCCAGCGCAGAGAAGAACGGGTTTGACAGTCTGGGGATCACCAAACCGAAGATGTTGCTTTTGTTCAGTTTCAAGCTGCGGGCGGTGAGATTAATGGTATAGCTGTGCTGCTTAACGTATTGATTTATTTTTTCTTGCGTTGCCAGGCTAATACGATATTTACCCGCGTTGCCATTGAGCACCGCGCGTACCGTTGTGATTGAAACCCCCAAATCCTTTGCGATTTCATCAACTGTTTTTGCCATCGTCATGCATTCCTTTTAGGTGAAATAGCCGGGCCATTGCTGCTGGGTCGGCCCGGGTTACTAATGTTTAGCCTGGCTGTTTACGCCATAATGCCTTGAGACGTGGGCCGATAATAGGTAACAAGAGTGTCACCAGAGCGATGCCCAGAAAAATAGCGCACACCGGGCGAGTCAGGAAAATGGAGGGATCTCCTTCTGAAATCACCAGCGCACGACGGAAATTCGATTCCGCCATCGGCCCGAGAATAATACCAATAACAATGGGCGACATGGAAAAATCTAGCTTAATCATGATGTAAGCCACTATCCCAGAACCCATCATCACAAATACGTCAGTCATATCATGATTAACTGAGTAAGCACCGACGGAGCAGAGTGCGAAAATGATCGGTACCAGAACACGGCGCGGCACATTCATCACTTTTGCAAACAGTCGCATACCGAGAAAACCCATAATGCCCATGAAAATATTGGCGGCGAACAGCCCGATAAATATGGCATTAACTTCCACCGGATGATCGGTGAAAAGTTGCGGTCCCAGCGCAAGCCCCTGAACCATAAATGCCCCCATAATAATGGCTGTTGCGCCGTCACCGGGGATCCCCAGGGTCATCAACGGTACCATTGCGCCACCCGCGACGGCATTCGCTCCGGCCTCAGGAGCAGAAACGCCTTCCGGTGAGCCGTGACCAAATTCTTCAGGATGTTTCGACCAACGTTTGGCTTCGTTGTAGGCAATAAATGACGCAATGTCACCGCCGGTACCCGGTATAGCGCCAATGGCTGTGCCGATCACCGATGAGCGAATATAGGTAGGTAATACGCGTTTTAAATCTTTCAACGTTGGCAGGATGCGATGGATCTTGCTCTGTATTTTATGCACCACGCCGGATATCCGTTCGCGGTGGTCTTCTTCAAGACTCATGAGCCCCTGTGAGAACGCGAATAAGCCGACAAGAACCGGAATAAATGAGATACCGCCCATCAGATACACGGAGTCAAAGGTAAAACGCATGCCACTGGACATGGGATCAAGACCAATGGTGGCAATAAACAGACCCAGTGCCCCACCCATTAATCCTTTAATCACGGACTGAGAGGAGACGCTGGTAATAATACTGATACCGAAAACTGCCAGCGCGAAATATTCGGCCGAAGAAAAACCGGTCGCGACTTTTGCCAGTAAAGGAGCGATGAGTATCAACGCGATAGTACTGAATACACCGCCAAACATTGAGGCAGCAGTGGATAAACCCAGGGCACGTCCCGCTTCTCCACGTTTTGCCATTGGGTAACCATCCAGTACTGTCGCGGCAGAAGCCGGCGTTCCTGGTGTGCTTATCAGAATGGCGGTAATAGATCCGCCGTAGACTGCGCCACAATAAACTCCCAGCAGCATCAATATGCCGGTCATTCCCTGAAAGGAATACGTCAGGGGCAGTAGAAGAGCGATCCCCATATTAACCGTCAGGCCGGGTAACGCACCAATAATTATCCCCGCCAGAACACCTAATAATATCATGCCGGTGGTTTCAAAACTGAATACAAGCAACAGGGCATTTAAAATATCGGTCATTGTGATTCCCTTATTAACTCATTCGGAAAAAATCGATTCCGGCAGGGGCGAATTAAATACAACAGTAAAGGCAACATAAATGCAGGCGACAATAAGGACTGACGCGATGAAAATGAAAACGGGCCGTTTCTCACCCATAATGCGCATAATGACAGGAATAAGAATCAGCGATGAAGCAATAAAGCCGGCATAACATAATGCAACGGCATAAACAGCCATGATCCCCGTTACCAGATAAACCTTGCGCACGGCGGGAGAAGAAAGATCAACGGCAGCATCACTGGCTGCTCTTTTTTTATAAACATCAATCCATTGCAATATGCCAAGACCAATAAGAAGCCATGCCAGGCAAAATGGCCAAAAACGGTCTCCCGGTATCCCGGCGTGGTCAAACATATCCATGTTGCGGGAGAAAAAAATAATAGCGATCCCAAATATGATTGAAACAGCACCGACAACGTTATTCTGCTTACACATAATGCCATCCCGATAAGTCAAGTCGACGCTTCCCGGCCACAGTCAGTAGTGTGTCAGGAAGCGCTGATATTATTTTTTCACGTCTTCGGCAATTAATTTACCGTACATTTCATCATCTTCTTTCATCATGGTATAAGCGTCATTACCGGTGATCACGGCTGGCATAATACCTTGTTTTTTCAATGCTTCCTGGTATGCAGGGGTTTTCACAACTTCAGAGAAGGCATCCACCAGCTGCTGCTTCACGTCGTCACTCACTTTTGCAGTGGTTGCCAACACGGCCCAGGCACGCATTTTTACGTTAATATTAAGATTCAGAGCTTCTTTAAATGTTGGCACATTCGGGAACAGAGGAAATCTTTTATCATCCATTACGCCGAGGACTTTTAATATTCCCGCATCCACCTGAGATTTTACGGAACCCGGCGTCGTCAGTACAGCATCAATATGTTCACCCACTAATGCAGCGATGGATGGGCCAGTCCCTTCGTTATAAGGAATATTATTAAATTTAGTCCCTGTAATTTTCTCAATATTCACGGCAGCAAAATAATAAATTGCGCCATTACCGGAGTTGCCGACTTTGAGTTTTCCAGGCTCTTTTTTAGCCGCGTCAATAAACTCTTGCAATGTGTTATATGGCGATTTTGCATTAACCACTAAAGATACCGGGTCAGCAATGGTCGTCGCAATGGGGGTAAAGTCTTTGTAGGTCACCGGTGATTTTCCCTCATGCGGGAACATAGCCAGTTCAACGGTCGTCATTACCAGTTTGTAGCCATCCGGGCGCGCTTTAGCCACTTCCAGCAGCCCCGTTATACCGTTGCCCGCCGGTTTATTCACCGGGATCATCATTGTGCCTTTCGGCATTTTATCCCGCGCGAATTCAATTATCGTTCGGGCTGATGTGTCCGTACCACCACCAGGATTTTTCGGGATCACCACTTCAATATTTTTCTTTGGATAGGTTAACATTTGTTCCGCCTGTACGGAGGCAAACGGAAGCATCATGAATAGGGCACAAAGCAGGTTCTTTTTCATCAGGTACTCCATTATTTTAGTTATTGTAGGTAATGTTTTGATAAATGATGTTCTTGCGGTTCCACGTCCAGGTCAGGTGAATTACGCCCTCTTTCTGTACGATAGCAGGGTAAGAAAACTCCCCCTCGCCGTGTTCGAGAATCCAGGGTTTTGACCAGCTTTCGCCGTTATCTTCGGAATGCTGTAGCGCGATGGGATAACGCCGTCCCCAGTTTCCGGCGACGGGGTTACAGGCCAGAATCAGATCACCGTTATCCATGCGCACCATATCAAGACCACTGTTGTTATTGGGTAGCGCTGTCGCATAAGCCTGGCACCAGCTGCGACCATAATCCTGGGAATCGGCGCGATACACAGACCCTCGGGTGCTGCGCATAAGCGCATGAATGCATCCTGATGTTGACTCCCATAACGTAGGCTGGATGACACCATCCCATTGCATAACTTGCTGCAGATCGCATTCCCACAGTGCATCCTCTTTTAGCCCTTGCCACAGAGCCTTTTCATCCGTTACTTCAGGTACACAGTGCTTGATGGGGATCTCCACTTGCTGCCAGGTTAATCCCTCGTCCGCAGAGATATCGGTAAAAGCATCCCAATAGCGTGCGTCCTCTTTCGATCCAGGCGCGATCCATTCGCCATTACTCATCACCAGTATTTTGTTTTTCACCGGACCGCGTGGTTGCCGATCGCCGGTCACTAGAGGCCGGGGAATGCGCCAACTCTGGCCGTGGTCATCAGAAACCGTGACGCGAGTGGTCCAGCTGTGGACATCGCTGCCCACTTTGTAAAACAACCATAAACGTTGATGCTGGTAATGCAGAACCGGGTTCCAGTGAGCCACCTCTGCTTCACACATTATTTTACGAGCGGGTTGCCAGACCCCGGATTCACAGCGCGAAAGCCAAATTGCCGTGTCGCCCCCCCCCTCTTTCTCACCGGCGAAGTACGCGACCAGCAGGTTTTTTTCTCCGGGTAATATAACCAAGGTAGAAGCGTGGCATTGCCGGAAATCCTGTTGTTCCTCTGCAAATAGCATCTGGCGTTTCAGTTGTGTGAAGCCCATCAACTTATCTCCGAATGTCCAGTTGTTCCTGTATGTTTTCTCCCAGGCGGATCATGCTGTCGATAGCCTGTGGGAAGAATGTACCGGCGTAATTTTGGCTGTCGCGAACCCGACAGGTCATGCTGGAAAAATTCCCAATCTGTTGCTGGAATGCTTTGGCGCAAACCGGATAATCCAGGTTTTCCGCCAGTGCAGAAGTGGAAAGATAGTCAGCAAGACGCTGCGCTTTTTCTGGTTCCGTTTGCCAGTTTTCATACAGCCAGACATACAATTCAGGGTGGAAGTTAGCCATCACACCACTGTAGGCTTTACAGCCTGCCTGCAATGACGCCAGCAGTGTCTGACTGTTTGCATTCGCCAGATGGAGCCGACTGCCCTTGCTTAATGCCAATCGCCGCTCAATGATGGGCAAGCTACAGCTGGTATCCTTAATGAAGGTGAAGCGATCGCTTTGAGCACACCATGCGACGATATTGTCAGACAGCAGACGTTTGTACGGGAAAGGACATTCATAGATCCCGAGATCGACATTTACCGGCACATCGGCGATCAGCCGCTGCAACGCTTCCAGAGCCAGTTCGTCACTTTCCCCGGCAAGTGCCAGCCGGTTACTAATGAGGATCACCCCGTCCACACCGGTTTCCGACATCTTCACCAACTGCTCGCGTTGATGATGGAATGCATTGGCGGTATGACCGGACGCGACTACCGGTACGCGGCCGTCGACGCGCTCAATAATGAAACGCACCAGTTGACGGGATTCATCATCACTGAGGAAGAACATTTCACTGGACTGACAGTCGGCAAATAAGCCATGTACGCCCGCAGCAAGATACCAGTCAATCAGTCGCTCAAGCGACGCCCAGTCAATCTCTTTTTGTTGGGTGAAGGGCGTTAACATCACCGGCCATACACCGGTATATTTTGTCAAATTCATGATGATTCCCTATTGCAGCAAATTAATGGCATCGCCTGCCACCTTGACCCGAATACCCTGAGTCAAAGCCTGAGCCACGAACGCCTGAGTCACGGTGTGTAATAGCGCTTCGTCAACATAGGCAATCGTCAGATGATTACTCTGATGACCCGCCATTAACTCATCCCGCCCAACGCCATCAAGGGTGGCATTCAACAGCGGCCATTCAGGGCACGTTGCCTGATGACGGCGTTCAAACTCAGCCTCCGGTAACTCCACGGCGTGTCCGGTTCCGATGTGCATAATCACATCGCATCCTTCGTAATGGGCACGGGCCCAGATAAAGCGACCGGCTTTACCTTGCCCGCAGATGGTTGAGCCACCATAAGGGAAGTACATAGGAGGTTGGCGATAGCCGATAGCACCGGCGATGCCGCCTTTAAGATGCTCGAAAGGCACTGCACCTGAAATTTCAAAATCCCAGTAGAAGGTGCCTTCGTATTCACTGCCCCAGCGAATATCGTGGAGAGTCGTTTCTGCAGGCAAAGAGAATGAGGTTAATAAACGCCACAGCATGGTTTGCGGAATAGCCGTTCCCATATCCACTTCGTTAATGCAAGGAATAGGCTGACCTTCACAAATAATATTGCCGCGCTCATCCGGAATAGGAAAACGAGTGCTGGAGCCGATGGCCCCTTCGGCAAAGTCAGATGCCGCACAGCTTTCTTTCAAACCTTGCTGATATTGCACACCCACCGCAGACAAACCAAAACGCTGCACAAATCTCGCCATCGCAATCATCATGGCGCATTGTTCTTTCACCTGCTCACGGGTGAGTTCGGTTTTATCATCTTTGCCGAAACGGAAATCCACACCCTGATCGATATACCATTGCAGGCACTCCTCACGCAGAGAATCAGGTATTTTCGCCATTTCCACTAACAGCGCTGACTGGGAAAGTGACTCAATAGGCATACCAATGTTCACCATCGCCTGCTGCGGGAAAACACCGTTAATCATCCCCATGCAGAAAGTATCAAACAGGCCAATAATTTCTTTGTTATGCAGAACAAACTCGCCCACATTGCGACCCAGTTGGCCCGCTTCGGTTGCCATTACAGGATGGGTTGCAGGGACTGAATGCAGGTACTCCAGCGAGTGTTGTAGTGAACCGTAACGCAGCCAGGTTTTCAAACCATCGATAAACAACTCATCATCAAAGTTCTCTGACCACAAGCGTGAATACGTTTTACCCAGACTGGTTAACGACCCCGCCAGACACAGCATGCCCACCAAACCAGGCCAGGTGCCGTCGAAGTTTGCCAGTAACAGAATCGGCCCTTTATGGTGTACTAGTGACGGCGCCACATGGTGCGAATATTGCCACGCGGTGAGCAGTACGATGAGCGGCGCGTTTTCATCAATTTGTGCAAACAGATCGCTGCCCTGCCGTTGGCTGCAAATAAAACCATGGCCGCGTTCATTATCAACATCGTGGGCGCGTTTTAGTTTGTAACCCAGGCTACCCAGTGCGTACTGAAGTTTTTCTTCATACTTTTGTTGTACCGGCCAACAGGCCAGGTTGGCAGACTCACGTAAGTCCGCATTGGTGATCATCAAGATTTCATTTTTCTCTGCCGTTATTTTTTTGGGTGCGGCAGGTAGTGTTTGTGTAATCACGTCAGCTTTCCTTTTTTGTCAGTCATTCAAGGTGAGGCAGGAATTCATCAGCGACTGGTACTGCTGCTGATCCTGATACATCTGCAGATACACCTGGTATTTCGCGTCGTGGAAGGCCCGGTGCGTGTTATTGGGTTCAATGGTGCGATCCGGTCGGACCATGTGTTGTGCGGCGACGGAGAGATTGATAAAAGCACCGCAGGCCACGGCACCGGTTAGTGCTGCACCAAGGGTGACGGCATCTTCTTCCGCAACCAGGTGAATTTTGCGACCTGTTGCGTTGGCATATTCCCGCAGCCAAAGAGGATTTTTGCTGGCGCCACCACACAGCGTCAGGGTTACAACCTTTTGTCCGTTAGCTTCCATCGTGTCGATGATATGTCGGGTGCCGTAAGCAATGGCCTGCAAGGTGGCGAGGTAAAGACGTGTGAGTTGCAAAGGGCTACTTTCCAGGGTTAATCCCGCCACCATGCCTTTTAATGTCGCATCAGCTCGTGGGGAACGGTTGCCATGGTGATCGCCCAGCACATGCAGCTGTTGTGTAGGGTAAGGTTCTTCTTTTTCCAGGTGAGCCACTCGCTCATTGAGCAAGGTGTAGGGACTACATCCCCGTGCAGTCGCGTCATCATTTAGCGCATCCCAGTGCTCGCTTTGGTGTAGCGTCCATTCCACCAATGCCCCGGCAGCACTTTGCCCGCCCTCATTTAGCCACCAACCTGGATACATCGCCCCGTAGTAGGGACCCCACACGCCGGGCACATATTTAGCATCCTGGCTTATGATCATATGACAATTGGAGGTGCCACTTATCAGCGCCAAATTACCTTGCGGCTGTTCAGCAACTAATGCCAGCCCACCGGCGTGAGCATCAATCATGCCACTGGCAATCACGACTGCGGTGCTGAGCCCCAACTGCTGCGCCACATCAGTTTGTAAATGTCCGACAGACTCGCCGATATTGACGATACGAGGCGGGATTTTTTCAGTGACCTCAGTCAGATTAATCGCGTCAAGCAGGCTATGGCTAAAACGCGCTTCGTGGGCCAGATAGTTCCATTTACAGGTGAGAGTACAGATACTGGCAGCATCCGCACCGCTGGCTCGCCAGACCAGGTAATCGGCTAAATCGAAAAAGCGCCATACCGTCTGATAACGCTCAGGATAATGAGTCTTTAACCAGAGAATTTTCGGCAACTGCATCTCGATGCTAACGCGGCCTCCGACATACTGTAATGCCGGGTCTTGGGTGGCATTGATGCGCTGTGTTTCCTGCCCGGCACGATGATCCATCCACATGATAATGTCATGCTCAGCCTGGTCCGAATGGGCAACTGAAATTGGCTCCCCCCGTTTGCCCACAGCCACGAGTGAACAGGTAGCATCGAAACCAATAGACGCTATTTGCGCCGCATCAACTTTTGCCAGGATGACGGCCTCACGGACGGTGACACATACCTGTTGCCAGATATCCGCAGAGGATTGCTCAACAAAATTTTCGCCGGAGTGAAATTGAAAAATAGGGCGAATGGAGAACGCCAGGCGCACCCCTTCGGCGGTATAAATACCTGCCCGAACACTGGCCGATCCAACATCAATTCCGATGAATAGCTGTTCCATTTCGATCCCTTTGATATGTTGCTGCGTCGAGAAAGCATCATGTTCAAGGGATTGGTTAAAAACAACTCAATATTGTTTGAATTGTGATCAGTACGGCAAAGCTCAAAAATCAACCCACACAATAGCCACAACTAACTCATTGTAAAATAACAAGAGAATGAATTTAAGGTAAATATCAGCAGAGGAGGGTTTGAGGCAATCAGTTTTGCGAGTTGGTTGAATAAATCGAATTTTGAGTCGCTATCAGGATCCGGGCATAACGCTTATGCAAAATATATCTTTGCAGCCGTGATTGTCATAAATAATTAATCATTAGTTTTTCGCGGCCGATACTCAAAGTTCAAACAACTGAAATGAGCCTGCAACGATGAAATTATCAACACGACTTATTACCGGTTTTACAGCAATGATTATTTTGCTGTTGATCACCGCTTCTGCAGGCCTGTACGGTTTGGGAAAACTGCAAGACCAACTCCATGTGATCGTCAACGTAAATCAGAATGAAACCCAGTTTGTCGTCACCATGACGTCCACCGTGCGGGATCGGGCTATTGCTGTCAGGAACCTGGCATTGATCACTAATCAGAACGACCTAAATACAGAGTGGGCAAGGTTCGTGGCGCAGTCTGAAATCTACAGTAAAAACAAGGAAATGCTTAAAAAACTATTCGACCAGGAGCCGACAACGACGGAAACAGAAGTTCAGCTTATGGCGTTAATAGAAAAAAATGAAATTGCAGCGATGCCTTCACTGACCAAAGCAGCCCAACTGGGCAAAAGCAATAATCCTCAGGAAGCAGCAAGGGTTTTGCTGGAAGAGGCAAGACCGTTGCAAAGAGTGTGGTTGGACAATCTCAGCAAGTTGACCGATTTTGAAAACGTGCTCAATGCCCAAGCTGGGACCGATGCACAGAAAGTCTACTCTACAGTTTTCAATCTATTAATTCTGTTAACCCTTATTTCAATCCTGTGCGGCGGTGCACTTGCGTTTCTGATCACCCGAAGCGTTCTTAAACAACTCGGTGGTGAGCCGGCACTTGCCCAGTCAATAACGGCCATTATTGCATCAGGAGATCTGAGCCAAAACATCACTCTTTCGGAAAAAGACACCGGCAGCCTCATATTTTCACTGAGTATGATGCAAAACCGCCTCCGAAATATTGTGAGTGAGATAAAGCAGACGGCAGATTCAATTTCACTCGCGTCAGATGAAATCGCTCAGGGCAATACCGAATTGTCGGCAAGAACCGAAGAACAGGCAGCTGCACTGCAGGAAACGGCAGCCAGCATGGAGCAACTGACATCAACTGTGAAACTCAACACTGAAAACGCGGCTGAGGCGACCCAAAGTGCCAGACTGACGTCGCAGAAAACAGATCAGGGAGGCAGCTCAGTCAAAAAAATGATTTCCATGATGGGCAGCATCTCCGGGAGTTCGACGAAAGTGGCCGAAATTATAAAGGTTATTGAAAGCATTGCTTTTCAGACCAATATTCTTGCGCTTAACGCAGCGGTAGAAGCCGCGCGGGCTGGTGAGCAAGGCCGTGGCTTTGCCGTGGTAGCCGGTGAGGTCCGAACGCTCGCACAGCGTAGCTCCGTGGCAGCCAAAGAGATTAAACAGCTAATCGACGAATCAGTGGGTTTTGTCAAAGAGGGCACTGTCGTTGCGAACGATACCGGCAGGGTTATTGAAGACATTATTCAATCAATCAATGACGTGTCGACCGTGATGGGCGAGATTTCGCTGGCATCAGGAGAACAGAGTCAGGGCATCATGCAGGTAAACGTGGCGGTTAGCCAAATGGAGAGTGTCACACAGCAAAACGCCTCGCTGGTAGAGGAGGCCTCCGCGGCAACGCAGTCTCTTGCCGAGCAGGCTCGTAGCCTGAAGCAGATGGTTCAAGTGTTTATTGTCTGACGTTCAAAGGGCGTCAGGCTTTACGTCTGACGCCTCTTCCTTCGATGTTTTGCTCCTGCCAAAAGTGTTTTTAGACAGTCTTCAAACCACCCGCCTCTCTTCAGTCTAAAATACCGGCAAAATATGAACAGGAATATTATCAGCACCGATAACATGCCTGGATCACTGGAGCAATTCATCCTTCACACGATCAACCTTACTTTTTGTGAGGCAATGCACAAATGTTATATGGTTTTCATATACTATCCATTCAATGCTTGCAACGTCAGTGCAGGTATTATGAATGTTATAATTTTTCATGTTTTTAAATTGATATTATATTTCGTAAATATCATTATGTTTATTATCGCCAACACATAAATCGCCAATTGAAATCAGAGGGCAATATGTCAACTTATTATTTTTTACCTACAAGAAATATTTTTGGTGAAGGTAGTGTACGAGAAGCAGGCGATTTAGCGAAGACATTAAAGGCGGAAAAAATATTAATTGTTACCGATAGTTTTCTTGCCCAAAGTGGCATGGCGGAAAAAATTTCTGAAATTTATAAAAAGGTTGGAATTAGCACACATATTTTCAGTGGTGCAGAGCCAAACCCTACAGATAAAAATGTTGTTGATGGGATTAAAGCCTACCGTGAAAATGGTTGCAACTCGATAGTTTCTCTTGGTGGCGGATCGTCACACGACTGTGCCAAAGGTATTGGCCTTGTGGCCTCTAACGGTGGTGATATTAAGGATTTTGAAGGCGTTGATAAATCCGTTAACGATATGATCCCATTAATGGCAATTAATACCACAGCAGGGACAGCATCTGAAATTACTCGTTTTTGTATAATCACTGATACTAAACGTAAAGTTAAGATGGCTATCATCGACTGGCGTGTCACACCACAAATTTCGATTAATGATCCCGAGTTAATGGTGGGTATGCCGCCTTCATTAACAGCAGCAACAGGAATGGATGCATTAACTCATGCTATCGAAGCCTATGTATCAACCATGGCAAATCCGCTTACAGATGCCGCAGCTTTAAAAGCAATAGAAATGATCACTCAGTATTTACCTAAGGCTGTTGCTAATGGTGAATATATGAAAGCCAGAAGTAACATGGCTTATGCTCAATATTTAGCCGGCATTGCATTTAATAATGCCTCCTTAGGTTATGTACATGCGATGGCTCATCAGCTTGGCGGTTTTTATAATTTACCGCATGGTGTTTGCAATGCAATTCTATTACCTTACGTTGCATCATTTAACTTAATGAGTAATCTTAATCGCTTTAAGGATATTGCTAAAGCCATGGGGGAAAATATAATCGGTCTTTCATCTGATGATGCCGCGATTAAAGCGATCAAAGCTATCCAAAGATTAAGTAAACAAGTTGGCATTCCCCACGATCTGAAAAGTCTGGGGGTTAAACCCGAAGACTTTGCTGTTATGGCAGAGAATGCTAAAAAAGATGTATGTCAACTTACCAACCCCCGTAAAGCAACGAAAGAACAGGTGATTGAGCTGTTCAGAAAGGCTTATGAAGGCGAGTCCGCGATTGAGTGTTGGGAAGAATAGAGCCTAAGCACATAGGCTGTGACCCTGGTCCGCGTCTTAAGTGCGATGGCGGATGCAGGTATGCATGAAAATGTAAACGTTGCCTGGGATATTACTCACTCAGGCGACTATTTTGTCTAAATCTGATTTATTCAACCAAGCCCAACATCCCCTAAAGCAGCCAAATTCTCGCACTGAGCTGAAGAGTTAATCTGTAAATCTTTTTGTTGCATTGTTGCACCATTTATTTTAGATTTTACTAAAATTAGAAAACTCTAAAATAAAAAACTCATGACAGACACCGAACTAACCCTGCTGCAAGAAAGTGCCAGTTTGGCATCAAAGCTTCTTAAATCAATGAGTAATGCTAACCGGCTCTTGATCCTTTGCATGCTGGTTGACTCCCCGGGTACGTCCGCAGGCGACCTTAGTCATTTGACCGGATTAAGCCCTTCAGCAACCTCTCAGCATCTGGCGAGGATGAAAGATGAAGGGCTGATTGAATGCGCCAGAGAGGGGCAGAAGATGAACTACTTCATAAAAAACGTCGCCGTTAAAACAATTATCGGCACATTAAGAGACATTTACTGCCCTGAGGATTTCAAATGACGCCTAAATCCGTTACGCCTATAGAAGCGAAAGCACTCATAGAGCATGGAGCCGTTATGATTGATATTCGCGAACCTGCTGAATTTTTGCGTGAACATGTGCCTGGCGCTATCTCCTTTCCGCTATCAGACATAATTGCAGGCAAAAGCATTGGAGGTTTATCCGTACAGCAGCCCGTTATCTTTCACTGTCAGGCCGGGTCGCGCACTATCCAAAATGCTGAAGTTCTCATCAGGGCCGCGCGGGCTTCCTCTGTGGTGTTACTCGCAGGAGGAATTAACGCCTGGAAAAACGCAGACCTTCCAACGCTCGAAGATAAAAAACAGCCGATCCCTATCATGCGACAAGTCCAGATTGTCACAGGAACGCTGATTCTCGTTGGTATCGTGCTGGGATATACCCTGGATAAAAACTTATTTTTACTCTCTGGCTTTGTCGGGGCTGGATTGCTCTTCGCTGGCCTGAGTGGCTGGTGTGGAATGGCGATTTTTCTTGCAAAAATGCCATGGAACCGACTGAAGCGTTAAGGACTGGGCCCACTCACTCCCCCTTTTTATATGAGGAATCAGAATGTTTTCCCATCTTTGCATCGGCGTAAACGATTTTGATCGGGCATGCGTTTTTTATTCGGCGATAGCTCGAATTATGGGTCTGGAACTCAAATTCAGCGACAGTGAACGGGCTTGGGCTGGCTGGCAAACACCTGGAATACTGCGTCCGATATTGATTATTAACAAACCGATGGACGGAGAGTCTGCCACAGCCGGAAACGGTCAAATGGTGGCGTTCCTTGCCGAAAACCGCGCACAGGTTGAACGTATTTATCAGGCTGCGCTGAAACATGGTGCTACCTGTGAAGGCCCCCCAGGGCTGCGTCCGCATTATCATGAACACTATTTTGGCGCTTACTTTCGCGATCCTGATGGCAACAAACTCTGCATTTGTTGCCATCAGCCAGAGCCAGCCGGTTAGCATTATTTCGGCTAACGATCTGCGCATATTATACATCGTGCCGTGTAATGCTGCCCCACAGGGCGTTGAGAGAGAATCAGTATCTTCAGCACCGCAGGCAGGCGTTACCTTAAGATCAGCATACTTTGGTTGCAGCGTTGTCAGGCTTCTGATTTTATAGAGACTATTCACTGGCGAAATGGAAACGGAAACAGACATGACAACGCTCAATCACTTTGGTCAACCTCTTGGTGAAGCTCTGCCCGACTGGAAACCACGCGAACGGCCGCACTCTCTTCAGCTCAATGGCCGTTTTTGCAGGCTTGAACCGCTGGATACCGCGCTTCACAGTGAGGCTCTGTTCTCAGCCTGGCACAGCATCGATGACAACCGTGACTGGACCTATTTTTCCTCCGAACGTCCGGCCACGCAGGCAGAGTGTGATGCGTTGATCACCCGCAATGCGGCAAGTCAGGATCCGCTGTTTTTTGCCGTTGTCGATAACACGACCCAGCGCGCAATTGGCAGCGTCGCGCTGATGCGCATTGATCCGGTCAACGGCGTGGCTGAAATTGGTTGGGTGAACTGGTCGCCGCTGATGAAACGCTCGAGCTATGGAACTGAGGCTATCTTCCTGCTCTTGAAATACCTGTTTGATGATTTGCAGTACCGCCGCTGCGAATGGAAGTGCCACTTCATGAACGCAGCGTCCAATGCGGCGGCGAAAAGATTCGGCTTTCAGTTCGAGGGGAAATTCCGTCAGGTGATCGTTAACAAAGGCCACAACCGTGATACCTGCTGGTATTCCATGCTGGATAACGAATGGCCACAGCGCAAACCGGCATTCGAACAGTGGCTAAGTGCGGAGAATTTTGATGCCGAAGGCCAGCAGAAGCAGCGTCTGGAGGCCTTCAGAGAGTAAGCAGAGTATTAGCGGCGCTGCGGTTTTAGCGACGTAGACAGCAGTTGGTCGATGTCATCCCAGGCGTAAATAATATTTTTGGAAAGCCAGAGTGGGCCGGAATCGGTATAACGTCCGGCCTCTTTGCCACCCAAAGCAGTATAGAAGGCGATCGCCGGAGAATTTTCGTCAACGACGCCCAGACCCACGCCGGTAAAACCGCTATTTTTCAGTCGCTGGGCTATCTCGGTTAGCAAACAGCGCCCAATTCCCTGACGCGCAAACTGAGTGTCGACATACAACAGTTTTATTTCGGCCAGTGCACCAAACTCAACATTTCCAGACGCTGAAGCCAGCGTAAATCCGGCTAATTCACCGTTAATTTCAGCCAGCAGTACATGCTGTTTCTCTGCCGGATGCGCAAACTTATCCTGCCAGAACGCCAAACGGCGGGCTTCGTCCAGCGCCGCAAAGGCGTCGGCCGGGGCCAGTTTTCGGTAGGTATCACGCCAGACAGCCACGTGCAAACGGGCCAGTTTAGCGGCGTCAGAGGGTTTGGCATCTCTGATGGTCAGCGTAGTCACAGGAAATATCCTTAAATTTAATGGGTTAACTTTCACTTCTGGGAAGTCATTCCGCCAGTATAACGCCAGCCATGAGCTTTCCCGATAGTGCAGAGTCGTTATTTATTTTCTGCGTCTTTCTCTTGCGCCAGTAACGCCCGTTTGCGTTCGACACCCCAGCGATACCCCGAAATCTTCCCATCGTTTTTTACCACCCGATGGCATGGAATAGCCACGGCCAGAAGGTTGGCGGCGCAGGCACCTGCTACTGCACGAACCGATTTCGATGCCCCAATTTTCTGCGCAATCTGCGAATAACTGGCCGTAGTGCCGAGTGGAATTTCACGCAGTGCCTGCCAGACACGCTGCTGAAAAGCGGTGCCGCGAATGTCCAAAGACAGACTCAACCCTTTTTGTGGCGCATCGACGAAACCGATGATGGTCGCCATTCGCTGTTCAAAATCCGGGTCGGCGCCCTGTAAAACGGCATGGTGAAAACTGTCCTGCAACTGCTGAACCAGTTGTTGCGGGTCATCGCCTAACAAAATGGCACAGATCCCCCGCGAACTTTCGGCCACTAAAATGCTACCTAAAGAGCATTCCCCGACAGCAAACCACACCTCAATGCCACGACCGCCCGACCTGAAGGCTTTTGGCGTCATACCCAGCGCAACGGTAGTATTTTCGTAAAATCGCCCGTCCGAACCATAGCCTGACTGGTAAATCGCCTCGGTGACCGGCACATTTTCTCGCAAGATTTCACGCATACGACGGATGCGCAACGCCAGCGCGTACTCTTTCGGCGTGACCCCGGTTTGGGCTTTGAATAAACGATGGAAATGATAAGGGCTGATACCTACCGCGGCGGCAAGATCATTGAGCGTAATGATACGTTCTGATTGCTCAATCAGGCGGCAGGCTTGTTCAACTTGTCGAGTATGATGTTGCGCCAGCGAAATCAGCCCCTGACGGCAGCGCTTACAGGGACGAAAACCCGCCTGTTCTGCCGCCCCGGCATCGGCAAAAAACATCACATTTTTAGGGTTGGGCTGCCGGGATGCACACGATGGCGCGCAGTAAATGCCGGTGGTTTTCACCGCATAAACAAACTGGCCATCGGCGGAAGCATTGCAATCTACTACCGCCTGCCAGCGTGGATCATTCTGAATATCTGATGGGGTATCTGTCTGGAGGGGTTGGCCGGACAGAGTCGCCACTGGCATGATTTTCGCTGACATAGCTGAACCTCTTCGGTTTTCGGCGGGTTGAACAATAGCCTATCTTGCCCGTGGTTACGCAACCCTCCGGCTCTTGCTTTCTCATTCTGCATCAGTGCCGAACCGACGTCATTAGAAGACAAAAGATATTCATATCCGTTACGCTGAAACCTGTCCGGCCCTTGCCTGCAACGATTTTTATTATTATAAATCGTAGATTGTTGGCGCAGTATGGAGTGATTGTTATGTCCCTGAATATTTTCCCGGTTGCATTGACCGATCCAAGGTTGAAAGCGATGGTCGCCGAACTCGACCATTATCAGTCTGCGCTCTACCCCAGTGGCAGTGATTACTGTATGCCGCTGGAAGTCATGGCGAACGCAATAACCTATCCTTTTCTGGCAGAAACAGAGGGGCAGCCGGTGGGCTGCGCTTGTTTGTATTTGGGCGAAAACGGAATTGCGGAAATTAAACGCGTCTATGTTGCGCCAAACGGGCGCGGAAAAGGCGTGGCCTCCAGACTCATTCACTCACTAGAGGACCACGTTCAGGCATTGAAGATCACCGAGATATATCTTGAAACCGGCATCCATCAGCGTGATGCCATCGGGCTATACAAAAAACATGGCTTCAGCCTTACCGGGCCATTTGGTAATTATGCCAATGACCCGCTCAGCATCTTTATGGTGAAAACCTTCTCCCCGGCTATTGCTGGCGCTTAATAAGCATTGGCGAGCTGATGCTCAGGGACCGATCGCTACAGCGTCAAGGTTCCATCGATCAACGTGCAGGTATGACCACCAATCCACGGCTCACCGTCGATATACTCTACCGCCACACGGCCTTCGCGCTGGCGCAAGGTTCCCTGACGCACCTGATAACCCTCTTCGGTTTTTTCGCCATCGGGGAAACCCTGCATTTTCAGCACCCGCGCCAGACAGGCATTGGCACTGCCAGTAACAGGATCTTCAGTCAGCACACCCTGTTCGACCAGTAGCGCACGCACTTCGTAATCCGCCGGGCCGCCCGGCGCATGCAGGCCGAAAATTGCCACACCGTTGACGCCACAAAGCCGCTGCAACTGTTCAATTGCCTCGGCACTTGAGACAACATCCAGACAGGCCTGTGCACTTTTCATGCGCACCACCAGCCAACGGATGCCCATGTTAACTGCCAACGGCATCACGTCGGACTGAATTTTCCCGCCCCCCAGCGCTGCGGCAAGCAACGACCGATGCGCATCGTCCAGCGGTGTGATTTCCGCCTGAGGCGCACAGAATGCCAGCCCGCCGGCGTCGAGCATTTTGACTGGCACCAGACCGACGCCGCACTGTTGAATAAGAAACCCCGGCTGTTTGGGCTGTAAACCGGCTTCCAATAACGCATGCGCAGTCCCAAGCGTTGGGTGTCCGGCAAACGGGAATTCGGTATCCGGCGTAAAAATACGCACACGGTAGTCTGCCGTCGGGTCCGTTGGCGTCAGGACAAAAGTGGTTTCAGAAAGATTGGTCCAGCGTGCCATGGCGCTCATCTGCTGATCACTGAGTGAGTCAGCATCAAAGATAACCGCCAGCGGATTTCCTTTGAGGGGTACGGACGAGAAGACATCAACTTGTTTAAAACGGCGCGTTTGTGTCATGAAAGATCCTATTTAAAATTCGCTTTTAAAGTGTTGTTCTATGATTAAGAAATCATAACGAGAATAGGAATTTAAATCATGTCGGCAGTAGATTTGATTGGTGTAGGCATTGGTCCGTTTAACCTGAGCCTGGCCGCGATGGCGAAGGATACTGGAAAAATTGAGAGTGCCTTTTTCGACGCAAACAAAGAGTTCAGCTGGCATCCTGGTATGCTGTTACCCACTGCTACCATGCAGACTTATGTCTTACAAGATCTGGTCACTACGATAGCCCCACGCAGCGAATTTTCGTTTATCAATTACCTGGTCGAACAGAAGAAGATTTATCGTTTTCTGGCCACCGAGCAGCTCATTATCAGCCGTGACGAGTTTTCCGATTATCTACGCTGGGCCTGTGAACGCATTGATCGCCTGCACTTCTCACAGCCGGTGGATACGATAGATTTTGATGACGCAAAGCAGGAGTTCGTCGTGCATACCCCGGAAGGCGAACACCGGGCGCGCAATATTTGCCTTGGCACTGGCCATGCGCCCTGGGTACCTAAATCAGCCCGTTCCGCCATAGGTAAACACTGTTTTCACGCATCGGAAATGGAGCTGCGTGACCCGGACTTTACGGGTAAACGCGTTATGGTGGTCGGCGGCGGCCAGAGCGGCGCGGACATTATTCTTAACGCGCTAAATAATCACTGGGGAGAATTCGCAGGGCTGAGCTGGCTGTCACGCAGGCCAAACTTCCAGCCGCTGGATGAGTCAATTTTTACCAACGAGTATTTCACACCTGAGTACGTAAATTATTTCTATACTCTGCCGGACGAAATCCGCGAACGGGAAATTAAAACCCAAAAACTGCCTTCCGATGGCATCAGCTACCACACGCTGGAAGCTATTTATAAGCAGCTCTACCACCGCTTTGACGTGTTGCATCAACCGCGCAATGTGCGTTTATTACCCCACCGGGCGCTGGACAATATCATCCAGGAAACTGACGGCAGCTTCCGGTTGCAGGCCCTGCACGGGCTGGATAATCGCCAAGAGCATTTCGAGGCTGATATTGTGGTTCTGGCAACCGGCTACCGTCCCGGCTTGCCGGATTATCTGGAGCCGCTACTGGACCGAATCCCCTACGACCGCGAGCAGCATCTGCCTCTGCGACCGAACTTCAATCTGGA
The DNA here is from genome assembly GCF_049889095.1 of Ewingella sp. S1.OA.A_B6. Lineage (NCBI taxonomy): Bacteria > Pseudomonadati > Pseudomonadota > Gammaproteobacteria > Enterobacterales > Yersiniaceae > Ewingella > Ewingella sp. S1.OA.A_B6. Next base: position 35,055 of record NZ_JBLJFK010000017.1, on the reverse strand, counting down.
GTGGGAAGGCCCGGCGAATAACCGCATTTACGCGGTCAACGCAGGGATCCACAGCCATGGCAGCGCCGAGGGGCAACTGACGCTAACCGCCTGGCGCTCCGCCAAGATCCTCAATCATCTGCTCGGCGAAGAGCATTACGATCTCGCCCCCGGTCCGTCGCTGGTGCAGTGGTGGAGCGGGGATTAGTCTGAAGAGGAACGCTTCCCTTTCGCATTAAGTAAATCCACATAGGCTTGATCGATTAATGCCTGACGGTCTATGTGCAACTTTTCCAGCAGATCTTCGGCAATGGCAATGCCCTGCTCCAGGGTTTGGTGCTCGTCCAGCACGACTTCAAATTCCAGGTAATCTCCCAGCCCCTTCACCCGGTCAAGGTGCAAACGTGTTTGGCCGAGCATAAACAGAGCACGCTGCTTGATAACCCGGCCGGCGGCGCCATAGGCGAGCGTCAATGTGTGGCGTAAACCCTCGGGATCGGCAGTTTCAGTCAGCGTATAGAAACTGGGTTTGGGGCCGGCCTGATCCGGGCGCTGATAAAAGATCAGTTCACCGCGATCGACTGCCAGCATCCGCAGTTTAAGGCGGCCATGCGGGCAGATGAAGAATGTATCATCCTGATCGATAAGCTCGGGTAGTCCGTCGGACAGTATGCCGATTTTTTCGTACATCGCTGAAAAGTCATCAATTCTGGCTTTTATCTCAATATTTCTGGCCATGCTATCTCCTTACGTCCGTCCAATAAATCCGCCGTTTTACCCTATCACCCAGACGCTACAGTGACATCTGCTGATTTGATCTGGACCGCTTAAATGATGAACAAATAAACCGCTGATTTCGTCAGGTGCTAGGCTGGAGATATCACTTACTCTCTGAGGACCCTCCCATGGTTCAGAACGCTGAAACACGCATTGTCACGCTGACGCTTGCACCTTCACTCGACAGCGCTACGATCACGCCGAAAATTTACCCTGAAGGGAAATTGCGCTGTACCGCACCGGTATTTGAACCCGGTGGTGGAGGCATCAACGTGGCGCGCGCCATCGTGCATCTTGGTGGCAAAGCGACAGCATTATTTCCGATTGGCGGGCCGACTGGTGCTCATCTGGCGCAGTTACTGGAGCAGGAAGGCATCATTACCGAGACGCTGGAAACCCTTGACTGGACACGACAGAACTTGCACGTGCACACTCAGAATACCGGCGAGCAGTACCGCTTTGTTATGCCAGGCGCGAAGCTCAGTGGTGAAGAGTTTGGCGCGCTGAGCGCCAAAGTGACACAGCTTCCTGCCGGGTCCATTCTGGTGGTCAGCGGCAGTTTACCGCCGGGCACAGAAGTGGCCGCACTCACCGAATTGCTGCATAAAGCGCAACTGGCTGGGCTGCACTGTGTTCTTGACAGCTCTGGCGATGCGCTGGTTGGCGGACTAAAACTGGGCGGGCTGGCGCTGGTCAAACCTAACCAGAATGAGCTGGCGCAGCTGGTCGGCCATCCGCTGGAAAAACCGGACGACGTGCTCAATGCTGCGCGACAGATCATTCGTGAAGGCGGCGCTCAACGCGTGGTCGTCTCTCTCGGCCCACAAGGTGCACTGGCAGTTGATGCTGAACACTGGTTCCAGGTAACCCCACCGCCGGTGAAGAAAATGAGCACCGTGGGCGCAGGTGACAGCATGGTCGGCGCGATGACGCTGAAGCTGGCCGCTGGCGCAGACCTGCTGGATATCGTGCGTTATGGCGTGGCGGCTGGCAGCGCGGCCACGCTGAATATCGGCACCCGCTTGTGTTCGCACACCGACACGCATGGGATCTATGAGTATCTTTGCCAGCAGACACCGGCTCACTAGTTTGATAGATGGATCCCACTTCGCGCCCTGCGATCGTGCCGGAGGGCAAATTCTATTCCTTTCACCTTAGGCTTTTCAGGTGATAACCCTATAAACTCGGCGCATCGGGTGTCGTGCGCACCTTTCCCATCACACCAGATTAGGCCGGAGGCCAACGTCCAGAATGATATGGATTATGTTTGCAGCAATTGTTGTGGTTTTCATCGTAGGCTATTGGTTCATGACCGCAGACACCCGTAAGGCCAATGATTCCCTGGCCAGTCTGTTGAAAATTAAGCCGATGTATATTGATTCGATGCTGCTGGAAATGGGTGAACGCCAAAGCCGGATGTTTATCCACTCAATTAGCGGAGGCTACGCTGAAGAGATCCGCAAAGCCGCCTATATTGTGTTTATCTATCACACTTTCATTAAAGATGCGTCTGACGAAAATGTCGTCAAGTGGCGTGACGTTTTGCTCCGTGCGCATCTTTCGCCGCAGCTCACCAGCGAACATGCCGAACTGGCGCTGTTCTATTTTGCCGGGCTGGATATAGAGCCTTTCGAGCTGGCCCAGTTCCGCCGCCAGTACAACGAAACCTATAACCAGATCCATCTGGTCTGAGTTTGCATCACGATGAGCGCATTAGACTGAAAATGGCCCTGTTTGGGCCATTTTCTTTTTCGCTCGACGAAGAGCAATCTCAGTCAGGAAATCAGCCCATGCTGAAGGCATAGTGGAGACCTTGAAGAGAGGGAAAATGAATAACGACAAAATTGATCTCTATGTCCAGCGTTTTGAACAGGTGTTTGCCTATATAGAAAAACATCTCGACCGCACGCTGACCGTTGAACAGCTTAGTGAAGTGGCGTGTTTCTCACGGTTTCACTTCCATCGTCAATTCAGCCAATACTGTGGTGTGAGCGTCAGCCGTTACATAACGCTGATGCGTTTAAAACGCGCCTCGTATCGCTTGGTTCAACCATCGCCAGCAAAGATTATCGATATTGCGTTAGATGCCGGGTTTGAAAATCCCGAGTCATTTTCCAGAGCCTTCAAGCATACCTTTGGCCTGACCCCCAGAGAATTTCGCAAAACGCCCGTCTGGGTTGACTGGCATAGGCATTTCCAGTTTCCCGGCAGAGAGCATCAGAAGAGGATGGAAAATATGGACGTGAAAATTATTTGTGTTGAACCTATTCAGGTCGCTGTACTCGAGCATCACGGTGAACCAATGCGGGTGAATAATTCAGTGGCAAAGTTTATCGAATGGCGCAAAGCTTCAGGGCTATCAGATTACGCGACCTATGGCAGCTACGGCGTGCCTTACAATGATCCGTTAACCACGCAGGGTGATGATTTTCGCTTTGATATTTGTGGCGAGTTGAGTACAGAAGCTAAAGGTAAGGTCCCCACGAATCCACAAGGCGTTATCAGCAAAACCCTACCGGGCGGACGTTGCGCCGTAGTACGACATGTGGGTTCCTACGATCGTATAAGCGAAAGCGTATACTACTTGTATCGTCAGTGGTTGCCGCAAAGTGGTGAAGAGTTGCGAGATTTCCCGGTTTATTTCCGCTATCTGAGACTCAATGAAGAACTGCCCGAACATGCGCAACAAGCAGATATACTTTTACCGTTGAAGTAGAAAACGCAGGAAATAAGAAGAACAGCGCTGAAGGCTCAACGCTGTTTGTATTTTACCGGAAGACGTTCTCAAGATAGCTGGCCAGGATCTGGCGTGAGCTAAAACCGTGACATATGCCGTAATAGGCTTCGTTATCACTGGCGACATCCAGCGGGAAACGGGTGTAAACCCGGCTGCTGCGACATGAGGCTGTTGGATGGGCAAAACGCTCACTGCGCTCTTTCAGCGCCGGGTGAATAACCAGGGCAGTCCGACCAAACCGCGCTTCCCGGTTCACATAAACGTAATGCTCGCCCCGGCAATAGCCGTAAGCTCTATCATCAACAAAATCGCGCTCAAATCCTGAATTTTCTAATACACGCGCTACTTCATCTGGCCGTAAATACATGGTTGCTCCTCGCTTCTTTAACCGCAGGGGACCTTAACGTATTCAAACCTGCGAATAACGTCTTTATGCTTCGATTTAACATATTTAAGAATTATCTAACCCAGATAAGATAAATTCTCCGCTGTTATGCACTATGTGCCTTTACATGTGCCCACAGCAGAGCTCACCTCTTAAGATCACCAGAACACGGTTGAATTTTATATCGGCGCTGCGTCAGTCACTATGACCGTGGTGCCTGTTTACCGCTTTCACCGCCAGAAAGGGGGTTACCTGCAAATCTGTACACACTTACAGAAAAATCTGATCTCCGTCACGCAAACCCGCGCCGCGTCTGAGTTGGCCTGACAGTCACAACGACTAATAAGGGCTAAAATCACCGACGTTTTGACTGAAGCGCATCGCTTCACAATATTTTGGGCTATGCTTGAAACACAGTTCAAACAAGGAGAGGCAAATGTTTAAGAAATCAGAAAAAGTCGAACGTGACATTGATCAGGATGTAACTCTGCTGGCCGATACCCTTGATGAGGTGCTTCAGTCATCGGGTGCCAAGACCAAAGATGAGCTGGAAAAAATTCGTGGCAAAGCGCAAGGCGTATTGCGCGATGCCCGCGCCCGTTTCAATAATTCGGGAAGCATTACACAGCATGCCCGCGATGCCGCAGACCAAGCCACTAACTACGTGAAAGACAATCCGTGGCATGGGGTTGGTGTCGGTGCCGCCGTCGGTATCGTACTCGGCGTGCTGCTGGGACGTCGTTAACGCGTTCTTGCAATTAATTAAGGTGCTATTTTCCTGTGTCGGGTACCAGCACCTAAGCGGAACTTTCCTTCCCTCATTATTCCGCTTTGACGACGGGGCCATTTGGCCCCGTTTTCTATGGTTTTGATCCGACGACCGGTGATTCACCGAAGATATCCCCCAAGCGATGACATAAATGCTTCGCCTGTTCCTCCGAAACTATATTCGGAAAGCCCATCAACAGGCCGTTTGGCCGCAGCGCATCACCCGGTTCACGGCGTAATACCTGCCAGTCCGACAGCGCTTGTATCGCCATCCCCTTTTCACGCGCCAACTGGGCGATCAACGCATCATCCAGCGACGGGTTCAGCGTGGCACACAGCTGGATCCCGCCAATCTGATGATTAACCCGCAGCACCTCCGCAGGAAAAGCCGCCTTCAATGCCATGTCGAGATAGCTGCGCCGCTCTGTGTAAAGTTGACGCATACGTTTCAGATGCCGGTAAAAATGCCCCTGCTCGATAAACTCCGCGATGCTGTATTGCAGTAAAGGCGGCGTGCCGCAAATTCGCAGCGCGCAATAATCCTCGATTGTATCCACCAGACTTTCCGGCACCACCACGTACCCACAACGCAGCGCCGGGAACATCACTTTGCTGAACGTTCCGGCGTAAATAACACGACCTTGGGTATCCAGGCTTTTCAGTGAAGGCAGGGGCTGGCCGTGATAGCGAAATTCACTGTCGTAATCGTCTTCGATGATCCACGCCTGCTGTTTTTCAGCCCAGTCAAGCAACGCCATCCGGCGAGACAGGCTCATGGTCACGCCGGTCGGGCTTTGATGCGCAGGCGTCACCACCGCAAAACGCGCATGCGGATGTTGAACGACTGCCTGCGGAACGTTCATTCCTTCATCATCGACCTTCACCGCCATTGGCACAGCGCCCGCTGCGCGGAAAAACGACTGCGTGACCGGATACCCCGGATCTTCCAGCCACACGCCGTCGCCCGGCTGTAACAGGCGGCCGATGATGAGGTCCAGAACCTGCGCATAGCCGCCGCAGATAAAAATCTGTTCGGGGCGGCAGATGAAACCACGGGAAAGTTGCAAGTAGCGGGCAACCGAATGACGCAGCGCATCAACGCCGCTCAGCGGTGGATGGCCCAAATCGTTGATGCCGGTATGACGAATTTGCCGCGACACAATGCGCGACCATATAGCGCGGGGAAAAGCGTCCAGCGCGGGCAAACCGAGCTGGAAAGGCAGTGAGGAAACAGAGGGCAACATGGGATTGACAGGCTTATGCACTTTCGTTGCGCTAACCGGCAACGGTGATAGCGCCGATAAACTGTCCGGCGCGCTGACGACCGTTCCCGCCTGCCCGCGGCTTTGCAGAAAACCTTCTGCCGTCAGCAGTCCATAGGCATTTTCAACGGTGGCGCGTGCCACGCCGAGTTCGCTGGCCAACGCCCGCACTGAAGGAACGCGGCTGCCACGCTTCAGTTGCCCTTCCATGATCGCCTGTTTCACCCGCTGATAGATTTGCCGGTACAACGGCACTTTCTGCTGCGGATCGAGGTGAAAGGAAAGAGGAAAGCGACTCATTATGACCTGCTTAAATAGGCATTTTATGGTCCTATAGTATAGACCATATGCAGCGTAGATTAGCACTCATTGAGACGCGCCGGGCGTCCCTCTTTCTACCGGGATTTTTAAGATGCCAACACTTCGCCTGCCCTATTATTCACTGTCCGCTTCCGTGATTGAACCGATGAGAAAAGCACTGATGGTGCTGGAAAACGGGCCGCTGGATAACGTAATCATCGAACTGGTGTTCCTGCGCGTTTCGCAAATTAACGGCTGTGCCTACTGTCTGGATATGCACTCAAAATCATTGCGCAAAATGGACGTTGCCCAAACCAAACTGGATCAGTTGGCGGGATGGCAGGTCAGCCATGCTTATTCTGAACGCGAACGCGCGGCGCTGGCATGGGCTGAATCAGTCACTCTGATTGCGGCAACCGGCGCACCGGACAGCATTTATGAGCCGCTGAAAGCGCAGTTCAGCGATGTGGAAATCTCCGATCTGACCTTCGCTATCAGTCTGATGAATGCATTTAACCGCTTGGCCGTTGGTATGCGCCAGTAAGTTTAGCGCTCATTAATTAAACGAAAAAAAGTTTTTGCCCTACAGCCCGCTGACTGCGGGCTTTGCCGCATTTGCAATAAGAAAATTTGAAATATCTACATATTGTATGGTTGATAATTTAAATCACCACATCTAGTATTTAACTCATCGGACGCCACAAGGGTACCGGTACTCGTCGCCCCCTTATGTGCTGAAGCCATCGCCACAGCAACCGGGCAAAACCGTCTCTGATTTATTTACAGATGGAAATACGAATCATGAGTATTACTATTTACAGTAAGCCTGACTGTGTCCAGTGCAACGCGACCTACCGCGCCTTAGATAAACACGGTATCGCTTATGAAGTTATCGATTTGACCGAAGATGCCGCAGCGCTGGGTCAGGTTCGCGCCATGGGGTATCAGCAGGTGCCGGTGATTGTCGCCGGGGACGATCACTGGTCGGGTTTCAGACCAGACAAAATCAGCGCGCTGCAACAGCGCCAGAACGCGTTCTGAGGATCGACGGATGAATCCGTTGGTCTATTTCTCCAGCAGCTCAGAAAACACCCATCGCTTCGTCGGCAGAACCGGATTGCCGGCGATCCGCATCCCGATTGACCGTCAGCCTGAAAAATTGCACGTCACCTCACCCTATATTTTGGTGGTGCCGAGCTACGGCGGCGGGTCCGCCAAAGGCGCGGTACCGACGCAGGTGATCCGTTTTCTGAACGATGAACATAACCGTTCACTCATCCGCGGTGTTATCGCCGCTGGGAATACCAATTTCGGCGCAGCGTATTGCATTGCCGGTGACATCATCGCCCAAAAATGCCAGGTACCTTACCTGTACCGCTTTGAATTGCTGGGTACGCCGGAAGACGTCGCAAAGATCACACACGGAGTTACTGAATTTTGGCAACGACAGAACTGAATCTCACCGAGGCGGGTACCTCCAGCCCGGACTATCACGCGCTCAACGCCATGTTGAATCTGTTCGATGCCGACGGCCGCATCCAATTCGACAAAGATCGGCTGGCCGCACGTCAGTATTTCCTTCAGCACGTGAACCAGAACACGGTGTTTTTCCATAATCTGGCGGAAAAACTGCGCTATCTGGTGGAGGAAGGTTATTACGACGACAGCGTGCTGAATCAATACGCTTTCGACGATATCAAAGCGTTATTCAAACAGGCATATGCCAAAAAATTCCGCTTCCAGACTTTCCTGGGTGCATTCAAGTATTACACCAGCTACACGCTGAAAACCTTCGATGGTAAACGCTATCTTGAGCGCTACGAAGATCGCGTGTGTATGGTGGCGCTGACGCTGGCGCGCGGTGACATCAAACTCGCGGGTCACTTTGTCGATGAGATCATTTCCGGCCGCTTCCAACCTGCGACGCCGACCTTCCTCAACTGCGGCAAGAAGCAGCGCGGCGAGCTGGTCTCCTGCTTCCTGCTGCGTATCGAAGATAATATGGAGTCGATTGGCCGCTCGGTGAACTCGGCGCTACAACTCTCCAAACGCGGGGGCGGCGTGGCATTTATGCTGACCAATATCCGTGAAGTGGGCGCACCGATTAAGCGCATCGAAAACCAGTCCTCCGGCGTGATACCGATTATGAAGATGCTGGAAGATGCGTTCTCTTACGCCAACCAGCTCGGTGCGCGTCAGGGCGCGGGCGCGGTGTATCTGAACGCGCATCACCCCGACATTCTGCGTTTCCTCGATACCAAGCGCGAAAACGCCGACGAGAAGATCCGCATCAAAACGCTGTCACTCGGCGTGGTGATCCCGGATATCACCTTCGAGCTGGCGAAGAACAACGAAGACATGTACCTGTTCTCGCCTTACCACGTCGAAAAAGTCTACGGCGTGCCGATGTCTGAAATCAGTATCACCGAGAAATACCGCGAGATGGTGAATGACAAACGCATTCACAAAAGCAAAATTAACGCGCGTGAGTTCTTCCAGGTGCTGGCGGAGATTCAGTTCGAATCTGGCTATCCTTACATGATGTTTGAAGACACGGTCAACCGCGCCAATCCGATCAAAGGTCGGATTAATATGAGCAACCTGTGTTCGGAGATTTTGCAGGTGAACTCACCCACGGTTTACGGCGAAGATTTGTCGTATCAACAGGTCGGCAAAGATATCTCCTGCAATCTCGGTTCGCTGAATATCGCCTCGGCGATGGACTCCCCCGACTTCGGTAACACGGTGGAAATGGCGGTACGCGCGCTGACGGCGGTGTCTGACATGAGCCACATCCGCTCGGTGCCGTCTATCGATCAGGGCAATCAGGATTCGCACGCCATCGGCCTCGGCCAGATGAACCTGCACGGTTACCTGTGCCGTGAGCGCATTTATTACGGTTCTGAGGAGGGTCTGGATTTCACCAATATTTATTTCTGTACCGTGGCGTTTCACGCTATCCGCGCCTCGAACCAGATCGCCATCGAGCGCCAGCAATCCTTCAAAGGCTTTGCCGATTCAACCTACGCCAGCGGATCGTATTTTGATAAATACGCTGATGAAGCGCAGGCAGAGAAATGGCAGCCGAAAACCGAACACGTTCGTGAGATGTTTGCCGGAGCCGGGATTGCCATCCCCACCACGGCGGACTGGGCAGCACTGAAAACTTCCGTGATGCAGCACGGTCTGTATAACCAGAACTTACAGGCAGTGCCACCGACCGGTTCTATTTCGTACATCAATAATTCTACGTCGAGTATTCACCCGATTGTCTCCCGCGTGGAGATCCGCAAAGAAGGCAAAATCGGTCGGGTTTATTATCCGGCGGCCTTTATGACCAATGACAATCTGGATTACTACCAGGATGCCTACGAAATCGGTCCGGAAAAGATTATTGATACCTACGCAGAAGCGACACAGCACGTCGATCAGGGCTTGTCTCTGACGCTGTTCTTCCGCGATACCGCCACCACGCGCGATATCAATAAAGCGCAGATTTACGCCTGGCGTAAGGGCATCAAAACCATCTATTACATCCGCCTTCGTCAGATGGCGCTGGCAGGCACCGAAGTTCAGGGCTGCGTGTCTTGCACGCTGTAACCGACTGAAAGGACTGAATGATGAGCACCGTAAAACAATTGTTGATTTCACAACCGGTCAGCAAAGCCATTAACTGGAACAAGCTTCAGGACGATAAAGATCTGGAGGTGTGGAATCGCCTGACCTCCAACTTCTGGCTGCCGGAAAAGGTGCCGCTGTCGAACGATATCCCATCGTGGGCGACCCTGAGCGCGCAGGAAAAGCAGTTGACCATCCGCGTGTTTACCGGTCTGACGCTGCTCGATACCGTCCAGAATGTCGTGGGGGCGCCGACGCTGATGAGAGACGCAGTGACGCAACATGAGGAAGCTGTTTACTCGAACATCTGCTTTATGGAAGCAGTACATGCACGTTCGTACAGCTCGATCTTCTCAACGCTGTGTGCCACCGTGGACGTAGATGAAGCCTATCGCTGGAGCGAAGAGAACGTCGCACTGCAAAACAAAGCGGCAATCATTCTTTCTTATTATGACGGCGAAGATCCGCTGATGAAGAAAGTCGCCAGCGTGTTCCTCGAATCCTTCCTGTTCTACTCCGGCTTTTATCTGCCGATGTACTGGTCAAGCCGCGCCAAGCTGACCAACACCGCCGATCTGATCCGTTTGATCATCCGCGATGAGGCCGTTCACGGCTACTACATCGGGTATAAATTCCAGAGAGCGCTGGCGCTGGAAAGCGAAGAGCGGCAGCGTCAAATCAAAGAGCAAGCATTTGATCTGATGCAGGATTTGTACGACAACGAGATCCGCTACACCGAAGAGTTGTACGACAGTGTCGGCTGGAGCGAAGACGTGAAGAAATTCCTGCACTACAACGCCAACAAAGCGCTGATGAATCTCGGCTACGAAGCCCTGTTCCCGGCCAGCATGGCGGACGTCAATCCGGCGATCCTCTCCGCACTATCGCCAAACGCCGACGAAAACCACGACTTCTTCTCGGGTTCAGGTTCGTCATACGTGATTGGTACGGCGGTAAATACGGAAGATGAGGACTGGGATTTCTAAATAGCCCCTTGCGAGTGAGCGGGTTGGCCTTTTCTCCTTCCCCTCTCACGAGGGGAAGGCGGGGATGGGGTGTGGGTTTTACCAGACCAGAATGTAGCTGTAGAGTCGCCAGCCAAACCCCCTCCCAACCTCCCCCTGGCAGGTGGAGGAGTATTCCGATGTTGCCCTTATTGCTCTGAGCGTTAGTATAGAAACAGTGTTTCAAAACCCTACACCATCAGAAAAGGAGACATCATGCCCTACACTGCTTCGCCCTCCCGCTATGAAACCATGCAATTTCGCCGCTGCGGTCAAAGCGGCCTCAAACTCCCTGCACTTTCTCTTGGCCTGTGGCACAGCTTCGGCCACATCAGCCCGCTGGAGTCGCAACGCGCTTTGCTGCAAAAAGCGTTTGATCTGGGGATCACCCATTTCGATCTGGCCAATAACTACGGGCCGCCTCCGGGTTCGGCGGAAGAGAACTTTGGCAAGCTGCTGCGTCAGGATTTTTCGCCGTATCGCGATGAACTGATCATCTCCACCAAAGCCGGGTACGACATGTGGCCGGGGCCTTATGGCGCGGGTGGCTCACGCAAATATCTGCTGGCAAGCCTTGACCAAAGCCTGCAACGCATGGGGCTGGATTACGTCGATATTTTCTATTCGCACCGCGTGGATGAAGAGACACCGATGGAAGAAACCGCCTCTGCACTGGCTTATGCCGTACAAAGCGGCAAAGCGCTCTATGTCGGGATTTCGTCTTATTCGCCGGAACGCACGCAGAAAATGGCGGAGCTATTGCGCGAGCTTAACGTACCGCTACTGATCCATCAGCCATCTTACAATCTGCTGAACCGCTGGGTCGATAAGAGCGGCTTGCTGGATACGCTGGAACAAAATGGCGCGGGCTGTATCGCGTTCACGCCGCTGGCGCAAGGGCTGCTGACCGGTAAATATCTCAACGGTATTCCGGACGGTTCAAGGATGCAGGCCGAAGGCAATAAAGTGCGCGGGCTGAATGCCAAAATGCTCACCGACGCCAATCTGAACAGCCTGCGGTTGCTCAATGAAATGGCGCAACAACGCGGCCAGACAATGGCACAGATGGCGCTGAGCTGGTTGTTGAAAGACGACCGTGTGACCTCGGTGCTGATTGGTGCGAGCCGCCCTGAGCAACTGGATGAAAACGTGAAATCACTGGAGAATTTGCGTTTCAGCGCAGACGAGCTGGCGGCGATCGATAAATATGTCGCTGACGGGGAATTGAATCTCTGGCAGGCGTCTTCGGACAAATAAAGCGTTCATAAAACAGCAGGCCGGTGACTCGTTGTTGAGTGCGCAAATAACAACTGAAGCATAAAAAACAACCACGCTACAACGAGTCTAAAAAAGGACTATTCATCCTTTTTATTGGGAAACGCCTCCCTTCCGGCGAAAGGGAGGCGTTATGGTTCAGGAGAAAAACTTCGCCAGTACCAGCAAACCGACGGTAACATTGATAGCGCCACCGATACGCGTAGCGATTTGCGCAAACGGCATTAACGTCATGCGGTTACCGGAAGTGAGGATCGCCACATCGCCGGTGCCGCCCTGCCCGCTCTGACAGCAGGAAACAATGGCAACGTCGATCGGATGCATGCCGATCTTTTTCCCAACAAAGAAGCCAGTGCCGACCAGTGCGCAGACGGTGGTGACGATCACGCACAGGTTCTGCACGGTGAAAGCGTTCACCAGCTCCTGCCAGGGTGTGATCGCCACGCCAACGGCAAACAGCACCGGATAGGTCACGGCAGTGCGAAAGAATTTATACACCACCATCGAACCTTGTTGAATGGTCGGTGAAACACCGTTGAGCAGTTTCAACACCACAGCGGCAAACAGCATGCCGACCGGTGCGGGCAAGCCAATCAGATGTTGACCTAGCATCCCTACCATATACAGCAGGATCGCCAGCAGAGCGCCACAGGCAAGAGCATTAACGTCAGGCTTACCGGTAAACACCTCAAGACCATGGTCAAGCATACCTTTCTTACTCGGCATCAGTTGGCCTTCGCCGGTCAGATGCGGGTAGCGTTTCCCAACCTGGTTCAGTACACCCGCCAGCACAATGGCAGTCAGGCTGCCAAGCATGACGATCGGTAAAATACGCCCGAGTGCCACGCCCTGCTCCATATGCAGAATGGTCGCGTAACCCATTGACAGCGGGATCGCCCCTTCGCCAACCCCACCCGCCATGATCGGCAAGATCAGGAAGAAAAAGGTCTGGAACGGCGGCAGACCCAGCAGCGTGCCCATCGCCAGCCCGGCCAACATGCCGACAATCTCACCACACAACATCGGCACAAAAATACGCACAAAGCCCTGGATCAACACCTGGCGGTTCATGCTCATGATGCTGCCCACAATAATGCAGCAAATATACAGGTAGAGAATGTTGGTGGATTTGTAGAATTTGATAGTGGAATCCACCACCACGTCCGGTAGCAGACCGTAGTGCACCATCGCAGACGGGATAAAGGTAGCACAGATGGCCGCCGCCCCCATTTTACCCACCAGCGGTAAACGCTTGCCAAACTCGCCGCATGCGAAGCCAAAGAACGCCAGCGTCGCCACCATCACCACAATATCGCTGGGCAACTTTCCGTTCAGGCAATCAAGCAAAATCAGCACGCCCGCCAGCAGGAAGAACGGCAGCGGAATGATCCCTATCTTGTAATTATCCAGAATATGCCACCAGCGTTCTTTGGCGGAAAGGGGCTGCGTCTTGGGATCTTTAGCAACCAGATAGGTGTCATCGGTTGTGCTCATGGCATGGCTCTCTTCTTTATAAATTACTCGACAGAGAATGAGCATAGGAAATCACCCGGCAGGCGGGTTGTGAGGTTGCTCATATTAAAACCACTGATTTAAAGGTTGTAATGGTGTTAATGACGTTAATGCTACGGTGGCTGCAATCCTTATCAACTTTGTAGTAAATAGCGCGCTTAGCATTTTTGTTAGTGTGGATATTAACGACATTCCGTGCGGTCTATGCGCTTTTGCTCACAACTGACTCTGCGGGGAATGTTACCGGTGAAAGACGCGTGTTAGGCTTATTCTTCACCTTCCGCCCTGGCATACTGAATGAAATTACGATTTACATTCCAGATAAAACTGTTTCTCTCTCTGGTGGCATTTTCCTGCGTATTGCTGGCCCTGTTCGGTGCATTTCTTTTTCACACCATTGACCGCCAGCTAAACCACGATCTCGGCAACCGCGCCAAGGTTCAGGCGTCACAAATTGCCCTGATGCCGGGTTTGTCTGCATTGGTGGCAGCCCATGACAGTGCGGGGATCGCCCGTTTAGTCGCACCGCTGAGGGCGAAAAGCGACGCCAGCTATATTGTGGTCGGTGACGTTCACGAAAATCATTTGTACCACTCGGAGTCGCCGGATCGCGTTGGCAAACCGATGGTCGGCGGGGATAACGCAGGCGTGCTGGCGGGGAAAACCATCATTTCGGTACGTCAGGGCGGCATCGGCATTTCATTACGCAGTAAAGCGCCGGTGTTGGATGAACATAACAAGGTGATCGGCATTGTCTCGGTCGGTTATCTCACGTCATACATCGATGACATTACCGTCAGGCAACTGGCGCAGGCGGCGCTCTCCGGCCTGCTGCTGTTGGTACTGCTGTTTATTTTCTCGTGGCTGTTCAGTAAAAATCTCAAAAAGCAGATGTTCTGGCTGGAGCCCAAAGAGATAGCCCTGCTGGTTCGCCAGCAAAAAGCGCTGCTGGAAGCCATTTATGAAGGGGTGATCGCCATTGATGATCGCCAGCGACTTATCTCGATAAATCACGCAGCCCGTGAGTTGCTGGCGTTATCACAGCCCGAAGCCGCGCTCATCGGCCAAAACATACGAGATGTGATTCATACCGATACCCCATTTTTTACCAGCGATAGCGCGACCCCCAACCGCCACGATGAAGTCACCCGCTTTAACCAGCGGCAGGTGATAGTAAACCGGGTACGTATCGAACTGGAACCCGCCACGCAAACCGGCTGGGTATTTAGCTTTCGCGATAAAAATGATATCAACACCCTCAGCAGCCAGCTCAGCCAGGTGAAACGCTACGCTGATAATCTGCGCATCATGCGCCACGAACAACTTAACTGGACGGCAACGCTGGCAGGTTTACTGCATATGAAGCGCTACGACGAGGCGATCGGCTATATTCAGGCACAGTCCGAAGGGGCTCAGGCGGTGCTGGATTTTGTCTCGACACGTTTCGCCTCCCCGACGCTGTGTGGTTTGTTGTTGGGGAAATATGCCAGTGCGCGGGAAAAAGGCGTGCAGCTCAGTTTCGATCCAGCCTGTCAGTTTCGCCGCCTGCCTGCGGAGTTGACAGAGTCTGAGCTGATGTCGATTATCGGTAACCTGATCGATAACGCCATTGACGCCACCCTTGCGGCACCGGCACCGCATCAGCCGGTCGAGTTTTATCTGTCGGACAGCCATGATGAGCTGCTGATAGAAGTCGCCGATCAGGGCGTCGGCCTGACGCCGGCGCTACGCCCGAAAATTTTTGAGCAAGGCGTGACGACAAAGCCGCCATCGGCTACGGACGACACAGGAGGCGAACATGGTATCGGACTGTACGTGGTGTCCCGTTATGTCCGTCAGGCAGGTGGGGTGATTGAAATTTCGGACAATGCGCCGCGCGGCTTGGTGTTTTCACTGTTTATCCCTAATCCGCCGCAGGGCGAGTAAGCAAGTCAGGAACGATAATGAATAACAGTAATGTACAAACTGGCAGTATCAATCAGGGCAGCGCGCTGGACGTGGTGATCGTCGAGGATGAGCCTTATCTGGCTGGGCTGCACCGCGATTTTATCGAGCAAAATTTTAACTTGCGGGTGGTAAGTATTGCCGCGACGCTGGCGCAGGCCAAAACTCAGCTGCAGCTCTATCGACCACGGTTGCTGCTGCTGGACAACTATTTGCCTGACGGTCAGGGAATTGAGCTTATTGACAGCGCACTGCTTAAAAGCCTCGACTGTTCGGTGATTTTCATTACTGCGGCCAGTGATATGCATACCTGCAGCCAGGCCATGCGCGGTGGCGCGTTCGACTACATCATCAAGCCGGTTTCATTCAGGCGGCTGCGCAGTTCGCTTGAGCGGTTTCTGCAACTGGTGCATCAGTTGCGTCATGTCAAAGTGCTGGATCAGCAGGCGCTTGATCGTCTGTATAATCTCCCTGCCAGTGATACGCCTGCAGCCCCTGCCACCAAAGGGATTGAGCCAAATACGCTGGAATTAGTACAGCGTGTTTTCAGCGAAGGTGACGAGCGCAACTGGTCAGTGGATGACGTCGTGGAAAAGGTTGGGATCAGTAAAACTACCGGCCGTCGCTATCTGGAATATTGCGTGGAAATTGGCTTTATTGCTGTGGAGATGCAGTACGGGAATATCGGCCACCCACGCCGTTTGTATCGGAAAATAGTGGACGAAGAAAAGTCAGCGTTCTGACGCAGAATGCCTGTTATTTCCCCTGTCGAATTTCGTCCTCTCTGCCGGTGGCAACGCCGGTCAATTTTCCGACATCGCTCTGTCTCATGCCATTAATTAAGCCATCGATCACCTTTCAGACAACCGGTAAATTCTCCACTTTCACTCGCGGTTGAAATATCTATTTTCACCCTCCCATCCAAAATCATTTATTTGTATTAAGTCGCTTGCCTTGATGCAATTATTCTCAGCTAAAACCCCACAAAAATTAAATGAGTTAATTATATAAAAATCAATGAATTAGTTATATTAAATGCAAAAATATGGCCAAAATAATTAGCCAAAAAAGAAATCCTGCCGCATTGAAATTTGTCATTAAATGTCAACGCCGGCCCGCACAGATTAGCCACGATAAATGCACGAATATAAGGCACCAGATTAGGGAGCACGAATATTCATCAGAAACATCGAGACTTGTCTCAGAATTTCGATGTGTTAGGGTATAAGGCGTTCACTATTTTGTTTACAGGTAAGACTCTATACGCTCCAACACAAAAACTAGACATCGAGCCAACACGGCTATTTATATCCAAGGAATGCACATTGCATGGCAATTAAAATCGAAGTAAAGAACCTTTATAAGGTATTTGGCGAGAACCCGGATCGCGCTTTCAAGATGATCGACGCAGGTAAGGGTAAAGAAGAAATTTTTGAGAAAACCGGTCTGTCACTTGGCGTTAAAGATGCCAGTCTGGCCATTGAAGAAGGCGAGATCTTCGTCATCATGGGGTTGTCCGGTTCAGGGAAATCCACCATGGTACGCCTTCTCAATCGTCTGATAGAACCGACCCGGGGTGAGGTACTGATCGACGGCGAAGACATCGCCAAGATCTCCGAGTCAAAACTGCGTCAGGTTCGCCGTACTAAAATCAGTATGGTATTCCAGTCGTTTGCCCTGATGCCCCATCTGACTGTGTTAGACAACACGGCGTTTGGCATGGAATTGGCCGGTGTTCCGCCACAGGAGCGTCGTGAAAAAGCCCTCGACGCACTGCGTCAGGTGAGTCTGGAAAACTACGCCAATTCCTATCCCGATGAGCTGTCCGGCGGTATGCGTCAGCGTGTTGGCCTGGCCCGCGCCATGGCTAACAACCCCGATATTCTGCTGATGGATGAAGCCTTCTCGGCACTTGATCCCCTCATCCGTACCGAAATGCAGGATGAGTTGGTGAAATTGCAGGCGCAGCATCAGCGCACCATTGTGTTTATTTCCCATGACCTCGATGAAGCCATGCGCATCGGCGACCGCATCGCCATCATGCAGGGCGGCGAAGTGGTACAGGTCGGCACACCGGAAGAGATTCTGAATAATCCGGCCAATGACTATGTGCGCACCTTCTTCCGCGGTGTGGATATCAGTCAGGTATTTAGTGCCAAAGACATCGCCCGTCGTCGTGGCACGTTAATTCGTAGAACCCCAGGTTTTGGTCCACGAGCAGCACTTAAGCTGCTGGAAGACGAAGACCGCGAGTATGGTTATGTGCTGGAGCGTGGTCAGAAATTCATCGGCGTGGTGTCGATTGATTCACTGAAAGCCGCGCTAAAAGCTAATCAATCACTGGACGCTGCACTGCTGGAACTTCCCGGACCGGTGCTGGCAGATATGCCACTCAGTGAGCTGATCTCTCATGTCGCCGCCGCGCCTTACGCCGTGCCGGTGGTTAATGAGGACAATAACTATATTGGTATTATTTCCAAGGCCATGTTGCTTCGAGCCCTGGATAAAGAAGGGGGTAACGAATAATGAAGAATTCCATTAACGATAGTATCGTTCAACATGCTCAGGCCGCGTCACAAACGGTGGATGCCACGATTGATCCATGGAGTGCGGATAACGCCAGCGGCGGCCACGTCGCAGCGGCACATCCGGCGGCCGATGCTGCCAGCAGCAGCGATCCCTGGGGCGCAGCCTCGGGTGGCAGCGATGCAGTCACTAGCGCACCCGACGCTACACATAATGCCGCAGCACAGGCCAATGACTGGCTGAATGTAGCTCCGGCGCAGCATGACCAGTTCAATATTCTTGACCCGTTCCACTCTACACTTATCCCGCTTGACCGTTGGGTAACCGAAGGTATCGACTGGCTGGTCACCAACTTCCGTCCGGTATTTCAGGCTATTCGTGTGCCCGTCGATTTCATACTGAGCGGCTTTCAGCACGGGCTGGAATCATTGCCTGCACCGATTGCTATGCTGATTTTTGCGTTGATTGCCTGGCAGATGGCGGGTCTCGGTATGGGTGCTGCAACGCTGGTATCTCTGGTACTCATCGGCGCTATCGGTGCCTGGTCACAGGCCATGGTAACTCTGGCGCTGGTGCTGACGTCGCTGTTCTTCTGTGTGCTGATAGGGCTTCCGCTCGGAATATGGCTGGCGCGCAGTAAACGCGCGGCGAAGATTATCCGCCCGTTGCTTGATGCCATGCAGACCACCCCGGCGTTCGTCTATCTGGTGCCGATCGTCATGCTGTTCGGTATCGGTAATGTGCCAGGCGTCGTCGTCACTATTATATTCGCGTTGCCGCCTATCGTACGTCTGACCATCCTGGGTATTAATCAGGTACCGGAAGATCTGATCGAAGCCTCACAGTCCTTCGGTGCCAGCCCAAGCCAACTGCTATTCAAAGTGCAGCTGCCGCTTGCAATGCCAACCATCATGGCCGGTATTAACCAGACGCTGATGCTGGCGTTGTCGATGGTGGTTATCGCCTCGATGATTGCTGTAGGCGGTCTGGGTCAGATGGTACTGCGCGGCATCGGCCGTCTCGATATGGGACTGGCATCAGTGGGGGGGGCGGGCATCGTTATCCTCGCCATTATCCTTGACCGTTTAACCCAATCAATGGGTCAGGACAGCCGCAGTAAAGGTGGCCATCGCTGGTTCACCCGCGGGCCGGTTGGTCTGCTGGCCAAACCTTTTGTAAAAAAAGCCTGATCGAAAGCAGTACCTTCCCGGCGGGTCAGCCGCCGGGATACCTCAACTAAGCAGCAGTCCACTCTTACGTATTCATAAAAAGCTATATAGCTATAAACTTAAAAAGAATAAGGGTTCACCATGCGCACAACGTCAATGAAAGCCATCGCTCTGGCCATTTCTATTACAACACCGGCTGTTTTCGCCGCGGATTTACCAGGCAAAGGCGTGGTCGTTAAACCATTACAAAGCACCATCGCAGAAGAAACCTTCCAGACAGAATTGGTTAACCGAGCGCTGGAAAAGCTGGGCTATGACGTCCAGCAAACTGGAGAAGTGGATTACAACGTCGCGTATACCGCGATCGCCAGCGGCGACTCCACTTTCATGGCGGTGAACTGGGAACCGTTGCAAAAAGATATGTATACCGCTGCCGGTGGCGATCAGAAATTCTATCGCCAGGGCACTTATATTAAAGGTGCGGCGCAGGGTTATTTGATCGATAAGAAAACCGCCGACAAGTACAATATTCACGATTTATCACAGCTGAAAGATCCAAAGCTCGCCAAACTGTTTGATACCAACGGTGACGGCAAAGCCGATATGGCTGGCTGTAATCCGGGCTGGGTCTGCGGGGCGGTCGTGAATACACAAATCAAAGCTTACGGTCTGAGCGATACCGTCACGCAGAATGAAGGGAATTACTCGGCCATTATCGCCGATACGCTGACCCGCTTTAAAACCGGTAAACCCGTGTTGTACTTCACCTGGACACCGTACTGGGTGAGTAACGAGTTGAAGCCTGGCAAAGATGTGGTTTGGTTGACCGTGCCGTTCTCGGCGACGCCGGGTTCACAGAAAGATCTGGATACCACCCTGCCAAACGGTAAGAACTACGGTTTCCCGGTCAATAACGAACATATCGTAGCGAACAAAGCCTGGGCTGAGCAAAATCCGGCGGCGGCGAAGCTGTTCTCCATCATGGTCCTGCCTCTGGCTGACGTGAACGCACAGAACCTGCGAATGCACGCAGGGGAATCCTCTTCAGCAGATATTCAGCAGCACGTTGATGGTTGGATCAAAGCGCATCAGGACACCTTCGACGGCTGGGTCAAAGAAGCCGCAGCTGCCGCTAAAAAATCATAATCGGACTGGCGTTGGCCTCACGCGGCGCTCTTAAAACATAATAACGACGATAAACAGGACATTATTTTATGCGAAAGACTCATCTCTGGGCGGTTGCCGCCCTGACCACACTGGCTTCAGCTTCCTCCTTCGCCGCTGACCTGCCGGGCAAAGGCGTTACCGTAACACCGATTCAGAGCACCATCAGCGAAGAGACCTTTCAGACGCAGCTCGTCAGCAAAGCGCTGGAAAAACTGGGCTACGACGTTCAGCCCATCCGTGAAGTCGATTACAACGTCGGCTACACCACCATTGCAGCAGGTGATGCAACCTTCACGGCGGTGAACTGGTCCCCTCTGCATGACGAAATGTACAAAGCTGCCGGGGGCGACAAAGTATTTTACCGCGAAGGAACCTATGTTAACGGCGCAGCGCAGGGTTATCTTATCGATAAAAAAACTGCCGAGAAATACCACATCACCAACATTGAACAGCTGAAGGATCCAAAAATCGCCAAGCTGTTTGATACCAACGGTGACGGTAAAGCCGATCTGACCGGTTGTACGCCGGGCTGGGGTTGTGAAGCAGCCCTGAATGAGCAGTTGAAAGCCTACGGCCTGGAAAAAACAGTAACCCACAATCAGGGGAATTACTCGGCGATGATCGCTGACACCATCACCCGTTATAAAGAAGGTAAACCTATCTTCTATTATACCTGGACACCCTACTGGGTAAGTGATGTGCTGGTGCCAGGCAAAGACGTGCTATGGATGCAGGTACCTTTCTCTGTCGTTCCAGGCGATAAAAATGCCGATACCACCTTACCAAATGGTAAAAACTACGGTTTCAAAGTCAGCACCATGCATATCGTCGCGAATAAGAAGTTTGCTGAAGCCAACCCGGCTGCTGCAAAACTTTTTTCTATCATGAAGTTACCGTTGAAAGACATCAACGCGCAGAACTCCGCGATGCATGCTGGTCAAAGCTCTGAAGCGGATATTGCTAATCAGACTGACGGCTGGATCAAAGCCCATCAGGCAACCTTCGATGGTTGGGTGAAAGAAGCAGCTGCGGCGGCAAAGTAACCAAGCCAAAGCCTTAACGGTTGACATTGTTGGCTGATTGAAAGGCGCTGAATGTAAATTCAGCGCCTTTTTTATTACCCCTCTTCCTGTGCAAAAACCAGAAAACGCTCGGCTGCGGCGGACAGTGTCGGTTGCCAGACACAGAACACCTGACGGCGTGGGGCGTTTTCTATGGGAATAGCCACCAGGTCGGTAGCGTGCTGGGCGCGGGACAAGGGAACAATCCCGGCGGCAAGAGAGCGGCGCACGATACTCTCTAACCACTCAATATGGTCAATTTCAAAGCTGACGTGGCGGGTGATACCGGCTTCGCCGAACGCATTGTCAGTCTGACGCCGGGCACCGGCACCTGCGTAGAAGTCCACCAGCGGCACCTGAGCGAGTTCGCTGAGTGTAATAGTCGCACGCATAGCATAAGCATGTGTCGGGCTAACCAGCGCCACCAGCGGCTCATCAGCCAACTGACGGTGTGGCAGGCGTAGCATGGCTTTGTCTCCCGGCCAGATACCGACAAAGGCCACGTCCGTGCGCAAATGCTGGACATCTTCCAGTAATTTTTCACTCATGCCAACATACATCCGAATGTTGACCAGCGGATAGTGTTGGGTGAATTTCGCCAACTGGCCGATCACATCAATCACGTTTAGCGTTGAAATAATGCCTACCGTCAGCGTGCCAGTCACTTCGCCTTTCAGCGCTTCCATGGTATCAAGCAGATGGTTATGCGCCGCCAGCAACTGTTCAGCCGGTGCCAGAAATGCCCGCCCTGCTGCCGTCAGCTTCACTTGTCTTGAGGTGCGCTCAAACAGCGCGCTGCCAAGCTCCTCCTCCAGTTTGGCTATCTGATGGCTGAGCGCCGACTGCACAGTGTGGCAACGCTGTGCTGCCCGGGTAAAATTCTGTTCCTGCGCCACGGCAAGGGCAAAGCGGATCTGTTTAAGATTCATCGATTCATCGCGAAATGAGATAGTTGAGATGAAAATTATACATTGGTTTACTATTTATGGCTGAGCGATACTTCGCGGCATCCCACTCATGCGATGCCGATGTTTAACAACAACCTGCCGCTTTATTTAAAACGAAAAAAAATCATGCAAAATTCGACCCAACACTCTCCACTCACGCCGGGGCTGATCATTCTGATGGCCGTCGCCACCGGTCTGGCCGTCGCCAGTAACTACTATCCTCAGCCTTTGCTGGAAACTATTGCCAGGGCTTTTGATCTTTCCGTCAATCAAGCCGGTTTTATCGTCACGATTGCTCAGCTCGGCTACGCTTTTGGTCTGATGTTCCTGGTGCCGCTTGGCGATATGTTTGAACGCCGCAGTCTTATCGTGGTGATGACCATTCTGTCCGCCGCCGGTCTGCTGATCACCGCGATGGCACCCACGCTGTCGATCATGCTGATCGGGACCGCACTTACCGGCTTGTTTTCGGTGGTGGCTCAGATTCTGGTACCACTGGCCGCTACGCTGGCGGAGCCTGAACGGCGCGGCAAAGTAGTCGGGCTGATTATGTCTGGCCTGCTGCTGGGGATTTTGCTGGCACGCACCGTGGCCGGCTTGCTGGCAACTCTGGGTGGCTGGCGTACCGTTTACTGGGTGGCCAGTGCGCTGATGTTGGCGATGGCGCTGATCCTGTGGCGTCGTCTGCCAGTGCATAAACAGCATACCGGACTGAATTATCCGCAATTACTTAAATCTATTTTTAGCCTGTTTTTGCACACGCCAGTGCTGCGTACCCGCGCATTACTCGGCCTATTCTCTTTCGCTAACTTCAGTATCCTGTGGACATCCATGGCATTTTTGCTGGCGGGCCCTGCGTATCACTACTCTGAAGGCGTGATTGGCCTGTTTGGTCTGGTCGGTGCCGCAGGCGCGCTGGCCGCCACCCGCGCCGGGCAACTGGCGGATAAGGGCAAGGCCCATCTGACCACGACCATCGGACTGATTTTATTGCTGTTGTCATGGGCTGCCATTGCCTATGGTCAACACTCGGTGATTGCATTAATCGTCGGCATTATTTTACTGGATCTGGCGGTTCAGGGAGTCCACATCACCAATCAGAGTGTCATCTATAAGTCGATGCCGGAAGCGCGTAACCGCCTCACTGCCGGTTACATGACCACCTATTTTATCGGCGGTGCCATAGGCTCGCTGGTGTCTGCGTCCGCATTTCAGTGGGGTGGCTGGTACTGCGTATCAGCAGCTGGCGTCGTCATGAGCGGGCTCAATTTGCTGACCTGGTGGTCTGGCCATAAACATAAAATGGTCTGATGAGCTGTGCTGGATTCAGGCCACTGGAAAAGCGCTTTTGTCATGATCTGGTACAAAATACTCATATATTAGTATTTGAATAATTCACCTTTGTTATGGATCACACTTAATGTTAAAGCCTTAAGGGTTCCTAATATTGATATCATTAATTACTATCGTTACTATGTCATTCGTAACTAATGAGGTTTCTCGTCATGAACAGCTCCTTCGCACCAATTGAAAACATGTTAAATTTCCGGGCAAAAAAACAGAAAGATTTCCCTTATCAGGAAATTCTTCTCACCCGACTCTGTATGCATATGCAAAGTAAATTGCTGGAAAATCGTAATAAGATGCTAAAAGCACAGGGGATTAATGAAACCCTGTTTATGGCCTTATTGACGCTTGATTCGCAGGAAAGCCACAGTATTCAGCCATCAGAGCTGAGCACTGCGCTGGGTTCTTCACGCACTAATGCCACGCGAATTGCAGATGAACTGGAGAAGCGCGGCTGGATAGAACGCCGCGAAAGCGATAACGATCGCCGATGCCTGCATTTGCATCTGACGCCAAACGGGGAAGCCTTTATTCAGAAGGTTCTGCCGCCTCAACATAAGTGCCTGCATCTTCTCTGGTCAACTCTCGACACTGATGAACAGAAACAGTTGGAAATCCTGACTCGTAAGCTATTAGTTCGCCTCGATCAGATGGATGTCACTACGCAACAACTACTCTAATTTCTGCTCAGGTAACCCATACATGTCACTCCAAGCCAGCTGGGGGTTTACGCCACGGTTCGCCGTTTTATATTCGGCGGGCTGCGCCTCAAGTGAAAACATCGCACCGCAGTCAACCCTGCTGGACAGTCAAAACCAATAATTATGCAAATCCACACATTTCCGCAGACCGGTTATGTAAAGGATCAAAAATAAAAACAAGACTCAGTGTGGAGAAAATCATGAGCGAAAATGCGGACATTCAGGCGACACCACCGCAGGATTCGGTTGTTGTAAAACAGCCTAATAACAAAAAGAAATCACGCAAAATTGCATTACTGTTCTTAACAGGCATTTTTGTCATTATCGCCATCGCCTACCTGATTTATTGGCTGCTGGTGCTACGTCATTTCCAGAGTACCGATGACTCGTATGTCGCCGGCAACCAAGTGCAAATCATGGCGCAGGTTTCAGGCAGTGTAACCAGTGTGAATTTCGACAGCACCGACTTCGTCAAAAAAGGCGACACATTAGTGGTACTGGACCCAACCGATGCCGAACAAGCATTCGATCGGGCCAAAACCGCTCTGGCCACCAGCGTGCGCCAGACTCACCAACTGATCATTAATGGCCGTCAATATCAAGCCAATGTGGCCCTGCGCCAAACTCAGTTACAGCAGGCGCAAACTGACCTGAAGCGCCGCGTGATATTGGGTAATGCCGCTGCTATCGGCCGTGAAGAGCTGCAACATTCGCATGATGCCGTTGACATCGCTAAAGCTCAGTTCGACGTAGCGGTGCAACAATACAACGCCAACCAAGCGATGGTACTGAGCACGCCGGTCGATAAACAACCGCAGGTCTTGCAGGCAGCAGCGCAGGTGCGCGACGCCTGGTTGGCGTTGCAACGTACCCGCGTGGTCAGTCCTATTGACGGATATGTTTCACGTCGTTCGGTACAGATTGGTCAGCAGATCACATCGGGAACTGCGCTGATGGCGGTGGTTCCAGCCAATCACGTTTGGGTTGATGCCAACTTCAAAGAGACGCAAGTCGCCAATATGCGTATTGGCCAGTCAGCCACCGTCGTCAGTGATATATACGGCGATGATGTGACATATACAGGCAAAGTGGTGGGGATGGATATGGGCACCGGCGGCGCGTTCTCGCTGTTACCGGCACAGAATGCTACCGGCAACTGGATCAAAGTGGTTCAGCGTCTGCCGGTGCGTATTGAACTGGATGACAAGCAGGTAGCGAAGCATCCCCTGCGTATCGGTTTGTCCGCGCTGGTGACGGTGGATACCCAAGATCTCAACGGTCTGGTGCTGGCCGATAAAGTACGTACAGAGCCCCTGTATCAGACCACCGCACTGATGCTAGATCTGGCGCCAGTTGACGCCATCATTACTGATGTCATTAACGCCAATGCAGGCTAAAACCGCCGGAGGCCTCTGTGGCAAATAAACCGCTGGTAGGCGCACCACTGGCCTGGATGACAGTAGCATTGTCCATGGCCACGTTTATGCAGGTGCTGGATTCCACTATCGCGAACGTGGCGATCCCAACCATTGCCGGGAATCTGGGTGCCTCGAACTCACAGGGTACCTGGGTTATCACGTCTTTCGGGGTTGCCAACGCTATCTCGATCCCGATCACCGGCTGGCTGGCGAAGCGCATCGGTGAGGTCAAACTGTTCCTGTGGTCTACGGTACTGTTTGCCATCGCTTCCTGGCTATGCGGAATGTCTAATAGCCTGGAAATGTTGATTTTCTTCCGTGTGTTACAAGGCGTGGTGGCAGGTCCACTGATCCCGTTGTCGCAAAGTCTGTTACTGAATAACTATCCTCCGGCCAAGCGAAGTACCGCCTTAGCGCTCTGGTCGATGACGGTGATCGTGGCGCCTATCTGTGGCCCGATCCTCGGCGGTTATATCAGTGATAACTTCCACTGGGGTTGGATCTTCTTCATCAACGTGCCGATCGCCATTGTTGTTGTCGTGCTGACATTGAGAACGCTAAAAGGACGTGAAACGCCTACGCAGATACGCCCTATCGACAGCGTCGGATTGGTATTGCTGGTGCTCGGGATCGGCTGTTTGCAAGTAATGCTTGACCGCGGTAAAGAGCTGGACTGGTTTAACTCCACGGAAATTATCGTGCTTGCCGCCGTGGCGGTGGTGGCGCTTTGCTTCCTGGTCGTCTGGGAGCTGACTGACGATCACCCCATTGTTGATCTGTCACTGTTCAAGTCGAGAAACTTCACCATTGGCGTGTTGTGTATCAGTCTGGCCTATATGCTGTACTTCGGCGCGATAGTTCTGCTGCCGCAGCTGCTGCAGGAGGTCTATGGTTATACAGCAACCTGGGCCGGCCTGGCATCAGCCCCGGTAGGGATCCTGCCGGTGGTCATGTCGCCGATCATTGGCCGGTTCGCTCACCGTCTCGACATGCGCAAACTGATCACTTTCAGCTTTATCATGTACGCAGTGTGCTTCTACTGGCGAGCTTATACATTTGAACCTGGGATGGATTTTGGTGCGTCGGCGTGGCCACAGTTTTTCCAGGGCTTCGCCGTGGGCTGCTTCTTTATGCCACTGACCACCATCATTCTGTCCGGACTACCGCCAGAACGCATGGCAGCGGCATCAAGCCTGTCGAACTTCATCCGAACATTGGCAGGCTCGATCGGTACCTCAATAACCACCACCATGTGGGCAGACCGTGAATCACTGCATCATGCGCAGTTATCGGAAAATATCACGCCGTTTAACCCGGTGGCGCAGCAAACCTATGCTCAACTTGAAGGGATGGGAATGAGCCATCAGCAGGCGTCAGGTTGGATAGCGCGGGAGATAACCAATCAGGGGCTAATCATTTCTGCCAATGAGATTTTCTGGTTATCCGGTGGAGCATTCCTGATATTGCTGGTTTTAATCTGGTTCGCCCGACCGCCGTTCGGTGGTGCGGGAGGCAGTAAAGAGGGTGGAGGTGCGCACTAAATTGCGTTTCGCCGGACACTTGACTGACCGCTGAAAGCAAAACGGACGCCCTGGAGGCGTCCGTTTTTTTATGGTGATTATCGCGAGAAAATGTTCTGAGGATTACGCGTGGTTCTGACGCCACCAGTCAGCCAGCAAAATACCGGTCGCGACAGAAACATTCAGACTTTCTACTTTACCGGTACCACCGATAGAGACGTTGATATCACCCTGCTGCCATGCACTATCAGACAAGCCATCACTCTCTTCACCCAGCACCAGCACCATTTTGGCAGGCAGTTCCGCCTTACCGAGTACCGTTCCTTTATGGCTTGAAGTGGTGACGATGGTGTAACCGGCTTTACGGAAACTAGCCAGCACGTCAAGGAAGTTATCAGCGCTGATGGCTTTGATATGTTCCGCGCCGCCTTCAGCGGTACGCACTGCAGCACCAGATTCCAGCAGGGCCGGATCCTGAACCACTAAACCGTTAACACCAAAGTGTGCACAGCTGCGCATAATGCCGCCGAGATTGTGCGGGTTACCGACATTTTCCAGCGCCAACACACAGTCTTTCGCCGGTGCAGTTTGCAGATACGTGTCAGCATCCAGACCCTGGCGCTTTTTAATCAGGAAGCAAACACCGCCGTGATGGTCTGTGCCTGAGGCTTTGGCCAGTTCGTCATCTTCGACCACGTGATAAGCCTTGCGGTTTGCTGCCATCCAGCGCAGCGCTTCGCGAAAACGCGGCGTCACAGACTGCACAAACCAGGCACGCACGATAGAGTCCGGACGGCTGGCAAACAGTGCCTGACAGGCGTTCTCACCGTAAACACGGGTCTCTTCCTGACGCTGACGGCGCAGTTGCTCGGGATCGATAAAGCTTTTACCGCTGATGCCGCCGTGATCCGGTACAGACTCGTCGTCCGGTGCACGGGAAACAGTTTTCCACGGTGAGGAATACGGACCGTCATCGTCACGGTCAGAACGCGCCGGGCGCGGTGCATCACGACCTGTACGCTGCGGGCGTGCATCGCCACGACGAGTGTCAGGACCGCGGGAATCACTACGCGTGTCGGGGCTGCGACGCTCATTGCGGCGGGCATCGTCAGGACGGGATCCGGTACGCGGCTTCTCGCCAGGACGTCCTTTATTGTTAGAAGGACGTTTATCGTTATTGCGGTTATCGCCGTCGTCGTCACTGCGGACGTACATCACTTTGACTTTGCCGTTTCTGCCACTGAATGAATCGTTCATTTCTCTCTCCACCTACGCGCTGGGCGCGAAGATTACCTGATGTCTGTGTGGTAAGCCACTTGCTTTGGACCAAAAGCTAAAAACTATCGCATTCATTGAGTAAACCGCGTTGTCCGACAGGTGGCTTGGCTTCATACTGGCAACATATAAGCAACATGTCAGCCCCGTCGTCCAACACGCTTTGGTGTCGGGTTGATCCGATTCTCACCATTGAGCAATGCAGAGGCTAATTTTATGAATACGATTTGTACATCATGCCAGGCCACCAATAGCCTGCCTGAAGATCGTATCAACGACGGCGCAAAATGCGGCCGTTGCGGTCATCCCTTATTTGAAGGCGAAGTAGTTCACGCCACGACAAGTACGCTGGATAAATACCTACAAGATGATTTGCCGGTAGTTATCGACTTCTGGGCTCCGTGGTGCGGACCCTGCGTTAACTTCGCGCCGATCTTTGAAGATGTCGCGCAGGAACGAGCCGGTAAGATCCGCTTCATTAAAGTCAATACGGAAACTGAGCCTGAACTGAGCGCACGTTTTCGTATCCGCAGCATTCCGACCATTATGGTATTTAATGAAGGCAAAATGGTCGACATGCTGAGCGGCGCAATGCCAAAAGCACCGTTCAACGACTGGCTTAATGAATCATTGTAACGCATAAATCAGGATTAAACCTACGCCCAATGGTCCGCCTATCAGCGGGCCTATTATTTTAGCCCGGCCGCCGTTTTATGCTAACACGCTACTATCCCTGCGCTTCAACGCCCTTTAGAATAGCCGGTTTGCAACTGCGGAATGCTTATGTCAGACAATGCCGTTCTACGCCTGCGTGAGCAGCGCCTTGCTAAATCCACCCGTCCGTTCCTTGCCCGTGGCTCACGTGCTATTCGCTGCCAGTCCTGCCTGTTACCTAAACGTAACTGTATCTGTGCCGCTCGTGAAATTCATCAAGCTGCCAGTTGCTTTTGTCTGGTGATGTATGACACGGAACCGATGAAGCCCAGCAATACGGGTCGATTAATTGCTGACGTTCTCCCGGATACCCAGGCGTTTATGTGGTCACGCACTCAAACCAATCCAGCACTGTTCGAAGCAATTTCAGATCCATCCCGTCAGCCTTACGTGGTTTTTCCGGCCTCTTTCGTTCAACCGCCACGGCAGGTGTTTACCGAAGTCCCATCGGGCAGTAAACCACCTCTGTTTGTTATGCTGGATGGCACCTGGAATGAAGCGCGCAAAATGTTCCGCAAGAGTCCCTATTTGGATAATTTGCCAGTTTTTTCTCTGGATGTCAGCGCCAGATCCCGCTATATCCTGCGTGAAGCCTCTCGCCCTGAATTTCATTGCACCGCAGAAGTCGCCGTCGTATTGCTGGAGAAAGCCGGTGATCTTGAAGCCTCTGCGGGGCTGTCGCGGCACTTTACGCATTTCCGCACTCAGTATCTGGCAGGAAAACCCCACTATCCGATGCATCAGTTCACAGCAAAAGAGAATGAAACACTCTAGAATCAATGCAAATTGATATCCGGAGGATAAATGAGCCAGCGTGGACTAGAAGCACTATTACGACCTAAATCCATTGCGGTACTCGGTGCGAGCGATAAACCCGGTCGCGCTGGTTATCTGATGATGCGTAATTTGCTGGAGGGAGGGTTCAATGGACCGGTTCTGCCAGTCACTCCTGCTTATCGGGCTGTCTGTGGCGTACTGGCCTACCCGGATGTCGCGCACCTGCCAATCACCCCCGATTTGGCTATCCTCTGCACCCGTGCTGACCGTAATCTGGCGCTGCTGGAACAGCTCGGGGAACGCGGCTGTAAAACGGCCATTGTGCTCTCTTCTCATCCGCTCCAGTTTTCTGAGCTTAAAACCTGTGCCCAGCGTTTTCACATGCGCCTGTTGGGACCAAACAGTTTGGGGATTCTGGCGCCCTGGCAGCGGTTGAATGCCAGCTTTTCACCGGTCCCTATTCTGCCCGGTAAACTGGCGTTTATTTCGCAGTCAGCGGCTGTTGCTAATACAATTCTGGACTGGGCACAGCAGCGGGCCGTTGGTTTCTCCTACTTTATTTCCCTGGGCAACAGTCTGGATATTGATGTCGATGATTTGCTGGATTTTCTGGCGCGCGACAGTAAAACCAGCGCGATCCTGCTGTATCTCGAACATATCAGTGATGCACGCCGCTTTCTGTCAGCCTCTCGCAGCGCCTCACGTAACAAACCCATTCTGGTGATTAAAAGTGGCCGCAGTGCGCAGGCGCAAAAACTACTCAACAGCCCGCTGAGTCTGGATGCTGCTTATGACGCTGCCATCCAGCGTGCTGGTCTGTTGCGCGTACAGGATACGCATGAACTATTTTCCGCCGTAGAAACGCTGAGCCATATGCATCCTCTGCGAGGTGAGCGCTTGCTTATTATTAGCAACGGAGCTGCACCTGCGGCAATGGCACTTGATCAACTGCTGTCACGCAACGGTAAGCTGGCTGCTATTAGTCATGAAACTGCTGTGGCATTACGCGCCGTATTACCGGAGAGCATTGTGATATCGAACCCGCTCGACTTGCACGATGATGCGACACCGCTACGCTATCAGTCAGTACTTACTTCGCTGCTAGACAATACCGACTACGATGCCTTGCTGATTATCCACGCGCCAAGCGCTGCTGCGCATGGTACCGTCACGGCTGAGCAGGTGATCGCCGCGTTGCAGAAGCATCCGCGAGGCAAGCGCGTGACCGTACTGACTAACTGGTGCGGCGAATATTCATCTCAGGAAGCGCGCAAACTTTTTACCGAAGCTGGTATACCGACCTACCGAACTCCTGAAGGCACCGTGACGGCATTTATGCACATGGTCGAATATCGCCGCAATCAGAAGCAGCTAAAAGAAACCCCTTCATTACCCGTCGGTTTACAACAAAATACCGATGAGGCACATCGGTTAATTAGCCAGGCTCTTGCCGAAGGAGTGATGCAGCTCGATACCCACGAAGTACGCACAATCTTCCAGGCTTATGGGATGGACGTTCTGCCGACATGCATTGCCAGCGACAGTGCTGAAGCTGTAAATATTGCCGGGCAAGTAGGCTACCCGGTGGCGCTCAAACTGCGTTCGCCGGATATTCCGCACAATTCGCAGGTCCAGGGCGTGATGCTCTACCTGCGTACATCAAATGAGGTTGAGCAGGCCGCCAACGCGATATTCGATCGCGCAAAACACTCATTTCCTCAGGCGCGTATTCATGGTTTGTTAGTGCAAACTATGGCTAATCGCCCCGGTTCACAGGAGTTGAGGATTGTTGTTGAACAAGATGCTGTATTTGGACCGATCATCATGCTGGGTGAAGGCGGTAGCGAGTGGCGTCCAGAAACGCAGGTGGCGATCGCTTTACCGCCACTGAATCTGGCACTGGCACGCTATCAGGTTTTACAGGCAGTGAAGAGTGGAAAAATACGCGATCATAATGCTTCACGTCCGCTGGATATACCCACCCTGAGCCAGTTGCTGGTCAAGGTGTCTAACCTGATTGTCGATTGCCCTCAGATTATCAGGCTGGATATTCATCCGCTTCTGGCATCGGGCGATGAACTGAACCTGCTTGACGTATCGCTTCAGCTAGCTGCCGTCAGCATTGACGCCCCCTCCCGGCTGGCTATACGCCCCTATCCTCAGGAGTTGGAAGAGCAGGTCACGCTTAAAGACGGTTCTGTTTGCCAGTTCCGTCCTATTCTGCCGGAAGATGAGCCTTTGCTGCACGCCTTCATTCTCAAAGTGACTAAAGAAGATCTCTATTATCGCTACTTCAGCGAGATCAACGAGTTCACGCATGAGGATTTAGCGAACATGAGCCAAATCGACTACGATCGTGAAATGGCCTTCGTTGCTATTCGTTCAGTTAATGACAAATTGGAAATTATTGGCGTGACGCGAGCCGTCTCGGATCCGGATAATATTGATGCCGAATTCTCTGTACTTGTTCGCTCGGATTTAAAAGGGCTTGGGCTTGGTAGACGTCTGCTAGATAAGATGATCAAATATACCTCAGAGCACGGTCTACAACGGCTAACAGGTATCACGATGCCGAATAATCAGGGTATGGTGACACTGGCAAGAAAGCTCGGATTTGAGGTCGATGTGCAACTGAAGGATGGGATTGTTAATCTCTCTTTAAGCCTCAAACCTGACCAGAACGTCGCCTATCAAGGTCACAAATAGGCAAAACATACGCACAATAGGGAGTACTAATGGTATTATCGACCGATTATGCGGTTTACTTAGTCCTTGCCGCTATCGCTATTACCTGAAGAGAGAAGAAGCGCACTGTGATGTTGTCAAAATTTAAACGTAATAAACATCAACAACACCTTGCTCAACTGCCTAAACTCCCCCAAACGGTTGATGCTGTTCAAACACTCTACTGCCCTACGGATTTCCGTACTACCCTGCTCGACGCTATCGCCAGCGCAACTCATCGCATTTATCTTGTTGCACTCTATCTGGAGAATGACGACGGTGGGCGCGATGTTCTTTCGGCGCTATATGCAGCCAAACAGCAGCGGCCTGAGCTTGAAATCTGTATTCTGGTTGACTGGCATCGTGCTCAGCGCGGCCGCATCGGTGCTGTTGCCTCTAATACCAACGCTGACTGGTATTGCAGCATGGCGCAGCTGCATCCTGGCGTCTCGGTACCCGTTTATGGTGTACCTGTTAATACCCGCGAAGCATTAGGTGTCTTGCACCTCAAAGGCTCTGTTATCGATGACCGTGTTATTTATAGCGGTGCCAGCATCAATGACGTTTATTTACATCGTCATGATAAATATCGTTACGACCGCTATCATTTGCTGATTAACACCCCGTTGGCTAACACGATGATCGACTTCATCAGAAAGTCGATCATCGGTGCCAGCGCAGTTCAACGTCTTGATCGAGATGATCGTCCGAAAAACATCGAAATCAGAAATGAAACCCGCCAGTTCCGCCAATCTCTACGTGACAGCAGTTATCATTTTAAAGACAGCGCAGGTAACGATGAGCTGGCCGTTATTCCTTTGGTCGGATTAGGTAAACAAAATTCACTAAACCGCACCATTCACCATCTGATGGCCAGTACCGAGCAGAAACTGACCCTATGTACACCTTATTTCAATATGCCGGCACTGCTCGCAAGAAATATTATCGCGTTGCTACGTCGTGGTAAACAAGTTGAAATTATTGTGGGTGATAAGACTGCAAACGACTTCTATATACCTCAGGATCAACCATTTAAAATTATCGGTGCCCTGCCTTATCTGTATGAAATCAATTTGCGTCGTTTTCTGAGCCGGCTACAACGCTTTGTCGACAGCGGACAGTTAATTGTTCGCTTATGGAAAGATGGTGAAAATAGTTACCATCTCAAAGGGGTCTGGGTCGATGATCGTTGGCAATTAATTACCGGTAACAACCTCAATCCCCGCGCCTGGCGTCTGGATTTGGAGAACGCGATCCTTATTCACGATCCCCATAATGAGATGATGGTACAGCGTCACAAAGAGCTTGAAGAAATACGTGAGCACACCCACATTGTTTCGCATTATATGGAGTTGGAAAGCATTCCTAATTATCCGATTAAAGTCCGTAAGCTTATTCGACGCCTGAGGCGGATACGAATAGATCGATTAATCAGCCGGATTTTGTGATCCACTATTATACTGAAAGCCTGATCGATATGATCAGGCTTTTTTTACGAGTTAAAAAGACATTTTAGCACTGACAAAAATGAAGCGTGATTAGGCGCAAGTTATTCAGTTACAGGAATATATTCCATGAATATTTCTTTGCCCGGCCTTTATATATTAGGCTTGTTTATTCCTGCCCTCATGTGCAGCGGTTGTACTCATGTCGCCAATGATAGTTGGACAGGAAAAGATAAGTTAGAGCATTTTGCTGGCTCCGTTATATTAGCGGCTGCTGGTGCCGCATACGGCGAGCATCAAGGATGGAATGACGCCAGAAGTCGTTCTTTTGGGCTGTTTTTTTCGATCGGATTAGGGGCAGGGAAGGAGTTATATGACAGTCGTCAAGCAGGTAGTGGATGGAGCTGGAAGGATTTCGCATGGGATGCGGCAGGTGCAGCAGTGGGCTATGGGGCCTATCAGGCAATACATAATTAAAACGTTATAGCGTAGGCACCAGGAATCGATCGTCAAAGATACAAAGTGAAAGTGACTAAAATCCCCATAGCAAAAAACCTCAGTCTTTCGACTGAGGTTTCTCACTAATTTGATGCCTGGCAGTTCCCTACTCTCGCATGGGGAGACCCCACACTACCATCGGCGCTACGGCGTTTCACTTCTGAGTTCGGCATGGGGTCAGGTGGGACCACCGCGCTAGTGCCGC
>NZ_JBLJFK010000016.1:0-73761 GCF_049889095.1 Ewingella sp. S1.OA.A_B6 | reverse complement strand
GTTCAGGCTGATAACTTGATAAATCAAGCCAATCACAACCAATACTTCTTAGAGTCGCTTTCATTCATTTCCCCCTGAAATATTCAAGTGACCGTTGCCAATTTTATCCATTTTTCCTGTTTCAATATTTTTTGTATAACTTTCAAAATTAGCTTGAGTTCCCGTTGGGTTTAATGAGTCTGGGGCATTTGGTTTTTCTTTTGAGGAACGATAAATTCTGGTTCCATCAGCACTTACTAATCCTGTGCCATCACTAGTTGGCCTAGCCCCTTTCCCCACCCAGATTTTACCTAGTCGATCAGCTTCCTCTTTTGTCCCATTACCGACACCATAATTAAGTTTCCCACTATCACCTTTGATTACAGCATCCAATCTAGGATCTTGCTTCGCGATGTAATCGAGGTTTTGTTGCCTTAAATCATCTTTCAACTTCGGATAGTTAGCTGAATTATGTGCCGATATCTCACCACTGGCTTTATTAATCAGATTAGATGCTTCGGCAACATCACCTTTTGCCAGCGCCTTCTCAGCCGCTTTGAGCGCCTTACCTGCACCATCGCCAATACCTGGAATGATACCCATCGCTGCTGCCAGATAATCTATCGCGCTCTGTGCTTCCACAAAACCCTTGATATCGCCAACGACCGGCACAAAATCAGCGCCTGCTGAAAGGGTATCTTTCAACGCTTCACGCCGTTCCGTGTACATCTTCACCGAGCAGGCTTCGGCGCTCATGCCGCCACAGTTTGCCTTTTTATAGCGCTCGTTTTCGGCCTCAACGTACTCACCCGCCTTCTGCTCCAGCGTCTTGCCTTCAGACTGCGCCTGCGCAATATCACTCAGCGCATTATTCTCCACCGCATTCTTACCCGCCTGCGCACCCGCCACCGTATCTGCCGAGCTGTCTCCCGCCAACCCACCGGCAAGACCCGCCGCCAGCGTCGACAGCGCACTGATGGTCTGGCGCTGATCTTCGCTCAGCTTATCCCGATCAACACCCGGATACATCTGCTGGGCAATATACTCGCCCACCACCGCACCCGATGCACCGGCCAGCCGGTGAGTATCACAGCCGAGAAGGGTTGTTTGGTTATCAGAACCGGGCTGAACGCTTAAGGAGAAGCACATGAACATCACGTTTACCGCTCAACCGTTTCCTGAGTTAACCCTCACCGGCAATTTACTGACGGATAACGGTTTTACTGTCGATACACCGATTAAGCTTCTGCTCAGACAACAGGCGCTGTGGGTAACCACCGTGACCGATGAACAGGAATGGCAGGCACTGTGCGAGGCCAGCCAGTACGATCAGGATCTTGGAGCCGACTGGGTGCGCGGCGATGGCAGCCTGGTTATTTCGGACGACTGGCTAACCCAACTCCACATCAGCCGTGCGGAGGATGTGGATATCATACCCACGCCTAATGTGATCATCGTCAGGCGCAGAACGGCGGGGTTGAGTACTTAAAAGTAAAATCCCGGCGACTTGGCCGGGTTTTCTGTGTTATCTGTTTTGCCTGTAGCGCTGGTAATAGATCCACCAACAGCCTATCCCTCCGATAATTCCTCCTCCGATACTTCCCTTTAGTATTCTTACAACATTAATTGATGACAGATCTATGGGTGACCCATATATAAAGAATAAGTATAATTTTATTAGTATTTGAGCAGCCAAAGCCGCTACAAATACTCCAGCAGGAAGGGCTGTTATTAGATAAATAAAAACCGCAAACCATCTTGATGCGGAGATTTTCATTTTCCACCTCCCAGATTTTTCCCTGCTTGATCATTTGTGTATTCTGTTGTTACTGAACCGGTTATGTTACCTGCAACTCCCGGCAACGGATCTAACGATAATGGCTTAGATATACCCATTCCAATATCAGTCCAGATCCACTCTTTCCATGGCTTCATTGGGTTTAAGACTTTATCAAGCGGTAACTCAACCAATTTACCCAAGCCATAACCCAGCCCCGATGCAGCACCGCTAAGCGCACCACCTTTCAGTGGGTCATCGCCTTTCAGATAACTGGACGTGGCTCCGCTGGCCGCATTAACACCCATTGTGCCCCATAGTCCTGTACCTGCCGTAAATGCCCCCGTCCAATAACCCAGGATCACATCATTTGGATTTACTTCGCCGTTAATCAGATAGCCCACTCCCGCATTAGCTCCTGAGCCAATTAGGCTCGTTGTTGCTGCTGCACCGGGTAATAACGGCCACGTAAGTGCCGTCCCCATTGCGGCCGTCATCGTCTGACATGACACCGGCGTTCCACCACTACAGGCTTCTGCTATTTCCGCCTGTTTATCCGCTTGCCATTTGGCGATAGTTCCCGGTTTTTTCTTCTCGGCTGCCGCTAATACCCGCAGCGCATTGTTCTCAACCGCATTCTTACCCGCCTGCGCACCCGCTACCGTATCTGCCGAGCTGTCTCCCGTCAACCCACCGGCAAGACCCGCCGCCAGCGTCGACAGCGCACTGATGGTCTGGCGCTGATCTTCGCTCAGCTTATCCCGATCAACCCCCGGATACATCTGCTGGGCAATATACTCGCCCACCACCGCACCCGATGCACCGGCCAACGCGCCGTTACCGTTCACCTGCGAGATAACAGCACCCAATACCGCGTGCGCCATCAGATTGGCTTCGCTGTTCACCTTGCCCGTCACCGGGTCGGTGGTCATATTATGGATCACTTCAGCCAGATACGGCGCACTGGCTCCCGCCAACGCTTTCGCCATGTCGCCGCCCGCTAAGCCCTGAACCGCTGCCGTCGCGGCCTGTAATCCCTGCTGAATGGCGCTCCCCGTGCCCCATTTCTGCTGCGCTGTTTTATAACCTGCCGTTTCCGTCAGGGCTTTATCATAGGCCGCTCGCTCTTCCTTCGTCGCATCTTTACCCGGCTGCTGAACGCCGTGTTTCTCAAGCTCTGCCTTGCCAGCCTTCGTCGCCTCGATTTTCCCCTGCGTCCTGGCGATATCCATTGCCTGACTGCCAATTTCCCCAATCAGCTGCGCTTCCTTCAGCCGGTTTTGCTCCTTCTCCTTATCAAAGATAGGCGAAAGTGTCTGGTTGGCGTGTTCCACGTCGCGACTCAGTTCATCGACGTTCTGTGTCTGTTTATTCGGGTCGCGAATAATGAGGCTGCCCTCTGACACCGCCGACCTGGTGGTCGAGCTGTCGCTGCCGCTGCCGTTCACCCCAACCAGCAGGCCGTTAGCCATATTCCCCACGAACTGCCCGCCGATGTTGCCGCCCGAGCTTATGCCCACGCTCTGGTGCTCAACCTCGTACTCGGCCCGGTTTTCGATATTGCTAAAGCCCAGCGTGCCGGTGTCGAGGCGGTTCTTGTCCGCCGCTGCCGTGCTGCCGATAACCGCACCGTTTAGCTGGGTGTGCTCACCGACCGTAATATCAAAGCCACCCGCGCCGGCGAACAGGCCGGTCTGTTCCTGCACGCTGTCGTAGGTGCTGTGCATCTTGTCCCGGCTCAGGTTCACCGAACCGCCGCCGCCGCCCATGCTCACACTGCCGCCTGCGCTGGCATTCTGCTGTTTTGAGTCGTAGTTGTCGCTGTCCTGCTCGCTGGTCAACGTCAGGTTGCGACCAACGTCCATCGTCACTTTCTCGCCATTGGCCTGCGCGCCGGTCAGCGTGGTATCCCGGCCACTGTTGATGGTCAGATTATTCCCAGCGTTGACTGTGGTTTCGTTATGGCTGGTGCCGTTGCCGCTTTCGCTGCCTTTGCCTTTATTCACGCTGGCGTTCAGCGACAGGCCATTCGCACCCTGACCGAAGTTAATCCCCACGCCTACCGACGCACCGTGACTTTCATTTTTGCCTTCAAGCGTCTGGCTGTTCAGCCCGGAGAAAAGATTAACGTCCCGCGCCGCACTCAGACCAACATCTTTCCCGGCCTGCAGCTGGCTGCCCTCAACGTTAATGTCCGTATCGGTGGCATTTATCGTCAGGTTGTTACCTGCTGTCAACGTACTTCCCTGGCTCTGCTCCTGCGTGCTGGTCTGCGTTGATGTCGACGACTGGCTGCCGTAAGAGAGGTTGACACCTATCATGCTGCCTTCACTGCCACCCGCTTCAGCCAGAGACGTCGCCTGCGCCGCCTGCACGCCGCTCAGGGCCGACTTCATCCCCTGTAGCGCAGCAAGTCGCCCGTTGCTCTCGTTGCTGGCATCGTTAGCGCTCGACACTGCCGTGTTAATCGCACTGCCCACCGTGCCGGACAGCGCCAGCGTCAGCCCGCTGGTCTTCTGTTCCACCGTGTGCGTCTGGCTGCTCTGATTACCCGCCGCCAGAATATTAACTTCTTTGCCGGTCAGGCCGATGTTTTTCCCTGCCAGCACGTCTGACCCTTTGACCGTCAGGGCATTCCCCGCGTTCAGCGTCACGTTGCCTTGCGTACTGCCGACTGTGCTACCGGTGCTGGTCTGGGTAGTGCCGTCGTCGGTGGTTTTCAGGCTGCTGCTGCCGTAGCTGAACCCGATACCGCCGGTGCCCGACAGCCCAGTTTTTTTCTCCTGATACAGATGCCCTTCCTGACGCGACTGATCGGCCGCCGTGATGCTGAGGTCATTTCCCGCCGCCAGGCTGACGTCACCGGTGCCCGCCACGCTGCTGCCGCTCAACGTCAGGTCATGCCCCGCCTGCATCGCCACGCTGTCACCGCTGAAGTTGCTGCCCATCGCACGCTGGCTTTGTACCTCGTCATGCGCCTCCACCGTCTTGCCGGACAGCATCCCCTTACTGGTCTGCTTGCTGTGCTCCGTCAGATGATAAGACGAGGTGCCGCTGCTCAGATTGATGTCATTGCCCGCCACCGCCGTCAGCGCCCCACTTGCTGTTGCCGAGGCCGCGCTGGCGTTCAGGTCATGCCCGGCGCTCAGCGCCACGCTACCGCCGCCGTTGATCTGCGACCCAACATCCTCCTGCTGCGTCAGACGACGATAATTGTCCGCGCTCCAGTCGCCGCGCTCGGTGTGCATGGTCGTCAGGGTATTCAGGTTCAGATCGTGACCCGCGACGATCTGCGTCTGGCTGTCGGCACCGATATTGCTCACCTGCGCGGCCGTCAGGTTGATGTTGTTCAGCGCCTGCAGACCGAGTGTGCCGCCCTCGTTCTGTACATAAATCCCCGCTGCCCGGTCAAGATAACGGTTATCGCCGTTGCCCCCCATCGTGCTGCGGCTGTTGATGTCGCGCCCGGCAATCGCCACCAGACTGTCACCGCCCTGCAGCGTGCCGCCGAGGTTATTAATGTCAGTGCGCGCATTGAGGCTGACGCGGTTACCGCCGATAAAACCGCTGTTGGTCAGGGTATCGGCACTGAGCTGGGTGACGTCACGCCCCTGTATAGTGCCGCTGTTGGTCAGGTCGTGGGTCACGTTCAGCGCCACGTGGTTACCGGCCAGTAAGGCACCGCTGCCGTCAAGATCGCCGGATTTAAGCCGCGCATACACCTGAGGCACCAACACGCTTTGTACCGAACCGTCCTGCAGCGTCACGTCCTGTTTGACCAGCCACACCATGTCACTGGTCAGCAGCGCCATCTGAGCTGGCGTCAGCGCCACGCCCAGCGTCAGTTGATAGTCTTTGCCGAAAGCAATCCCCGCGTCCATCAACGCTTTGTACTGGTCGGTATCGTTGTTATAGCCGGTCAAATAACGCTGGCCGCTCAGACTGACCACCTGCTCGCGGATAAGCCGCTGCTCGTAGTAGCCGTCGCCCAGGCGCTTAAGCACATTGTCTGAGTTCTGGCTGAACGCGCTCTGCATATAGTCGCTGCTGAGCCACTGCTTTTGATTGGTAAAGCGCGGGTCGGTTTCGATCAAATACTGGCTGGTGAGGTCCGGATGGAGCTGGAACAAGCTGTTGTCCGGCAGACGCGTGTTCGGGCTAACGATGCGCACAATGCTGTGGCCGTCAAGGGACGTAGAGGGCTGGGTGATCTCGAATATCTGGCCCGCCGGCGGCGTGATCGGGCGCTGGGTAGTATCGCCGTTGACCGCACCGGCGCTACCTGCCTGCTGGTTGAGTGTCGAGGTGTCTCGCCCGGCGACGGTCGTGCCGCTGCCGTTAATCTGCGCATGCTCCTGCCAGACGGCCGTCAGCAGGTCAATCGTCTGCACTACCGCATCCGGGCGGTAATCGCTGTGGTCTTTACCCTGTGTAGTTTCCGTGCCACCAAGACCGCCGCCAGATTTCTTAGCAAACCAGCGGATCTGGGTGCCCACATCGGTGATGATGCGCTCAACTTTGGTGGCAATATTGCGCGCATCGCCGATCAGCCCACCCAGAGTTCCACCGGCCATAATACGACTGTCGTAATTGTTGACCCGATCGCTGTTGATGG
Source organism: Ewingella sp. S1.OA.A_B6 (assembly GCF_049889095.1). Lineage (NCBI taxonomy): Bacteria > Pseudomonadati > Pseudomonadota > Gammaproteobacteria > Enterobacterales > Yersiniaceae > Ewingella > Ewingella sp. S1.OA.A_B6. The sequence goes on along the minus strand of NZ_JBLJFK010000016.1, from coordinate 67,390 downwards.
TCAGATTGCCACCCGCGAGGATCTGCCCCGGATCGCTCTCTTTAACCTTGCCTTCAGTGATGGTGCGCTGGTAGTTATATTCATAAAACTCGTTGTTGGCGCTGCCATCCGGCATTCTGGCATCATGCACGTGATATTTATTTTCGTACGAGGTATCAACGTCGGCCCAGTCATAGCGGGTAGTCGACCCCTTCAATACCGCTTCGTGATGCGACGACTGCTCGGTCACCACGGTTTCTGTCACCAGATGATCGTTGAGGTTGTTGATCTCAGCGATGTTGAGGGTCATGTCTCCGGCAGATTCCAGCGTGGCACTGTGGTTATTGAACACTGACGCCGATCCGGTAGCCTGCCACTGATCGTTTAACTGACCACCGACCGCAACGTCACCCGCGCTGTAAATCAGCCCATGATCGAGGTTGTTGATGGTCTGCGCACCGATGTCCAGCTTGTCACGTGCGGCGATGGTCGCTGCGGTGCTGTTTTCAGCCAGATTATTCAGCGTTCCGGTTTGCAGTGCAATGTGATCGCCATAAATACGTCCGCTGCCGGTATTGGTCAGTGTACCCGATTGAATATGGGTCAAACTGCCGTCCAGCAAACCACGGTTGGTCAGGTCACCGTCAATCAACAGATGATTCTGCCCGGCACTGATCTCCCCGCTCTGGTGGTTAATCAGGCTGGCCGCGTGCAGATTAAGCACGCCACCGGCTTTGATCATCTGGCTGTTCTCCAGCCCCTGCGCCACATTGACATTGAGGTTGCCATTGGCAATGACCTCGCCCTGATTGAAGAAGGCCTGTTGCAGGGTCAGCGTCATGGCATCCTGTGACAGCACGCTGCCGTCGCCGCTGAGCGATGAGGTCGCCAGTTGCAGATTTTTACCCGCTATCAGGGTGCCGCCAGTATTACTGAATACCAGCGAATGACCGCCGCGCACATTGAGCGCATCGCCGGAAGAGATCAACCCTTGCGCATTGTTCAGCGACTGCCCGGTGACGATGTCCAGCAGATCGTTCGCCCGTAATGTTCCCTGAGCGTTGTCGAGAGCATCACTGTTCAGCGTGACAGACTGGCCTTCCAGCCCGGTGTTTTCTGCTTTGGTGTCACGGTTGACTATCTGCGCGGCGGTAATCACCACCGATGCACCACTGCGGATCAAACCTGCGGTGTTATCCACCAGACCATTGAACGCATTCACCACGGCATTACCCACGATCTGTAACTGGCCGTTACGGTTGTTCAGACCGGCGATATCCCACTGCGCATCTCCGGCCACCGCAATATTGCCCTGCCCGTTATCGAGATTCTGCCCGTGAGTATTCAGTTGCAGGTTACCGGCGCTGAGCACATGTCCGGCCTGATTCAGTATCGCCCCGGTCAGCAGCGTCAGCGTTTTTCCTGCGCTTACCGTACCGGCAACGTTGCCAAAGGTCTGACTCTGCGTATCCACCGCAAGACTTTTCCCCGCCTGGACTAAACCCTGTTGATTGCTGAACTGCCCGGTGGTCAGGCTAAGCCCCTGTTCACTGGCCAGGGTGCCGTTAAGATTGTTGAAGGTCGACGTGTTGAGCGTTGCATCGTGACCACTGCCGATAAAGCCCTGCTGATTATCCAGCGCACCGCTGTTGATGAGCAATCCGCCCTGGCTAAGAATCCCACCTTTGTCACCGCTGTTAAGGTTGCTCAGGCCGCCGCCGTGTAAATCAAGCCTCATATCGCTGCCGGATTGCAGCAGACCGCCGTCATTGGTTAGCCCGCTGCTGTCCAGAGTGAGGGTGTTCAGCGCAGAAACCGTGCCTTGCTGGTTATTGACCGACTGCGTGCCGGTGCTAAGGGCAATATTGCCGCCCACCAGTTGCCCTTGCTGGTTGTTGAATCCACCACCGTCGAGTTGTAGCCTGTTTTTAGATTCAATGCGTCCGTTGCTGTTATCCAGTGCCTGACGGGAGGTCAACGTGGCGTCGCCCGCCGTCGCGGAAATGCGACCCTGCCGGTTATCAAGACGATCGGCATTAATGATCAGCCCTTGGGCTGCGCCTAACTGCGCCTGCTGATTATTCAGTTCACCGGCCACCTGCAGACCGAGCGAACCGTTTTGCAGGGCGGCGATGTTACCTTTTTCATTGTTCAGGCTGGCAGCATTCAGGCTGATATTGCCGTTACCGGCGATTTGACCGTTCTGATTGTCCACCGCGTTGAAGACATTCAGGTTCATCCCGCCGTTGCCCATTTTCAGGATCTGTCCGTCACGGTTGGATAAGTGGTTGCCGCTGGTAAGTGTTAGTTCCCCGTCGGCGGAATGCACGATCTGGCCATCCTGATTGTTGATCTGTGCAGCACTGAGGATCAAGTTCCTGCCGTTGCTGGTGATGCTGCCGTCACGGTTATTAAACATGCCGGGCTGGCTGAATTGCAGCGAGTCGCCCCCCAGTTGAGAAATGCTCCCTTGCTGATTGGAGAGATCATTGGCGCGGATCGTCAGCTTGTCAGCCGCCAGTTTGCCACCATCGTTATTGATCGTTTTACTGCTGCTGGCGGTCAGTTGTTGCTGAGCCGAAATTTGTGAGCCGTTGCCGGTCAGTAAATCCGCCTGCCCGGCATCCAGTTCGATGTTTTGTGCGCCAGTCTGGCTATGGCTGATATCCACACCCTGACCACGGGCGATAAGGTTGCCGGAGGCCAGATTCTGCCCCTGCGCACGCAGTTGTCCGGAAGTATCGAGCGTTAAGTTGCCGCTGCCTCCCAGTTTACCGTCCTGCTGAACCCCGGCGGCCAGTACACTGCCCTGTTCGCTGTTCAGACTGACGCTTTGAGTTTGCAAATGGTTGCGCGAGATGATCGAGCCACTGTTGTGCAAGTCACCGCCCGTGCTTAGACTGGCATTGCCCTCGGCCAGCATTTCGCCGCTGTTGTTGATGGCGGTACGCGATGTCAGCGCGGTATTTTCTTTACTGCTCATTTTACCGCTGTTTTCGATCAGTCCATCGGCGGTCACCACCAGCGATCCCGCCTGCGCACCAATGCTACCGGCGTTATGCACACCCACACCGTCTTCGGTACCCATCAGGCGTATTTTATTGGCATACATGCCACCGAGTTGGGAAACGTCCAGCGCCAACTGAGGCCGGGTTGAGCCGTCGGAGGATTTTTTGTCTATCCGCTGATGTTCGGCATCAATCTGGTTACGCCCGGTGGTGATTTTCAAATCCCGGGCATCGATCTCGGCGTTGATCTTCACCGAACGGGCAATGATATCGGTGTAGTCTTGCTTAAGGCTGTTCATGCCTGCGCCCTGGATCACAATCTCACCGCGATCGACATCAAAGCCGGTCAATTGGCCGTTGTTCATCTGCGCCTGACCGGTGGTCAGCGTTGCACGATTGGCATTGATGAAACCACAGCCGTTACAGGAGATCCCCGATGGGTTGGCGATCACCACCTGCGCATTGCGCCCGGCGACTTCAATGTGCCCATTGAGTTGACTGGGATCCCGTGAGTTGACCTCGTTAAGGATGATTCTGGCTTCGCCTTTTGCCAGCCAGGGGTTGCCCTGCACCATACCGCCCAGTTCGGTCGCCACATTGTTATGTGAGTTATTAAGGATCGCCCCTTTGCGTTCGACATCGAACTGACTGTAGCTGTTGCGGGAAACACCCGCCTCGCTTGGCGTCTGAATATTCACCTGCGGCGTGCCGTTGGCGCTGGTCATTACGTTCGGCTGTTGACTGCTCGGGGCTTGCCCGTCAGCAACAATTCCCGCGTGAGCGCTATTAATCAGCGTGACGGTGCCGAACAGGGCCAGTAATGCGCATGACAACGGGCTGAGCCTGCAACTGCGGCGATCGGTTGTCTGGCCAGAACGCATGCGGCGACGGCCTTCACGCCCTGAACGGGTAATTTCTGCCACCACCATCAACAGACCGCGGGCTTTATTAAAAATAATGCGATACAAGTGCTTATTCATCGATGAGTTTCCTTACTCAATACTGCCAGTTGAGGTTAAAGCCCAGCGATACCGGGTCAGTACTGAAGCCATCGGGTTTGGAGAATGGCGTTGAGGCGAACAGGTCATAGCCGATATTGAATGCCCGGCCGCGCAGGCCTATCGCACCGCCGGCCAGATGGGTACCTACCAGATATTGCGTGCCATTTCCTCCCACTTCGCCGTAATCCACCCCGAGATAGAGTTCCTGCGCAGGCAATGGCGTAGCCCAGGCAATATCATTGCGTACGAACCAGCCACGGTCAGCATTGAGGGTACGTTCACCGTCAAAACCGCGCACCGTCCAGCGGTTACCAATGGCAAACTGATCCTGCGGGGTCAGCGGCGTATTGCTGAACTGACGCTGGTACTGCACGTTGTAGTGGAATTTTTGACTGGCCAGCGCAAAAGGCACGTCAAGTTGGGCATAAAATTGTACGATTTTGCTCAGCGCGGTGGCGTCACCAAAGTTCTCTTCAGGGGCTGGCATCGCACCAAACCAGCGAGTACCGCGCTGATAACTGACGCCAGCATCCAGTGTGGCTTGTGAAATATAGTGACGGTGCTGTAAACCAATGCGCCAGGCCGAGGTGCGACGGCGCTGCACTTCAACCTCGGTGTCATCAATATAGTTTTTCGACTCACGGGCCAACACGTCATAGGTCAGTGTGGTTTTCTGGCTGCCGTTACGGTGCAATACGCGGCTGATTTGAAAATCAAGATTGCTGCTTTTCCCGCTGTAGCGGTAATCGCTGTTCAGCCCGGCGATAGTTTGATTGTAATCGTAGCTGTTGGCGGTCAGCCCAAACATCCAGTAGCCAAAGGGGACGGAATAATGTCCGGTGACGTTATCTGATCCCTTCCCGTCGTTGTTTTGCAGACTGCGGCTTCCCGAGAGGTAAAAAAGATCGCTGAGGGAGAAAGGATTATCCAGTGATAACGTCAGGCCGCCCTGATAACGGCCCGTGCTGCGGGTGCCGGAGTCATCCAGCGATGTCGCCACACGCCACATTTTTCTCTGCTGCCAATGCAGGGCAATATCACTTTCACCTGGCGCTTCACCGGGCAAAATTGCCATATCAGCCTGCACAGTCGGTAAGCGTTGCAAATTTTCCAGACCCTGTTCGATATCGCGGAGATCCAGAACATTCCCAGCGTGTGGAGGAAATGCCGTGTAGAGCGTGACGTAATGGTCACTGTCAGGCGTGAGTTTTACGTGACGAACATTGCCAGGCACGACGACCAGTTGCAGTTGACCGGTTTTGAGATCCTGCGCCGGTGCCAGCACGCGGGTGGTGATGTAGCCATGATCAATCAAACGGTTTTGCAATGTACTCATCAGCAAGCTAATGCCTTTCCCGCCCAGACATTTCCCCGCAGCCTGATTCGCAATGCGTTGTAATGGCAGCCAGTGCGGCAACGCATCAGTCCCTGTCAGAGTGACCTGTGAAATAGTAAAACACGGTGTCTCGATGGGGAAAACGATGCGGCCGAAACCGCTTGAAGGGGGGGAAAGCCGGACATCCGGCTTTTGAGGTATGAGCTGCTGCTCAAGCGCCCGCTGCTGCTCCTGCTGATGAATAAATTGCTGAGAGCCATCGGAAATATTTTCCGCGGGATTGCTGAAAGCACGGTTCACCGGCTGATCCGTCCCTGGCTGAATCCGAAAAGGTGACGGGCCGTTATCGGGGGCGGCATAACCTGTGGCAGTGACCAGGGATAACGACATGATCAAAAACTGAGAGGCGGTAATCATTGAAAGCCGAAACACGGAATGTCCTTATTAGCATATTTCTGGAAAGGTAAGACTTCCTAATTCAACGCATTATGCCAATGCAAGGGGAGTTTACAATGCATTTAAGTTTCTTTACGATGCGAAATATCTTCATCGCCAAAAATGATAAACTTATTGTTTAAATGTACATGTAAATCATATGGTTAATTTTTTAAATCCATATGGAGGATAATGAAATCGGAAGTTTCGTTGAGATTTCAATAGAAAGGCAGAGGGATAAACATCAATACATGTGAATTATTAATGTATATGCACTTCTTACTAAGACGAAAATCCATTAGTTATTTGCTTCATTGGAAGATTAACGCTAAAACGCTTCACTTTATTCTCATAATTTTCACCTACTCAACCACTCGCTGTTATCCGGCCCAGAGGAAAACATTATGGAACCATCCATCAAAGATGCTATGTCACTTGTAAGACAAATATCAGGACCGCTCTCGCCACATCTTGAAACATACATATCTTCATTGATTGAAAAACAATATTCCGTCATCAGAGTTAAAACAAAGGCATGGTACGCTGCGGCGTTCGATACCTGGCTTTCAGAACGAAGTATCCTTCTCAAAGAACTTGCAGACATGCATAAGTGGTCGAAGTTACCGCCTGAAAGACAGGATGCTCATTATGATCACGCCACCAGACGGGAAAATCGGTCGATATCGTCCCGAAGATTCACTTTTAAGATTCCTCAAAGAATTATGATTATGGAAGTTGTCCTCAGGAGTATTCAAGATGAATATTTATCTCTTCCGAGATTGCTACAAAGGTTCAGCTTCAGCGCATATTGTGGAGTTTGAGGACCAATAGAACGAAAGTGCATAAACTCCAATCATTACTCTAATGCCATTGATTGCGCCTTTGCCAGCACAGGATCCTTCCCAGCAGCATAATCAGCAAATGCAACATCAATTTTAACATCCGGCTGAAGGGAGATATTTTTTGGCCCGAACGTTGTTGTTGCCCAGTAGCATGCTTTGAGGTCATCACACCCTTTTTCATAGTCTTCAAGCTTGGTGCTGCAGAAAACGACGATTTTTGAATTAGGCAGTGTCATCTCGTCTGGCTCTGCCCAAAAATGCCCATTGTCACCCATTGGCTCACCAATAAGAGTTACTTTATTACCACCCGCCCCCTTTAGCATTGCAACAGTAACTATTGCCGCTGAAAAAGTGGCACGGCTTATTAGCACGAATACGTGTCCATCATTTGGTATCAATTTTGGCAACGCCTGCGCGAATAAAAGTGTATTGAAGAAATTACCACCGTTATTAAGTCGTAAATCGATAATGACCGAATGAGGTTGTTTGGGTACGACCTGGTTTTGCAATACGAATATTAACTTGTCATCAAGCCTATCCGACCCCTGGCTCAAAAGACGATTGCTTCGAATATAGAGGATTTTTTCATCATCACTGAGCCATCGCATCGAGAAATCTGTTGGTTTAGCGTAGCCGGGGGAACGATTTTTAATGTTATCTAGTACATGCGGCCATCGGTTGGGCATGTCTCTATCGTCGGGGATCAGTACGGACCAACCATTGAGAACCGGAATATGAGTATCCCCAGGATCCGGTGTGAGGGCTGCATCCAGTTCTACCATTCGTGAAGTACCATCGCGCAGGCGAAGCACCATGGTTGCTTTTGAAATTTCTTTTATAGCCCCAATACGATGCAGCACGGCAGGGCAACGTAGATATGTTGAACTTAGATAGCGAATTCTCTGGTCTGTGCCGGAAATGTAAGGTGACACCAGTTCAAGTGCTTCATCTGGTGAAAGAGTTCCGATTTTCACAACCAGAGCACCAACCAAATCAACATGTGACGGATGAGCGCTCAGAATATAAAGACCATCCGCAAACCACCACATTCTAATAGGCAAATCGCCCAATAGATTTCCAACCATAGCTGCCGTGTGCCCATTGCGAGGAATAGCTACAGCCCGCATTATATCCAGAGCGAAATCCGCTATAGAGGATGTTTCTGTGTTGCTTACCGCCTCTTCCACGTTATGTTTGAAAATCTCTCGTTGCTGTTCGTTGAAACTCAGATCTTTAGGTGCCCATTGCGTCTGTAGATATTGAAGATCTTCTCGCATCTGCGCTGGAGTTAAAGCGACCGGTGTACCCACTGTTTGCGCTCTAATTACACGTGGAATAGCAACATAGGCAAAAGCAGCTGAAACAGTTGAAATCAACGATCTTCGAGTTAGATTCACCGATGAAAATCCTTACTAGAAATTTTACCGCTAGTCTTACCCCAACCCATGAATCCAAATATAAGATGCGCAATCAGCTTGGAAAACGGGTTTAGAGGGGGCCTCAGGAAGTAAACATGACCAATTTTCACGACAAAGTTACTCGAAGGAGAACTGGTGGCGAGGGAAATCTGCTGGTTGAGGCAGATTTCCCTCCTTTTATACACTTTAGCACTGTTGTAACAATCTCATTCCCCGGGCCTCGGTGGCTGCTGGTAATTTTTCACCCGCTTTTTGTCCTCAAGATTGAAATCCGGGTCGAGATAAATACTTAGCCTTTTGATGCGCAAATCCTCGAACTCAAACACTGAACAGAAGTGGTGGCTGCCGGTTTGCGGGGCAGGCCAGCGTTCGCCGGTTTGCATCACACCGCGCATCTGCCCCTCCAGCACCAGCGTATCACCGTCACTAATAAAGCGGAATTTATCCTGAATATGCTGGATTTTGTCGATCTCCAGCGCGAAGCGTTTACCCAGTTCGCCCAGCGAGGATTTCCCCTGCGCCGTGCCAAATTTTGGGAAAAATACCTCAGTGTCTTCTGTAAACAGATCCAGCAACGTTGCATCCGCCTGATCAAGCTTGGCATAGAATTGCCTGATCACCTCGATGCGACCATTCTTCAGCGCGTCGTGCGTCATTTTTCCCCCTTTTGCATCCAATGGATGAAGTCTAAGAACACCTCACTAAGCCTAGTGTCTTGCGCTGAATTTGCCTGCCTGGCAGGTTAAATAAGAAAACGCTTAAGATCGCAATGCGCTATAAAAAGAATTTCAATTATATGCTCGGCTACAGAACAGGCTGACTCTGCATTGCAGGTTTTTTCAGTGGGGTAATGGGTGCCGTGTTGGCAGGACTGTCTCAGACGCTGTTTGTTACCTAATGTTAACCACAGCCATTTTTCCGATAGCTATGGTCTATAGTTGTGGATGAATAAAACAGAAACATGACAGATACATGATTGATTCAATACGAGAGTCGGGTGTACCTCATTCCCCCTCGCAGACAAAAGGAAGTGCTTATGTTTGATAAAGCGAAAGATAAAGTTGAAGAAATGGTAGGTAAAGGTCAGGAAGAGTTTGGCCGTGTAACGCAGGATCGTGATTTGCAGGCTGAAGGCATCGTTCGCAAAAATCTTTCCCAGGCGTCTTACGCGGTAAATGATGCCGTCGACACCGTGAAGCGTCAGACCTCTGACAACCCGGTTCCGGCTCTGCTGATCGCTGCCGGTGTGGGTTTCCTGCTGGCAAAGTTGATCGGCCGTAGATAATCAGTGTCTCTGATGCGTTAAGCAAAAAGCCCTCGTTTGAGGGCTTTTTTAATGGCGACATTTCAGCTTTCACACCTTAGGAGGCAGTATTCCGTCGGTGCGGAACATCGCTTTAATGCCGCGCACGGCCTGGCGGATACGGTCCTGATTTTCGATCAAGGCAAAGCGCACGTGGGTGTCGCCGTAGTCGCCGAAACCGATGCCAGGTGAGACACAGACTTTGGCGTCGGCCAGCAAGCGTTTGGCAAACTCCAGTGAGCCTAAATGTGCGTAAGCAGGCGGAATTTTCGCCCAGACGTACATTGCCGCTTTCGGGTTATCCACCATCCAGCCCGCTTCGTGCAGGCCGCGAACCAGTACATTCCGGCGTTGGCGGTACTGCTCAGCGATATCTTTTACGCACTGCTGATCGCCTTCCAGCGCAGCGATGGCAGCCACCTGCAATGGCGTGAAGGTGCCGTAATCGTGGTAACTTTTGATACGAGCCAGCGCATTAACCAGTTCAGGGTTACCGACCATAAAGCCGATACGCCAGCCTGCCATATTATAACTTTTCGATAGCGTGAAAAATTCTACTGCAATGTCTTTGGCACCCGGCACTTGCATGATTGACGGCGCTTTCCAGCCATCGTAAACAATGTCGGCGTAGGCCAAATCATGAATAACCAGTACATCATACTGTTTAGCCAGCGCCACTACGCGCTCAAAAAAGTCGAGTTCAACACACTGGCCGGTCGGGTTGGATGGGAAACCAAGGATCATCATTTTCGGACGAGGAATGGTTTCGCGGATCGCGCGTTCCAGCTCGGCGAAGAAGTCTACACCTTCGGTCAGCGGCACAGAGCGTACCTGCGCACCGGCAATGACAGCGCCATAAATATGAATCGGATAGCTTGGGTTAGGCACCAGTACGGTGTCACCGTGATCCAAGGTAGCCAGCATCAGGTGCGCCAGCCCCTCTTTGGAACCGATGGTGACAATGGCTTCGCTTTCCGGGTCAATCTCTACCTGATAGCGGTCGGCATACCAGCGGGAAATAGCCCGGCGCAGGCGCGGAATACCACGCGAGGTAGAGTAACCGTGGGTGTCTTCGCGCTGTGCGACCTGCACCAGCTTTTCGACAATGTGCGGTGGCGTCGGACCGTCCGGGTTGCCCATACTGAAATCGATAATATCTTCGCCGCGACGTCGCGCAGCCATTTTCAATTCAGCGGTGATGTTAAAAACATAAGGTGGAAGGCGGTCGATACGTGAAAAACGACGCGGTGAACGGGAGTCAGCCATAAATTCCTCGAGGATACGTGAGCGCCCGGACCGTCCGAGCGACGCTGACCGCTGCTGCGGTCCTTAATGAACATATCGCAGACGGAAAAAACTGTCGAGTCCTTGAGTAACATATTTATAACCTTGCTGACCGGAGCAGGAGTCAGCCCCTTTCATCAGGAAACGACGCTTCTTCAACACCCGCCGAAGAGCGCCATTGCCCTTCACCACGCTGACCTGCAAACGGTCATATGACTTATGGTTTTACCCCTTCAAAATCCCTACAATAATGGTCTTATTCTCATTACAGCGAATGAAGCGTCCTGATCATTACGCGTTGTAAAACCACAACCCAGAGAGCCTGACGTGCCACACGTTTTTGAGATGTTGCTGGCGGTCTTTGACCGTGCAGCCCTGATGTTGATCTGCCTGTTCTTCCTGACCCGCACCCGTCTGTTTCGCCGGTTGTTACAGAAAGAGAGCCATAACCATACTCCGCTGGAGCTGGCGGCGGTCACGGCGATTTTTTCCCTGTTTGCCATTTTTGGGACGTTATCAGGGATCAATGTTGAAGGCTCGTTGATTAACGTGCGCACCATCGCCATTATGTCCGGCGGTATTCTGTTCGGACCGTGGGTGGGTATTATCACCGGCGTGATTTCGGGGTCTCACCGTTTTCTGATCGACATTAATGGCCCGACCTCTCTTCCCTGTTTGATCACCAGTATTACTGCCGGTTGCCTGTCGGGTTATATCAATCTTAACGTCAAAAAAATACACCACTGGAAAGTCGGTATTGCCGCCGGGATGCTGTGTGAAGCGCTGACCATGGTACTTATTCTGCTGATGGCAAAACCGTTTTCGCTGGGTCTGGATATTGTCATGAATATCGCCGCACCACTGATTCTGGGCGCCAGTTCGATCGGGCTCATCGTGCTGCTGGTGCAAAGCGTGGAAGATGAAAAAGAGGTGATCGCCGCCCGCCAGGCAAGGCTGGCGCTGGATATCGCTAACAAGACGCTGCCGTACTTTCGTAATGTAAAGGGCCCTAATATTAATGCTGAATCCCTGGCGACGATTTGCAACATTATCCGTCAGGATATCGATGCTGACGCCGTGGCGATCACCGACACCAAAAATATTCTGGCCTACGTCGGCGTCGGCGCCGAGAAGTACAATATTGGTCATGAAACCCTCAGCGATATCACCAAACTGACGATGGAGAAGGGTAAAATCACCATCAAAAATAATGATGAGATGGACCGCACACCGCAGATCCACTCGCTCATAATCATCCCGCTGTGGGAAAAAGGGGTAGTAACAGGCTCACTGAAAATCTATTACTGCCACGCGCACCGCATCACCTATTCGCTGAAGGTCATGGCCATCGGACTGTCACAGATTATTTCTACACAAATGGAGGTATCACGAGCCGAGCAACTGCGAGAAATGGCGAATAAAGCCGAAATGCGCGCACTGCAAAGTAAAATTAACCCCCATTTTTTGTTTAACGCGCTGAATGCGATTTCATCGTCGATCCGCGTTCGCCCCGATACCGCCCGCCAGTTGATCATCAATCTGTCGCGCTATTTACGCTATAACCTCGAGCTAAATGACGAGCTTATCGATCTGCGTAAAGAGTTACATCAGGTGCAGGATTACATCGCCATTGAACAGGCGCGTTTTGGCAGTAAGCTGACGGTTATTTATGATATCGATGATGATATTTCGGTACCGATACCCAGTCTGCTGATCCAGCCACTGGTGGAAAATGCGATTGTTCACGGTATTCAACCTTGTAGCGGTAAAGGTGTGGTGGTGATTGCCGTCAAACACAGTGGCGACAATATTAAGGTGTCGGTCAAAGATACCGGCCACGGCATTAATCAGGAAACCATTGAGCGCGTTGCCTCCAGCGAGATGCCTGGCAATAAGATTGGCCTGCTGAATGTGCACCAACGCGTTTCGTTACTCTACGGTCAGGGTTTGCAGATCCGTCGTTTGGAACCCGGCACCGAGATTTCATTTTTGATCACCCGGGATAAAACCGCATGAAAGCTATCATTGTTGAAGATGAGGTCCTCGCCCAGGAGGAGCTGAGCTATCTGATCAAGGCACACAGCAGTATTCACATTGAAGCTACTTTCGATGACGGGCTGGAGGTACTGAGGTATCTGCAAACACATGAAGTGGATGCGATTTTTCTCGATATCAGTATTCCTTCACTCGACGGCGTCCTGCTGGCGCAAAATATCAGTAAATTTGCTCATAAACCTTACATCGTGTTTATCACCGCCTACAAAGAGCATGCCGCTGAAGCCTTCGAAATCGAAGCCTTTGATTACATTCTCAAGCCGTATCATGAGTCACGCATTGTCACCATGCTGCAAAAACTCGAATCACATTTTAAGCGTGACACACAGGAACAGACCCAGACCGCCCCGAGCAGCAACCGCGTCAGCCGCAGCATTAATCTGATCAAAGATGAGCGGATCATCGTCACTGACATCAACGATATCTACTACGCGGCCGCACAGGAGAAGGTCACGCAGGTATTTACCCGCAAGGAGGAGTTCGCCATGCCGATGAACATCAGCGAATTGTGTAACCGCCTGCCGGAGGAACATTTTTTCCGCTGTCACCGTTCATACTGCGTGAATTTATCGAAGATCCGCGAAATTGTGCCCTGGTTTAACAACACCTACCTTTTGCGCTTGAGTGATTTGGATTTTGAAGTGCCGGTGAGTCGTAGCAAGGTGAAAGAGTTCAGGCAACTGATGCGATTTTAGGGCCAGAAGAATGCGGTTCACCAGTAGTGAAGAACCGCAAGACATACCCACAATCATTGCCCTGACCGCCAGAGCCTCAAGGACGAAGGGTATGGCCCATTGATTGACGCAGATAAGCACCGGCTCCGAGCAAACCGGGTTGATCATGGCTGATCAGGTAAACCGGGATATCCACCAGGTAATCCTTAAAGCGCCCTTTGTCTTCAAAAGCGGCCCGGAAACCGGAGGCTTTAAAGAATTCCAGGAAGCGCGGCACAATGCCACCGGCGATATAAACCCCTCCGAAGGTGCCCATAGTCAGCGCCAGATTGCCGCCAAAGCGCCCCATGATCACGCAAAAAAGCGCAAGCGCACGGCGACAGTCGATATCATCTTCGCCCAACCCACGCTCTGTTACATCCTTCGGTACCAGATTTTCAGGTACGCGGTTGTCCGATTTGACGATAGCGCGGTATAGATTCACCAGTCCCGGTCCTGAGAGAATACGCTCGGCAGAGACGTGGCCCATCTCAGTACGCAACTGTTCGAGGATCATATCTTCCTCTTCACTGTTCGGCGCGAAGTCAACGTGACCGCCCTCGCCCGGCAGGCTCAGCCAGCGTTTATCGGCATGAATCAGATGCGCTACACCAAGCCCGGTACCGGCGCCATAAATCACCGCAGGTTTGCCATCGATGGGTTTTTTACCGCCAAACTGCAATAAATCCTTCTCCTGCAACATCGGGATCGCCATGGATACCGCAGTAAAATCATTGATCACGTCGAGGTGATCCAGTTTCAGACCCGCTTTCATTTCCTCGATGGAAAATGCCCAGGTATGGTTAGTCATCGCCACCCAGTCGCCAGTGATTGGACAGGCAATCGCGATACAGGCATGCTTCACCTCCTGGTGTTGCTGCCCGAGATAAACCCGCGCCACATCTTCAAGGCTATCGTAGTCCAGACCAGAAAAGGTCTTGGCTGCGGTGATCTCGCCGCTGTCCAGCGCACACAATGCCAGACGACAGTTGGTACCGCCGACATCCCCCACCAGCGAGTATTGAGTCATTTTATTCTCCGGATAAAGTAAATTCTTGATCCTGCTGGATATTGCGACAGGACAAAACCCATAAAGCCGTTATTATCAATCGTGATGGATGTTCAAAAATCACCCGCAGGGCGATAAAAGATCGCATAATTGTGAGGGCAAAATAGCGGGAATTGCCATAGGCTGCAACGCCGATTTGAACCGACGTGCATTTAGGCAGATTTCATTTAGAGATACTTGATTGAGATTAATATCGCCGTCGGCCAGATTGTTAGCCATGATGATAGAAACGGTTCCGCAGTATTATGAAGAAGATAGCGCATATTCCGCCGCTGCCAGGGCGTGAATGGCGGTGGTGTCGAATACCGGTACCATCGCATCTGGCGTCCCCACCAGCAAGCTGATTTCAGTACAACCCAAGATAATCCCCTCAACGCCCTGCTGTTCTAATTGACTAATAACCCTGCGGTACTCTTCACGTGACGCATCACGGATTTCACCAAGGCACAGCTCTTCATAAATAATGCGATGCAAAATATCTCGGTCAGCCTCATCAGGCGTCACCACTTCAATTTGATGTTTATCCTGCAAACGTCCGCGATAGAAATCCTGCTCCATAGTGAATTTAGTGCCCAGCAACCCGATGCGTTTTAAACCCTGTTGTTTGATTTTCTCAGCCGTGGCATCGGCAATATGCAGCAGAGGTAAACCGCCTCTATGTTCGATATCGTCGGCCACTTTATGCATAGTGTTGGTACAGACTACGATAACCTCTGCGCCCGCGCGCGCCAGAGCCTGGGCAGCCTCACCTAGGAGTTTCCCGGCCTGTTGCCAGTCTCCTTTGGCCTGCAACTGCTCTATTTCATAGAAGTCGACGCTATGCAAAAACAGCTTGGCAGAATGTAATCCGCCAAGCTGTTGTTTGATGTGCTCATTGATGGTGCGGTAATAGGTTACTGTGGATTCCCAACTCATGCCGCCGATCAGGCCTAACGTTTTCATCTGCTGAACCTTATGGTTGCTCTTATCCTCGAAAGAATAAGAACATAACCGAGGCGCAGCCCGCTGACAATTCAAGTGTTAAAATTAATGCCTGGCTGAACAATGCTTCGCGGACTTTTCGCGGCTGGCACTTTTACGGTCAATGAAGCGCTGACGTAGCGTGTCGTACACCCAGTTATAAACAATAGTGTATGGCAGGAAGAACAGGAAGAAACCCATCTCCAGCATCAACGCATTCAGCAGTGAAATTCCGAGCCAACCCGCCGCAATGGGTAAACCGATCAAAATGAACCCGCCTTCAAAACCCAGCGCATGACACACCCGTACTTTCATGGTGCGGGTGATACGGCTCACCGGCCACAGACGATCAAAAGTCCAGTTATAAACGATGTTCCACACCATCGCGGTGGTCGAAAGCAGGATAGCCAGCGTCCCCATCTCAAATAGGGATTTATTTAACAGCCATGCCGCGGCGGGAGCGGAAATCAGGACCGCCAATGCCTCAAAACCGACAGCGTGCAAAATGCGTTCGCCAAAAGATTTTTTAGACGTATTTTTTGAATTCATTGACATAAAGACCTGCCATTTTCCGTTGTTGTCTTACAAATTTAAGCAGTGACGGCTGTCACACAGGCCGCCATTATCATCGTTAAATAAGATGGGTAAAAGATAGTTAATATCGATAAAATAGATGGATTGATTTCTGACAACCCGAGGTGAGAGGCAGCGATGCGTTATTCCCCCGAAGCATTAATGGCCTTTGTCGAAGCGGCCGACACCGGATCTTTTTCCGCAGCCGCGCGCAAATTACGTAAAAGTCAGTCAACCGTCAGTACCGCAATTGCCAATCTTGAGGTCGATTTAGGCCTGACTCTGTTTGACCGCCGTAGCCGCCAGCCGGTACTCACCGCGCAGGGAGAACGCGTGCTGAATCATGTTCAGGCGATCCTGGCGGCCAGCGAGCGTCTGGATGAACTGGCGATCCGCCTCTCCACGCAAGTCGAAACGCAGCTGACGTTTGTGTTGTCTGACACCTATCAGCCGACCCATCATGAGAGTCTGCTTAAACGTTTTGAACTACGCTATCCGGATATCGAGTTCGAGTGTCTGATCGCCGAAGATCAGGATGTCATTGACCTGTTGCAGACTGGGCGCGCGCATATTGGTATGTTGGAAGTCCAGGATGCTTACCCACCGGACATCGGTGTCGCCCGCTTGCCGGAACAGACTGATATGGATATCTTCGTCAGCCGCGAACACCCGCTGGCACAGCTTGCCAATATTCAGCCAGAGCAACTGCACACCTTCCGCCAACTGATCCTGCAGCCTTACCGACGCACGGAAACCCGCGCACCGGGGCAAACCTGGTCCGCACCGAGTTATTTGATGTTACTGGAGATGGCCGAACAAGGATTTGGCTGGTCGATTTTGCCGCACTGGCTGGTACGACAATTTGGCCATAATAAGCTGGTGACGCTGCCGATGCGCGGCTGGCCGAAACTGATTTCAGTTGATGCTGTCTGGAGCAAAAACAATCAACCAGGACCTGCAGGCAGTTGGTTCATCGACCAGCTTATCGATCCGCATCTGGGCGATATAAACCCAAAAGCGTAATGGCCGCACGACCAGACTGAATCACAGGAATAAGCCAGCTTAACCATAGCGCTAACTAATAAAAGGAATGCTCTGAAAGCCGGTTATCAGGCGTGACTGTGATCGCGTTATCTGGCAAAAGATGTGAAAACGCATACACTAAAACGACTTTTCACTCTGTTCTCTGCCAGCACATCACGCTGATTAAAATAATAAGGACTCCTATGATTTACCAGGCCAGCCCTACCCGTTACGACACCATGGAATATCGACGCTGTGGTCACAGTGGCCTCAAGTTGCCCGCCATTTCTCTCGGTCTGTGGCACAATTTTGGTGATAATGCGCACTTCGACAATGGTCGAAATCTGATTCGCCATGCGTTTGATCACGGCATTACCCATTTCGATTTAGCCAATAATTATGGCCCACCTCCGGGTTCGGCTGAAGAGCACTTTGGCCGAATTCTGAAGGAAGATTTATTGCCTTATCGCGATGAATTGATCATCTCCTCAAAGGCCGGTTACACCATGTGGGAGGGGCCTTACGGTGACTGGGGCTCGAAGAAGTATTTGGTCGCCAGCCTGAATCAGAGTCTGAAACGTATGGGGCTGGATTACGTCGATATCTTCTATCATCACCGCCCGGATCCTGACACACCATTGGAAGAGACCATGGCCGCGCTAGACCTGATTGTCCGCCAGGGCAAGGCGCTGTACGTTGGCCTGTCGAACTATCCGGCTGAGCGCGCCAAACAGGCGTTTGAGATCCTGCAGAAACTCGGTACGCCGTGCCTTATTCATCAGCCAAAATATTCGATGTTTGAACGCTGGGTTGAAGCCGATTTACTCGATACTCTGGCGCAGAACGGCGTCGGCTCAATTGCCTTTTCACCCCTCGCCGGTGGCGTATTGACAGATCGATATCTGGCCGGTATTCCGCAGGATTCACGCGCTGCGAGCGACAGTAAATTCCTGACCAGCGATCAGTTGACCGATGAGAAGCTGGAGAAAGTCCGCAAGCTGAATTCTATTGCCGAAGCACGCGGTCAGAAGCTGTCACAGATGGCGCTGGCCTGGGTATTACGTGGGGATAAGGTGACATCTGTATTGATAGGCGCCAGCAAAACCAGCCAAATCGATGATGCAGTCGGCATGGTTGCCAACCGCCATTTCAGCGAAAAAGAGCTGGCCGATATCGAAGCGATTTTGGTGTAAACGATTACAGTGAGTGTGGCTTAATTTTGCTCCAAAAATCTTTCGAGTTGCATCAAGGCGGCAACTGAATGAGTCCCCCAGAGCTTACTCTGGTAAGTGACTGGGGGTGATTGGAGGCAGCCAACGCTGATGCGGCTTGAATGATTTTTGGGATGTAAGTATTTCGTTAAACTGGGTAAATCATTCAAAACAGGATTGCAGGCAATAGAACTGATGTCGTCTTCGCCTTATAACTGTTACCAGATATTATAAGGAATCAGGAGGCGACATGTTAAAGCCTTTCATTGTTGGAACATTATTGTTTGCCCTGCTCCCTGCCGCAGCACCTGCTGTACAGGCCAGCAGTTTTAGTCTCAATACACCGGGCCTTTCGATCAATATTGGTGACCGCGATCGCCGCGGTTATTACTGGGATGGCTATGACTGGCGTGATTCTGGTTGGTGGAATAACCACCGCGGACGCTACTACGGTGAACGCAGTCATCGAGGTTATTACTGGGATGGCGGCCGTTGGCGCGATCGTGGCTGGTGGGACAACCGTTCCCCCCATCGTCCACCGCCACCGCCGCGTTACTATGGGCGCCCGCATTACGACAATGGACATCATGGGCATGGCGACGATCGTCGCCGCGGTCCGGATCGCGGGCATGACAGACAGGGTGATCAACGTGGCGATCGTGACCATCGCCGTTAATCCGCAAAGATCACAGACATAAAAGGGACAGTTTGCACTGTCCCGTTTTTTTGCTCCATCCTTGCTTTATTTCAGCATGCCAATCAATAGATAGAAATTGAGGCTGATAACAATCAGCACGATAAGACGCCCCGCCCACTGAATTGTTTTCGAGTTCACCATATCACCCATCAGATCACGGTTACCCGTAAAGGCCAATAATGGTAGCAATGCCAGCGCAATCCCAAAACTTAACAACACCTGACTCATGACCAAAATTCGGGTCGCGTCCAGCCCCATCAATATCACAATAAAAGAAGGCAGCATCGTAACGGTGCGGCGCACCCAGATCGGAATGTAGAATTTAACAAACCCCTGCATGACGACCTGCCCGGCCAGCGTGCCGACGACGGTGGAGGAAAGTCCGGCAGCAACTAAGCTCAAACCGAAGGTGATGGCGGCGGCATTGCCGAGCAAAGGTTGCAGAGTGAGATAGGCCTGATCGAGTTCGCTGATGCCACTGTGTCCGCTGAAGTGAAACGCGGCAGCGGCGGTGGCCATCATCGCCAGATTGACGAAACCAGCGATAGTCATAGCAATGCTGACATCCAGCTTGGTGGCAGAATAGCGCTGCTCTTTCGACGCTTTCCCTCCCCGTTGGGTGAGTGACGAGTGCAGATAGATCACGTGCGGCATGATGGTCGCCCCAAGGACTCCAGCGGCAAGATAAACCGCATCCCCCGACGGCAGGCTCGGGATCAACATCCCTTTTCCTAATTCCACCATATTAGGCTGCGAGAAAAACAGTTCGACAATATAAGCTGCCGCCACAAACAGCAGTAAACCTGCAATCACCCATTCCAGCGGCTTCTGGCCGCGTTTTTGCAGAGCAAGAATGATAAAGGTCGCAATACCGGTCAGTACCGCACCCTGCAGCAGCGAGACGCCTAATAAAAGTTTGAAACCTATCGCCGCGCCGATAAACTCAGCCAGATCGGTCGCCATGGCAATGATTTCAGCCTGCACCCAATAGGCCCAGACGGCAGGACGGGGAAAGCGATCGCGAATATGTTCGGCCAGATTTTTACCGGTAGCGATACCTAATTTGGCAGAAAGTAGCTGGATTAACATTGCCATGATATTCGCCCATACCACCACCCACAGCAACCGGTAGCCAAAGGAGGCACCGGCCTGGATGTTGGTAGCGAAATTACCCGGATCGATATATCCGATGGCGGCAATAAAAGCGGGGCCCATCAGAGAGAGCTTAATTTTGCGGGAGGCGCGGCCGGAGGACTCGACACGGCTGTTCGGCATATCAGTTAACCTTACTTTTTTTACGGTTACGGCAATCACATCTAAATAATAATGATTATCAAGTTCATTTAGATTGATCTAAGTGATTTCTCTGATAGGCATGACGCTAGTGAGGTAGTATCTACCGGGCCTTCTGATGCGCCCCTTCCAACAACATACGTTTCCAGAAACGCGTATTTTTAACAATTTATCTGCCAGCTTCTTTAACAACGTAAAACAGATAACTATCCCGTTTCAGTACGCATTACGGCGGATAATAAAGCTAGCACAGTAGCTCCAGATGTGCCTGTTTTTCTAACATCTTGATGTTTTGTGTCATCCGCTCACAAATGTTGCAATTGATGTCTGTAATTTCTATATTTGCAAGCCACTTCACGTTTTAAATGTACGCGTTACATAAAATGTCCGTCGAAATATAGCCTGCCTCTAATTTGGAGCACCCATGTCCCATATATTGCACTTTGTATTAGCGTTGGCCGTTGTGGCTGCACTCGCTTTACTGGCGAGCCGTGATCGGAAAAGTATCCGTTTACGTTTCATCGTTCAGCTGTTAGTCATCGAAGTTCTTTTAGCCTATTTCTTCCTGAACTCATCAATTGGTTTAGGTTTTGTGCAAGGCTTCTCAAACATGTTTGAGAAATTATTAGGCTTCGCGGCGGAAGGGACCGGCTTCGTGTTTGGAGGCATGAGCGATAAAGGATTAGCGTTCTTCTTCTTGAAAGTCTTGTGCCCGATCGTGTTTATTTCTGCACTGATCGGTATTTTACAACACATTCGTGTACTGCCTTTCGTCATCCGTATCATCGGTACGGTGCTGTCGAAAATTAATGGCATGGGAAAGCTGGAATCTTTCAACGCCATCAGTTCCCTGATTTTGGGCCAGTCAGAAAACTTTATCGCATATAAAGATATTCTGGGCAAAATGTCAGAAAAACGCATGTACACCATGGCAGCTACTGCAATGTCGACGGTTTCGATGTCGATTGTCGGTGCTTACATGACCATGCTTGAGCCACGCTTTGTGGTTGCCGCTCTGGTCCTCAACATGTTCAGTACCTTTATCGTACTGTCACTGATCAACCCTTATAAAGTTGATTCAGAAGAAGACCTGCAAATCGGCAATACCCATCAGGGTCAGAGTTTCTTTGAAATGCTGGGTGAATACATTCTGGCAGGCTTCAAAGTAGCTATCATCGTTGCAGCCATGTTGATTGGTTTCATCGCATTGATTTCCTGCCTGAATGCGTTGTTCGACGTTGTATTCGGTATCACCTTCCAGGGCGTGCTGGGTTATGTCTTCTATCCATTCGCATGGATGATGGGCGTACCTAGCCACGAAGCCTTGCAAGTTGGCAGCATGATGGCAACCAAACTGGTTTCTAACGAATTTGTTGCGATGTTAGATCTTCAGAAAGTGGCTGCCGATTTGTCACCACGAAGCGTGGGCATTCTGTCCGTGTTCCTGGTGTCTTTCGCCAACTTCTCCTCGATTGGTATCGTTGCAGGGGCTATCAAAGGCCTGAACGAACATCAGGGCAACGTAGTTTCCCGCTTCGGCCTGAAACTGCTGTACGGCTCAACCTTGGTGAGCGTACTGTCTGCTTCTATCGCAGGTCTGGTTCTGGCATAAGTGGCAGTCGGCGTGAAGAGGTAAAAGTAATGATAAAAAAGGCGCTTCGGCGCCTTTTTTACGCCTGTGATTTGCCGCAATAGCAAAGGTAAGACAGCAAAAAAGGACTAACGCCAGAAAGCAAAAAACCGGCCAGAGGCCGGTTCTTTAAATTTTGGTGGAGATAAGCGGGATCGAACCGCTGACCTCTTGCATGCCATGCAAGCGCTCTCCCAGCTGAGCTATACCCCCACACGAGGTTATTCATGTTTTTAACGTCTTCTGCCTGTTCTTAGTGATAAGAATAAGCGACCAATTTGCCCTGAGAAGGAAATTGGTGGAGCTAAGCGGGATCGAACCGCTGACCTCTTGCATGCCATGCAAGCGCTCTCCCAGCTGAGCTATAGCCCCGTTCCAGACCCGTTAAAAACGAGTGAACGGGGCGCATAATATGAAACCGCGCCTACCCTGTCAACGGCTAAATCTGTTTATACCACCAAGCGATGAAAAAGCCGCCAACCCGGCCACGGTATTGAGTATTATCTTCAGCATACCGCCAATTTGTAGCCAAATGCGTCGTGTTTCAATAGTTCATCCGATGCGTTTTTCTGCCAGCCTGATGATCTTATTACTCATTTTATTAACACATGTGATTTATTGGTTAATGAAGTGTTAGCGGGCTATGAAAACTGGCTTGTTTTAGGTTAATTCAGCGTCTAGACTGCTGGCGCAATAATTATATCCATCTACTTTCGAGCAATCCCATGTCCTTGTATTCACCTAAAGAAATCGCATCAATCGCTGTAACGGCCGGAGTTAATAAAAGCCGGGCAACGGTATTAAATTTGTTAATTTTAGGATTCCTGGCGGGCGCATTCATCGCCATCGGTTTCCTGTTGGATCTGCACGTAATAGGCACTCTGCCTGCATCCTGGGGTTCATTCAGTAACCTTTTGGGCGCAGCAGTCTTCCCGGTGGGGATCATTTTGACGGTGCTGGCAGGAGGAGAACTGCTAACCGGAAATATGATGACATTACCCATCGCCTGGTTCGCACGTCAGATAAGCCTCTACTCAGTGATGCGTAACTGGTTCTGGGTCACGCTGGCAAACCTTATCGGCAGTCTGGCCGTGGCTTATTTCTTCGGCCACGTTCTCGGCCTGACAGAAGGCGCGTTTCTGGCGAAAACAGTGGCAACAGCGACGGCGAAGGTCAACGCTGACTTCACGCAGGCATTCATTTCCGGCATCGGCTGCAACTGGCTGGTCTGTCTGGCTATCTGGCTGGCATTCGCCAGTAAAGACGTCGGCGGAAAAGTGATCGGTATGTGGTTCCCGGTTATGGCCTTCGTGGCTATCGGTTTCCAGCACGTAGTGGCAAACATGTTTATCATTCCGGCAGCGATTTTTGCCGGTGCAATGAGCTGGTCACAATACTTCCCGAACTTCGTCGCCGTGTTCCTCGGCAATGCGGTCGGTGGTGCGGGCTTTGTTGGTTTGATGTACTTCCTGGCTTACCGCCCGGGAGCTGCTGCAACGGAAGAACAGCGCTCTTAATCTGTTTTCTACGCATTAAAAAAGCCAGCTAGGGAGAATATTCAACCCGGCTGGCTTTTTCTTTTCTTGGTATTCTACCGCTTGCTTAACCTATTATTGTTGCGCTTCGCGCTCGGCAATAAAGGCTAAAGCCTGATCAATACGCGCCAGGGTACGGCTCTGACCAATTGCATGAACGGTAACATCCATCCCTGGTGACTGGCCAGCACCAGTCACGGCTACACGCAGTGGCATACCGACTTTCCCCATACCTACACCCATCTCATCTGCAGTGCCTTGAATCGCATTGTGGACATTCTCCGCAGTCCAGTTCGTGATGGCAGCCAGTTTCGCTTTAACAGCTTCAAGAGGCTGGCGGGCAACCGGTCGTAGATGCTTCTTGGCGGCATCAGCATCAAACTCGCTGAAGTCTTCATAGAAGTAGCGGCAGGACTCGGCCATTTCTTTCAGCGTTTTGCAGCGCTCACCCAGCAGGGTAACGATTTCAAATAACTGCGGGCCATTGCGGGTTTCGATGCCCAGTTGCTCAACGTGCCACAGCAGATGGGTCGCCACATATTGCGGATCCATGGTGTTGATGTAGTGATGGTTTAGCCATTGCAGTTTTTCAGTGTTGAACGCACTGGCTGATTTGCTGACATTATCCAATGAGAACAGCGCTTTCATTTCATCGATGCTGAAGATTTCCTGATCACCATGTGACCAGCCCAGACGCACCAGATAGTTCAGCAGTGCTTCCGGCAGATAGCCATCATCACGATATTGCATCACACCGACTGCACCGTGGCGTTTAGACAGCTTTTTGCCATCATCACCAAGAATCATCGACACATGCGCGTAAACCGGCACCGGTGCTCCCAGCGCTTTTAGAATGTTGATCTGACGCGGAGTGTTGTTGATATGATCTTCACCACGGATCACGTGGGTGATTTCCATATCCCAGTCGTCTACCACCACGCAGAAATTGTAGGTCGGTGAGCCATCGGTGCGGCGGATGATCAGGTCATCAAGTTCGTCATTGCTAAATTCGATTGGGCCACGGATCTGGTCGTCAAAGATGACAGACCCGTCCTGCGGATTGCCAAAGCGCACGACGCAAGGTTCGTCAGCACTGTGATGTTCATGGCTGTGGCGGCAGCGACCGTCGTAACGAGGCTTCTCGTTGTTGGCCATTTGCTCTTCACGCAGGGCTTCAAGACGCTCTTTGGAGCAGTAGCACTTATAGGCCGTACCGTTTTCCAGCATCTGGTCAATAACACCGTTATAGCGGTCAAAACGTTTGGTCTGGAAATAAGGGCCTTCATCCCAGTTCAGATTCAACCAGTTCATGCCGTCCATAATCGCGTCAATAGCTTCCTGCGTGGAGCGCTCGAGATCGGTGTCTTCAATACGCAACACAAATTCGCCACCGAGGTTACGGGCGAAAAGCCAGGAGTAAAGCGCGGTACGAGCGCCACCGACGTGCAGATAGCCGGTCGGGCTTGGAGCAAAACGGGTTTTGATTTTCATCTGGGTCACAGCCTTACTTATTTATAGTGTTTATAGGCAACGCATGAATTGTTGCTATCAATTAACAAAAGTGGCTGACATTCTACCACTCTAGCCTGAATCCTCAACGCCGATAGGCAGCACACGAAGACCATTCAGGGAACCAATGCGTAAAGAATCAACTACGCGGGTGAGAAATCGGGCAGCTTGTCTAATTTTGCGCCGAACAGTCATTTTTGTTTTTAAAAATCGTTGACGTAAGTTTAAGTATCCCTATAATGCGACTCCATCACGACGGGGCGATTAGCTCAGTTGGTAGAGCATCTCCTTTACACGGAGGGGGTCGGCGGTTCGAACCCGTCATCGCCCACCACTCTTTTAGAGTGAACGCGTTGTGATAAGTAAGAAGAAATGAGAATTGGGCGATTAGCTCAGTTGGTAGAGCATCTCCTTTACACGGAGGGGGTCGGCGGTTCGAACCCGTCATCGCCCACCAATTCTCAGTAATTTTCTCTTACGTTGTGGAGTACCCAGAAGTGGGCGATTAGCTCAGTTGGTAGAGCATCTCCTTTACACGGAGGGGGTCGGCGGTTCGAACCCGTCATCGCCCACCACTTCTGCGGGCCGTTAGCTCAGTTGGTAGAGCAGTTGACTTTTAATCAATTGGTCGCTGGTTCGAATCCAGCACGGCCCACCAATTCAGAAAAAAGCGCCTTTGGGCGCTTTTTTCGTTTCTGCACTCCGGGAGTTCATCCGTGATGGAGGCGAACGCGCAGCCTGGTTCGAGCCGAGCGAAGCGAGACGACAACGCGCACGCGTTGCCCGCAGGGTGAGGCCGAATCAATCCAGCACGGCCCACCACTCTTCATTGAAGGGAAGTAGAAAAAAGCGCCTTTGGGCGCTTTTTTCGTTTCTGTATTTATGCGGTTTTATTTAACTCAATGTGAAACGTGGCGTGATTTTGTTATGCAACGCAGGGTTATCACTCTCATCTTTTAAATTCACGCCTGATAACTGGCGTACAAAAGCCTGCTCCAGCAGCCAGGCGAGTTTGAATGCCGCCTGCGGATAGTCCAGACCTTCAGGCCGCACGTTGGAAATGCAATTGCGCTCTGACTCCAGTCTCTTCGTATGTGGCCCCCAGGTCATGTAAATGCCTAGACTATCGGGGGATGATAAACCCGGACGTTCACCAATGAGCATCGCCACCGCTTTGGCCTGCATTAGCTGAGCTATATCATCGCCTAACGCAACTCGGGATTGATGTGCCAGCACCACAGGTCCGACGCGTAGACCAAGTTGTTGCAAATAAGGCAGCAGTGCGCAAATCAATGGCACCGCCTGACGGTGTACGGCTTTCGACGACAGTCCGTCAGCCACCACCAACACTATATCTGCCGGTTTAGTCGGCTGTTGACTCAACATTTCCCGACTTTCTGCCGAAAGCTTTCGACCCAAATCCGGGCGACATAAATAGGTAGTGCGATCCGCGGCAGCGCTGGCGACGGTTAGTGTACCAAGCCCCAGTTCGTGCAGCGATGGTTCCAATTGCTGGCTATCAAAAGGTAGATGGACCGCATCTCTGGCCTGGGCATGCGCCAGACTGAATTTCAGCAGTTCCGCCGTTGGCAGGCTGGAACCCGTTCGTCCCAGCGCAATCCTCGCGGCGGTGAACTGACGCAGCGCCTCCCAGGGATTTTGGTGGACCAGCGGTGTAAGCCCTTTGTCAGTCTCCTCAGTCATATCACCGACCTCAGTTGTAATAACGGATGCGACGCGCGGGTATCCAGCAATTGTCCATGCGAATCAAGGATATTCATTTTCTCCAGCCACAGGGCAAATTCCGGTGCATGTTTCAGCCCCAGGAGTTCACGGATATATAACGCATCATGAAACGAGGTGCTTTGGTAGTTGAGCATAATGTCATCAGCGCCCGGCACGCCAATCAGGAAGGTCAATCCGGCGGTGCCCAACAGGGTCAGCAACGTATCCATGTCATCCTGATCGGCTTCGGCGTGATTGGTGTAACAGACATCACAGCCGATCGGTAAGCCGAGCAGTTTGCCGCAAAAGTGATCTTCCAGCCCGGCGCGAATGATCTGTTTGCCATCGTAAAGATATTCCGGCCCGATAAATCCCACCACGGTGTTGATGAGTAACGGTGAAAAACGCCGTGCGATAGCGTAAGCACGTGCCTCGCAAGTCTGCTGGTCTACGCCAAAATGCGCATTGGCAGACAGACAACTGCCCTGCCCGGTTTCGAAATACATCACGTTATTCCCCAGCGTACCGCGATTGAGGCTCAGCGCAGCCTGCTGGGCCTCCTCAAGTAAGGCCAGGTTGATACCAAATCCGCTATTGGCTGCTTCGCTTCCGGCAATTGACTGGAAAACCAGGTCAACCGGTGCCCCGCGCTCCACCAGTTTGATGGTGTTCGTCACATGGGTTAACACGCAGGACTGCGTCGGGATCTCGAACCGCGAGATGATGTCGTCGAGCATATAGTTAAGATTTTCCAGCAGCGGCAGGCTGTCACTGGCTGGATTAATGCCAATCACCGCATCACCGGAGCCATACAGCAACCCGTCGAGCATACTTGCCGCAATACCCTGCAAATTATCAGTCGGATGATTGGGTTGCAGCCGCACGCTCATGTGCCCTGGCAATCCGATGGTATTGCGGAAGCGGGTGATCACGCGGCATTTTTTCGCCACCAGAATCAGATCCTGATTGCGCATTAGCTTACTCACGGCAGCCGCCATTTCCGGAGTGATCCCCGGAGCAACACGTGTCAACATGGCGCTGTCAGTTTTTTCACTCAGTAACCAGTCACGAAAATCCCCCACGGTAAGATGTGAAATCAAAGCAAAGGCCTGGGCATCGTGAGTGTCGATTATCAGGCGGGTGACTTCATCGTCCTCATAGGGAATGAGTAACTGTTGCAGAAAAGTCTTCAGCGGCAGTTCGGCCAGCGCCATCTTGGCTGCCATGCGCTCTTCAACGCTGTTGGCTGCCACTTCCGCCAGGTAGTCCCCGGAACGCGCCGGTGACGCTTTCGCCATCAAATCCTTCAAATCGCGAAACTGATAGCTGCGGTGGCTCAATGTTGTTTGATACATAACGCTCCTCAGGCTGGCGGGTTCTGAATATCGAAAAAACAGCGAACAAAAAGCAGTCAGTCCGCAGCAATAATAATCACGTTAGCCGCGCGGAGTACAGATCTGTGCAAAGGTACCTCGCAGAGTCTCTGAATTGTCATCCGGCTGATCTACACTGTGTAGCATTACACAGCGGGAAATAACGGATGAACGAACAGCAACGTCGACACACGATTATTAGCTGGATAGAAGAGGATCCCATGCACATGCTGGCGCTGAGAACCGCGCAGCAACTGGCATTGAACGACTGGTGTCTGGCGGCGGGATTTGTGCGCAATCTGGTGTGGGATCGCCTGCACGGTTTTGCTGATGTCACGCCACTCAACGATATAGACGTGATCTATTTTGATCAGCAAGATGTCTCTGTCGCAACCGAGAAGCACCTCGAACAACGCCTTAGCGCCCTCGCCCGGCTCCCCTGGTCGGTCAAAAATCAGGCCCGGATGCATATGATGCATGACCATCCGCCCTATTTATCCAGCAGCGATGCCATGAGTTACTGGGTGGAAACGGAAACCGTGATTGGTGCGACGCTCAGCCAGGACGGCAGAGTGGAACTGGTGGCACCGCTGAGTACCGTTGAATTGTTTGAATTCAGTATCACGCCTAACCCGCGCCATGGCTGCCCGGAAGTGATGCTGGAGAGAGCAGAAAGCAAAGGCTGGCTAATCCGCTGGCCCCGGCTGCAACTGAAAATATAAAGATTGCGAACCGGCATTAATGTTCCGCCTTTGCCTGCCGATAACTGTTATGCACAATGACGTGCAGAGCAGATTAACCCTAAGTGAGGCAGCAAATGAGCACTATCAGCGTAACGAGTGGTAGCTCGGCGAGTACAGCGTCATCCAGCGGTGGCGGGCAAATTGCTCAGTTAACCAAACAGATCCAGAAACTGACTCAACAGATAAAAACGTTGAGCCAGGGCGGTGGCGATTCTGATGCGGTTAAAAAGCAAGTAGATTCTATTCAGACGCAAATTGAGATGCTGCAGGCGCAAATCCAGCAGATTCAGCAGCAACAGGCGCAAAAAGCTGAGCAGAAAGCCGAACAGGCTCAGTTAGCGGCCAGCGCTGCTGATGATAAAAGCATCAGCAAGTCAGCCTCTTCCAACCAGGTTGATATTTATGTCTGATCTGCCCTGCAAACAGAAACGGCGTTAAAACACGCCTTGCAGGCTGCGCTTTTGCGTGAGGTGCGCCGCCTGCTGCTTCACTACCTGCCAGATAGCCTGCGCCGCCGGTGAAAGTGAACGATTTTTACGCCGAATCAACATCAGTGCACGGTTGATCTCAGGCGCAAGATGACGCACCACCAGCTGACTGCCCTGCGGTAATGGCAGCGCCAGCGCTGGGATCACGCTGATGCCGATACCTGCGTCCACCATTGGAAACAGCGTCGCTGGATGGCCGATTTCCTGCGCGATATCGGCCTGTACTCCCTGCTGCACCAGCGCATTGTCGATCAGCATCCGGCTGCCTGAGGCATAATCCTGAAGCACCAACGGGCAGCCACTAAGCTGGGTCCAGTTCACCGATGTTTGTCTGGCGAAAGCATGGTCCTCACGGCACAGCAGCAGAAAAGGTTCGTGTAAAATAGTCTCACACTCAAGATCAGCGCTCATACCAGGGTCAATCACAATGCCAAAATCCACCTCACCATTACGCACGCTGTTGAGCACCAACCTCTGAGCCTGGTCACGCAACAATATGCGGATGTCGGGATACTCCAGCTCTCCGCTGGCGATGCACTGAGGCATCAACTGAGCAGAAATGGTCTGGCTGGAGGCAATGCGCACGCGCCCATTGTGCTGAGTGCCGAAACTTCGCGTGTCGAGAAGCATTGCATGCAATTCATCCAGCAGCGGTTCCACGCGGCTTGCCAGCCGCCGCCCGGCATCCGTCAGCATAACTTCACGCGTAGTGCGATCAAGTAAGCGCACACTCATCTCGCTCTCCAGCTCCTTTATGCTGTGGCTAATCGCCGACTGGCTGAGACCAATGACGTCCCCTGCCCGGCTAAAACTCTGGTAATGGGCCACTGCCACAAAAACGCGAAGCTGCTTAAGTGAATAATTCATGAATTTATTTCATCATTGTATTAAATAAATTAATTTTCTAATTCTATATCAACCGTCCAGAATAGCTGCATTGGTTTATGTCGATCCTTATCTTTGCTGAGAAATACTATGCGATTCATGCCCGATCGTTTCACCCTGACACTGATTGCCACCGTCCTGCTGGCGACATTTTTCCCCGCCAGCGGCGTGTTCGTCGCTTTCTTCAACAACCTGACCATCATTGCTATCGGTCTGCTTTTCTTCATGCACGGTGCCAAGCTGTCACGTGAGGCCATTTTTGCCGGCAGCAATAACTGGCGGCTGCATTTATGGGTCATGTTCAGCACCTTTATCTTGTTCCCCGTGCTGGGATTACTGTTCCAGTGGTGGCACCCGATTGATGTCAGCCCGCAAATTTACAGCGGCTTTGTTTATCTGTGCATTTTGCCCGCCACCGTACAGTCGGCGATCGCCTTTACTTCTCTCGCAGGCGGTAACGTCGCAGCGGCAGTATGCAGCGCATCAGCATCGAGTCTGCTGGGTA
This sequence comes from Ewingella sp. S1.OA.A_B6, assembly GCF_049889095.1. Classification (NCBI taxonomy): domain Bacteria; kingdom Pseudomonadati; phylum Pseudomonadota; class Gammaproteobacteria; order Enterobacterales; family Yersiniaceae; genus Ewingella; species Ewingella sp. S1.OA.A_B6. The sequence continues at coordinate 36,797 of NZ_JBLJFK010000016.1, read as the reverse complement.
TTTTTGTTTCACCATTGCTGGTTAGCCTGTTGATGAACGTGCAGGGTGCTACCGGCGATAGCCTGCAGCAAATATTGCATATTGTGCTGCAACTGCTGGTGCCTTTCGTGGCCGGCCATCTGCTACGTCCGCTAATTGGTGGCTTTGTTGAACGTCATCGCAAGATGATCGGCAAAACCGATCAAACGTCGATTTTACTGGTGGTCTATTCGGCGTTTAGCGAGGCTGTTACGCAAGGAATATGGCATCAGATAGGGTTGGGGTCACTGCTGTTTATCTTGGTCGTCAGCCTGGTGCTGCTGACGTTTATTCTGGTGATCAACACCTATATGGCTCGCTGGATGGGATTCAGTAAGCCCGATGAAATCACCATCGTGTTCTGCGGTTCCAAGAAAAGCCTGGCCAATGGTATCCCGATGGCCAATATTCTGTTCCCGGTCAGCGCCATCGGCATGATGGTTCTGCCACTGATGATTTTCCACCAGGTTCAATTAATGACCTGTGCCGTACTGGCGAAGCGTTACAAAAATAAGCAGGAAGCTAACATGGCTGAACTGGAGAAAGGTATGCAGCAAAAATCCGCTGACCATCGAGTGCTGTAAGGAGGGGAAAGGCGCTGCTGCCAGCGCCTTTTAAGTTACTCGTCAGTCCCGGAAAGGCCCGGGCCACTGCGGCGCAGCGGGTTAATCAGACTCTGCAGACCTTCACTTTTGATCGCCAGTGTAAGCTGCATCAGTTCGCCTAATTTTCCTGCCGGAAATTCGTCTTTGCGGGCGAACCACAGCAGGTATTCCTCAGGTAAATCAATCAATACACGCCCGGCATACTTGCCGAAGGGCATTTTCATGTTAGCAATTTCAATCAGGTCTTCTTTTTCCATGGTATTCATTCACCCAGCAGACGGATCATTTCCGCTTCGTCGATCACTTCAATCCCCAATTCCTGTGCTTTAATCAGTTTGGAACCCGCCGCTTCACCGGCAATTACCAGATCGGTTTTTTTCGACACGCTGCCGGAAACTTTCGCCCCCAGCGCAGTCAGACGATCTTTGGCTTCATCACGTGAAAGCACCGTTAGTGACCCGGTCAGCACCACGGTTTTACCGGAGAACGGGCTGTCAATCTCTTCAGGAACGATAACCTGTACTTCAGGCCAGTGAATGTTGATTTCTGGGCTGAGCAGCTCATCAATTACTTGCTGGTTATGCTCTTCGGACAGGAAATTCACTACATGTTTAGCAACAACATCTCCCACTTCAGGCACGGATTTCAGCGACTCAACGTTCGCTGCGCGCAGTGCGTCAATTGAGCCGTAATGAGCAGCCAGATTCGCAGCCGTAGCCTCGCCAACTTCGCGGATCCCGAGGGCATAGAGGAAACGAGCCAGCGTAGTTTCTTTGGCTTTTTCCAAAGCTAAAACAACATTCTGTGCAGACTTCGGCCCCATGCGATCAAGCCCGGTGAGCTTTCCTGCGGTCAGACGGAACAGATCAGCTGGGTTTTTGACGTACTCTTTTTCCACCAACTGGTCGATAATTTTATCGCCCATGCCATCCACGTCTAGCGCACGGCGGGAGACGAAATGTTTAAGCGCTTCTTTGCGCTGCGCACCGCAAATCAGCCCACCGGTACAACGGGCCACGGCCTCGCCTTCAACGCGTTCGACATCAGAGTTACAGACCGGACAATGGGTTGGGAACACCACTTCACGCGCATTTTCAGGGCGCTCAGCCAGCACGACACCCACCACTTGCGGAATGACATCGCCGGCGCGACGAATGATCACCGTGTCGCCAATCCGCAGTCCCAGCCGGTCGATTTCATCGGCGTTATGCAGCGTCGCATTGCTGACCATCACACCGGCAACCAGTACCGGCTCCAGACGGGCGACGGGCGTAATCGCACCGGTGCGCCCCACCTGGAATTCTACGTCTTTGACCCGCGTTATCTGTTCCTGCGCCGGAAATTTAAAGGCGGTTGCCCAGCGCGGTGCCCGGGCGACAAACCCTAAGGTTTCCTGGATATCCAGCGAATCAATTTTGACCACCACACCGTCAATATCAAAACCGAGCGTCGGTCGCTCTTCTTCCACCTGACGGTAGAATGACAGCACTTCATCGCTGCCAGTACATACGCGCACACGCTCACTGACCGGCAAGCCCCAGGCTTTTAGTTGCTGCAAACGATCAACGTGGCTGCGGGGTAATTCACCGCCCTCCAGTATGCCAACACCGTAGCAGAAGAAGGTCAGCGGACGTTTAGCCGTAATACGCGGATCAAGCTGACGCAGTGAGCCGGCGGCGGCGTTACGCGGGTTAGCAAAGACTTTGCCGCCGGTGCGGCGCGCTTCTTCGTTCATCGCTTCAAAGCCCGACTGCGGCATAAACACTTCGCCACGCACTTCGAGCCTTGCCGGAATATGCTCGCCATTCAGGCGCAGCGGTATCGCACGGATGGTGCGTACGTTGGCGGTAATGTTCTCGCCTGTCGTGCCGTCGCCGCGCGTGGCGGCCTGAATCAACTCACCATGTTCATATAGCAAGCTAACGGCCAACCCGTCGAGTTTTAGTTCACAACAAAATGTCAGCGGCTCGGTAGTTTTCAGACGATCCTGAACTCGCTTATAAAATGCCAGATAGCTTTCATCGTCGAACACGTTATCCAGCGACAACATGGGTACCTGATGTTTTACCTGCTGGAAAGCCGAGATAGGTGCAGCCCCAACGCGTTGAGTCGGTGAGTCTGCGGTGACAAGTTCGGGGTTTGCGGTTTCCAGTTCGCGCAGTTCACGCATCAGCCGGTCATATTCCGCGTCAGGCACTTCGGGGGTATCCAACACATGGTACTGATATTCATGATGGCGCAATTGGGTGCGCAATTGATTGATTTGATTTTCGATTGTGGCCATGACTCACCATGAAGATAAAAAACCCCCGGCAAGCGGGGGTCATTGGGAAGGAGATAACAACGGGATACTTACTGCCTGTGGTCAGGCCGTAGCGTCAAGAACCTCACGGATCCTTGCTTTGTAAGTTTCCAGTTTTTGTGGCGTGATCATCCGGCGCTCATCATCAAGCACCATCCCACCCACATCGTCAGCAATACGCTGCGCAGACTGTAATAACAGCTTGAAGTTCTGATGCGCGTCGCCGTAGCAAGGCACCATCAGAAACAGCGTAATACCTGGCGTTGAGAAGTCAGTCATGGTCTCAGGGTCGAAAGAACCAGGCTTAACCATGTTAGCCAAACTGAACAGAACCGGACCACTTCCAGCCGGGCTGACATGACGATGGAAAATGTTCATGGCACCGAACTGGAAACCAGCCTGAAGCACGCTGTTAAGCAGCACTTCACCGCCTATCACGCCACCTTGATGGGCAGAAACATGCAATACCAGAACCGTTTCTTTCAGTTTCTCTTTTACTACTGGCTGATCTTCAGCCGGTGCAAAAGGCGCATCGTTATGAGGCTCAGCTTTTGCGGCAGGTGCTTTATCCGCATGAATTTCAGCAGGAGGAACCGGTGTAGTACGCTTCTCATCATGTTGATGAGAAAAATCGACCACGGGTTCACGTCGCGGAGCATCAGCCGGATCAGCAGCAGAATAACCACTCAGCAAAGGATCATCCTGTACAGAAGTTGACTGCTTAACAGGCTGACGCTGAGGTTGTGGCTGGGCCCGCACTGGAGCGGGCTGCTCAGGTTCGTCATATTGGCCGAGCGACGGTTCATCCTGCGGATAAGCAGGGCGTACACGCACTTCACCGACCCCGTCAACGAAATCGTCGGCAGGAGATTGCTCTCGTTCTTTTTTCACACGTTTAGCTGGACGATCGCGAAAAAGCGAAGAGCGTTCTTTACGGCTGGTCCACAAACCGTGCAACAACAACGCTATTATGGCGATCGCGCCAACAACGATTAATATCAGACGCAAATCCTGCATCATTGCTATCTCTAGGTTGTTCTAATCTATTGCCAACACGGCAAACATTCGCATTCCTAACTCTATTTGCCTGAGTTGATAAGTGCAAGTCTCGACTCTACTTTCTGCCAATAAACATGATTGAGGCAACTCTTTTGCTGCTTTTTCAGCCAATCATCGGCTAGTCAGTGTTAAATCATACCGATATGATAGCTCACAGATTTTAACTTAGAGAGAAAATTTCATTTATGGCATCTTCGCAACGCGCTCATCGGGTCAATGGTGTCCACTATTTCAGCCGCGGCTGGTCACTGATCTCCCTCCCTGGTATCCGACGTTTTGTCGTTTTACCGCTGCTGGTCAATATTATCTTAATGGGTGGCGCATTCTGGTGGTTGTTCGCGAAGCTGGGTGAGTGGATCCCGGCAATGATGAGTAAAATACCGGCCTGGTTGGGCTGGCTCGATTACTTACTGTGGCCCATTGCCGTGCTATCCGTGTTATTGGTATTCAGCTATTTATTTAGCACCATCGCCAACATCATCGCTGCGCCTTTTAGCGGCCTGCTCGCCGAGCAGCTCGAGGCTAAGCTGACAGGGAAAACGCTGCCCGATAGCAGTATCTTGGGCATCATGAAGGATCTGCCCCGTATCATGAAACGTGAGTGGCAGAAACTGGCCTATTACCTGCCCCGCGCCATTGTGCTACTGGTATTGTTCTTCATACCCGGCATTGGGCAGACTGTGGCTCCGGTTTTATGGTTCCTGTTCAGTGCCTGGATGTTGTCGATTCAATACTGTGACTATCCATTTGATAACCATAAGGTGAATTTCCTCGACATGCGGCGTTCGCTGGGGCGGCACAAGGTTGATAACTTACAGTTTGGTGCTCTGGTCAGCCTATTCACCATGGTTCCGGTGCTCAATCTGGTTATTCTCCCGGTCGCGGTCTGTGGAGCGACGGCAATGTGGGTTGACCGCTACCGCACGCTTCACGTGGTCGACGATAAAGACATTGCAATCAGCCGCCGTTCATAATGTATTTCCCCAGTCGGTCCTCGAGCCGGTTTTTTTTGTCCGGCCAAAATGCTATTAATCAAACAGAGTACTAATTGTATAGCTTACTAATGAATTGCATTCTAGCTACCTGGCTACAATGGCGGCGTATGACCTCATACACCAAAGCAATACTGATGTTTTTTTCGCCCGCTGTCAGCGGGCTTTTTTTTGCCTGTATTGTGCCACCAGACCTGTAAACCAAAATCGGACCTTCAGATTAAATACCTGCTCGCTAGGTGCTGGATGACCGTTTTTTTTCAGCATTTTTTTGCGGCATAAAGCAGTTTTCGATGCATTTCATTCAAGCCTTCTTTGGCCAGTATAAAGCTGCCCGTGCCGATACCGATAATGGGTACGCCGACCTGATGAGCCCGTAAAATGTAGCGGCGATCAGCAGTATCCACTCCGCCAAAGCTGGTTAAATTGCCGCCAACAACCGCGATGTAGTCAAACAAATCAGGAGAATGATGAGGAGTATCGGGCGTCACACTGATCCCCACGCTACTGATGATGGGATTACCAGGTTGTGCGCTGATTATACTGAGCAGGAAATGCTTTTTCTTATTTTTATTCTCAGCACCCGCCGCATAGCGAAGAGCGCCCATCAAGCCGGATAATGCGAGCAACGGAAAATCATGCCACAGCATAACTCCGATGTGTAATTTATCCTCTGTTGAACGAACTGAATCAGCGGCAAAAGACGCGATGAGAGGCTTTAACCTGAGGGCTGTGGGATTTTTAATAAGCGCTTCCATCAAATACTCCTTTTATCCCGTGGAACCCATGGTTGAACGCAGAAATACAGCGGGTGAATTCACAGTTAAAGAACTTATCGATGAAAAACCCGCATAAAAATACACTATTATGGTGTCTGTTGATAAATGATAATCATCATCCATTTTATCCTGCATGTCTTCACTCTTATTTTCACGTTAACAATTATTACCCCCACACTTAAGCAACACGCATTATTTATCTTTTGTTGTGTCAGGTAAATTACACTTTGAATCATAACTGGAAATACAATGACGGACAGGTTTTGTAAATCCGCTACTTCACAATACGTTATCACGGCAAAGAACCCAACATCATTTATACATAAAAATGACAAAGCGCCCTTTAATTTAACCGACAAACCATTATGAATTATTGTGAAGTTGCACCACCCACTTATCCATTCATATACCTTCATAAAAATAGCAAGCCAGTTCAAATTTATTAAGACTACGTCACTACACAAACTTACAAACTATATCTATTATTTGCTGGTAAATTATTACAAGGAAAAAACCCGGTAATGATTAACAAGGATTTCTGATGCATTGACAGTGAACTTCTATCTATTCTCACCTCTTACGATAGCACGGAGGTGAGTTAGAGACCGAACTCTCAACCGCATCAGAATAAAAGGATATGCAGTGCGATGGCGAAAATTAAAATGCAGCGCTGCATCGATAAATGATTACTCAATCTATTTATAGGGAATTTCAGTCATGAAAAAAATGACATTGTTATCTGTTTCTATCGCATCTATTCTGTTTGCCTCTCAGGCGTTTGCAGCCTCTAATAATACTGTAACGTTCCAAGGTGAAGTGACCAGCGAAACCTGTAGTGTGACCATCAATGGTAACAGCGCTAAGCCAATTGTTCTGCTGCCAACGGTAAAAGCCTCAGCACTGGCTACAGCAGGCTCTGTTGCAGGTCAGACAACCTTCGATGTCGGCGTGAGCGGCTGTACCGGCAGCACCACCGTTCCCACACCGGTATCATCCGTGTTCGTTGGTAACAACATCACTACCGAAGGTAACCTTGGCAATCTGGCAGCAACAGATGCTGCGACAAATGTCGATATCCAGATCCTGGATACCGCTTCTAAAGCGATCGACTTCAACGCTAGAGCATTCAATGGTGCCGGTGACCTGACTGTGGCCGCTAAAGAAAGTGCTGCTACTGCAACCTACACAGCACAATACTATGCGACAGCCGCAGCAAAAGCCGGCGCAGTTGAGTCCACTATGCAATACGCAGTGTCCTACAACTAATTTAGTTATTACAGGGAAGCGTCATCCCTCTGGATATTTATTCAGAGGGACTTTTGCCAAGGATGGCATCTTATTTAATTTATAGAACACTCAAGGGATCGATTATGTTCCGTTCAATATGGCGTAATATTTTCTTATTAATATTGTTTTTTGGTATTTGTCAGTCTGCGCTTGCAAGTGTAGTCATGACGGGTTCAAGAATAATTTATTCATCTGATGCAAAGTCAGTAGATGTGCAACTAAGAAATAACGATGAAATCCCTTATGTTGTACAGGCATGGTTTGACAGCGGTGATGACAAGTCGACACCGGTAACAGGAAAGGCGCCTTTTGTTGTCACACCACCGACCTTCAGAATAGCGCAAAAAGATGGTCAGGTATTACGAATTTTCTATACCGGAGCTTCTACATTACCACAGGATCGCGAATCCATTTTTTACTTTAACTTCCTGCAAATTCCGCCAAGGAACATCGGTGGTGATAAAGGAAATCAAATGGTCGTGATGCTAAAAAACAGACTCAAAGTATTTTACCGACCATCGACGCTGAAAGCGAATAACAAAAAAATATTTGATTACCTGACGTTCAGTAATATTTCATCGAAAAAAATCCGCATCACTAATACATCGCCTTATTACATATCACTGGTCAAAATCATAGTGAACGGCGAAGGGGCGAAAGAGAAAACCGTAATGATTTCACCTTTCGGCTATGAGGATGTGGCACTGAGTGCAAAGAAAATAACAGGACATAATGCTCAGGGAATAGAAATAGGGCTGGTTAACGACTATGGAGCGGTGATAACCCATGATTACACAATACAAAAATAATACCTCAGCTAAAAATAAAAACGTGTATTTTCGTTTAGCTCTACTTACGCTAGTCATTAAATCATCTTTATTATCACAACAAGCATTTGCCGCAGACTATCAATTTGATAGCCATCTGCTGGCGGGTTCTGAATTTTCTGAAAGCATCGATCTGAATAAATTTAACGAAACACAAATCGCGATCCCTGAAGGAAAGCAAATCCTGGATATCAGCCTTAACGGCTCAAAAATCAAAAGTCAGGTTGCGGTTAGCTTTCTTAAGATTAATGCAACAGATAAAAGTGCTCAGCCTTGCCTGGATGCTGAACTGATCACCCTATTACAGTTGAAATCAGTGAAAAAAGGATCGGACAATCAGCAATGCCAATATTTAAGTCAGATCATCGCCCAGCAGGGAAGCTGGAACGTTAAAGAATCGACGTTAACGCTGGAGTTTTTTATTCCGCAAATTCTGCTTAACCGTACGTCACGCGATTATATTCCGATCTCAGAATGGAGCGCAGGGATGCCACTGGTATTCCTGCGACATAACACCAGCTTTACACGCAATATGGTGCGTAACTCGCACTACAACTATACGTGGAGCATGGTGAATGCTGGCGCAAATATGGGCATGTGGCAATTACGCCATCAGGCAAATGCACGTTATATGCAAAGCAGCACCGCCGGGAGTTCTTATAAATGGAACACAGTGCGAACGTGGCTGCAACGCCCTTTGCCGACCATCTCCAGCGAACTGATGCTGGGCGATTCTTATACCGACAGCTCGATGTTTGGCTCCCTGCCGTTTAACGGTGTGAAACTTGCCACCGATCAGCGCATGTGGCCACAGAGCAGGCGAGGTTATGCGCCGCAGGTACGCGGCGTGGCGACGACCAACGCCCGAGTGATGATCCGCCAGCAGGGAAATGTGATTTATGAAACACAGGTGCCGCCCGGCCCGTTCCTGATCGACGATCTTAACAACACCCGCAGCCAGGGGGATTTGCAAGTTCAGATCATTGAAGCCGATGGCAAATCATCCTTCTTCACCGTGCCTTACGCTGCGGTGCCGAGCTCAATGCGTCCGGGAAATCTGAGCTATCAGTTCGCGGCCGGTAAAGTCAGAAATTATTATTCCGTACAGAATGCCTTCACCGAGGGTGTTCTGCAGTACGGCCTGAATAACAGCATTACTGCCAACAGTGGCGCACGCTTCGCGAATAATTATCAGGCATTGTTGGCAGGCGGCGTTTGGGCATCAGAGTTGGGTGCACTTTCTCTGAACACCACCTGGTCACATGCGACGGTAGAAAACGGTGTAACCAGAAACGGCTGGCGTGCTGAAGCATCCTACAGCAAAACCTTCCCGACCAATACCAATCTGGTGCTGGCAGCCTATCGCTATTCCACTTCTGGCTACCGTGATTTACAGGATGTGCTGGGGGTACGCCGTCAGTCAAATGGTGGCTCTGAATACTATTCCGATACGCTTCAGCAGCGGAACCGCTTTACCGCGACCGTCAGCCAAAATATGAAAGAGTACGGCACCCTGACACTGAGCGGCAGCAGTGCGGATTACTACAACAACCGTTCACGTATCACTGAGCTGCAATTTTCCTACAACAATATGTGGAAGAAAATCAGTTACAACCTCAATGTTGGCAGGCAGCGTTCAACGTGGAGCACGCAAAATATTTACAGCGTAAGTGACTCCGATTACGACGCCAACCGCTACCAGAAATACACCGAGAACGTGGTGTCTATTGGCCTATCCATTCCACTCGACTGGCGTGATTCCCGTTCCACTGTGTCATTCGACACCTCCAGGGACAAAAACTCGACGTCGGCGATAACCACCCTCTCCGGTTCGGCAGGCAAAGAGAGCGATTTCACTTATTCACTTTACAGCAGCTACAACAAGTACAGAGAAGCGGGAGAAGGTAAAAGTCATGACACGTCGTGGGGTACCAATGTGCAGGAGCGTACCCGCTTGGGGACTTTCCGCGCTTCATATGCTCACAGTAATGACTATAACCAGATTGGTCTGGGTACCTCAGGCACACTGGCCCTGCACTCCGGCGGCGTGACCTATGGACCGTACGCCAGCGATACCTTTGCCGTTGTTGAGGCAAAAGGTGCCAGCGGTGCACGTATCAATAACGCACAAGGCGCACGAGTTGATGCCTTCGGCTACGCGATCGTACCGTCGCTTACCCCTTATCGCTACAACACCATCAGCATTGACGGCAACTCCATGGCCCAGGACGTGGAACTGGAAGGCGGAAATGTGCGCGTCGTCCCGGTACTGGGTGCAGTGCCCAAAATTGCATTCAAAACCCTGGGCGGTTCCCCAGCCCTGATCACAGCGATAATGTCAAATGGTGCGCCGGTACCTATGGGTGCGGATGTCAAAGACAGTCATGGCAACAGTGTCGGGATGGCGGGTCAGGGCGGGCAGGTTTATGCACGACTTCCTGATGCCTCCGGCACCTTATTTGTTAGTTGGGGAAATAGCAAAAATTGCCGTATTAATTACCAGTTGCCGACTAAGAAAACCGAAGGAAATAACTTCGTCCATTTAAACGGGACCTGCAACCAGTGAGAATAGCGTAACCATGAAATTTAAAATCACGACACTCAAAACCTGGCTGATAACCTTAGCCTTTATGGTGTGTTCCCCATGGGCACATGCAGTTTGTTTCCAAATTACTAAGATCGGCGCAACCGGCAACTCAGCAATGCCACAGTCGGTGGCTGATCAGGGGTACACCGCTGCAAGTTGGGGAGGGGTCTTCAACGCCGGTGCAAAACCGATCTCCTTCGGTACGCTTATTATGGGGACCGGAGCGCAGTCGCTGGCACCCGCCGGTACGGTCCTGGCCAGTGCGGACCTTCCTTTTATCAGTTCCGCATTGGTGACCCCCTATGCGGCCAATCAAATCGTAATCAAATGTGCGCTGGCCGATGCCAATGAGCTATATGAAATGTATACACTCAATGCTGTAGGCGGTGCCATCTACGGCGGTCAAAAGGCTACAGATATAGAAGGTGGCTACGTGACTCCAGCGACAGGCATTGCTTATCGCATTATGAACACAAAAACTGGTCTGTATTACACCAGTTACTGGCAGCAACGCCAGTTAACCAGTGATGACTATATTACCGAGGGTTCCAGCATTTATATTAAGGCGTCCGCATTCAGTGATGCCCATTTTGAGTTGCTCAAAACGGCCGACGTTGCGGGTGTTACCTCGCGTAATGCTTTCGGGCAAGTTATAGCACCCCAAGGTTTGGTTGTATTCAAGGGAGGACTGGTCAACTCAGGTGTCACTGAGGGGGCATTAGGCGGCGATAAAGCAACCTATTACTCTGCGTTATGGAGCATGAGAAACGGTTCCACCACAATTATCAGAGGTAATACCTGTACGTTAGGCGATTTCGATCAGGTCGTGCAATTGCCGCCGATCAGCGTCGGTGGACTCCGAGACAATGGTACCAGTACTAATACCTTTAATGTCGCCATTACATGCGATTCTGGTGCAGTATCCGGGACGACGACGAACACCACGAACGCGCCAGTGGCAATGGGATTCCTGGTCACACAAGCTGCGGCATTAGCGCAGGCGAGTACCCTGGGATTACAAACCGGGTCAGGTGGGATTAGCTATTTGCTGGATGATAATTATGGCGCAACTGGCGTTGCTTCTGGTGTCGGCATTCGTATTTACGGTTTGGATGGCACACCACTAAATTTACTGTCCAGCAAAGATACGACAGGCACAGGTTCATCTGCAGGGTGGTACGGATTTGCCGAATTGCTAAGCGAAACCGGCGATACTCCATCGGGTGGTAAAACTTATGGCGGAACGTTTACCGCATCGCTTGAACAAATCCCAGGGTTATCAGTACAAGCAGGGTCGATAAATGCGCAAGCACAAATTATTGTCAGTCTTCAGTAATACCTTACTGGCAGGTGCCTTTCTACTGAGCGTCAGCCATGCTGGTGCCGTGGTCAACAGCACCCAAAGTCGTCTGGTGTTTAATGAAGATAGCATGGCGGAAACGCTGGTTCTGGTTAACTCAGAGCGAGCCCCTGCGCTGGTGCAGGTGTGGACGGATGATAACAGTCCGCTTTCTCCGCCTGATCGTATCAATACCCCGCTGATTGTGGTGCCGCCGGTATTTAAACTGGGGCCAGGAGAATCACGTAACCTGCGCATCATGTTGCTCGGCCGCCAGGAGTTACCGACCGACCGTGAACGCGTGTACTGGCTGAATATTTATCAGATCCCGCCAAATACACAGGCGACAGGTCCAGAAGATAAGAAGGTTATTATACCGCTGCGTATCCGTTTAAAAGTATTTGTACGCCCTGTCGGCCTTAAAGCGCCGGATGAAGAAATCGGGAAAGCACTAAAATTCACCTTCAAAGACGGTAACCCGCAAGACCGTGCACTGCGGGTGGATAACCCAACGCCTTACAATATGACGCTGGGGCATGTCAGTTTGGGTGGGAAACAACTCCAGCCGACGATGATTGCCCCCAAATCTTCAGCCACTATACCGGTTCCGCAAGCGGGAAATACCCGACAAATGAGCTGGTCAGTGATTGACGATTACGGTAAGGCAACCACTTATCAGCGGCAATTATAAGTAAAAGATGAGCTTTTCTGGCCATAAGAGATTATGGCCAGAAAATACAACGGATTGTGCTCAACGGTTTATCCATTTTTATCTATCTCAAGTAACTTATGAAAAAGACAACGCTCACTACGCTTAATATTACGTATTTTCACAAATACCATATGTCCTATGATTTGATTGCCTCATATATCCAGTGGGAACTGAATGTCATTAATTTTCACCTCCGGCACTTTCAAACTCCAGACTCTCTCTTAAAGGCAGTAGAAGAAAATGAAATTGACATCGTCATGATTAATTCCTCCTGTCTATTTGATGGCTATTTCAAAGAAGCGGAAATTAGAAAATTCCTGGCAACACTTTGCGATAACGAGCAGACTATTACAGTTTTTTTTGCCCAAAATATGAAAGCAACTTTGCTGAAAAAAATGGTCGATGCCGGTGTGGACATCATGATCAGTTCGCAGGACACGCCGCGGGAACTGATAGCAGCGCTGCTTCGTGTGATGGACTCCCGCATAGCAGAACCTTATATTTCGGCCTCAATCCAGGCTCATTTAGAACAAGATTATGATGTATTAACACTGAAGGAGTGGGAAGTTATAAACTTTATTCAGCAGGGATATTCACTTTCGGAAATCGCGTCAAAAAAATGTCGCGCCATGAGCACTATTTCAACACAAAAACGTAATGCGATGAATAAACTTCATCTTAAAAATGAAAGTGAATTATTGCGTTACTTGCATCAGAATACTTATTTTTAATTCTTCAATTTTTTGGAATGTCATGTTTAGAAAAATAATCACCCTGCTCGCGGGAGGCGTATTGCTATCCGGTAACGCCTGCGCCCTGTCACTTCAGGAGTCACTTATTGCGGCAAATACGTATAACGCTGAAATTAATGCTGCCCGCAGCGTTCATGATGCAGACAATCAGAAAAAATATCAGAGTTTTGCCGGGCTATTACCGGCAATCACGCTCAATGGTGCGTGGAATAAAACCGATCAACCGGATGTCACCTATTCAGCAGGCGTTACCCGTCATAACTACAGCTTTAACCTGACACAGCCGATTTTGGACGTTTCGAAATATGCCGCCTGGCGCAAAAGTGTGGTGATTGGCGATCTGGCGGATGTGAATTATCTGATTGCACAGCAAAAACTGATCAGCGATGTCGTGACTGCCTTTTACGGCGTGGTGTATCAGCGTAACGTGCTGGAAACCAAGCAGAAGATCCTCGCGGCTTTTAACGCCAAACTGAAGCAAGCGCAGAAAGCGCTGGAAGTGGGTGACGGTACACGACTGGATGAAGTTGAAGCGCAGGCAAACTATGACAAATCGGTCGCCGATGAACTGGCGGCAGAAAATGACCTGAATGATGCCTACGTGACTTTTCACCAATTGACCGGCCTTGATGCACAAGGCATCTCTGATCAAAGCCTGAGCTGCATCCACTTTACTGACGAGATCCTCCCTGCACGGTTAAAGCGCGATGCCGCCGCCAATAACCTGGATGTGCTGGCCGCCATTCAGAGCATGAAAGGCAGCCAGGCCGATATCGTGACGGCCACCTCCAATCATCTGCCGGTCGTCACTTTTCAGGCCGGCTACGGAAAAAACTGGAGCCGTGCAGAAGACGGTAATTATCTGGATGAGCTGTTTGGCAGCACGTCCAAAACTGACAACACTACCTTCGGTGTGAATGTTTCTATTCCCCTGTTTGCAGGCGGAAGTCACATCTCGCAAAGTCTGGAAGCGGCGCACCGCTATGAACAGACTAAAGATTTACTGATTGATGCACGCCGCAAAGCCGAGCAACAAGCGATACAGGCGGCGTCTGGGGTGAAAAACGACCAGTCACGTATTCAGGCCTATGAACGTGCAATCAGTTCAGCAGATACGCGCCTGTCTTCCACCCGGTACGGGCGGGAGATGGGACAACGAACACTGATTGATGAATTCAATGCCGAGAGGGACTACTTCCAGGCTATTCAGGATCTTGCTCAGGCACAAAACGCCCTGATCAAGTCGATCGTCAAACTAAAATCGGCAATCGGTGCGCTGGATTATGCCGCGATGAAAAGTTTTAACTGTGGGGCGGCATGACCGTAGATTTTGATAATGAATAACGACTTATTTCGTAAAGAATCCCTCGATGCCAAAAAGACCAAAGCACTCGGTTCTGTGGCGCTCTATTGCCCGCCCTTCCGCTGGCTGATCATTTCTCTGATCTGCCTGCTGGTCGTCGTGTTGATTGCTTTTTGCATCTTTGGCAGTTACACCAAACGTGAAACGGCCCAGGGAATTCTCACGCCAGAAAGCGGCATGATGACCATTACCGCAATGACCTCAGGAACGGTGATTGCCTTGCCCGTCAGGGAAGGCGACAGCCTACAAAAAGGCCAGCAGATTGCGACGGTCTCTTCTGAAATTTCTACCGGTCGCTATGGTCAGACACGTGAAGCTATTGCCAGTCAGTTGGATCTGCAACAGCAGGGTCTACATGCACAATTACTAAATCTCGTCCAACTCAACGATGAAACGCTCAACGCGTTGAAAGAGAAAGAAAGTTTATTACAACTACAATCTATCCAACTGGGTACCATTTATCGCCAACGTACGCAACAGATCGCGCTGACCAATAAGCAGCTTGGTAAAACCAAGGCCATGCGCACTGAGGGTTATGCCTCCAATACGCAGGTTGAGCAGCAAGAAAATGACCTGCTGGATGCCAACGTGCGTCTTCAGGATGTGGCCCGTCAGCGCATTGATGTTCGCCAGCAGCTTGCTCAGGCACGTCAGCAACTGCGCGAACAACCTATAACCTACTCCCAGCAAAAGAATGACATTCAGCAAAAGCTATCGGATATCACGCAGTCAATGATGGAAAACGAATCGCGTCGTTCCGTGGATTTGCGGACCCCCGAAAAAGGCACAGTGAGCGCCGTGCTGGTGAAATCCGGGCAACTTGTCAATGCAGGACAGACGATCGCAACGGTACTTCCGGACAATGTGCACCTACAGGCACGGATTATGCTTAGCAGCCGTGCCATTGGCTTTATCAATCCAGGCCAGCGCGTGGTGCTGCGCTACCAGTCTTTCCCGTGGCAAAAGTTTGGTCAACAGTATGGCACCGTGACTGAGATATCAAAATCAGCACTGTCGCCACAGGAAGTTGCCACGATCACCGGGGATAGCCAGAACTCACAATCGATGTATCAGGTCAAAGTCACGATCGATCACCAATCCGTGCAGGCATACGGAAAACCAGTGAGTTTACGGCCCGGCAGTGGACTAGAGGCCGACTTTATCGTGGATAAACGCCACATCTACGAATGGGTTCTCGAGCCGCTCAACGCGCTCGGCAAAATGACTTCTTTATAATTCTCACTCTTTAATCAGGTTTACCATGGATCTTTTTCACAAACTTAATTTATCGTTCCGCAATAAATTACCGGTGTTACGGCAAACACAGGCCGCAGAATGCGGACTCACCTGCGTCGGGATGATCGCCGGTTATTACGGTCACAAGATGGATATGGTGTCACTGCGCCAGCGCTTCCCGACGTCAACGAAAGGCAGCACGCTGTCGGATGTGATGTCGGTTGCACAGAGGCTGGGCATGAGTTGTCGTGCCGTGCGCCTGGAACTCGACGAACTGCATCAGCTGTCCCTGCCCTGCGTACTTCACTGGGACATGAACCATTTTGTGGTGCTAAAAAGCATCGCTAAAAACAAAATTGTGATCCACGATCCGGCGCGTGGCGTACGCAAGGTCACCCTGGATGAAGTCTCACGTTCGTTTACCGGTGTTGCACTTGAAATCTATCCGGCGGCGAATTTCGAGAAGAAGGATGAAAAAAAATCCATCTCGATGATGAGCCTGATCCGTAATGTTTCAGGTATCGGTTCTGCCTTTGCACAAGTGGCTTTGCTTTCTCTCGCACTGGAATTTTTCGGTATCATTACACCGTTTTACATGCAGTGGGTGATCGACCAGGTACTGGTTTCGGCCGACCGTGATTTGCTGACCCTGCTTGGCGTCGCGTTTATCTGCATCACGCTGTTCCAGAATGTGATTAGTGCGCTGCGCGGTTGGGTGACCACCTGGTTTTCCAGCATGCTGAGCGTTCAATGGTCGAGCAATCTGTGCGCTCATTTATTGGGCTTACCGCTAAGTTATTTTGAAGATCGTCACGTCGGAGACATTTTGTCGCGCTTCGGCTCACTGGGGAATATCCAGAGCACGCTGACCGGGCGGTTTATCTCTTCTATTTTCGACGGCGTGATGGCCCTGGTGACGCTGGGTGTGATTTTTACCTATAACGCCACGCTGACCTTCGTGGTCATCGGGTTGTTCCTGCTGTATGGGCTGATCCGCTGGATCTCCTTTGAGCCGTTCCGTCAGGCCAACGAAGATCAGTTGCTGGCCTCGGCCCAGGCACAATCACAACTGCTGGAATCTATCCGTGGCGTGCAGGCCATCAAGCTCAATAACAAACAAGATTTGCGTGTTTCAACTTTTGCCAATGAAACCGTGGAATCCACTAACAAAGGCATTACCACTCAAAAACTGTCCATCGGATTTAGTACGTTACAGGGCACTATTTCGGGCGTGGGCAAAATCGTGCTGATCTGGTTGGCCGCCGCGCAGGTGCTGGATGGCAACTTCACCAGCGGCATGCTGGTAGCATTTATCAGTTTTTCTGACCAGTTTATGTCCCGTTCAGCGGGACTGATTAACGCCTTAATTGAATTCAAAATGCTGCGTCTGCATGGCGAACGTATCTCCGACATCGTGTTAACGGAGAAAGAACAGAATATGGAAAACCACGTGGCGCTGCCTGAAGATACCGGGCCGGTACGGCTGGATATTCGGGCGTTATCGTTCCGTTATTCCGAAACCGATGCAGAGATTTTTACCCATTTTAATTTCTCAGTTAAGGCCGGAGAATCGGTAGCGATCATCGGCCCTTCCGGACAGGGCAAAACCACGCTGGCAAAACTACTGCTGGGATTACTCAAGCCGGACTCTGGCGATATCTGTGTGGACGATATCGACCAAAACAAACTGGGG
This sequence comes from Ewingella sp. S1.OA.A_B6, assembly GCF_049889095.1. Lineage (NCBI taxonomy): Bacteria > Pseudomonadati > Pseudomonadota > Gammaproteobacteria > Enterobacterales > Yersiniaceae > Ewingella > Ewingella sp. S1.OA.A_B6. The sequence continues at coordinate 19,246 of NZ_JBLJFK010000016.1, read as the reverse complement.
ATGACATATTATCGCGATCTGATTGGCAGCGTGATGCAAAGCGACATCCTGTTTGCCGGTTCAATTATAGATAACATCAGCTTTTTCGACACCAATCTTGACAGAGCTCACGTTGAAAAAGTGGCGCGGATTGCGCAAATTCATGGCGACATTATGGCGATGCCGATGGGATACAACAGTATGGTCGGCGATATGGGATCATCGTTGTCCGGCGGACAAATACAGCGGGTTATCCTTGCGCGCGCGCTGTATCGAAAGCCGCGTATCTTGATCCTCGACGAAGCAACCAGCCATCTTGATGTCGCCAGAGAAAGCGCGATTAACGATGCAATAAAGCACATGAACATTACACGCGTGATCATCGCGCATCGTCCGGAAACGATCCTCAGCGCCGACCGGATTATCCAGATCAACCGTTTTGGTGCGACGGAAATCGCTAAGTCAGACTTCATCAAACTGGTCAACGCGTCGCAACAGGTGTTGCAGGCAAACTGACTCGTAAAGTATGTATAAAGGCAGGCAGTGCCCCCGCACACTGCCTCAGGATAAAACACTCAGGAGAGAATATGAATAATCGTTTGATTTGCCTCGAAGGCACCCTTGATTTTGAAGAAGAAATCAGAGCGCAGAATATTAACGTGGTATCATTCCGACAGGGCCAGCAAATTACTATCAATCGCGATAAATTATTGCCAGGGCGTACTTTTGCCGAGCATATGACGCTACAAATAACCAACGCCGAGAAGATCTTCAATCAGTTTAATTTCGTTAAAATGGATGAACTGAATGAAGGCGATCTATTTTCAGAAACTATTCTAGTAATATTTAACTTTGTTGCAGGCCAGGGAGTCGGAAACAAAATGTGGCAGGTCACTTTTTCCTCTCGCCTCCCAAAAGATAACATCATAACCTTTACTAGCGTATATACTGACGAAGAAAGCATGCAAAGAGAAATAGGTAGATTAAAGCACTGTGTAAAGCACTTTGTATTGAATGAAAAATAAAATCAAGTTGAAATAAGAGCCCAACAACCTGCCAATATAATTAATTATCGGAAAATAGAAGCAAAATAGTAGTAGTTCTATTTATTTTAAACGCTACTAAATGCATACTTAACACATCGGAACACACTTGCTGCTCACGATATAGTGAGTGATTATTCTGATATTCATAATTTTATTGTTTACTGTATTTATTAAAGGATGAGCTAAATGCGCGAATTAAACGTAATGGAAATTAACGAAGTATCTGGTGCTGGCTGGCTGTCTGCACTCTCAAGTTCCATATTGCTTGGAGCAGTTGGATTTGGTGCAGGGGCCGCTTTTGGCGGTGCCCGCGGTGGTGACGGCGGTGGCATCCTTGGTATCGGTTCTTTCGGCCAACTCGTTGGGGTGATTGTCGGTCCCGTGATCGGTGTGGCTAGTGGTGCAGTCATTGGCGCATCTATTGGTTTTAATGACCCAGATACAGTATCTGCACTTGCAACCCAATGGGTAAATAGCGTATTTAACGGTTCTTTCGTCTAATTATCTAAATAAAAAGGTGCAGATTATTTCTGCACCTCAGATTGCTGACGAACCCCACATTTCTCGTGGGGTTCTTCTTTTTGAGCGACCGTAGGTCGCGAGCGCGATATTTTTCCCCGTTACCCCTTCAATGACTTTTTGAACCCGCATAACGCTTCTTACACCCTCAACTAACCCACCGTATACCAACAATAAAAGACAAAGATGCGCCAGCAGCGCTATCTTTTTCATATTCTGCGCCGCTGCCGCCAACAGGCATTGCATCTGCACCTTCATCAAACCACGGAACCGCGCATACCGGTGACCATGATTTGCGGGAGTTGGCTTTGAGGTGGGTACTGTCGGTGTAGAGCATGCGACCGCCGACCATACCCTTCGCGATGGCCTGTTCCACGATATTGTGGAATACGCGCTGGAACACGTCGGTGCCGTTGAAGCGGCGGATGCGGTTCTGGCTGAGGGTGGAGGCGTCGGGAATTTTGTCGGTCAGCCCGATACGCAGGAACCAGCGGTAAGCGACGTTGACCTGAATTTCCTGGACCAGACGGCGTTCACTGGGCACACCGAAGAGGTAGCCGAGCAGCATCATTTTAAAGAGGATAACGGGGTCAATCGGCGGGCGGCCGTTGTCATGGCAATAAAGATGCGCGACTTCATCATGGATAAATTCGAAATCGATGGCGACGTCGACTTTGCGCACGAGATGGTTTTTGGGGACCAACTCTTCGAGGGTGACCATTTCGAGTTGATATTGCTGAGGCGCAGATTCTTTTAGCATGCGAGTTAGCTCATTAATTAGCCTAACCCTATTAGATCAAAGTCCTGTCCATGAGGCCAGGACTTTGTCAGCAATCTGGGGTGCAGATAATTATGCACCTTTTTTCATTCCGATTCCTGCGAATAATTTCTTAATCCCCGTCCCTAACCTCCCGCTAACTCTTACAAACATAGGTCGGAACTGTGGCAATGAAAAAAATCCGACTGCCGTTGGCCTGCTGAACAATTCGCATATGAATGCTTTTATTCGCATAAACAAAAAAATCAGGCTCGTACTGACTCAACCAACTGTCCTCCACAGTATCATCAGGAAATTTAAGATTATTATCTGATATTAAATAATATATATCCTGTTTTTTTTGTAAGGAAAAAGAGATCTTACGGTTGAACACTTTCGTCGGATCTGACGTTGCATGACCATTGATATTTATAATGCCGACATTCTCCCGAAAAATATAATTCAGAGAAACATCCAGACTTTCATTACTGTAGTGTTGAGAGAAACTGGCAGCACAAGAAAAATTTTCGATAGCATATTTTTTCCACAATGAATAAATAACACCTGCGATAGCAATGACAAATGTAAGGGATAGTAAAATCACTATCTTGCGATTTGTCTTTATTCTCATTACGCTCATCGCTATTTATCCTCAAAAAAGTAATCTGAGATACAGGTGTTAGATTCATTCATCGGTTTATCACAACGTATGACTGAGAGTCTCGGCAGCAAAGGGAGGTGTGTGATATACATCCAAGGGTAATTTGCACAGCTCTCTTTGAGCCCGCTAATATGCCCAAGCGCTTTCGTACGCGCTTCACCGGTGGCAATGCTATCCAACAAAAAGATATGGCAGCCATGCGTGGTTTTTAAAAAAAAATGGTAGCTGGAAAAATACTGACTTTCATCATTTAACTTTATCCCCGCCGTAATGATATAAAATAACGCAATAACTGGCAGCGTGCAGATGCCCCAAAAGACCAGTCGCTGGTGTGAAAACCTGTCCGACTTTCTTGGCAATACCGCAGGAGAGATCTTCATCTCGTTGTTAATGCAGGTGATTTTCGGCGCAATAATCATGCCAGGACTTTCCGGTGTATCGAAAGGAAGAGAAATTTTGACGTCCTGAGCGTGGGAACTCTCGTCAATAAATTGGGCATTTTCGTGGCAGACCTCTACCCGTTGTTCGGTCGGCAACTTCTTTATCTGTGTACCACTTGCCAGCGTTAAACCAATACGCGGAATAGTGACGACCGGATCGTCAACCAAGCCGATCTTCTTAAGTCCTTTCCTCAGGATAGAAATATTCTGGTAGTAAGTGTTGGAAGAGACCAACATCCCGCGTTTCGCCCAGACGATGTCCATGAATTCATGCTGGGTCACAATAGTGCCGACTCGTTCAATCAGCAAAAGTAAACAGCGACCAGCCGGAGAGTTTAATACAACGACATTGTCAGGATCGTTCAGATCCCGCAACGTGCTGGTTGCTGGATGAAACTCAACAGCGCCATTAAGAATGTAATGATTATGCATATAGTTAGGTTAATGCTCCGTAAAATATTCCAGACGTCAGAAACGTCTTATCCCTGTGAAATAACAAAAAACTGATAATAAAAAATGATAACAACTGACTCTTTTATAGAGTGACGTATAACTTTTATAATGTATATCGACACAAGGGGCGATTTATCTTATTTTTCATGGCACATGCTTTTCATTTCGCTGCTTCATAATAAGAATAATCAGCAGCGACTCCTGGCTATTTAGTTTGATGAAACCGCTATATCTCTCATTTTCAGGCACATAGCACCCACTTCATCATGTGATAGTTTATGAATTCAACACTTAACCACTTAAGAAACATCTCAAATTGATCAAACCTCACCCTGGCGATGTACAGAATGGGAAATCTTAACTTTCGACGCAGCACTGGTAGTACGATTAATCCCATAGCCTTCACAAGACTACAAAAACACATCTTGACATTTACACACCCTGACAAAAAACCCTGTTGAATACTACAGACACGCATGTCTGACTTGTTATGCTACCTTTTGGTAGGAAAAAAATAAAAATCATTAATTTCAATTAGTTAAGGTAAATTATTTATTTTAACTCACTATTATCATCCGTGAAAAAATGGCATAAACATGCCAAATTAGTGAATTTAAGTCGGCCGTTAATGCGCTACTCTGACAAAAAACGACATGTCATTTACAAAAAATCAATTAATCTCACAGTACGCATAATAATTTTCCGTATGATTATACTCAGACAAAAAGGAAAGAATAAATACAAAGTGAAAGGTAATTCATAACCACGCACCCTTAATAAAAAAACTTCACAATGAAAAATAGAAGACAACGATGTTTGAAGGCTATCAAGATTATTCCGCGGATATGTCTGAGGAGCTTAAGCACGGTGTGACTGGCTTTACTTAGAGTTCACACGTCGTTAAGGAGTTTAAAAGGGATGAAATTAATATAATATGTGATTTATTCAGGAGAACATTCCGATAAATCGCATATGATTGGAAAAGAAATCCATGTTCATTCGAAGTCATGATATTGCTGGTCATTTTTAAAAAAAAATTAATCCCATGCCATCGAGGTGACACTATGGAAGATATATTAAAAATTGGTGGGATCACAGATGTTGCATTAATGGGGGGTAACCATTACGCACGACAAGGAATAGCATCATTATTACAAATAATTAGCCCAAAAATACGGATAAGGGCCTCTATTCGCGATTACAAGGTACTTGATAAAATACTAGAAAAAACACGTGTAAACATTGTTTTTATTTCAGAGCCTGAGAAATCAAATTCTGGTTTCGATTGCTTAAGATTTATAAAAAAAATCAAACAAAACCACCCACAGATTGTTATTTGCATGTATTCGGCATGTGCCAGTTCATTACTGTGGGTAAGAGGCGACGTTGATTCATTTATTTCATTGAAAGAGCCGCTCTATAACTGGCACGCAAATATTATGAAACTGGTCGACTCACGATATCGCTACAAATCTAAACCAGCAGCGTTATCTCTGTCACCCATGGAATGGAAGGTATTGAAAGAATTAAAAAATGGACAGGATTTGCGTCACATTGCAGCAATGGAAAAACTCTCTTATCGCCGGGTCAGTGCATTAAAAAGCTCGGCAACAAGAAAACTAGGGCTCAGGAATAAAACAGATCTGCTGATTTTCTTAACCAGTTAGTTGTGCCTATTAAGAGCAATACTACGCAACAATAAACAATGGAAAGTTCAAAAATGCAAGCACGTTTAAATAAAACCTTTATGTCCAAATCGCTGCTTGTCGTCTCTCTCGCAGCACTACTGCCAATGGCGGGCACTGCAATGGCGGCTGACGCAGTAAGCGGCAGCATGGTGACTTCAGCCTGCGCCATCGGCAGCAACAGCAGCAATATCGATGTGAACCTGGGCCAGGTTCGTACCGCATCCCTGGCAGCTGTCAGCAGTGAAGCTAACACGTCGAAAAACTTCTCCGTCGTACTTGAGGACTGCGGCACCACCGTTTCTACCGGTGTCGCTCTCACCTTCAGCGGTACGCCGGATAGTAACGACCCAAGCAGCCTGGCTGTCGGCTCTAACGGGGGTACTGGCAGCGCACAGAACGTCGCCATCCGCCTTTATGACGAACAGGGTTCCTGTCGTCAAATTGGGTGAGGCTTCAGGCATTGTCACCCTGCGCAACGGCGAAAACACCCTGAACTTCAGCGCGAAATATTACTCGCCCGCAGGTAAAGCGACAGCCAGTGACGCCAGCGCAGTAGCAACCTACACCCTGACCTACTCGTAATACACCAGTCCAGCCGGATGGCCGGACTTTACTCTCCATATAAGGGATTTATTATGCGCAATTTGTCTGCCTTTATTCTACTGGCCACCGCATTAAGCAGTTCCGCCGTTTATGCCGGCGGTGTGGGCTTAGGCGCAACACGGATGATTTATTCTGCCACCGCCACGCGGTCTGCGTTAGATATCAGAAACACCAGTAAGGATTCCTCTTTCCTTATTCAGTCCTGGGTTGAAAATGAAATAGGCAGTCGTTAAAATGATTTTGTTATTACGCCATCCTTGTTTGTTTTGAAGCCAGCGACGGAAAGCGTAGTTAAGATGATGTTTAACGGCAAGCAGCCGCCGCAGGATCGGGAAAATCTGTACTGGGTCACCTTGAAAGCGATCCCTCAGCAAACGAATAAATCGGCAGAAAATACATTGTAGTTTGCCTCTGCCAACCGAATTAAATTGTTTTACCGTCCGCAAGGACTGAATGAAAGCGTCAATGAAGCATGGAAAAAGCTCAGAGGTGAGGTCCGTCAGGGCAAAATCACATTAAAAAATCCGACACCTTATTATCTGACCACCATCAATCTGAACGTGGAAGGCAAAGCCGTTAACCTGGTAATGGTCCCAGCGAAATCAAGCGTCACGCTGGAAGGCTATTTCAATAATGCGAGCAAATTTAGCTTCCAGACCATCAATGATTATGGTGCCTGGACACCATCCACGACCTACCAACTGGTGAAGTAAAACCGCTGAAAAAACTGTGTAAGTAAATTAACGCGTCGCATTGTGAAGGTAAAAATCGTTTGTGCTCTGGTTTATTTAAACCTGATGGTAATTCCTGCCTATGCGGAAGACGATTTGCAATTTAATCCGGCATTTTTAAATGGTGAAGGATCTAATGTTGCAGATCTTTCCTGGGTAAATGCAGGAGGAGAATTACCTCCTGGTGAATATAATATTAATATTTACGTTAATAATGACTATGTATTCACTGGCCAATATTAAATTTGATGTTGATAAAGAAAGTACTTATTCTGCGGCAGTACCTTGTTTAACTCTAATGCTGTTTTCGTCAGATGCGGCGCTTTTCCTGACCTTACTTTTTCACCTTCCACTCGCCCTCACGGAAGACTTTTAAGCCGTTGGAGTCGATAACCAAATGAGCAATCTCACCTCTCGTTGGTTTTTTAAACGGGATGCTGACAGATTTAGCACGCCTGCTGACGCAGGAATAATCTGGGGCACGGAGTGAGGATAAAAATGGAATCAATGGATACCTGAGCGGCCTGCAGCGTCAGGCGAAATACATCAGTACGGTAGAAATAGCCAGCTCAGAATAACGTTGCGGACGACCACGCGAAGACGTTTTTTGTTCGTCGTACCAGGCCTTGATGGCCGACTCATCAAGCCAGAATGTCAGCGAGCCTCGATTGATGAGTGCTTTGTTGTAGGCTGTCCAATTGGTAATTTTGAATTTTTGCTTTGTCATGGGATACCGCTATAGGGCCAGGAATGTGATGATCTGATCCTATAGCAGCTAAAGGTTCGACTTATTCAGCAAACAGGTGTGTTACCGTATACTTAGCTTGAAAGTAATGCCGGTCACCTGAATAACCGGCATCAGCTCTAAAACTTCCTGTTTTACTATCTTTCGCGAAGTGCTTCTTTCGCACGGTTCAGTGGCTTCATCAGGTAGGCCATAGTCGTTTTACTACCAGCATGAATCTCTGCCATAGCGATCATCCCCGGGTAGGCTGGAAAATGCTTATCATTTTTGTTTACCAGATAGTCTTTATCAGTGCGTACATAGACGCGATAATAATACTTATCCCGGTGAACCTCATCCTGGATAGTATCTGGTGAAATAAAAGCGACTGTCCCTTCCAGCGCTCCATAGATGTTGAAGTCATAAGCTGTCAGTTTCACCACAGCTCGCTGACCAGGCGTAATAAACGCAACATCGCGAGGCGCAATCTGGACCTCAACCATAAGTTGATCATCCAGCGGGACGATCTCCATCAGGTTGCCCCGCTGTGGGATCACCCCTCCAACAGTGTTCACCTCAATATCTTTAACAATCCCCCTGACCGGGGCAACAATGACCGTCCTTTTTAGAGAATCGGCACGCCCGATAATAATTGAGCGATGTGAAGAAACTTCCGCATTAGCTTTGGCCAAATCTTCACGAGCAAGAACCGTATACTGATTTTCGGTATCATTAAGTTTGCTCTCTAAATCGTTGGCCTGCCTTTTCAGGCGGAGAACTTCCACATTGCTGGCGGCTCCTTTTGCGACAAGGGATGTGGTCAGTTTCAATTCACTGTTGATAAGACCTAGCGCTTTGCGTAACCCACTCAGCGTCTTTTCAAGGTTTTCCCTGCGCGATTTATAAAGGGCTGTTTCCGCAGCGACCAGCGAAGTGTCTTGCAGAACTTCCGGTGGAAACGTCAGCTCCCGGCCTTCGGTTTCCGCCTGTAAACGAGCAGAGGTTGCTAGCGCCGCCCGCATGCGGCCTGTACTCTCCTGCACACTGGAATCGATCTGCGTTGGATCCAGCAACGCCAATACCTGGCCGACTTCAACGACATCACCCTCACGAACCTTCAGTTCCTTAAGGATCCCACCTTCCAGAGACTGAATAATTTGTTCATGAGAACTGGGTACAACCTTGCCCACGCCGATGACAACCTCATCCAGATCAAAATGAGTCGCCCAGACAAAAAACATCATCATCATGGCCATAACTGACCAGACAAGGAATGCTCCTGAAGAAAACAGTCGCCGCGGATGTTGAAACTTCATTTTTTTGAACCATAAAAAGAATTGCCGAATCATGAAGATGCTCCCTGCGTTCTAACGTTAACTTTGCCTTCATGAGGGCTGGTTTTTACTTTAGGGGATGATACCAGCATATCTTCCTTACTTCCGTCACGCATGATTTGCCCGTTCTCAATCAACAAAATACGCTCGACAAGTTGCATAACTGCCGGACGATGTGTGGCGATGATGAGCGTACGATTGCCCATCCAGACCTTTAATTTCTCAATCAGGTGCTTCTCGACGCCGTCATCCAGCCATGCAGTGGGTTCATCCAGCAACAGTACACTCGGCTGGCGCAATATGGCACGAGCCAACAGCAATTGCTGTCTCTGGCCTCCGGAGAGTCCTTTCCCTCCCTCCTGCAACTGATAGTCCATGCCTTCAGGAAGCTGTTGAATAAAGTTAATGGCTCCGCTGATATCCAGCGCCTGGAACATTTCTTCCTCTGTTGCCAGTGGCATCCCTAATCGCAAATTCTCACGCACAGTGCCAAAAAACAGAGCAGAAGTTTGCCCCAGAAGCCCCACATCACGACGCACGTCGAGCGGATCGATTGAAGAGAGACGGACCCCATCAAGTAATATTGCCCCTTCATTGGGTTGCAGTAAGCCAGCCAACATTTGTAACAGGGTAGATTTCCCGGAACCATTGCGGCCAAGGATTGCTATTTTCTCGCCCTGTTTAATCGTCAGTTGCTTCACTGCCAGCACCGGTTTCGGTGAGTTAGGGTCATAACGGTAGCTGACTCCCGAAATATTATATTCACCATAAATTCTTGAGCGATGAATCTGAACACTGCGCTCGGGTTGATCAACCTCGCTGCGCAACAAGTTTTCCAGCCCTTCTCTTGCCACTTTAGCCTGCTGCCAACGGCCAAAAATCATCGCCATCTGGCCCAGCGGAGCCATCATCCTTGAAGCCAACATGGAACAACCAATCAGCACGCCGGTTGATAAATCGCCATTCATGGCGAAAAATGCGCCCACCAGAACCACCCCGATATAGGCGACAGTCTGCACTTCACTGGTCCAACTCATCAGTAGCCCGCTGATAAAACGCTGCTTTTTCGATGACTTGCTGATGGCTTCATTCAGATGATTCCACTGATTCTGAAAGTAAGGCTCAGCACGCAGCAATTTAATGTCATCCATGCACTGCACCGTCTCAACCAACATGGCGTTGCGCAACGCAGACTCACGCATCGTGGCTCTGGACAATACCGCTAAAGAACGCTGTGCCAACAGACCAGGGATGATGATCAGCGGGATTGCAACCAATGGCACCAGTACCAGCCACCCACCCAGCAACCAGAGAATGAACAGAAAAATGATCAGGAATGGTAAATCGGCAATGGCCGAAATGGTCGTTGAGGTGATCAGTTCCCGAATCTGCTCCAGCTCACGGATCTGAGCAATAAACGAGCCGGTAGACTTTGGTCTGACATCATTGCGAATACGCAGCGCATGCCCAAAAACCCTATCGGAAATGCGCAGGTCGGCACGTTTACCGGCCATATCTGAAATATGAGTACGCGTAACACGCATGACAAAAACAAACGTCAGAGCAATCATCACTCCACCAAACAACACCCAAAGTGAAGGTATAGACTGCGAGGGGATCACGCGGTCATAAACCTGCATAGTAAACAGCATGGCTGACAGACCAAGAACGTTGGCGACCAGCGATGCAAACATCACGTTCACATAGGATGGCCACTCTTTCATGATGGTTTTCCACAGCCAGTCTTCCTGATGCGGTTTAATATAGTCATCAACACGGGCGTCGGGTACCGACGTCTCAGGTTTAACTAACAGTACGCGACGAGCATGCTCAGAAAGCTCTTCCACGGTCATCAACGTTTGCAGCTGTTTTTCACCGCTGAGGATCACGCTGACTTTATTTTCCTCTCCCAAAGTGATAACCACGCCAATACCACGTTCGCCAAAATCGACGACCAGAGGAAGACGCCAGGGATCCAACATCGCGGGATGGAACTCATCAAAAATGACTAACAACCCCAACTGCCGAGCCATATTTTCAATCAGGACATCCTGTGAAAGCTGCCCGGAATGCCACTCAGCCTCCCCTCTTACACGCTCAGGAGAGCCATCAAGGCGATAATGTTTTGCGACAAGTAATAATGCTTCAAGCCAAGGTTCCCAGTTTTTTTTTGTTTGTGAGGAAACACACGCTTGATCCTTTTTATCTGTACTTTCCATAATTATGACCTTTTACTTAACTTGAATAACATTACGGTGTAATGCGTAATCCCTGGACAACCTGGTTATTAAAATTAAATGCATCTCTGGCCATGCCGGCTAACACAATATAATTCACTGCCGACGCCCATAAATCGCGACGCGCATTTATAAGGTCTTGCTCTGCGCGACTAATTTCCTGCTCAGCATTTAATAAATCAAGCGCATTCCTGTTACCAAGAGATAAGTATTGCTCACGATATAAAACACGAGTTTCCGTAATGCTTTTCATCCTCTTCGTCAACAAAGAGATGTTACTTCGCAGACCATTTATACTCTGGAAATAATTTCTTTGTCGATCGATTAATTCCAATTTCTTACTGGCAATAGTTGCCCTGGCTGCTTCCAATGCTCTTGCACTGACACTTTCTTGCGCCATCAGTGCACCGCCCTGATAAAGGGTACTGTTCAGTGAAAAATAAACATTCTGGTACTGGTTGCGAGTCTGATAATTAGCAATATCACCAACATATTTATTGGTATTCGCTTCAAGAGAAAGCGTTGGATAGCGCTGTGCTTTATAGCTTCGTAACTCAGCCTGAGCAATAGCAACATCAGCCTGAGCAATCAAAATGGTTGGATTTCTGTTTAAGTCGAGACGCTGACTCTGCCGTTCAATTAAGGGCTGTAGATCTATCGGCGCCGACAAATGCCTTTCCGCAACGGGTTGTCCAAGCAGCGACTGCAGATGATATTTATTCTGCTGCAGTTTGATCTCCATTTCCTGCTGCAGTGCTTCAGCAGCCTCAATACGCGCCTGGGCCTGAACAGGATCTACACGGGTACTGGCACCCGCGTCGGCACGCATCTGCGTCAATTTTAAAATGTCACGTAGGGCTTTAATGTTTTTTTTATTATTATTAATTAGTTGTGTGTAACGATAAACCTCGTTAAGTGCCAGTGCCGTCTGCTGAATAATGGTGTCGATTTGCGCGAGCACGGTAGCTTGTTGACGCATATATTTTGCACTGGACTGATCAACCGCGCTCCCGGTTTTACCAAAGTCATACAGCATCTGCGAAAGACCAACGGTGGCAATTTGTCCGCTTCCTTCATCTTGCTGACGACCTGACGTAATGCCCGCCTTGATGGTAGGAAGATAGCCAGCGCTGGCAGCGTCAATACCGAATCCGGCCGACTCAAGCGTGGCAATACTGCTGCTAATGGATGGATGATAACTGACTGCAAGATGAATAGCAGCCTGCCAGTCGGCAGGAAAGTTTTTTCCCAGAATGACTGGGTCTTGCTCTGCAGGCTGCATTTCAATTTCTGCGGGTTTCATCCGGAGTTTATCTGCCAGTGCTGATCCACCGGCTGGCAAACTTCCTGGCTCAGGCGTTTTAGAAAAAACACCCCAAAAACCACCAGGCGCTTCATTAATACTCGTTTGCGGCGAAGTGAGAGTATTTTTTTCAGCTGCACAAGCGTAAGGAATGCTTATTACACAGCATAAGGTAATAAATAATTTCTTCATGATTAATTAAGACATCCTGATGTCGATATTAGTTAAATTAAATACCTACAACAATGGCGAAAAACAGGCCAGCACCAGAGTGCCAGCCTGTTATTATTTCTCCATTATTGCTTATTAGCCAATAGTGACATCATCCTCAACATATAACTGAACCACGGAACCATCTGTAGTAGTACTGGTGTAATGGTTATAGGTAACACCATTGACCAATAATGATCCCGAATCGTCCCATGTGCCATTCAGCGTCACAGTATCACCGTCAGCTCCTCTGACATATAACGTATTATTGTCATCAGTGACTTTCAGCAAACTTTCTGAGCTAATTACCAGATTGTCATTTTGACTATCGTTCAACAGGTCAATCTTCTCGATATTATCTACCTTTGAAGAGATATCACTGAGATTCAGCGTACCGGTACCGTGCCAGGCCAGCGTATCACTATTGTCAGCACCGTTAATGGAGGTGAAACCAGTATCATAAACCTGGAAAACATCTCCGCCACTGGTGCCGCTAAAGGTGATTGCTCCGCCTTCGCTACCATCAATATCAATACCCAGATTGAAACTCAGTGACTCACTGCTGCCGTCAGAGAGGGTGTAGGTAAATGTATCGATGTTGCCGCTATGCTCTGAGGCTTCATTCACCAGATAGCTATAGTGGCCGTTACCCTCAATTAACAGTGTGCCGTAAGCGCCTTTAAAGCTCACTTCACCCTCAGTGAGGTCAATCACCTCACCATTCTGGCTGACCGAAATCACCGACAGAGCCTGCGCTTCATCTGAAGACAGTGAACCGGTAATGCTTTCTGCGACTTCATTGAAGGTTAACCCTTCTTGCACATAGAGCTTAACCGCCGTGCCATCCAGAGCATTACCGGTATAAAGCGTGTAGGTTATGTTATTCAGTATTTCCACACCGCTAACTTCCCACACTCCCTGTAATGAAAGGGAATCTTCACCGCCGCCACGAACGTAAAGCACATTGTTGTCGTCAGTAACTTTTTCAATATCGTCGGCAGACAACGTCAACACCGCAGCAGCAGCGTTATCTTTAAGATCAATGACCTCGATATTGTGAACCTTGTCAGCAATGGTGCTCAGCTGCAGATCACCCTCACCACCCCAGACCAGCGTATCATGCCCGGATTTACCATCGACCGACGCGAAGCTGGTGTCATGGATAGTGAAGCTGTCATCCCCGACGGTACCTGCAAAGGTCAACGCGCCACCTTCTGATCCGTCAACCGACACGCCCAGCGTCATGACCAGATTCTTCGTCGTGCCATCTGTCAGAACGTAGGTAAACGAATCTTCGCTACCGGACAGTTTAATCACCGAGTCGCTGTTCAGCGTGTAGGTGTAACTGCCGTCGGTATGGATGGTCAGCGTACCGTAAGTTCCGGCGATGGTCGTACCTGCCGCCGCAATCAGTGTGTAACTCGCGGCTCCAGCAACAATACCGGCCGCGATAGATTTCACCAGAATGCTGCTGTCGCTGGTGTTATCACTGGTAAAGACGGAACTCGTGATGCTTGAGCTGGTACTGACTTTATAGTCGGTGGTACTGACAATGTCTGCCGAAACTTTCACTGTCAGCTCATCGTACCCGGTAGTCCATAACGCACCGGAGTAACCGGATTGGACATTCTCAACCACGACACGATACGTCCCCGCCGGCTGGTCTGACAAAGTCACATCCAGTGAAGAGGCTTGGCGAGTAAAGGACTGTGAACCACTGGTGACGGTATTCCAGGTATAGGTCTGCGAGTTGTAAACCTGGAGTGACCAGTTCACCGACACGTTGTTGTTCGTATTCATCAAAGCTGTGGTATAGGCACTGATGTGAATGGTCTGCAGGTCGGTGATACTGTTTACAGTAAAGCTCTCGCTGGTAAAACTGCCGCTTGCCCCTTTGATTGTCGTGATCTGATCAATGTGCTCGCTGACCAACTGCACCTGACCCGTCACCCCTGCCGCATTGGTTTCAGAAGTGGTTTCAGTGCTGCTGGATTTAATGTCACTATCGACATACAACTCCACCGTGTCTCCGTTCGCTGTCGTGCTGGTGTAGTGAATATAGTCAACGTTATTAACGATTTCACTACCAACTAGCTGCCAGTTACCGCTCAGCGTCAGGGTATCGGTGGTTGACCCTTTCACGAACAGGGTGTTGTTGTCATCCGTGATATCCGCTACGTTTTGCGCAGAGATCAGCAGGTTATCCACACCCGCATCGTTCAACAGGTCAATTTCCTCAATATTGCTGATTTTACTGGCAATATCACTGACTGTAAGCGTACCGGCGCCGTTCCAGACCAACGTATCAAACCCTTCACCGCCTTCAATGCTGGTGAAATTAGTGTTACTGACGTTGAACGTATCGTCATTAACCGTACCCACTACCTCTGTGGCAGAGGTTACGTCATACTCCGTGCCCGTAGTGCTGTCAGAATAGTCGGTCGTGGAAAGCACCAAACCACTTTGCACATAGATATTCACGGTGCTGCCATCAACTGCGGTCCCGGTGTAGTGTGTAAACACCACGCTATCCACCACGACAGTGCCACCATTGATCCAGGTGCCTTCCATCGTCACGGTATCGCCGGTTTCTCCCTTGATATACAGCGAGTTGTCTTCATTAGTGACATCAACCACACTTTGCGCAGTCAGGACAAGATTGTCTTTTCCACCATCAGATGCGAGTGCAATCGACTCAATATTACTGACCTTATCCGCAATGCTGCTCAGTACCAACTCACCATTACCATGCCAGGAGAGCGTATCACTCCCCTCTTTGCCATCAACCGAGGCGAAATTAGTGTCATAGATTGCGAAAACATCATCAGCGGCCGTACCGTCAAAAACCAATGCGCCGCCGTTGCTACCATCAACTTCAACACCCAGATTGATCGTCACTGTTGCCATCACAACGTCACCATTAGCACCTTGCAATGCGTAGGTGAAGACGTCTTCGGAACCGGACGGCAGTGACGTGATGTCTGGGGTGTAGGTGTAAGCACCGTTGCTATAAATCACCAGCGTACCGTACGCGCCGATAATTGTGATGCCGCTTTCGGTAACGTGGGTATAGGTGCTGTCAACTGTTTCATCACCCGTGCTGTCCCCCGCTTTGGCATACATTTTGGTGTAGATCGAACTCAGTTTATCGACGGTTCCGTCAGTCCCTTCGTCCGTAAGTACGTTACCGGTCGCGATTTCATTGGCAGTAATCACGTAATCGGTGGAGCTGACAATATCGACATTCATGTTGAGTTTCAGAACATTGGCTGCCCCGGTGGTCGAAATCGCCACACGATAGGTGCCAGCTTCTGAGACCAGAGTCGACATATCTACTGTCAGAACAGTTTCTTCATTATGGCTTCCAGCAAGAACGACAGCAGTATAGGTATTTACCGTTGACCACGTTCCATAACTGTTCAGCATTTGTACCGTATATGTGATGTTGGTGTCGGTGGAGAAGTTGTTGCCAAACAGACCCCACTCTGTCGACAGCGTCAGTGAACCGGTGACCAGATCGTCATCCCCTGTCAGAGTAAACGCGGAGGTATAGTTCTCCGTGCCCCCTGCCGTCAGCTTAACGTCGCTGTTGCTGGCACTTGATGAGTCATACGTCACCGTCACGCTGGCATTCGCTTCGTTATTGGATGCCATATCTGTAACGGCTTCCGAACTCGGATCTGTGGCATCCCAGCTCAGCATCAATCCATCATTAGTGCTGCCAATCTGCACATACAGATGTGCGGAAGAGGTTTCTCCGGTGGCGGAATCAGTGAGGGTGTAAGTGAAGGTATCCACTTTACCGATACTGTCCATTGACGTCACAGGCACGTACTCATAGCTGCCATCGGCGCTAATGGTCAGGGTTCCATACTGTCCGATTAAGGTTGCTTTTGTTGTGGTGGCGTCAAACGTGACCGTTGAAACACTACCATCACTATTAGTGATGGTAACCGCCATAACCGACGTATAGGCACTATGTGGAATACCGTCCGAACCGTAAACACTGTCCGTATCCGTTATCACATTGCCCGTCGACGTGGTGTAATCGGTTGGCGTACCCTGATCGGCGAGCGTGTAAACCGTCTTGGTCGCGTCCAAGCTAAAGTTAACGCCAAGGTTAAGCCCTGAAGTGGTATAAACCAGTTGGTAGGTTCCCGCTGTTAACCCTGTAAGCTCGATGGACGAGGAAGAAGCTCCCAAGCCAAACAGACCAAACAGGTTTCCAGATTCCTCCTGGCTCACGTTGGCCCAATCGCCGGTTGAGGAGTCGTACTTCTGCAAAACAAGGGTCGAACTGCTGGCTACATTGACAAATGCGGAAGATGTCGCGACCACGTCTAACTTAATGAAGGTGCCATCCGCCACCACGATAGGATCACTTTTAATCGTGTTGTTAAAGGCAATTAAGCCACCATCACTTAACAGCGTCCCAAGATCTTCTTGAACATCAGTAGGATATTCAAAGCCAACTGTTGCACCTGAGCTGATGTTATCTACCGCCGTCAGGACGATAGCCACAACGTTGAAATCCAGAGAAGCTGACGGATCACTGCTATTACCCGCTGCATCCGTCACCGTAAAGGTGATCTCATGGCTACCGTCATACAATCCGGCTTCATCGGTGTAGGTCCAGGAGCCATCTGCAGCGACTATGGTTTCGCCAACAACTTCACCTTTATCGTAAATAGTAACCGTCGTGCCGGCTTCTAAATCGCTGCCGCTGAATGTCAGTTTGCTATCATTCAGGGTATCCGCAGCACTGACGATCGTACCAGTTTCATCCGTGATGACCACAGTGCTGATATCAACACCTTCCGGAACTACGGAATCAACCGTGTAGCTAATCGCTTCAGACTCACCACTGCTGTTACCTGCAGCATCCGTTGCTTCAAAGGTGAAACTATGCTCACCCTCTGCCAAAGGTTCATCCGGTGTGAATGACCAGCTACCGTCCTCATTTACCGTTGCACTACCTATTACCACATCATTATCACTGACGGTTACTGTCGTTCCAGCCTCAAGGCCTTCAGCAGTAAACGTCGGCGTTGTGTCGGAAATAATGCCACCAACCGCTATGATGTCACCGCTATCATTCGTTAAGGTGATACCTGTAGTATCAATGAGTTCTGGAGCAACGGTATCGACAACAATCGTGACGGTATCACTGCCCGTATTGCCATCAGGATCGGTTACTGTGACGGTAAACTCATGTTCGCCATCAACCAGTGCAGTCTCTGGCGCATAACTCCAGCTCCCGTCATCGCCCACGGTAATTGTCGCCAGTTCGGTATCACCGTCAGAAATAACTACGGTCGAGCCCGGAGCCAGGTCATGGCCACTGAAGGTTGGCGTGCTGTCGTTAACGGAATCTCCATCGATGAGTACGTTACCTTCATCATCAGTAATGACCACGCCAGTATTGATTCCTTTGCTGACAGAAACGGTCAAATCCAGCTCTTCAGAGATACCGCTGCTATTACCCGCTGCATCTGTCACTTCAAAGGTAAAGTTGTGTTCGCCATCAATGAGCTTATCTGTTGGCGTAAAGGACCAGGTACCGTCCTGAGCCACCGTGGTTTCGCCCAGTACGGTATCACCATCACGAATAGTGACAATGGCGCCGGCTTCGAGACCCGCTCCGCTGAAGGTCGGCGTGCTGTCAGCTGTTATTCCGTCAGCTGAAATAGTTTCACCCGCAGCATTAACCATTAAGACCGTGTCGATATCCACACCTTCTGGCGGGATGGTATCAATCAACAGAGTGAATGACCCGCTGGTGGTATTGTCTTCCGCATCAGTGATCGCCACGGTAATACTGTGCTGACCATCGGCCAATGGGGCTGCAGGCGTAAAGCTCCAGTTACCTTCGTCGTCGACGATGGCATTACCCAGAACGGTTTCACCCTCGCTGATAACGATGCTGTCGCCCGCAGTAAAGCCGCTGCCGGTAATGGTTGGAGTACTATCGTTAGTGATATCGCCGTCCGTAAGAACATTAGCGTTATCATCGGTGATCACCATTACAGGCGTGACTGAATCCACCACGATATTGATCGTGTCGTTTACCGCGTTGCCGTCCGCATTGGTACCGTCAATCACCAGCGCATGGTCGCCGTCCGCCAGTGCGTCGGCCGGCGTAAAGGTCCAGCTGCCGTCTGCATCCACGGTGGCTTCACCGATCACCTCATCGCCGTCGCTGACGGTGACTGTCGAGCCAGGCTTCATGCCGTCGCCGCTGATGGTCGGGGTGCTGTCGCTGGTGGTGCTGCCGTCAGCAATCGCGTTGCCCGCGTCGTCGGTCAGGCCCGATGTGGTGGCCTCGGTATCGATCACGATATTGACGGTGTCGCTGGTTGCGTTGCCGTCCGCATTGGTACCGTCAATCACCAGCGCATGGTCGCCGTCCGCCAGTGCGTCGTCCGGCGTAAAGATCCAGCTGCCGTCTGCATCCACGGTGGCTTCACCGATCACCTCATCGCCGTCGCTGACGGTGACTGTCGAGCCAGGCTTCATGCCGTCGCCGCTGATGGTCGGGGTGCTGTCGCTGGTGGTGCTGCC
>NZ_JBLJFK010000015.1:0-79579 GCF_049889095.1 Ewingella sp. S1.OA.A_B6 | reverse complement strand
TTGCAGCTTTGTTGGCTGCCTTTATTCACCCCGGTCACATGGTTGGCCATGCTCCCGGGGATTCATGCAGTTGCCGCCGCGCTGCAACTCGAATTATTTAGGGTATCCCACTTGAATATACTTCAAGCTGCAGCTTTGTTGGCTGCCTTCATCCATCCCGGTCAAAAAATGAACTTTTGTAAATAACCACAATATTTTTTTACCATTGTTATTTCGACCAAAATGAACTTCGGGTTTTTAATAATATCTCAGTACCACGACTACCAAGCAGGGCGACCAGTGACGGTTGCCAAATATAATTTTAAAAACTCATTAAAGAGATCACGACTGATGAAAAAATCTACTCTATTCCTGAGCGCATTAGCGTTAAGTATTGGTATGGCTGTGGCCCCTGTTTCATCGGCGTTTGCCGCAGAAACGGCGTCTTCAAGCACAACGCAAGTTCCAAGCCTGGCACCTATGCTGGAAAAAGTGATGCCTTCCGTGGTCAGTGTGAACGTTGAAGGCAGCGCGGATGTGAAAACGCCGCGCATGGGTCAGCAGTTCCAACAGTTCTTCGGTCAGAATTCACCGCTGTGTCAGGATGGCTCGCCGTTCCAGGGTTCTCCTGTTTGTCAGGGGGGCGCTCAGGGACCGGACGGTGCCCAGCAGGCGCCTCAGCAGCAGAAAGAGGATTTCCGCGCACTGGGTTCTGGTGTGATCATCGACGCAGATAAAGGCTATGTGGTAACCAACAATCACGTGGTAGAAAACGCCACCAAAATTACCGTACAGCTGAATGATGGACGTAAATTTGAAGCCAAAGTGATCGGTAAGGATCCGCGCTCAGATATCGCGGTTATCCAGCTGATTGATGCGAAAAACCTGACGGCGATTAAAATTGCGGACTCTGAGCAGCTGCGCGTCGGTGACTACACCGTGGCTATCGGTAACCCTTATGGTTTAGGCGAAACGGCTACGTCGGGTATCGTTTCTGCGTTGGGACGCAGCGGGCTGAACATCGAAAACTACGAAAACTTTATCCAGACTGATGCCGCCATTAACCGTGGTAACTCCGGTGGTGCGCTGGTGAACTTAAACGGTGAACTGATTGGTTTGAACACTGCTATCCTCGCGCCGGACGGCGGTAACATCGGTATCGGTTTTGCGATCCCAAGTAACATGGTGAAAAATCTGTCCAAGCAGATGATCGAATTTGGTCAGGTGAAACGCGGTGAGCTGGGCATTATGGGCACCGAGCTGAACTCTGAACTGGCGAAAGCCATGAAGGTCGATGCACAACGCGGCGCCTTCATCAGCCAGGTTATGCCGAAGTCTGCTGCTGAAAAAGCCGGGATCAAAGCCGGTGACGTTATCCTGAGCATGAACGGTAAACCTATCAGCAGCTTCGCGTCCTTCCGCGCTGATATTGGTACGCTACCAATTGGCACCAAAGTGACGCTGGGCCTGTTACGCGAGGGTAAACCGGTTAACGTTGAGGTGACTATTGAGCAGAGTACGCAAACGGCGAAAGTCGATTCCGGCAATATTTATGTCGGTATCGAAGGTGCTGAACTGAGCAATGGTCAGGCTGGCACGCAGAAAGGTGTGAAAGTGGATGCGGTGAAACCGGGCAGTGCAGCAGCACGTATTGGCCTGAAAAAGGATGATGTGATCCTTGGTATCAACCAGCAGAAAATCGCCAACTTGGGCGAACTGCGTAAGATCCTCGACAGTAAGCCTTCCGTACTGGCGCTGGATATTCAACGCGGTGACACGTCAATCTACCTATTAGCGCAGTAATTATTTGCGGGCGGCAGCCCCACATCACTCAGGCACGCTTTGGCGTGCCTTTTTTTATACGACGACCCGATACCGTGACGCAAAAACTGTGACTTTACCCGCAACTCCTGCGTGTTCTTTGACGCTTTGGGCATTTGCATAATGTTTGGCGCAGAGCCGCTGGGTATGCTGTTCGATCATTGATCACATAGCAGGAGCAGCAGTTCATGGCAGCGTACCATCTCGATGCAAAACTGGCGCAGCAAATCGTAGCCCGTACGATGCAAATCATTGATAGTAATGTGAATGTCATGGATGGGCGTGGCAGGATCATTGGTAGCGGTGACGATCAGCGTCTTGGGGAATTGCACGAAGGGGCGCTGTTGGCGATATCACAGAAGCGGATTGTGGATATTGATGACGGTGTTGCCCGGCATTTGCACGGGGTTCGGCCAGGCATTAATTTGCCGCTGCGTATTGATGGCGAAATTGTCGGTGTAATTGGCCTGACTGGCAACCCGACTCAGCTACGCCAGTATGGCGAACTGGTATGCATGACGGCAGAAATGATGCTCGAACAGGCACGCTTGCTGAATATGCTAGCGCAGGACAGCCGGCTGCGCGAAGAGCTGGTGCTGAATCTAATCCGCGCTGATGCGCTTTCACCCGCGCTAAACGAATGGGCACAGCGTCTCGGTATTGACCTGAATAAACCGCGTATTGTCGCTGTGGTGGAAGTCGACAGTGGCCAACTGGGCGTTGACAGCGCCATGGAGGAACTTCAGCAGTTGCAAACCCTGCTGACCACGCCCGAGCGCGACAATCTGATCGCCATCGTGTCGTTGACAGAAATGGTCGTGCTCAAACCTGCGCTCAATAACTTCGACCGCTGGGACCCGGAAGCGCATCGCCAGCGCATCGATCACCTCTTATCACGCATGACTGAAACCGGGCGTTTGCGTATCCGCATTTCTCTTGGCAACTACTTCACGGGTCCTGGCAGCATTGCGCGCTCCTACCGCACCGCGCGAACCACGATGAGCGTCGGCAAACAGCGGATGCCGGAGCAGCGTAGTTACTGTTATCAGGATCTGGTTCTGCCCGTGCTGCTCGACAGTCTGCGCGGTGGCTGGCAGGCCGATGAACTTGCGCGCCCGCTGGCACGGTTGAAATCGATGGATAACAACGGCCTGTTGCGGCGCACGCTCTCCTCGTGGTTCAACAATAACGTTCACCCTACTGCGACCTCCAAGGCGCTCTACATTCACCGCAATACCCTGGAATATCGCCTCAACCGCATCTCGGAACTCACCGGATTGGATCTGGGGAATTTTGACGATCGTCTGCTGCTCTATGTCGCCTTACAACTGGACAATGATCGCTGAGACTAACCTCACCGGGATCACAATCCTGGGGTATTTCGTGAGCTGTTTCGCATTGCTCTGTGCATCCGCCATAAGAAAACTGTAATTCTGAATTTATGCTTGTTGGTTTGCCTAATGAGTCGCCATGGGGTTGTTCATATACTCGATCTGACTTTTCCCCCACTCCCTCTGAACCCTGCATGTTCTGTGAGGAGTGAATTTTGCCTGGCGAGTTATTCTGGAGAACACCATGGATACATTAAGCTCAGCGGCGAGCGTCACACATAAAAGAACTAACGCCCGCTACTGGATAGTGGTGATGTTATTTATCGTCACCTCCTTCAACTACGGCGACCGCGCGACGCTGTCGATTGTCGGTTCCGCGATGTCCAAAGATATCGGCCTTGATTCAGTCGGTTTGGGTTACATCTTCTCGGCTTTTTCGTGGGCCTACGTCATTGGGCAAATTCCCGGTGGCTGGTTGCTGGATAAGTTCGGTTCGAAGAGAGTCTATTTCTACAGCATCTTTATCTGGTCGCTGTTCACGCTGTTACAGGGCTTTGTAGATGTTTTCAGCGGCTTTGGCATTGTGGTGTCGTTGTTTGCCCTGCGCTTTATGGTCGGGCTGGCTGAAGCGCCGTCGTTCCCTGGCAACAGCCGTATCGTTGCGGCCTGGTTCCCGGCGCAAGAGCGTGGAACCGCCGTGTCTATTTTCAACTCAGCCCAGTACTTCGCGACGGTGATCTTCGCGCCAATTATGGGCTGGCTGACGCAGGCTGTCGGCTGGTCGCACGTGTTCTTCTTTATGGGCGGACTGGGGCTCATCCTCAGCTTTGTCTGGCTGAAAGTGATCCATGATCCGAAAGATCATCCGGGCGTGAATCAGGCTGAACTCGACTACATGGAAGCCGGTGGTGCACTGATCAATATGGATCAGAAAAGCACTAAAAAAATCAGCGTCAAAGGTGAAAAACTTTTCCAGATTAAGCAGTTATTGAAATCGCGAATGATGATTGGTGTGTATATCGGCCAGTTCTGCATTAACGCCATCACTTACTTCTTTATCACTTGGTTCCCGGTGTATCTGGTGCAGGCGCGCGGTATGTCGATCCTCAAAGCGGGTATGGTGGCATCGGTTCCGGCGATTTGCGGTTTCCTCGGCGGCATACTCGGCGGTGTTATTTCCGATTACCTGATGCGCAGAACCAACGATCTGACGTTTGCCCGTAAAGCGCCGATTGTTATCGGTATGCTGCTTTCCATTTCTATGGTGGCCTGCAACTACGTGGACAGTGAATGGATGGTGGTCGGTGTTATGGCTTTCGCTTTCTTCGGCAAGGGGTTGGGTGCGCTGGGTTGGGCAGTAATGGCAGATACCGCGCCAAAAGAGATCAGTGGCCTGAGCGGCGGTTTGTTCAATATGTTCGGTAACATTTCCGGCATCATCACGCCCATTGCCATCGGTTACATCATCGGCACGACCGGTTCTTTCAACGGCGCGCTGATTTATGTCGGCATCCACGCCTTACTGGCGGTGGTTAGCTATCTATTTATTGTGGGCAAAATCGAGCGTATTCAACTGCGCCCTTTTGTCAGCCCTGAGGCATCAGGAGGAAAATGAAGATGAGCTCGCAGCACTCTCCAATTATTACCGACATGCAGGTGATCCCTGTTGCCGGCCACGACAGTATGTTGATGAACATCGGTGGTGCACACGGCGCATATTTCACCCGTAACATCGTGATTCTGAAAGACAGCGCCGGGCATACCGGCGTTGGTGAAGCGCCGGGCGGTGAGGTGATTTACAACACGCTGTGTGAGGCTATCTCGCAGGTTAAAGGCCAGGAAGTGGCGCGTATGAACCGGTTGGTGCATCAGATTCACACCGGTAATCAGTCCTCCGATTTTGACTCTTTTGGCAAAGGTGCATGGACTTTCGAACTGCGTGTAAATGCCGTTGCGGCGCTGGAGGCAGCGCTGCTTGACCTGCTGGGCCAGTTCCTCGGTGTGCCCGTATGCGAGCTGCTCGGGCCGGGTAAACAGCGCGATGAAGTGACTGTCCTCGGTTATTTGTTCTACATCGGTGACCGGCAGAAAACCGACTTACCTTATCTCGACGGTACTCAAAAACAGGGTCACGACTGGTATCGCATGCGCCATCAGGAAGCGATGAGCAGCGACGCCGTTGTCCGGCTGGCTGAAGCGGCGCAGGACCGGTACGGCTTTAAAGACTTCAAACTGAAGGGCGGCGTACTGCCGGGTGAAAAAGAGATTGAGGCGGTATGCGAACTGGCTAAACGCTTCCCCGAGGCGCGTATTACGGTCGATCCTAATGGAGCCTGGCTGCTGGATGAAGCTATAGATCTCTGCAAAAACATGCAGGGGATCCTCAGTTATGCGGAAGATCCGTGCGGTGCTGAGCAGGGTTTCTCCGGCCGTGAAGTGATGGCCGAGTTCCGCCGCGCGACCGGTTTGCCAGTCGCCACGAATATGATCGCCACTAACTGGCGCGAAATGCAGCATGCGGTGATGTTGCAGGCGGTGGATATCCCGCTGGCCGACCCGCATTTTTGGACCATGCACGGCGCGGTTCGCGTCGCACAACTCTGCGATGACTGGGGCTTGACCTGGGGTTGCCACTCGAATAACCACTTCGATATTTCGTTGGCGATGTTCACCCACGTTGGTGCTGCTGCACCGGGTAAACCGACGGCGATTGACACGCACTGGATCTGGCAGGAGGGCGATCAGCGCCTGACCAAAGAGCCGTTGCAGATTGTTAACGGTAAAATCAAAGTGCCTGAAAAACCGGGGCTGGGTGTCGAGATCGACATGGACAGGATCCGTCAGGCGCACGAGTTATATCAAAAATTGCCTGGCGGCTCGCGCAATGACGCCGCCGCCATGCAATACCTGATCCCCGGCTGGACTTTTGATCGCAAACGCCCGGCGCTTGGACGCTGACGCTTCGTCACTTTCCAATAGTTTTTGATAAGGACGCGAATATGACCACCTCTTCTACCCCAAAAATTGTCTCCATGCAGGTGATCCCGGTTGCCGGTCACGACAGTATGTTGCTTAATCTCAGTGGCGCGCATGCGCCTTACTTCACCCGTAATATCCTGATCCTCACAGATAACAGCGGTAATACCGGCGTCGGAGAAGTGCCGGGCGGTGAGAAAATTCGCCAGACGCTGGAAGACGCACAACCGCTGGTGGTGGGGAAAACGCTGGGCGAGTACAAGAATGTCATGACCGCCGTGCGCAGCCAGTTTGCCGGCCGCGATGCAGATGGGCGCGGATCACAAACCTTTGACCTGCGTACCACCATTCACGTGGTGACCGCGATTGAAGCAGCAATGCTGGATCTGCTCGGGCAGTATCTTCACGTCAGCGTAGCCTCCCTGCTCGGCGACGGCCAGCAACGCGACGCAGTCGAAATGCTCGGTTATCTGTTCTACATCGGCGACCGCAACAAAACGGATTTGCCGTACCTGAATCAGTCCGGTGAGCGTTGCGACTGGTACCGTCTGCGTCACGAGATGGCGCTGGATGCTGACAGCATTGTACGTCTGGCCGAAGCTTCCTACGAAAAATATGGTTTCAACGATTTCAAACTGAAAGGCGGCGTACTGCGCGGCAGCGAAGAGGCCGAAGCTGTGACGGCGCTGTCGAAACGTTTCCCACAGGCACGCATTACGCTGGATCCGAACGGTGCATGGTCACTTAACGAAGCCATCGGCTTAGGCAAACAGCTGCGCGGCGTGCTGGCTTATGCGGAA
This sequence comes from Ewingella sp. S1.OA.A_B6, assembly GCF_049889095.1. NCBI lineage: Bacteria > Pseudomonadati > Pseudomonadota > Gammaproteobacteria > Enterobacterales > Yersiniaceae > Ewingella > Ewingella sp. S1.OA.A_B6. The sequence continues at coordinate 72,672 of NZ_JBLJFK010000015.1, read as the reverse complement.
GACCCGTGCGGTGCAGAGCAGGGCTTTTCTGGGCGCGAAGTGATGGCTGAATTCCGTCAGGCTACCGGGATGCCGACCGCCACCAATATGATTGCCACTGACTGGCGACAGATGGGCCACACCATCCAGTTGAAATCTGTGGATATCCCGCTGGCTGATCCGCATTTCTGGACCATGCAGGGATCGGTTCGCGTTGCACAGATGTGCCACGAATGGGGCCTGACCTGGGGGTCGCACTCCAACAACCACTTCGATATTTCATTGGCGATGTTCACCCACGTTGCCGCCGCCGCACCGGGCAAAATCACCGCGATCGACACCCACTGGATCTGGCAGGAGGGTGATCAACGCCTGACCAGAGAGCCGTTACAAATCAAAGGCGGCATGGTGAGAGTACCGGAAAAACCGGGCCTCGGCGTCGAACTTGATATGGACCAGGTGATGAAAGCCCATGAGCTGTACAAGAATATGGGGTTGGGGGCGAGGGATGATGCCATGGGAATGCAATACTTGATCCCAGGATGGGGGTTTGATCCAAAGAAACCGTGTTTAGTACGGTAACTGTTTTTAATTTCAAATTTCAATTTAAGATCAAAACCTTGGGTTGCCACCCAAACTGGCTTTAAGAGGCGCCTATCGCCGCGCCTCTTAAAAATCTCCGGCTCTTTTTAAAACAGCAGCTGCGCTGGTCACAATGGCCGTGTTTCAGGTACCACAGAGATAGCCGCAAAATGTCATCGCTCCGCGATGCCCGGCTGCGGGTTTGAGCCAACGGTAAAGACGTTGTCTCGCCACCGACTTGCCAGTGACATTTTGAATGCGGCCGAAGCTTCTTCAAAATCCCAAACCCAAACCCAAACCCAAACCCAAACCCAAACCCAAACCCAAACCCAAATTCAAATTCAAATTCAAATTCAAATTCAAATTCAAATTAAAAACCAGACTGGTATTCGTTTTAAAAAAAGCCTGGGCCGCGTTCAAAACGACGTCGAATAAGAGGTGGAAAACCGCGAGTGTATTTGCGCGGGTTGTAACCCGCGATGAGAGAACCGCGTAGCGGCGGAGTTTGTGGCTATCGTCTTGGCCTCTGAAACACGGCCATTGTGACCAGCGCAGCTGCCGGTGTCTCATGAAAAAGCGCGGAGTCCAGAGGCCCGCGCGATTGCGGGTCTCTGGTCGGTGTGGGCCGACGCCCACGACCTTGATTTGAAGTTGACCTTGAAGTTAAACGTTTTACTCAGCTTTTTCAAAAGCTGAAAGGGGTGTTAAGTCACCGGTGCCGGATTGAACACCGCCAGGGCATTATGGATCCCCCATTGATCTGACCAGGTTTTCTTACGACCGCTGGCTATGTCCAGAATAAAGTGGAACAGCTCCCAACCGACGTCCTCGATAGTGGCGTCACCGGTGGCGATGGTGCCGGCATTGATGTCCATTAAATCAAACCAGCGATTTGCCAGGGCGGTGCGGGTCGCCATTTTTATTACTGGCACGGCGACCAGACCATAAGGGGTGCCGCGTCCGGTGGTGAAGACCTGAATCGTTATGCCAGATGCCAACTGCTGGGTGCCGCAGACAAAATCACTGGCCGGAGTTGCCGCGAAGATCAGCCCTTTTTTGGTCGGACGCTGCCCCGGTGACAACACTTCTGAAATCGCGCTGGTGCCAGATTTTGCAATCGAGCCGAGTGCTTTTTCCACAACGTTGGCCAGCCCGCCTTTCTTATTGCCCGGCGACGGGTTGGCGCTGCGATCGGTTTGCCCCAGCGACAGGTAATTATCGTACCAGGCCATTTCTTCGAGCAGGCGCCTACCGACGCTTTCATCTGCCGCGCGCGGTGTGAGCAGATGAATTGCATCACGCACTTCGGTCACTTCTGAGAACATGACAGTGCCACCGCAGCGGACCAGCAGATCGGACGCATAACCGACGGCAGGATTAGCGGTGACGCCGGAGAAAGCATCGCTGCCACCGCACTGCATACCGACGACTAAATCTGATGCCGGACACGTTTCCCGTTGGCGGCGATTAAGTCGCTCAAGATAATGGCGGGCCACATTCAGGATGTCGTCAACCATGGACTGAAAGCCGACGTGCTGTTCGTCCTGTAAGCGCACTATGTGCACATTGTCGAGCGAAATGGGCTGAATATCGGGTGTGCCTTCCAGCAGGCGTTCGGGCTGTAACTTTTCACAGCCGAGGCCAACGACCATCACTTCACCGCCGAAATTTGGATTGAGCGCCAAATTGTGGATGGTACGGATGGGAATGACTGCCGCTGGTGCGTTTATCGCCACACCGCAGCCGTACAAATGATTCAATGCGACGACGCCGTCGACGTTCGGGAACTGCGGCAGTAAATCACGTTCGATAATTTTAACCACGTAATCGACCACGCCCGCTACGCACTGCACGCTGGTGGTGATGGCCAGCAAATTCTTGGTGCCAACGCTGCCGTCTGCGTTGCGGTAACCCTCAAAAGTATAGCCTTCCAGCGGCGGTAGCGGGGCGGGAACGCGGTTGGCCAGCGGCAATGTGTCGAGCGGCGGTGCCACCGGCAGTTCCACCAGTGACTCGTCGATCCAGCTGCCGCGGGCGATATCGCGCAGGGCATAGCCGATGACTTCGCCATAACGAAGGATGTCGCCGCCTTTGGCTATCGGCAACAGCGCCACTTTGTGGCCCTGTGGGATGTGCTCGATTAATTCAAGACCGCAGGAGAAACGGGTACCGGCGGTTAATCCGTTGTCATTCACAATAATAGCGACGTTGTCACTGGGATGCACTTTAATAAATAGCGCTTCAGAGGCCTGTTCTTTTGGACATGACATAGCTGTCTCCGCTGAGGGAATAATATTGCTGCACATTAACCGGTCTATTCTAAGGTCATCATGTGGGTGTGTTCATCGGGCATATGACCAGTTTCTCGCGCTTTTATTCCGCCGTGATTGGGGCAACTGACATACGCTTTGTGACTCTGGTCACTGTCTGTTTTTTGCGAATAAATCGTCGGGCATGATTTGTGATTCCTCTCTCATCGCGATGGGTAAACGCCACGAAAAACCTTTTCCTGCGCGCAGAATATTGGGCTTATGCCCAATGCCATTCGCCGGGCTTATTTTTATACTGCTTTACCATATCAGTGGGCGTTAATGAGGGCGTGCTGTTTGCCGCTGTCTGTTAAATCCGCTCCCTTTATATATCTGAGGTACCGAGGTAACTATGAGTGATCAGCTGATTCCAAACCGTTTCCGTCAGGACTTATTGCAAGGTAAAACCCTGATTGGTTGTTGGGCCGCCATCGGCAGTGCCTATGCTACCGAGGTACTGGGCGTGGCCGGGTTTGACTGGGTGTTACTGGATGGGGAGCACGCGCCCAATGACATCACTACCTTTGTTCCGCAACTGATGGCGTTGAAGGGCAGCAAAAGTGCGCCCGTTGTCCGCCCGCCGTGTAATGAGCCTGTGGTGATTAAACGCCTGCTGGATATCGGCTTCTACAACTTTCTGATCCCGTTTGTGGAAACACAGCAACAGGCTGAGCTTGCCGTCGCGGCCACTCGCTATCCACCCGCCGGGATCCGCGGCGTGTCGGTGTCGCATCGCAGCAATATGTTTGGCACCGTGCCGGATTACTTCACCCAGATTAATGACAACATCACCGTAATGTTGCAGATAGAAAGTCAGGCCGGGCTCGACAACCTTGACGCCATTGCGGCCGTCGAGGGTGTGGATGGCATCTTCGTCGGCCCGAGCGATTTGGCCGCTGCGTTGGGACATCTTGGTCAGGCCGGGCATCCGCAGGTGCAGGAGGCTATCCGCCACATTTTTGCCCGTGCCAAAGCTCAGGGTAAAGCCAGCGGGATCCTGGCGCCGGTCGAAGCCGATGCCCGCCGTTATCTCGAATGGGGTGCCACCTTTGTCGCTGTCGGCAGTGATTTAGGCATTTACCGCGCCGGTACGCAGGCACTGTGCGATCGTTTCACCAAATAAATAAAGAGGTTAGCAGCATGAAAATTGGATTTATTGGTTTAGGTATCATGGGTAAACCCATGAGTAAAAACCTGCTGAAAGCCGGTTATCAACTGGTTGTACTGGACAATAATCAACAGGCCATGCAGGAGTTGATTGACACTGGGGCCAGCCAGGCTGAGACGCCGAAAGCGGTGGCCGAACAGAGCGACATCATCATTACCATGCTGCCCAATTCACCGCAGGTGAAACAGGTGGTGCTGGGCGAAAACGGTATTATTGAAGGTGCGCGTGCGGGGACGATTGTCATCGATATGAGTTCTATAGCACCGCTGGCGAGCCGTGAAATCAGTCTGGCACTGGCGGGAAAACAGGTCGCCATGCTCGATGCTCCCGTCTCTGGCGGAGAACCCAAAGCCATCGATGCGACCCTGTCCGTGATGGTTGGTGGCGACAAAGCGGTGTTCGAGAAGTGCTACGAACTGATGAAGACCATGGCCGGTTCCGTCGTTCATACCGGTGATATTGGCGCGGGTAACGTCACCAAACTGGCAAATCAGGTGATTGTGGCGCTTAACATTGCCGCGATGTCCGAAGCGCTGGTGTTGGCCACTAAGGCTGGTGTTGATCCTAATCTGGTTTTTCAGGCCATTCGTGGCGGGCTGGCGGGCAGTACTGTTTTAGACGCTAAAGCGCCGATGGTGATGGATCGCAATTTCAAACCAGGTTTCCGTATTGATTTACATATTAAAGACTTAGCTAATGCGCTGGACACGTCCCACAGCGTGGGCGCGCAGTTGCCGCTGACCTCTCTGGTGATGGAAATGATGCAGGCGCTGAAGGCAGATGGCCACGGACAATCTGACCATAGCGCGATTGCACGCTATTATGAAAACTTAGCGAAGGTTGAAGTTACCCGATAGTCATTACGGATGACGGCGCAGATAGCGCGCCGTTTTACTGTGTGGCTAAATGAATAAACCAACAGGACGCTTTTCCACAGCGGCGCGTGCAATTGATGAAAATAGTGATCGCACCGGATTCATACAAAGAAAGTTTGTCTGCTTTGGACGTGGCAAAAGCCATTGAAAGTGGATTTCGCGAAATATTTCCTGATGCAGAGTACGTCAAACTGCCGGTCGCTGACGGTGGTGAAGGTACGGTTGAGGCTATGGTAGCGGCAACCGATGGCCGGGTGGTGAAGGTGAACGTTACCGGTCCGCTCGGGGAACCTCTTGAGGCTTTCTTTGGATTGTCGGGAGATGGAAAAGTCGCGTTCATCGAAATGGCAGCAGCCAGCGGGCTTGAAAGCGTCCCCAGCGCCAAACGTAATCCGCTGAAAACCACCTCTTTCGGTACCGGTGAATTGATTCACGCCGCGCTGGACTGTGGTGTGAAACATTGCATTATTGGCATTGGGGGGAGCGCCACTAACGATGGCGGATCCGGCATGGTGCAGGCGCTCGGTGCAAAGCTGCTGACTAAAGAGGGGCGGGATATTGGCTACGGTGGCGGAGAGTTGGCGAAGCTGGCAAGTATTGATGTCAGCGGGTTGGATCCTCGCATCAAAACCTGTCGTTTTGAAGTGGCCTGTGATGTGACTAACCCGCTGACCGGTAAGGACGGCGCTTCGGCAGTCTTTGGCCCGCAAAAAGGGGCCACGCCAGAGATGATCGAGCAGCTTGACGGTTACCTCAACCATTACGCCAAGGTGATCCGCCGGGATCTGCATATTGATGTAGATACCATCCCCGGTGGCGGTGCGGCGGGCGGCATGGGGGCAGCGCTGCATGCATTTTGTGGCGCAGAGCTGCGCCAGGGCATTGAGATTGTCACCGAAGCCCTCGGTCTGGACGCGCTGGTGAAGGACGCCACGCTGGTGATCACCGGCGAAGGGCGTATCGACAGCCAGAGCATCAATGGCAAGGTGCCTATCGGCGTAGCGCGGGTTGCTAAGCGCTATAACAAACCGGTGATTGCTATCGGCGGCAGCCTGACCAACGATGTCGACGTGGTGTTTGATCACGGACTGGACGCTGTTTTCAGCGTGCTGTACACCATTTGCACGCTGGAGGAAGCGCTGGAGAATGCGGCAGAAAATTTACGCAAGACGGCGCGTAACATCGCGGCCACCATCAGGCTGGCGCAAAAATTGTAGGCGAGGTGTGATCCTTTCGCACGGCCAAAACCGGCATCCGATGAAAATCTGTGCCGGTTTTTTATTTGTGATTTGCATCTTTACCCGCACGGGTCTGCTGCGATAGGTTTGAGGTATTGATTGTGCAACCACATCCTGGATGGAGAGCCTCCATGTCTGAACCTGATTTCTCTGAGCCTTATGATTTTTCTGAACTCTATGATTTATCCTCGTTGTATGACTTTTCTGCCCAGCCAGTAAACACTCAAACCAAAGGCCTCGGGGCGCTGCCAGTCGAAGCCTGCATGGCGGATATCGGCGAGCAAGGCTGGAACATTCTGCGCGAAGAGGTCAGTCTGCCGGTCGCGGTGTTGCTGGAAGAGCGCATCGAGCATAACTTGTCATGGATGCGTGAGTTTATCAGCCGCTATCACCTCAAGCTGGCACCTCACGGCAAAACCACCATGAGCCCGGAGCTTTACCAGTTGCAGCTGGATCACGGTGCCTGGGGCATTACGCTGGCAACAGCACCGCAGGTTAACGTGGCGTTTCAGCACGGTGTGCGCCGGGTGATTATGGCCAATCAGCTAACCGGCAAAGCCAACATGACACTGATTGGCGGACTGCTGTCCCGCGATACTGAATTCGACTTCACCTGTATCGTGGATTCCGCCGCTAACGTTGATTCGCTGGGCGACTTTTTCGCCGGGTGCGGGCAAAAATTGCGTGTTTTGCTTGAATATGGGGTAACGGGCGGGCGAACCGGCGTGCGTAATGCTGAACAGGAGCAGCAGGTGCTTGATGCCGTACAGCGCTGGCCACAGTCGATTTCACTGGTGGGTGTGGAGATTTATGAAGGTGTGATTGATGAAGAAGCGCCGATCCGCGCCTTTTTGCAACACGTCATGAGCCGTACTGAAGCACTGGCGCAGGCTGGCCTGTTTGCTGAGCCGACGGTCATTCTGACCGGTGCAGGGTCAGCATGGTACGACGTGGTGGCCGAGGAGTTCAGCCGAGACAACCAACACCTTGATGCCGCGCAGCGCTTCTCGCTTGAGGTGATACTGCGTTCCGGCTGCTACCTGACGCACGACGCAGGGATATATGAAAAGGCCAATCAGCGCATTCAGGCGCACAATCCCGTTGCACGTGAAATGAATAGCAGTCTGCAACCGGCCTTGCAAGTCTGGGCCTATGTGCAATCTTTGCCCGAACCGGGCCGGGCGATAATCGGTCTGGGAAAACGTGATGCCGGAGGTGACGCAGGCTTCCCGGTCGTGGCCGGGCATTTCCGCCCTGTGACTTCCGGTTCGACAGGCTACACCACGGTGGTTCCGGTACCAAAGACGTGGGAAATCGTCAAAATGATGGACCAGCACGCTTTTATGTCGCTGCCGCCACAGGCGGATATTCAGGTGGGTGACATGCTGTTATTTGATATTTCACATCCGTGTCTGACCTTTGATAAATGGCGACAGTTGTTACGCGTGAACGAGCAGTGGGACGTGACCGGTGCGGTGACCACCTGGTTCTGACCGATTCACTGATGTCAGATAAAAAACTGGCCAGATGGCCTTCTCTATATTCATGCGGTCCTATGCACCATCTCATACGGTTATGGTTGATTCAGTATCAAAATCTCTTCCGGAAGTGAGATTTCAAGCAAACCTTAACCGATGAAAACCTAGGTTTTCAGATGTAATTGGGCCGCACGGGTAACATTCTCGATTTCATCCAGCAATTCAAACCATTCGGGTTCCAGCTCGCCAGCCGGGACGTTATTGCGCAATTGCTGCTCAATGTAAAAACAGAGCTGCTTCAGACGCGGTACACCGCTGTAGCTACAACTGCCGTGCAGTTTATGGATCAGTGACAGAATGTCAGGATCGGCTTCTCCCCGTGCCACTGTGTTCACCCGTTCGCTGACCTGCGGCAGAAAATCCACCAACATTTGCAGCAGATCGCGGGCCAGTAACTCTTTGTTAGCTGACTGGCGCAGCGCCAGTTGCCAATCCAGCGTGCAGGCAGGCAGGTGGTTTTCTACCTGATTCAGCGGGGACTCCTGCGGCGTATGATGTGAGTAATGGCGCGCCAGCACCCGTTTGAGCATGCTTTCGTCAATCGGTTTTGCCAGATAATCATCCATGCCGACTTTCAGCAATTGTTCCCGTTCTCCGCTCAATGAGTGGGCGGTCACTGCGACAATCGGCGTTTTGGCATGATGTGGTAGCTGATGAATAATTTCGCTGGCGCGGATACCGTCGATGTTTGGCATCTGAATGTCCATCAGGATGATATCCAGATCGTTTTTACGTGCGACATCAATGGCCTCTTCGCCACTGTGGCAAAGTAGAGTATTTTCCACAAGCTCCTCTAGCAACGTTCCAATCAGCTTCAGGTTGGCCGGATTATCATCCACCGCCATGGCGGTCAGTGGCAGGCGTGAGGCTCTGGGAACCGTGGTATTCAACACCATGGTAGACGGACGTTCATCTAACAACAGCGGCATCAGGCGCAGGCTAGAGATGGGCTTTATCAGGCAGGCTTGTACACCACGCGTTTTGAGTACCTCAGCATCCACCTGGAATTCACTCGGCAGTGCCAGCAGTAGATTATCCGTCATTGTCAGCCCTTTTTGCAGTTGGGCGTCGTAGTCTGACCAGCGGTGATCGAGTTTGACTGGAATGCTGCACAGCATCAGGTCGTAATGTGGGTCGGGCAGGGCCTGAAGAGTCGTGCGGTGGACGACATCGAGCGGTGTTGATTGCAGGATCTCCAGCGTGGCTTTAGCTGCCGCCGGGTTAGATTCCACATAGGCCATACGTTTGCCTTCGAGGCAGGACATGGAGACTGGCGTAATGTGGCGGTTGTCGTTCAGCTCTAGCGTGATGTGGAACCAGAACGTAGAGCCGCGGTTGATCTGGCTGTAGAAGCTGATATCGCCGCCCATCTCCTTGACCAGCCGCTGAGTGATCACCAGGCCAAGTCCGGTACCGCCGTGACGACGTGAAATACTGGCATCTGCTTGTCGAAATGCCTGGAAAAGCTGCGACTGCTGACGTTCTGAAATGCCGATCCCCGTGTCATGGATTTGCACTTCCAATTCGACTTGTAAATTGTTTTGCGATCGCAATTCCACATTGATATCAATATTGCCATTTTCGGTGAACTTAATGGCATTTCCTAGTAAATTAGTCACCACTTGCTGCAGACGCATAGGGTCGCCCAGCACGCTTTCCGGTACGTTATTGTGCACGTTGAGAGTCAGCTCCAACCCTTTATCATGTGCTGTGTGCACCAGCAGAATCACCACTTCGTCGAGCATTTCACGTAATGAGAACGGGATATGTTCGAGTACCAGCTTACCGGCTTCTAACTTCGAGAAGTCGAGCACATCATTAATGATGGTCAGCAGGTTATTAGCTGAACGCTCAATGGTTTGCAGATAGTCAGCCTGGGTAGGCGAGAGCGGCGTTTTGAGTGTTTGGCGGGTGAAGCCAATCACGCCGTTGAGCGGAGTGCGCAATTCGTGGGACATGTTGGCGAGAAATTCAGATTTGATACGCGCCGCTTCTTGCGCACGTTTTTTAGCGAGATCCAGCTCGACGTTCTGAATCTCCATTTGTTCGAGGGTTTCACGCAAATCAGAGGTGGCCTGATCGATATTCTGTTGCACCTCTTCATGGTAGGCCGTCAGTGACATTGCCATCGAATTGATGCCATTTTTTAACATGCTCAACTCGCCGAGCATATTGCCTTCCACGCGGCTATCGAGTTGGCCGCGCCGTATACGGTCGACGGTATTGACCATGTTGCGTATCGGGCCAGTCACTTCACGCATCAGCCGGTAGGCAAATAAGGTGGCAATCCCCAGGCAAAGGAGCAGTAGCAGGGTGGAGATAACAGCTTCCTGATATTGCTGTAAACGCACCGAACTGAGATCCAACTCAATAGCGATGTACCCCAGATTGCGCCGCGGGGTGACCCCAGAAGCATCATCTTCTTCAGATGTGCCAAGATTTTCGGCAAAAATCGGCGTACGCAGGATAAGCGAGTTGTCGACGCGGTTTTGGGTTAGCTCTTTAGGAATATTCTTGAGCGAAGGCACCTGTAATACACTGTCGTCCCGCAGGGCGTTTGAGGTCACAAACAGTTTGTTATCACTGTCAAAAACGCTGATTGCCCGGACAATTCCCGAGTGATTGCGGTGCAGACGGTTGATCAGCTGTCTAACTGGATCGCGTTCGCGGGAGGTCATCCCGTACTCGCTGGCCACCGCAAGTGGCTCAATAATACTGGAGCCGGCATCGATCAACTGTTTTTGCAGCTCGTTATAGCGGTGCACCACAAAGAAGGTGCTGAGCAGCAGTCCAATCATTAATGTTGGTGCCAAAATTAAGATCATCATCCGTGCGCGGAGGCTATATTTGGTCATGAGGTTCCAATGTGGGATAATCAGTGGCTAATGTAAGCTTAATCAACCAGCGTGCAATCGACAATAATAGCTTGATTCTACCTCCTGTACCGCGATGTGACGACCCGGAAAACAGAAGCGAATCAGAAGGTATTGCTACGCTGGGAGCGAATGGGCAAGATAATGTCCTTCGCATGCGAAGACTTTGTTTATCAACCCGTCTGCCGCCAAACTGGCAGCAGAATCGTAGGGAGAGGGTATGGTTGCGGTAAGAAGTGCACATTTGAACACGGCAGGCGAGTTTGCGCTCGACGACTGGATCACCAGTTTAGGCCTCTCCAGCACGCAATCATGTGAGCGTTTAGCCGAAACCTGGCGCTACTGCGAACAACAGACTCAGGGCCATCCTGATGCTTCGTTGCTTTTGTGGCGAGGGTTGGAGATGGTCGAGATCCTCTCTACCCTCAGCATGGACAACGACAGCATGCGCGCAGCGCTGCTGTTCCCACTGGTGGATGTCGGCATCGTCGACGAAGAGACCCTGACACAACAGTTCGGTAAAAGCATCACCGATCTGGTCCACGGTGTGCGTGACATGGACGCCATTCGCCAGTTGAAAGCCACGCAAAATGATTCGATGGCCTCTGAGCAGGTCGACAATGTGCGCCGCATGTTGCTGGCGATGGTGGAAGACTTCCGCTGCGTGGTGCTCAAACTCGCTGAACGTATTGCCCACCTGCGCGAAGTGAAAGACGCGCCGGAAGAAGAGCGCGTTCTGGCCGCTAAAGAGTGCAGCAATATCTATGCACCGCTGGCTAACCGGTTGGGGATCGGCCAACTGAAGTGGGAGCTGGAAGATTTCTGTTTCCGCTACCTGCATCCTGACGAATACAAACACATCGCGAAACTGCTGCATGAACGTCGTATCGACCGTGAGCAGTATATCGATGATTTTGTCTCCACCGTGCGTGGTGCGATGGGTGAAGAGGGCATCAAAGTTGATGTCTATGGCCGACCAAAACATATCTACAGCATCTGGCGCAAGATGCAGAAAAAAGCGTTGTCATTTGATGAACTGTTCGATGTACGCGCGGTGCGTATCGTGGTCGAGCGTCTTCAGGACTGCTATGCGGCGTTGGGGATTGTACATACCCATTTCCGTCACCTGCCCGACGAGTTTGACGACTACGTTGCTAACCCGAAACCCAACGGTTATCAATCCATTCACACCGTGGTACTCGGGCCGCACGGTAAAACGCTGGAAGTACAAATCCGTACCCGCCAGATGCATGAAGACGCAGAGCTCGGCGTAGCGGCGCACTGGAAATATAAAGAAGGTACGGCAGTTGTCGGTGGCCGCAGTGGCGGCTATGAAGGACGTATTGCATGGCTGCGTAAGCTGATTGCCTGGCAGGAGGAGATGGCTGATTCGGGCGAAATGCTCGACGAAGTGCGCAGTCAGGTCTTCGACGACCGTGTTTACGTGTTTACCCCGAAAGGCGACGTTATCGACCTGCCGATGGGCTCAACGCCGCTCGATTTCGCCTACCACATTCATAGCGATGTTGGGCACCGTTGTATCGGTGCCAAAATTGGCGGGCGCATTGTGCCATTCACCTACCAGTTGCATATGGGTGACCAGATTGAAATTATCACTCAGAAGCACCCGAATCCGAGCCGCGACTGGCTGAATCCTAACCTCGGTTACGTCACGACGAGCCGCGGACGCTCGAAGATCCATAACTGGTTCCGTAAACAGGATCGCGACAAAAATATTATTGCCGGTAAACAGATCCTCGACGATGAGTTGGATCGTCTGGAAATCAGTATCAAAGATGCCGAGAAGCTGCTGTTGCCGCGCTACAATGTCAATTCGCTGGACGAAGTACTGGCTGCCATTGGCAATGGTGATATTCGTATCAATCAGATGGTTAACTTCCTGCAATCTCAGTTGAAAAAACCGAGTGCAGAGGAGCTTGACAAAGAAGCATTGCGCCAACTGACGCAAAAATCCACTCCGGCGCCGCAGCGTAACAGCGGAAAAGACAATGGCCGCGTGGTTGTCGAGGGTGTGGGTAATCTGATGCACCACATCGCACGTTGTTGCCAGCCGATCCCGGGCGATGAGATAGTCGGTTATATTACGCAGGGGCGCGGGATTTCGATTCACCGTGCCGACTGTGACCAACTGGAAGACTTGCGGCTGAATGCGCCAGAGCGCGTGGTGGATGCCGTATGGGGCGAAAGCTACTCCAGTGGCTATTCGCTGGTAGTGCGCGTGGTGGCCAACGACCGCAGCGGGTTATTGCGTGATATCACCACCATTCTGGCCAACGAAAAGGTCAACGTCTTGGGCGTTGCCAGCCGCAGCGACACCAAACAGCAACTGGCGACTATCGATATGGATATCGAGATTTACAACCCGCAAGTGCTTGGACGTGTTATTGCCAAACTCAACCAGTTGCCTGATGTGATTGACGCCAAACGTCTGCATGGCAGCTAAGTATTATCAGCTTGCAAGGCCCGCCCGTCGGGCCTTTCTTTTTCTCTGTATGCTTAAATTTTTTAACGGATATGGGTTATGACCTCAACTTCAGCACTCCAGCGCCTGCTTACCATCATGAAAACCTTGCGCGATCCGGCTGCAGGTTGTCCGTGGGACAAAGAGCAAACCTTCGCCACTATCGCACCTTATACGCTGGAAGAGACCTACGAAGTCCTGGATGCCATTGCCCGTAAAGACTATGACGACGTGCGCGATGAACTGGGTGACTTACTGTTTCAAGTGGTGTTTTACGCCCAGATGGCCAGTGAGCAAGGGCTGTTTACCTTCGACGATATTTGCCATGCTATCTCCGACAAACTTGAACGTCGCCATCCGCAGATTTTTGGTGGCGAGGCCGCTTGGTCGAAAGAGGCCAGCAGCAAGGACGTGTTGGTGAAGTGGGAAGCGCGCAAAGCGTTGGAAAGGGCCGATAAATCGCTGCATTCTGCCCTCGATGATATTCCTTCAGCATTGCCCGCGTTGATGAAGGCGCACAAAATTCAAAAGCGTTGCGCCAACGTAGGTTTTGACTGGACCACTCTCGGGCCTGTGTTAGACAAGGTGTATGAAGAGATCGACGAAGTGATGTTTGAAGCTAAACAGGCGGTTGTTGATGAAGATAAACTGGGGGAAGAGATTGGCGATCTGCTCTTCGCCACGGTCAATTTGTCTCGCCATCTTGGGCATAAAGCCGAGGATGCCTTGCAGGCTGCTAACCGCAAGTTCGAGCGCCGTTTCCGTCAGGTTGAGCAGATTATCCTTAACCAAGGGCTGACCATGGAGCAGGCCACGCTCGATCAGATGGAAGAGGCGTGGCAGCAGGTTAAGAAGGGCGAAGTCGTTAAACCCCTGCTCTGACTTTGATCGTCGACAAGATCTGCGTGAGCTGAAACGGTTAAGCTCAGGGTCAATAAGCAGAAAAAACCTGTTTTGAGAGTATTAAAGTCCAACAAATTGAAATCTAAGATGTTTTAGTACGTCATGCGAACAACACAGCACTTTTCACAAGCTAACTGGTTGTTTTTGAAAGAATGAGAGAGAAGAGTTAATAGGGTTAACCTTTCTGAACTGACGCTGAGGAAACGACGATGCACAGCAAAACCTTTATTTGTGGCGCACACAAGGTTCCGGTATACTGTTTTCCCGTCTTGGTTACTCCATCGTCTTTAAACCTAACCTCTCAGGTTCAGCATGACAACTAATTATATTTTTGTGACCGGCGGGGTCGTATCCTCTCTGGGTAAAGGCATTGCCGCAGCCTCTCTGGCGGCTATTCTAGAAGCCCGTGGCCTCAATGTGACCATGATGAAACTGGACCCGTATATCAACGTGGATCCAGGCACCATGAGTCCGACCCAACACGGCGAAGTCTTCGTTACCGAAGATGGCGCTGAAACGGATCTGGACCTCGGTCACTACGAGCGCTTTATTCGCACTAAAATGACCCGCCGCAATAACTTCACCACCGGCCGTATTTACTCCGACGTGCTGCGCAAAGAGCGCCGCGGCGATTATCTCGGCGCAACGATTCAGGTTATCCCACACATCACCAATAACATCAAAGAACGCATCATCGAAGGCGGCGAAGGCCATGATGTTGTGCTGGTGGAAATTGGCGGTACCGTCGGTGATATCGAATCCTTACCATTCCTGGAAGCTATTCGCCAGATGGCGGTGGACGTGGGCCGCGAACACACTCTGTATATGCACCTGACCCTGGTGCCCTACATGGCGGCGGCTGGTGAAGTGAAAACTAAACCAACCCAGCACTCCGTTAAAGAGTTGCTGTCGATTGGTATTCAGCCAGACGTGCTAATTTGTCGCTCAGACCGTGCCGTACCGGCCAATGAACGCGCTAAAATTGCTCTGTTCTGTAACGTGCCTGAAAAAGCCGTTATCTCGCTTAAAGATGTTGATTCCATTTATAAAATCCCGGCTCTATTGAAATCTCAGGGTCTTGACGACTATATTTGTAAGCGTTTCAACCTGACCCCGCCGGAAGCCAATCTTAGCGAATGGGAACAGGTTGTTTATGAGGAAGCTAATCCTGGTGGTGAAGTCACTATCGGGATGGTAGGCAAATATATTGAGCTGCCAGACGCTTACAAGTCTGTGATTGAAGCGCTCAAACACGGTGGGCTGAAAAATCGCCTGACAGTGAACATTAAACTTATCGATTCTCAGGATGTCGAAACGCGTGGTGTAGAAGTATTGAAAGGGCTGGACGCGATCCTTATCCCCGGTGGTTTCGGCTACCGTGGTGTGGAAGGCAAAGTGACCACCGCCCGCTATGCGCGTGAAAACAACATCCCTTACCTCGGCATCTGTCTGGGTATGCAGGTGGCATTGATGGAGTTTGCTCGCAACGTAGCGGGCATGGAAAATGCCAACTCAACCGAGTTTATGCCAGACTGTAAATTCCCTGTTGTTGCGCTGATCACCGAATGGCGCGATGAAGAAGGGAATGTTGAAGTTCGTTCTGAAGAGAGTGATTTAGGCGGCACCATGCGTGTGGGTGGACAGCAATGTCACCTTACAGAAGGTAGCTTGGTTCGCGAGATGTATGGCGAGCCGACAATAGTTGAACGTCATCGTCACCGTTACGAAGTAAACAATATGCTGCTCAAACAAATCGAAGCCGCAGGTTTACGCGTTGCAGGACGTTCTGGCGATAAGCAATTGGTGGAAATTATCGAGTTGCCAAACCATCCATGGTTTGTGGCTTGCCAGTTCCACCCTGAATTTACGTCAACGCCGCGTGATGGTCATCCGTTGTTTGCAGGCTTTGTGAAGGCTGCCGGTGAGTATCAGAAGCGTCAGGTAAAATAAAATACCAGGGAAGTGACGTTACAACGTTACGAGCCCAAAATAATTCGAATTGCATCAAGGCGGTAACTGAATGAATCCCTGGAGCTTACTCAGGTAAGTGACTGGGGTGAATGAAGGCAGTCAACGCAGAGGCAGTTTGAAGGATGAAGGGGCGTCACTTGTCTGAAGCTTTAGTTAACTTGTACTGAGGAAATCATAATGTCCAAAATCATTAAAGTCATTGGTCGTGAAATCATCGACTCCCGTGGTAACCCGACCGTAGAAGCTGAAGTTCATCTGGAAGGCGGTTTTGTTGGTCTGGCAGCTGCACCATCAGGCGCATCTACCGGTTCCCGTGAAGCACTGGAACTGCGTGACGGTGACAAATCTCGTTTCCTTGGCAAAGGCGTACTGAAAGCCGTTGCTGCAGTGAATGGCCCGATTGCTCAGGCTGTGATGGGTAAAGACGCGAAAGACCAAGCTAATATCGACAAGATCATGATCGATCTTGACGGTACTGAGAACAAATCTCAGTTCGGTGCCAACGCGATTCTGGCTGTTTCCCTGGCTGCTGCGAAAGCGGCTGCTGCTTCTAAAGGTCTGCCACTTTACGCTCACATCGCAGAACTGAACGGCACCCCAGGCAAATATTCTATGCCACTGCCTATGATGAACATCATCAACGGCGGCGAACATGCTGATAACAACGTTGATATCCAAGAGTTCATGATTCAGCCTGTTGGCGCAAAAACGCTGAAAGAAGCTGTTCGCATGGGTTCTGAAGTGTTCCACACCCTGGCTAAAGTTCTGAAGTCTAAAGGTATGGGTACTGCTGTTGGTGACGAAGGTGGCTACGCGCCAAACCTGGGTTCTAATGCAGAAGCTCTGGCTGTTATCGCTGAAGCGGTAAAAGCAGCAGGTTACGAGCTGGGTAAAGACATTACTCTGGCGATGGACTGTGCGGCATCAGAATTCTACAAAGACGGTAAATACGTTCTGGCTGGCGAAGGCAACAAAGCCTTCACTTCTGAAGAGTTTACTCACTTCCTGGAAGACCTGACCAAACAGTATCCAATCGTTTCTATCGAAGACGGTTTGGACGAGTCTGACTGGGATGGTTTTGCTTACCAGACTAAAGTTCTGGGCGACAAAATCCAGCTGGTGGGTGACGATCTGTTCGTAACCAACACCAAAATCCTGAAAGAAGGTATCGATAAAGGCATCGTTAACTCCATCTTGATCAAATTCAACCAGATCGGAACACTGACCGAAACTCTGGCTGCGATCAAAATGGCGAAAGATGCGGGTTACACTGCCGTTATCTCTCACCGTTCAGGCGAAACCGAAGATGCAACTATTGCCGATCTGGCAGTAGGTACTGCAGCAGGCCAGATCAAGACTGGTTCTATGAGCCGTTCTGACCGTGTTGCTAAGTACAACCAGCTGATTCGTATTGAAGAAGCGCTGGCTGCTCAGGGTACACCTGCGCCGTTCAACGGTCTGAAAGAAGTTAAAGGCCAGTAATTACTGCGCTTTTTAGACACTTTCATAAAAACCCGCTCCGGCGGGTTTTTTTATGGCTGAAATAAAGAGGCAGAAGAATTCTGCCATACTCATTTACAGCACAAGTTTGGCCTCGCTGGTCATATCTGTGATAATGCGCACTGATTTTTTAGATATGACTGAGAAGCCCATGCAGTACCCGATTAATGAGATGTTTGAAACCCTGCAAGGGGAAGGTTTTTTTACCGGCGTGCCGGCTATCTTTATTCGCCTGCAGGGCTGCCCGGTGGGGTGTAGCTGGTGCGACACTAAACATACCTGGGATAAAATTGCCGAGCGGGAAGTCGATGTGCAACGCATTCTGGTTAAAACAGAAGAGAGTGATGCTTGGGGAAATGCCACTGCCGAACAATTACAGCAGATTATTGAGCAGCAAGGTTATACCGCACGCCACATTGTTATCACCGGCGGCGAGCCATGCATTTACGATCTGTATCCTTTGACATCATTGCTGGAGCTGAACGGCTACAGTTGCCAAATTGAAACCAGCGGTACGCATGAAGTCCTCTGCTCAGTGAATAGCTGGGTGACGGTTTCACCGAAGGTGAATATGCGTGGTGGTTACGACATTCTGCCGCAGGCCTTGAAGCGTGCTGATGAAGTGAAGCATCCGGTAGCCCGCCAGCGTGACATCGACGCACTGGAGGCCTTACTGGCGACGTTGACGGACGACAAGTCACGCATTATTGCTCTTCAGCCGATCAGTCAAAAAGAAGACGCCACCAAATTGTGCATTGCGACCTGCATTGCAAAAAATTGGCGGCTATCAATGCAGACCCATAAGTACCTAAACATTGCCTGATCTCCTTTATCCTTCACGCTAACTCTGCGTTGGCTGCGCTTGTTCACCCCAGTCACTTACTTATGTAAGCTCCAGGGATTTACTCGCTTGCCGCCTTGATTTAGCGCGAATGATTTTGGAGATCTCGGTTCTAGTTACCTTTATATACGCAGCCCGCTGTGCAGGTTTCTTTCACGCGCACGGCGGAGAGCAGAGGCAACTTCGGTTTCATCTCATTCCAGATCCACTCTGCCAGAACTTCGCTGGTCGGGTTTTCTAATCCCGGAATATCATTCAGATTGTAGTGATCCAGGCGTTCGAGGGTTGGGTTGAACGCGGCTTTCAGATCGGCGAAATCCATCACCCATCCTGTATGCGGGTCCACTTCACCGGTAATTTCTATACGCACAGTGAAAGAGTGGCCGTGCAGGCGACCGCATTTATGGCCAGCCGGGACGTTCGGTAAATGGTGTGCGGCTTCGAACTGAAAATCTTTAAATAATATGGTGGTCATGATGTGGTCTCATTGCTCAAAAAACGCGGCATAGTAGCGGAAATCAGTCTTTCATGCCACGAATACCCTTCATGCTTCACGTCGCCTGGAGGCGCCTACTGTTGGTGCAGGGTGTTAGTGGTGACGTGCAGGATGAAGGGTACTGTACATGATTTCAGGCTGTACAAGGCGTTACCAATCGTTGCTTTACTCACCCCGTTTTACTGGCTTAAAGTGAAGTCAGTAAGCCTAACCTGTTGAGAGTTTGAATGATTACTGTGCTGCGTTGCGCGCTATTATCGCTGCTGTTCTCTGCAGGCGTTAGGGCTGAAACCCCTCCACCGCCTGTTGCAGCAGACTTACACCCAGCGGTTGTCGCTAAAGTTGAGGTGAAAGCTGCGGTTGCAGCGCCCGTCGCTAAGGCGATTGCTCTGGCCTTTCCGCCGGGATCTGGCAGCATGCACATCCCGCTGGGGCAGGGCACAAAGTCTCTGGAAGTTTTCACCTATCAGCCGTCTGGCGCTGATGCGTCCACGCCGATTGTGATGGTGATGACCGGCGTTGACCGTAATGCGGCCACTTACCGTAATGACTGGATTAGCGTAGCGGATCAATATCATTTACGGGTGGTCGTTCCGCATTTTAGCGAACAGGAGTTTCCGGGAGCTGCCGGTTACAATCTTGGCAATCTTGTGGATGGCAAAACGCATCGTAAACTTCCGCCTTCCCAATGGGCGTTCACTATCGTTGATACTCTATTCAGCCAGTTGCAGAAACAGGGTATCACCAACCAGCCGCAATATTATTTGTTCGGTAACAGCGCGGGCTGCCAGTTTGTCCACCGCATGTTAACGTTGCTGCCTCAACCTCAGGTAAAAGCTGCCGTCTGTGCCGCCGCTGGCTGGTGGACGTTGCCAGACACCGATCAGCACTGGCCTTATGGGTTGCGGCAGTCGCCGGTGGCCGTTAGCCAACAACAGTTGGCCAGTTACTTTGCTAAACCGATGCTGATTGCCGTTGGCAGCGAAGATGATGATCCCGAAAACCATTCGTTGCGCCGTTCAAAACAGGCGATGGCGCAGGGCAGTAACCGCCTCGAACGGGCTGAAAGTTACTTCACCACTTCTCAGCAACGCGCCGAGCAAAATAATACGCCGTTTAACTGGCATTTTATCGACTTGCCAGACACCGGACACAGCGGCAGTAAAATGTCAGTCTTTGCTGCCGGGCAATTTTCCTGGTTTGAACAGCATGGCGAATTCCATCTCTAAAGGTGCCTGCGAAGCACTCATGTAAACCTCGCTCCTGCGGGGTTTTCTTTCTACCACTTTTAGCGGTTATTCCTATCGCAAAAACCACTTAGTCATTTTGGTTATTATTTATTTCCATCACTTCTTTAATTGTTACTATCTGGCTGGTTAACCTACACACTCTCCAGGCCTTTTATGTCGGCCGGAATGGCTTATGCATAAGGGAATTCGTACCGTAATGACGACTCAGGCTCCTCTAACTTCTTTGCTCCCGTTATCGCCGGAGCAACTGGCCCGCCTTCAATCGGCGATTGGTGAATACTCACCCACCCAACTGGCCTGGCTTTCTGGTTATTTCTGGGGGATGGTTAATCAGCAACCTGGCGCTGTTGCAGCCTCAACTCCGGTGCAGGTTGCCGCTTCGGTCACGCTGATTTCCGCTTCGCAGACCGGTAATGCCCGCCGGCTGGCTGAACAGCTGCGTGATGATCTGGTTGCAGCAAAACTGAACGTTAATCTGGTTAATGCGGGTGATTACAAATTCAAGCAAATCGGCCAAGAGAAACTGCTGCTGATTGTCGCCTCTACGCAGGGCGAGGGTGAGCAGGCGGAAGAAGCCGTTGCGTTGCATAAGTTCCTGCAATCCAAAAAAGCCCCGCAGATGAAAGACACCGCGTTTGCGGTGTTTGCGTTGGGCGATACCTCCTACGAATTCTTCTGTCAGGCTGGTAAAGATTTCGATACCCGCCTCGGCGAACTGGGCGCGGAACGTTTGTTAGATCGCGTTGATGCCGATGTCGAATATAAAGAAGTGGCAGAAGAGTGGCGTAAACGTATCGTAGATGTGCTCAAACAGCGCGTGCCTGCTGATACGAATGCCGGGCAGCCTGCCGCGACGCTTGCCGGTGCTGTCAACCAAATCGACAGCAGCCCCTACACGAAAGATCAGCCACTGACCGCACTGTTGTCTGTAAACCAGAAAATAACCGGCCGTAATTCAGACAAAGATGTGCGCCATATCGAAATTGATCTGGGAGATTCCGGCCTGCGTTACCAGCCTGGCGATGCACTGGGTATCTGGTTTGCAAATGATCCGGCGCTGGTAGAGGAGTTGGTCGAATTACTGTGGCTGAAAGGCGATGAGCCGGTTGATGTGAATGGCACCCAATATGCGCTTCGCGAAGCTTTGCAGCATCATATTGAACTGACCCAAAACACCACGCCGATTATCGAGAAATATGCCACTTTATGTCGCGACGAAAAACTCATGGCGATGCTGGCAGATAAACAGGTGTTGCAGCAGTTCGCGCAAAATACGCCGTTTGTCGACATGGTGCGTCAGGCACCGACTGAGCTGGATGCACAGCAATTGATTGACCTGCTGCGCCCGCTGACGCCGCGGTTATATTCTATTGCGTCTTCACAGGCAGAAACCGAGTCCGAAGTGCATATCACCGTGGGTGCCGTACGTTACGAAATTGAGGGGCGTGCCCGCTCTGGCGGCGCTTCTGGCTATCTGGCAGACCGTCTGGTAGAGGATGACGAGGTGCGGGTGTTTATCGAGCACAACGATAATTTCCGCCTGCCATCCAATCCGCAAGTGCCGGTGATTATGATTGGCCCTGGTACCGGCATCGCGCCATTCCGCGCCTTTATGCAACAGCGTGAAAACGAGGCGGCGCCTGGCAAAAACTGGCTGTTCTTCGGTAATCCGCACTTTACCGATGATTTCCTCTATCAGGTCGAATGGCAGCGTTATGTTAAAGATGGACTGCTGACCAACATCGATCTGGCGTGGTCACGCGATCAGGCTGAGAAAGTTTACGTACAGGACAAACTCCGTGAGAAGGGCGCTGAAGTCTGGCAGTGGTTGCAGGAAGGCGCACACGTATATGTCTGCGGCGATGCCAACCGTATGGCGAAGGACGTAGAGCAGGCGCTGTTGGAAATTATCGGCCAATACGGTGTGATGGATCTGGAAACGGCTGACGAATACCTCAGTGAGCTACGTCAGGATCGCCGCTATCAGCGCGACGTTTACTAATACCCTGCATCCTTCAAGTTGCAGGGGTGTTGGCTTCCTTTATTCACCCGAATCACTGACTGTAGTTATGAACCTAAAAGTCAGCTCATCGGGATTCCTTCAGTTGCCGCCTGCCCGCACCAAAAGTAGGCGCCTCTAGGCGACTAGAATGATTTTGGGTATAAAGTTATGAGCGAGAAATTATGAGCAAAAAGTTGTGGAGTGAACTGAATCCTGGTCCTGGCCCTTTGGTGGTTGATGCGCCGTTGGCTGACGCTGAACGTCTGAAAAAGGAAAGCAATTTCCTGCGCGGGACCATCACCGAAGACCTGAAAGACGGGCTGACCGGCGGCTTTAACGGTGACAACTTCCTGTTAATTCGTTTTCACGGCATGTATCAGCAGGATGACCGGGATATCCGAGCTGAACGCGCTGAACAGAAGCTCGAACCGCGTCATGCCATGATGCTACGTTGCCGCTTGCCGGGCGGCGTGATGACGCCTTCACAGTGGCTGGGCATCGACAAATTTGCCGAAGAGAGCACGCTGTATGGCAGCATTCGTATCACCAACCGTCAGACTTTCCAGTTCCACGGCATCCTGAAGCCTAATGTCAAACCGGTACATCAGTTGCTGAATAAGCTGGGACTGGACGCACTGGCGACTGCCAACGACGTTAACCGCAACGTACTTTGTACGTCGAATCCAGTCGAGTCCGAACTGCATCAGGAAGCTTATGCATGGGCTAAGAAGCTTTCGGAGCATTTGTTACCGCGCACCCGTGCTTACGCTGAAGTGTGGTTGGATCAGGAGAAGGTCGAAACCACTGACGTTGAGCCCATCCTCGGCGCGACTTACTTGCCGCGTAAATTCAAAACCACGGTGGTGATCCCACCGCAAAATGACGTCGATCTGCATGCCAACGATCTCAACTTCGTAGCGATTGCGGACAACGGCAAGTTGGTGGGTTTCAACGTACTGGTAGGCGGCGGATTGTCTATCGCTCACGGCGACAAAGCGACTTATGCGCGCACTGCCAGTGAACTGGGTTTTATCCCGCTGGAAAATACGCTGGCGGTTGCTGAAGCGGTAGTCACCACTCAGCGCGACTGGGGGAACCGAACCAACCGTAAAAATGCCAAAACCAAATACACGCTGGAACGCGTCGGCGTGGAAGTCTTCAAGGCCGAAGTGGAAAAGCGCGCAGGCATCGAGTTTGCTGATGTGCGCCCTTATGAATTTACCGGTCGCGGCGATCGCATTGGCTGGGTAAAGGGTATCGACAACCAGTGGCATCTGACGCTGTTTATCGAAAATGGTCGTATTTTGGACTATCCGGGCAAACCGCTGAAAACCGGTTTAGCAGAAATCGCCAAGATCCATAGAGGCGATTTCAGGCTTACTGCTAATCAGAACCTGATCGTCGCCGGTGTTGCCGAACAGGATAAAGACGCGATTGAAACGCTGGCCCGTGACCACGGGCTGATCGACGATAGCGTTAGCGATCAGCGCAAGAACTCGATGGCTTGCGTCTCGTATCCAACCTGTCCATTGGCGATGGCTGAGGCAGAACGGTTCCTGCCGGAGTTTGTCACCAAGGTCGAAGGCATTATGCATAACCATGGCGTCGGTAAAGAGCACATTGTTTTGCGCGTTACTGGCTGTCCGAACGGCTGTGGCCGTGCGCTGCTGGCCGAGATAGGCCTGGTGGGTAAAGCGATGAACCGTTACAACCTGCATCTGGGCGGTAACCGCGCGGGTACGCGGATCCCGCGCATGTATCGCGAGAACATTTCTGATACTGAAATTCTGACCGTCATCGAAGAGCTGGTGGGGCGCTGGGCCAAAGAACGTGAAACAGACGAAGGTTTCGGTGACTACGTGATCCGTGCTGGGATCATTCGTCCGGTACTCGATCCGGCCCGGGATTTTTACGATTAATAACGGTACGACTGAATCTGAAAGACGGAGAGTGTATGAGTTTGCTTACTCTTGCTGAACTGAATGAATTACCCAAGTCTGGGCAGGCGCTGGCGCTGGCTGAAACCAATGGTCAGTTGGAAAAGCTCTCTGCACAGGATCGCGTCAACTGGGCGCTGGAAAATTTGCCGGGAGAGTTCGCTCTCTCTTCAAGCTTTGGTATTCAGGCTGCGGTATGTCTGCATCTGGTCAACCGTCAGAAAGCTGATATTCCGGTGATCTTAACTGACACCGGTTATCTGTTTCCTGAAACCTATCAGTTTATCGACCAGCTTACTGAACAACTCGATCTCAACCTTCAGGTGTTCCGCGCAGCCCATTCGCCAGCCTGGCAGGAAGCGCGCTATGGCAAACTGTGGGAGCAGGGCGTAGAAGGGATCGAGCGCTATAACGACATCAATAAAGTCGAACCGATGAACCGTGCACTGGAAACACTCGGTGCGAAAACCTGGTTCGCGGGACTGCGCCGTGAACAGTCAGGTAGTCGGGCCCATCTGCCGGTGCTGGCAGTGCAGCGCGGGGTGTTTAAAATCTTGCCGATCATTGACTGGGATAACCGGCAGATCTTCCAATATCTGAAAGAGAACGGCCTGAGCTATCACCCGCTATGGGAGCAGGGCTATTTATCCGTGGGCGATACTCACACCACTAAAAAGTGGGAAGAGGGTATGAGCGAAGAGGAGACGAGATTTTTCGGGCTTAAGCGCGAGTGCGGCTTACACGAATAAATCCCCGTCATACTTCCAGCTGCAGATGCGTTGGCTGCGTGCACTTACCCCGGTCACATAGTTATCTATGCTCCCGGGGATGCGTTTACTTGCCGCCTTCCTGCCGCTCGAATTATTTAGGGGACTGTGCAATATCAGGACTAGCCAGTCAGACCGGTTTAACTGGCTTCGCCAGCTCTTTAATCAACGGCAATAAAATCTTAACGCTCTCTTTGGCGCGTTTATCGATGCGGCCGGGCAGTACGCGATCCAGATATTGCAGGTTATCCAGTTGTCCCTGATGACGGGATGTCCCCGCCGGGAAATGCGCGCTGATGGCACGCTGCTGTGTGCCGTCTTTCTTGCCTAATGCATAATCGGTTGCGTTGACTATTAGCAGGGGAATATGTGCATCATCCAGCGCCTGCATACCGCTACAGCAATCTTTGCCAGCGTAGCTCTCAGCGGCAATGCCATAACGGTGTGCTAGTTTAACTGCCCGGTCACGGGTCAGTTTGGTCACGGCTGCTGAGGTGTTTTTACCACTTTTGAAATAGAGCTTATCGCCAACAATCAGTGAATCGAGGTCCACGGCCAGCAGGGTATTTTTTCTCTCTTCCAGCGACATCCGCTGAACATAATTCTCAGCACCTTGCGCACCGGTTTCCTCCGCACTGAGTGCCACAAAGCGCAAACTGTAGTGTGTCTTCACTTTGCTGAGCTGTTCGGCCAACTCCAGCATGACACCCACGCCTGAGGCATTATCGTCTACACCCTGCAATGTCAGACCACCGAGATTGTGGTCTGAATCTGCGTCGCTTTGCGGCAGATAAGTGTCGAAGTGCGCCATAACAAGAATCTGCTGCGGTACCTCACCGGCCCTGGCCGCTATCACCGACGTGGCGTGTACGTTATGCCAGCTCTGTTTGCCATCTTTGCTGCTATAGAGATAGCGGGTGTCAAAACCGCGTAAATCACTCTGGTAACCCAGTTTGGCGAAGTACTGATTCAGATACTCTGCGGCGATAAGTTCGCCCGGACTGCCTGCCATTCGCCCCGGGAAATAGGTCGCAATATGGCGGATTTGCGCCGCGGCGATAACGCCAGGAGCTGGCTCAACCGCAGGCTTAATCGCATGAGCAAAACCCACGCAGCTGATACTGATAGCCAGCAGTGCGAGCTTCATGCGTAAAGTGGAAAACATAGCCGAAAAATCCTTATCAGAAGATCTGGGAGGCCGGAGGATATCATCCGTCATCCTGTAAATATGCAGCAGGCTGCTTTGGTGGTCTCTAGTGCACAATAGTATGCGACTGCGGAGCCGAATAGACAATTTATCGTCATCTCAAATGGCTCTTTTTGTTCCTGAAAAACGTAATCTTCTGAAGAATTTTGCGGCCTATATTCCATTCTGGAACTATTCATTCCATTTCGTCATTTCAGATCAATTATTACCACCACGTATAGTCATGTGAATTCTCTTCGCTATTAAATAAGGCCGTTGTGGACTATCTACCTATTTTCGCCGACCTCAGACAGCGCCCTGTGCTGGTCGTAGGAGGCGGTGAAGTTGCAGCACGCAAGATTGATCTTCTCCTGCGTGCCGGCGCTACAGTGCGCATCGTCTCACAATCACTTTCTCCGGAACTCGAACAGCGTCGTCAGGCATCGCAGGTGATCTGGCTGGCAGAACGTTTTGTGCCACAACAGCTTGATGACGTTTTCCTGGTGATTGCTGCAACGGATGACGCGCTGCTTAATGCCGAAGTCTTCGAGCAGGCCAACCAGCGTCAGTTATTGGCTAACGTGGTGGATGACCAGCCAAAGTGCTCGTTTATTTTTCCGTCAATTGTCGACCGTTCACCGATTGTAGTGGCCATCTCGTCGAGCGGTACCGCACCGGTGCTGGCACGCATGCTGCGTGAAAAATTTGAAACTTTACTGCCAGCCAGCCTTGGCAAAATGGCTGAAATTGCGGGAGGCTGGCGCGAAAGAGTGAAACAGCGGTTTAGCTCAATGAGAGCCCGGCGCCGTTTCTGGGAGCAGGCATTCGACGGCAGCTTTGCCTCACTGGTGAATGCGGGACAGATTCCACAGGCTGAGCAGGTGTTGCAGCAACAGTTAGATAACCCTGAATCCATCGCGCAAAACGGAGAAGTGACGCTGGTTGGTGCAGGACCGGGTGATGCAGGATTGCTCACTTTGCGCGGTTTGCAGGTTATGCAGCAGGCTGATGTGGTGTTGTATGACTATCTGGTCAGCGAAGAGGTTTTAGATCTGGTGCGCCGTGATGCAGATAAAATTTGCGTTGGTAAACGAGCCAGCAGCCATTCAGCGGCGCAGGATGATATTAATCGTCTGCTGGTTAAACTGGCGCAGCAGGGCAAAAAGGTGGTGCGTCTCAAAGGTGGCGATCCGTTTATTTTTGGTCGTGGTGGCGAAGAGTTACAGGCGCTGAAAGCGGCGGGCATTCCTTTCCAGGTTGTCCCCGGCGTCACCGCAGCGGCGGGGGCTACGGCTTACGCGGGTATTCCGCTGACGCACCGTGATCACGCGCAGAGCGTGGTATTCGTGACCGGCCATTGCCGCCCTGAAGACAATGGCGTGCAGTGGGAAACGCTCGCGAAGGGCAAGCAGACATTAGCCATTTACATGGGCACGCTTAAGGCTGCGGAGATCAGCCAGCAGCTGATCGCTTATGGTCGTGCGGCTTCCACTCCGGTGGCTGTCATCGGGCGAGGTACTCGTGCAGACCAACAGGTACTGACGGGGACTCTGGCTAATCTTGAACACTTAGCTCAACAGGCGCCGACACCGGCGCTACTGGTGATCGGTGAGGTGGTAGCACTTCACTCTCAACTTGCCTGGTTTGGGCATCATCCACAGGCTGGCGGCGTTCAGCGCCCGACAGTCGTGAATTTGGCTTAAGGATCTGTTATGGACGAAAAACGACTCACACATTTGCGGCAACTGGAGGCGGAGAGTATCCATATCATCCGTGAAGTCGCGGCTGAATTTGCCAACCCGGTGATGATGTACTCTATCGGGAAAGACTCGTCGGTAATGTTACATCTCGCGCGTAAAGCTTTCTTTCCCGGCAAGCTGCCTTTCCCTTTACTGCATGTGGACACCGGCTGGAAGTTCCGCGAGATGTACGCGTTTAGAGATCGTACTGCCAAGAATTACGGTTTTGAATTGCTGGTGCATAAGAACCCGGAAGGTGTCGCAATGGGCATCAATCCATTTGTGCATGGCAGCGCCAAACATACCGACATCATGAAAACTGAAGGCCTAAAGCAGGCGCTGAATAAATACGGTTTCGATGCTGCCTTTGGTGGTGCGCGTCGTGACGAAGAGAAGTCGCGTGCGAAAGAGCGTATTTACTCGTTTCGCGACCGTTTTCACCGCTGGGATCCGAAGAATCAGCGCCCGGAGTTGTGGCATAACTACAACGGTCAGATTAACAAAGGCGAAAGCATCCGTGTCTTCCCGCTATCTAACTGGACTGAACTGGATATTTGGCAGTATATCTATCTGGAAAATATAGAGATTGTTCCACTCTATTTGGCTGCACCACGTCCGGTACTAGAGCGTGACGGAATGTTGCTGATGGTGGATGACGATCGCATTGACCTGCAAGCGGGTGAAGTGATTGAACAAAAAATGGTGCGTTTCCGTACCCTTGGCTGCTGGCCACTCACCGGCGCGGTTGAGTCTGAAGCGCAGACGCTTCCTGAGATCATCGAAGAGATGCTGGTGTCGACCACCAGTGAGCGGCAGGGTCGGGCAATTGACCGTGACCAGGCCGGTTCGATGGAACTGAAAAAACGTCAGGGCTATTTCTGAGGAGCGACCAAAATGAACAATGCTATTGCACAACAAATTGAAGAACAGGGCGGCGTAGAAGCCTACCTGCACTCACAGCAACATAAAAGCCTGCTGCGTTTCCTGACCTGCGGCAGCGTCGATGACGGAAAAAGTACCCTGATTGGTCGCTTGCTGCACGACACCCGTCAGATTTATGAAGATCAGCTTTCATCTTTGCATAACGACAGCAAGCGTCATGGAACACAGGGCGAAAAACTTGATCTGGCACTGCTGGTGGATGGTTTGCAAGCCGAGCGTGAACAGGGCATCACCATTGACGTGGCGTACCGCTATTTCTCCACCGAGAAGCGTAAATTCATTATTGCTGACACGCCGGGACATGAGCAGTACACCCGCAATATGGCCACCGGAGCCTCAACGTGCGATCTGGCGATTTTGCTGATTGATGCACGTAAAGGCGTGCTGGATCAAACGCGTCGCCACAGCTTTATCGCCACTCTGTTAGGGATCCGCCATCTGGTGGTGGCCGTCAATAAAATGGATCTGGTTGACTACAGCGAAACCATTTTCGAACAGTTCAAGGCAGATTATCTCGACTTTGCCCAGCAACTGCCGACCGATCTGGATATCAAGTTTGTACCGCTGTCCGCCCTCGAAGGTGACAACGTGGCAAGCCCGAGTGATAAAATGGGCTGGTATACCGGTCCTACACTGCTCGATGTGCTGGAAACCGTGAATGTCATTAATATCCGCGAACAACAACCGATGCGTTTCCCGGTGCAATACGTTAACCGGCCTAACCTCGATTTCCGTGGTTATGCCGGTACGCTGGCATCCGGCTCCATTCGTGTCGGTCAGAAAATTAAAGTATTGCCTTCTGGTGTTGAATCAACCATTGCGCGCATTGTGACGTTTGACGGTGATCTGCAGCAAGCCTGGGCTGGCGAAGCCATTACGTTGGTGCTGGCGGATGAACGCGATATCAGTCGGGGAGATTTGCTGGTTGATGCTGGTGAAACCGTTAAAGCCGTGCAAAATGCCAAAGTAGATATCGTGTGGATGGCTGAGCAATCTCTGAGTGTCGGGCAGAGCTACGACATCAAGGTCGGCGGTAAAAAAGCCCGCGCTCGCGTTGAAAATATCGAATATCAGGTGGAGATTAATTCGTTGGCCCAGCAAACCGTTGATAGCTTGCCGCTCAATGGCATCGGTTTGGTCGAACTGACCTTCGATGAGCCTCTGGCATTGGATAACTACCAAAACAATGCGGTAACCGGCGGAATGATCTTTATCGATCGGCTGACCAATGTCACCGTGGGTGCTGGCCTGGTGCGTGAAGCGCTCGAGCAGGTATATCAGGAATCAGACAAGTTCAGTGCTTTTGAACTGGAACTGAATGATCTTATTCGTCGCCACTTCCCGCATTGGGGCGCCCGCGACCTGTTAGGTGGAAAATAGGATGGCTTTACAGGAAGCGAACGCAGACAACGAGAATGTCGTCTGGCATCCGCACGCTTTAGCCCGTGAGGATCGCGAACAGCAGCATGGTCATAAAGGGGCCGTGCTGTGGTTTACCGGGCTGTCAGGTTCCGGGAAGTCTACCGTTGCTGGCGCGCTTGAGCAGGCGCTTCATGCACTCGGCGTCAGTACGTATCTTCTTGATGGCGATAATGTTCGTCACGGTTTGTGCCGGGATTTGGGCTTCAGCGATGACGACCGGCGCGAAAATATCCGCCGCGTGGGGGAAGTCGCCAAACTGATGGTGGATGCTGGGTTGGTGGTGTTGACGGCTTTTATCTCACCTCATCGTGCCGAACGTAAAATGGTACGTGATCTATTGAATAGCGGGCAGTTTATTGAGGTCTTTGTTGATACTCCACTCGCCATCTGCGAAGTGCGCGATCCTAAAGGCCTGTATAAAAAAGCACGTGCCGGTGAGCTGAAAAACTTCACCGGGATCGACTCTGAATATCAGCCGCCGCAAGCTCCGGATGTGCATCTTGATGGTGAACAATTGGTAACACATTTGGTCGCGCAATTGTTAGGTGTACTGCGGCATCAGGCTATTATCAATCCCTGAATGTTACCGGCCAAACATCCCAGAACGTGCCGGTTTACACTGTTATTACGGGGATCTCTCTATGCAGGCATTACTTCACAAAATAGTCCGTCGGATCCGGATAGAAAGCCCCGTAGCTTTATCTTACGATCCTGCCCCTGAGGCAGACGATCCCTCGTACTCCTTTTTCGGCGGAAGTGCAGGCTTTGTTTTTTACTGGCTGGCATTTACCATCCCATTCTTGATTCACGGCTCTAACACCCTGTTTTTCCTTCTCTATACCTGGCCTTTCTTCCTGGCTCTGATGCCTGTTGCCGTGCTTATCGGTATCGCTTTTAGCATGCTATTTACGGGCAATTGGTGGCAAACACTGCTCGCTACCGGTGTTGCGGTCATTGGGATGTTCTGGACCGTCTTCTCTTTCCTGTCCGGCTGGTAAATTCTGAACAATTTTTCAGCAATTTATTATCTCTATGTAAACCATTGTGTCATTCTCACCCGTAATTACCGCCTTAACTCTGAATCTCACCGCCAATATCCTTGTCAGTGTGGAGTCCAGTTGAAAGTTGTGGGATGATTGAGCGGCTTTTTTAGGGGGCGGGGATGGGCAAATTAACGCTGCTATTACTGGTTTTGCTTGGCTGGTTACAGTATTCGCTGTGGCTGGGTAAGAATGGTATTCACGATTATGTTCGTGTGAATGATGACGTTGAGGTACAGCAGGCCAACAACGGCAAACTCAAGTCACGAAATGATCAACTCTTTGCTGAAATCGATGACTTAACCGGCGGTCAGGAAGCTATCGAAGAACGCGCGCGTAATGAACTGGGTATGATTAAGCCCGGTGAGACTTTTTATCGCCTGGTGCCTGACCAATCAAAGCGTAATGTAGGTGTCAGTACTTCGCAAAATAATTTAAAACAATAGCTATGAGTCACTTCGCAGGTTCCCTTCCAGAGATTATTGCTGTTTTGCCCGCTGCCGGTATCGGCAGCCGTATGCAGACAGAATGTCCTAAACAGTATCTCTCTATTGGCGGTATGACACTGATCGAACATTCGATTCGTGCCCTGTTGCAGAGTACGCAAATTTCAAAAGTTGTGGTGTCGCTTAGCCCGCATGATGTGCAATTTGCACAGTTAGCCATTGCTTCAGATCCGCGCATTCAACGGGTGACGGGGGGAAGTCAGCGTGCGGACTCGGTGATGGCTGGCCTCGAACAGGCTGGCTCTCATGGCTGGGTGTTGGTACATGACGCAGCCCGTCCCTGTCTGCACATCGACGATCTGAACCGTCTGCTGGCAATTTCTACATTCAGCGACGTCGGCGGCATTCTTGCCACGCCGGTGCGCGATACTATGAAGCGCGGTGAGCACGGCAAGAGTGGCATCTCACATACCGTCGATCGCGAAGAGTTATGGCATGCGCTGACACCACAGTTTTTTCCTCTCGGACTCCTTAAAACTTGTCTGCGTCGTGCGCTGGATGAAGGGGCGACGGTGACGGATGAAGCTTCTGCGATGGAATATTGTGGTTTTCATCCTTTGCTGATAGCTGGACGTTCAGACAATATTAAAATTACCAGGCCGGAAGACCTGGCCCTGGCAGAATTCTATTTAACCCAGCTTTATCAAAAGGAGAACGTATAATGCGTATCGGTCACGGTTTTGACGTGCATAAATTCGGCGGTGAAGGCCCATTGGTGATCGGCGGCGTGCGTATCCCTTTTCCTCAGGGTTTAGTGGCCCATTCTGACGGTGATGTTGCCCTGCATGCGGCAACTGACGCGCTACTGGGGGCTGCGGCGATGGGCGATATCGGTAAGCTGTTCCCTGATACAGATCCCGCTTTTAAAGGCGCTGACAGCCGCGAGCTGTTGCGAGAAGCCTACCGTCGGATCCGTGCCAAGGGTTATACATTGGGCAATATCGATATTACCATTATTGCTCAGGCACCCAAGATGGCCCCGCATATCCCACAGATGCGGGTATTTCTGGCTGAAGACTTGCAATGTCATATGGATGAGGTGAACGTTAAAGCCACGACGACTGAACAGCTAGGCTTCACCGGTCGCGGCGAAGGTATTGCCTGTGAGGCCGTTGTCTTGTTGATCAAGGACTGAGCCGGTGGAAAATAATCCGTTGGATATGTCCCGTCTGACCTGGTTGTATGGTGAGCCGCTTTCAACCGGCAAACTGAAAGCCAACCCGGAAGATTTCATCGTCGAGGAAGATCTCGGTTTTGAACCTGAGGGTGAAGGCGAACATCTGCTGGTGCGTATTCGTAAAAACGGCTGTAACACCCAGTTTGTGGCCGAACAACTGGCGCGCTTTGCCTGCATTCATCCACGCTCGGTCAGCTATGCCGGATTAAAAGATCGTCATGCGATAACCGAACAATGGTTCTGTCTGCACCTGCCGGGTAAAGAGGATCCTGAACTCAGCCAGTTTGTGCTGGAAGGGTGTGAAGTGGTTCGCGCTGCACGTCATCGTAAGAAAATGCGTATTGGTACCCTGAAGGGTAACACTTTTACACTGGTGCTACGTCAACTGAGCAATCTCGCCGATATCGAAGCGCGTCTGCAAAACATTCTTTTGCGAGGGGTGCCGAACTATTTCGGCGAGCAGCGTTTTGGTCGCGGTGGCAATAATCTGGTGCAGGCCCGAAAGTGGGCGAATAACGAAATCCGCGTTAAAGAGCGGCCAAAGCGTAGTTTTTACCTCTCTGCCAGCCGCAGTGCGATGTTTAATATTATTGCCAGCCAGCGGCTTGCCGATAATACCCACCGTCAGGTAATGCTGGGTGATGCACTGCAACTTAGCGGACGTGGCAGTTGGTTCGTGGCGAAAGAGGACGAATTTGATACTCTTCAGCCGCGTGTTGATAGTAATGAATTATTGATCACCGCGCCTTTGCCGGGGGATGGCCCGCTGGGTACCTGCGATATGGCCGAGGCTTTCGAGCAGGGTTGTCTTACTGAATGCAACGAGTTGTTGTCGCTTATTCAACGTGAACGGGTTGAACCGGCCAGGCGTGCGGTCATGCTTCAGCCTTTACACTTGAGCTGGAAAGGCTTGGATGAGGTCACACTGGAGCTGAAATTCTGGCTTCCTGCCGGCAGTTTTGCGACCAGTGTGGTACGGGAACTGATGCGCCAGGAAAATATTGATGCGGATATTACTGAGTAATGACGATGGTGTGCTGGCGTCAGGGATCCAAACGCTGGCTGCTGCATTGCGAGAGTTTGCTGATGTCAAACTGGTGGCACCCGATCGCAATCGCAGTGGTGCCTCCAACGCCCTGACGCTGGATGCTCCCTTACGTATTCAGTCTTACCCTAATGGCGACATCGCGGTGATTAACGGGACGCCAACTGACTGCGTTTATCTTGGGGTTAACTCGCTGATGCGACCACGCCCGGATATCGTCGTGTCGGGTATCAATGCCGGCCCGAACCTTGGCGATGACGTGATTTATTCCGGCACGGTAGCCGCCGCGATGGAAGGCCGTCATCTGGGATATCCCGGACTGGCGATCTCCCTCGACGGGCATCAACACTATGATACAGCTGCCGCCATCACTTGCCGGATTTTACGTGCGCTGGCCATCGAGCCGATGCGCACCGGTAAAATCCTCAATATCAATGTCCCGGATCTGCCGCTTTCTGAAATTAAAGGCATTCGCGTTACCCGCTGCGGCAGCCGTTATCCCGCGGAACAGGTATTTAGCCAGCAAGATCCCCGCGGTCAGAGTTTGTACTGGATTGGCCCGCCGGGTGATAAGTTCGATATCGCGCCTGACACGGATTTTGCCGCGGTCGCGCAAGGGTATGTTTCTGTCACACCACTTCAGGTCGATTTAACGGCTTATGCCGCTCAGGATGTGGTGAATGCGTGGTTAGCTAAAGCTGGGGTCAACAGGCATGGTGAGTAAACCGATGTATAACTTGCTGGAGCAACTGCGGCAGCAGGGGATTCAGGACGAAAATTTACTGCACGCCATTGAAACTGTTCCCCGTGAGCGTTTTATTGATGAAGCCTTCCAGCACAAGGCTTACGAAAATACGGCATTGCCGATCGGCTCTGGCCAGACAATCTCTCAACCTTATACTGTGGCCCGGATGACTGAACTGCTGCATCTGACGGCAACGTCACGCGTGCTGGAAATTGGTACCGGTTCGGGTTACCAAACCGCGATTCTGGCGCACTTGGTCGAACACGTTTTTTCCGTTGAGCGTATCAAAGGTTTGCAATGGCAGGCGAAACGCCGCCTGAAACAGCTGGATTTACACAATGTTTCGACCCGCCATGGAGACGGTTGGGAGGGGTGGCCGTCACGCGGTCCATTTGATGCGATTATCGTCACTGCCGCACCGCCGGAAATACCTCAGGATTTGCTTCAGCAACTGGACGAAGGCGGGGTGATGATTTTGCCTGTGGGCGAGCAAAATCAAATACTACAGCGTATTACGCGGCGTGGGAGCGAGTTTGTTGTCGAGAATATCGAAGCAGTACGATTTGTCCCGCTGGTGAAAGGCGAATTGGCCTGAATTCGGCCTGCAGGCTGCGTCATTCAGAACTAACCCCTTAAAATTTAAATACAAATGTTATATGGTGCTGTACTGGTGATGTTGATAGCATCCCCTACAGTTTTTTACTGCCCGGATGTGTTACCCGTTTACACTGTGCCAGTAGGCATTTGGACCGCATGTAGCGGCTTGTAAGCGGTGAATAGATAAATTCTAAGATCGCCGTAACGGGGGAAATATGAGCACAGGAAGCCCAATGAAAACCTTAAGCCGCATTGCGGTGTGTACATTTGTTAGCGCCTGGATGGTGGGATGTACTAATAGCGCCTCGACTTCGGCCCCCATTAGCAGCGTAAACGGCGGCGATGGCGGGCAGAGTGCTGCGAATTCCGCGCCCGTAAATACGGCGAATAGCCCAGAAGGTCACATCGTTTATAACCGCAGTTATAACTCGATTCCCAAAGGTAGTTATAGTGGAAGTACTTATCAGGTGAAGCGCGGAGACACGCTGTTTTATATTGCCTGGATCACCGGTAATGATTTTAGGGACCTTGCTGCACGCAACAATATTGCTGCTCCTTACAGCCTGAATGTCGGCCAGACGGTGCAGATAAATAATGTTTCATCCAACGCCAGCACCGGTGGGATGTTAGCCACCACGGATGCGACAAATGGCGGTGTTCCAAAAGCGCCTTCCACTGGAATGATGCAAGGAACGGTGGTTGCATCTCAACCAACTACCACGTATTCTGATACTTCGGGTAAACAGAATGTAGGTAAAATGTTGCCTTCATCAGGTGTGGTTACCACCACAGCACCTGTTGCCGTAGCCAGTACTCCTGTCACCAGCACGACGAATAATGGCGGTCCGGTTTCCTCTTGGAAATGGCCGACTGACGGGAAGATTATCGATAATTTCTCAGCTTCCGAAGGGGGAAATAAAGGGATCGATATAGCTGGTTCGCGTGGACAATCTGTCGTAGCTACTGCCTCTGGGCGTGTGGTTTATGCAGGTAATGCTCTTCGCGGTTACGGTAATCTCATCATCATTAAACACAATGATGACTACCTGTCCGCCTATGCTCATAACGATTCAATGCTGGTCCGGGAACAACAAGAAGTGCAGGCGGGACAGAAAATAGCCACGATGGGTAGCACCGGAACCAGCTCAGTTAGATTGCATTTTGAAATTCGTTACAAGGGGAAATCCGTAAACCCGCTGCGTTATCTTCCGCAGCGATAACTCGGGCAGAGTCTTAATTCTGCCCTCGGGACCACGGGTAGGAGCAGCATATGCAACAGAATACGCTGAAAGTTAACGAGTTACATGATGATGTAGATTTCGATGAGAACAGCGCTGAAGCCTTTGACGATAAAGACACAGTCGAAGAGGCGGCTGATAACGACACTATTGATGCTGATGCTGAAGAAGAGTTGTTGTCACAGGCTGTAAGCCAAAGAGTGTTGGACGCAACTCAACTGTACCTTGGTGAAATCGGTTACTCTCCTCTGCTGACTGCAGAAGAAGAGGTTTATTTTGCACGCCGTGCGCTGCGGGGCGATGTTCCATCCCGCCGACGTATGATCGAAAGCAACCTGCGTTTGGTGGTTAAAATTGCCCGCCGCTACAGTAATCGCGGACTGGCACTGCTGGATTTGATCGAGGAAGGTAACCTTGGCCTTATCCGTGCTGTTGAAAAATTTGACCCAGAACGCGGTTTCCGCTTTTCAACTTATGCTACATGGTGGATTCGTCAGACGATCGAACGGGCAATTATGAATCAAACCCGTACTATCCGATTACCTATTCACATCGTTAAAGAGTTGAATGTTTACCTGCGTACTGCACGTGAACTTGCGCACAAACTGGACCATGAGCCGAGTGCTGAAGAGATTGCTCAGCAACTCGACAAGCCGGTACAAGACGTCAGTCGTATGTTGCGTCTGAATGAGCGTATTACGTCAGTGGATACACCGTTAGGTGGTGACTCTGAAAAAGCGCTGTTAGACATTCTGGCGGACGAAAAAGAAAACGGTCCGGAAGACACCACTCAAGACAACGATATGAAACAGAGTATCGTGAAGTGGTTATTCGAGTTGAACGCAAAGCAGCGTGAAGTTCTGGCGCGGCGCTTCGGTTTGTTAGGTTACGAAGCAGCAACACTGGAAGATGTGGGCCGTGAAATAGGCCTTACGCGTGAACGTGTTCGTCAGATTCAAGTTGAAGGGTTACGCCGCCTGCGTGAGATTTTGCAGGCACAGGGCTTGAGCATTGAAGCTCTGTTTCGCGAGTGACTTGCTCGTTTAGTAACCGTGACACACTGACGGCTTATCGTTAACCATACAGTCTTTAGCAAGCAAAAACGCCGGGGTATTTGATACTCCGGCGTTTTTTTGTGTCTCACGAAATCGGTTACACCAACTCTTTCAGGCGGTAGATCCACTCCAGCGCCTGACGCGGCGATAGCGAGTCAGCATCAAGCGCTTCAAGCGCTTCCACGGCGGGTGAAACATCTTCTGTCAGTAATGCCAACTGGGGACCGTCCACTTTACTGGCTGCTGCGCTGTTTGAGAGAGTTTCCAGCTCTTTGAGTTTCTGGCGCGCCCGTTTGATCACGTCACGTGGCACCCCTGCCAATGCCGCAACGGCCAGACCGTAACTTTTACTGGCGGCACCTTCCTGAACACTGTGCATAAAAGCGATGGTATCGCCGTGTTCGATGGCGTCGAGGTGGACGTTTACCGCGCCCTCCATTTTTTCCGGCAAGGTGGTCAGTTCAAAATAGTGGGTGGCAAACAACGTCATGGCTTTAATGCGGTTGGTCAGGCTTTCAGCACAGGCCCAGGCTAACGACAGCCCGTCATAAGTAGACGTACCCCGGCCGATTTCATCCATAAGTACCAGACTGTTTTCTGTGGCGTTGTGCAGAATATTCGCCGTTTCGGTCATTTCCACCATAAAGGTCGAACGCCCTGATGCCAGATCATCGGCTGCGCCCACGCGGGTAAATATACGATCAACCGGGCCAATTACTGCCTGGTCGGCAGGGACATAGCAACCAATATGCGCCATCAATACAATCAGCGCTGCCTGGCGCATATAGGTACTTTTACCCCCCATATTGGGGCCGGTTATGATCAACATGCGGCGCTGTGGCGACATGGACAGAGGGTTGGATATAAAGGGTTCGCTGAGAACCTGCTCCACCACCGGATGGCGGCCACCGGTAATGCTAATACCTGGTTTAACGCTGAGTGTCGGGCAGGCATAGTTCAGCGTATAAGCCCGCTCGGCAAGATTACTCAACACGTCAAGTTCAGCCAGCGCATTGGCGCTCTGTTGCAGTGCATTAAGATGCGGCATGAGTAGATCGAACAGCTCTTCGTATAGCGCTTTTTCCAGCGAAAGCGCCTTGCCTTTCGATGTGAGTACTTTATCTTCATATTCCTTAAGTTCAGGAATGATGTAGCGCTCAGCATTTTTCAATGTTTGGCGACGGACGTAATGAATAGGAACTAAGTGGCTCTGCCCGCGGCTGACCTGAATGAAATAACCATGAACGCCGTTAAAACCAACTTTGAGCGTATCCAGCCCGAGTTTTTCGCGTTCGCGGATCTCCAGTTGGTCGAGATAATCGGTCGCACCGTCTGCCAGCGCCCGCCATTCGTCCAGTTCGGCGTTATAGCCAGGCGCAATCACGCCACCGTCACGGACTAATACGGGTGGCGCCTCAACCACAGCATGTTCCAGCAGGGCAACCAGCTCATTAAACTCACCGCAGTTTTTGACCAGCGCTTGAATGTGGGCTATTTGCAGTGGCTGCAACAATGTACGAATTTCCGGCAGTTGCTGCAATGCATGGCGCATACGGGCTAAGTCACGTGGCCGCGCACTGCGCAGTGCCAGGCGAGCGAGAATGCGTTCAAGATCGCCAACCTGTCGCAAAACCGGCTGTAACTCAGCACTCAGATCTTGCAACGATCCCAGGGCCAACTGACGGTGATTCAGCACTTTTACATCGCGGGTTGGCATGTGAATCCAGCGCTTAAGCATGCGGCTGCCCATCGGCGTTACTGCGTGATCGAGTATCGCTGCCAGCGTATTTTCAACGCCACCGGACAGGTTTTGCGTTAATTCCAGATTACGGCGTGTAGCGGCATCCATAATAATGCCGTCCTGCAGACGCTCCATGGTCACACCGCGGATGTGAGGCAGGGCAGTGCGCTGGGTATCTTTTACATATTGCAGGAGACAGCCAGCGGCACGCAGTGCCTGAGGTGACTGCTCAACACCAAAACCGCTCAGGTCACGGGTACCAAATTGCAGATTGAGCTGTTGTTTGGCTGTCTCAAGTTCAAATTCCCATATTGGGCGACGGCGCAGACCACGACGTGAAGAGATAAGTGGCATGGCTTCAAAATTTTCCGGATACAGCAGCTCTGCCGGATTGGTACGCTGTATTTCAGCCGCCATGGTTTCCAGATCTTCGGGCTGCGCTACGCGAAAACGACCGGAGCTGATGTCCAGTGTGGCATAGCCAAAACCTCGTCCGTCCTGCCAGATAGCAGCCAGTAAGTTGTCATGACGTTCATTGAGTAAGGCTTCATCGCTGACCGTTCCCGGCGTGACAATACGTACTACTTTGCGCTCAACGGGCCCTTTACTGAGTGCAGGATCACCGATTTGTTCACAAATCGCCACCGACTCACCGAGCTGTACCAGCTTGGCTAAATAACCTTCGACAGCGTGATAAGGCACGCCCGCCATTGGAATCGGTTCACCTGCTGAGGCACCGCGTTTAGTCAGGGAAATATCCAGCAACTGCGAAGCACGCTTTGCATCATCATAGAACAGCTCGTAGAAATCTCCCATGCGGTAAAACATCAGGATCTCAGGGTTCTCGGCCTTCAGGCGAAGGTACTGCTGCATCATCGGGGTGTGGCCATCTAAATTTTTGTTATCAGTCATAAACTTAATCTTATTAATCCATTGAATTTAAAGGAAATTGTGATTTTATTTGTTGTCATTCGTTATCACAATGTCTTACTGGCGAGTACCCGGCTCAGGCTTGTGGGTACGGAGTTTTATCCCGCTATATTAGCCCACTGACCAATAAGCTGTCACAGGTAAAAATTGGAGACATCCCGCAAGCTACGCTTGCAATGGCAGATATGAAGTTGCAAGACACTACGTGGCATGTGCGGTCAGAGTATTACAAAGTACAAGATAACTTCGTGTTAGATATTAACGATGTTTCAATGTTTAGATTAACCCGTTCCCTTTTTATCTGGTTTATGTCCCAGTAATATAACCAATTTTTTTAAATCATTTATGTTCAGTATGGAAGTTACAGTAGGAATTGCCGGGAGACGATATAAGAATAAAATTTTAAAGATGTATTACCTTATTAAGGGCGGGGGTCCGCATTAATTTATTATTTCATCCTCCTATTATTTCGGCTGTCCTGGAATATTGCGACTTATGAAAGAGGATAACTCAGTGGTATTTTAGTGAGTAATCACCCACTCACTGAATGAGGTGGAATAGCCTGGTGGCTGGAGACTAATGATAAGCTAAACAGCCGCTATGAAATTCATAAACCTGCATTCGATTGGATTTTTTGCTATTTTTTACGGCATCTTTTTTAAGATGAAGGATTAATCTCTTTAATAAAAACAAACTGTTATATTGGCTAAGAATACTATAATGGAGATTCGTTAATGTAAAAAACCTGTTGTACTCATTTATTGTAAGGGTTGAATTTGTGACGACCACAGTGCATGATCGTCGCTTGCTTAAAAAGGAGATTTTATGCAACAGTTGACCACAATTCTAAAAGAGTATGGGATAGATTCAAACCACTCGATATCATTGATTGTTATTTTCGGGATTATTTTACTCACCGCGTTAATTGTTCACTTTATTTTGCACCGCATTGTTCTGCGTGTTTTTGAACGGCGTGCACAAGCAAGTAGCCATCTTTGGCTGCAGATTATTACCGGGAATAAGTTGTTTCACCGGCTGGCGTTTACTCTGCAAGGGATGATCGTCAATATCCAGGCTGTACTGTGGCTGCAAAAGGGCAGCGATGCCGCGCTTATTCTTACCACCTGCGCTCAACTGTGGGTCATGCTTTATGCGCTGATGTCCTTTTTCTCACTGCTGAATGTCATCTCTGGTCTGTCGCATCGTTTCGCTTTCGCCTCGCAGTTCCCACTGAAGGGGATTTTTCAGGGCGTTAAGTTGGTGAGTGCAATTGTCATTGGCATCATGATGATATCGCTGCTGATCGGCAAATCTCCGGCGATACTGATTAGCGGACTGGGCGCGATGGCCGCTGTGCTGATGTTGGTGTTTAAAGACCCGATCCTTGGACTTGTCGCGGGAATTCAACTTTCTGCCAACACTATGCTGAAACTAGGCGACTGGCTGGAAATGCCGAAATATGGCGCTGACGGTGAGGTGACCGACATTGGGCTGACCACGGTAAAAGTGCGCAACTGGGATAACACTATCACTACCATTCCAACCTATGCGCTGGTGTCGGATGCGTTTAAAAACTGGAGTGGAATGTCTGCCTCCGGTGGGCGACGTATTAAGCGCTGCATTAATATAGATACTACCAGTATCCGTTTTCTCTCACAGGATGAGCAGGAAAATCTGATGCAGGCGCGCTTGCTGAAGCCTTATATGGCGGTCCGTCAGGAAGAAATTGATAGTTGGAATGGACAGGTCGATGCCACGGCTTCCGTGCTCAATCAGCGAAACATGACCAACGTCGGGACATTTCGGGCATACCTGACCGAGTATCTGCGTCAGCATTTGTCTATTCGCCAAGATATGACGCTTATGGTGCGCCAACTTCCTCCCGGTTCAGAGGGCTTACCCATTGAGATATATGCGTTTACCAATACGGTTGCTTGGCTTGAGTATGAAAGTATCCAGGCCGATATTTTCGACCATATCTTTGCTGTGGTGGGTGAGTTCGGTTTACGCATTCATCAGGCACCCACTGGCAGTGACATGCGTGCGATCGCGGGGTTAGTTTCGCCGTAAGCTAAGAGTGAGATTGATGCTGGAAATACGAGATAAGCACTCCGGCATCGATATCAGCTACGGGAATAAGATGATTTATTCTTCAATTTAACAATGTCTTCATGTGCACATCTTTTTTTGATCTTTAGAGTAGACCCGCTGGAAAGCAATTCATCTCCAGATTCCGGTTTGTCCACGCGGGGCAATGCTTTAACATGGCCGTACTTATTTCTTGTATGGCTATACGGATATCTGATGCGTCATTTGGCTGCCATTCTTCCTGTTATTACTCTGCTCGCAGCCTGCAGTAGCAAGCCTGCGCCGGAATATTCCGGTAATCCTTTTAAAGGTGGCGTGGCGACTCCCACCACCAGGAGCAACATCAGCGGTGGTTTCATGCTGCAACCCGAGCATACCGGCCAGTTGCAAAACGGCGATTTTGCCTACGACGCAGGAATGAACCGGTTCGTGGACAAGATGGTCAGCGAGCATGGTTTTGACCGTCAGCAGTTGCATGACGTGCTGGCGCAGACCAAGCGTCTGGGTTTTGTGCTCAGGCTGATGGATCAACAGGCACCATCTGGCGGCCCGTCGACCGTGCCGAATGGTGCATGGAATCGCTATCGCAGTAAATTCATTACGCCGGACAACGTCCAGAATGGCGTGGTGTTCTGGAATCAATACAAGGATGCATTGCAACGCGCCGAACAGATTTATGGCGTACCCCCTGAAATCATTGTTGGCATTATTGGTGTAGAAACCCGATGGGGGCGCGTGATGGGTAAA
The DNA here is from genome assembly GCF_049889095.1 of Ewingella sp. S1.OA.A_B6. Lineage (NCBI taxonomy): Bacteria > Pseudomonadati > Pseudomonadota > Gammaproteobacteria > Enterobacterales > Yersiniaceae > Ewingella > Ewingella sp. S1.OA.A_B6. The sequence goes on along the minus strand of NZ_JBLJFK010000015.1, from coordinate 29,763 downwards.
ACCCGCATTATTGATGCGCTGGCAACGCTATCCTTTGCCTATCCACGTCGGGCTGATTATTTCTCGGGCGAACTGGAAACCTTCCTGCTGATGTCACGCCGCGAAGGAGATGATCCCCTGAGTTTACGTGGCTCTTTCGCCGGTGCGATGGGCTATGGTCAGTTTATGCCATCCTCTTATAAAGATTATGCGGTGGATTTCAACGGTGACGGTCATGCCAATCTTTGGGATCCGGTTGATGCTATCGGCAGCGTTGCCAATTATTTCAAAGCCCATGGCTGGACCAAAGGGGCATCTATTGCCATTCCTGCCGCCGGTCAGGCTCCGCTGCTGGAGAATGGTTTCAAAACCAAATATCCACTCTTTACGCTGAAAGCCGCAGGGCTTAGCCCTTTGAGTTCTCTTGGGGAATATCAGGAGGCCAGCTTGCTGCGACTGGATATGGGTACCAATTACCAGTACTGGTACGGGTTACCTAACTTCTACACCATTACCCGCTACAACCACAGCGTGCATTATGCGATGGCTGTGTGGCAACTAGGTGAAGCGGTAAGTAAGGCCAGGCAGAGGTACTGAGTTTCCACTGAATTACCCATAAGGGCCACGTGACGTGGCCCTTATGCTTTGTCAGGATTCAGCGATTAGTAACGAATTTTTCTCCGAATATGTCTCGCAAAAAACAGGCTCAGACTGATTTATGTGACGCAGAAGTGCTAACATCGGCGCATGTGATCAATGCCTAAGGATCGGTTATGAGCGAGCATCAGCTACGTCAGTTAAGCGTGCTGGCAGGCAACAGCCTGAAACAAAAAGGATTATGGATCACCTGTGCCGAGTCGTGTACCGGTGGTTGGGTGGCAAAAGCGATTACTGATATCGCAGGCAGTTCAGCATGGTTTGACCGCGGCTTCGTGACCTACAGCAATACTTCAAAACATCAACTTTTGGGTGTGGCGGAGGCGACACTGAATGAATTCGGCGCGGTCAGCGAACAAACCGTACGCGAAATGGCGCAGGGTGCTTTGCATGCAGCGGGAGCGAACCTGGCGCTTTCTATCAGTGGGATCGCTGGCCCTGATGGTGGTTCTGAGGCCAAGCCTGTTGGCACAGTATGGTTTGGTTTTGCTGACAGCGAAGGGCGAATCTTGGCTATCAAACAGCACTTTTCCGGCGATCGCGAGTCAGTCCGTTTACAAGCTGCTGTTTTTTCATTACAAACAGCATTGAGTGAGTTTCTTGAAAAATAGGCTTGATACTGTATGAGTATACAGTATAATTAAACTCAATTACCTGTACATAAATTACATTCAGTGACGCGAGTGAGGTCATTCACTCTATGTCAGACGAAGGAGTAAAAATGGCTATTGATGAGAATAAGCAAAAGGCGTTAGCTGCAGCACTGGGCCAAATTGAAAAGCAGTTCGGTAAAGGCTCCATCATGCGTCTTGGTGAAGATCGCTCTATGGACGTGGAAACGATCTCTACCGGCTCTTTGTCTTTGGATATCGCGTTAGGTGCCGGCGGTTTACCGATGGGCCGTATTGTTGAAATTTATGGCCCGGAATCATCCGGTAAAACTACGCTGACTCTGCAGGTTATTGCTTCGGCGCAACGCGAAGGTAAAACCTGTGCGTTTATCGATGCGGAACACGCACTTGACCCAATTTATGCTAAAAAGCTTGGCGTTGATATCGACAACCTGCTGTGCTCGCAGCCTGATACCGGTGAGCAGGCGTTGGAAATCTGTGATGCATTGACCCGCTCTGGCGCTGTTGATGTGATCATCGTTGACTCCGTGGCTGCCCTGACACCAAAAGCTGAAATCGAAGGCGAAATTGGTGACTCTCATATGGGCCTGGCGGCGCGTATGATGAGCCAAGCCATGCGTAAACTGGCAGGTAACCTGAAAAATGCCAATACTCTGCTGATCTTCATCAACCAGATTCGTATGAAAATTGGTGTGATGTTCGGTAACCCAGAAACCACGACTGGCGGTAACGCGCTGAAATTTTATGCCTCTGTGCGTCTTGATATTCGCCGTATTGGCGCCATCAAAGATGGTGATGTAGTTATTGGTAGCGAAACGCGTGTAAAAGTGGTTAAGAACAAAATCGCTGCACCGTTCAAGCAGGCTGAATTCCAGATCTTGTATGGTGAAGGCATCAATATCCATGGCGAGTTGGTCGATTTGGGCGTTAAGCATAAATTGATCGAAAAAGCCGGCGCATGGTACAGCTACAATGGTGAGAAGATTGGACAGGGTAAGGCTAATTCCAGCAATTTCCTGAAAGAAAATCCAAAAATTGCCGCCGAGATAGACAAGAAGCTGCGAGACATGCTGCTTAATGGCGGCACCGGTGAAATCAGCGCGAAGGCTACCGTTGAAGATCTGGGTGACAGTGTTGAAACTAGCGAAGAGTTTTAATTTCGCCGGATCCTGAACCTGCTGTTCAGGGATCCTATGCACTCTACAAAACGCCAGCCTGAATCTCAGGCTGGCGTTTTGCTCATATAAGGTGACCAAAATGTCTGATGACAGCGCGGTAAATCTTGAAAGTCGTTTCCCAGGTGATGAATCAGATGATGTTTCCTCGCTTTTTTCGCCAGTAAAAGAGAGCGATGCCGGAAAAGTTAATGCGTTGATTAGCCGGGCTATGCGGTTGTTATCTCAGCGTGATCATGGCGAAATAGAACTCAGTCGTAAACTGCTGACGCCGCCTGTGACCTTTAATAAACCTTCCTATTCTAAGCCTCCCAAAACTGACGCTCGCAAATCCACGCTCTCCTTCTCAAAAGAGTGGCAAGAAGAAGATGAGCAGAAAAAAATAGAGCGTCAAATCCCTGAAGACATTTCCCCTGAGCACGTACAGTCCGTCATCGATTACTGTTACCAGCACAATTGGCTAGATGACGCTAAATTCGCCGATCATTATATTTCAGGGCGGAGTAGAAAAGGCTACGGTGCTCAGCGTATCCGTTCAGAGCTGCAGCAAAAAGGAGTGGATAAAGAAATCATCGCCACTGCATTAGAAAACAGTGATATTGACTGGTGTGTAATCGCGCGCGATCTTGCTGTACGAAAATTCGATGAGCCGTTGCCAACTGACTGGAAAGAAAAATCGAAAGTAATGCGTTATTTGCTCTATCGGGGCTTCTATAACGAAGAAATCCAGTCAGTTTATCGTGATTTTGATGATTGATCGCATACGGGATTTTACTTCCCCGCGAAGAAAATTTATCTTATCCACACTTTTTGTTCGTGGGATGCGCAGTCTGATGCTGAATTTTGCACTTTCTCGCTCGCGAACCGTTCTTCAAGCCAGACTCCGGGACATTTATGAGCAAGAGCACCGCTGAGATCCGACAAGCGTTTCTCGATTTCTTCCATAGTAAGGGACACAACATTGTTTCAAGCAGTTCGCTTGTCCCTACTAACGATCCGACACTGTTGTTTACCAACGCTGGGATGAACCAATTTAAAGATGTTTTCCTGGGTCTGGATAAACGCGATTACAGCCGTGCGACCACATCTCAACGTTGTGTACGCGCAGGCGGTAAACATAACGATCTGGAAAATGTCGGGTATACCGCCCGTCACCACACTTTCTTCGAGATGCTGGGTAATTTCAGCTTTGGCGATTATTTTAAGCATGATGCCATCAGCTATGCCTGGGAATTATTAACCGGCGAAAACTGGTTCAATCTGCCAAAAGAGAAACTGTGGGTTACGGTGTATGAGACCGATGACGAGGCTTTCGATATTTGGGAAAAAGAAGTCGGTATACCTAAAGAACGCATTATCCGCATCGGTGACAACAAAGGCGGTGCCTTCTCGTCAGACAATTTCTGGCAGATGGGTGACACCGGTCCTTGCGGACCTTGTACCGAGATTTTCTACGATCATGGCGACCACATCTGGGGTGGCCCTCCTGGTTCTGCTGAAGAAGATGGCGATCGTTATATCGAGATCTGGAATATCGTCTTTATGCAGTTCAACCGCCAGTCTGATGGCACCATGCTCCCGCTGCCTAAACCATCTGTTGATACCGGGATGGGTCTGGAACGTATTACTGCGGTAATGCAGCATGTGAACTCAAACTACGATATTGATCTGTTTAAGAAACTGATTGCAGCCGTTGCTCAGGTTACCGGCACGAACGACTTGAACAACAAATCACTGCGAGTTATCGCCGACCACATTCGCTCCTGCGCGTTCCTTATCTCTGACGGCGTGATCCCGTCGAATGAAAACCGTGGATATGTATTGCGCCGTATTATTCGTCGCGCAATTCGTCATGGCAACATGCTTGGCGCTAAAGATACCTTCTTCTACAAACTGGTTGCTCCACTGATTGAAGTGATGGGCCCAGCTGCACAAGAGTTGAAAGAGCAACAAGGGATGGTTGAGCAGTTGCTGAAAACCGAAGAGGAGCAATTTGCTCGTACGCTTGAGCGCGGCCTGGCATTGCTTGACGAAGAGTTGTCCTCTATGAAAGGCGATACTCTTGATGGCGAAATTGCTTTCCGCCTTTACGACACCTTTGGTTTCCCGCTGGATTTAACTGCCGACGTTTGTCGCGAGCGTGATCTCAAAGTTGATGAAGCCGGATTTGAAAGAGCCATGGAAATTCAGCGCCGTCGTGCGCGTGAATCCAGCGGTTTTAGTGCTGATTACAACAGTATGGTACGCGTTGATAGCGTCACCCATTTCTCCGGATATGAGTACCTGGAACGTCAGTCAAAAGTAGTGGCTTTGTTTATCGATGGGCAACCCGTTGATGCAATCAGCACAGGTGATAACGCCATAGTCGTGCTGGAGGACACCCCATTCTATGGCGAGTCTGGCGGCCAGGTTGGCGATAAAGGTGAACTGAAAACGGGATCCGGTGTTTTCACTGTATCTGATACACAGAAATACGGCAAAGCCATCGGTCATCAGGGTTCTCTCAGTGCAGGCAAACTGAGCATCGGTGATGTTGTCGACGCCGTCGTTGATGTTGCCCGTCGTGAACGCGTTCGGTTGAATCACTCTGCCACGCATTTGCTGCATGCAGCATTGCGTCAGGTTTTGGGCAAGCATGTTGCTCAGAAAGGCTCATTGGTGAATGATCACTATCTACGTTTCGATTTCTCTCATTTTGAAGCAATGAAGCCGGGGGAGATCCGTCAGGTTGAAGACCTGGTGAACGCGCAAATCCGCCGCAACTTGCCAATTCAGACCAAAATCATGGCGTTGGATGATGCAAAAGAGCAGGGTGCAATGGCGCTGTTCGGCGAGAAGTATGATGACAGCGTCCGCGTATTATCGATGGGCGACTTTTCCACCGAGCTTTGTGGTGGTACTCATGCCAACCGTACCGGTGATATTGGGCTGTTCCTAATTCAGAGTGAGTCAGGCACTGCTGCAGGTATCCGTCGTATCGAAGGTATCACGGGTGAAAATGCTATCGCGGCACTGCATCAGCAGAGTGATTTGTTGCAGGACGTGGCACATTTAGTGAAAGGCGACGTGAGCAGTGTTGCGGATAAAATCCGTACGTTGATCGAACGTTCGCGTTTGCTGGAAAAAGAGCTTCAGCAAGTGAGAGCTCAGCAGGCTGCGCAGGAAAGTGCTTCACTCTCCAGCCAGACCAGAGAAGTTAAAGGCGTTAAATTACTGGTGAGTCAACTGGACAATGTTGAGCCTAAACTGCTGCGAACCATGGTCGATGATCTGAAAAATCAGTTGGGCTCAGCCATTATTGTTTTAGCGACAATTGCAGATGATAAAGTCAGTATGATCGTTGGCGTGACCAAAGATCTGACCGATCGTGTTAAAGCAGGTGAGTTGATTGCTTCTATCGCGCAGCAGGTCGGCGGTAAAGGCGGTGGCCGTCCTGATATGGCACAGGCAGGAGGTAGCGACGTTCATGCCCTTCCTGACGCTCTTGCGAGTGTGGAGGCCTGGGTTGCCGCTAAACTGTAATAAGAAATAAATCACTACACAAAGAAACGCCATAATGTATTGTACAGTATGGCGTTTTCACTATCGCAGGTAGGATAGGTTAGGCCAGGAAAGCCACAAAGGTCTTGTTTTCAGCTAAGCTTAAAATATTCATGGCTTATGTCGCAGGCTCGTTACACTAAGTGTGAGGGTCATGGCTTACGTTTTACCCGCGATTAATAGATAATGGCCGGGAAACTGAGAGACCCGACTCTTTTAATTCTTCAAGGAGCAAAGAATGCTTATTCTGACTCGCCGAGTTGGTGAAACCCTCATGATTGGCGATGAGGTAACTGTTACCGTTTTAGGTGTTAAAGGTAACCAAGTGCGTATTGGTGTTAATGCGCCCAAAGAGGTCTCTGTGCATCGTGAGGAGATCTATCAGCGCATTCAGGCTGAGAAGTCTCAACAAACAAGTTACTGATTGACCGGGCGTCTCGCTAACGGCGAGGCGCTGACCTTTTTTCTGCCTATTTCTACTTTTCCTTGTGTTTTGTCCCGCATTTTATTCGGCTTTTTCTAAAATCGCACCTCATCCTCTGATGCCTATCTCAAGAAAAAATAATGTTTTTTATGGTCCAAACACCACTATTTGCCGTCAAACTGCTCATGTTGCGCGTGAATTGTCCAAACAGTCCGATGTTGGAAAAAAAGGGTTTGACTTATAAGTGCGGGAAAGTAATATGTGCGCCACGCAGTGCCGATGAGCTTGAACAAAGTTAGTCAGCATAACTCGAAAGAGGCGTATGGTGAGGTGGCCGAGAGGCTGAAGGCGCTCCCCTGCTAAGGGAGTATGCGGTCAAAAGCTGCATCCGGGGTTCGAATCCCCGCCTCACCGCCATTTAAAATGCACCCATAGCTCAGCTGGATAGAGTACTCGGCTACGAACCGAGCGGTCGGAAGTTCGAATCTTCCTGGGTGCACCATACTTTCCAGAGCGTATGTTGATTTGCAATCAAATGAGCGTAATGGGCAGAAGCACAAGCTTATGCAGTAGGGACAAAAATGGTTGGGTAAAATCTGCAGTAAGAATCAAAATGCACCCATAGCTCAGCTGGATAGAGTACTCGGCTACGAACCGAGCGGTCGGAAGTTCGAATCTTCCTGGGTGCACCATATTTTGTGTATGCTGAAGTGATTGTGGATATTTTATAGCGCACTCGACATACAGATTGCACGAAGGATGATAACGTTGCTTTAGCAACGGCCCGCAGGGCAAGGCGCGAGCCGAGTAATCTTCCTGGGTGCACCATTCTTTTCCTCTGCTTTTCCCTAGTTGAATAAAACACAAACGATTAAACCTGCACCCATAGCTCAGCTGGATAGAGTACTCGGCTACGAACCGAGCGGTCGGAAGTTCGAATCTTCCTGGGTGCACCATATTTTGTGTATGTTGAAGCGATTGTAGACTTTCTATAGCGCGCTCAACATACAAATAGCACGAAAGAAGATAACGTTGCTTTAGCAACTACCCGCAGCGTGAGGCGCTAGCCGAGTAATCTTCCTGGGTACACCCTATTTAGAGAAACTCGCTTCGGCGAGTTTTTTGTTTTATGGCCTTTCTTAACTCTTCAGATTTACATTCCTCTCATTGCCAGGCTCTACTTATATGTCCCTGACAAAATGCGACTTTAAGCAGACTTTACGCTAAAGTGGTTTCCTGTTTTTATCGTGAGCAGGAGGACAAGATGTACGATGTCTACGAGGGTTTGATCTTTGATATGGATGGAACCATATTGGATACAGAACCGACGCACCGTAAGGCTTGGCATCAGGTATTGTCCAAATACAATATGCACGTTGATTTTGAAGCGATAGTTGCTCTCAATGGTTCGCCGACGTGGCGCATCGCTAAGTTTATTATTGAGCATAACCAGCTGGAGTTGGATCCTCACCTCCTTGCCGCCGAGAAAACTACAGCCGTGCAAGAGATGCTTCTGGATACCGTGCAACCACTGCCGCTCATTGAGGTGGTGAAGTTCTACCACGGTCGCCGCCCGATGGCTGTAGGTACAGGCAGTGAACGCTGGATGGCGGATGCACTCCTTCGCCACTTAGGTTTACGTCACTGTTTTGACGCCATTGTAGGCGCCAGTGATGTACTGAATCACAAGCCGGCACCGGACACCTTTTTACTTTGCGCTGAATTAATCGGCGTACCACCTGAAAAATGCGTAGTATTCGAGGATGCTGATTTTGGCATTCAGGCTGCACAACGGGCCAATATGGCCGTAGTGGATGTCCGTTCGCTTTGAATACAACTCTGGCGCTGACCTCTCTCTTTGGCAGCAGTTTTCTCAGTGCGACCTTGTTGCCGGGAAATTCAGAGATACTATTGATTGGCTTGTTATCGGCTGGTAGCGCGTCGCCACTTTTATTGGTGGTAGCTGCATCTTTTGGCAATACCTTGGGTGGAATTACCAATATTATCATCGGTCGGTTACTGCCCGGGTTGAAACCCCAGCGCGGCTTCAATACCGCAATGGCATGGTTGAATCGTTTTGGTCCTGCTGCACTGTTGCTCAGTTGGCTACCGGTAGTGGGTGATGTTTTATGTGTGTTGGCAGGCTGGTTGCGCATGCCCTGGGGTCCAGTGGTGTTTTTCCTCTTTATAGGTAAAACAATACGTTATGCGGTATTAACCGTCATTACGTTACAGGGGATTTCATGGTGGAGTTAGATTGGTATCGCTTATCATGATGGTTACGTCTATGCAGATTCAGTATGCTTGCAAGTTAATGATTTTAAATAGCGGGAGGTCAATTTGATCCCGGATGTATCTCAGGCGCTTTCTTGGTTGGAAGCACATCCTCAGGCAGTAAAAGGTATTCGTCGTGGCATAGAGCGTGAAACGCTGCGTGTTAATCTTGATGGCTCACTTGCGGCGACAGGGCATCCAGAGGCTTTAGGTGCTGCGCTAACGCACCACTGGATAACAACTGATTTCGCGGAACCCCTCCTGGAGTTCATTACTCCGGTTGATGGTGATATTGACCATCTGTTGAAATTCCTGCGTGATATTCACCGCTACGTTGCCCGAGAGCTGGGTGATGAAAGAATGTGGCCATTGAGTATGCCTTGTTTTGTTGGTGCGGAGCAGGAGATTGAACTGGCGCAATATGGCTCTTCCAATATTGGGCGTTTAAAAAACTTGTACCGTGAAGGTTTGAAGAACCGTTATGGCGCATTGATGCAGATTATTTCTGGCATTCATTATAATTTTTCGCTACCGCTAGAATTTTGGCAAGCACGTCTTGGCATCACTGACGCGGAAAGTGGAAAGCATGAAATTTCTGCTGCCTATTTTAAACTCATTCGTAACTACTACCGTTTCGGCTGGGTTATTCCTTATCTGTTCGGAGCATCTCCGGCTATCTGTTCCTCCTTCCTGAAAGGGCGCGAAACAGACTTACCGTTTGAGACCACTGAATCAGGAATGTGCTATTTGCCTTACGCCACTTCATTGCGTCTGAGTGATTTGGGTTACACTAATAAAGCGCAAAGTAATCTTGGCATCACATACAACGACCTCGAAACTTATGTGAAAGGCGTAAAGCAGGCGATCCGTACTCCTTCCGAAGAGTACGCTGCAATGGGCGTCAAGAATAAAGACGGCCAATATCTGCAATTGAACACCAATGTGTTACAGATTGAGAACGAACTTTATGCTCCGATCCGTCCGAAACGCGTGACCCGTTCTGGCGAAACGCCTTCAGAAGCACTGTTACGCGGAGGGATCGAATATATTGAAGTGCGCTCTCTTGATGTGAATCCCTTCTCGCCAATTGGTGTCGATGCGTCTCAGGCGCGTTTCCTTGATCTGTTTTTGATATGGTGTGCTTTGGCCGATGCGCCAGAGATGAATAGCGATGAACTGCTGTGTACGCGTAAAAACTGGAATCGTGTGATCCTTGAAGGGCGTAAGCCAAATCAGACGATTGGTATCGGTTGTCACGACGAGCGTACGCCACTTGATCAGGTGGGGAAGGCGCTGTTTGCCGATTTGCGCCGTGTGGCCGAGGTGTTGGATGGTCAGAATGGTAATCAGCAATATCAGGGGGTTTGTAACGAGCTGGTTGTTGGGTTCGATGATCCTGAGCAGACTTACTCCGCACGCATCTTAAGAGATATCAAAGCGCAGGGTGCCGGTAGCCTGGGGCTGGAGTTAGCGGATAAATATCGCCAGATGCTGATGCAGGAACCGCTGGAAATTCTTAGCACTGAACAGCTCGCCGCAGAATCAGCAGCTTCATGGCAGCGGCAGCGCGACCTTGAAGCAAATGATAAGCTAAGCTTTGAAGAGTATCTGACCGCACTCAACGGCGGTTAAAAAGAAAAAGGCCACAATTAATGTGGCCAAATAACATCTCTGTTTACAGGGATGATGATAACGAATGTGCGTCTTGCATATATTCAGACTCGCATTGTGGGAAAAGGTTTCCTGAGTTCGATAAAAAAACATTTTTTCTTTAGGAGGGTGACGATATGCCACTGTTGGATAGCTTTACCGTAGACCATACTCGTATGGCAGCACCTGCTGTTCGTGTCGCAAAAACCATGAAAACCCCACACGGGGATACTATCACTGTATTCGACCTGCGTTTTTGCCGTCCGAATATTGAAGTCATGCCTGAGCGTGGCATTCATACTCTGGAACACCTGTTCGCTGGTTTCATGCGTAACCATCTTAATGGGAATGGTGTTGAAATCATTGATATTTCACCAATGGGTTGTCGTACCGGGTTCTACATGAGCCTGATTGGTGTCCCTACGGAGAAATTGGTTGCTGACTCCTGGAAAGCGGCAATGGCCGACGTTCTGAAAGTGACTGACCAGCGTAAAATTCCTGAGCTGAATGAGTTTCAATGTGGGACTTACGAAATGCATTCCCTGAAGGAAGCTCAGGAAATTGCACAACACATTCTCGATAACGAAGTGGTCGTCAATCACAACGAAGATTTGGCGTTGCCAAAAGAGAAACTGACTGAACTGCATATTTAGTTTTAATGCATTTTAATCACAAAAAAGACGCGATATCGCGTCTTTTTCTATTTAGAAGAACCTAAAATAGGTTCTTGGATTAGTGCCAGTTAACGCTGTTTTTCAGCGGTTGCATAGGCCTAACCTGAACTTGTTTAATCATATTATCCTGTACCGCGAGGATTTCTACTGCGTAATTTTCAACGCGCAGACTGGCTCCTGCCTGAGGGATCTCTTCCAGTATTTCCAGCAGCATGCCATTAACCGTGCGTGGGCCATCGGCTGGTAAGGTCCAGTTGAAGGCTTTATTTAGCTCTCGGACGTTGGCGCTGCCTTCAATAATCACTGAACCATCGCTTTGCGGCATGACCTCTTCTGCCAGCGTTGGGGACATTGAGGTCGTAAAGTCACCTACGATCTCTTCAAGGATATCCTCGACCGTCACCAGTCCTTGTATATCGCCATATTCGTCGACCACAATGCCGACTTTCTTCTTATTGCGCTGAAATTTTACCAACTGGATGTTGAGCGGTGTGCCTTCAGGGATAAAATAAACCTCATCGGCGGCGCGCAGCAGGTTCTCTTTGGTGAACTCTTTTTTCTCGGTCATTAGGCGGTAAGCTTCACGCAGGCGCAGCATACCGATGGCGTCATCCAGAGAGTTACGATAAAGCAGAATTCGTCCGTGCGGGGAGTGCGTCAGCTGGCGGATGATTGACTTCCAGTCATCATTAATATCAATCCCGACAATGTCGTTACGTGGGACCATAATGTCATCCACGGTGACTTTTTCCAGATCGAGAACGGACAGCAACATGTCTTGATTGCGGCGGGAAATCTGCGAGCGTGATTCATTCACGATAGTACGCAATTCCTCTTTACTTATCGCGTCGCTGATTCCGACATTGGTTTTTATCCCACACATGCGCATTAGCAAACGTGACAAGCTGTTAAGGATCCACACCAGCGGCATCATGATGGTTTGCAGCGGCCGCAGCAGCAGACTGCTAGGAAATGCAATACGTTCTGGGTTTAGCGCCGCGAAAGTTTTAGGCAGCACTTCGGCAAAAAGCAGCACCACAAAGGTCAGAATACCGGTCGCGATGGCGACACCTGCATCACCATATAAGCGGATGCCAACAATGGTTGCCAGAGCGGAAGCGAGGATATTGACCAAGTTATTGCCGATGAGAACCAGACTTATCAGCTGGTCAGGGCGTTTCAGCAGCTTCTCAACGCGGCGCGCTCCACGGTTGCCTTGCTTGGCAAGGTGGCGTAACCGGTATCGGTTGAGGGTCATCATGCCGGTCTCGGAGGCGGAAAAATAAGCCGAAACCACCACCATAATGATCAATGTGATGATGAGGGTAGTTGTCGAGACGTGCTCCAACGGGGAATTCCTTATTTATTAATTAAACTGTAATTTATTGATGAACCATCAGTTGCTGGATCATGCGGCTGCCAAAATAGGCCAATGTCAATAACACGGCACCCGCCATGCTAAACCATACCACCCGGCGACCACGCCAACCTTCATGATAGTGGCCCCACAGTAAAACGATATAGACAAACCATGCGAGAATCGACAGTACTGCTTTGTCTATGTTTTCCCGACTGAATAGATTATCCATATATAACAAGCCGGTGCAGAGCGTCAGCGTCAGTAAAACAACGCCCACCTGCGTTATATGAAAGAGTTTACGCTCGATAGTCATCAGCGGCGGCATGTCATTGTTGAATGTCAGACGTTTATTTTTTAGCTGATAGTCCAGCCAGGCAAGTTGCAGCGCATAGAGCGCCGCGATAATAAGTGTCGCATAAGCAAATAGCGCGAGACCGATATGCACTAAAAGCCCTTTGCTTTGCTCAAGGTGAGTGATGAACTCGCCGGGAAGGAAGGTAACAAATGCCAGATTGATCAGTGCGAAACTATAAACAATAGGTAAAATAAACCAACCGCGGTTGCGCGAAGCAACAATGGTCATTACCGTACATATAATCAGACTGACCACTGAGCCGATATTCACCAGACTCAGATTTTGACCAGTACTGACATCGAAGATGCGTTGCTGGAGTGCCACTGCATGGCAAATCAGCGCGACGATCACGGAAATCAATGCTAAACGCCGATATGCACCCGTCTTCCTGATAATGCTCGGGATGATCAGGGCAAGGCTGAGCAGGTAGGCCAACATGGCAACAACGGGGAAAACTGACATAGCGTTTCATTAGCATCAAAAATGAATTAGACAGTCAGTATAACGTTACGCGCGTCACGCTCCAACCTATCTGAGATGCCAAAGCAGAGATCGTCAACGCTTCGTGTTATAATCTCGCAATTGTGTCGCTAAGGCGGCCTGTCATTACGTTGAGCAAGAGACGATGTTTGAGAATTTAAGCGATCGATTGTCGCGCACATTGCGCAATATCAGCGGCCGTGGGCGGCTGACCGAAGAAAACATTAAAGAAACATTACGTGAAGTTCGTATGGCATTGCTGGAAGCTGACGTTGCGCTGCCGGTCGTGCGGGACTTTATCAACCGGGTGAAAGAGAGTGCCGTTGGCCATGAGGTCAACAAAAGCCTGACACCGGGTCAGGAATTCGTAAAAATAGTCCAGAAAGAGCTGGAAACGGCCATGGGCGAGGCGAATTCAGAGCTTAATCTCGCTGCCCAGCCACCGGCTGTCGTGTTGATGGCTGGCCTGCAAGGTGCAGGTAAAACGACCAGCGTTGCGAAACTGGCAAAGTTCCTTAAAGAGAAGAAAAAGAAGAAAGTTCTGGTTGTCTCTGCCGACGTCTATCGCCCTGCCGCGATCAAACAGCTAGAGACACTTGCCGAGCAGGTTGGTGTTGATTTCTTTGCTTCCGATGCGCAAGAGAAACCCGTTGATATTGTTAACCGCGCACTGCAACAAGCCAAGCTCAAATTCTATGACGTTCTGATTGTCGATACCGCTGGCCGTTTGCATATCGACGAAGCGATGATGGATGAAATCAAACAGGTTCACGCGGCAATAAAGCCGGTAGAAACACTGTTTGTTGTCGACGCGATGACCGGACAGGATGCGGCTAATACGGCGAAAGCCTTTAACGAGGCGCTGCCATTAACGGGTGTTATTCTGACGAAAGTCGACGGTGATGCCCGCGGCGGTGCGGCGTTATCTATTCGCCATATCACCGGAAAGCCGATTAAGTTCCTCGGTATGGGTGAAAAAACGGATGCGCTTGAGCCGTTCCATCCAGATCGTGTAGCCTCCCGCATTTTGGGTATGGGCGACGTTCTTACACTTATCGAAGATATTGAGAGTAAAGTTGACCGGGCTCAGGCTGAAAAGCTGGCGAACAAACTTAAAAAAGGTAATGGCTTCGATCTTACCGACTTCCTTGACCAGCTTAAGCAAATGCGCAACATGGGTGGCATGGCCAACATGATGAGTAAACTGCCTGGCGTGGGTCAGCTGCCGGATAACGTCAAGTCACAAATGGACGATAAAGTGTTGGTCCGCATGGAGGCGATCATCAATTCGATGACCGTTAAAGAGCGCGCCAAGCCAGAAATTATTAAAGGTTCCCGCAAACGTCGCATCGCGATGGGTTCCGGCATGCAGGTGCAGGACGTCAACCGCTTACTCAAGCAGTTTGACGATATGCAGCGCATGATGAAGAAAATGAAGAACGGCGGCATGGCAAAAATGATGCGTGGCATGAAAGGTATGATGCCACCGGGTTTCCCAGGGCGCTGATCGACAATACTGGCTATTTATTAGCCACATAAACTGCTCAGAGACCACTCAGGTAAATAGTGAGCGAGGCAATCTACGCTTTCGGTTGCTTTTTGCGCCAAAATGAGTAAAATTTTCGGGCTTTTTATATTGCAGCCAGACCCCGTTCCCCGATGGGGTCTGGCTGTTTTATTAACTAAAGAGGATGTTATGGTAACAATTCGTTTAGCACGTGGCGGCGCAAAAAAGCGTCCGTTTTATCAAGTAGTAGTGACCGACAGCCGCAATGCCCGTGATGGTCGTTTCATCGAGCGCGTAGGCTTCTTCAACCCATTGGCATCTGGCCAGGCTGAAGCACTGCGTCTGGACCTGGATCGTATTACCCATTGGGTAGATTTGGGTGCAACCGTTTCTGATCGCGTTTCTTCGCTGATCAAAGACGCTAAGAAAGCGGCTTAATCTGTCGCGGTGGTAACAATGAGCAAGCAACTCAATCCAGTGACGCCCGCTGAGCCGATAGTTCTTGGCAAAATGGGGTCAACATACGGCATTCGTGGTTGGCTCAGAGTGTTTTCATCCACCGAAGACGCCGAAAGCATCTTCGAATACCAGCCTTGGTTTATCCAACAAGCTGGTAAGTGGCACGTTGTCGAGCTGGAAGGCTGGAAACGCCACACTCAGGACCTGATCATCAAAGTCAAAGGCTATGACGATCGGGAAGCCGCGAATCTTCTGACCAATTGCGAAATTGTGGTCGATTCAAAGCAACTTCCATCACTGGAAGACGGCGACTATTACTGGAAAGACCTTTTTGGCTGCCAGGTAGTCACAACTACAGGTTACGAGCTGGGCAAAATCATCGATATGATGGAAACCGGTTCTAACGATGTCATCGTTGTTAAAGCCAACCTGAAAGATGCCTTCGGAATCAAGGAGCGGTTGATTCCGTTCCTCGATGGGCAGGTTATCAAGAAAGTCGATCTCACTACTCGAATTGTCGAAGTAGATTGGGATCCTGGTTTTTGACCTCCGTAGCGTTTACTGACGTATTTAATACTGAAGTCGCTAAAGGCAGGTTGAGTGGAATGTTGTCTGACGGGAGTAGGCTATGTGGATTGGTATAATTAGCCTGTTTCCTGAGATGTTTCGCGCGATCACCGATTACGGGGTAACTGGCCGGGCAGTAAAGAATGGCCTGTTGAGCGTAAATTGCTGGAGTCCACGTGACTTCGCATACGATCGACATCGTACCGTGGATGAGCGGCCTTATGGCGGCGGTCCCGGAATGCTGATGATGGTGCAACCCTTACGGGAAGCGATTCATGCAGCTAAAGCGGCGGCAGGCGAAGGTGTTAAAGTGATTTATCTTTCACCTCAGGGGCGCAAGCTGGATCAAACCGGCGTTTGTGAACTGGCGGCCTATCAGAAAATCATTCTGGTATGTGGTCGTTATGAAGGGATTGATGAGCGCGTAATCAAAACCGAGATTGACGAAGAATGGTCGATTGGCGATTACGTTCTCAGTGGTGGGGAGTTACCGGCAATGACGCTGATTGATTCAGTCTCCCGTTTTATACCGGGTGTCCTGGGTAGTCAGGCTTCAGCAGAAGAAGATTCTTTTGTTGATGGATTGCTCGATTGTCCACACTATACCCGCCCTGAAGTGTTAGAAGGCATGGAGGTACCGTCGGTTTTACTGTCGGGAAACCACGCTGATATACGTCGCTGGCGCCTGAAACAGTCGCTGGGTCGAACCTGGCTTAGAAGACCTGAACTTCTGGAAAACCTAGCTCTGACTGACGAGCAAGAGGTGTTGCTGAGAGAGTTCCGTAAGGAACATCGCCTCAGTTAACAAAACTATGAAGGGATCGCGTGAGCAATTTGCCATGCCGTCCCGATATATCAGTTTACCTAGGGTAAGAGACATATTATGAGCAATATCATTAAACAGATCGAACAAGAGCAGATGAAGCAAGACGTACCTGCATTCCGTCCGGGTGATTCCGTGGAAGTTAAGGTATGGGTCGTTGAAGGTTCTAAAAAACGTCTGCAGGCATTCGAGGGCGTGGTTATCGCTATTCGTAACCGCGGTCTGCACTCTGCATTCACTGTTCGCAAAATTTCTAACGGCGAAGGTGTTGAGCGTGTATTCCAGACTCACTCCCCAGTAATCGACAGCATTGCTGTTAAACGTCGTGGTGCCGTTCGTAAAGCTAAACTGTACTACCTGCGTGAGCGTACTGGTAAGTCTGCTCGTATTAAAGAGCGTCTGACTAAGACTCGCTAACGCGACATTTAAAAAGCTCTTAGTTAACA
The DNA here is from genome assembly GCF_049889095.1 of Ewingella sp. S1.OA.A_B6. NCBI lineage: Bacteria > Pseudomonadati > Pseudomonadota > Gammaproteobacteria > Enterobacterales > Yersiniaceae > Ewingella > Ewingella sp. S1.OA.A_B6. The sequence continues at coordinate 12,761 of NZ_JBLJFK010000015.1, read as the reverse complement.
AGGGCCTGGCGAAAGCCAGGCCCTTTTTTATGAAAAAATGGCGGCAGAGATTGAGAGTGTGGTGGCCGCGCATAAAAAAACCTGCAGTCGTGGGCTTGCTCTTCAATGCATCTGAAAGGATTGCTGATTTTGTTATCGTTTACAGTGCCTTATATCACCCCATGTACCAGGTTCATAGAGTGTTGCTTAGAGATCGCAGCTCATATCCATGCAACGCAGCTCGACATTTGCCATACGGGAATAGTGGAAACTTTCTTTGATCAAAGTGAAGCCATTCTTTTTATAGAATTCAAAAGCATTAGGCGTTGAAGATAAAACCAGTGTTTTTATCCGCCGTCTTTTAGCTTCCGTTTTTATAGCTTCAAGAATGATTTTTGCCATTCCCTGTCCCATAAATTCAGGAAGAGTAAATATAGCCTCGACACTTTGGCTTTCGAGATCCAGAAAGCCAGTGGCGACGGGATTGTCACCGGCAGGTGAATCAATCACGAAAAATGGATTATCGGAGATAGTTTTGCGAAAACTCTCAGGCATTTCATTTTGCGTCCATACCATGATGGTCTTTTCATCATAAGAAGTTTTGCAGCCGTGCCGTATAGCTCTGTTTCTAATTTCCCATAGTTTTTCCGCTTCATGTGTTAACGCAAACCTGACAACCATCATGCTCTCCTTATCTCTCTATTCGATTCATATAGTGTTAGTTACCATAATCTTGAGTCTGGCGCACTACCATTGGCACCTTTGAATGCGGCCTCTGAAGCGAATCGTCGAGATGCTCTTTATTTTGAGTTGCTGAATACTGCTGCTACATAAACGTTGTCACCAGTAGATAACCCGAGAGGCAAGAGCATGACACGCCAATCAAACCGGGAATGATGAAGCTGTGGTTAATAATGTACTTGCCGATTTTAGTGGTGCCTGAACGGTCAAAGCCGATGCATGCTAAGTCGCTGGGATAGGTTGGCAGTACAAAATAGCCATAAGATGCTGCAAAGAAAGCGATAAGCATTTTAGGGTCAACCCCGAGCTGTAATGCCATCGGTGCTATCGCTGTTAGCGCCGCGGCCTGGCTGTTCACCAACTTTGACACTAAAAAAAGCACCAGGGCATAAGCCCATGGATGGACCTGAACCACGCCTTGCAGTGCGGTTTTTAACTCGCCAAGATGGGCCTGAAAGAAGGTATCACTCATCCACGCGACACCAAATACTGAAAAGATTGCTACCATACCGGCTTTAAATACTGGACCATTAGCGATATCCGCCGACTTCACTTTACACCCGATAAGGATCACGGCGCCGGCGATCAGCATCATCATTTGAATGACCAGATTCATCGATAAGGGCCGCATTTTGCCACCGATTTCAAACGATGGGCGCAGTTCGGAAATGGAACCTAATAAGACCACGATAATAATCGCGGCGAAAAATATCCAGGTTGACCAATAGGCTTGTTTAGGGAAAACATGATTAAGCAAAGTCTCAGTATTGCCGTAAATATATTCCCGTTGTTTGGGTTCTGCAATTTTTCGTTGGAAATCCAGATCATCCTTTAACTCCTTTCCCCGCTTTAAACTCCAAAACGCCGCCATTAATACACCAAATAATGATGAGGGAATGGAAACTGCCAAGATCTGCAAAATACTGTACGCCTGTCCAAGCCCATGCCCTGCTGCAATGATCGATACCAAAGAGACCACTGCCACGGAGACCGGTGAGGCGGTGATCGCCATTTGCGAGGCGACTGAAGCCACTGCCATTGGACGTTCAGGACGGATACCTTTTTTTAGCGCAATGTCAGCAATGATCGGGAACATGGTGTAGACAACATGTCCGGTCCCACACAGGAAAGTCAACGTCCAGGTGGTCAATGGCGCGAGTATCGTGATGTGTTGCGGATGTTTACGTAACAGCTTTTCCGCAAATTGCATCATGACATTCAGACCACCCGCCGTTTGTAATACGGCAGCGCAACCAATGACCGCCAGTATCGTCAGCATCACGTCGACGGGCGGTTTACCTGGTTCCAGTCCGAAAACGAAGGTTAGAAAAAATAAGCCGATCCCGCTGATCAGGCCCAGGCCCATACCGCCAAATCGGGTACCAATAAGCAGACAAATTATAATAATAGCGAACTGAAGCGTGATCATATTTCCCCCGGTAAAGTGAAAAACTTAAAATTAAGAAATCGAATAGACGTGTGGAAAAGATGAGATGAATAGTTAATGAATAAAGCCAATAAAAATGCGAGAGGGATCGTCTTTTTCTAGTAAGCCCTACTGTTGTTGTTGTTTTTATTATTTCAGTACGAAAATTGTTATTAACTAATTAAATAAATTCAGGTTTTTTGTTTTATAAATAATGCATATTGCTATGACGATGTAGATTTTATGAGGCGATTTTCCGACAGGCTCTTAACGTCAACGCTGTGCGATGCAGGCCAGAGGCATTACAAATTACACGTAACGTAATGTTTACAGTAATTCGAGTATTTACAGATATAGTAATAATAAGTTTACATATAAGGTTTGAAATCTTTACGGTCTGTGTTAACGTCACCGTATGCTGATAAGCAGCACCTCTTTTACTGACAGCGGATGGCCACCATGCAAAAAGATGCACTTAATAACGTACATATCACCGCAGAACAAATTCTCATTACTCCTGAAGAGCTGAAAGTTCGTTTTCCATTAGGCATTAATGACGAAAACAACATTTCCCAGGCACGGAAGACCATCGCGGATATCGTCCATGGTCGCGATCCTCGTTTACTGGTGGTTTGCGGCCCTTGCTCAATTCATGATTTGGATGCAGCGCTGGATTATGCGCGCCATTTGAAAACCTTATCTGAAGAGCTAAGCGACCGTTTGTACATTGTTATGCGCGTCTACTTTGAAAAACCACGTACGACTGTGGGCTGGAAAGGCTTAATTAACGATCCACATATGGATGGTACTTTTGATGTGGAAGGTGGGTTGCATATTGCACGTAATCTGCTGCTGCAATTGGTTGGCATGGGGTTACCACTGGCGACTGAAGCCTTAGATCCTAATAGCCCACAATACCTGGGCGATCTGTTCAGCTGGTCAGCTATCGGGGCGCGTACTACTGAATCCCAGACTCACCGGGAAATGGCTTCTGGTCTTTCAATGCCGGTTGGTTTCAAAAATGGGACCGACGGTAGCCTCGGCACTGCCATTAATGCCATGCGTGCAGCGGAAATGCCGCACCGTTTCGTGGGTATCAATCAGGCCGGTCAGGTTTGTTTGCTGCAAACTCAGGGCAATCCCGATGGGCATGTCATTCTGCGCGGCGGCAAGACGCCAAACTACAGCAGCGAAGATGTTCATGCCTGCGAAAAACAGATGCAGGATGCGGGACTCCGCCCTTCCTTGATGATAGATTGCAGCCATGGTAATTCGAACAAAGACTACCGCCGTCAGACGGTGGTGGCGCAGTCAGTCATCGATCAAATCAAGGCGGGCAACCGTTCAATAACCGGTTTGATGCTGGAAAGTAATCTGCACGAAGGCAACCAGTCTTCTGAACAACCTCGTTCAGAGATGAAGTACGGTGTCTCAGTGACGGATGCCTGCATTAACTGGGAAAACACAGAAACATTGCTGCGTACTATGCATCAGGAATTGGGCGAGTCGCTGGCGGCACGAATCGCAGGAGAGTAGATTTTATATGGTGGCTGAACTTAACGCGTTGCGCGATCAGATTGATGAAGTTGATAAAGCTTTGTTAGATCTTCTATCCCGCCGCCTGAATCTGGTGGCGGAAGTAGGGGAGGTGAAAAGCCACTACGGTTTGCCTATTTATGTGCCTGAACGAGAAGCTGCCATGCTGGCTTCTCGCCGAGAGGAGGCACAGCAGATAGGTGTTCCTCCAGACCTGATTGAAGATGTTTTGCGCCGCGTAATGCGCGAGTCTTATTCCAGTGAAAATGATAAGGGCTTCAAAACTCTTCACCCAGAATTACGGCCCATCGTAATTGTCGGCGGCCGGGGGCAGATGGGACGTTTATTTACCCGTATGCTTGAGCTGTCGGGCTATCAGGTCAAAGTGCTTGAACAAGACGATTGGCCGCAGGCAGAAGCGCTGCTTTTTGATGCCGGTATGGTTATCGTTAGCGTGCCGATTCATCTGACCGAAGAGGTGATTGGTCGGTTACCGAAACTGCCTGATGACTGTATTCTTGTTGATCTCGCGTCAGTGAAGAATCGCCCTCTTCAAGCGATGCTTGCAGTCCATGAAGGGCCAGTGCTTGGCCTGCACCCAATGTTTGGACCCGACGTTGGCAGCCTAGCCAAACAGGTTGTGGTCTATTGTGATGGTCGTGAGCCACAGGCGTACCAGTGGCTGCTGGAGCAGTTGCAAGTCTGGGGGGCAAGGTTGCATAAAATCAGCGCGGTTGAACACGATCAGAACATGGCGTTCATCCAGGCTCTGCGACATTTTGCGACTTTCGCTTATGGTCTTCATTTGTGTGAAGAGAATGTACAAATTGAGCAACTGCTGGCTTTGTCTTCACCGATTTATCGCCTTGAACTGGCCATGGTTGGACGACTATTTGCCCAAGACCCCCAGCTTTATGCTGATATCATTATGTCTTCGGAAAGTAATCTGGCATTGATCAAACGCTATTATCAGCGTTTTGGTGATGCACTGGAGCTGCTTGAGAACGGCGATAAGCAGGCATTTATAAGCAAGTTCAAACAGGTTGAGAGTTGGTTCGGTGATTATGCGCCACGTTTTTTGAAAGAGAGTGGCTCGTTGCTGCGACAGGCGAACGATAACCGACGTTAATTACGTTCTGAATGTATAAAAAAGGCCATCCGGTTAAGCCGGTATGGCCTTTTTTGTTATTCAGCGTATAAGTCAGCTCGGATTAACAGCGACGACGTTCTCACCGGGATAGCAGCCCAGCACTTTCAGCGAGCGGGTTATGGCACTCAGGCCGCGTAACGCTGTCTCCATGGCCTCCGAACGCAGGTTGGCCTGCACATCAATATAAAACATCTCTTCCCACGGATTACCGTTAATCGGCCGGGATTCGAGCCTGGTCATGATAATGCCCTGTTCACGTAGCACCAGCAACGCTTCAACCAGTGCACCGGCCTGTTGTCCTGTAGCCATTATGAAGGTGGTTTTCGCCGGAACCTGCTCGGTCACTTCGATGGCTTTACGGGCCAGCACGATGAAGCGGGTTATATTCTGTTGCTGGTTGGCTAGATTATATTCCAGTACCTGCAGGCCATACAGTGCACCGCCTGCTTCGCTCCCAAGCGCTGCAACATGTGGTGATTTCGAGGCTGCCACTTTTTCCATTGCCGCAGCGGTGCTTTCGCAATATTCAATTTTCCAGTGCGGGAAGCGGTTTATGAACTGGCTGCACTGTTGGAAAGGCTGCGGATGGCTGTAGACCGTTTCAATTTTAGATAGGTCAGTATCTGCGGCAACCAACACGCAGTGATCGATTGGGGTGGTCAGTTCTCCGACAATCGACAAACTGGTGTGCTGCAGTAGATCGTAGACGTCATTAATTGAACCAGAGCTGGTATTTTCAATCGGTAGCACTGCGTAGTCAGCCTGGCCGGTTTCGACCTGAGTGAAGATATCTTGGAATTTCTGGCAGCCGCATTCGATGAATTGTTCGAAATGGCGCGCGGCGTATTGTCTGGCGGCAAGATGGGAGTAGGAGCCTTTTGGACCAAGGAAAGCGATGCGTGCGGAGTCAGATGTCGTCTGATTTAGGTGTTGTTGTAATAACGCCTGCTGAGTCAGAACGGAGTCTTCAATAATGAGCTGATAAACGCGAGTAATGTAGTGGCCGTCCAGCCCCTGTTTTTTTCCTTCCAGAATGAGGGCATTAATTAACTCTTTTTCACGTCCCTTATCACGGATCGGCCGGTGAGAATGCATTTTTGACTGGCCGACTTCTACTGCAAGGTTGCGTCTTTCACCTAACAACGCCAGTAATTTAAGGTCCAGCGCGCTAATGCGTTCACGTAGTGCCAGCAATGGATTCTCGGTCATTGTCTCATCCTTTTTATGTGCTTTGTTCTATCGAATTTGCCAAACTATGAGCATAAAAAAAGCCCCCTTTTCAGGAGGCTTTATTGTTCGTCTTCGCATTCATTCTTATACGACGAAACGCCTCCCAAGTCAGGGGAAGGTAAAAAAGAATGCGAAGAAAAACAGTTTTGCGTTCATATGTTGCGTTTTCTCTGATTAGCCCTGCCTCTAAAGTAACCGCTGGCTTTTCCCTGTGTCAATACAATTTCCTGCGCACATAAAAAACGCGCTCCTGGGAGCGCGCTGTTCTTTGCTATTAAAGGTTGGAAATTACTTCTCTTCCTCTTCTTCCTCTGGTTCAAGGTTGATCTCTTTAACGCAAGATTCTGCGCGGCGGGCTTCGCCTTTGTGTTGCGCCTTGTTCAACTGACGTTCGAGTTTCGCAATCAACTCATTGACGGCAGCATACATATCATCGTGTGTGGCACTGGCAACCAGTGGACCATTAGCAGTAGTAATGGTGGCGTCCGCAACAAATCCCTGAGGTTCTTTCGAAAGAACAATATGTGGGTTAATTAACTGAGTTTGCCATTTTTCCAGTTTTTTTAGACGGTCTTCGACGTGGTCCCGAATTGCTGTGGTGATGTCCATTTGTTTGCTGGTAATGTTGACTGTCATGTAATTTACCTCTCTGTCTTTCCGTCTAGGATAGTTTCAGCATACCTGCCTTTGAGACAAAATGCGTGATGGAAATCACGTTTTTTTGTCACTTTTTGTCAAGTGAAACAAAACTGTGACTTGGGGTAATTAACGGCAGACTAGAACTTGTGATTTTTAGCAGGGTAAAGCAATCTTGATAAGATATATGCAATCAGACTCCCCCTCCCAGAGTCGCCTCTGCTTTAAAAATCATCAATTTACTTATCCAATAAAAAAACGGCAGCCTGAGCTACCGTTTGTTCCGAACAAGAATGCTATTGAGACTTATCGCTGAATTATGACGCGTTGTTGGTCGCGATAATTTTCGCCACCTTGTCCGCTTCGTTATTCAACTGCAGTTGACGATAGGCATTTTCCATCATTGGCAGCGCATCACGCGTTGCTTTGGTATCCGGGTAATCCTTAAGCATTTGCTCTACACGATTAACGACGGCGACGTAAGCACCACGTTTAGTGTAGTATTGCACGACCGACAGCTCATATTTGGCCAGACGATCTTTCAGGAATACCAGACGCTTATTGGCATCGGTAGCATACTGACTGTTCGGATAGCTATGAATTAGCTGGCTGAAGTCACGGAAGGCGGCACGTGCATGTTGTGGATCACGGTCTGAACGATCAATACCGAAGAAGCCCTGCAACGCACTGTCGTCCAGCGCCATATCCGTCAGACCACGCATATACATGACGTAATCAATGTTCGGATGGGTGGGGTTCAGGCGCATAAAGCGATCAATAGAGGCCTGAGCCAAAGGCAAGTCAGCAGACTTGTAGTAAGCGTAGATCAGGTCTAACTGCACTTGTTGTGAGTAAGGTCCGAATGGATAGCGGTTATCCAACGCTTCTAATTGAGCAATTGCGCCCTTAAAATTACCGTCCTGCAGCTTTTGCTGGGCAGTAGCATAAAGTACGTTTGGCGGGTTATCGGGAACCGTTTCTTTGGAACCAGAGCAACCGACCAGCGCCAGGCTCAACGTGGCTGCCGCCACCAGATATTTCACACGCGTCATGACGTTTTGATTATCCTCAGGTGTTATTCTGGGAGACTGTCCGTTAAGCTCCCGACAAAGACCAGCTACAATAGCACATTATTTTAAACGGCATCGCCGTGAAAACCCAACGTTAACCAAGAAGCTGCATATGGCACAACAAGTACAACTCACCGCAACGGTGGCCGAATCTCAACTCGGTCAACGTTTAGATCAAGCTTTAGCCGAATTGTTCCCTGATTATTCACGATCTCGCATAAAAGATTGGATCCTGGATGACAGAGTGCAAGTTAATGGCAAGAAAGTGACCAAACCAAAAGAAAAAGTGTTGGGTGGCGAGGCTATCGCAATCGATGCGCAAATTGAAGAAGATGCGCGTTGGCTACCACAGGATATCGCGTTAAACATAGTTTACGAAGATAACGATATTTTAGTCATCAATAAACCCCGTGGTCTGGTTGTTCATCCTGGCGCAGGTAATCCGGATGGCACAGTGCTGAATGCATTATTACATTATTACCCTGAAATCATGGACGTACCACGCTGTGGCATTGTTCATCGTCTTGATAAAGACACCACAGGTTTGATGGTGGTGGCTAAGACAGTTCCTGCGCAAACCCATTTGGTTGAAGCTTTACAGGCGCGCGAAATTACCCGTGAATATGAAGCGGTGGCGATGGGTACCATGACGGCTGGTGGTACGGTTGATCAACCTATTGCCCGTCATTCGACCAAGCGCACGCACATGGCAGTTCACCCAATGGGTAAACCTGCGACTACGCACTACCGCATCATGGAGCATTTTCGTGCCCATACGCGTTTGCGTTTGCGTCTGGAAACGGGTCGTACACACCAGATCCGCGTGCATATGGCACACATTAACCATCCTCTATTAGGCGACCAGCTTTATGGTGGTCGTCCACGCTTACCGAAAGGTGCTTCGGAAGCATTTATTGCCACGTTGCGCAGTTTTGACCGTCAGGCTTTGCATGCCACCATGCTGCGTCTTTATCATCCAGTAACCGCGATTGAGATGGAATGGCATGCGCCGCTTCCGCAGGATATGGTTGATATGATAAATGCTTTAAAAGCCGATACCGAAGAGTTCAAGGATCAGATGAATTGGTGATGAGCCCGCTCATCTTGCCTCAATGGCCGCAGCCTGCAACGGTGCGGTCATGCACTACAACACGTCAGGGCGGTGTCAGTTTGCCGCCCTACGGCGAGCTTAATTTAGGTTTGCACGTGGGCGACGATCCTCACGCCGTTAATGCCAATCGCCTTTCTCTTATTGATTTAGCTGGCCTCCCTGCGGCACCTCACTGGCTTGAGCAGGTGCACGGGACTGACGTTGTTCGACTCACTAAATCCACTCCCTATTTGCCAACCTTTGTCGCTGATGCTGCCTACACCAACCAACCCGGTGTGGTCTGCGCTGCCATGACTGCCGATTGTCTTCCAGTACTTTTTTCCAACCGTGCAGGAAATGAAGTCGCCGCTGCGCATGCAGGGTGGCGCGGGCTTTGTGCGGGCATACTCGAAAAAACCGTGGCTGAATTCTCTACAAAACCTTCAGACATTATTGCCTGGCTGGGACCCGCAATTGGTGCGCAACAGTTCGAAGTGGGCGGTGAGGTGCGTGAAGCGTTTATTTCTGTAGACTCACAGGCCAGCGCAGCTTTTCAACCCGCTGGAAGTAAATTTATGGCCAATATCTACCATTTAGCGCGCCTGCGGTTGATATCTTGCGGGGTGACACATATCTATGGCGGCGAATATTGCACCGTCACTGATAACACAACATTTTACTCTTACCGACGTGACATCAAAACCGGACGGCTGGCAAGTTTAATTTGGTTCATATAACCTTCCTGATCAAGACGATCCGCCGGCGCATGGCGTTGTACTCATAATATACTGACAAGATAACCTTGAAAACTTCAGGGTTGACCTCATCTATTCTCCAGTAGCAATTTTGTTCAGCAATAGGAGGTGTTATGCGTCTGGATCGTCTTACCAGTAAATTCCAGCTTGCCCTCGCCGACGCCCAGTCCCTGGCACTTGGGCGCGACAACCAATTTATCGAACCTGTTCACCTGATGAGCGCTTTGCTCACTCAGGAAGGCGGCACCGTTCGTCCGTTACTTACTGCTGCCGGGATTGATGCCCAGAAACTGCGCACGGACATCGAACAGGCTTTGGGGAGATTGCCGCAAGTTGAAGGCACCGGTGGTGATGTTCAACCATCCGGTGAATTGGTACGTGTTTTAAATCATTGTGACAAATTGGCGCAACAACGCGCTGATACGTTTATTTCATCCGAACTGTTTATTCTCGCGGTGCTTAAAGACCGCGGTATGTTGACTGATCTGCTTAAAGCCAGCGGCGCAACCGTGGAGAAAATCAGTGCGGCGATTGATCAAATGAGAGGTGGCGACAAAGTGGATGATCAGGGAGCTGAAGACCAACGTCAGGCTTTGAAAAAATACACTATCGATCTGACCGAACGTGCGGAACAAGGAAAACTTGATCCGGTGATTGGTCGTGACGAGGAAATTCGTCGTACCATCCAGGTATTGCAGCGTCGTACCAAAAATAATCCGGTGTTAATCGGTGAGCCAGGTGTGGGTAAAACGGCGATTGCCGAAGGCTTGGCTCAGCGGATTATTAATGGAGAGGTCCCTGAAGGGCTAAAAAACAAACGCGTTCTTTCTTTAGATATGGGCGCGCTGGTGGCAGGTGCCAAATACCGTGGTGAGTTCGAAGAGCGCCTGAAAGGCTTGCTTAACGACCTGTCAAAACAGGAAGGTAATGTCATCCTGTTTATTGATGAATTACACACTATGGTTGGGGCGGGTAAAGCCGATGGTGCAATGGACGCAGGCAATATGCTTAAGCCTGCGCTCGCACGCGGCGAACTTCACTGCGTAGGCGCCACGACCTTAAATGAATACCGTCAGTATATAGAGAAGGATGCGGCGCTTGAGCGTCGTTTCCAAAAAGTGTTTATCGCCGAGCCTTCTGTCGAAGACACCATCGCGATATTGCGTGGTCTGAAAGAACGTTATGAACTGCATCACCATGTGCAAATCACCGACCCGGCTATCGTAGCGGCAGCGACATTGTCGCATCGTTATATCTCTGACCGCCAGTTACCGGACAAGGCGATTGACCTGATAGATGAAGCTGCATCAAGTATTCGTATGCAGATGGACTCTAAGCCGGAAGCGCTCGATCGGCTGGAACGCCGCATCATTCAGCTAAAACTGGAACAACAGGCGCTGAAGAAAGAGTCTGATGATGCAAGTGTTAAACGCCTGGAAATGCTTAACACTGAACTTCAGCAGAAGGAACGCGAGTTCTCGGAACTTGATGAGGAGTGGAAGGCAGAGAAAGCCTCTTTGACCGGTACTCAGAATATTAAATCTGACCTTGAGCAGGCAAAGATCACGCTTGAACAGGCACGTCGTATGGGCGATCTCGGCCGCATGTCTGAGTTGCAGTATGGTAAAATTCCAGAATTGGAAAAACAGCTCGCTGCCGCAACTCAGGCTGAAGGTAAAACGGTGAAAATGTTGCGTAACCGCGTAACAGATGTGGAAATCGCCGACGTATTGGCCCGCTGGACTGGGATTCCGGTCGCCAGGATGTTGGAAGGCGAACGCGAAAAGCTGCTGCGTATGGAAGATGCTTTACATCAGCGAGTCATTGGCCAGGATGAAGCGGTTGAAGCTGTGTCGAATGCGATTCGTCGTAGCCGTGCAGGTTTGTCAGATCCAAACCGCCCAATTGGTTCATTCCTGTTCTTGGGGCCAACGGGGGTGGGTAAAACCGAACTGTGTAAAGCGCTGGCGACTTTCCTGTTTAACAGTGATGACGCGATGGTGCGTATCGACATGTCAGAGTTCATGGAGAAGCACTCAGTCTCTCGTTTGGTCGGTGCACCTCCGGGCTATGTCGGTTATGAAGAAGGAGGCTATCTGACCGAGGCGGTTCGTCGTCGTCCGTATTCCGTCATCTTATTAGATGAAGTGGAAAAGGCGCATCCGGATGTATTTAATATCCTGTTGCAGGTATTGGACGATGGACGCCTGACAGATGGGCAGGGCAGGACAGTTGATTTCCGTAATACTGTGGTGATCATGACGTCGAACCTAGGTTCCGATCTGATCCAGCAGCATTTTGGTGTGGCAACTTATGCGCAGATGAAAGAATCAGTGATGGAAGTTGTGACTCATAACTTCCGTCCTGAGTTCATCAACCGCATTGACGAGGTGGTTGTGTTCCACCCATTGGGTCATGCACATATTAAGCATATTGCGCAAATTCAGCTTGGGCGGTTATACAAACGTCTCGAAGAACGCGGCTACACTGCGACTTTAACAGATGCTGCACTTGAGTTGCTTGGTAACAGTGGTTTTGACCCGGTATACGGCGCACGACCATTGAAACGGGCAATTCAGCAGGAAATCGAGAACCCGCTGGCGCAACAGATACTCTCAGGGAAGCTAATTCCTGGAGTGCCGATTACGATAGATGTCGAAAATGGCCATATCATAGCGCGTCAGTAATTCTCTATTTAGCTTGGATGAAACCGATAAAAAGGGCTTAGAGTTAATCTGGGCCCTTTTTTTGTTCTTATATTAATCAAAAAGCGCGTGTTTGTTTGAAATGTGAACGGTCAGTAATTTATTTGAAATTAGGGGTTGCGGCCTTCTGAGAACTCCCTATAATGCGCCTCCACTGACCGGGAACAACGACTCCTCTAACGAGAACCAAGTCGCTCAGTCAGAAAGTGTCAACCCGGTGAAAACACCGTGTCTCGCAAGAGAAAAAGGTTGACTCTTCAGCGGGAAAGCGTATTATCTGCCTCCCGCGTTACTGAGAAATTATCCAGTAACGAACGCTCTTTAACAATTTATCAGACAATCTGTGTGGGCACTCACAAGACGATATCAGCCACCTCGGTGGCAAAATAATATCAAGTCTTGAAGAGTGACCAAGCAGTAATTCATTTAGTTGAATTATTACG
>NZ_JBLJFK010000014.1:0-100900 GCF_049889095.1 Ewingella sp. S1.OA.A_B6 | reverse complement strand
CAGGAACAAACTTGTATCAGACATTTTCTGATGTGAGTGAAAGAACCGGTGGAGCGGTAGTTCAGTTGGTTAGAATACCTGCCTGTCACGCAGGGGGTCGCGGGTTCGAGCCCCGTCCGTTCCGCCAATTATTGCATAAACCCTGGATCTTATGATTCAGGGTTTTTTGCATCAGAATAGCGAAAGAAATAATACGTTATCTCTATTATTCTATTCAGAATAGAGCCATAAGTAGGTTCATATATTACTTCATTAATATCCCAGTGATTTTTTTTAAAAAATAATTGGTTAATATATTTATTTCTATCAATTCTTCATTTCAATAATTCATTTTAATAAAGGCTTTTTTGGGTTTTTATACTTTTATTTGTGGGTTTTTAAAAATCTAATTCTTAAAATAAAATATATTATCTGAACTAATAGGGTTCAGCTAGCGGTGAAAGAAGAATTAAGAAAGTTACGGATGCAACTGGGAGGAAAATGGAATAAAGTCATTTCTCTTTCGGATCTGAGACTCATCTGGTATGAAATACCCCCCGAACTTTCTTGATTGGTACGTGTTGGCGCCAGCTATCACCAATAAATATGACTGGATCCGTTGGGTAGCTCAGCAACTATGCGTCTTTTTGGACGTCTCTACAAAAACACCCTAGTGATAATGGATAGTCCAACATGACGAATAAGCCTGTGTGGAACAATATTTTCAACCGGCTCTGGCGCTGGGTTTCAACAGGGGTGTTTTTTGCCCTTTTCGGAATTGGTGGCCTGGTGCTTTCTCTGATTTGGTTTACTCTGTTGCGTCTTACCGTTCGTCGGCAGGATCTTCTACAGCAGCTGACGCACAGCAGTATCCGCAATAGCTTCAGATTTTTTCTGAATGCGCTGCGGCTAGCCGGTGTGATGGACTATCAGATTATTGGCGTGGAGAAGTTCAAACAAGACCGAGGATGCCTGGTTGTAGCAAATCACCCCAGTCTACTCGATTATGTCTTTTTGGCATCTTGCATGCCACGCTGTGACTGCATTGTTAAACAAGCCTTGCTGGATAACCCTTTTGTCCGAGGTGTCATCAAGGCTGCAGGGTATCTGGTTAACTCGGATTCTGAGGCATTGATGCTTGCATGTGAGCAGAGGCTTCAGACGGGTGGTACACTACTTATCTTCCCTGAGGGAACACGTTCGATTGTTGGCCAACAATTAGTTCTGCAACGAGGAGCAGCCAATATCGCCGTCAGAGCTGGGTGTGCTGTAAGGATAGTGCAGATCTCCTGCCAGCCGCCAATGCTGACGAAACAGGGTAAATGGTATAGGATCCCTGAGACGAAGCCTCAGTTTATAATCAGGGTTCAGGACAAGATCGACGCCAGACAATTTATCGATGATCATGATCTCTCTCCCGCGCTGGCGGCGAGGCGTCTTACCCGCTATATCCAGTCAGAACTGATGCACGTCGGCACTGAAAGTAACGAGAAATAAGTCATGGGTTCATTAAGTCACAATAAATATTAAATTCTTATTATTGGAATCCCTTAATCTTGAAGGGGGTCACTCCAGAGGAAATTGTCATGTACGCACCTTTGCTTGGTGATGCTCTGGAACGGAACGCCATAGGTGCCCTTGAATTAAGTCTGGCATTAAAAAAACAAATCTGACTTACGCTCCGACGTGGTTTTTTATATCTGCGAATTGAGTTTTTCGCTGAGGAAATCAACAAAACAGCGAATGCGCGAGCTAACAGTCTGATCGCTGTAATAGACGGCGTGCAGCGGCATGGCGATGCGCATAATGTCCGGTGCCAGTAATTCAATTAGATCTCCTCGTTTTACATCCTGTTGAGTCATGAAATCAGACAGGCAGGCGATGCCGTTACCCATCAGGCAGAGCTGGCGCAGCGTCTCCCCGCTCCCAGAACTGATAAATGGCGTAATGGTCAACTGTTGTCCGTCGGCACACAGCAGCGGCCATTTGTTCAGAGCCAGCACCTCATTAAATGCCAGACAACGGTGTTTTTTCAGATCATCGGCATTTTGCGGTACTCCCCATTTTTGCAGATAAGCCGGTGAAGCCAGCACACTGCGATAGCTCAACATCAGTTTGCGGGCCCGCAGGCTAGAGTCCTCCAGTTCGCCTACGCGGATCGCTACATCCACCTTCTGATCAATTAAGTTAATGTTACTTTCAGATGAAAACAGAGCCAGCGTCATCTTGGGAAACCGCTCGGTGAATTCGACCACCAATGGTGAGATCACGTGCAGAATGACCGGCGTGGCAGCATCGACGCGCAGCAAACCTTGCGGAATATCCCGGTGATCTAGCAGTTCATCTTCGGCGGCAGCCATATCCTGCAAAATCTTCTGTACGCGCACAAAGTAGCGCTCACCTTCGTGGGTCAGGTTGATTTGCCGCGTGGTACGATTGAGCAGGGTGATACCGAGTTTTTGCTCAAGGCGTTTGACGGTACGACTGACCACCGAGTTATCCTGCTCCAGTTGCTCAGCGGCGCGGCTGAAACTACCGGTTTCCACCACGGTCACAAAGGTGATTAGCTCTTCCGAACTGGCTTTCATTGTTGTTACTCCAGCAGAAATAATTTCATACTTTGATTAGCCTGGGTATTTAAGCACAGGCTAATCATCATCATCATCATTTCATAGGCGGTATTGTGGAGTAAGGCTATGCCGCATCTATCGTATGCTACCTTAATAATAAAGTCTGATGACAGCGTGTGAATAGCTTGTATACGATTGTAAACAGATTGGGCCTGAGCACTGGCGGGCGTATACTGAAATGTCCGCTGTTGGTATTATCCGAACAGCATGATTTTTAATGGTTGAATAGGCGATAAGCGTGCCGAAAAGAACTTACGCAATGAGGTATGTTGCAGGTCAGCCGGTTGAGCAGATCTTTCCAGGTGCCCTTGCTCATTTAGGCACTGGATTACCTCCCGGAGCTGCGCTACCCAATTCAAACACCTTACGCATAATGGTGTGGAACATTTTCAAACAGCAACGGGCCGACTGGCTTTCAGTGCTGCAAGGGTTTGGTAAAGATGCTCAGCTGGTATTGTTACAAGAAGCACAATCTACGCCAGAGCTGATTCGTTTTGCTACGTCTCATTATCTGGCAGCCGATCAAGTACCAGCCTATATGCTCCCCCAGCATCCATCAGGCGTGATGACACTTTCTGCCGCGCATCCGGTCTATTGTTGCCCGCTGCGAGAGCGGGAACCTCTACTGCGCCTTGCGAAATCCGCTTTGGTGACGGTCTATCCGCTGCTTGACGGGCGGCTGCTGATGGTTGTGAACATTCATGCGGTAAATTTCAGTATCGGTGTCGACGTTTATAGCAAGCAACTGGAGACTATTGGTGAGCAGATTGCCCTGCACAAGGGACCAGTGGTTATGGCGGGGGACTTTAATGCATGGAGCCGACAGCGCATTAATGCGCTGTTTGGTTTCGCCAACAATATTCATCTGCATGAAGTCCGCTTTCCGGCTGACTTTCGCAGGCGTGCTTTTGGCCGTCCGCTAGATTTCATTTTCTACCGCGATTTGAGCGTAACCCAGGCGACCGTGCTGGAAACTCAGGCATCAGATCACAACCCGCTACTGGTGGAATTTTTGGCTCAGAAGACGGGCGCCAAAACCGCTATGTAACCATTGAATTTGCGGCAAAAAAAAAGCACCTTCAAAAGGTGCTTTTTTATGGATGATGCATATAGGACATCAGGCATCTGGCGTTAATTTATTGCTGACGTATAACGTCAGTTTGTTGCCAGGCTGAAGATTATCGGCACCCGCGTTCCAGCGCATCACATCTTTGATGTTGACGCCGTGGCGCTTGGCAATGCTCGACAACGAGTCTCCTTTACGAACCTGATACGTAATACTGCCGCGATTGCTGCTTACCGCGCTGACACTGTTGTCCGCCACTTGCAGGGTTTGCCCAACTTTTAACGCGCTTGCAGAGCGCAAATTGTTCCAACGCTGTAAATCACGAGTCTTCACATTCAGTCGGGCTGCAATCCCAGACAAGCTGTCGCCAGAGCGAACCTTGTAAGCTTTTGCACCTGATGGTGTGTTGCTGGCCAGTTGAGTTTTCTGAACTGCAGCGATATCGCCATCAGCCAGAGAATCTTTTAACTGTGCAGCATGCGCCTTCGGTAAAACAATATAATGAGGCCCATTAGGCGCGGTCACATTCTTCTTGTAGCCAGTATTAAATGACTTCAGCTTAGTCAATGACATGCCCGCCATCTCAGCCGCCTGAGTTAACTGCATCTGCTGGCCTACTTCAACACGCGCTAATGCACGGTCTTTGCTCGGTGTCGGTAAGCTGATCCCATATTTTTTACTGTGCTTCAAAATATCGCTCAGTGCCAACATCTTCGGGACATAAATCGACGTTTCGCGAGGAAGTGCCAGTGACCAGAAGTCAGTTGGACGACCTTTGGCTTTGTTTGCTTTCACCGCTTGCATTACGCGGCCTTCACCACTGTTATACGCAGCAATGGTCAGCAACCAGTCACCACCAAACATTTTGTTCAGGCTTTGCATCATATCAAGCGCAGCGGTAGTCGAAGCCACAACATCGCGGCGACCGTCATACCATTGGTTTTGTTTTAAACCATAATTGCGACCCGTTTGCGGCACGATCTGCCAAAGCCCCGCAGCGTTAGCTGATGAGGTTGCTTTTGGGTCAAAAGCGCTCTCCACTATGGGTAGCAGTACCAGTTCCATCGGCATATTACGTTTCTTAATCTGCTCGGTGATCCAGTACATGTACGGCTCTGCCCGTAATGTTACATCGTGGAGATAGCTCTTATTTTTTAAATATTTTAACTTTTGCTCACGGATCCGGGAATTTTCCGGAACCTTCATCTTCAGCTCGTCGCCAATGAAGTTCCACAGATTGGTTTGCGCAATGGAGTCGTCACTGTTCAACCATCGCTCTGAGGCCACTTGGCCATCATCTGTGTACTCTCCTGCTTCACTTTGACTTGCCGAAGACAAACTCTGTGCATGCTGTTCGGGTATCTTCACGTCCTGCCTGGACGCCTGACAACCCACCAGCAACACGGAGGCGAATATTATCGCTTTTGCCTTCATGTGTGTGTCAACAGTTGCTTAAAAGACAGACGATAATACGTTACCTGACCCAAAAAGACAACCTTGGGTATTAGAAGCTGTCTTTGAGTTGCCTTAGATAGGAAAAAACATGCCAAGAAGGTTTTAAGGGATCGTTAAGCTTTAATTTGTTTTGTAAATCAATATCATCGCATCGTAAGAAAAGGTTAATTTTTCGCTCTAAACCCAGGGTTGTTGGCAGAGATGGTTGCCCCTTTTTTCGCATTTCTTGCACATTCTGCTCATGAGAGTCAATATCATGATCATCGGGTAGTATTGAGCGGGCAAACTTAAGGTTTGAGAGAGTATATTCATGGGCTGCGCAGACTAAAGTTTCATCAGGAAGCTGAGCTAGCTGTTGAAACGATTGGTACATTTGTTCTGGCGTGCCTTCGAACAGACGTCCACATCCGGCGGAAAACATCGTGTCTCCACAGAACAGATAAGGCGCACTGTAGTATGAAATGTGACCTAATGTATGCCCCGGTGTAGCAAAAATCTGCCATTTCACCTCTCCTATTTTCTGTACATCTCCATTTTTAAGAATTATCCGACCGGTCTTGGCTGGGATTTCTTCCGGGCCGTACAATTTTAACGCAGGGAAATGTGCCAAAATCTCGCTTACACCATCGACATGATCGTGATGATGATGAGTCAACAGGATAGCGGTTGGTGTTAATTTGCGCGTTTTCAAGACTTCCAATACGGGGGCAGCTTCGCCTGGGTCGACAATCAAACAGTGGCCATTATGGTCATCCAATAACCAAATGTAATTGTCCTGCAAAGCGGGAATACTGATAAGATTCATAGTAAGTTCTCTTTGGCAAACGCTTGAAAGATGGAAATAAATATGCAGCCAGCACGCACACGTAAAAAAATCATCGCACCAGCGTCATGGGAAGATATTCCCTGCGGTGAGTATTACCGTGCCGCGCTTGAGCAACATCTGCAAGCCTGTTGGGGGAAGTTATATGGTTTCCACCTGTTAAAACTTGGCAATTTGAGCGCCGAGCTGGATACCAGTACCTGCCCTATTTCGCATCAGGTTAACGTCGCTGAAGCAGGGGCGAATTTACATGTGCAAGGCGATCACTATCAGCTGCCTTTTGCCCATAAATCAGTAGATGCCTGTCTCATTGCTCATACTTTAGCCTATGCAGAGGATCCGCACCGGATATTGCGTGAAGTGGATCGCGTGCTGATTGACGACGGTTGGCTAGTACTAAGCTGTTTCAATCCGCTGAGTCTGCTGGGCATGGGGAAAATGATGCCATTTTTCCGCAAACGCCAGCCGTATGCCAGCCGGATGTTTACCCTGATGCGCTTGCTTGATTGGCTCGGCTTACTCAATTACGAAGTGATAGTGAAGACTTGTTTTCAGGTACTGCCATGGTCTCCGAAGGGCGGTGAGATGCTCAGTACGCACCTTCCTGCGCTGGGATGTATGACGATGATTGTGGCACGCAAACGCACCTTACCGTTGACACCTACCGCGAAGAAAGTGCCTGCACGGCGGCAGGCGATACAACAGGCCGTGGGTGCCAGCAGTAAAAGTTATCGTAAAGATCACAAAAAGTAATGTGCAGGCAGGGCCGAAACCCTTCCTTACGTCGGTGCAAGACGAGAAACACACCGTCAGTACTTCTGTACTGCTTAACTCTCTGGTTTGTAGCCCACATCGTCCAGCGTCGGATGACCTGCCGCGTCTTTCGCCAGCACGTCACACCGTTCGTTTTCCGGGTGACCTGCGTGGCCTTTTACCCACATCCAGTTCAGCGTATGTCCCTGAATGGCGGCATCCAGACGCTGCCATAAATCGACATTTTTCACCGGTTTCTTATCCGCCGTTTTCCAGCCACGCTTCTTCCAGTTATGGATCCAACTGGTGATGCCCTGACGGACATATTGGCTGTCGGTGCTGAGTGTCACTTCGCAGGGAGAACTCAGGGCTTCCAACGCAACAATGGCCGCCATCATCTCCATGCGGTTATTGGTGGTTAGCCGGAAACCCGCGCTAAACTCTTTTTCGTGTTGCTTATAGCGCAAAATTGCACCAAAACCACCGGGGCCTGGGTTGCCAAGGCAAGAGCCGTCGGTGAAAATTTCTACCTGTTTGGTCATCTCTGGTAGACTCATCCGCAGAATGTAAAAGCCAAGTCTGACATAAACGAGCGCTGCGAGCACTGCAATATGATTTCTTCCCCTACCAGACAAATTGTTCTCGATACCGAAACCACCGGTTTGAACAAACTCGGCGTCCATTACGAAGGACACCGTATTATTGAAATCGGTGCCGTCGAGGTGATCAACCGTCGCCTGACGGGGCGGAATTTCCACGTTTATCTCAAACCCGACCGTCTGGTTGATCCAGAAGCCTTTGGTATTCACGGCATCAGTGATGAATTCCTGGCTGACAAGCCGACCTTTGCCGACATCGCCGACGATTTTCTCGAGTACATTCGCGGTGGCGAACTGGTCATCCATAACGCCTCGTTCGACATCGGCTTTATGGACTACGAATTCGGCATGCTCAGGCGTGACATCCCGAAAACCGATACCTTTTGCAAAGTTACCGACACCCTGCAAATGGCGCGCAAGCTGTTCCCCGGCAAGCGCAACAGCCTGGATGCACTGAGCGACCGCTACCTGATAGATAACAGCAAACGTACCTTGCACGGCGCGTTGCTTGACTCCGAGATCCTCTCTGAAGTCTATCTGATGATGACCGGCGGTCAGACCATCATGAAGTTCTCCCATGAAGGTGATCAGAAAACCGGAGCTGATGGCCTTGGAACGCAGCCGGTGATCAGACCGGAGGCTGGCCTGAGGGTGATCCGCGCAAGCGAAGAGGAGACTGTCTGGCATGAAGAGCGCCTGGATCTGGTCGTTAAGAAAGGAGGAAGTTGCTTATGGCGTCCTCAACCGGCAGCGGAAGAGTAAACGGTTGCGCTGAATATGTACGGCTTGTGGGAAAACTGTGCAGTCGGAATAAATTGTCAGGAAAAGCATTGACGTAATGAAAGCTATTCCTTAATATTCGCTCCGTTCTTAACCAGAATACAGCGCGGAGCGGTAGTTCAGTTGGTTAGAATACCTGCCTGTCACGCAGGGGGTCGCGGGTTCGAGCCCCGTCCGTTCCGCCAACATTCAGAAGCCCTGAGTTAGCAATAACTCAGGGCTTCGTTGTTCTTACTTTCTGGCAAAAATCTGCCTCTATCTGACGTTATTCAACTTCTGCTTTTACAAAGCCCACTGATGGGCTGGCTGCACGTTCATGGCGTGCAATGAAACGATAGCTGCCACCGGCCAGAAACGCGCCGATAAACCAGCTAAAGTTTGCCACCTGATGCAAGCCCGGAGTGAAGCTAATGAACAGGCCAATCATGACTGCTGGCACCAGCGCCATAATGGCTTTCGGGTTGAAACCATTGTTGTACCAGTAACGGCCGGACGGCGTAGCATTGAATAGCGCGTCAACATCCATATGGCCACGTTTAATCAGATAATAATCCGCCAGCAAAATCCCAAACAGCGGGCCGATAAACGCACCCAGCACGTCCAGCGTATAATGGATAATCTCCGGTGACTGGAACAGATTCCACGGTGTCAGCAACACGGAACCAACGGCGGCGATCATTCCCCCGGTGCGGAAGCTGATTTTCTGCGGAGAACAGTTGGAAAAATCAAAGGCCGGTGATACGAAGTTTGCCACGATGTTAATGCCTATGGTGGCGATGATCATGGTCAGCAGACCGAGTGCGACCGCCACACTGTTACCGACGCGGCTGACGGTTTCGATAGGGTCAGTGATCATTTGGCCGAACAGCGACTGGGTGCCGGACACAATGACCACGGTGACAATCGAGAACAGCAGGAAGTTGAACGGCAGTCCCCAGCGGTTGCCACGGCGGATCTCGCCCATGCTTTTAGCATAACGGGAGAAATCACCAAAGTTGAGCAGTGGTCCTGAGAAGTAAGAGACCACCAGCGCCGTCGCGGTGAGCATTTCCCAGCCCTGCTGGCCGACAGTCAACGTCTTGCTCGACAATGTGAAAGAGATATTGCTCAGGCCGGTTTTATACAAAATCCACCCGGCCAGCATCAGCATCACCACATACACAGCAGGCCCGGCAATATCAATAAAGCGCTTAATGGCGCTCATGCCGTGCCAGAAAACCATCGCCTGCAACACCCACATAATGCCGAAACAAATCCAGCCCATGGCCGACAGACCCAGCCAGTGTGGCACGGTCAGCGGTGTTAGCGACGGGAAAAACTTCAGCAATACCAGCATCAGTGCGCTGGCTGCCAGATAGGTTTGAATTCCATACCAGGCAAAGGCAATAAGACCCCGGATCACTGCCGGAATATTGGCGCCGAACACCCCGAAAGCCTGACGGCAAATTACCGCGTAAGGTACACCGGCCTGCTGGCTGGGTTTAGCCACCAGATTGGCGCAGATCTGCACAATACAAATTCCGCATAACAAACAAAGCAATACTTGCCAGCTCGTTAGCCCGAGGGTGAAGAAGCTGGCGGCCACCACATAGCCGCCCATACTGTGCACGTCAGACATCCAGAAAGAAAATATGTTGTACCAGCTCCAGTTTTGGTTGCGGGTCGGGGCTAAATCGTCATTACACAGTCGCGGGCTGTAATGCGGTTTAATCATGCCTGCACTCATGGATGAAGAGGCACTAGCGGAAGAGATTTCCTGATTTGGCATAAATCGTGCTCCTGTCATAAACACCGTGTCGAAAGAGGGAAGCCGCAAAGGCGGCACGCCAAAAAATAAAGCCGTCACGGAAGCAGTGCAGGATCCAGGCCATCTTTGATTTTTTGTATACAATATTTCCTATTAACGTATACGATTGGCTAATGAATTGGCTCACCATAGAAAAGCGGAGTGGCAGCAATGACCAGTTGGAGCGGGCTGAATACGGCCTATTTTACCGAGGATAAGGACGATCACATTTATAACGCGCTGGTGAAATCGATCGTTGAGCATCAACTTTTACCGGGCAGTAAATTGCCGGAAGAGGCACTGGCTCAGGCGTTTTCCGTCAGCCGTACCGGCATCCGTCGGGTCCTTCAGCGTCTTGCGGCGGTGCAACTGGTTACCTTGCTGCCCAAACGAGGTGCACATGTCACCACGCCGGACGCTGACGAATCCCGAGATGTCTTCGCCACGCGAAAAATCCTCGAATGTGCCAACCTGCCGCAAGTGGTAGCACACTGCCAATCGCCGCATAGAGTGGCGTTACAACAGCTGGTTGAGCAGGAAAAACAGGCACATGAAGAGAGAAATGGCGCAGCGGCAATCCGCCTTTCTGCGGCATTTCACGTCCAGTTACAGGCTATTTCCGGTAACAAAGTGCTGACCGAAACGGTGTCGCAGCTTACTTTACGCTCTTCGCTGGCGATTGCCGCCTGGGGCGCGCCTTGGCAGCAGGGTTGCCGTTGTACCGACCACGACGACTTGCTCGATTTGCTGAAAAATCGCGACGCAGCCGGTCTGGCTGACAGCATGGCTCACCATTTCGACCACATCGTCGCCAGCTTGCGATTTGAACCGGGCCACGTTGAAACACCGGACTTTATGCAACTCTTTGCCGTGCATTCGGCTCAAACGAATAAGGAACCGGGCTGATGTCAACGATCTCGCGATCGCTTTGTATACAATTGATTAATCCTAATACCAGCCTGGCAATGACCGAATTAATGGCGGTGACCGCTCGTCAGGTGGCTGCATCAGGCACGGAGATTCTGGCTGTCTGCCCGAGTGAGGGTGCGCCGTCCATTGAAGGGCATTTTGATGAAGCTATTGCCGCAGTGGGGGTTTTACAACAGGTGAAAGCCGGGCGGGATGCTGGCGTAGATGGCCACATTATTGCTTGTTTCGGCGATCCGGGTTTGCTGGCGGCGCGCGAACTGGCGAGCGCGCCGGTGGTGGGTATTGCCGAAGCCGCGATGCACATGGCGACCATGTTGGCGACGCGTTTTTCCATCGTAACGACCTTACCGCGCACTCTGGTTATCGCCCGGCATTTACTGCATCAGTATGGCTTCGGGCGCCACTGTGCCGCTCTGCACGCCATCGATCTGCCAGTCTCATCACTGGAAGATGGCAGCGGGCTGGCACAGCAGAAAGTGCGAGAGCAGTGTATCGCCGCGAAGAGATCGGACGGCTGTGGGGCGATCGTCCTCGGATGCGGCGGCATGGCAGATTTGGCGCATGAGTTGACGCTGGAACTGGGGATCCCGGTGATCGACGGCGTCAGTGCGGCGGTCAAAATGATCGAGGCAATTGTGGCACTGCGCCTGACCACCAGTAAACATGGCGACTTAGACTATCCGGTTGAGAAAGTGCTCTCAGGGCGTTTTAAGGATCTGAACATGAGGGATCGCGATGTCTGATATTGATTACCGTTTCACTGAGAATTATCCTCGTGACTTAATTGGTTACGGCGGTCACCCGCCGCACGCCAACTGGCCGGGCAAGGCACGTATCGCACTGCAGTTCGTCCTTAACTATGAAGAGGGCGCTGAGAATAATGTGCTGCATGGGGACGTTGGATCCGAGCAATTTCTGTCAGATATTATCGGTGCAGCGAGTTTCCCCGACCGCCATATGTCAATGGATTCCCTGTACGAATATGGCTCGCGCGCCGGTTTCTGGCGCATTCACAAGGAGTTTCAAAAGCGCGGTTTACCGCTGTCCGTATTCGGTGTTGCCATGGCGCTGGCGCGTAATCCGGAGATCGTCAGCGCTATTCAAGCTGCCGACTATGATGTGGTCAGCCACGGTTGGCGTTGGATCCACTATCAGGATATGAGCAAGCAGCAGGAAGCGGAGCACATGCAAAAAGCGGTCACTGTTTTAAAAGACCTGTTCGGCAAAGCGCCATTGGGCTGGTACACCGGCCGCGACAGCCCGAACACCCGTCAACTGGTGGTTGAATCTGGTGGATTCCAGTACGACAGCGACTACTATGGCGACGACCTGCCGTTCTGGACGCCCGTCAAACTCGCCAGCGGCCAGGTGAAACAGCATCTGGTTATACCCTATTCGCTTGAGACTAACGACATGCGCTTCGCCTCGCCGCAGGGCTTCAATAGCGGCGAGCAGTTTTACACTTACCTGAAAGACAGTTTTGACGTCTTATATGAAGAGGGTGAAACCAGCCCGAAAATGATGTCGATAGGCATGCACTGTCGGATCCTTGGGCGACCAGGCCGCTTCAGAGCCTTACAGCGATTTCTTGATTATGTCGAATCGCATGACAGGGTTTGGATCTGCACTAGGCAGGAGATCGCAGATCACTGGGTTAAAGAGCATCCCGCTGCGGGGTAAATGTTTCGGCGTTTAATCTCGATCTTATTTTCAATTTCATCTTTGAAATTCAACTTCAACTTCAACATCAAGGTCGTGGGCGTCGGCCCACACCGACCAGAAGGCGGCCAATCGCTCCCAGGCTCTTTTAAAAACAACAGCTGCGCGGGTCACAATGGCCGTGTTTCAGTCACCGCTGTTATAGCCGCAAAATGCCGCCGCTTAGGCGATGCCTTCGCTGCGGGTTCGAGCCATAGGTCTCGAACCTCTTGCTCAGCGCCATTTTTGAATGCGGCCAAAGCTTTGCTAAAGTCAAAACCAGCCCAATCCTTTCTTATATTTTATCTCTTGATTTACATAGCCGCTGAGGCGCAATCAAAAATGGCACCGGATGAGAGGTTCGAGACCTGAGGCTCGAATCCCGAAATACGGGGACGGCGGAGCCGTGACATTTTGCGCCGTGAACAGAAGTGACTGAAACATGTGCCCTGCCAGCCGCGAAGCTGTCGGTGCCTCAAAGAAAAAACGCAGGAGTTCCAAGAGGAGGCACGTTTATGCTTCCTCTTGGGCGGGTTTGGGCGGCAGCCCAAGGTCTTTCGGTTTGGGTCGGCGCCCAAAGCATTGAATTTGAAGTTAAAAAGTTTCCTCAGCTTTCCAAAGCTGAACCGCCAATGGTTCGGTCAAACCATCAGGCTGACGTGTGCAGCAACAATTTTCCAGCCACTCGGCATCTTCACCCATGTCTGCTGCTGACGCCCGACTTTGTCGGAATGTTCACGGCGAAACTCCGTGCTGGCGATGGCCATGTCATCACCGAAGGTGGTGATGGTGGTGTTGACCAATTCGCGATCGAGACCCTGTGGCGGGCGCGAGGCGCGGAATGCGCGAATGGCCTCGATGCCGTAAAGATTTTCTCCCGCACCAAAGCGCACGGTGCGCGGGTCATGCCAGAACAGCTCGTCGAGCACGTTAGTGTCATTGTTGATCAGCGCCTGTTCATAGCGATAAAAGGCCGCATTCATTTCAGCCAGAATGGCCGGGCGGTCGATGTTGTCAGTTTTCATTCTGCGTTCTCTGGTTAATTTATAACATCACCGGTGAGGTCAATATCTTCACCAAACCCTGTTGCTCGAGTGCCCAGGCGGCGCGCAGGCACAGGTCTTCCCGCCATGGCGGGGCGATCAACTGTAGGCCTATCGGTAACCCATTGGCGGTTATTATAGGTACCGACACCACCGGCAAACCAAGGAAAGAGATCGGCTGCGTCAGCATACCCATGCTGGCGCGGGTAGGCAGGTCGGTGTCGTTAATTCGAAGGGTTTCCTGCCCGACCCGCGTGGCGCTACACGGCGTAGAGGGCGCAATAAGAATATCCCAATGTTCGAACAATGGTAAAACCTGTTGCTGAAACTGGTGGCGGAAACGCTGTGCCTGAACATACCACGCGGCGGGGATCATCGCTCCGGCTAATAAGCGTTCACGCGATAATGGTTCAAACTGCTGTGGAATACTGCGTAACAGCGGTAAATACTGGTTGCCGCCTTCGGACGCGGTGATTAAAAACGCCGCCGAGCGTGCCAGTTCAGCCTGCGGCATCTCAACTTCCGCCTGTGCTTCTAATGCTTTTGCCACCTGTTGCACGGCGGCTTTGGCGTTATCGTCGCACCAGGTGGAGAAATAACCGCCGAGCACCGCGGTGCGCAAACTCTGCTGGCCGCGAGTCAGACGGCTGAAGGTTTCGGTGGTGGGTTTATCAGCCTGAAAGGCATCCTGCGGATCGGTGCCCTGCATGGCATCGTACACTTGCGATAAATCAGCAGCGCAGCGCGCCATCGGGCCGAGATGATCCAGACTGGCGACAAACGGCTGGCTGCCACTGCGAGAAATTCGCCCGAACGTCGGCTTCAGGCCGAGGATGCCGCAGAGCGATGACGGTACGCGAATCGAACCATTAGTGTCGCTGCCGAGGGCAAAGTTCACCAGACCAGCAGCCACGGCAGCGGCGGAACCACCGGAAGATCCTCCGGCAATGCGGGTGATATCGCGCGGGTTACGCGTCACGCCATAGTGGCTGTTTTCGGTGGTGAAACCATACGCGTAGGCATCCATATTTAGCATGCCGGACAGCATCGCTCCCTGGCTGGTGAGGCGGGTCACCGTCCACGCATCGGCCTTAGCCATTGGATTACTGCTGTTGAGGCTGGCCCCGGCCAGCGTCACTTCGCCCGCCACGTCGAGCAGGTTTTTTACCGCATAAGGCACGGCAGCCAGCGGGGGTAAAGGAGCGCCGCTGGCACGCAGCCGGTCGATTTTCGCCGCTTCATTTTGCATACGTGCGTGGGTGATGTGGGTGAACGCATTGAGCGTTGGGTCACTCTGTTCGATATTCTCCAGCGTGGCATTGGCAATTTCCGTGGCTGAGATGTCCCCGCTTTGCAATGCGTGGTGCAGTTGGCTGATGGTCAGAGGCTCAATGGGTTTCATGCGCGATACACCCCGGCAACTTCAAGACGCGAGTCGAGTGGCAGTTCCATCAGCGGTTGCGCCATCTGCGCAATGCGGCTGAAATGCACCAGCACTTCCTGGCGACGTGTGTCGTCGAGTTCCAGTGCCAGAACGGATTCCATCTGGCGTACATAGGCGGCCCAGTCGGCGGTTGTTGCAGTTGTTTTCATGATTATCCCCCTGTCAAAAAATCAAAATCCGGCAGCACTGCCGTTGCTGCGCGGGTCGAACGCGCCTTCGAACATACCGTTAGTATGGCGCACGATAGCGCCGGCATGACCAACCGCTTCGCTGAAATCAGGCAGCATCTCAATGTCATGCCCACGCTGGCGCAGCCCGGCCAGCGTGGTGTGGGCGAAGCGTCCTTCAAGTTTCAATGAATCAGAACTTTCACCCCAGGTGCGGCCGAGCAGCCAGCGCGGGCCGCTGATAGCCTGCTGCAACGACTGTCCCTGCATCACGTGGCGGATAAAAACCGCTGCCTGGGTTTGCGGTTGACCGTCGCCGCCCATCGAGCCATACACCATCGTGCGGCCATCATATAAACGTGCAGCGGCAGGGTTGAGCGTGTGAAACGGCTGTTTGCCGGGTTTGAGTGCCAGTAGATGGTTGGCATCAAGGCTAAATGACGCGCCACGGTTTTGCCATAATACGCCACTGCCTGGAAGTACCACGCCGCTGCCAAACTCATGATAGATGCTTTGAATAAATGACACCGCCAGCCCGCTGCTGTCCATCACACCCATCCAGACGGTATCACCGGGTCCTTTGCCCTTGCCCCAGTCGGCGGCGCGGTGTGGATTGATCCGGGTAGCGAGGACATCGAGGTAGTCCGGATCGAGCAGACTCTGAGCCTCCTGGGTCATCATTTTAGGGTCAGTAATAAAGCGGTCGCGCAGCCCGAACGCCAACTTGGTGGCTTCCACAATACTGTGGATGGTTGCGCCTTCGTCCATTGTTGCCAGCGGCAGACGGTCGGTCAGTCCGAGGATCGCCAGTGATACCAGGCCTTGCGTTGGTGGCGTCAGATTAAAAACTTCCCCTTTGCTGTGTTTAAGGCGCAGAGGCACGCGCCGCTGCGGCCGGTACGCAGCCAGATCGGCACGGGTCACCGGCATACCGAGCTTCTCCATGTCGGCGGCCATATTGTCGGCCAGTTCGCCACGGTAGAAACTGTCCAGTCCGTCCTCGCACAAAATGGAGAGCGTGGAGGCCAGCTGCGGCTGGGTAAAACGCTGACCGGCACGCGGAACTTCACCATTCGGCAGAAATACGCCTGTGAAGGAAGGGATGTCTTTCAACTCGTGCTGCTTGGCGCGGGTGGCGGCTTCTTGTGATGCAGTGACCGGAATACCGTCGGCGGCGTAGCGGATAGCATCCCGCAGCAGACGCGACAGCGGTTTTTGCTCGCCGCCTAACTCCATGGAGATGTTGAGCGCCTCCTGCCAGCCGCCCACCGTGCCGGCAACGGTCAGCGCCGCTTTTGGACCACGGTGCGGAATATGGTTTTCACCGGCGTAGAAATCGAGCGTCGCATGGGTGCCGGCAGCTCCGCTGGCGTCAATGGCCACTGGGTCGCCTTGCGGCGGGACAATCAGCCAGAAGCCATCACCGCCGAGACCGTTCATGTGCGGGTAAACCACCGCAATCGTGGCTGCAGCGGCCACCATCGCTTCGATAGCGTTGCCGCCTTCGCGTAATACCGCCAGCGCGCTTTGGCTGGCGAGGTGATGGGGCGTTACCGCCATACCGAGTGGCGAGCTATTGCTGTTGATCATGCGTAACACCTTTTTTGTTGGAGCGACGAGTGCAGGGAGTGCGTCTTATCGCTGTCTTTGTCATAAGAGTAAGCAAGAGGTGTTCCATATCGGCGGGAAGTCAGTAATTTCACTTGTATTCACAGCGGGGATGCGTGATATGTTGCACTGAAACATCTGTTACAGAGACCCGTGATATTTCGAATGGCAACGGCGTG
Source organism: Ewingella sp. S1.OA.A_B6 (assembly GCF_049889095.1). Classification (NCBI taxonomy): domain Bacteria; kingdom Pseudomonadati; phylum Pseudomonadota; class Gammaproteobacteria; order Enterobacterales; family Yersiniaceae; genus Ewingella; species Ewingella sp. S1.OA.A_B6. The sequence continues at coordinate 83,960 of NZ_JBLJFK010000014.1, read as the reverse complement.
ACCGCTTGCCTGTAATGCGAACTATTTAGGCAGGGTATAGGGGGAAGACATGAAACAAATTGACGAACGTCTGCGCGACCATTATTCAGCTTTGACGCCACAGGAACAGCGGGTGGCAGATTTTATCTTTGCTAATATCGATGATCTGATGAGCTACAACAGCGCCGAGCTGGCGCGCCTGAGCCAGGTCTCTAAGGCCACTGTCAGTCGCCTGTTCAGGCGTCTGGGTTATCCCAGTTACCGCGACATGCGTGATGAAGTGCGCACCCTGCGCCAGAGCGGAATGCCGCTCACCGACAGCCGCGACGCAGTGCAGGGCAACACGTTATTGTCCCGCCATTATAAGCAAGAGATGGCCAATCTCACCCAGTGGATTAACCAGATTGATGACCAACAATTCACCACCGTGATCGCCGCACTCAGTCAGGCGCGGCAGGTGCGGTTGCTCGGTTTTCGTAACAGTTATCCGGTGGCGCTGCATTTGCGTCAGCAGCTGATTCAGGTACGGCCGGGCGTGATGGTGATACCGCAGCCGGGCCAGACGCTGGCCGAGGAGCTGGTGGACCTGACGCCGCAGGACGTGGTTATTTTCGTTGCATTCCGCCGCAGGCCGCGCATGGCAAAGACAATTCTGACGCAGTTACAGACGTTTGGCGTGCCAGTTCTTCTGATTTGCGAACCGCAGGCGCAGGCGATTATCCCGTTAGCAACCTGGCATCTGGCTGCGCCTCTCGACAGCGTATCGGCGTTTGACGCCTACTCAGCACCAATGAGTCTGGCGAATCTGCTCAGCAATGCCCTCCTGCACGAGATGCTGGCTGCCGGCCGTCAGCGTATTCACCAAATTACCGATCTCTACAGCGACCTCGACGAACTCGAACATCGCTAAGCTGCGCCTTTTTGGTGCTATCGCCCACTTTTAGTGCGCACGCTGCCCCTCGAACGTTCTTCTTCTGCCTGCTTATTCGGAGCGGCGATGGCTTTTTTTGTCATCTGGCCCGGTAAATCGTGACTTTTTTCTCATTTCATCTCCGGCACATGCTTTGGCACATTAGTTGCAGAATGCTTGTTAACAGAATCTATCGTTTCACAAATTCAATCACCGGAGATAATCTATGAACATGAACAAACGGCTTTTGGCGTGGGCAGGTGCGGCGATGTTAGTTTTTCAGGCATCCGGCGCGATGGCAGATCAGTTGCAGGATATCCAGAAACGCGGCGTGTTGCGCGTAGCGATCCCTCAGGATTTCCCGCCATTCGGTTCGGTAGGTAAGGACTTGCAGCCTGAAGGCTATGACATTGATATGGCGCATTACCTGGCCGATAAAATGAAACTTAAGTTGCAACTGGTCCCGGTATCGAGCGCTAACCGCGTGCCTTACCTGCAAACTGACAAAGTAGATCTGGTGATTTCCAGCCTGGGTAAGAACGCCGAGCGCGAAAAAGTTATCGACTTCAGCAACGCGTATGCGCCGTTCTTCCTTGGTGTTTTCGGTGCCAAAGATGACAACATGACGGCGCTGACCGGTCTGTCCGGTAAAACCGTCGGCGTGACCCGCGGCGCGGTGGAAGACCTGGCACTGACCGATGTGGCACCTAAAGACGCCAAAATTCAGCGTTACGAAGACAACAACACCACGCTGTCGGCCTATCTTTCCGGTCAGGTGCAGTACATCGCCACGGGCAACTTAGTGGTCGCGGCCATTGCCCGTCAGAATCCGACCAAAGCACTCGTTTCCAAAGTGATGTTGAAAGACTCCCCGTGCTTCGTGGGTCTGCGTAAGGATGAACCGGCACTGAAACAGAAAGTGAATACACTGATTGCCGACGCAATAAGCGACAAAACGCTGAACACGCTTTCTGAAAAATGGATGAAAGCACCGCTGCCTGCGAATCTGGGTTCCTGAGCAGGATAGGAGGAAAGCATCATGACCTATCAGCTGAATTTTCTTGCGCTGTGGCCTTATATGCCGGAGCTGCTGTCCGGCTTGTGGACCACTATCCAGCTGACGGTAATGGCAACGGTTGGCGGCATTGCTATCGGGATCTGTGGTGCTGCCATCCGCTGCGGCCATAACAAAACGTTGCGCACGGTATGGGGCATTTATGTCGAAGCCATCCGCAATACGCCGTTTGTCGTACAGCTATTTTTTATCGTGTTTGGTTTACCGGGCATGGGGCTGAAAATGACCGCCGGGGAAGCGGCGCTGCTGGCTATGTTGATTAACCTGGGCGCGTACAGCACTGAAATTATCCGCGCCGGTATTCAGGTGACGCCAAACGGCCAGTGGGAAGCAGGGCGTGTGCTTGGACTGAGCCGCCGCCAGACGTTTTTTCGTGTGGTGTTGCCGCCGTCATTGAAACGTATTTATCCGGCGCTGGTCAGCCAGTGCATTATCGTCATGCTGGGTTCTTCGGTGGTGTCGCAGGTGTCGTATGAAGAGCTGACCTTCGCCGCCAACTTAATTCAGTCGCGCACGTTCCTGAGCTTCGAGGTGTATCTGGTCACCACGTTGTTCTACCTGCTGCTGTCGGTAGCGATGCGTCAATTACTGCTGTTTGCCGGACGCCGTTACTTTGGGAGCTACAGCTGATGATGACCTTTACCGACTGGGATATTGTGCGCAACCTGCTGCTGGCGGCGCGATGGACACTTTTACTCTCGCTGACGGCGTTTATCGGCGGCACGCTGGTGACAATACCGCTGCTGCTGCTGCGTCTGGGTAAACGGCGCTGGCCGACGCGTTTTGTGCGTCTGTATTCCGAACTGTTTCAGGGAACGCCGCTGCTGATGCAGCTGTTTCTGGCCTTCTTCGGACTGGGGCTGTTTGGCATTGATGTCAGCCCCTGGACCGCCGCCGCGCTGGCGCTCACCTTTTACACCAGCGCCTATCTGGTGGATATCTGGAGCGGCAGTATCGACGCTTTGCCGAAAGGCCAATGGGAAGCCTGCCGCTGTCTGGGTCTCAGTTTTGGCCAGACCTTATGGCGCGTGGTCGCTCCGCAGGCGCTGCGTATCGCGATTGCACCGACGGTTGGTTTTTCTGTACAGGTGATCAAAGGCACGGCGCTGGCGTCGATTATCGGCTTCGTCGAATTGACCAAAGCCGGAACGATGCTCAACAACGTGACTTATGAACCGTTCAAGGTATTTGGGCTGGTGGCGCTAGGCTACTTCCTGATGTGTTACCCGCTTTCGATGTACAGCCATTACCTCGAGAAAACATTGCGTGGAGAAAAAAATAATGCCGCTGATCACCATTAATCAAGTGCAAAAATATTACGGTCAGAATCACGTGCTGAAAGGTGTGGATCTGGACATCGACGGCGGTGAAGTGATCTGCATCATTGGCCGCAGTGGCTCGGGTAAAAGTACTCTGCTGCGCTGCATTAACGGGCTGGAAGGCTATCAGGACGGCAGTATCAAACTCGGCGGTATGACCATCACCGACCGCGACTCCCAGGCGCGTGAAATCAGCCGTTCAGTGGGCATGGTATTTCAGAGCTTCAATCTTTTCCCGCACATGACCGCGCTGGAAAACGTCATGTTGGCACCGCGCCGCGTGTCGGGTAAATCTGCCGCCGAATGCCGTGAACTGGCGGCACACGTGCTGGATAAAGTCGGCCTGGCGGACCGTATGGATTACTACCCGGCTAATCTGTCCGGCGGCCAGCAACAGCGCGTGGCGATTGCCCGTGCGCTGGCGATGAACCCGAAAGTGCTGCTGTGCGATGAAATTACCTCGGCACTGGATCCGGAGTTGGTGGGTGAAGTGCTGAAAGTGCTTGAGCAACTGGCGAAAGAGGGCATGACGCTGGTGCTGGTGACGCACGAAATGAATTTTGCCCGCGAAGTGGGCGACCGCGTGGTGTTTATGCATCAGGGCACCGTGTGGGAACAGGGGGAAAGCCGGGCGTTGTTTGCCAATCCGCAAACCCCAGAATTAAAGCAATTTATCGCGTCAGTTCGTGGCCTCAGCGACGCTGCGGTCTGATAGCACCTTTTTTAAGGAATAGTCATGTTGGATATTCAAACATTTGGACAAATCAACCCACCAACCCGTCTGCTGATGGGGCCGGGGCCAATCAACGCTGACCCGCGCGTACTGCGGGCGATGAGCTGCCAACTGGTCGGGCAATATGACCCGGTGATGACCGGCTATATGAACGAAGTGATGGCGCTGTATCGTGCGCTATACAAAACTGAAAACCCGTGGACGTTTCTGATCGACGGCACCTCCCGCGCCGGTATTGAAGCTGTGCTGCTGTCGGGCATTCGCCCCGGCGACAAAGTGCTGGTGCCGGTATTCGGCCGGTTTGGTCATCTGCTGTGTGAAATCGCCCGCCGCTGCCGCGCCGAAGTGCACACCATCGAGGTGCCGTGGGGAGAAGTGTTTGACCCGCAGCAGATTGAAGATGCGATTAAATCCGTCAAACCGCGCTGGTTGCTGACGGTGCAGGGCGACACCTCCACCACCATGCTGCAACCGTTGGAACAGTTAGGCGACATCTGCCGCCGCCACGGCGTGCTGTTTTATTCTGATGCCACCGCGTCTTTTGCCGGTAACCCAATGGAAACCGACACCTGGGGACTCGATGCCGTCTCAGCCGGTTTGCAAAAATGTCTCGGTGGCCCGTCCGGCAGCTCGCCGGTTACCCTCAGTCCGCGTTTTGCAGAACAAATCCGCCGCCGTAAATGTGTCGAGGAAGGCATCCGCACCGCTGACCACGCTGACGGTGACGAAGAGATGATTTACTCCAACTACTTCGATCTCGGCATGATCATGGATTATTGGGGGCCGGAGCGTTTGAACCACCACACCGAAGCCACCAGCATGCTGTTTGCCTCCCGTGAATGCGCGCGCATCATTCTTGAAGAAGGTCTGGATAACAGCATCGCTCGTCACAAACTGCACGGCGGCGCACTGCTGGCCGGTATTCAGGGGATGGGGCTAGAGGTGTTTGGTGATCTGAACCACCGCATGAACAACGTGCTCGGCGTGGTCATTCCGCAGGGCATTCATGGCGAACTGGTGCGCCAGATGATGCTTAACGATTTCAGTATTGAAATCGGCACTTCGTTTGGCCCGCTGGCCGGAAAAATCTGGCGCATCGGCACCATGGGTTACAACGCCCGTAAGGATTGTGTCATGCAGACGCTGGTGGCGCTTGAAGCGGTGCTGCATCGCCTCGGTTTCGACTCAAAATATGGTGCAGGTTCACAGGCCGCGTGGGATCACTACACGGGGAGCCGTTAATGATTGAAGCTTCAACGCGAGACGCCGCGCGGCGGGTGATGGCCCGCTGTGACGCGCTGGCTGAGATCAGTGAAACACCGGGACAGTTGACCCGGGTTTATCTCTCGACTGAACACCTGCAGGCCAACCGACAGGTCGGCGAATGGATGACGTTGGCAGGTATGCACAGCTGGACCGACAGCGTCGGCAACGTTTGTGGGCGCTATGAAGGGCTGGATCCACAGGCACCGGCGCTGTTGCTTGGCTCGCATCTCGATAGCGTGCGCAATGCGGGTCGTTACGACGGCCCGCTTGGTGTGCTGACGGCAATTGAGGTGGTGGCGCATTTGCATCAAAACGGTATCCGTTTGCCGATGGCCGTTGAAGTGGTGGGCTTTGCCGACGAAGAGGGTACGCGTTTTGGCGTCACGCTGCTGGGCAGTCGTGGCCTGACGGGCACCTGGCCGGAAGACTGGCTGCAACGCAACGATGCACAGGGCATTTCTCTCGCCAGTGCCATGCTACACGCCGGGCTTGATCCGCTGAATATTTTGCAGTCTCGCCGTGCGCTGGATGCTTTTTGTGCCTATCTGGAATGTCACATCGAGCAGGGACCCTGCCTGCAAACTGCTGATTTACCGCTTGGCGTAGTGACGGCTATTAACGGTGCTCGCCGCCTGAACTGTTGTTTCACCGGCCATGCTGGTCATGCCGGAACGGTGCCAATGGGCCAGCGTCAGGACGCCCTGACCGCCGCTGCGGAATGGACGCTGGCGATTGAAAGCATCACCGCCGCCAGAGGCTGTAACCTGGTGGCAACGGTGGGGCATATCGACGTGCCGGGCGGGGCGGTAAACGTCATTCCCGGCCAGGTCAATTTGTCGCTCGACGTGCGTGGCCCGCAGGATGCCATGCTTAATGCCTTGTTGACCGAGCTGTTGGAGAAAGCGCAGCAGATTGCTACCCATCGCGGTCTGACCTTCGATGCTGAGCAGTTCTATAGCATCAATGCCACGACCTGCGACCCGGATTTACAACAGCGGCTGATTCAGAGCGTGACGCCATTGCAGGGGAAGCCGATGTTATTGCCAAGCGGTGCCGGGCATGACGCTATTGCGATGGCCGACTGCTGGCCGGTTGGAATGTTATTTGTACGCTGTCAGGACGGTATCAGCCATCATCCGCTGGAGTCGGTAACGGTAAACGATGTGGCAGTTGCCACCCAGGCTTATATCAATACCGTTTTGAGCTTTGCGGATTTTGATCCAGTAAGCAGGCAGTGAATTAAATGACGCCAGATCCGTTAAATTCACTGCCATAAATAGATGCCATCGAAAAACAGGGCTGTTTCAGCCGCACGCTTTTAGTAAACGCGACGTGGCTGACGTCGCGCTGATGGTTAGATTGGCGGACCTGTTGCAGGAAGGCCATCAGCAATGGGCTGGGGCGTTCGCGGCGCGACTGTAAATCAGGCTGCCCCTGCACGCCGACAAAAAATGGGTGATCATGCAGTTCGATAGCTTCGGCTCCCAGGCCCTGCTCATCGATGCCGCTGACGCGCAAACCGGCGCTTTGCAACGCCTCCAGCAACTGCGGGTTGAGGCTCCAGCGCTGGTTGTAGCGCAGTGTGGCTTTGCCGCCCAGCATTTGTTCGGCGCGGCTGCCCGCCAGACTGTAAACCTGCCGATCACCAAGGCGTTGTTGCTGCGAGTTATCCTGCGGCAGGCAGGTTTGTAGCGCATTCAGCTTGCAAGGGCCGTGCATTACTACGCGGTCATGTCCCAATACCTGCTGCCCCAGTGCGGCCACCATCAAATGCATTCCCTGATTAATGCCTAACAGCGGTAGCCGGTTTTCCATCGCCCAGGTGGCGGTGGCCAGTTGTCCTGCCAGTGGGGTTTCTCCCACAGTGTTCAGCACACCCGGTAACAGAATGCCGTCGACGTCAAATAGTGTGCAGTCGAGCTGGCTACCGATAAGACTTGGCGTGACGTAAATCACTTCGATGTTCAATGCCAGTGCATCGGCGGCATCTCCTAGTGCAGCGAGCATTGCCGGATAACTGTCACGGTGTTCGGCGAAATCCCCCACTAACGCCACGCGCAGGTTTTTCCCTGCGCGCATCACCGGCTGGGCAACCGGGCCGAGCACCCAGCGTCCGAAGGCGTCGCGCCCCCAGCCGTTGCTGCGAATCTTGCCGGTGAGGGTGTCTTCGAGCTGGAATCTATCCTGCTGTTTCACTACCTGCAATAACTCTACGCTGATACCATTTTCCGCAGCAAGTCTGGTCAGTTCCTGACTTATCGGCTGGATGGATGGCACCACAATATCTTCTTTTAATGCGCGCTTTATCAAAGCGTTAAGATCAGACTCGGCGCCCGCGTCGCGACCGGTTAAGCGTTCTAGCCATACCAACCCGCTGGTCAACTGATGTCCCTGTCTGGTGACGTACTGGTGCGCATTGGCAAAACGTTTTGCATCATGAGTGACGGGCAGGTGACACAGCGGTAACGCTCGCAGTTCAGCAAGTATCGCGGCCATCGCGCCGTACAAAGCAGGTTCAGGCGTGGGGTGAGCAATAAAGGTGATGGTCATCAGTAAGCCTCTGTCAGATGTTTTTAGCGGAGAGACTTAATGCAAGAAGCGATCCAGAGTGGGGATGGCGTTATAAAATGGAGGATCGAGATGCCGGGTGGCGGCCGTTGCGTGGAGTACTCCTGTACAGATCCTGTCGCGACGTCCACGCCCCAGAGGGGCCAGAGGTATGAGGGAAATGTATCTGCGATCACAACCAGCGCATGCTGCTCCAGCGACAACACAAAAGGCCATGTGGTGATGCAGGTAACGCGCTAAGCTCAAAGCGGATTATTGTCATCACTCATTAAGGAAGCATCATGTCAGCATCACTTTATGGCAGCACTGCAGCGCAGTTTGTTCACGGTTTACACAATCTTTCAGCCCTGCTGGAAAAAGGCGCTGCCTGGGCGCAGGAAAACCGGACATCGGAAGAGACCGTGCTAAACACCCGCCTGGCAGAGGATATGTACCCGCTGGTGCGTCAGGTGCAAATCGTCAGTGATGTGTCGAAAGGTGCCGTAGCGCGGCTGGCCAGTGTGACACCGCCAGCGATGGAAGATAACGAAGTCAGTTTTGCCGATTTACAGGCGCGTATCGCCAAAACCATTCGCTTTATTGAGAGCGTAAAAGCAGAACAACTGGATGGCGACGACTCACGTCCTATCGTGGTAAAAGGCCGCAATGCGGAACATAATTTCACCGCACATAGCTACGTGATGAGCTTCGCGGTACCGAATTTTTATTTTCATCTCACCACCGCTTATAACATCCTGCGTCATCTGGGTGTGAAGCTGGGTAAGCCTGACTTTATCGGCGAGATCAAATAACTGTCATACGTCAAGTTGCAGGACCATTTTAGCTATTAATTTTTTTCCGGCCATCCTCTGGCCGGGAAATTTCCCTCAGTCCTGATGCGAAAAAATATCGGCGTCGCGCCAGGCAGGGAAGGCTTCGCGATACTGCTGTAAAGCTTCCAGCGATAATTCTGCACTGACCACCACCGAGGCACCCGGTTCGGCGCGGATTAGATTTTCACCCTGTGGATTGATGATGGCGCTGTCGCCACTGTAGTGATGGCCGTGATCGTCATCTCCGACACGGTTACAACCGGCGACATAGGCCTGATTTTCAATCGCGCGTGCGGTCAGCAGCGCCGACCAATGAAGGCTGCGTGCGGCAGGCCAGTTGGCGACATACAGCGCCAAATCGTAGTCCTGTTGATTGCGCGACCACACGGGAAAACGCAGGTCGTAACAGACCTGAGGCAGAATTCGCCAGCCCCGCCACTCCACGATTTCACGGCGTTTCCCCGCGACATAATAGTTGTGCTCACCGGACATGCGGAATAGATGACGTTTGTCGTAAAAATGTACTTTTCCCTGCGGTTCAACCAGCAGGAAGCGGTTCACTGCGCCTATTTTTGTCGTCAGTGCCACGCTGCCGCCGACCATGGCATCCCGCTTTTTCGCCCACTGCTGTAACCACTCAACGACCCGGCTTTCCGGCAGCGCCCGGTCCGGTGCCTGCATGGCAAAACCGGTGGTGAACATCTCAGGCAACACGATCAGGTCGCGGCCCGTCAATGAATCAAGCAGCTTGTCGAAGTGGGCAAGGTTGGCTTCGCCATCCAGCCAAACCAGAGGTTGCTGTAACAGAGACAGTTTTAAAGTTGGCACAGGCGCTCCGCAGCGGCGTCCAGCGTGGCTTCCTGTTTGGCAAAGCACAGCCGGATCAGTTTATGGGGGAAAGAGGCAGCGCAGAATACCGACATCGGGATTGCCGCTACGCCCACATGTTCGGTCAGCCAGTGGCAGAAGGCAACATCATCGAGATCGGAGACGTCGCTATAATCGACCAGCAGGAAATAGGTACCCGCCCCGGGCAACACTTTCAGGCGACTTTTCGCCAGCCCCTGTGCCAGCCGATCGCGTTTGGTCTGATAAAAAGCGGAAAGATCCTGCCAGTGCTGGGGCTGTTCGCGCAGCATATCGGCCAGCGCCAGTTGAACCGGTGTAGTGATGGCAAAAGTCAGATATTGATGGACTTTGCGCAGTTCTGCGCTGATGGTTGCCGGTGCCACGCAATAGCCCACACGCCATCCGGTCATATGAAAGGTTTTGCCAAACGAAGAGACGGCAATCGCGCGTTGGCGAAGTTGCGTGTGGTGCAGCACGCTGGCGTGGCCCTCTTTGGCGAAGCAGATATGCTCGTAGACCTCATCACTCAGCACAAAAATATTGCGATCCGCGATGCGCTGCCACAGCTGCTCAACATCATCATGGCTCCAGGCCGTGGCCGATGGATTATGTGGCGTATTGATAATCACCAGTTTGGTACGATCGCTCAGATTATCGGCGAAGGTGACCCAGTCGACTTTAAATTCAGGCGGTTGCAGTTGGATGCGTTTCATCACGCCGCCCGCCAGCTGTACCGCCGGTGCGTAACAGTCGTAGCTTGGGTCAAACGCGACGACTTCATCGCCCGGACCGACCAGCGCGGTGATAGCGATGTACAACGCTTCCGTGGCCCCAGCAGTGATGGTGATGTCGCTGGTGGGATCCGGCGCGTAGCCGTAAATCAGTTCGGTCTTGGCGGCGATGGCTTCGCGCAGTGCGGCGGTGCCGGTCATCGGCGCATACTGGTTTGCACCCTGGCTGACATGATGAGCCAGACGCTGTTTCAGATATTCAGGCCCGTCAAAATCAGGGAAACCCTGCGACAGGTTGATGGCATTGTGCTGCTGCGCTAAGGCACTCATTTGGGTAAAAATCGTCACGCCTGACGTGGGAAGTTTGCTCTGTGGAATTAACGCTGCTGTGCTCATAGCGGGGCCTGTCTTGCGGACGTATGTTGCTCATGATGATAACACGATGTTAAGATTTGGCAATCGAGACGCTTAGATGGCTAAATGTCATTATCGTCTAATTAATAGCTAGGCTGTATATAGGCTTTCATCTTCCCTCTTTGCCGCACAGGGCCAAGGATCATCATGTCAGAAAATAGACAACTGGGGGCATTGACCGCTGCCTGTCACTGGATTGGTCAAAAAGGCTGGAGCCCGGCGACCGGCGGCAATATGTCGGTGCGCGAGGGCCGGGAGCACTGCCTGATCAGCGAGTCCGGCAAAGATAAAGGCACGCTGACCGAACAAGATTTCCTGCTGGTAGAACTGGCCAGTGGCAAGGCTCCCTGCGGGCGCACGCCGTCGGCGGAAACCGGCCTGCATACGTTGCTATATCGTCTCTATCCGCAAGCGGGCGCAGTGCTGCATACCCATTCGGTCAATTCGACCGTGCTGTCGCGCGTGGAACGCAACGGTGCACTGGTGCTGGAAGGCTACGAAATGCAAAAATCACTGAGTGGTCAAACGACGCATCTCGACCAGATGATGATCCCCATTTTTGATAACAGCCAGGACATTCCGGCGCTGGCGCAAAAGATTGCCATTAGCGCGGAAAAAACGCCGCTGCAATACGGTTTTCTGTTGCGTGGTCACGGTCTGACTTGTTGGGGTAAAGATGTGGCCGAAGCACGTCGTCATCTTGAAGGGCTGGAGTTTCTATTCCAGTGTGAACTGCAACGCCGACTGCTGGAGGCTAAATGATCCGCGCGATTGTCATTGATATTGAAGGTACCACCACGGATATCCGTTTTGTGCATCAGGTGTTGTTCCCCTATGCCCGCGAACGGTTGGCAGAGTTTCTCCGCAGCCAGCACGGCGAGCCAGAAGTGGCAGCCGCGCTGGCTGCATTACGTGCCGAAATCGACCAGCCGCAAGCCAGTGTAGACGTACTGATCGAAAAGCTTTATGCCTTCATGGACGGCGACGTGAAGTCCACTGCGTTGAAAGTGTTGCAGGGCATAATTTGGCGCAGCGGCTATGAAAACGGCGATTTTCGCGGGCATCTCTATCCGGAGGTTGCACCGCAGTTACAGACGTGGCATCAGCAGAATCTGCGACTTTGCATCTATTCCTCAGGCTCAGTTGATGCGCAGAAATTGCTGTTCGGCTACAGCGATGAGGGCGATCTCACACCGTTGTTCAGCCACTATTTCGATACCCGTGTGGGCGCCAAGCGTGAAACCGAGTCCTACCAGAATATCGCCGAGCAACTGGTCCTGCCAGCGGAAGATTTATTGTTCCTCTCGGATATTCGCCAGGAGCTGGATGCTGCCCGTTTAGCGGGATGGCACACCTGCCAGTTGATCCGTGATGACGCCGACGCGCTAAGCGATCACCCGCAGGTCAATCGTTTTGATCAGATAGCCTTAGAAACATTCCTATAAAGAGGTTTACGCATGAGTGCTTTGACTATTTTTAGCGACCAGGATCCCTCCGCACCCATCTGGCACAGCCGTGACGGTGAGGAAATTGCAACGGAACTGAACAAGATCAACGTGCGTTTTGAGCGCTGGCAGGCAGATCGCGAACTCGGCGATAACCCGCAGCCTGCGGAGGTGATCAGCGCCTATCAGCATGAAATTGACAAGCTGGTGGCCGAGAAGGGCTATCAAAGCTGGGATGTGATCAGCATGCGTCCAGACAATGAGCAGCGCGGAGTGCTGCGCACCAAGTTCCTCTCCGAACATACTCATGGCGAAGACGAAGTGCGTTTTTTCGTTGATGGCGCAGGACTGTTTTGTCTGCATCTGGAGGGGAAAATTTTCCAGATCCTGTGCGAGAAAAATGACCTGATCTCTGTTCCTGCCAACACCCGACACTGGTTTGACATGGGCGGTTCCCCGTCATTTACCGCCATTCGCCTGTTCGATAATGTTGAAGGGTGGGTAGCGCACTTTACGGGCGATAAGATCGCGGATGGATATCCGAAGTTGGGGGAGTAAGCCTTTTAGAAAGGTTTTTAAATCTTTTAACTCTTTTAAATTCAACATCAAGACCGTGGGCGTCGGCCCACACCGACCAGAGACCCGCAGTCGCGCGGGCCTCTGGACTCCGCGCTTTTTCATGAAACACCGGCAGCTGCGCGGGTCACAATGGCCGTGTGTCAGGGACCATGATGACAGCCGCAAACTCCGCCGCTGCGCGATACTCTCATTGCGGATTACAACCCACGCAAACTGACGCGCGGTTTTCCACCGCTTATTCGACGTCGTTTTGAACGCGGCCGAGGTTTTTTCAAATTCAAATTCAAATTCAAAAAACAGGTTGTATCTGTTTTTAAAAATGTTGATGCCGCATTCAAAATATCACCGGCAAGTCGGTGGCGAGACAACATCTTTACCGTTGGCTCAAACCCGCCGCCGGGAATCGCGGAGCGATGATATTTTGCGGCTATCGCAGAGATACCTGAAACACGGCCATTGTGACTTGCGCAGCTGCTGTTTTTAAAAAACGCAGGATTGTTAAGGGCCGCGTTTACGGCCCTTAACCCGGTGTGGGCCGGCGCCCACGGTCTTGAACTGAAAAAACGAGCTCGGATCGTAACCCGAGCCCCGCCCGGTGTGGGCCGGTGCCCACGACCTTGACCTTGAACTGAAAAAACGAGCTCGGAGCGAAACCCGAAACCAACCGGTTTGGGCGGCAGCCCACTAACTTAGCGAGCCGCTTCTTTCCCGTAGTTCGCAGAACGCGGTCCATACAACAGTCCGTTAGAGCTACCAGAGCTGAGCAGGCGGCTGCTGGTTACGGCAGCCACATCATGGCTCTTATCGCTCAGGGTATTGGCGACTTGGTTGACTGCGGCTTGGACCAGTATGCCGATAATGCCGTTATTGCCACTACTCTGTTCATTGCTGGAGGCCGTAGCACTGCCGGTCCACAGTACTTTGCCGTTACGCAGGTCAATCAGTTTGGCATTAGCCGTGATGCGCGCTTCACTGGAGATGACCTTATAGCTGCTGCCGTAATCGGTGATATCGATATACAGCGCTGCGTCGGCACCGAAGATTTGACGCAGTTTCGTGACGCTAACGGCGCGAATGTCTTCCGGCGAAGTCATGCCGTTTTGTTTGAAGGTTTCGTCCACCACCGCAACCGGGAAAACATAATAACCATCTTCAGCCAATGGCAGCGTAACAACCGATGACACACTGTGGCTGGCGTTGATATCAGGAGAATGGTTTACCGGCGGCAATACCAAAATGGATTTCGGTTTGCTCTCTTTAAACGCGGTGTAATCGTAGGATACCGGTTTGGCACAGCCGGTTAATACCAGTGTGATTAATGCCGCCGTCAGCAGGAATAAACGTTTCATTTGATGCTCCCTTTATTTTTTTTCAGCAGGAAATCCATATATGCCGCTGACTCTGGAAATAATGTTTTCTCAGTATTGAATTCCTGGAATGCTTGATCGGTATTGCCGGTATTGGCATAAAGCAATCCAAGTTGGGCATGCAGGCCAGGAGGAACCAGTTTATTAGTGGCGCGGGATTTCTCAATAGACTCTTTCAGCGAGGCAATTTGCTGCTCTGGCCCCACCTTATCACTCTGATAATACTGATAAACTGTCGTCTGATATTGATCCCAGTTATAGATGTTTTTAGGCTGCGTCGCGCAACCCGCCAATACTAGTAACAACATCGCCAGACCGCTTTTTTGCCACGCATTTTTTTGTTCAATGAATTTCATGATTATTTCCGTATATTAATTAGCAGGACGCCATGCGCCGCTTTCGATTCCATTCACCAGATTGTTCACCGCTTCGCGGATCGCCAGGTCGAGTACTTTGCCATTTAAGGTGGAGTCATAACTTGCCGTGCCGCCGAAACCAATAATTTCTCGGTTTGAAAGGCTGTATTCGCCCGCGCCCTGCGAAGAATAAACCACTTCTGACGTTTGCACATTGACCACGTTAAGATTGACTTTTGCATAGGCAATTTGCTGTTTGCCTCGGCCGAGAATGCCCCACAACTGGTTATCGCCGACTTCTTTACGACCAAATTCAGTTACATCGCCGGTGATGATGTAGTTGGCACCTTTCAGCGTCTGAGCCTGGCCTTTGATACCGGCTTCTTCTTTGATCTCATCCATATTGGTGCGATCCAGAACGTTGAAGCGTCCGGTTTGTTGCAGGTCAGTGACCAGCAGCGTTTTGGACTGATTTCCCAGACGATCGACACCGTCAGAGAAAATCCCGCTCATATAGCTTGAGCGATTATCAAACTTGCCAACCGCAATTGGACTACGCTGACCGTTATATTGCGTGTTGTAAGAGGCCACTTTTGCCACTTCTAAAGAACGTGAAGACTCCGTTGCACAACCACTCAGTGTTGCAGCGGCAACCAGCGCAATGAATAGTGTTTTTCTCATGTACCTACCCTTTATCCCTATAGATTAGTTTTATTTACAAAAAGCCGCTCTTTATGCAGTCGATAAGTTCAACGTAAAGAACCGTTAGTTATTATCGGCTAATTTATGAAGAACATGAATATTATTCATAGGAATCAATCCCTGTGAAGGTCATAGCCACATGTATAAAAAGGGCAAAGGATAGTAGCACCAAATGTCATTTTGGGATCTAAAATTGTTATTTTGGGGAAGATGAGAGCGGGGGAAACAGACAATCATCCTTTTAACTTATGTATTTTATTGGCAATGAGAAAAAGGGGCGAGGAGTTTCTCACCCGATGGCTTCATTTTAATGGGGCCTGGAACACCCCTTGCTGAACCTGAGCTGGGCTGACTACGCCGACATCGAGTACCCATCCGCTGATTAAGGCTGCGGGCGTAACGTCAAAGGCTGGATTGTAAACGTTAGCATTCAGCGGTGCCCATTGCACTGAACCAAAGCTGCCAGAGACACCGGTGACTTCACGCGGATCTCGCTGTTCTATGGGAATGGCGGCACCGTTCGGGCAGTGCGGATCGTGGGTGGTGTGTGGCGCAGCAACGTAAAACGGAATGCCGTGATATTTCGCCAATACTGCCAGACTGTAGGTACCAATCTTATTCGCGACGTCACCGTTGGCGGCGATGCGGTCAGCACCGACCCAGATGGCATCAACTTTACCCAGTGCCATTAGGCTGGCTGCCATCGAGTCACAAATCAGCTGATAAGGAATGCCCAACTCGCCGAGTTCCCAGGCGGTTAAACGCCCGCCCTGCAACAGTGGTCGTGTCTCATCTACCCAAACTTGCTGAACATTCCCTTGCTGGTAAGCGCGGGAAATCACCCCAAGCGCAGTCCCTACGCCCGCTGTCGCCAGGCCACCGGTGTTGCAGTGCGTCAGCAGGCAACTGCCCGGTTTGACCAGCCCGGCGCCGTGGTCAGCAATACTGGCACACAGCGCTTTATCCTCTTCCACCAGACGTAGCGCCTCATTTACCAGCTTCACAATGAAATCAGGTTGTTCCAGCGGGACCTTCATACGTTCCAGATTATTCATCAGGTTAACGGCGGTCGGTCGGGATTGGCGCAATGCTTCCAGCGCCTGGTACAACTGCGGCCTGGGCATTCCGCCCTCAGCCAGCAGCGCTAACAGCAGGCTGGCTGATAGGCCAATCAGCGGTGCGCCGCGAACGCGTAAGGTGCGGATATGATCAACCAGCGCGGTGACATCTGCGCAGGGGAGCCAGTCAGATTGCTGGGGAAGTGCCTGTTGATCGAGGATCCACAGCTGATTTTCATGAATTCGTAAACTGGTAGTGGTGAGATTTTTCATTGTGGTTAAACCTTTGTTGCCCAGTTGCATCTATTTGCTTATTCTGCCAACATGCTTTACGGATGTATAGACGTCTGGATGTTTTATTGAGAATTGAATTCGAGAGGTCGCGATGTCCCGCTATTATACGTTTACTGCTGCAGATGCCGTTGAATATGCCCGTCAGTTTGGCGGAGTGTCCGATCCTCAGTCCCTGGTTTCCGCTGACGAAATTGGCGATGGTAACCTGAACCTGGTGTTTAAAATCCGCGATATCGCAGGCGTCAGCCGGGTGATCGTCAAACAGGCCTTGCCTTATGTGCGCTGTGTCGGTGAGTCGTGGCCGCTGACGCTAGACCGGGCGCGCATTGAAGCCGAAACGCTGGTCGCGCACGGCACGTTTTCCCCACAGCATACGGTGAAAGTGTTACACCATGACGCAGAACTGGCTGTGATGGTGCAGGAAGATCTCTCCGATCACGCTATCTGGCGCAGCGAGCTGGTACAGGGCAAATATTATCCGCAGGCTGCCAGTCAGTTGGGGGAATATCTGGCGCAAACGCTGTTTCATACTTCCGATTTTTATCAGAATGCCCAGTTCAAGAAAGCCGAAGTGGCGCGCTTTACCAATCCTGAACTTTGTCAGATCACCGAAGATCTGTTTTTCACCGATCCTTACGTTGATCACGAACGCAATAATTTCGCGCCAATTTTACAGCCGGAAGTCGATGCCCTGCGTGCCGATAAATCGCTGCGTCTGGCGGTGGCGTCACTCAAACACCGTTTTCTCAGTAAGGCCGAAGCGCTGTTGCATGGTGACATTCACAGTGGCTCGATTTTTGTGGCTGACGGTAAACTGAAAGCCATCGATGCGGAGTTCGGCTTTTACGGACCATTAGGATTTGATCCGGGTTCGGTCATGGGAAATTTACTGCTCAATTATTGTGGTTTACCGGGGCTGGTGGCGGTGCGCGAGGCCGCTGATGGGCGCGAGCAGCGTCTGAATGATTTACGCGTGCTGTGGCTCAGCTTCTCGGAAGGTTTCTTGCGGCTGGCACGCGATAAAACGCAGGACCCATCACTGGCGGAAGAGGGCTATGCGGCGCAGTTCCTGCAACAGGTTTGGCATGACTCGGTAGGGTATTGCGGCGCTGAGTTGATCCGCCGCACCATCGGTCTGGCACACGTTGCCGATCTCGACGCCATCAAAGATGATGCCATGCGCGCCGATTGCCAGCGCCATGCCTTGAGTCTGGGGCAGAAGCTTATTTTGACAGCGCCGCAGATTGGCGATATTGAATCGTTGATTGCCCGTATCCGTCAGTTCAGCTAAACCGATCCTTTTCTTGTATAATGCCCGGCTTCGAGGTGCGAACATTATTTAGGGTGTAGGCCCGGTGGCATTTCCTCGGTTTACTCCATACAGGAATACAAGAATTATGATGCATAACGATGTCTTGCGCAGCGTGCGCCACATGCTGGATTTAAGCGAAGGCAAACTGATTGAAATCCTTAAAACGACAGGTACTCCCGTCAGCCCGGAAGTCATGTCGCGCTATCTGAAGAAAGATGACGAAGAAGATTACATGGAAGTGCCAGACGAAGTGATGAGTAACTTCCTGAACGGCTTGATCACGTTCAAACGTGGCAAAGATGACCGTTTCCCGGTGCCGGAAGTGGAAAAACGCGTGACCAATAACATCATGCTGAAAAAACTTCGCGTGGCATTCGAACTGAAAACCGAAGATATGTTGAGCGTCCTGGCTGCGGCTGACTTCAAGATGGCCGAAGGCGAATTGAGCGCATTTTTCCGCAAGGAAGGCCACAAGAACTACCGCCCATGCGGCGATCAGGTTCTGCGTTATTTCCTTAAAGGTCTGACCGCGCGTGTACGTCCGCAAACGCAAAAGCCCGCTCAAAAGCCAACGCAAAAACCAGCCCAAAAGCCAATCAAAAAAAGCTAAAAACGTTTCCTCTGAAACGGGTGCGGTTAACTGTTGAATAGAAAAGCCTGAGTGTTTACCGCACTCAGGCTTGTTGCTATTAAGGGTAAGGGCCGGGTTGAAAAGGCGCTATGCCGCTTCAGTGTGGCGCGGTTTCGCTTCCTTCTTTACTTCAGGCTGCTGCTTTTTTGCTGCCAGTTCATCTGCTTCAAATTCGTCGACGTTAATCGAGCGCAGACGACTCTCTTCTGCACGGCTTAGAATACGGGCTTCGTCGGGGGTCAGATGACCGGCGTCAAGACCTTGCTGTGCCAGAATGTCCAGACGGGTAAATGAAAGTTTCTTGCCCATCGCGTCACTCAGGCGTTTATGCACCGGTTCTGCGGCGATGATGTCGGCCAGTGCGGCTTCCAGTTGGCCAATCGGATTGTTTTCGCTGGCTTCGAAGAACTGACCGCGTCCAATGCGGCTGCGGGTGGCTGACGGTACCTGCAGAATGCGCGCCAACTGGTGATCTAACTGGTCAGACGGTGCAGAGTGCGCACGGCCCAGCGGGAAGATAACCAGGCGCATTACCCCGGCGATAAAGCCGTTCGGGAAGTTGCGCAGCAGATCGTCAATGGCGATTTCTGCCTGATTCAGACAATCTTGCACGCCCCAATGCACCAGCGGCAAATCAGCTTCGTGACGGCCTTCTTCTTCATAACGTTTCAGGGTCGCGGTGGCTAAATACATCTGGCTAAGAATATCGCCAAGACGCGCCGAGATACGCTCGCGACGCTTCAGACTGCCGCCCAGCACGCCCATCGAAATATCCGACAGCAGCGCAAGGTTAGCGCTCAGGCGGTTGATGTGCTGGTAGTAACGCGCCGTGGCGTCTTTGGCTGGTGTGACGCTGGTGCGGCCATTCGTCAGGCCGAGCCAGAAGCTGCGCATGTTGTTGCTGCCGACGTGGCCGATATGACCGAACAGCGCGCGGTCGAAATCTTGCAGGTTATTGCTTTCTGCCGCGGCCATCTCACTCAATACGTAAGGGTGACAGCGGATAGCACCCTGACCGAAGATGATCATACTGCGTGTCAGGATATTGGCGCCTTCCACGGTGATAGCAATCGGTGCGCCCTGATAAGCACGGGCCACGAAGTTGCTTTTACCGAGCATGATGCCTTTACCGCCGGTAATATCCATGGCGTCCATCACCGCACGCTGGCCGCGATGGGTACAGTGATATTTCACGATAGCCGACAGCACCGCGGGTTTTTCACCGAGCATGATGCCGTTGGTGATAAGCGTTGCGGCGGCATCCATTACGTAAGCGTTGCCGGCAATGCGCGCCAGTGGCTCTTCGATCCCTTCCATTTTACCGATCGGCAATTTGAACTGACGGCGTATATACGCATAAGCGCCGGTCGCCAGAGCCAGTGATTTCAGGTTGCCGGTCGCGTTAGAAGGCAGGGTGATGCCACGGCCAACCGACAGGCATTCAACTAACATACGCCAGCCCTGACCGGCCATTTTTGGTCCGCCGATGATGTAATCGATAGGCACGAAAATATCGTTGCCGCGCGTCGGGCCATTCTGGAACGGCACGTTCAGCGGGAAGTGGCGATGGCCGATCTCCACGCCCTGCGTGTCCGTAGGGATCAGCGCACAGGTGATGCCTGGCTCAGTGGTCTCGCCCAACAGGTGATCCGGGTCTTTCAGTTTAAATGCCAGACCGAGCACGGTGGCGATAGGTGCCAGTGTGATATAGCGTTTGTTCCACGTCAGGCGCATACCCAGCACCTCTTCGCCTTCCCACTGGCCCTTACACACGATGCCAACGTCAGGAATGGCACCGGCGTCTGAACCCGCTTCAGGGCTGGTCAGGGCAAAGCAAGGAATCTCCAGGCCCTGTGCCAGACGTGGCAGATAGTGATCTTTTTGCGCATCCGTCCCGTAATGTTGCAGCAGCTCGCCGGGGCCGAGGGAGTTAGGCACCCCAACGGTGATGGCCAGAATACCTGAGACACCGGACAGTTTCTGCAAGACGCGGGCCTGAGCATAAGCGGAGAAATCCAGACCGCCGTACTCTTTCTTGATGATCATTGCGAAGAAGCGATGCTTTTTCAGATAAGCCCACAATTCTGGTGGCAGATCCGCCAGCTCATGGGTAATTTCGAAATCATTGGCCATGCGGCAGGCTTCTTCCACCGGGCCATCAATGAATGCCTGTTCTTCCTCGGTCAGGCGCTGCTGCGGATAATCCTGCAACTTTTTCCAGTCCGGTGTGCCGCTGAACAGATCGCCTTCCCACCAGGTGGTACCCGCTTCGATAGCCTCTTTTTCCGTGCGTGACATGCTCGGCATCACTTTACGGAAGGTACGCAGGGCCGGAGCGGAGAACAGCGAACGGCGCAGTGCCGGAAGATTGAAGGGCAACAACATGATCACCAGTGGCGCCAGCAGCCATAGCGTCCATAAATTAATTGCACCCATGGCGGCGATAAACGCCACGATCACCAGGCTGCTTAATGGCAAATTGATGCGGTGGTAGAACAACACACCGATAATAAACAGTAGGGCGACAATGCTAATAATCATCATGATAAAACTCCTGAGTTGTAGGAGGTCTGACCTGTTAGGTGGATGTATTGGTTTTAGTCCAGGTCTATTTCTTTATCAACTAATTTACATCTTAATTACAACTTGGCTCACAAACCGACAGCACGAAGGGCTAAAAGCGGAAACTATCAGATTCATTACCGCTTCATTGCTTCTCGGTGTTTCGGCGATCCGTTACACTGCAAAACGGAACATCTTATTTACTACTAATGGACATAAAAGAGGCTGCCATGTACCAGGATATTATCCGTAGTGAACTGAACGAAGCTGCTGACACGCTGAACAAATTCATCAGCGACCCGGCTAACATTGACTCAATTCAACGTGCTGCCGTGATGCTGGCGGATTCCTTCAAAGCAGGCGGGAAAGTAATTTCTTGCGGTAATGGCGGATCGCACTGCGACGCCATGCACTTCGCCGAAGAGCTGACCGGTCGTTACCGTGAAAATCGCCCTGGTTATCCGGCAATCGCAATTTCAGACGTCAGCCATATCTCCTGCGTAGGTAACGATTTCGGCTTTGACCATATTTTCTCACGCTATGTCGAAGCGGTTGGCCAGAAAGGCGACGTACTGTTTGGCATCTCAACGTCTGGCAACTCCGCCAATGTGATCAAAGCCATTGAAGCGGCGCGTGCTAAGGGCATGAAAGTGATCACCCTGACCGGCAAGAACGGCGGCAAGATGGACGGATCCGCCGATGTGGAAGTTCGGGTGCCGCATTTCGGCTTCGCCGATCGCGTGCAGGAAGTTCACATTAAAGTGATTCATATCCTAATTCTGTTGATCGAAAAAGAGATGGCGAAGGCATAAGACCTTTGTTGTAAAGGAGGCTGGTGATGTGCGAGTTGCTCGGGATGAGCGCTAATATTCCTACTGACATCTGTTTTAGTTTCAGTGGATTAGTGCAGCGCGGTGGCGGTACAGGTCCGCATAAAGATGGCTGGGGCATTACTTTCTACGAAGGTAACGGCTGCCGCACCTTTAAAGATCCGCAACCGAGTTTTAATTCGCCCATCGCTCGCCTGGTTCAGGAGTATCCGATCAAATCCTGCGCGGTGATTTCGCATATCCGTCAGGCCAACCGCGGTGAAGTGTCGCTGGAAAATACCCATCCGTTTACCCGTGAACTCTGGGGCCGCAACTGGACTTATGCTCATAACGGCCAATTGCGCGGTTATCGTCAGCTGGTTACCGGCACGTTACGCCCAATAGGCCAGACCGACAGTGAATTTGCCTTCTGCTGGCTGCTGCATAAACTGACCGAGCGCTATCCGCGCACACCGGGAAACTGGCCGTCAGTGTTTCGCTATATTGCATCATTGGCTGACGAGTTACGGCAGAAGGGCGTGTTTAACATGCTGCTGTCGGACGGGCGTTTCGTGATGGCCTATTGTTCCACCAATCTGTATTGGATCACCCGGCGGGCGCCGTTTGGTAAGGCAACGTTGTTGGATCAGGACGTGGAAATTGATTTTCAGCAGCAGACGACACCCAATGATGTCGTCACGGTGATCGCCACTCAACCTCTTACGGGTAACGAAACCTGGAACAAAATTGCGCCAGGCGAGTTCGCATTATTTCACTGTGGTGAACGCCAGCTGTGATGCCAGCGGGATCACTTTCACCGGTTGAGTCAGCACATACTTACCTGCGCTGACCACCACGTTCGGTGGAATATGGTTTTTCTGGAAATAGTCGTAGCCGGGTTTCAGCTCATTCCAGAAACTGATGTATGAAGAGCTTTTATGCGCCACCATGTTGGCGTCGGTCATGCGGAATGGATAAATGCTGATCTGCACGTTACGCTGACCAAACTGGAAGGCTGCCTGCACGTAAGTGAAAATTTCATCCATATACTGGTCAGTCATCGCATAACAGCCGATGGACTTACAGTTACCGTGGATCATCAAGTATTTGCCGGAATAACCCTGAGCCATGTCGTAATCATTCGGAAAGCCGATGTTAATCGCGCGATAGAATTTGCTGTCAGGTTTTAAGTGATGCATATCTACGCTGTAAAAACCTTCCGGACTTTTGAAATCCCCTTCGCGGCGTTTATTCCCTAAGCCGCCAGAAAAATCACAAATACCGTATGTGCCAATCAGGCGATATTCACCCTGAAGTTCGGCATAAAGTTCAAGCTTACGTTCCTGCTTGAAGATTTGAATATAGACGGGGGAACCTAATAGCTTTTGCTTAAGTGCCTGATTTACCGGGACGGGCTCACTGGCGGCCGCTGTTCCGAGGGTAAATAAAGGTAAACTGAGGAGCATCGCAAGTAACAGCGCGATTCTAATCATTCTTCTTCCTGCTAATAAAATAGTTCTGATTATTTTGTCTACAGATACAAAGATCTTTAAGACCGCCACTGATGTACAATCGGCACTTAACATGCTTGATTTGCTGCCATCTTAATACTGATGGTTTTTTTAGCAATGGCGCTGATAATAATTTTAGTTATAAATTAATAAAAAATGGGAGAGATTGTTTTTTATACCGCTGCTGTGTCGGAATACGTGCGATATCCCGGCATTGCTGCCGGGAACGAGTGTCGTTAACGCGGGATCTTTTTGAAGTCAGCCGGGGAGTTCACCAGAACGCCGTCGGCGTGTAATTTTTTGGCCTGTTGATAATCTGTCTGGTTGTTTATGCCAATCAAAATAATGTGGGCCTTGCCCTGAGAACGGAAACACTCCATAGCTTCTTTATCCCATTCAAGCGTGGCTTTTGAGCGCGCTTCACCGAGTGTATATTTCTCCACCACTTCCACCTCGCGCTTCATTTCCAGCGCATACCAGCGCTCTTTCTTATCCGGTTGAATCTGGCACTGATGGGCCATGGTGATATTGGCAAGCACGGTACGGGTCAAATCACGGCTTTCAAAACGTGGTAACCCTGCGGGCAGCGCTTCAAGATATTTTGTATCAGTCGAGTAGATACGGGTTCTCGCCAGGCTGTGTGTCTCTTTCAGTACGCTGTTCAGCGCTGCCGCCATTTTTTCCGGAGCAGCATCCGGGGTTTTGATGTCGATATAAAATTGGGTTTTCGGAAAAGCGTTTAAAATACTCTCCAATGTTGGAATACCGATATTTTTCCCACGATATGGATGTATCTCGCCGGAACCGAATGCCCATCCGGCATCTACCTTGGCCAACTCTGTCGCGGTAAATTGGGAGATCGGCCCCTGCTGATTGGTCAGAGTTTTCAAATCGGAAGGACGGTAAAGTACCGGCACGCCATCTTTTGACAGCTGCACAGTGATCCAGATGGCATCAGCACTATTTTCAAGCGCCAACGTGATGGCGGGAAGCGTGTTTTCAGGCGCGTCGGCGGTACCGCCCCGGTGGGCGATAATCTGCGGGGCATGCATACCCGTTGCGGCGAAAGTCACCGGCGACAACAAACAGCCGGATAATAATGTGCTTAGCAATAGGCGGGATGGGTTTTTCATCTTGGCGGGTTCCATTTAGCTGAAGGATGATACCCGGCCAATATACGGAGCGATTGTTGTATTAATATTAAAGTGATCGGAAAAAATGTTTATAAATTAATAATTAATCTTTATTTCCTCGCGTTATTCATGGAGTGAATGAGGGATTTTTCAAATCTATTTACGCTTATGAGTTGAAGATGACTCACTTGAGTTCTCTTATTTTAACTGTATACTTATACAGTTATTGGGGAGGGGTATGCGCAAAATTATTCACGTTGATATGGACTGCTTCTTTGCTGCCGTGGAAATGCGCGACGATCCTTCCCTGCGTGATATTCCGATAGCCATCGGCGGTAGCCGCGACCGCCGGGGTGTCATCAGCACTGCCAATTACCCTGCACGTAAATTCGGTGTGCACAGTGCGATGCCTACCGGCATGGCGCTGAAACTCTGCCCGCATCTCAAAGTGATCCCAGGCAGAATGGAAGCTTATAAAGAAGCTTCAAACCATATCCGTGAAATTTTCTCCCGCTATACTTCCCTGATTGAACCGCTGTCGCTGGATGAAGCCTATCTGGATGTTTCAGAGACCACGTTATGCAGCGGTTCGGCGACGCTGATTGCTGCTGAGATCCGCCAGACGATTTCCGATGAAATAAACCTTACGGCTTCGGCCGGCATCGCGCCGATTAAATTTCTGGCGAAGATCGCCTCCGATCTCAATAAGCCCGATGGACAATATGTAATAACGCCCGACCAGGTGGCCGGCTTTCTGCTGGATCTGCCGCTGAGCAAAATTCCCGGCGTAGGCAAAGTGACGGCACAGCGTCTGCAGGAGCGCGGTCTGAAGACCTGCGGCGACGTGCAACGCTATGACCTGGCGCTGTTGCTGAAAAACTTCGGTAAGTTTGGGCGTGTCTTGTGGGAACGCTGTCAGGGAATTGATGAGCGGGGTGTGTCACCGGAGCGGCTGCGCAAGTCAGTCGGTGTGGAGCGCACGCTGGCGGAGGATATTCACAGCTGGGAAGAGTGCGTCACGTTGATTGAACGGTTGTTTCCTGAACTCGAAACACGTCTAAGCCGTGTCAGTCCAGACCTGCGCATTGCACGACAAGGCATCAAGCTTAAATTCCATGACTTCCAGCAGACCACTCAGGAACACGTCTGGCCGGTGCTAAATAAAGAGGATTTACTGAAAGTAGCGCGGGAAGCCTGGGAACAGCGGCGCGACGGTCGGGGCGTAAGGCTGGTCGGTTTACATGTCACATTGCAGGATCCGCAAATTGAGAGGCAGTTGCTGCTCCCCTGGGAATAAATCAGGCGTTGGCTTTCGCACCTCTCTGCGAAAAAAGGCTGGGAGGAGGTTTGGCTCTGGCGACTCAGCACCTGAAACCCACACCCCATCCCAACCTTTCCCCCCGAGAGAGGCGAAGGCTGGGAAAGGGTTAACAATCAGTTCTTTTCAGGGATCGCTTTCAGCAGCGCCGTCAGCAGTTGCCAGTAGAGGCCAACACTTTCGATATGTACCTGCTCATCCGGCGAGTGTGGCCCGGTGATGGTCGGCCCGATGGAGACCATGTCCATGTCAGGGTACGGTTTTTTGAACAGACCGCATTCCAGACCGGCGTGGATCACCATGATGTTAGGGGTTTTATCGAACAGTTGCTGGTAGGTTTCGCGCACCAGCGTCATCACCGGTGAGCTTGGCTCAGGTTTCCAGCCAGGGTAGCTCCCTTTTGCCAATGTCCTGGCGCCAGCCAGTTTGCCGAGTGAATCAAGCATACTCACCACGTACTCTTTACCGCTGTCGATAAGCGAACGGATCAGGCAGTTGATCGCCACTTCGTCGTCTTTCATGGTGACAACGCCGACGTTCAGTGAGGTTTCAACCACGCCTTTAACGTCATCGCTCATGCGGATCACGCCGTTTGGCGTTGCGTTTAGCAGCGCGATAAAACCGTTCTGGCTTGCTACGTTCAGCACTTTTGCAGGGCTTTCAACCGCTTCAATCACCAAGGCAATTTTCTTCTCGACCGCAGACAGTTCAAACTGAAGAGTGGCGAGGAATTCCTGCACAGCCGCTTTAAGTGCGTCAGCATTAGCCGCAGACACCGCCAGCGTCGCGATAGCTTCACGTGGGATGGCGTTACGCAGCGTACCGCCGGTGAAGTCCATCAGGCGCAGACCGAGGCTCTCGGCGTGCTCCGCGAGGAAACGTGCCAGCAGTTTGCTGGCGTTACCGAGGCCAAGGTGAATTTCAGCGCCGGAGTGGCCGCCTTTCAGCCCTTTCAGCGTCAGCTTCAGCGTAGCGTACCCAGCAGGTAAGGCTTCGCGGGTCAGGGGCAGGGTGGAGGTGAAATCAATCCCGCCTGCGCAACCCATGTAGATTTCGCCTTCGGTTTCTGAGTCGGTGTTGATCAAGATCTCAGACTGTAACCAGTTCGGCTGCAGGCCAAATGCGCCGGCCATGCCGGTCTCTTCGGTCATCGTCAGCAGGACTTCCAGAGGGCCGTGCTCAACCGAGTCATCCGCGATCACCGCCAGTGCAGAGGCCAGACCGATGCCGTTGTCGGCACCCAGTGTGGTGCCACGGGCTTTTACCCAGCCGTTGTCGACGTAGGCCTGGATGGGGTCTTTAGTGAAATCATGAACGGTATCGTTATTCTTTTGCGGCACCATGTCGAGGTGGGCTTGCAACGCCACCGGCTTGCGGTTTTCCATGCCTTTAGTCGCAGGTTTGCGCAGCAGAATATTACCGACTTCGTCACGCTCAGCGTGAATCCCTTTTTCCTGCGCCCATTCAACGATGTGTTTCGCCAGGGCTTCTTCATGGTAAGAAGGATGCGGAATGGAACAGACTTTGGCAAAAATATCCCACAGCGGCTGTGGCGAAAGTTGAGACAGTTCAGACACTATAAGTCTCCTGTAACAGTCAGCTCAGTCAGGTGCAGTGTGCAGGTGAACTGATAGAGAAACTGTAGGTTTAAGATTAAGTAAGACCCGCCAGACGTTGTAGCGAGTGGTCTGACACAATATCACTTAATCTTAACCTGTGCGCGTACGCGGGGAGAAAATCCGGGTTTTTTGGGCGCTGGCTTCCAGATAACCGCTGGTTTTTATGAGCTGAAATCACTATAATCCCGCGCAACCTTTTTCCCCGAATACACCCGTCATACGTCAAATTGCAGATGCGTTGGCTGCGTTCGTTCACCCGAATCACTGATTTATGTCAGCTCATCGGGATTCGTTCACTTGCCGCGTTATAGGGGTCAGCGCTAAGCGCTGTTCAAAATGCCGCTGGTATTTTGTCCTGCAATTCGAATTATTTAGGGTTTAAATTTTTAAAAGCCGTCAATTCACTGGCTGGGACACCTATATGAGCGAAAAATACGTTGTAACCTGGGATATGCTGCAAATCCATGCCCGCACCATGGCAAAGCGCCTGCTGCCGGCAGAACAGTGGACTGGCATTATTGCGGTCAGCCGTGGCGGTCTGGTTCCTGCGGCTCTGCTGGCGCGAGAACTGTGCATTCGTCATGTTGATACCGTCTGCATCTCCAGCTACGACCATGATAATCAGCGCGACATGCACGTGCTGAAACGCGCAGAAGGTGACGGCGAAGGCTTTATCGTGATCGACGATTTGGTAGATACCGGCGGGACCGCCAAAGCTATCCGCGAGATGTACCCGAAAGCCCATTTTATTACCATTTTCGCTAAACCCGCCGGTGCGCCGCTGGTTGACGATTATGTCATCGACATTCCGCAAGACACCTGGATTCAGCAGCCGTGGGATATGGGCGTGGTGTTTGTTCCCCCATTAGTTGGCCAATAATCCTCGTCATCCTTCTTGCTGTCTCTGCGTTGGCTGCCTTCATTCGCCCCAGTCACATACTGATGTATGCTCCCGGGGACTTATTCAGTTGCCGCCTTGATACAACAAGAATGATTTAGAGGATTTCAAGGTTCCCGTCATCCTTCTTGCTGTCTCTGCGTTGGCTGCCTTCATTCGCCCCAGTCACATACTGATGTATGCTCCCGGGGACTTATTCAGTTGCCGCCTTGATACAACAAGAATGATTTAGAGGATTTCAAGGTTCCTGTCATCCTTCTTGCTGTTTTTGCGTTGGCTGCCTTCATTCGCCCCAGTCACATACTGATGTATGCACCCGGGGACTTATTCAGTTGCCGCCTTGATACAACAAGAATGATTTAGAGGATTGCCATGATGATCCTCTTAAAGAACGCCTGGCTAAATGCCGGGCGTTTTGCTTTGGTTTTTCTGGTCGGATATAAAGCGGGATCCTATCGCGCTTGACCTGTCTCTTGTCTTGCCGCAACGTACTTCCTATATAGAGATGGCAGAATAACACTCATATCGCTTGCAAACGGAGGACACTGCACCATGGCGCCTGTCAACCTTACGGAAAAACTGTTTAAACCTACCTTTAAATATCCTGAGACGTCGACGCTGGTTAATCGCGTTCATCATCAAAGTAATGGCTCGCTGCATTCCGCGCTGGAGGGGGACTCTGCACCCTGCTGGTATCGCACGATCAATCGTCTTATGTGGTTATGGCGCGGCGTTAATCCGATTGAAGTGGAAGAAGTGTTATCGCGTATTGCGGTGTCGACTTCCAAACACAGCGACGAGCGACTGCTGGATACGGTGATTGGTTATCGCAGCGGTAACTGGATCTACGAATGGTCGCAGCAGGGGATGGCCTGGCAGCAAAAGGCGCAGGAGGCGAAGGATGTTAATCTGGCCAGCGAGTACTGGCTCAACGCCGCTAACCTTTACAGCATCGCCGGTTACCCGCATCTGAAAGGCGATACGTTGGCTGAACAGGCGCAGGTGCTGGCAAACAAAGCCTTCGAACAATCTGCGCTGCATTCGCCGTACCAACTGAAAGAGATCGACTTTGCCATCGAAGGCGGGGCATCGATCACCGGTTTCCTGCATTTGCCGAATGAAGGTAAAGCGCCATTCCCGACCGTGATGGTGTGCGGCGGTCTGGACACCTTACAGAGTGACCATCAGCGCCTGTTCCGCGAATATCTGGCGCCGCGTGGCATTGCCATGTTGACCATTGACATGCCGTCGCTCGGTTTTTCCATCAAATGGAAACTGACCCAGGACACCAGCTTCCTGCATCAGCAGGTGCTGGCACAGTTGAGCGACGTTGTCTGGGTTGATGCCACCAAAATTAGCCTGGTTGGTTTCCGCTTTGGTGCTAACGTGGCAGTGCGTTTGGCCTATCTTGAACCACGCCGAGTGCGTGCCGTAGCGACGCTCGGCGCGCTGGTGCATACCTTGCTTTGTGACGCCAAATGTCAGGAGAAAGTGCCGGACATGCACATGGACGTGCTCGCCAGCCGCCTGGCTATGTCGAATGCCTCCGACAGCGCGCTGAAGACCGAACTAAATCGATATTCTCTGAAGACGCAGGGTTTACTCGGGCGCCGGACCCCCACGCCAATGCTAGCCGGTTACTGGGAGAACGATCCTTTCAGTCCTAAGGAAGAATCGAAGCTAATTGTCGATTCGTCTGCCCAGGGTAAGCTGTTAACCATCAAGCCGGAGCCGCTTTTCCGTAACTTTGATCGTGCATTACATGAGATCAGCGACTGGCTAGTAGCGAGAATGCGCTAACTTAACAGTTGCTAATTTTTAACGTTTTGCTAAAAAGGATGGCTTACATATGGAGGTTGTACAATGACGTTACCAAGTGGTCATCCTAAAAGCCGGCTAATGAAACGTTTCGGTACTCTGGGGCCTTATATCCGCGAAGGAAAATGCGAGCACGATCGCTTTTTCTTTGACTGTCTGGCGGTCTGCGTAGACGCAAAACCTGCGCCTGAGAAACGTGAGTTCTGGGGCTGGTGGATAGAACTGCAGGCTGAAGCTGAACGTTTTACTTATATCTATCACTTTGGATTATTTGATAAAGACGGAAACTGGAAGACCAAAAACATTAAAAATTCTGAAGTTAAGGACAAGCTGGAGACCACGCTGCGCGGTTTCCACAAGAACCTCAACGCCATGATTGTTGATATGTCATTAAAGCTTGAACCTGCCGAAAATTTCAGTGACGAACCATTGAAGCTGTCAGCCTGACGTTAACGCTTCACCCTGAATTAACTCTGTTATCCGGCGTTATGCCTTCGGGCATAACGCTTCTCTCCTTTTCCAAAGACAACCACCCACCTCTTCATTTAAACTCTGTTCAATACTTTTATTTCAAACGGCAGAATGATTATGAGTGGCAGCCAAACCTTGGTTGTAAAACTGGGCACCAGCGTGCTCACCGGCGGCTCCCGTCGCCTTAACCGGGCTCACATTGTTGAGCTGGTCCGCCAATGTGCGCAGCAACATGCTGCCGGGCACCGAATTGTGATTGTAACGTCGGGCGCGATTGCCGCCGGGCGCGAACATCTGGGTTACCCTGAACTTCCCGCCACCATCGCCTCAAAACAACTGCTGGCTGCGGTCGGACAAAGCCGTTTGATCCAACTGTGGGAACAGCTGTTTTCCATTTATGGCATCAATATCGGTCAGATGCTGCTGACCCGCGCCGATCTGGAAGACCGCGAGCGCTTCCTCAATGCGCGCGATACCATGAATGCGCTGCTCGATAACCACATCGTACCGGTGATCAACGAAAACGATGCGGTGGCGACGGCCGAGATTAAAGTCGGCGACAACGACAACCTGTCAGCGCTGGCGGCGATCCTCGCCGGAGCCGACAAACTGCTGTTGCTGACTGACCAGCCGGGCCTGTTTACCGCCGATCCGCGTACTAATCCGGAAGCTGAGTTAATTCGCGAGATCACCGCCATCGACGATGCCCTGCGCGGCATTGCCGGTGACAGCGTATCTGGCCTCGGTACGGGCGGCATGGCCACCAAATTACAGGCCGCAGACATTGCCTGCCGTGCGGGTATCGATACCATTATTGCCGCAGGCAGCCTGCCGGGCGTGATCAGCGACGTGATCAAAGGCGTCTCCGTTGGCACCCGTTTCCACGCCATGCAAACGCCGCTGGAGAGCCGCAAACGCTGGATCTTCGGCGCACCACCGGCGGGTGAAATTACCATTGATGACGGCGCGGTTGCCGCCATGCTTGAGCGCGGCAGTTCGCTGTTGCCGAAGGGCATTCGTGAGGTTAAAGGCGATTTCTCACGCGGTGAAGTGATCCGCATCATCAGCCTGGCCGGTCGCGATCTAGCCCACGGCGTCAGCCGTTATAACAGCGACGCCATGCGCATGATTGCCGGTCACCATTCCCAGCAGATCAGCGATATCCTCGGTTACGAGTACGGTCCGGTTGCCGTACACCGTGACGACATGATTGTCAGTTAAGAGTGTCAAATAAGGAAATTCCCATGTTGAACGCAATAGGCAAGGCCGCCAGACAGGCCTCCTACCAGCTTTCCACCCTCAGCACCGCAGAGAAAAACCGTGCGCTGCTGACGATTGCCGACAAGCTCGAGGCCAACGCCCAGAGCATTATTCAGGCCAATGAACGGGATATGTCCGCCGCGCGTGAAAGCGGCATGACCGAGGCGCTGCTGGATCGTCTATTGCTGACGCCCGCCCGCTTATCCGCGATTGCCAGCGACGTGCGTGACGTCTGCCGTCTGAGTGACCCGGTAGGGCAGCTGATTGATGGCTCAACTCAGGACGGCGGGCTGAAGCTCGAACGCCGCCGGGTGCCGCTGGGCGTGGTCGGCGTGATTTACGAAGCGCGGCCTAATGTCACCATCGACGTCGCCAGCCTGTGTCTGAAAACCGGCAACGCGGCGATTCTGCGCGGCGGTAAAGAGACGCATCATACCAATCAGGCCACGGTGAAAGTGATCCAGCAGGCGCTGGAGCAGTGCGGATTGCCAAAGGCTGCGGTACAGGCCATCGACAGCCCGGACCGTGCGCTGGTGGCCGAGATGCTGCGGCTGGATAAATACATCGACATGCTGATCCCTCGCGGCGGCGCAGCGCTGCACAAACTGTGCCGCGAGCAGTCCACCATTCCGGTGATCACCGGCGGCATTGGCGTGTGCCATACCTTCGTTGATGAAAGTGTGGATTTCGCCAAAGCACTGACCGTGATTGAAAACGCCAAAGTGCAGCGCCCGAGCGCCTGTAACAGCCTCGAAACGCTGCTGGTACATCAGGCCATTGCCGCCCAATTTCTGCCGGAACTGAGTGCTAAAATGCACGCCGCCGGCGTAACGCTGCACGCAAGTCGAGCCGCCATGCCGCATTTGCAAAATGGCCCGGCGAAGGTGGTGGCAGTTGTGGAAGAAGATTACTCGGACGAATGGCTGTCGCTGGATCTGAACGTGACCGTCGTCGCCGACATTGACGCGGCCATCGCGCATATCCGCGCTTACGGCACCGAACACTCCGACGCGATCCTCACCCGCTCCATCAGCCAGGCCGACCGCTTTGTGAATGAAGTCGACTCCTCGGCAGTTTACGTCAACGCCAGCACCCGCTTCACCGACGGCGGCCAGTTTGGCCTCGGCGCAGAAGTGGCGGTCAGCACCCAAAAACTCCACGCCCGCGGCCCGATGGGATTAGAAGCCCTGACCACCTATAAGTGGATTGGTTATGGGGATGATTTAGTGCGTCCGTAATCGAAGAATGAAGAGTATTTGCACCGGTGGATTTGAGAGAAGAAACCGGTGCAACGCACATGAAATCAACAGGATGATGAGAAAAGCAGCAAACACACTTTCCTACTATTGACTCACGCAGAAGATTTCAATAAATTACGCCACGTAGTCCCCCGCAGCACCTCAAAAAGCCGACTTAGCTCAGTAGGTAGAGCAACTGACTTGTAATCAGTAGGTCACCAGTTCGATTCCGGTAGTCGGCACCATATAAAACAATCACTTACGCTATCTTAAGCACCTTATCGATTCCATGCTGTGCCGTATTTGTGCCATCGACCACAATCATTGAGTCCAGTTTGCATGCGTGTTCTGATAGGTGATTGGGAGAGAGATGTGCGTATCGGCGCACCATTTCAATACACTCCCAGCCACCCATTTCCTGCAATGCCGAAAGTGGAACACCACTTTGTATCAACCAGCTCGCCCAGGTATGCCTCAAGTCATGAAATCTGAAATCCTCGATCCCCGCCAACTTTAATCCCTTCTGCCATTGCCTGTTATCATC
Source organism: Ewingella sp. S1.OA.A_B6 (assembly GCF_049889095.1). Taxonomy (NCBI): domain Bacteria; kingdom Pseudomonadati; phylum Pseudomonadota; class Gammaproteobacteria; order Enterobacterales; family Yersiniaceae; genus Ewingella; species Ewingella sp. S1.OA.A_B6. The sequence goes on along the minus strand of NZ_JBLJFK010000014.1, from coordinate 50,379 downwards.
CACCCGCATTTTCCGAACATCTGGCGTCATTGAGCCATCAGCACGATTCTTCGCTTTGGTGTGCACAAATACCCATCGCGAGTGAAGACCGAACTGTTTTCTCAGAACAGAACATGCCGTATCGTTCAGCGCGACGCCTATCGCCTTTCCTCCCTTTGCGTTCTCCGGATTAATCCATGCCACTTTTCGCGGCATATCAATTTGCGACCATTCCAAATTAATGATGTTGGAACGCCGCAACCCTGTAGATAGAGCGAAGATAACTACCGGCCTGATGATGTCCGGCATAACACGGATCATCCTTTCCGCCTCCTCTCGGGTTAGCCAGCGAATGCGCCGGTTAGGAGTTGAACGTGATTTCAGATTAGGCGCTTTCTCCAGCCATCCCCATTCCTTTTCCGCAATTCTCAGTAGGCTACGAATAAAAGCCAGGTAAAGATTCTTGGTGGCATTGGTAACTTCAACCTTACCGTTAGACTTCCTGTTCTTCAGGCCAGCAACAGCCGAAGTAATTTCCTCCGGCCTGATGCTTGATAGAATTCTTCCTGAGAAGTGCTCCAGGAAGAATTCAATCTTGGTCTTGTCATCATCCAATGACCGCTTATGTTGCTTATCCGTAAGCCAGCGAACGCATGCTTCTTCAAAGGTTTTTTGAGGGGCTTCACCTAACCGGCTAACCCGCCATGACTCAGATTTCAGTTTGTCGTGCAGCTCTTGCGCTTCAAGCCTGTCTGACGTGTCAAGAGACCGCCTAACACGCTTTCCGTCTGGCGTTGCGAAGTCGCAGTGCCAAACTCCACCACGTTGTTTGATCGCCATAATGTATCCTCTTTACGGCCATCTGATTCACTCACGGCCTGATTGTGCTTTTGATTGTGAACATACTCAAGGCAGGATGACTTTAAAATCTCAAACCGACCCTGAGCCTTTTCCCCGCTCTTTCCGGCAATTAGCTTCCCTGCCTTAATGAGACCCCGAACCGTACGCGGTGATTTCTTAAGATATGCAGCCGCTTCGGTGAGCTTAAAAACCTCATCGTCTAATAGAATTTCTTGCATACTTACCTCTCTTCAAATTGTCCGTTGAGCACGCCAATCGTCCACAGAAAATCAACCAACCGGTAGATCGGCTTAATGGGCTGATAGTGGCGTTTGATGATCGGGCCGGAAAGTTTATCGAATGGGGTTTTTGGATTGGCCGCTACGGCCTGGTGGAGTTCTTCATTACATCTTCGCGCAGCGGAGCGCAGTGCATTCCGCTCCTGTTCTGTCATGGGTTACTCCATCTTTCGGTAACCGGCATCGTAGAGCCATTTAGCGAGCGGCTTTGGCGAGCATCCTGTGCGGTATTCGATTATCTCAGCCATGCCATCAATCGCTGCGTCCCTTGCCACATCTTCAGGTGACCGGATAGGGCGGAAATCCATAGGCTTATCGCTGAAGAATACCCTTCGGCAATCGTATGACCACCCGAATGCAAATCCATCTTTATGAGCAATGATATCTACTGCAAGCCACGCTCCTTTATCATTTTGCATTTCACACTCCCATCCAGTGGGTGGTAAATGCTCGCCATCCCAAGCCTGCTCGGTGATTGGTCGGCGCTCGGCGATGATCTCCCAGTTTGATACTGAGTCTATGGGGAATCCTTCATTCAATGGGCATGCGCCACCAATAAACTCCGTTAGGTGTTTTATCCATTTTTGACGAAGGTGCCGAACAATAACCAAGCACTCATCCTGCGCACCTTCAAAATCCTTCTCACTGCCTTTCAGGTATTCATATTTCATTTCCAAACTCCATAAATCAGAAAGGTGAGGCCAATCCAGAAAATTGCGCCGAAAAGGAAGATAGCGAGCCAAATCAACCGGCGTTCAAGTCTTGTATACATAATCACCCCTGCGGCAGTAGCACCCATGAAAGTAAGATGACCGAGATTATCCCGACGATAATTGCTGCGGACTCCGGCAGCGCGTTTAGCTTCACCTCTCTATCCAAAGTTGGTGTTTTTTTCATATCAATCCCTCAATCAAAGAATCTGATGGTGGAACCCTTCAGCCATGCGGAGCAGACAACGCCATTAACCTGCTTGCCGGCCGGTGAAGTTGCGCTGAACTCGGTTGCATAGTTGTCGCCTTTTGCGCACCCAGCCCACGAATAACCGCCGATGTGAATATTGCTAAATCCATTGTCTGCCAGCACCTTTACGGCGCGTTCTGGGTCAGTACATCCAGCCAATGCCAAGAATATGAACGCCAGTGCGATCAGTTTTTTCATGCCGCCTCTCCATAGTGAACTTTCGTTAGCTGTCGATGACCAGTGATGACGTGAGCCATGTGATGTTTGTTAGTGTTGGTGACTTCGATTTGATAATGCTTGCCGCGGTATTTGATGCTGTAGATGACGGGGTGAGACTTGTTGCCAGAGCCGTAGCGTTTAATGTGCTCGTCTATTGCTGAGTGAGCAGCGACGATGTGGGCTGGCTCAGTGTCACCATTGATGAGTATCTTCATGCCGCTTCTGCCGCTGCAACCTCAAACTCCGAAGCAGGTATCATGCTGATAAGCACATAACCCTCTGCAAACTCGCCAATGTCTGCCACATGAGTAACGCGCCGGAATGCATGGTTCCCAGTGAATGCTCCATCAAAGAACTCACGTAGTTTTAGTAAGTCGCCAGCTTTATAATTACGGTCATTGAATCGCAGTTCAGCAGTCTTTCTACCAGAAAATACAGGGTCGAAGTGCTCAGGTGAGATTTTAAGTACGTGAGTTTTCATCGCAGATACCTCATATGACAGGCGTAAAAAAACCGCTCAAGGCGGCATATTCTTTGTGAAGCTTATCTAACTCATTAGCAGGTAAAATTAGGAGTTATGTGATGTAGCATGGCGCACTACGCTGGATTTAGTGTTGCGGATAATACGAGGTTACCGTAAATCGGACCTACCAACTGTGCGCCTTCAATATCAGAATCCGCGATAGAATAGATTACCGCGCCAGTATCTTTTGCAGCATACAGATACCCAATATGAGCCATCGGCAACTGTGGGGTTGTGAATACTGGCACGTCGTCGTTAAAGCGCTGCGTGAATGACAGGCTAATCTCAACTTGAACATGACCTTTCCCGCGCTGTTTTGCGGCTTGCTCCGCATCCGGGCGGCTTAACCAAAAATCAGGACAACTCACCGGCACTCCCTGCGCCTCACGGATTTTTATAAATTCATCAATTGCCGTTAACAATGCCGACGCTTTGGTAACGGCGGCAGTTAATTCAATTGATGCGCCGCATTTTTCGATGGCCTGGATAACATCATATGCTTGCTGTAATAACGGGTTATTTGAAAGGTTCACCATTGTATTTATTCCTGTTTTTGTAGAATCTGAGCAGTTGCTGCGTACTGTCCTTGGTATTTATCATGAGCCTCACTAGCCACTAGTTCGGCAAGCTCAATGTCTTTGTAATACCCAAATCTTCTAGGTTTCCCGTAGACATTCATTTGCACTACCCATTTTTCGCGAGACTTATACCAGGAGACACCCTTAACGCCGCTACTATTGTCTACGCGTAGGCCTTGATTGAAGTTGTTCTGTTGTTGATTTACCTCGCGTAAATTTGACCATCTATCATCCAATCTGATTCGGTTTATGTGATCCATCTGTATAGGCCATCTGCCGTTCATATAGAAAAATGCCAGTCGTGCTGATAAATAATCTTTCCCGTTAATCCTTAACTTTCGGTAACCATCTGCACTTATGTTCCCGGCTTCAGACCATTTTATGCACGGGCCACGCGTCTTTAATCTTATCCACGCTCCTGTGTCAGGTTCATATCGAAGAATATCTTTCAGTTCTTCAATGCTCAGTTTCATGGTCTTACCTCCACCCTTCTAAAAATCCGTTGTGCCACATGAGGAACGCCCACACCATCCGGCCTTTGAAATCCTGCCACTGGTAACGTTCTTCATACTTGTTGTAGGTGCAAAACTCACGGAAGCCATGAGTCATATATTTGAACTTTCGCCACTGGCAGTAGAGCATGACGTGAGCGTGCATCACTCCTCCTTAACCAGAAAACCGGCTGTCCGAATTTCGTGGATAGAATTGTCGTTAGCGCTTACCCAGCCCTCTGCATATTGGCGGTCAAATCCAGATCGATGCATGACTTCACCAACTGAAAGCTTTGGCAGCACTACTGGGTTTACAAGCTTGGCGCGGAGTTGTGCGATTTCTTTCTGCTGAGCGCCGATTAATAGACATGACGCCACGATATCCTTTCTCGTTAACAGCTCATCCCGCTCTTTCTCTGCCGCCTCTGCTCGTTCAAATTGTTCGTTGAATGCTTTATCCGAGGCTTTTCTCAATAAATTTTCTGCGGCATACTTCCGGCGCTCTGCTTCGAGCTGGTCGAGTAGGGTGAGAATGGTTGCAGGGTTTGCCAGAGCGATAAACTTGGCATTTGCCATACACTCGGGGCCGGAGCAGGCAGCTACATAGTAATTTGCATTTAGCCCGGCATCTGCAATAACGGAATGCTGTGAATCAGTACACCAATCGCCACCCGTGGATTTAATCGCAGCTTCACGCAGCGCCGCGATATCAGTTTTGTCAGTCATACAACCTCCTTCACCGGCAATCCGGCATAAACTTCTGGCAAGTGGCCACGGATTTGAAGACGGCGAAGTGCGCTATACATGTAATCGCATTCAGCCTGCTTATTGGCATGAAAGGGTTTGCGAAAATACCAAACCGCATTGCCCGGCCAACCCCAAACTTTATAGACGCGGCCATTTTTTACGTTTAGCAGCCCCCAGCCTTCGGGTAATTCCTCAATGCTGATCAGTCCCGGCTCGCAGATGAAAAAGCGCCAGTCCCCCATCCCCAATTCAGGATTCACGCGAAACCGCTTTTTCCTGTCTGCGAGGAAATCAGCGCGAGAGCACTTTGCTTCGATTAGGCAGGATGAGAGGTTGCGGAATCCGATTGCATCAGGCTGTTCACCCGTTGAAACCCCAGCAATAAACCGATCATGAAACGCAACCTTAAACCCGTTATTTCGGAGAAACCGCTCTGCGATAATACAAAGTTCACTGTGGGTTAGGGTTGTATCAGTCATGAGGTTGCTCCTTCACCATGCTAAATCTGCTTTGAATTTATGCCCGCAATCTTGGTTCGGGCACTCCACGTCAACATCCTTTAAACATTCGAGCGCATGGCCTTTAGTGCCATCGGTGAATTCGCCATCATCATTTAAATCAAACGACTCTTCGCACTCGGGGCATTCGACATATAAAGCAACAGACCATACGGCCTCTACGTTGTCGCTCATCCCTTCCTCCCAGCGCGCAGATCAGTGGCTAGTATTGCCAGCTCTTCAAGTACCAATCTGGCGACCTGTGAATTGCAGAAATTACGCACCGCTGGCTCAACCAGATTGAACATCTTCTCGGCACCAACAGACTCGATCTCAGCGATATCGGCGTCGGTGATTGGTGTTTCGCTGTGGGATAGCTCCGGCAGAACTTCATCCCATGAAGCGATATCGCCGTTACGATGCCAGCCTGTCACGCCATCACTTTCACGGACTAAATCTTTAACTGCGGAGATGATGAAATCCTGAATGCAATTTTCAGCTTTCAGCGCCGAATTCTCAGCAGCCAGCCCCATCACATACTCAATGACCAGCTTGCTGTGTTCGCCTTCACCAGCAATGCCGAAAGCGTTGATGATGTTTTGCTGTGAGAGTCGATAAGCTGAAAGTTTCTGGTTTAGGATGGCGTTTTCTGTTTTGCGTTCTTCGATTTCAACGGCTTCATCAATCATGATTTCGATGAGCTTTTCGATGTCACCAAGAAGCACGTCCTTGCCTCTGTGACAAATGGCTGCAAGATATTTTCCTCTCTCATCAGCATCCTTCATGAGTTCTCTTAATTCTACTGGGTTCATAATGCGTTCCTCTTCTGGCAAGATGCGACAACGCGCTCGCACATTTCAATGTTGAACATCCCGATGTGGCAGTCCTTGCTTGTGATTTCCAACTGATTTGCAAGCCACCTATAGGCATCCTTCCGCTTCATCCATCCATTCTTCCAGATCGGATCAAACGCAGCATGAGCCTGATTTTTCGCCGCTCTCAGGGAAGAATTAGCCAGCCTGCCCAGTGGTACAGCATTGCTGTCTTTGTGGCAGCCGACGTAAGCCCGGCAAGGTATGCATTGCCAGAACTGAAGAGAAAATAAATCGGGACGGTGAGGGTAGATTGCTCGGCCAGTAACCAAAGTCGATGGCTGGCCGCAGTAATCGCAAATTACTGTGCGGGTCATGAGTGTTCCTTTAGGCTGCCCGGCGATAGATGTTCATTCTTCGGCGCTTAGCTGATATGGATTTCAGTGAGCGGCCGGTCATGAGGGTGATTTCTTTGTCGGAATGTGTAGTGAAGAGTGCAGTTTCGGCTGGCGTCCAATCCTTATTTGACCTGACCAGAACAAGCTGAATCCCGAAGTATCTCGCTTTTGTTCTAACAGATTCTGGCGTTCTCCCCATCGCTTGAGAAAGCTCACCGGCTGACTGAGTGCTGGCCACTTCGACCAAAAAATCTAGTTCTGACCGGCTCCATTGTTTACGGGCCATCGCCACCTCGCTTATTTTTAATCATGCCGCATCGGACCATCCTGCCCGGCAATTTTATATGGTGCGTATGGGCCATCCCAATCGCGCGGAGCATTTATGATTACTTCTACTGGCAGGCGCGGATAGGTAGATGCTGTGCGGTTCATCAGCATCCTTGCCGACCATTCTTTGTGCCGCATTCCATCAATCTGAGGGCTGGGACGCCCGGCGCTCATTTCCTCCATCGCATGGATAGCACCACACATGACAAGCGCTTTGTTTAGCGTTGTATCTCTCATGGCCTTGATGCTTCGTGCGTAGATAGGGCGAAGATGGGATGGGAGGGAGGAGGATATTGTTTGCTGTAAATTATTCATTTATGCGGCCTTATTAAGTTCTGACCCTCGCGTTTTAAATACTTCCACGCATTTAGTTTGATGCTCTGCCGATGCCGCCAAGGCGTTCCATGCTGGCGTATAAATCCCTTTGAGTTCAGCCACGGTCTGGCAGTCAGCAGCTTGAGATGTGAAATCCTGGAGTATTTGATCTGGTGATCTGGCTGCCGGATGATGAACAAGCGCATCAGCATCCTGAGCTGTCTCTTCTGTCGGAATGCAGAACGCCTGAAATGCCGCGTATTTGTAGGCGATGGACATTGCCTTGTTTGTGGCCTTGTCTCCGCTATCCATAGCCTCGCCAAAGGTGATCACCGTGTGTTTGCTTCCGTCTTCCGTGGCAACGAAATCAAACTCGGCCTTCACGACGACATAAAACAGAACGCCGCCTTTCTGAGTGACTCTCTCCGACACTGTCCGCTCTGTTATGCGAGGGAGTATTACGAGTCCATTCTTGACCAACGCAGGGGATAGAGCGTTATACACGGCGTCAATGCCACGAAACTGAAACCCTTGCTGCTGGTTGCGGCTGTCCTTGGAAATTCCGACTTCTGATAAATCCTTTGCCACGCCTGCAATTGCTTTATAAACGGCTGTCATTTTGAGCCTCCTCAATCCTGTTCTGCTGCCGACTGGTGCGGTGATCTGCATTAGCCTCTAATTGCGCCATTTCATCAGTGAAGCGTTCGTCTGCAATCAGATGTTTCCATGCGATAGACGCTGATACAGAGCTGAGTGCAGCGTTGAAGCGTTCATCCTGAGTCATGCTGCTTTCTCCTCTGGAATGCTCACTGAGAAGCCTCGACCCCGCAGGTATTCCGCGATAGCGTCGTCGTTTATCCAGTCCAGCACGCCGGGTTCGTTGTCGAACCGGATGCTATCTACGGACTCAACTGTGACGCTGGTTTCATATGGCCTGACACCGTGCTTAGACTTCACTTCGCCGCGACAGGTGATTTCAATGTTCATGGCTGACCCTCTTGGTTGAGTGTTGCCACCAGGCGCTCCCACAGCTTTTGCAGAAGCGTCTTAGGCGGCTGGTGAAAGCTTGCTGAGTTAACGCGGAAGGCTGGGAAGTGCTGCATTTTGGTCAAATAGTTGATAGAGCAGCCCGATGGGGACTGCCCTGCGATGGCTAAGGTCATCATTGAGGTGCTCCGGTTTAATTAATATTGAATTGAGGTGTGGGGAATGTTGCCGTCTTTGATTTGCATCAGGACGTCGATAGCCTGAACCCGAGTCAGTCCGGCGTGCGCTACGAGAGCGTTAACAACGTCAGTTCCGATCGCTTTGCGGTGTGTTTCATTTGCAGCACGAGCAGCGGCTTCATCAGCGATACGCTTCTCTTCTGCCATCCGCGCATCTTCTTTCTGCTGGGCTTCACGCTGAATACGCTGGGCTTCCTGTTGAGCTTTGAGTTGCTCGGCTGCGATAGCTTCCTGCTTCTCGCGCTCAGCTTGCTGTGCTGCGGCTAACCGGTCAGTTTCTACCTTGGCCGCCGCGTCAATGCGGAATTGCTCGGCTTTCTGCGCTGCAGCTTCACGGTCTCGCTTTTCCTGCTCTGCCTGAGCCTTCAAGTCAGCTTCACGCTTAGCCGATGTTTCACGTTCCCGCTGAATCTTTTCGTCGGCTTCATGCTGTGCTTGCTCAACTGCCTGACGCTTTATTTCAGCTTCGTGGGCAATGCGCTGGCGTTCTGTCTCGGCTTTAGCGTCGGCAATATCGCGGTCATGCTGTGCGTTCATCAGAAGTGCGAGTTCGTGATCTGCTTCGATGCGTTCAGCGCGTGATTTATCGATATCAGCGTTCATTTCCAGCGCTTCTGCATGCAAGTCTTGCATCTGCTTTTCATATGCGACACGTGCTTGCTCGGCGTCCCACTCATCCCGAGGCTTCAGCGTTTTAGCTTTCAGCGCATCGAGCCGGTCACGAACTGTTTTCCGATTGGCGTCGATTTTCTTGGGGATTTCTTTGTACTCATCAACAAGGTCTTTCCCCAAGCCGTCGAGGTATGTCTTGGTACGGGCTATTTTCAAGCCAAGTGAGCCGATAGCGTCACGGCCTTTCTTGGTCGATACATCAGGCACAAATGAGCCGACCTCTTGCTCAACTTTTAGCAAGATGGATTCAATCTCATCGGGTTTAGTAAATACCGTGAGCGCGTTCTTAGGCTCGACGATAACCAGTTCGTTAGACTCACTCATGGCAACTCCTGTAATTGATGTTTAGATGAAGAAGCCAGCTCTTGAACTGGCTTTTGCATCCATTGAAAAAGCCGCGGTTAGGCGGCTTGGCTTGCGGCTTTCTTCTGCCTGTTTATTTCATCGATATTCATCAGGCAGTAGATTGCAGATTCAATGTCGCCTTCAGTTAATCCACCACGGAGAAATTTCGCCAATGCATCATTGGTTAGGCCAACCTTGAAAACAATGCTTCCATGTCGCGGCCCATATCCGTACTCATGGTCTTCGCGCTGATCGCTCCAGTGGGCATAATCTTTAGTTCCGAAATACTTCTCACTGAGGGTTTTCCCACCCGCCGCCAAATCGTTTATTGCGTCAGTAACGCAACCGCGCCGCTCTGAATTTCCTTTCAAATCACCAAAGCTCACAACTGACATGCCAAGCTTTAGTAAATCCTCGTCCAGCCCAGCACTTACGAAATTAAGCTGCTCGGTGATTTTCACCAGTTCACGGGCAATGCGTTTTGATTCTCTCTCGTAGAGATCACGCAGACTTTCTCTTTCAGTTTCGAGATGCTTCTTGCTTAGTGTTAGGGCTGTCAGGCTCATGGTTATCTCCAGATATAAAAAAGCCCTGTGGGGTGACAGGGCGAAGTGGTTCACAGCATTAACTTGATAAGGGGCTCTTATCACGATGCGCACTCAGTGAATGCGCAGCAGGAAGGGGCTCACTTAGGCAATTCTCGGTAGTTAAGTTCTCGGGTTAACTGGCTGATGAAGCCGCTCTTATATTCAGTCAGGCGGTCAATCCAGTAGTCTGTAGAACTATCACCTGCACTCATCAAGGCGGCCATTTTCGTGCATAGCTCATAAGGCAGTTCATAGCAGGGGACAATCTGAGCAACCCCGGCAAGCTTTTCGCCAAATGATTGGGGTATTTTGATGGCGTAACACTTATAGATAATGCTTCTGGTGACTTTGAATTCGCTCATTTGTCGTTACCTTCTTCGCGAGCCTTCATCATTGCGTCAGCCCACGCATAAGCCTGACTTGCTCCTGACTCGGGGTTATTACCTTCCTGCAAAAAACATATTTGAGCCATAGCTCTACCCGCGAATTCATCACGCAAAAGCGCTCCTTCCGTACGCACGTTTTCGTTAAACCAATTCGCCTCGGTAGTGGGGTGAACCGTAACTGGATACTTGCTCATACTTCCTCCTCAACTTCCTTAATCTCAGGCTTCAAACGATAAGCCGCATATTGCTCATGGTTCATGCGAACTTTGTTTCGTGTGCCTATTTGGTTAATGGTGTATTCGTAACCGTTAGCCACCCTCGAAACGAGAAAGTGCTCACCTGTTAAAGTGTTTGTTAATCGCATGGGGGTGGCTCCGGTGGGGTAGAAATGTCTTTCAATTAATATTTTGTGGGATAAAGTTAATATCCGATTTACCAATGGAGATTGTAATGCCTAATAAAATGACGACAGATGAATTGGCATTGGCATATGTGACTTCTCAAAAGACCGGTCTTACTCATTTTGATTTTTTAGATGAACTGGAAAAAGCTAAGGCTGCCTTTAAGAATCTAAAGGGAAAAGATAATAAAGCTTCTACACTTAATCACCTTTAAGGGTAATGGCGAGCGATGGCGCGTATTCGCTCGCCAGCGTTACGGTTCACATGTTGCCTCCCGATTCAGTAATGCCAGGGTCATCGGCGGCTGGCTCCGCATAGAATCTTCATTCATGCGCACTCGTTAAAATGCGCAGGGTGAAGTCTCAGTTAGTTATGATGCGGGGTGGGGCAGGCGTGCTTCTTGCCGAAAACTCGCTTTGCCTGAATTATTTTTGATAGGTTGGCTGACCTGTAAAATACAGCGCGACATTTACTGCAAAAGAGCGTTGCATTGCCGTAGGCATCAAGACCCCAACCAACGAATTCGTTAATCTTCCGTTTCATCTCTCACCTCATAGTGCAGTTACTGTTGCTGACGTGCAGCCAGCGCCATTGATTACTAAGGCAACATCAATCTCATCAAAATAAATACCAGAGTCGATGAGGTCTTTAGCCGCTTCCCTCAAGTCTTCTTCATCAAGTCCTGTGTGATGCAGTTCATCAGCACTTAAAGTCAGCGTTATTTTCATATCGACCCCTCAGCGTGCTGTAATTGTTTCTGTTGGCTTGCGATGCCCGGCGGCGAAAATTGCCACGTCAGGCAAACAGATATTGTCTGCGCTTGCCTGTTCTTTACTGCGCAACGGTAAAGTCATCGTTGCTTTGTATACCCTTGCAGAACAGCCTGAGAGGCTCAGAGCGATGCGCTTCTCAAATTGCATGTCCTTGTTCGCTTCTGCTCGATGCGCTATGGCACGAGCCAGTTTATTGCGTTGTCTTGAGTTCATGTTTGCTTCCTCGGTAAGTGCTTGGGTGGTGTGGTGGTTGGTAGTCATTCTTTCGGCTAAACCGCTGGTGCTACGTTCGATTGAAATCGACAACGCTGACCCCTTCCAGATGGCTTCCCCACCACACCCCGAAGCACTTTCCTTCGGCTTCCCCGAATCAGGGAAGAATCAAATTGTTAAAGAAGCAGCTAGGCATCTGGCCCGGCGCGGTCATCTTCCTGATCCGCCTCGCTGTGTCGTCGCGATGGATTTAATATATGCGTTATGCGCAAATGCGTCAAACGCATAATTATAAAAATAAGTGCATGTTGTCGCATATGTTTGTTTTAGAATGGAATTTATTTTTTACTCGGGGAGTATAAAGACGTAAAAAAACCCGCATTATGCGGGCTTTCATATTTTTGTTTGCTTATTTTTGGGAGAACTCTATCGCTACCGAGCCAGAAGATCGGTCTTCGGTGTAGCCATACCCGTTATTGCCCATTGTAATTTTTAGCGTTGCTTTCGTTGACTCACCAATGAAGCTGGATGACCACTGTCCGCATTCTTTATTGCTAACGCACGGAAAGAAAGCAAACCCTTTACTATAAACACTTTCATTGACACTAACTGGCTGCCCATATTGCTTGACCATCACCAATTTAAGCCTTTCATATTCAGATTTTGCTTCGCTTTCACTATTCACCCCTGATATGTCATATGAGCGATAGATGATTTGCTGCAACTTATTACCATTGAAATAGAATCTATATTCACCATTGCCTACCTTTCCTGATGGTGGCGAGGTGGCGTAAAGAAGCAGCCTCCCGTCATTCTGAGGTAAAGATTGGAAGCTTGGTAAAGAACTGAACTTAACTTGTTGCTGACCTTCGTTCCACATAGTGCCAAATGGAGCCTCTGAATGAGAGTCACATCCCGTAATAAGCATGGGTATTAATAAAATATACAGTGACTTAATAACATTCATCCATGCTTCCTGATTTGTTGGGACTGGCTTACTAAAACCTTTCCCTGAACGTGCAGCATGTTTATTTCTTCTTTTTCCAACGCCCATGTTTCATAGGTTTTGTTATCAGAAATGACTTTAAGCTCGAATTTAACCTTCTGAAGGCGCTTAACAAAAGTGTCTCCATTGAAGTTAAAGACATAGATTCCGTCGCCGTCAAAGAACGTGACTTCAGTATCCACGAAGATTAGATCGCCAGGCTCAAGGGTGCCAGTCATTGAGTCACCGCGAACATTAATAAGCATCACAGAACCCTGCGGGCGGTTGCCAAAAATAGATTTGGCGTACTCAGGCACGTATTCGATAGAACGGATCACTTCTACAACATCTCCGTTACCGCTTCCAAAGCCCGCACTGGCAGATACGCCAAGTACATCAACCCTATACACGCTATCTCTCCTAGAATTGGCAAGTGAATTAACACTGTATTTATTTACAGTATCACCTTCCTCATCATCAGAGAACAGTTCAACCACAGGAACTGAGAGGGCATCAGCAACTTTTTGAAGCATCTGCTCACTGAACCCCTGTTTACCTCTCTCAAGGCGTGAGAGATTCCCGACATCGCTATCAATCATGTCGGCTAATTTCTGTAATGTGAGCTTCCGCGCGTTGCGTAGCTGCCTTATGCGTTCACCTATTTTCATAGCTTAATTAAAACCCTTTTATGCGTTCCTCGCAAAGCGCCTTGCGCAAAGTTTATCTATCGCATATTATGCGTATAGCGCATTTAATGGAGGTCGATATGCAAACACCACTTAGAAAAATGCGTGTAGAGAAAGGACTCACCATCGCGGAAGTAGCAATTGCCACAGATCTGGATGTTGGGAACCTGAGCCGCATCGAACGAGGTATTCAAGTTACCTCGCTGGAAACGGCAGAGAAGCTATCTCAGTACTTCAAAGGCTTGATTACTGAGATGCAGATTCTTTACCCGCAACGATATATCACGGCGGCAGAAAAAGCCGCCTAAGCAATTCGCTCTTTAAAAATATGCCGCCAGCCTGCTTCGGGATGGCACTAACAACAGTGGCAGACCCCACGGCCTGCTATCGCACACAACTAACCAACACCGGAATAATGACGTATGGAACACGCAAGCACTCGCAACAAGGCTCGCAACATAGAGAGCCAGCTATTAAACAAAATCGCTGTAAGAGGTGTGACTGAGGTGGCCGCCGCAATTGGGGTCGATAAATCCCAGGTAACACGCTGGAAAGAAACATTCATACCGAAGATGTCGATGTTACTGGCGGTGCTGGAGTGGGGCGTAGTTGACGATGACCTTGCCCGGCTGGCTAAGCAAGTTGCGCTGATCTTCACAAAGCAAAAAGCCCCGACTGCACGAACAGACGAGGCTTCTCAAATCACTATTGAATTTTAATACTGGATCAATTCACAGGAGTAATTATGGCTACGCTTTCCCAGCATTACAAGCAAAAGGACAAAAACGGTACCGGCACGACGGTCAAGAAGACGTACATGGTTCCGTACGAAGAACTCTATACCGTTGAAGGTGAGCAGGGCAGGCCGCTGAACATGGAGCACGCTGAGAAAATGCGTGATTTGTGGATCGCCGGTGCTGACCTTCCTGCTCTCGTAGTCAAAGTTACAGAGCAGGGCGTGAAGATAATTGATGGCCAGCACCGTTACACCGGCGCAGGCCTTGCCATAGCCAAGGGCATAAATATCCCACGAATCGAATGCAAAGATTTCATTGGCAGCGACCTTGACGAATTAGCGCTACAGACAGGCAGTAGCGACAGTCTGCAAGTTACCCCTATTGAACGAGCAACCCAGTACAACAAGGCCAAGAATCGCGGATATAACGTAGCCGAAATCGCAGCGGCATTTCACCGGTCAACGGGTGATGTCGAAAGCTACCTGCAATTGCTTTCGTCAGGCGATGTTCTGATTGGGATGGTTGAGTCAGGGGAGGTTGCAGCAACTACCGCTGTCGCTCTCTCACGCGAACATGGAGCCAAGGCAGGCTCTGTGGCTACGGAAGGTCTTGCTAAGGCCAAAGCCGCTGGCAAGAAGAAGCTCACGAAGTCTGACGCTATGCCGCAATTCAGCGCTGTGAAGGCCCGGCGTCTCGTTGAGCTGCTTTGCGACTCAGTAGTGACCAGAGTTATCGACGGCACATTCCTTTCTATCACTGATGAAGACAGTGAAGAAATAGTCCGGATCATCGCCGAATACCGAAATGGAATTAAACCCGGCACGGAGGCCTCATGAATAAACGCAAAACACGCCAGTCCCCTGATCGAATTCCTCAGCGGGCATCACTGCCTGACGAGTTAGTCATGATCAGCAACGACAATCCTTCTTTCGGTCGCAGACTGATTGAAATATTCCGTCTGCACAGACCAAAGGAGCCAAGACATGAGTAACGTATTGGCGTTCCGTCAACCAGACACAGTAAGGCCGGAGGCAACCGGTAAGGGGTTTGCCCTCATGCATAGACAATTCATGGACAGCAAGCTGTATAAGGATTCTCAGGCAGTACACCTATGGCTGCATTGCGTCATGAAGGCAAACTATGAATCCAAGCTGATTAAAACAGATATCGGTGACATGGTAATTGGTCGTGGTCAGTTCTTGACTGGCAGACCAACGCTGGTAACTGAGACGGGTATTTCAGATAACAAAGTGAAAAGCCTTCTCGACACATTCTGCCGCATGGGAATGATTACCAGAGAGTCATATGGACGCAATTTCACCCGCATTACTCTGGTTAAATACGACGAATTTCAGTCAATTTTTAATCCAAAGGAAATCCAAGGAAAATCCAACGGAGAGCCGCTTGTACCAAGGCTGCAAGAGGTGGTTAATCCAAAGGAAATCCAAGAGAAATCCATAACTAAAGAATTAACTAATAACTCTATTACTAACGTAATAGAGAGTCCCTCTGTTGTCGTTAAAGCTGAAAAGAAAAAACCGTCATTCAGTTGTGAAGACGTTGTTTCTGCCTACCGAGAAATTCTTCCAGAAGCGAAGGGGATAAAGGCTCTCAGTGATGCGCGCCGGAATAAGATAAAAACGTTCTGGGCAAAAGCCAGCAAAATAACCCGCCAGATGGACAACCAGCCGTTCACTTTGGATAGCTGGAAAGCTTATCTGAATTATATTTCGACCAACTGCCGCTGGATGCTTGAAGATCACCCAGATCCACGATCTGGGAAAACTTGGCACAAAAAAGGTCTGGAATATTTCCTGAACGACGAAACATATCTACTGGTGCGAGAAGGAGACAAGGATGACCGATAATTTCGTATTACCTCCCCACAGCATTGACGCCGAGCAAAGCGTACTCGGCGGCCTGATGTTGGATGACGGCAGCGACCGTTGCCAGAAAGTATTTTCCACCCTCAGATCTGAATCTTTTTACAGCCGACCACACAAAATCATTTACGAAGAACTGCGCAGCCTCGCCCGTCTGCAGAAGTCAATCGACCTGATCACCGTGTCTGACTCGCTGGAATCCAAAGGTGAACTGGAATCCGTAGGCGGTTTCGCGTATCTGGCTGAGCTGTCTAAGAACACACCAAGCGCGGCAAACATCGTGAACTACGCCAACATCGTTCGCGACCGAGCCATGAAGCGTTACGGGATTGAGAAAGCCAATAAAATCACTGAGCTGTTCTACGCCAATGACGGCATGTCGGCTGAAGAGAAATTTGAAGCCGCTCAGACATTGTTCACTCAGATTTCAGATCACGCCAAGACTGGCAATGTTCGTGGCCTGCGCCGGTTCGAAGATGTGTTCTCAGATTGGGTGGATGTTGTTGAAAAGCGTTTCTCCGGTGACCAGAGCGCAGCAGGTATCACAAGCGGCATCGAATCACTGGACGCCATGCTTGAACCTAAGCGGATCGTGAAAGGCTCTCTTTTTGTCGTGGGCGCTCGCCCAAAGATGGGTAAGACAACTTTCTACGTGAAGATGGCTATCAACTGCGCCGTGGTTGAGCAACTTCCCGCGCTGGCCTTCAGCCTCGAAATGCCTGACCTGCAGTTGACAGAACGCATAATCACGCAGATGTCTGGCGTATCCAGCAATAACTTTTACCTCGCTGGCTATGACGACACTCGTTTTGCAATGGCATCGGCCAAGGGTGTGGAAATGGCCGGCAGCGGGAATCTTTACATTGACGACACTCCCGGACTATCCCTATCTCATATCGTTTCAGAATCCCGCCGCATCAAGCGTGAGCGTGGCGTTGTCGGAATGATTTTGGTCGATTATCTGACGCTGATGAAAGCCGAGAAGGCCGACCGAAACGACTTGGCTTACGGCATGATCACGAAAGGGCTAAAGAACCTTGCCAAAGAGTTGGACTGCGTTGTCGTCCTCCTGACGCAGTTGAATCGTGACCTTGAGCGCCGGACCAACAAACGCCCATTACCCAGCGATTCACGCGATACCGGACAGATTGAGCAGGACTGCGACTACTGGCTTGGGATTTATCGCGAAGGCGCATACGAAGAGAACGCCAATCAGCAGGATACAGAGTTGCTTCTGCGTCTTAACCGGCATGGTGAGGGCGGCGTGGTTTATGTCGAGCAGCGTCATGGGGCAATTTACGATTGCGATCAGAATCAGGCCCGCGCAAAGGCTGTGGAATCTGATAGCCGGTCAGCCAAAAAACAAGGGGGATTTTGATGAAAATAACCATTGACGATTACGAAGTCATCAACCGTTATTCAGGGACAGACCGGTCATGGCATGACCGCGTATCAACGAAAGAAGGCTTAGACAGGCTCAAGAACTTCAGCAAGGTCATCGCATCTACGGCTGTAATTGCAGCGAGATATGAATCGAAGGAGCAGGGTGATGGACACTAAGGCAGCATTTGAGAAGTGGTGGGGGCAGCCAGAACAGTTTGAAGTGCGAATGTGTTTGCCAGCACTGATGGGCTATCACATCTGGCAGGCATCCCGTGCGGCAATCGAGATTGACCCTGAGCATATCGTTGAGAGCACTGACCCGTACATATGCCAACACTGCGGCGGCATTGGTTGGTCGGCAGCATGCGATAAGTGTATTCCATACTGAGGGAAAATCATGATGAAACTTAAGCCAATGCGATTTTTTCACGCGTCAATGTATATCCCCGTAGTTGCTCTGTGGTCAATAACCAGAACGCTATCAAGATGGTCAGAAGACCTTTCCGATTGGCTTGCATCTAAGCATCGGGAAATGGATCGCTGGATTGACGACAAGACGGATTACTTAGAGAAAAAGTACGGAGACAAGCCATGAATAACGATTTAGAGCAGTTCAGCGAAGAAAGGCTGATTGATATCAGCACGAAGGCGCTTGTAAGTATGGATGAAGCGGCAGCACTCGCCCGCATAGCCTTATCAGTAAAGCAGGCCAAGCCTGTGGGTCATTTCTCAAGAGTAAATGGCGATGGCATATGGTTTGAGTCATGGTCAGATAAATTAGGCGCACCGTTGTATGACACCCCACAGCCACCCCATACAGAGCAGTATGGCTGGACATCAAATGACGCTGCCAATGCCGCGCTGGTGATGCTCGATAGGATTGACACCACGGATTCTGTGGACGATGACCGGATTGAGGGTATCAAGCGCATCATCCGTCAGCTCGCCGCCGCCCCTAAACCGGAGAGTGAATGATGCCTACGCAGCCAAAATTGTTTCGAGAATATCACCAGAGCAATTCGCCTACCGGATGGGCCGGGTGGGACTGGGTCTCAACCGGCCTGAATCGTAAGCAGCGCCGAAAGAATATGTCGTCTAAAAAAGCGAGAAGGCGAAATGACCAAACAAACCTACCAATTACGCAACGAGCAAATCCTCAGTAACGCAATAAACCACCTCCGCAACACTCCACTTAATCCAGATAAACCATTCATCGTGACTATCCAAGAGCGCACCCGCTCACTGGAACAGAACGCACGTCTTTGGGCGACCTTATCTGACATCAGCGAACAGGTTAACTGGCATGGACGCAAGCTCACTACAGAGCAGTGGAAGCATATCTTCACCGCCGCGCTGACTAAGCAGGATGTGGTGCCTAATCTGGCTGGTGATGGCTTTGTCGTGCTCGGGCAGTCAACCAGCAAGATGACGGTCGGCGAACTCAGTAATTTGATAGAGCTGATCAACGCATTTGGGGCGGAGCAGGGTGTCAGGTTCGGTGATGAGTCTCGGCTTGCTATCGAATGGGCGCAGCGGTGGGGCGAAACCAACAAACTTAAGCAGGTAGCGTAATGAAAAAATTCAGCCTGATTTATGCAGATCCGCCTTGGACTTACCGCGACAAAGCCAATGACGGTGAGCGCGGCGCAGCACACAAATACCAAACGATGACCATCCCTGATATCTGCCGGTTGCCGGTGTGGGACTTGGCTGCTGACTCCTGCCTCTTGGCTATGTGGTGGGTGCCAACACAACCCCTCGAAGCACTGAAGGTGATGGACGCTTGGGGATTCCGACTGATGACGATGAAAGGCTTCACGTGGCACAAAACCAATAAGCACAAAGGCAATAGCGCGATCGGAATGGGGCATATGACCCGAGCTAATAGCGAAGACTGCCTGTTTGCAGTGTGCGGAAAGCTGCCGGAACGTCTGGACGCTTCAATCTGTCAGCACATCACGGCACCGAGAATGGAGCACAGCGCAAAACCACCGATCATCCGCGACAAATTAGTTCAGTTGCTCGGCGATGTTCCGCGCATAGAGCTGTTCTCGCGAAGCAACATTGATGGCTGGGGTGCATGGGGTGATCAGTGCGATCGCTCAGTGGAATTGCATGCTGGCGTGGCAATCACCAACGAAAAATTGAGGGCAGCATGATCGCAACCATTCAAACAATTCCCGACATTCTGGTAACCACTCGCGGCAACCAGATGGAGGCGGCGAGATTACTCAGTGCCAACCGGGCGACTATCAAAAAATACTCCCGCGATTTTGATGGGAAACAGCATGCCATCGTCAACGGCGTTCTGATGGTTAATCGTGGGGGCTGGGGTCAGCACAAGAGGCTTATTGATGGCTAAATCAACGTGGTTCCAGCACGACCTCATGACCACCCGCCAAGCCGAAGACCTCATCAAGCAGTACGCCCTCCGAAACATCGAAACTTCAAAGCAATTATCCGCCGATTACACAGGCTGGTACGTCTCTGCTTTGTTACCCGAATTCAAGAATCAGCCAAGGCAGAGCAGCGTCTGGCAGAACCCCATGTGGAGATGAAACATGATTTATAAACGCGGATGGCAAAGAACCATCTGCCAGTGGGAATTGCAGATACATTTGGAAAGAGAAGGAATACCAGATGCCAGGAAGATTTCTCGGATTATCTGCGGTGAAGACGACTCTCCTGGTCATGAATTCCTGCTCATCGATAACTCATGGGATGTTGGAAGTGGTACCACTCCGTTGCAGCGCATCAACAGACTATGGTTCGTGCCGATTTATCTTCTGACAATTCCATTCCAGTGGTTATTCAGAGGTGAGGTTGGCATGCGCAATGAATCCAAGATGGCAAGAATCATGGCAAAACTGACGGGGCTGCAATGAAAACGCCGCCTGATGACGAACCAGCCTGCCAAGGCTGCGGCCAGCCACTAAGCCCAGACGAAAACTATTGCTGTGAAGACTGCGCAAGTTGGTGGGCAATGGGCGGCGTTGAGGTATCTGAACATCTGAGGAGTGAGAGTGATGAGTGAACGTAACGGATTTTATGAGCGGATAGACGGCAGTAAGTACCGTGGAATATTCGTGGTGGGCGATCTGCACGGTTGTTACAACCGGCTGATGACTCAATTGGATGAGCTGAATTTCGACCGAGATAAGGACTTGTTGGTTTCCGTTGGCGACCTGATTGACCGCGGCATCCAGAATATTGAGTGCCTGGAATTAATGCGTGAGCCTTGGTTTAAAGCCGTGAAGGGAAATCATGAGCAGATGGCTATCGAAACGATGACCGGTGCCAGCGATGGCGGATTGTGGTTCCACAATGGCGGAAACTGGTACTGGCAACTTGATCCCGACGAGCAAATTCTCGCCCGGTCTCTGATTCGATATGCAGCAACACTGCCGCTTGTCATTGAAGTCGATATCGACGGCAAGAAAACGGTAATTGCACATGCTGATTATCCAGAAAATGAGTACGAATTCGGCAAGATGGTAGACCAGCAGAATGTAGTTTGGAGTCGTGATCGCTTCAACGACATTGTTGACGGCAACGGCGGTGACATTTCAGGTGCTGGCCAGTTCTTCTTCGGTCATACGCCCACCAGAGCACCGGCCAAGGCATGGAATCAGAACTACATCGACACCGGCGCGGTATTCGGTCACCTATTGACCATTGTACAGATCAAGGGGGATCGCGATGAAATTACCGAATCACCGTAACTGTAAAATATGCAAAACACGGTTCAAACCAGCCACCCTGTATGAGTGGTGGTGCTGCGAGGAACACAAGGCTGACTATGCCGTACAAATAGCCACTAAAGCCCGACAGCAGCGCATACAGCAACAGGAACGACAGCGAAAGGAAACAACCCAGCAGGAAAGACGAAGTTTAAAAGTCCGCAAAGTAAACCTCCAGCCAGACAGCTACTTCAAGAAACAAGCCCAGCAAGCATTCAATCTCTTCATCCGCCTTCGTGACCATGAACAATCCTGCATCAGTTGTGGCGAAACAAACCCTCCAGACCTTCACGGCGGTCAATGGGATTGTGGCCACTTCAAATCTGTGGGTGCTCATCCAGAGCTTCGCTATGAAGAAAAAAATGCTTATCGCCAGTGCAAATCCTGTAATGCCGGGTCAGCAAAACACAGCGCTAAAGCTGCGACGGTTGCCAAGCAGTATGAGGAAAATCTGGTAGAGCGCGTGGGGCAGGAAACGGTTGACTGGCTGAACGGTCCGCATGCTGCGAAGAACTACCGGCGAGACGATTTCATACGCATCCGTGACGAATATCGGCAGAAGGCGAGAGAGCTTAAAAAACAACTCGGAGAAGCAGCATGACATTCGACATATGGATGATAGCAATCGCCTATTTTCTGCTCCTGTTCGTCTGGCTGCCTTGGAAGGTAATCAAGAGCCGTAAAAGAACCACCATCTTCAAGGTAATGGTCAACGCACATCAGTTTTATCTGCGATACCGCGCGGTGCAGGGATTAAACAAGAACCTCAATAACTGGAGGAAATCATGAACCCACTCATCACCAAAATACTCTCCCTCTTCACCCCTATAACCACTAAGCCAGATTTTAAGGATCGGGGAAGTTACCCGACTGCGGCGCGGATAACTAAGCGGAGAAAGAAATGAAAAACAAGCTCATTGAACTTGCCTGTTTTGAACGTGAGTCTCAGCTACGGAGAAAGTGGTGCGCCGGGGCAGCAAAGATAACTCCGCTACAGCGAACGTGGACACGCTACATGCTGATGAATTGGGGTTCAAAGCACAGAGGCAGCGAAGGGCCGGAGCGAGGCGCTATGAATATCCTAGGGCGTCTGATGTGGAACCAAGAATGGAACGCTGACCAAGGTGATCGCATCCAGGTGATATTTTCAAACCTTGCTCAGCAGGGGTACTCAGGAGATGAATTAATCAAAAAAGTGAAAGAGATATTCCTTCCTCAAAACTCAGGTTCAGCCGCCATCGCTCTCGCCAAAGAAACGGACGACGCTGAATTTGTAGAATCCGTAATTACTAAAACGCTATCGGTAAGCAATCCGATCCGCGAAGTAGTCATTAGACACTATCGGGACCGCAAGTTACCGCAACTTATCTCAGAAGAGCTAACGGCATTCACCGGCATGGACTTGGAATCCTCCCGCCGCCGCATTCGGTGGGCCGAAACGGCGGCTGAAGATATGCTTTTTTCTGCAATGCTGGATGAAATGGAGAATGAAAAACTACAAATTGCCGCATAATAAGAAATAATTTATCTATTTGGCTTGAATGCGACGAGGAACTATGCAAAAGTAGCTATGCTCGGACGTCGAAGGCGAAGAGCGGTGCTTGTAGTTGAGCCGAAGGATAAAAGAAAAGCCCCTATCATCACTGGTCGGGGCTTTTTTGCATCTGCATATCAGGTAAGCAGCCTGACGAATTGAACCGCATTGCGGATCACTCGTGTTGTGAAACAGACTGCTTTCCGATGTGGTGACCACGCTGAATCAGGCCGGTAGTCAACACGGCTATCGCGAATAACTACCTGCTACAGATTACCATCACGCTTAAATATCTGGTTCGCCGGGCGATGGCAGGTCTCCAAAACCTCGCTGACAAGGTTCGACTCCTTGACTGGATGCCACATTTCAAGCCTTGCACATTGCGGGGCTTTTTGCATTTAAGTGGTGGGAATAACTCGGCGTGGCGCATAAAGCGTTCCAGACTCAACAATCCACTCGTCATTGATCCATTTGGTGACTTGTTGCCTGGTGACATTCATGTGCCGAGCAAAAGCGGAATTGTTACCGCCAAACGCTGATTCGATGTATTCGGTCAGTGGCATATTTTACTCCGCAGTAATTGATGGGTTAACGATCAGGTAGCTTGTGCCGTGTTCGTCGCTCATTTCGACTGCATCAAAGCCGAGGTGAGCAGCTACACGACCACGGATGCGTTGCATTTCCCAGCTGAAAGCACCTTGATAGTCTGAGCATGAGCGTGGAGAAAGAAACTCGTTGAACTCTTCTGTTTCTTCATCATCTGCGATTGCATTAGCCAGCGCTTCAATCACATCGGCTTCTGCTGAAATCTGAGATGATAGGAAAGAAACAACTTCTTCAATGCGTCCATGCAAATCAGAATTATCAGCGATGTTTGAAACTTCGTAGCTGTGTACGTGGTTACCATGTGAGTTGGCAGCTTCGAACTCAGAAGAAGCAAAAATTCCATCAAACACGTTATCGCCAGTCATCGCGAACTCACCAAGCTTGATAACCGGTGCGGTGTTGCTGAATGAGCCGTGGAAGAGTTTCATTTTTATTCCTTAGTGGTTCCGTTTCGATATAAAGATTGTAATCAAAAAATGATTACAATGCAAATGGTTTATTTACCAAATCCCAAATTTTATAGCCTCGCACATTGCGGGGCTTATTTCGTTTTAGAGCCACGCCAATCAGCGACAAAATACCCTCTATCCGTTCGGCGTCGGCTCTAACCTTTTGACTACAGCACAGCCCATGAAATCGATGGGAGGTAGGACTATGAAGATGAATCAAAACACAGACGGCTTTGTTAATGGAGGTACCTTGCTAACGATGATCTCCTCCCTCGCCGGGTTCATTACTCTTGAGCGTGTTTATATGGCGACGGCTGTTGTTGGCTTGATCATCACCGTCCTCGGATACCTCGATAAGCACCGCGCTATCAAAGAAGCCAGACGGCACGACGATGAGCGAATGAAGCTGGAGCGTGAGTTACACCAGGCAACTATCGACTCGTTGAAGTACCGCACTGATACCCCGGCAATGAGCAAGTACCCAGAAGTTACCGAGGGCATTAAAAACGTTCTCGACACCGCGAAGGAATAATCATGGCTTCAGTAACTCGCAAGGGTGTCGTTGGCGGAACCTGCGCCGTGATGACCATCATCGCCATTGTTGTTGGCGGCGGTCAGGTCAGAACCAGCGAGCCCGGACTTGAGCTTATCGGTGACGCAGAGAGCTGCCAGCGTGACCCATACGTTTGTCCGGCTGGCGTTCTAACGGATGGCATCGGCAATACTCACGGCGTTAAAGCTGGAGTCAGGAAGTCTGATGCACAGATTGCTGCCGACTGGGAGAAGAACATCCTCCAGGCTGAATCCTGTGTGAACAAATACGCAAACGGCAAGAAGCTGAATCAAGGGCAGTTCGATGCAGTCACCTCGATCACCTTCAACGCCGGTTGCGGACAGATGCAGAAGTCCACGATGTTCAGGATGTTCCGTGATGGCAAATTCACTGAAGCGTGCAACCAGTTCCCGCGCTGGACATACGGCGGCGGCAAGCAATTGCCCGGCTTAGTTATCCGACGCGAAAAAGAAAAGGCTATGTGCCTGAAGGGGTGAGTGATGGTAAACAAAATCGCCGTCGCGCTCACTGCTCTGATACTTGCGCTCATCGCAATCCTTATGTGGGCCGCGTTTCACTACTACGGCAAGACCGTAAGCCAGCAATCAGAAATCTCAGTGGCCACTCAAGCAAAGAACGAGGCCGAGTTCATTACAAAAACTCAGGCCATCGCAGTGACCACATTCAACACTATCGCCGGGGCGACTCTGAATGAGCAGAAAGACAATGTTTCAGTCAGTCAGGATCGCCAAGTCATTATTAAAACGGTTCTGCAGAAAGAGCAATGCGCTGTGGTGCTTATTCCTGCTGCCGCTTCTGGCAGCTTGCTCAGCCACTACAACGCAATACGTACCAGCGCCAGTAACGCCGATACCGGCCAGCCTGCTGCAACCATGCCAGCCAGCGCCGCCACCAAGTGACCCGTTAACCTACGGCGCTTCAGTGATGTGGAATGAACTCCTGCTGACCGACCTGCAGAACTGCAACGCTCAGTTATCCGGCATTAAGCAAATCGAAGAGGCCAGATAGAAATGATTAAGCGCTTTCTTGCATGGCTCATCAGCATCTATTTCAAACCGGCCACCGCCGAAACTCAAACACCAGAGGTAATCCCAATGTCCGAACCATTAGTAGACACCGCAGTAGTCGATAACGTTGCACCGGTAGCACCCGCAGTCGCCGCAGCCCCAGCAGTAGAAGCAAAAGCCGGTGTGGCTGATTTCGAAGCAGCCCTGTCATTCGTTGAAAGCGGTGTAGCTCAGTTGGGCGAAGCTGCAAAAGACGAGCTGAAAGAACTGGCTAAGAAATACCTGTAACTGATAGCGAATTACAAGGGGCATTACCTTTTCCAAATGCTCCTGATAATGACTTATCCACCTATGAGGATCACCCCATGACAGAACGAGTAATTGGTCAATCAGGAAAAACCGTGACGGCTGCCACTCTCGCAGACATTAGCGGTAGTGCATACGTGCTGCCGCCAGCCAACACAACCACCATCGGCGGAGTAAAGCAGGCTGCAACGGTGGCTAACTGCACGGTGGCTATTGATGGTACGAGCGCAGGTACTCAATTGAATGAACTGATCACATCATTACGTGCTGCTGGCGTGATTGTTTAAAGAATAATATCTCGCTGGGTTAGAAATCCTCCGAGAGTGAAAAGTAGGATGTGCTGAAAATGAAGATACCAAAGGCTCATTTAAAGAAAACATCAGGTGCATGGCACGCAAAAGCCGGGGAGTGGAACGCAATAGGTGACACACCCAAGAAGGCGCTGGAAAGGCTAAACCACCTCATCATCAAAAACACTTAGGAGCCATGATGAACGATAAAACTGAGTTTGCCCGCGTAGTCCCTGCAATGATTCAGGAGAAAGCGAGCGACTGGCTGCTCGGGAAGCTTGATGAAGAAATTGAAGCATTAAGGGGGTTGTGTGCTTCCGGGGTAGATATTACTCAAATTCTTACCGGCTCAATCAAAGGCGCGACATTTAGGGCTGAATTGATTAGAGCAACATTCATCACGCAGTATTCAGACGAGAAATAAAAATGGCAAGCCTGACACAGAAACAAGAAACATTCTGTCAGGCATACATCGAAACGGGTAATGCTTCTGAGGCATATCGGACGGCGTATGCTGCTGACAAGATGAAAGCCGAAGCAATACACGTTAAAGCATCCGAATTGCTATCCAACGGTAAGGTAGCGGTAAGGGTTGCTGAATTGCAGGGCGAGATTAAGCAGCGGCACAACGTCACTGTGGACTCTCTGATTAAAGAGCTTGAAGAGGCTCGCAAAGCTGCACTCGGCGCTGAAACGCCACAATCATCTGCCGCCGTGGCCGCCACGATGGGCAAAGCCAAGTTGGTAGGTCTCGACAAGCAAATTGTGGAGCACACCGGCAAAGATGGTGGACCGATTCGTTACGCCGATTTATCCGAAGAAGAATTGCAAGAACGCTTAAAGGAGTTGGGTCATGGCCGTCACAGATCACAACTCAGCGAGAAACAGACAGACTCTTGAGGCGTATAAGCAGCGGGCATTAGTAGAAGCCAGAAGTAGCCTGATGGGCTTCACGCTATACACAAACCCTCTTTACGAAACCGGCTGGTTCAATGAGCTTCTATCCGCCGAACTTGACCAATTCTTGGTGGATGTCGAAGCCGGAAAGATGCCGCGCTTGATGATATTCGCGCCGCCTCGTTCTGGTAAGAGTGAAAAAGCATCACGCCGCTTCCCTGCATACGTCTTAGGGAAACACCCCGATTGGAATGTGATTGCCTGCTCATATTCATCTGACCTTGCCAACCGCATGTCTCGTGACACGCAGCGCATCGTTGACTCTCCCAAGTACCATGAAATATTTCCCGAGACGGTATTGAGCGGAACAAATATCCGTACCGTTGCCGGTGGTGCGATAAGAACCGCTGAACTCTGGGAGGTCATGGATTGCAAAGGAAATCTACACGGTGGTGCTTATCGTGCTGCTGGCGTAAATGGCGGTATTACCGGGCAAGGCATGAACATTGGCATCATTGATGACCCGGCCAAAGACTACAAAACAGCATCATCACCAACCTATCAAGAGTCGGTGATTGACTGGTACAACACCACGTTCTTTACACGTGCCGACCCGAAGATAAATGGAATCATAATTATCCTCACTCGTTGGCATCAGAACGACCTCGCCGGGCAGTTGCTGAAGCTTGCAGATGAAGGTGGGGAAAAGTGGCGAGTTGTTAGCTTTCCGATGGAGGCAGAGACTGAAGAGTTTCATGAATTAAATGGGAAGCGGTATGCACTCCGCAAGCCAGGGGAAATTTTATTCCCTGAGCGCATGCCTCGCGCCTTTGTGGATAAAGCTAAGCAGTTAGGCTCTCTTGTATGGAATGCTCTGTACCAGCAGCGACCAACAGCCAAGGGCGGCGGTCTGATTAAATCGCACTGGTTCGGTGAGTATAAAGAGTTACCCGTCATGAAGTGGCGAGCTGTCTACGGCGATACTGCTCAGAAAATAAAAGAAGTGAATGACTTCTCTGTTTTCGAGCACTGGGGATTGGGCGTTGATGGTTACATGTACCTCATCGACATGATCCGCGGTAAGTGGGAGTCGGATGAGCTGAAGAAGCGAGCTGTTGCGTTCTGGAAGAAATCCAAGCAACTCGGCAATGGGCCACTCCGATACATGGCTATTGAAGACAAATCATCCGGCACCGGCCTTATTCAAAGCATCCGCAAAGATGCCATCTGCCCCGTGAAAGCCATACAGCGCGACAAAGATAAATATACCCGACTCATGGATACCCAAGGCTACATAGAATCTGGGTATATAAAACTCCCTTCTGACGCTATTTTCCTTAATGACTTCCTCGTTGAAATGGAAGCCATTAACCCCGAATTCAACACGCACGATGACCAGCTTGACCCAATGATGGACGCCATCACTGAGATGAAAGGCAAGTCCGGCGTGCTGTTCAACATCCCTGACGAGATACTGCAATGACAAGACGCAAGGCTGCACCGTTGCCTCGACGGGAACCAGTTAAGATCACCCAGGCTCATATCGATGCCGCTTCAGTGGCTAATGATGCCACCCCATTCGCTACGTTTCAGCCCTATGAGCCATTGCCCGGCGTGATACCCGAAGCTAAAAGGGATGCAACACTGGCTATGGATGCCACTCCTTACGATGTACTGAACAGCATGTCTATTGGCGGCGAGTATTCCGGTTTCCGTGGCTATCCAATCCTCGCAACCATGTCACAGCAGGTTGAGTACGCGAACATGCATACCGTCATGGCTGACGAGATGACGCGCAACTGGATTGAGGTGAAGAGCACCAAAGAGGGCGACACTGATATCGACCTGATGGAATACGCGCTTGAGAAGTACGATGTGAAGCGCCTCATTCACGAAGCAGTCAAACAGGACTCAATGTTTGGCGTTGCTCACATCTACATCGACGTTGGTGCAAACCAAGACGATATTGAACTGGGAAAACCACTGTTTCTTGATCCTCGCAAAATCTCAAAGGGGTCACTGAAAGGGCTGCGCGTTGTAGACCCGACGTGGATTTACCCAGCCATGTATAACACCCGCTGGCCGTTGGCTCCTGACTTCTACAAGCCACAAGCGTGGTTTGTGATGGGGCAGACGGTGCATGAGTCGCGCTTTATCGACATCATCAGCCGCCCAGTGCCAGACATCCTGAAGCCGTCCTATAACTTCGGCGGCCTGTCACTGACTCAGTTGATGGAAGATTACGTTTGCGACTGGCGAGAAGCCAAGAAGAACGTTATCAGAATCCTCAAGACGTTGAGAATGCGCGCCCTGCAAACCGACATGGACGCACGACTGGCAGAGCCTGGTCAGTTTGATAAACGCATTAAGCTGTTCACGCAGTTGCAGGACAACTTCGGTATTTGGGTGATCGACAAAGAAGAAGATTTACTTCACCAGCAAACATCTCTCAGTGAACTGTCAAACCTGCTTTCAAACTACCAAGACCAGATGTGTATCCCTGCTCGTATCACCAACCTCAAACTTCTCGGTAACGCACCGGCTGGACTCAATGCCAGCGGAGAGGGAGAGCTTGAGACGTGGCACGAAACCATATCAGGCATGCAGGAGCGAGATATTCGCCGGGCGCTGGAAAACATCTTCAAGATTATTCAACTCTCAGAGTTTGGCGATTTGAAACCAGACCTGTACTTCGAATTCCGTCCACTGGATGAGGTCAGTGATGATGATCGCGCCAACACGAATAAAACCCGTGTTGAGACGATTGTGGCCGCTTCTGATGGGATGCTGGTTAGCTCTGAAGAAGCCCGTGATGCACTGAAAAGCATTGAAGGTGCTGGCTTTGAAAACCTGAAGGGCGACTATGAACCGGAAGAAGAGATCGACGAACCGAACGCTGCGGCCGGTAAACTATAACGCCGGAAATATCATCTGGTATCAGCGAGAATTGCTATCAGTCATTCGCGCAATGAACAATGACGTGCGCAGCGAGATAGTCAAAATAATCCGTGATAACCCTCTGGCGAGTGATTCCGCTTTGATGGCGAATGATGCCAATCCCATCGTCTTTATTCGTCAGGCTATCGCGGCACTATCTAAACGCTGGGTTGATCGCTTCATCAACATGGCTATGCCTACCGCCGAGACAATCACGAACAAAACCGGTGAAGCTGTTGACCGGTCACTGTTATCGGCTGCCCGCAAAGACTCCATGAACATCAACATGCAGTGGACTGAAGCCATGCTCGAAAAGCGCGAGGCTATCATTTCCGAGAATGTCTCGCTGATTCGCTCCATCCCAGAGAAGTATTTCACTGACGTTGAAAGCATGGTGTATCGAGCAGTCGCAAAAGGTGGTGACCGTAAAGGTCTCGCTGATGAGATTGAAGCTAACTTTGGCAAGCGTCATGGCATCACGCGCAGGCGTGCTGAGTTCATCGCTCGTGACCAGGTGCGCAATGCGACCAGTGACCTGTCCAACGCAAGGCAGCAAGCCGCAGGAATTAAGCGTGGTATCTGGCTGCACAGCGGCGGTGGTAACGAGCCAAGGCCAAAGCATGTTCACGCCAACGGTCTGGAGTTCGACCTCGATAAGGGGCTGCCAATCGGCGATAAGGGGCAGTATGTCCTACCGGGGAAAGAGCCCGGATGCGGGTGCACATGGAAGCCAGTTTTACCATTTTAAACAGGTCACTTCGGTGGCCTTTTTTATTGCCTGAAAAACAGGAACGCACATGAAAGATGTGAAGTTTGCCTTCGATAAGGCGAGCGTTCGCCGCTATGACGCTGACGGGAAGCTTCATGTTGAGCTGACGCCAATCAGCAAGGCCAATGTGTGCCTCTACTACGGGAAGGAAATCCCTGAATGGGAGGCTTTAGGGCTTGAACCAGACAAAGCCTATAGCCTCCTGCGTGACCCGGAAGAGCTAAAGAAAGCCGTCAGCACGTTCAACAATCAGCCTCTTCTCAATACACACATCGCCGTCTCAGTCATCGACCCGCCAAAGGAATCCATCATCGGCGCAACAGGCAGCAATGCCGTGTTCGAGGGTGGTTATCTAAAAAACTCGCTGGTCATCTGGGATGTGAATTCCATCATCGGCGTTGAAAACGAGCAACAGCGTGAAATCTCATCTTCGTATCGCTATCGGTTAGACATGACGCCGGGCGTGTATGAGGGCGAAGCATACGATGGCGTTATGCGTGACATCGTTTGTAACCATGTGGCAATCGTGCCAAGTGGCCGGGCTGGCCCGGATGTTTTTGTTTACGACTCACTACCAACAGGACTCAAACTGATGTCAAAAATCAAACAACTCATGAGCATCTTCAAGCCCTTGATGGCTAACGATGCTGACCCTGAAGCTGTAAAGAAAGCGGAAGAAGACGTGGAAAAACTCATCAAAGACGATGAGAAAGACCCGAAAACAGCGAAGGACGAAATGACCGACGAAGAAAAGGCCAAACTGGCGAAGGACGAAGAAGGCGAAAAGGACAAGGCTGAGAAAGACAAGTTGGCTAAGGATGAAGAAGGCAAGGACGATAAAGCCGACAAAGAGAAAATGGCGAACGATCACAAGTTAGCTATGGACTCTGCGATCAAAGCTGTTGAAGCGCGAGCATCTGCACTTCGTCAGGCTGAGCGTGATGTTCGCCCAGTTGTTGGTGAGTTGGCTTGTGATAGTGCCAGTGAGGTATACCGCACCGCACTGAAACAAATGGGCTGCGAAGATCACGCATCACTGCCAGAGGGCGCACTTCGCTCGGTGTTTAACGCATTGGCGAAAGCCCCTTCCATGGCTAACGACTCCGCACCTATCAGTCACGACTCCCGCACTAACGTGAGCAACTTCTTCGAGGGTAAATAATATGTTCCAACAGAGCGTTAACGTTTATTCAGGTGTCGGTCAGTCCGGAGCTCCGGCGTCTAACTCGCCAATCATTGCAGCTGCTGGCGGCCCCGGCGCATTCCAGGCTGGTGCGAATGGCCTGATTATGTCCCGTTTCGCGTGGCGCAATGCGGCTAATCCGCTGCTACTGGACAACACCGGTACCGGCAAGCCCGTTGGCTTCATCTACAACAACGCCAACGCAACCATCGGTTACTTGCAAAGCAACAGCATGACTATCCCCGCTGGCCGCGAAGCATCCCCAATCGTAGGCGGTGATTTCTGGACTATTTCGACCACAGTGGCGACCGTTGGGCAGAAAGTTTTCGCCAACCTGACCACTGGCCTGATCTCCACCGGCGCGGCTGGTGCAACGGTTGCTGGCTCTATCGAAACCGACTGGTATGTGGCTAGCCCTGCCGCTGTCGGTGATTTACTGATCATCTCTACTTGGAGCAAAGCATAATGCCTAAATTGACTCAAGCTGACTTCGCGGCTTTTAAGTCGGAGTCGGAAAAGCGTGGCATCTTCCTGCCAGCCTCCGTGACAAAGTTTGCAATGGATGCTGACGTCCAGCCCGGCCTGCCTGCTAACGGTGGCATCCCGGCAATCGTCTCAACGTTCATCGACCCCGAAATCGTCCGAACCATCTTCGCCAAACAGAAAGCTACTGACATTCTCGGCGAGCAGAAGAAAGGTTCATGGGCGCAAGATACTCTGATGATCCAGCGCGTTGAACAGTCAGGCGACATCGTGGCGTATGACGACTACAGCGAGCATGGCGCTAACCAAGTTACCAGCGCCTGGGAAAACCGTCAGGTATATCGCTATCAGACGATGGTCACTTACGGCGAACTGGAACAAGAGCGTTATGGGCTGGCAATGCTGCCATACGTCGCAGAGAAGCAACGTGCGGCGGCGTGGACACTGAATCAGGCGCAGAATAAGTTCTACTTCTACGGTGTGGCCGGGTTGCTGAACTATGGTCTGCTGAATGATCCGGCACTTCCTGCACCAATCACCCCGGCCACCGTTGGCGGCTTCACTACTTGGGCGACTAAGCAGGTTGTAGATATTTACAATGACATCCTCGCGCTTTACCAAGACCTCATCAATCGCACTAATGGTGCTATCGGCGATGGTGTTGATATGGCTTCCCCTCTGGTTCTGGCGATGAGTCCGCAGGCGTCCGTCTGGTTCAAGCGTGCAAACGAAGTGTTTGGTAACACGGTTGAGAAGATGGTCAAAGATACCTTCCCTAACCTGCGTATCGAAGTCGCTCCACAGTACGATACGGATGCCGGTGAGTTGGTTCAGATGTTTGTTGAAACCGCTCAGGGTCAGCGCGTTGGTTACTGTGCATTCAGTGAAAAACTACGTGCTCACCCGGTCATCACCATGACATCAAGCTGGAAACAGAAACACTCCGGTACCACTTATGGCGCGGTTATCACGCAGCCGACAATGTATGCGCAAATGCTGGGAGTTTGATCATGGCTAAATCATCAACATACGTAATTGGCTGTAAACTGCCAAACGGCCTGTCATTCCGTCACGAAGGAAAGGTCATCACTCTGGCCGGTGCTAACTCATCTGCGCTGATCAACGGTTTCGGCATGACAAAAGACGTTCCGGCCGACGCATGGGAAACTTTCGAGAGCAATCATAAAGGCTCGAAATTCATCACCAACGGCATCATCTTTGCCGTGTCTGATGAGAAGTCTCTCGCTGACGCCACTCTGGAGCGTTCAAAAGTAAAAACCGGTCTTGAGCAGGCATCGAAAGAAACTGCTGATGTGAAGGAAGACAAAGAGGAATAAAATATGGCAATAGTTGTGCTTAACATCACAACTTTTCGCGCCATGTTCCCTGAGTTCTCCAATGTTACAGATGCTCTCCTGCCTTTCCTGTTTGACCAAGCCACCGACTACCTGAACAACTCCGAATATTCACTCGTTGATGATGTCATTAAGCGTGAGCGTTTGCTCTATCTGCTAATGGCTCATTTGGCGTACGTGCGATATGGGGATGCGAACGGTAATGGTGGTTCAGGATTGGTGGGGCATATCTCGTCGGCGTCAGAAGGCAGTGTGTCTGCCTCAATTGACGCCGGGCAGGTGGAGTTCCGTTACATGTGGTACACGCAGAGCCAATACGGAATGGAATTCTGGATGGCAACGAAAGTGTATCGCATGGCTCAGTATTATCCGGGGTGTACATCATGGCCGGGAAGATTTTAGACTTTCTTGAGCAAGTTGGTAAAACGCTCGAATCCAAGCAGGTGAAGGTCGGGTTTGTCGATGGAGCTACTTATCCTGATGGCGAGAGCGTGGCGCAGGTGGCGGCTGATAACGAATGGGGTGACCCTGCTGCCCACAGGCCGCCTCGTCCGTTCTTCCGCAATGCTATCAGCGCTAAATCCGGCGAATGGGCTGACACGGTTGGTCGAGGCATCCGCGCTGGTATCAACACCAGCCAGGTTCTTGAGGTTGTTGGTGCTCAAATTAAAGGGGATGTGCAGGAGTCTATTGCAACACTGATGGAACCCGCTCTGGCACCGCTCACTATCAAGCTAAGAAAAGAGCGCGGCAATCAGTCCACTAAGCCGCTTGTCGATACAAAAGTCATGATCGGCGACGTTAATTACGAGGTGGGCGAAATTGAATCTTCATAGAGCGGTGCGCGGCGCAATTGGCAGCATCAACCCATTCATTCACGCGATAGTCCAAGTTTCTGACGGCTTCGAGATTGGCCCCGGTCGCAAGCAAATCCCCAAATACCTACCTGACCAGCCGGTCAGCATTCAGCTTCAGCCGCTTTCGTCTGATGACCTGAAGCATGTGGATGGGATGAATTTGCAGGGACTTCTTAAGTCAATTCACGTTGATGGAAACTATTACGGTGTGAATCGTGAAAAAGCTATTGGTGGCGACTTGTTCATCATTGGCTCAGAAACGTGGCTCGTGATTGTGCCGCTGGAGTTGTGGCCGCAATGGTCTAGGTTGCTTGTTCAATTACAGGTGACACCATGAATGACATGACCGTTGATAACGTGATTGATGTTCTCGCCAACTTTGCAGAGCCGTTTATCGGTAAATGCGAACAGGCTCAGGCTGACCGGGTGCCGATGGATAAAGGCGCGTTCTGCATCCTGACGCCATTACGGTTTAAACGGCTATCAACCAGTCGTGAAATCAACAAAGACACCGGCAGCCAGTCAACAAGTGCCATCGGTTTCACTGAGGTAAGACAGGCAGATATCCAGGTTGATATCTATGGTGACAGTGCCGGTGACCGGGCTATCGCTCTGGAGACTTTATTCCGCACTGGATACGCCTATGACGCCATCAAGGCGTTAGATATTCGCGTTGCCCCGCTGTACAGCACTGAAGCAATTCAGGCACCGATGATCAACGCAGAAAATCAGTGGCAGGAAAGATACACAGTCACCGTTTCACTTCAGGTTCACATCACTATCGATGTCCCTCAGGACTACTTCACCAAAGTTAATTTCACTCTCGAACAAGCTGATAAGGCGACTCAATGAGCAAAATACCTCTTAGTCGTGATTTCCGGATCACGCCTTCAGTCGTAAACGCAGCGGGTACAGCGCTGGACGTTTACGGACTCCTGCTGTCTGACAACGAATTACTGCCCGTTGGTAAAGTTGCCGAATTCACGCTTGCATCTGATGTCGGCGCAGCATTTGGCACCACGAGCCGTGAGTATCTGGCCGCACAACTTTATCTGGCTGGTTACGATAACTCGACCGTACGCCCGGCATCCGTGCTGTTTGGCCGTATGGTTCAAGCTTCCGTTGCTGGCTGGCTACTCTCTGGCAGCTTCAAAGGCGTCAAGATTGCAGCCTTGCAAGGCATTACCGGCACAATCACGCTGACGGTAGACGGCGCATCTGTTACCAGCACGTCGATCAACCTGTCTGCCGTGACAAGCTTCACTGACGCGGCCACGGCTATTGCTGCTGCGATCGGAAGTGGTGTAACGGTGAACTGGCTGGCAACGCAGAGCCGATTCATTATCCGCTCTGCCACCACAGGCGCTGTAAGTGAGGTGTCTCAGGCTGTAGATGGTGCCGCCGCTACCGCACTGAAGCTGACTAACGCCACGGCCGCTACTACATCAGACGGCTCTATCGCTGTTTCCATGACTGACATGATGGCGGCTATCGTCAATCAGAATCAGGATTGGGTGATGTGCGCGAGCCTGGTTGATCTGGAAGATGACGACAAAGAAGAGCTTTGCGCCTACGTCAGTGCATCTTCCAACCGGTTCGGTTATTCGTATTACGACCCATCAGGCGCGGCCACGGTTGCCAATAACCCGGCATGCTTCCAGCAGAGCGTGGTGGTAGCCAACGGATACGAGAATGTGTTCGCCAATTACGGTTCATATCTCTATGCAGTCACAGCACTGGCTTACTCCGCGTCTCTTGATCTTGCCCGAACTGGCGGCCGCGTGTCTTACAAATTCCGTTCCTTTGCGGGTATTGCGCCGAACGTTTCTGATAACGCCACGGCCAGCGCTCTGCAATCCAACGGGTATAGCTTCTACGGCTCATATGGACAGAACAAGACGCTGGCTCAATACGTCGCTGATGGCGCGATAACCGGAAAGTTCCTGTGGTTGGATAGCTTCGTTGGTGAAGTAGTGCTGAATGCAAATTTAGTCGCAGCATTCATCACTCTGTTCCAGCAAAACGCCTCATATGCCTTTAATGCGGAAGGATACACCGCTATTTCAGCGGCAGTGATTGATGTGGCAGCTAAAGGTCTGAACTTCGGTGCGATTCGTGCGGGCGTTGTCCTTGACCAGGCTCAAATAAATATCGTGAATGATGCGGTAGGGCGTGATATCTCGAACACGCTGTATACGCAGGGTTGGTATTTCTATGTTCCAACGCAGACCGGCGCATCACGCACTGAGCGTCATCTGGATGGGGCGATATTCTATTACGTCGATGGTCAGTTGATCCAAAGTATCGACATGACTTCAACAGACATTCTCTAAGGATTAAAAATGGCTATCGATATCACCAGCGCTAATAGCAAACTCCACGTCGTTGTCCCTGCATTCTATCCGGGCGGCTTCGATGTGGACGACTACGCAGCAGAAGACATGTTCGACACTGGCGCAATCCAGAACGCAGAAGACATGATGTCTGCTGATGGAAAATACCATGCCGGCTTTATCTTCAACCCGACTGAACTGACGATCACCTTAATGGCAACGTCTAACGCAGCCGGTTTGATTGGTGACTGGTATTCAGCAGAGCGCACGGCAATCAGTAAGTTTGCGTGTAACGCCGTGCTGACCATCCCTTCACTGAACATCAAATATAACTTCGTGAACGGAATTCTTTACACATGGACGCCGACACCTCCGGGCAAGCGAGTTCTGCAACCTCGCCCGGCTGTCTTCCACTTTGAATCATGCACTCCGAGCGCCGCATAATGTCGAGAAAACAAGTCACGTTTATCGTTGAAGATGAAGGACGTGATAAGGGTAAAGAGTTCCTTATCACGGAAATGTCTGCGTGGGATGCTGAAGAGTTGGCTGAGGAAATCTATCGCGCTATGGGGCAGGGTGAATTTAACTCACTTCCGGCCGATGTGGTAGCGATGGGGGTTGCTGGTCTGGCGACAGTAGGCATGTCGGTTCTTTCGGCCGCTCCGGCTCACGTATCGCGCCCTATTACCGATAAGTTGCTTTCCACCGTGGCAATTGTCATCAGTCATGAGGGCAAAGAAAACAAGCGCAGTGTCAAGCCGATTGATTTCGAAGAAGTGGCAACTATTCGCTCACTGAAAGATAAAGTCTTCGATCTGAACTTCGGTTTTTTAGCACTCGCCGCCGCGTAACATTCCCGCACCTTGAGTCAGTCACTCCACCGCGAAAACTCACAGCAACGACCAATATTCCGAAGAACATATACGCGATTATATGCTCCGGTAAGGCGTCCTATGCCCAGTTGCAAGACGACCTGTCAGTCAGGGATATGTTTAACCTGCTGGAAGTGATCGCGGTGGAGTCTCATAACAATATTGCCTGGCGGCAGCATCAGGAGAAAAACCGGTGATTATTGAAGAGCTGGCATACAAAGTTACGGTAAGGGCCGAAGGTTTTCTCTCTGGTAAAAAGAAGGTAGAAGACGGCGCCAAGGGTCTCAATAAAGATATCCGAGACTCTATGCAAGACTCGGCGGAAAGCGTCAGTGATGTGACCGATGAGGTGAAGAAGGCCGGTAATCAGCTTAAGCGTACCTCTGAGGATACCAAGCGTCCGTTCGGGCTTATCAGTGGCGGGTTCTTCGGTGCAGCCAAAGGCGCAAAAGAGTTCGGCGATCAGGGTAAAGATGCCTTTTCAACTGTTCAATCGGGAGCGGCAAAGTTTCTGGGTTTGGCTTTGTCTATCGAAGGCACTCGGCGGCTGTTCACTTCGGCTGTCAATAACGCAGTCGATTTGAAGAATGTTTCAAGCTTCCTCGATATGGATCCGAAAGCCGTTGATGGCTGGAAGAAAGGCGCTGAGTCAGTTGGTAGTTCTGCTGACGCCGTGACTAGTGCAATGATGCGACTGAAGAACGCTAAAAACTGGAATGCTGCCCCGATGGGCGCACCGGATGAATTCACACAGGCAACGCTTCAGTTGGGCTCACAGACAGGCGTCGACATCATCGGAGCAAAAGACCCAGGGGAAATGTTTAAGCGAGCAGAAGAAGCATTAAGAAAGCTTCCTAAAGCTCAGGCTGAAGTATGGTCTCAGCGTCTTGGTAATGACCCTTCGATGTTACCTTCTATTCTTGATGGGTCGCTGGATAAAAATCAAAGCAGTTTTCAGAATGAATCGCCATATTCCGACAAAATGGCAGAGCAGGCAGTAAAAGTAAAAGTGAAAATGGTTGAGTTAGATCAGGCAATTGAGGGTGTCGGTAACAGCCTCGTATTAGCATTTGGTGATGACGCAATACAAACGATGGATAATTTTGATAAATGGATCACCGATCACAAGGGCGACATTGTCGGGATGTTCAAGGATGGGGCTGAGTGGGCGAAGAGGTTCTCTGATGCGGTAGGTGGCAGTGCAAATGCATTAAACATCCTGCTTGCCATAAAAAACCCATATCTGGCCGGTGGTGTATATGTAGCCAGAAAGGCGGATGAACTTAGCGAGACAATCACTAAGAAAGATGGAACTAAATCTGTTTGGCAATCAATCAAAGACCGATGGAGCGCAGGGGGCTGGTATAACTATGAGCAGCAAAAGAAACACACGCAAGAGCCAACTCAAGCAGCCCAGCCAACGCAGCATGCGCAATCAGCCCGCAGGAAGAAAAGTGCACAGTTTGGCATGGATGAGCTAATGAATGCCGTGATGATGACCGAGAGCCGCGGCAATCCCAATGCTGTTTCTCCGGCTGGGGCGGTTGGTGCATATCAATTTATGCCAGATACGGCCAGAGATATGGGTTTAAAAGTTGATGATTCGGTGGATGAAAGAAAAGATCCAGTAAAGTCACGCACAGCAGCCACTAAGTATATGAACCAACTTCTCAACCGGTATAATGGGAATGTAGAGCTTGCTCTAATGGCTTACAACGGCGGGATGGGGAGGGTAGATAATTATTTGGCTGGAAAAGGAAAGCCCTTAGCACAGGAAACAGTTCAGTATCCTGATAAAGTCGCTGACTATTATCAGCAGTTAACTCAGATGGCTGGACTGCAAGGGGCGGGTAGCGCGACAAATCAAACAGTGGATAACAGCCAGTCTTCTGCAACTCATATCAATAGTGTGAATATTACAACAAACCCTCAAACCGTAGATGAAATAGCGAAATCTATTGATGAGCAACGCCGTCGTAGTACAATGACTGGAGCTTTCATTTCTGGAAATTCATAATGACATTTTATATTCGCGTTTCATACATGCTTTCCCTACTTGGGTTTGTCGGCCTGGTCTATTTCGGTATGCTCTATGAAGGCGCAGGGTCATTGCCTCAACTAAATGGCCTGATATTTTCCATAGGCCTGTCCTTGATACCTTTTATATTTATCAAGGCATTGCAGATGCTTGAGCCAATACAAGTTGAATTTCCCGAAAAAGAGTAGAAAAACCAACAAACAATAAACCCGCTTCGGCGGGTTTTTTATTGGCGGTAATCCATGAACATCATCGATATTAACACCAGCGACATATTTAACGCTATTGGTGGCGGATCGCCATTGTCGATTATCGATAGCGTTCTGCATCCGTCTTATTCGATACGTAATCACGGCTCGGCAACGACGGCACTTGAGTTTAGCGGCATGGCATCCATTCAGCCGAGCGCAGGCGCTAACATTGTTACTGCGCCGGTTGAGAAGGGGAAGTATCAATCCATCAACAAAGTGGTCAGGCCGGGGCGCGTAGTTTGCGATGTGGTGATCACTGGCCTTACCGGATTGACAGGGTCGCTGCCAAACATATTTGACCTGACATTCACCAGCCAGTCAGACACGCTTTCAACCATCAAAAGCATGATTGCTTCGGCGTCGCAGTACGATATCGACACACCGAAAGACGTGTATGAGAGCTACGACCTTGTTGATTACAGCTACTCCGTGAACAGCAAACGCGGTGTCTCCATGCTGGTAGTGAGCCTGATTTTTGAAGAAGTCAGGGAGCAGATGGATGTTCAGTTATCCAGCAACCAATCAAAGGCAAGCCCGACAAACGACACAATACAGGGTGGATTGACTGGCGTTGGAAGTAATGCAACTCAGGGAGCGGCGTCCACATCAACATTAGATGGCCTGAAGAAGTCATGGACTAACCTGAAGACTGCCGTGGGAGAAACAACCAATGAAGTTACCGGTGCGATATCCTCCGGGTTTACGTCAGCAGTTAAAACCGTCCAAGAACCACTAATCAGTGCAACCACCTCAGCGGCAAATTCAGCAACCAGCCTGGTTAATTTAATTAAGGGAGCGATCACATGAATGTCGTTTCTCTTGAAAATAAAAAGTCGCAATCAGTTTCAGTTTCACTTGACGGTCAGGAATGTTTAATCCGTTTAATTCAGCGTGAAAGTTTTATGTACATGGATTTGACGGTTAACAACGTTCCTATAATGCAAGGTGTTCCTTGCCTTTATGCTAACAAAATCGTCCGCTATAAATATCTTGGATTCAGTGGTGACTTATTCTTCCTCGACAACGAGGGTTTGAGTGATCCGCAATATGATGGGCTATCTAGCCGCTTCCCGCTCTACTACATATCGGAGGCTGAACTTGTACAGTAAAAAAGAATTACGTTATGAGTTCACCTTATCAAAAGGAACCTTCGATAAAGAAGGGAACACCAAATTATCTCTCGGTAATGTCAAATCGTCTTTTCGCGTGGGAGCGTATGGAGATTACGGTGGAACGCAGGCGGAAATAACAATTTTTGGCCTCAGCGCTGACCGGCTTGCAACGTTATCTGGCAAAGGTATCGGCGTTTACACTGTGGATGCAGGCGATACGAATATTGATGTTTATGTAGGCAGCACAAAGATATATTCCG
This sequence comes from Ewingella sp. S1.OA.A_B6, assembly GCF_049889095.1. Classification (NCBI taxonomy): domain Bacteria; kingdom Pseudomonadati; phylum Pseudomonadota; class Gammaproteobacteria; order Enterobacterales; family Yersiniaceae; genus Ewingella; species Ewingella sp. S1.OA.A_B6. The sequence continues at coordinate 9,264 of NZ_JBLJFK010000014.1, read as the reverse complement.
GTGGAATTTATGCAAGCTACGCCAACATGAACGGGCAGCCTGAGACGGCGCTTGTGATGAATGCTGTAGCCGGTCTTAATTTGAAAACATCATCATCTGCTGCCTTTTCTCTTCCGGGCGCTGTTGATGTTTACAACATGCTCGCTGCAATTTGCAAAGTGTACGGCTACGGATTTAAGGCTCCGATGGTGAACAGTCCCATCGCACAAAACCCTCACTATTCAGGCTCGCCTCTCGATCAAATACGCGACATCTGCCTCTCTCATGAGTTGAATTATCAGGTATTCGACAATGTGTTAACCGTTTGGCCTAAACGATCAGCAGTTGATGACATTGTCCCTTTGGTGTCGGCAGAAAGTGGGCTAATTGGATACCCAGTTTTCAGTCAAAGCGGCATTACATTCCAAACCCAATACTCTCCGCTTCTTGCTCAGGGCAGGGATGTAGAACTTGTCACTTCGCTGCCTAATGCAAGCGGCAGATACAGTCTCGCCATCGTTGAGCACTTCCTCAGTTCTTGGACTGAAGGAGGCAGTTGGCACACGGTATGCCAGGGATACAGAAAGGTAAGCGGAGAGAAAAATGGCTGACAATTATTCTAATCCGGAAAACCAATCAAACGACGCCAACGCCTTTGCCTCCACATTCAAAAAACTCCTCACCTCGAAACATTTCATCAACGTGGTTGAGGTGAAAGCCGTTCGTGGAGCAGCGCCGAATCTGGTTGTTGATGTGCTGCCATTGGTGGCTGAAGTGAAGAGTGACGGTGGAGGCATGATCCAAGGCTCCCAGATATTCAATATTCCCGTCTGGAGACTCCAGCGCGGCAATAGCGCAATCATCATGAATCCCGTGGTTGGCGATATCGGTATGATCGCAATCTGTGATAACGACATCTCAGTGGCGCGTGCAAACCGGAAAGAATCGGTTCCGGGCAGCAAGCGCATGCACTCGTGCTCGGATGCCATCTATCTTGGTGGCCTTCTTAACGGTGAGCCATCGCAGTTTATTGAGTTCGCTGATGGTGCGCTAAACATCACATCTCCTAACCCAGTTAACGTGACATGCCAAACAGCAACGGTAATAGCACCGGGTGGCGTAACAGTTGACACGCCACTGGCGCACTTTACTGGAAATATTACGGCAGATGGAAACATCACCGACAACGCCGGAACCCAAGCTGCTTCCCTAAAATCCTTACGTGACAAATATGACGCTCACAAGCATCAGGTGACTGGCGTACAAGGCGGCAGTTCCACGGTCACGTCTAACACCACGGACAGCCCAGCATGACATACAAGACGCTTCAGCTCGACACAGATACGTGGGATTTGGTTCTGGACGGGCAGGGCAATATCGCCATCGCTACTGACGGTTATGCGGTGGCTCAGGATGTTGCATCGGCTTGCCTGGTGTTTAGTGGTGAGTGTTATTACGACAACACCCTCGGCATTCCGTGGAAAGAAGAGGTGTTAGGCGCTCGGCCAACGGCGGGATACATCGCTAAGAAGATGGAGGCTGAAGCCAAGAAATTGCCAATTGTGAATCAGGCACTGGCAACCGTCTTCTTTGATAAGAGCACGCGCAAAACTCGCGGCGCAATCCGGGTTACGGACACTAACGGAAACCAATCACAGGTCACGCTATGACAACTTTGAATACCGCGGTTCCCGGCGTAACAATCACCGAGACGGGCCTTTTGGTGCCTGATATTGCTGACGTGCTTTCTGGCCGGCAGACGGATATTGACTCAGCGATGGGCGGCGGAGGCAGTGCTTCGCTCTCATCTCCGCAGGGGCAAATCGCGCAATCTGACACTGAAATCATCGCAACAAATTACGACGGTCTGCTGTGCCTTTTTAATCAGATGAACCCGGATTATGCGACTGGGAGATTCCAGGATGGTATCGGCACTATCTATTTCATGTCGCGAATATCTGCGCAGGGAACCGTCGTCACAGCCATTTGCACCGGCGCAGTAAGAACCACAATACAGGCAGGTAGCACGGCCACTGATGATGCGGGATATATCTACCAGTCGGTTAACGCAGCAACAATTGACTCAACCGGGCAGGTAGAAGTCCTTTTCCAGAACCTAACCACGGGCCCAATTCCTTGCGGCGTAGGGCAGTTAAATCAGATTTACGCGACCATTTCAGGGTGGGATGCAATAACTAACGACGCTTCTGGTGTTGTCGGTGTTGACGTCGAATCTCGCATAGCATTTGAAACTCGCCGCAAACAATCGGTAGCTCGGAACGCAAGGAATACTGACGCGGCCACGCTGGCAGCCCTACTAGCAACTGCCGGAGTTCTGGATGCATACGTCTGGTCAAACAGAACAGACGCAACGGTAAATACCGGGTCAACTAATTTCCCTGTTGTAAAAAATTCTATTTACATAGGCGTTTACGGTGGTTCGGATGCTGATATTGCAGAAGCAATTTTCAGCACGAAGAATCCCGGCGCTAATCTGAACGGCAATAAGTCCCTCATGGTTGAAGATAAGGATAATTACAGCGCCCCATATCCGCAATACACGATGCAATGGCAAGAAGCCGCCCCGCTCAGGGTTTACTTCAATGTTCAGCTTGAGGCGAATGATAACCTTCCATCAGACATCACGCTTCAAGTGCAGAACATGATCGCCAACGTATTCAATGGCGGATATGACGGAATTTCTAAGGCCAGAATCGGTGCAAGGATTAGCGCTGGAACTTACTATGCCCCGCTGATATCAATTTCTCCTGATTATGTCAGCATATTATCGCTTACAATATCTGCTGATAATATTACTTATTCTCAATCAATTACGGCTGGCATTGATCAAGTTCCAACAATCCAAACAACTGACATCTCTGTGGTGCTTGTATGAGTTGGCAAGATACGGTACTCACCCAATACTCTGCAAGTGAACGGCTGCTGGCAATAATTGATACATTTAATCAGGCCATTAGCCTTGAAGAATTTACTGACGAATTTATTAAAGAGGTATGGGATTTAACAACGTGCGGTACGTTTGGCTTGGACATGTGGGGAGATAAGGTAAATGTATCTCGATACATAAAGGCTAACATCAGTTCAAATAGTTTCGGATTCTCTGAATCTAATGACGGAGATGTTAATAGTTACCCATCTCCTTTTAATGAAGAACCTTTCTACGCCGGAATACAGGAAACGGAAACCGTAAGGCTTTCAGATGATGCTTATAGAACGTTAATTATATGCAAGGCATTTACTAACATCAGCATAGCCACGATAAAAGATATAAACAGATTTCTGACTATTTTATTTAAAGGGCGCGGCGTAGCGTTCTGTGTTGATTACGGCGATATGCGAATGGGAATAATTTGTGAGTTTTATCTTGCAAATTACGAAGTGTCTATTCTTGCTAATTATGACGTACTTCCAATACCGAGCGGGGTGCTAGTTACAACGCATCAAATAGTACCGCCATATTTTGGCTTCTCAGATGACGCTTATCCTTTCAACGATGGAACATTCTTCAGAGATATTTAAATGAACAGATCAGACGCACCAGCAAAACAGTCCGTACCTTTTGGGGTAAATGGTCAGCGGGAAGCGCTACTGCCCACTACGCCAGCGGGAGATAACACGGCATCTTATGATGCAGGTTTTCCACCAGTCACGATGATCTTGAAAGCGGCAGGAGGATTGCCGCCGAAGGGTCAGGATATGAACCAGATACTGTATGAGCTTTCGGCTCTTGCGAGATGGTTCAGTGCTGGGGCAATAAATAGTTATGATGCCGCATTTTCTGCTTCAATCGGGGGGTATCCAGAAGGATCTGTAGTTGTAGGAACTGATGGGGTAACTCGATACTTAAGCACCACCGACTCTAACGTAACGAACCCAAACACAGGCGGGGCTGGCTGGTTTAACATATCAGATGGCTACTTGAAAACATCCAATAATCTATCTGAAATTGCCACCGCTGGGGCAGTTGCACAGACAGCAGCAAGGGGGAATATAGGCGCGGCATCGCCGATCCAGATCCCGGGTAAAAATCGCCTACTTAACTCACGCTTTGCAGTCAATCAAAGAAACTATGTGAGCGGTACAGCATTGGCATTAGGGACGCATGGACTTGATGCTTGGAAGGCATCCACCGCAAACTCAGCAATGACTTTTTCCGCTACACCTTTTGGCGCTCAGACGATCACAATCACTGGGTCATTTGTTCATGTAATTGAAACGCAGGACGTGCCAACTGGTACTTATACACTTTCATGGACTGGCACCGCTCAAGCACGCATATATAATGTCGGAGCAAGCGCCCCGGCATATACGTCGTCTCCGCTCACCGTTTCGATCAGCGGAAACGCAAACGTAAATGTAGAGTTCAATGCAGGCACATTATTTGCACCGCAACTTGAAAGCGGGACTATCCCGACAGCGTTTGAGTTCAAGCTTTTTCCGCAAGAGTTGGCACTCTGTCAGCGCCGCTGTTTTGCAATGGTTCTGCAAGGGGCGGCTGGCATCTTCGGTGGGAATAGTACTTATGTTTCAACGTCAATCTATTCCCCAGTGGCATTACGTGCAATCCCGACAATTGCGCTTGGTGGAGCATCAATAAGCGTGCAGCAACCGGGCGTGAATACAGCCGTGACGACAACTGCCGCACCTGGCTCCGGATCATTCTCAAGCAACGTAATTTCATTTAACATTAATGGCAATTGGTCTGGCCCGCTTTCACCTGGCGTACCTATCGTAGTCAGTGCAGCATCTGCCTTGACTATTTTCAGCGCTGACTTATAAGAAGAGGTTATGATGGAATATCAACTCACTACGGGTGGGGTTTTACGGAAGTCTGACAATGCGTGGATACCAGCAAGTAAAGACAATACTGACTGGCTTATATATCTTGAGTGGGTAGCGGAAGGAAATACACCTGATCCTGATCCGTATGCGCCTACAAGCAATTCTTGATAATTTGAAATGGATGAGTGACCCGAAAGGGTCACTATTTAGATGAAATCCTTCCCTAGCAAAGTGGTCAGAACAGCCTCAGCTATTACTCTGTGTCCAAAATCAGATGGATGATTCAATCCATTCAACGTTATTGACCAATAGCTCTTTCTTTTTAACATATCCTGCCAAGTGCTTGTCACATCTAAGTAAGCCACATTTTTATATTTAACAGAAAGCTTTGACAAGCTAATGCCATATTCCTTGTAGTATTCCTGATGAGGAAGAGACCATTTTGGGTTTGGCAACGTAGATGATATTAATAGAATATAAGCTTTCGGGTTTTTTAATTTTATGGCGTTTATTATTTTTTCCATATTCGAAGCGTATTTTTCTGGGTTGATGTCCACGGCATCATTCATTCCAAATGCTATAATATATACGTCAGAATCTTGCTTTAACAGTCGGTCATTAATTGATGCAACTGCGTTATTTGTATTCCACCCCTTCACTGATGGGTTGAACCACTTGAACCCCCTGCCTTTAACCATCCCCATATAAGACGTGACTAGGTAAGCGTACGGCGGCTGCAAGTTACCATCTTTGTTTTTTAAGTAATCACCAACATAAGTGATACTATCGCCAAAAAATGTAACTTTTAATTCTTTAGATTTATCAACAAAATTTCGTAATTTATTTAATGAACCAGACGTATGAAGTGGTAGGTTCTGAAATTTACTATAAGTAATAGGAATTTGATATTGATTGTAGTCTTCTTTTAATCTGAAGTTAAACCTTTTATCATCCGCCTTTGGCTTTGTAAACCCAATCGGGGCAGAAATAACTGCGCCACCATTGGGGAATGATATTTTTTTACCAAAAACTTTATAATCAATTCCTTTTGATAAAGTAGAGCCATCTTTTGTATTGTAAGAATTTAAAAAACCGACCGGCTCAAAAAGAAGACCATCACTTTCTGATTCCTTTGATGCATACACAGGCTCTGCATATACTATTCTACCTCCAAAGATAGAAGGTTGAATGTGGTATTTATTTACAATATCAACGCTGCATGATGAGTTGTCGCAAATTGAGTAATCATTTGCTATCTGTGGCGCACCTTCTACGGCATAAGCATTTGATATTAAAAATGTGGCAATTAAGAATATCGATTTCATCATTGTTTGAATAATCTCTTATAATATGATTTAAGTATCATGCTGTGATTTTAGCATATACCACAATGATTTATCCCTCGCGAATCGCTTCGCAAGCCAAAATTCCTGAGATTGCACTATGTGCCTGGGAGACTCGCGGACTCATCATGCTGAGGTAAAAGTGGGTGCGCACCTATAATGGTTTTCAAATCACGGCGCTATGTACGCCGCAGGGAGACAGTAAGCTTTGCTTGGGAAAGTGGGAAGGGTGAGGTTTTGCTTTTGGAATGCAGATCTGGAAAGTTATGACAGATGGATATAGCTGGATTGGGGCAGCTTATTTCGCGGGGTGATGAGGTTTTTAAGCGTGTGCCATATCTGTGACGTAAGCACTCGGTCACGATACTGTCATGGATATGCCACGATTTGCCATTGCTATCAATGTGAGTGAATAAATGGCTATGTATATCAATTGGTTAGCGTTATTTTAATACCAGAAAACGTTCTTGTAATCAGTAGGTCACCAGTTCGATTCCGGTAGTCGGCACCATTAAGTCGTTAAAAAGTATCCTCGATGGTTCGTAACTTACTAAAATAAAACTACTTTCAGTCAATCTGGGTTAGAGCGACGGGTTGATGATCTTAGCCATTTGATGAAGCCTGCACTTTGCCCTAACAAACCCAATTCGGCAAAACGCCTACTTCTGTGAATTGATGATCACCCATAAATCTTCTGGAACCCCTCTCGCAACGTCAGCGACTTACTTGGTCAGCCACTGAGATTTACGATATAATCTTCATCGCTGCGGCCCAATCCGCAGCCGAGTTTCGCAGCTCGTTTAATCTGAAGGCGGCACCGCACGTTGCGTGTGCCGTCGCTTTGATTCACCTATTGAATCGGTGGCTCCTTGCCACTAGCAATATCTCAATGGTGGCTCAGGCGGGGCAGCCCTCGGGCTGGCCGGTAGCCTTCAGAACCGGTACTGCGAACCTCGTCTGGGCTACCACCAATGGGTTTCGCAGCTCCCGTGGTAGTGATTAACTATCTGAAGGAGTATCAAATGAAAACAAAATCCGACTGGCATCAGGCCGATATTATTGCGGCATTACGCAAAAAAGGCACCACGCTGGCGGCGGTATCGCGCGCTGCGGGGCTGAGTTCTTCTACACTGGCGAATGCGCTTTCCAGACCCTGGCCGAAAGGTGAAACTCTTATTAGTCAGGCTATCGGGGTTGCCCCTCAAACGGTTTGGCCAAGTCGTTATTTTGATCAGCAAGGCAATTTGATCGCTCGCCCGCAGCGCGCACCGAATAAACGCTAATTAAGTCCTTCAGGCGACAGGGAACATCTCTGTCGCCTGTGAATTCAATACCCTAAGCCCCTTAAAACGCATGCTGAAAATCAACTTTTTTCAATCAGTTCCTAATATGTCCAGGAATAAGGTTGGCATCCGCTATCACTATGAACTCTTATCTCTCTCGGTTTTTCTCGGCGCAATAGAACCATTTTTAGCATGTCATAGGCCAGTTACTATGTCATATTTTCGACATTGCCCAGTTGATGATCACCCGTGAATATCAATCAAAAATGACAGTGGGATATAACCACTGAAGGAAGTAAGATGCTTTTGCCAGATTCAAGCTTTACAAAAACCGCATATCAATCGTCATTTGAAGAATGAGTCGTCAGCTATTTGTTTCTCTGGATGGGCCCAAGGGAGCCGGTAAAACCACACTGTTGGAGGCTATTACGAAAGTACTAAGGGCAGACAACAAGAAGGTGATCCGACTTTGCGAGAAAAAAAGCGATCCCTACAGGGGGGAAACAATGGCCCTCGTTAACAAGCTCGCCAGAAATCCCACCCTGGATTTAGAATGGGAGGTTTGTGAGCGCTTTGCTGATAGCCGTGCCTGGATTTCCCGGCAAGTGCTGACTAAACAGCCACCGGATAGCATTATCTTGATGGATCGCTGGTACCCATCGGATGCTGCGTTTCGCCGGATGGTTCCCTTTGCAGAGATTTTACAGCTTAACATTGAACGAAACGTGCGAACGCCAGACCTGCATGTCGGGGTTGTTACTGCGCCTGAGATTTCATGGGCGAGGGCCGCGGCCCGACCGCGTGGGCTAAGTAGTACTGTGATTCATAAGCTGGAAGATCATGTTGCTTGTACCAAGGCGTTCGAGCGAGAAATAGCAGATAACGGCTGGGTTTTATGCCGTAATGAAGGAACGATCGAAGACGCAACGATGCAGGTAATTTCTGAGATCTACAGAGTGCCTGAAGGCCCCACAGGCATCGGTTTTGCGGGCAGAGGTTCCGCCGCATGCCGCCAGTAATTACGGCAACCTATTCCGTCACTCTCCACCCCAGTGTGAGCCTCAGATTTGTGTTGCGTCTACACTCTTCTTTAAGGATAGCGCTGCGTCGACCCGTTGAACTCACAGTCAAAAGCGGACATTGACGTCACATTAGCGCAAGTGGCAGAGCAAAACAGAAAAAATAAAAAGCTGGAAATTCGGATCTGTGACTGTATATTTAAACAGTTATTTATACAGCTAAATAGGACATTTGAAATGAATGGCACTGTTGAAGAGATAAGTTTTGAGATTTGTGAAAATGCTGATGCGGAACAATCATTGCCCATTGAAGAAGGGCTTAATGATTTCAACGATTTAATGACGGGAGTCAGTGACCGTAAGCCATTATCTGTATTAATAAAATCAACTAAAACGGGTGAAGTACTTGGAGGAATGCAAGGACGTTCGTCACTGGGCCTCCTTTTTATAGATCTTTTCTATCTTCCACCAGAGCTGCGGAGAATGGGGCTTGGTACAGATATCCTTAATCGCTTCGAAGATGAAGGGCGAAGAAGGGGCTGCACTGCGGCATTTTTGTATACGATAAGCTTTCAAGCTCCTGATTTTTACAAAAAGCACGATTGGGAAGAGTTTGGGCGTATTGGCTGCGAGCCGAAAGGAACAAGCCGGATATTTATGAAGAAAACCTTATAAAATCCAATTTTCTCTTTCAACTGGGTTGTCCGCTCTTCGCTCAGGCTGTGTGAAAACTCGGTTTTTGCATTATCTGAGTACTATCCCCGTTCAGGAACGCAAGATATTCCAGATATTGACTGCATTCGGAGTAATTTAGATATAGAGGCAGTTCGAGGCTTT
>NZ_JBLJFK010000013.1:0-109800 GCF_049889095.1 Ewingella sp. S1.OA.A_B6 | reverse complement strand
AAAAGCCTCGAACTGCCTCTATATCTAAATTACTCCGAATGCAGTCAATATCTGGAATATCTTGCGTTCCTGAACGGGGATAGTACTCAGATAATGCAAAAACCGAGTTTTCACACAGCCTGAGCGAGAAGCGGACGTTATGCTTGCGCACAAACCGTCGGGAATTGTCGGGATAAACTTAGGGGATTCAACGCATTGCCTGCACAACACTAAGGAGTCTTGTCCAAAATACTTCTTTGCAACATAGTGTACTTATCCGTTTTGAATTCAGAGTATCTCATGCTTAAAGTCATTGCCGAAGATTTCATAAAACCAGATTATATCGAAACAGTTCTTCCTCTGTACCGTGAGCTAATAGCGGCAACTAAGAAAGAGCCTCTCTGTATTGCTTATGATTTGTATATTGATGAAAAAGATCCGGGACATTTCATTTTTATAGAGGAATGGCCGGGGCATGAAGCCCTCGACGATCATTGTGCAAGTGAACATTTCAGACGGCTTGTACCTTTAATTGATCAACATAAGCGGAAAGAAGCCCATTACATACTTATGAATTGCTTAGAGACGTCAGAAAGCTCTTGAAGGGGACAGAAACAAGCCCATAACTGATATTCCCTCACACAGGCAACTATGAGCGAGGAGCAGATGTTCTATTTGCCGAAGACATGGCAGTTAACTGTTTAGATGATGGGGATCAGCCCTGTCTGCTGATAAGTCACCCGCAGAGCGATTTAACCAGTGCGTTGCATCCATCGGTTGAACTCACAGCAGAAAGCAGACGGAAGGCAGAAGCCAGAGTCCATGTTCTGGCAGAGAGGTGACAGCAAACAGTGCGGCGCTAAAAAATGAGGCAGAAAAACGATGCGTGCGCCGTAACGATCGGACAACGCGCCACCAACAATAAACATGCCTTGCTGAGAAAACCTTCGCAAACCTAATATCAACCCGATGAGTCCGCCGGACAGCATCATATCGTCGTGTAAAAACACAGCCAGAAACGGCACAACGGCGTAGAAACCAATATTAAAAACAAACTAGCTGACCAGTAAAACAAACGGCCAGAGCAGAATAGCTGACCGCTGGATTAGCGAAGGCATGCTAATGAGCGGGCTTTAAGCGATGTAGTGAATATGTTTTTTTCCGTGGTATGGCGAGATTTCGATCTTTGTCTCTACCCTGAACACATCCCAAAGCAGTGACTCAGTGAGGATCTCCTGCGGACTACCTGCGGCGACGATCTGACCTTCCTGCATCACAATCAACGCGTCGCAGAACATGGCGGCGTGGTTGAGGTCATGAATAGCCACAATGCTGGTCACTGGCAGTTCGCTGACGAGTTTCATCAACTGCATCTGATGATGAATATCCAGATGGTTGGTCGGCTCATCAAGGAGGATCTCCGTCGGCGATTGTGCGATAGCGCGTGCAATGTGAACACGCTGGCGCTCGCCACCCGATAAACTCTGCCACCCCTGCTCGCTTTTGCTAAGCATATTCACGCGCTGGAGCGCGGCGGTGACCGTGTCGTGATCTTGCGTGCTCCAGTTGGAAAACGGGGTGTGATGGGGGATACGCCCCAGCTTCACCACGTCGACAACGCGCATATTGGCCTCCGTCATGCTGTGCTGTTCAACAAACGCCACCCGACGTGCCAACTGCTTTTTGGCAATCCGGCCGATGTTTTGCCCGTCCAGCGTGACAGTGCCTGAGTCTGGGCGGCGTAATCCAGCCAGGATCCGCAGAAGTGATGATTTACCGCAGCCATTAGGGCCCAGTAGCCCGACGGTTTCCCCACGCGAAACGCTCAGCGAGACATTGTTGACGATGACCTTTTTACCCACCTTCCAGGTAATATTTTCAGCGGTGATACTCATCACTTATTCCTTGAGCGGTAGATAATAACGGCAAAGAACGGCACACCAACCAGCGCGGTGACCACGCCGACCGGGAGGCTTTGCGGGGCAATCAATAAGCGCGAAGCGATATCGGCCAGTACCATCAGGATGGCGCCGGCCAGTGCACTGGCGATAAGCAATGTGCGATGCATCGGCCCAAAGAGGAAGCGCATGACATGCGGAACGACCAGGCCCACAAAGCCGATCGAACCGGCCATGCTAACGATGGTGGCGGTGATCAATGCCGTGGTGATGAACAGGATCAGACGAACCCAGGGAACCGCGATGCCCAGAGAGGCGGCCGCATCATCGCCAAAAGTAAATGCATCCAGCGCGCGAGAATAGTAAAGGGACACAGCAAGCCCTACCAGTACGACCACCAGCACCAGTTGAAACTCAGGCCATCTCACGCCGCTGAAACTGCCCAACAGCCAGAACATCACGTCACGTGCCTGCTGCGCGCTGGCGGATGTGCTGATGGTGTAAGCGGTAATCGCGTTGAAGAGCTGGGACGCAGCAACGCCCGCCAGAATGACGCGCTCATTGCCGCCGCGTGCGCCATTGGTCAACAAGGCGACGAATACAAAGGCAGCAAGTGCCCCCGCAAATGCCCCGGCGGAGAGCGACACGGCACCGGTTCCGACACCCAATACGACCACTGAAACCGCACCCGTGGAAGCGCCCGCAGAAACGCCGAGCACGTAAGGTTCTGCCAGCGCATTCTTCAGCAGACTTTGCAGTACCACACCGCAGACCGCCAACCCGGCACCGCAGCAGGCCGCAACCAGTGCGCGGCTTAGACGAAAGTTCCAAACCACACTTTCGTAAATGCCGTTAAGGGGCACGTCTGTCAGACCGAGTTTATTACTTATGGAGAAGAACACACTTTGTAGCGGGATATGAAGCTCGCCCACGCTGACGCCAATTGCGATCATCAGGAATAACAACACCACTGCAAGAACACTCGACGTGCCTAGCAGAAATGTTTTTCTGATCGGTTTCACCCCTGCTGTCATTTATCTAGGCCCAGATTTTTGAGCTGTTCACCAACTTGTTCAGCACCATAGATCGTGCGAATCGTTGGGTTCATCGCCTGACCGTCCATCACGACTATATGGCCTTTTTTCACCGCTTCTAACTGGCTGACAGCAGGATCGGTTTTGAGGAATTTGATTTTTTCTTCCGCGCTATCGAGCGCCCAGCGATTACGATCAAGGCTTGAAACGACTATCACGTCGGGATTTGCAGCAATGATGCTCTCCCAACCGACGGTCGGCCACTCTGTCTCTGAGGTGATGGCGTTATGGCCACCTAAAACATTGGCAATAAAACCGGAAGCGCCGTTCTTGCCGCCGACATAGGGGTCAGAGGACGGGGAAGAACTGGAGAACCAGAAAACAAACGAAAGATTCTTTTTGTTTTTTCCGAACTCCTTACGCAGGTCTGCTTCGCGTTTTTTAAAATTGGCAATTAACGCCTGGCCGCGATCTTCCACGTTGAAGATTTTGGCGAAGTCTTCAATCTCTTGATAAAGGAATTCCATGTTCCACAGTTTTTGGCGACTACCGTACATATCGCCAACACTCTTTTTGGTTGCACACATACCAGGAGACATATAGCTATTGACGCCAACCGTGGCGAGATCTTCACGTTTAGCGACTTTACTTTCTGGGCCGAGCAACAAAGGCGCTTGTGCGGGAACAAAATCAGGATTTTGGGCAAGAATAGATTCAAGCGTCGGGATTTCTACTGTCAGTACTTTTATTTTTGCATTCTGTTCAGTCAGTTGCGGCAAAACTTTAGTTGGCCAAAACGCACTGGCAACCACCTTATCCTGCAACCCTAATAGCATAAGAATTTCGGCGGTGTTTTGTCCCAGTGCGACAACACGTTCGGGGGCTTTGGTAAACACCTCTTTATATCCGCAATTTTCAATCGTCAAAGGATACGTGGTTGCCAAAGCAGAACTGACCGAGGCGAACACCATTCCTAACGCACAGATGACCTTTTTCATAAAACACTACCCTTCCACGGAACTAATTTTGAATGCGAAGCGTAATGATAATGAAAATTATTTATTTTGCGATAAAAATCCACTGCGTAAGCGATGGGCAGGCGCACATTAAATGTCCACTGACATTGTAAGGTTCAACAGCAGTAAACCACTTGATTTACAATTAATTAGGATTATCGTTCGTCGAAAAAGCTCCTTCCTCATAGGATTACCCTCATAGTGGCTTAGTCAGCGAAGACAGTTCTCATTTTCCGCCACCGTTTCGCGCAGTACACCACGTGGTGTAGTTCTGCCGATTAAACGCCGGACAATCATTTGTCTTTGAGATCAATAAATAAGAGTTCATTGATTTATAGGAAAAATAATAATCATTTTCGCCATCTTCGCCGTAGATCCAATAATTTGAAGATCCCTGATTTATGCCATACGGATTAAATGAAAAAAATCGAGGACTCTGCAGGAATAAAATTAGAACGATCGATCAGCATCATGAAAGCATTCGAAAGCAAATGTGTCGTCATTACCATGCCTAAAAATGAAATGACAACCAACAATTGTATAACCATTGAGAGGGATAATTTACTTTTCATAGTAATACAACCATGTCGCTCCTGTGTTGGCACTTTCAAGCGCATGCCATTAATATCCAATAGGTTAATGCCGTCATGGTACTAATTCAATAGCATGATATCAGGCGCTGGTAATACCAAAACTATTCCATAAAAAAGGGTGCCTGGCGCAGGCTGAAATTTACCCCCTACCCGACACAAAAACAAAAAAGCCCGCAATTACGCGGGCTCCAGGGTGTTTCTTGCTAGAGGGTGCCGGTCAATGCCGGACGTCCAATCATTCCCACTCAATCGTCGCTGGTGGCTTACCGCTGATGTCATACACGACGCGGGAAATGCCGTCGACTTCGTTGATGATGCGGTTGGAGCAGCGGCCGAGGAAATCGTACGGCAGGTGTGCCCAATGTGCAGTCATGAAATCGATGGTTTCTACTGCACGCAGTGACACCACCCAGTCGTATTTACGGCCATCTCCCATTACGCCAACCGAGCGCACTGGCAGGAAGACGGTGAACGCCTGGCTGACTTTGTTGTAGAGATCCGCTTTGTGCAGCTCTTCGATGAAGATAGCATCGGCACGGCGCAACAGGTCGCAGTACTCTTTCTTCACTTCGCCCAGCACGCGCACACCCAAACCTGGTCCCGGGAACGGGTGACGGAACAACATGTCGTATGGCAGGCCGAGTTCCAGACCGATTTTACGCACTTCGTCTTTGAACAGCTCTTTCAGCGGCTCAACCAGACCCAGCTTCATCTCTTTTGGCAGCCCCCCCACATTATGGTGCGATTTGATCACGTGCGCTTTGCCGGTGGCAGAGGCAGCAGATTCAATCACGTCAGGGTAGATAGTGCCCTGCGCCAGCCATTTTACCTGCTCTTGTTTGCAGGCTTCTTCATCGAATAACTCGACAAATACGCGGCCAATGATCTTACGTTTAGCTTCCGGCTCATCAACCCCCGCCAGCGCAGACAGGAAACGATCTTCAGCAGCCACGTGGACGATGTTCAGACCAAAACGGTCGCCAAACATATCCAGCACTTGTTCCGCTTCGTTAAGACGCAGCAAGCCGTTATCCACGAAGACGCAGGTCAGACGGTCGCCGATGGCGCGGTGCAGCAGCATGGCGGTGACGGAGGAGTCAACGCCGCCGGACAGACCGAGGATCACGTGATCGTCGCCAATCTGTACACGCAGACGCTCAATGGCGTCTTCGATGATTTTAGCCGGCGTCCACAGCGCTTCGCACTGGCAGATGTCCATCACGAAACGTTCCAGGATACGCAGGCCCTGACGGGTATGCGTCACTTCCGGGTGGAACTGTACGCCGTAGAAGCGTTTTTCTTCGTTAGCCATAATGGCAAACGGGCAAGTATCGGTACTGGCAACGGTGACAAAATCAGACGGGATGGCGGTGACTTTATCGCCGTGGCTCATCCAGACGTCGAGCAACGGTTTGTTGTTCTCGCTCAGGGCATCCTGAATGTCATTGATTAAGGCACTTTCGATCTGAACTTCAACCTGCGCATAACCAAATTCGCGCTCGCTGGAGCCTTCAACGTGGCCGCCTAACTGTATCGCCATGGTCTGCATGCCGTAGCACACACCAAGAACCGGCACGCCGGCTTCGAAGACGTAGTCAGGTGCACGTGGGCTGTCGGTGGCGGTAGTACTTTCCGGGCCACCGGACAGGATGATCCCGTTCGGGTTGAATTCGCGGATTTGGGCTTCGGTTACGTCCCAGGCCCAGAGTTCGCAATAGACACCCAGTTCACGCACGCGGCGCGCAACAAGTTGAGTGTACTGGGAGCCGAAATCGAGGATCAGGATACGGTGCTTGTGAATATTTTCGCTCATGAGGGGCGTTTTCCAGAAAGCAATAAAAGCGTTAAAAACGGAATAGTAATCAGCCCGGCCAACGCCGAACTGGATAAGAACCTCACGGGTGGCGACTCGATCCAGGCGCTCGCGAGCTAAGGTGAGGCAAGGCGGAAGCTGGCGAAAAAGCCCAGTTTACATGACGTAAATGAGCATTTTGAGCCAACTTCCAACACCGCATCACCGACGCGCAGCAGCGTCTGTGGGATCAAGAACCCATGCGGTAGTTTGGCGACTCTTTGGTGATCGTCACGTCGTGTACGTGGCTCTCCTGGATCCCAGCGCCGCTGATGCGAACAAACTCAGCCTTAGTGCGCAGTTCGAGGATGGTCGCACAACCGGTCAGCCCCATACATGAACGCAGACCGCCCATTTGCTGGTGCACGATCTCTTTCAGGCGACCTTTATACGCTACACGACCTTCGATACCTTCAGGCACCAATTTGTCAGCGGCGTTATCGCTCTGGAAGTAGCGGTCAGAAGAGCCTTTGGACATCGCGCCCAGAGAACCCATACCGCGATAAGATTTGAATGAACGGCCCTGATACAGCTCGATTTCACCCGGAGACTCTTCCGTCCCAGCCAGCATCCCGCCGACCATCACGCAGCTTGCGCCCGCCGCGATGGCTTTAGCGATGTCGCCGGAGAAGCGGATACCGCCATCGGCGATAACCGGAATACCGGTACCTTCCAGCGCTTCAACCGCGTCAGAAACAGCGGTGATTTGCGGAACGCCCACGCCGGTAACGATACGGGTAGTACAGATAGAACCAGGACCGATCCCGACTTTCACGGCGCTCACGCCAGCTTCAACCAGTGCCAGCGCACCAGCGCCGGTGGCTACGTTGCCGCCGATGATTTGCAGATCGGGATATTTTGCGCGGGTGGCGCGAATGCGGGAAAGAACGCCTTCGGAATGGCCGTGCGAGGAGTCAATCAGCAACACGTCAACGCCAGCAGCGACCAGCGCATCAATACGCTCTTCGTTGCCTTCGCCAGCGCCAACCGCAGCACCAACGCGCAGGCTGCCCTGCTCATCTTTACAGGCATTAGGTTTACGTTCGGCTTTCTGGAAGTCTTTCACGGTGATCATACCGACCAGATGGAATTGTGCGTCAACCACCAGCACTTTCTCTACGCGTTTTTCATGCATTTTCTGCAACACGATTTCGCGGGACTCACCTTCTTTGACCGTCACCAGACGCTCTTTCGGGGTCATCACGGCGGTCACTGGTTGTTCCAGGTCAGTCACGAAGCGTACGTCACGGCCGGTAATAATACCGACCAGTTCGTTCCCTTCAGTCACGACGGGGTAACCGGCAAAGCCGTTAATTTCGGTGAGTGCTTTAACCTGACGCAGAGTGGTGGAAGGCGTGACCGTTTTAGGGTCAGCGACCACGCCGCTTTCATGCTTCTTAACGCGGCGAACTTCTTCGGCCTGGCGTTCAATAGACATGTTCTTATGTATGAACCCCAGACCGCCTTCTTGCGCAAGTGCAATCGCCAGATTCGCTTCAGTCACGGTATCCATTGCTGCGGAGAGCATAGGGATATTTAGACGGATTTTAGCGGTCAGCTGAGTGCTTAGATCTGCGGTATTAGGCAGTACTGTGGAGTGGGCTGGAACAAGGAGGACGTCGTCGAACGTTAGTGCTTCTTTTGCGATGCGTAGCATGGGCAATATCTCACCAAGGTGGATGCGGAAAGGGGAAAATATTGCAGCGGGATTATACAGGTCAGCAGGCAAGGTCACCAGAACTATTTTGAGAAACTTCTTGATTACCTGTTTCGTGCATGTAGTATCAATCGATTAAGTCTCTGTTTTTGAATTTGATCTGGATCACATGTCGCTACCTTCTTCTCCCCCATCAATTTTTACCGTAAGCCGCCTCAACCAGACGGTCCGACAGTTGCTGGAGAACGAAATGGGGCAGGTCTGGCTCTCAGGCGAGATCTCCAATTTCTCTCAGCCCTCCTCCGGTCACTGGTATTTCACCCTAAAAGATGACCGTGCGCAGGTCCGCTGTGCCATGTTCCGCAACACCAATCGCCGCACCACCTTCCGCCCGCAAAATGGCCAGCAAGTTTTGGTGCGCGCCACCATCACACTGTATGAACCACGTGGTGATTATCAGCTGATTGCCGAAAGTATGCAGGAAGCCGGTGACGGCCTGTTGCAGCAAAAGTTCGATCTTTTGAAACAGCAACTGACGGCCGAAGGGTTGTTCGACACGCAGTTCAAACAACCGCTGCCCTCACCGGCCAAATGCGTCGGCGTGATCACTTCCGCGAGCGGTGCAGCTTTGCATGACGTGTTGAACGTACTGAAACGCCGGGATCCGTCACTGCCCGTCATCATCTATCCAACTGCCGTTCAGGGCGCCGATGCGCCGATGCAAATTGTCCGTGCTATCGAACTCGCTAACCTGCGCGAAGAAGTGGATGTGTTGATCGTCGGGCGCGGCGGCGGTTCGCTGGAAGATTTATGGAGTTTCAATGACGAACGCGTGGCGCGGGCCATTTTCGCCAGCCGTATCCCGATTGTCAGCGCCGTCGGCCATGAAACGGACGTTACGATTGCCGATTTCGTCGCCGACTTACGTGCGCCGACGCCTTCGGCCGCCGCAGAGCTGATCAGCCGCAATCAGTTGGAGCTGCTGCGTCAGATCCAGTCTCAGCAACAGCGTCTTGAAATGGCGATGGACTATTACCTCGCCCAGTTGACCCAGCGGTTTACCCGTCTGAATCATCGTCTGCAACAGCAGCATCCGCATTTGCGTCTGGCGCGTCAGCAAACTGCACTGTTCAAGCTGCGTCGCCGCTTAGATGAAGCTATGCAAAACCAGCTGCGCCAGATGCGGCGCCGCGCCGACCGTTTGCAGCAGCGTCTAACGCAGCAGCAACCTCAGCCGCGCATACATCGTGCTCAGCAAAAAATTCAGCAATTGCAGTATCGGCTGCAACAGGCGCTCACCGCCCGGCTCTCAGACAGCCGCCAGCGCTTCGGCACCCTGTGCGCCCAACTGGAAGGCGTCAGCCCGCTGGCGACGCTGGCACGGGGTTATAGCGTCACCACTACACCACAGGGAGCATTGTTGAAGAAAACCACCCAGACCGCACCGGGCGATACGCTGAAGACACGTCTGGCCGATGGCTGGATTGAAAGCGAAGTGACGTCGATCGTGGTGGAAAAGAAAGCGCGCAAACGTGCAGTCAAAGGGGCCTGAAACAGGCCCCGGAATTGAGCATCAGATCGTATAACTTCTCGTTGCCTCACCGTTCACCCACACTTCACGCGTCTCACACTCCGGCAGCACAATATTAAGCGTTTCCCACACCGGTTTGAAATCACCACGTTGAGTGATAGTGATGTCGATGCGTTCCCCGTTGCTGAGGATTTCCCAGTTCAGCCACAGCGCATGGTTTTGCTGCCAGCGATGGCTTTCACCGTCATCCTCAAACATCATTCCCACCGATCTCACCTGACCCGGTGCCGGGTAAACGTGCAACTCCCGCATGATGTCTTTGTTGGCATCGACATGGGCCAGACGGCCTGATTGAGGCAATGCAGCACCGGCACGCACCAGCAAAGGCAGGCGTTCGAGCGGTGCATCGAGGGTGATCGTCTGCCCGCCAGCGAACCATTTGCCGGTGTAGAAATCACACCAGCCGAGGCCGTTATCCGGCAGATAGACTTGACGCTCGACCTGTCCTTCTTCGACCACGCTGGCCACCAGCAAATCTTGTCCCATCAGGAAGTCGTCGTTTTCGGCAAAGGTCTTTTTATCATGCTCATGATCGAGGAACGTCGGGCGCAGCATCGGCTCATCGTCAGCATGCGCCTGCCATAACAGCGTGTAGAAATAAGGCAGCAGACGATAGCGCAGACGGATTGCATCTCGGATCAGCGGCGTCACCTGCGGGTACATCCACGGCTCGTTAACGGTGTGATCGTCATTCCACGAGTGAATGGTGAAGCGCGGATGCATCACGCCGTTTTGGACCCAGCGCACAAACAGTTCGGCATCTGGCTTATCGCCGGAGAACCCGCCGACGTCGTGGCCAACGTTGTACAAACCCGACAAACTCATGCCGATACCCATGCGCGTGTTATAGCGCAGCGTCTGCCAGTTGGTGCGGTTATCACCGCTCCAGGTCTGTACATAGCGCTGCATACCCGCGCAGCCGGAACGTGAAATCAGATACGGGCGAGTTTCCGGCGCAAAACGTTGCTGAGCCTCAAACGACGCACGCATCATCAGCAGCGGCATAACCGGACGAATATGTTTGATGGCGATCGACTTGCCGAAACCGTGGCAGCGCGCATCACTGTCCCAAACTTCGTATTCGTTGTTGTCGTTCCAGGTCGAACCAATGCCTTTTTCGAGCAACTGCTGCGTCACGCCTTTCTGCCACCAGCGAACGGCGGCAGGATGGGTGAAATCGAGGTGCGAACCTTCGTCATCCCAGAACACCGAGCGCTCAGGTTGGTCACTTTCGCTGTCGCGGACAAACAGTCCCTGCTCCGCCACCTGCGCGTACTGCGGATGATCCTGCAGCAAGCAAGGCTTGATATTAGCGGCAAGGCGGATACCGGCGTCGAGAAACGCCTGTGACATGACTTCCGGCTGCGGCACTTTGTCGTAGTTCCAGTTGAAAACGTAACGCTTGTTGCCAATCGACGTATAACCCGATGAAAGCTGGAACGAATCACAGGGAATGTCATGTTGCTGACACAGGGTGATAAATTTCATCAACTGCTGCTGGGCATCCGGCGCGTCGGTGTAATACATAGTCGAACCGCTGTAACCGAGACTCCATTTCGGGCCAAACGTCGTTTTACCGGTCAGCTTCACCAGTTTTTTGGTGACGTCCAGCGAGGTTGGGCCAAGAAACAGGTAGTAATCCAGATCGCCCGCTTCGGCGCTGAAACGACGATATGGCAGGTGGTAATTATCAATCTCATTGCCGAGATCAAGCCAGACATTGCTGAGATTGTCGTAGAACAGGCCAAAACTGACGTCATTACGACGCGTCATGGTAAACGGGATATGTTTGTACAGCGGATCGGTGCTGGCGGCGTTATAACCCATTGCATCGAGATTGCGCATTTCAAAACGGCGGCCGCTGCGGTTGAGATCACCGGTTTTTTCGCCCAGCCCGTAAACGCCGTCCTGCGCTTCACGCAGCTGATAATGCGCCGACGCATCGCCTTTTACGGCCAGCATATACGCGCCGGTTTTGCGGTCGCTGACCAGCGGCAGCCATTCGCCCGCCGCATTTTTATGTTCCCACTTTAGCCACAGCGGTTGGTGTACGGTGACGCGTAGCGCTTCGGTGGTCACCGTCAGGGTATTTTCGCCGTGCGTCAGTTGATAGCCAGGCAGAGAGAAACCGTCGTTGCTCAGGCGGTCGCGCCCTTCCCACGGCACATCATTTTGCGGCGCGATGCTCCAGGTGCGATCCAGCGCCAGCTCGCCGTTGCGCTGGATAAACACGCGCACCAATCCCTGCTCTAGCACCCGCAGACAAAACAGATGTTTACCTTCCACACGCAGATCCACACCGGCGTCATGATGTGCGGCCAGCTCCCAGTGTTTCAACGTCTTCATACACTTTCCCCTTTTGCCGGATTGCGGCGCTCAGCGATCAGAGCAATCAGGAATACCGCCCCGATCAAGTCAAAAAATCCCATCGCGATAAACAACGGGTTAAAGCCAATATTGTCTGCCACGGCACCGATCAGCAGTGAAAACAGGAAGCTGGCGATCCACGCCGACGAGCCACGCATACCGTTGACGGTCGCGACCTGGCTTTTGTCGAACGTCTCAACCACCACCGCACTCAACATGCAGGAGATCACCTGATGCCCGAAGCCACCGATGGAAATCAGCGCAATCGCAGCGTAAGGGCTTTGCGTGAGCGCAACCATCGCCAGCGACAGCATCATGAAAGCACCGGTGACCGAACTGGCAACGATAGAGTTAATACGCGTGCAGCCAAACACTTTGCGGTACAGCGTGGTGAGATAGCCGCTGGCAATGCTGCCGAGATCGGCGGCCAGGAACGGCAGCCAGGCGAACATAACAATGTGTTTTAAATCCATTCCGCGTTCGTTGGCGAGATACAGCGGTACCCAGAAACTGAACACTGCCCATGCAGGTTCAGCCAGAAATGCGGGAATGGCGATACCGTAGAATTTTTTGTTTTTACAGACGGTTTTCAGTGACTGGATAAACGGCAAACGTGCCAACTGCGGTTCGTTGTCCTGACGGATCAGCGCCAGTTCTTCTTTGCTCAGATTCGGATGCGTTTCGGGAGAGTGGTAAAACTTCCACCACAGCAATACCCACAGCATCGACAGTACACCGCAGAACAAGAACGCGCCGCGCCAGCCGAAGGACAAATGGGCCACCAGAATGATCGGCGGAGCCAACATGGCACCAATCGAGAAGCCCACTCCAGCCCAGCCTGCCGCTACCGGGCGCTCTTTACGCGGGAACCAGTCGGAAATCGCTTTGGCGTTGGCCGGTGTAGCCGCCGCTTCGGCGCTGCCCATGAAGAAGCGCAAGATCGCCAGTTGGACCCAGCTTCCGGCTCCGGCATGCAGCATACACACCACCGCCCATACGGATGCACAGATCAGGAAGCCAAGCTTCAATCCAATGACGTCAATCAGCCAGCCGCACAGTGGTTGGAATATCGTGTAGGCTGCCTGAAATGCAGCCACGACGTAAGAATATTGCTCGGTCGTCATGCCCAAACTGGTTTTCAATTCGGCGGCCAGTAAACCCAGCGAATTACGGGTGATGTAATTGACGGTGACCCCAAGTAAAAACAGCGACAGCATCCACCAGCGTAAAGCTTTTATTTTCCTGCGCCCTGTAACCGCAGTTGTCTCAGTGTTGATTTGAATTGTCATGCCGGTTCTCCCACCCGTCGGCCAATGCCGCAGATGATGTGTTATTTAAGGTACTCCGGCAGAGTAAGCAGACGGATTTGTGAGCGGAACGTGATTCTTTGCAAGAACTTTCACGGTATAACTTTTAACGTTTACTTTTGGCATTAAAGCCTGATAACACGGCATCTATAGGCTATGAAAATTTATTCATTTTCGAATTTGAACGGGATCACACTTTGAAAGGAAAGCTGAAAATCCAGCAAATTGCCAACCAGACAGGGTTGTCGATCAGTACCGTTTCGCGCGTTTTAGCGGGGAAAAATAATACCAGCGCCAAAGCCCGCGCCCAGGTGATGGAATGCGCAAAATCGCAGGGCATCTTTACCGGACTTTCGACTGGCCGGCTGATGCTGAACAACATTATAATTTTCGCTCCGGCTCGCGCTTTCGATGTGCGCAGCGATATTTTCTATTACAAAGTGGTGCAGGGCATTCTGGAGGCGACTGCACATCATGAAGTGCGCGTGCGCTATTGCGCGATGGAAGAGGAGAATGCCGACGCCGCGCTGTTTATCGCCAAAATGACCGACCCACTGACCGAAGCGGCGCTGTTGGTTGGCATCGACGACCCGCATATCCATCAGCTTGCTGCCGAAATGGGCAAACCCTGCGTGCTGGTGAACTGTCATGACCGACACATGCGCCATGATAGCGTCAGCCCCGATCATCAAACCATGGGCGATTTTGCCTGCGACTATCTGTTCTCTCAGGGGCATCAGCATATCGTGACACTGCAATGTCTGCGCCGTCATACCATGGAACTGCGCCTGACTGGCATCAAGCAAGCGTTCTCCCGTCATCATCAAACCTTCAATGACGGCCATCATCTGTTGGTCACCTCGGGGTTTGGCGCACAGGAAAGTGAACAGACGCTGCTCGACTATCTGGATGCCTTACCGGCAGGCCAGCCACTGCCGACGGCGATTCTGGCCGGTGGCGACTTTATGGCGGCTGGGGTGGTTGCTGCCCTGAGTAAGAAAGGGCTGTCAGTGCCGGGGGACATCAGCGTACTCAGCACTGACGGGTTTAATCTGGCGGAAATCCACGACGTGCCACTGACTGCCGTGCACGTTCCGCGCGATGAATTGGGGACCGAGACCATTGCCCTCTTACAGCGGCGTATGCTGCGCCCTGATGCACCCTACACAACGCAGCTGTTACAGGGACGGCTGGTGGTGAGAGAATCGGTGCGTAAGGCATCGGGTCGCGCAGTGACGCCTCATCCTCATCAATTGTATGACCCGCAGCCGGACAGATAAATCTCATCTTTATTGGGCATGACGTGGAGCGGTTCTATACTGATCGGTGACGACTATTCATTAGCCGCTTTTCAGTATCTGACATGCAGAACACCTTTCTTTCACCTCAGAGTGGACCTTGATAAGGAGATTCACGATGGATCATTGCTCAGCGAAACGTTACAACAGCGTTATCCCTCCCTACATGCTCAACCGCATTATCGAACATGGCTCAGAACCGCAAAAAAAATGCGCGCGCCAGACCCTGGTCCACGTTAATACGCTGATGACTGAATCTTATGCCAAACCCAACGTGACGAAAACGGCCAAAGGCGGTCAGGTCGAGCGGGATATTTATGATGCTAAAAATACCACCACGTTACCCGGAGAATCGGTTCGCCAAGAGGGCCAGGCCAGCGACGGCGATATCACCGTTGATGAAGCTTACGATTATCTTGGCGTAACTTATGATTTCTTCTGGCAGGCGTACCAGCGTAATTCGCTCGATAATAAAGGGCTGCCGCTGCTGGGAACAGTGCATTACGACAAGGGCTACGAGAATGCCTTCTGGAACGGTCAGCAGATGGTGTTTGGCGACGGTGACGGCGAGATTTTTAACCGCTTCACTATCGCGATTGACGTGGTCGGACACGAGCTTTCTCACGGCGTCACTGAAAGCGAAGCGGGTTTGGTTTATAGCGGGCAATCAGGAGCACTGAATGAATCGCTGTCTGATGTGTTTGGCTCATTGGTGAAACAGTTCCATCTGAAACATACGGCCGATAAAGCTGACTGGATCATCGGCGAAGGCTTGCTGGCCAAAGGCATTCACGGCACCGGTCTGCGTTCGATGTCGCATCCCGGCACCGCCTACGATGACCCACTGCTCGGCAAAGATCCGCAGCCCGCCGACATGGGCGGTTACGTGAAGACCCGCGACGATAACGGCGGCGTCCACATCAATTCCGGGATCCCCAATCGTGCATTCTATCTTGCTGCCACCAAGCTGGGCGGTAACGCCTGGGAGCGCGTTGGGTATGCGTGGTATGACACGGTGTGCGACAAGTCACTGCCGCAAGATGCCGACTTTGCTACCTTTGCCCAGAAGACCATTGCACATGCTGAAAAGCGTTTTGACAGCGCCGTCGCGCAGGCGGTACGGGAAGCCTGGGAGCAAGTCGGAGTGATGTAAATGAAACCACTGGACACACTGGACAGCAGCGCCGTAATTGAAATGTATCGGGAAGGCGGAATGGCGTTTATGCCAAAACTCAACGGGCCACGTCGTGTTGAGCTGGCCGGAATGAGCGATGATAAACGCCAGAAAATATGCCAGCTGATTAATCAGTCCCTGCTCTATGCCAAACCGGCGGAAGAGGCTGGGCGTGGCGATCAGCGCTATTACCGGCTGGAAATTCAGTACGCTGCACCCGGACAGTCCGGCAGTCTGGTGGTGATTATTCCTGAAAATCAAATCCCGGCTGAACTGGTCGAGTTGTGGAAAGCAGCCTCGCCAGACGGTTAATCGCCATAAGGCGCATAACTGAACAAGACGCGCTTTTTAGAGATCATCCCATGCCCGTTTTGGCAGAAGTAATCTACCGCGCCACAGGCTTTCAACGCCTGCAACGGCAGATGGCAATCCGGGCATAATGGCGTTTGTTGATACTCGCGGTGGCAGGTGTCACAGTGGAAGTAACCACTTACCCAGCTCATCGACTGGCCGCAAACCGGACAGAGTGCTTCCATCATGTTTCTCCCTCAAATGATGCGGTTAAACCACGCCCAGCGTGCGTAATAAATACAGCCCCAGTGCGGTAGTCAAGAATGATCCCAAGGTCGTCACGGCAATAATATTGGCAGCCAGCGTCGCATTACCGCCCATTGCGCGGGTCATGACGTAACTTCCTGCAGCAGTTGGCGTACAGGAAAAGAGGAAAAGAACGCCAAGCGGCGCACCGCGAAAACCAAATGCCCAGGCACCTAAAGTCATCAGCGCCGGAACAAACACCACCCGCGATGCCGATGACCACGCTGCAACGTTAGAGCTGCGGAACATTGCCCGCCAGTCGAGACTGGCCCCTGCGCACAACATCGCCAACGGCAGCGCCATACCGGAGATAAATGAACCCGTGCTGGCAATCGTATCCGGCATCGGCAAATGGCTGTACTGAAACGCCAATCCTGACACCAACCCGAGAATCAGCGGGTTCGTCACGATGCCGCGTAAAATCGACTGCATCCCGATACCTTTGCCCTGCCCTCCCTGCAAACTTCGGGTCAGCGTGATCACCGACAGTACGTTGAATAAAATCACCGTGACGGCCAGATACATCGACCCGAGGGCAATCCCTTCACTGCCAAATGCCAGCGAAGCATAAGCCAGACCGGCGATCCCCGTATTGGCGCGAAATCCCCCCTGAACAAAAATGCCGCGTTCTCGTGGGTTTTTCACCAGCTTCAGCGCGACCAGTTCAAGCAACAGGAAAGAGACCACCGTCGCAACACCGCCATAAATGGCCAGCGGCAGGTTGGAGCCGGAAGAGTTATGTCCTTGCGCTACGCTGAAAAAAAGCAGACAAGGTAGCGCAATATTGAAGACCAACCGACTGGCTTTCTCATTAAAACTGTCGTCCATCAGGCCAGTCCGCCGCAACAACATTCCTAATAACAGAATCAATAGATTGGGAACTGTCACACCAAACGCAAAACTCCAGGTCTGCCAAAACATCCGGCCTGCTCCTCGCGGGGAAAATTAGACAAAAAAAGGGGTACATTTTCATGCACCCCATCAGTTTAGGATTTGTTTTTCAGGTGCTGCAGGAGGCGTCTGCGCTTGCGCTGCTGGTGCGGCGACAGCGAGTTCTTTTTACCTTCATAAGGGTTCTCACCCTCTTTGAACTGGATGCGGATCGGTGTTCCCATCACTTTCAATGAACGACGGAAATAGTTCATCAGATAGCGTTTGTAGGAATCAGCCAGATCTTTCACCTGATTGCCGTGGATAACCACGATCGGCGGGTTATAACCCCCGGCGTGAGCATATTTCAGTTTCACGCGGCGACCGTTAACCAGCGGCGGCTGGTGATCGTCAGCGGCCATCTGCATGATACGTGTCAGCATCGAGGTACTGACGCGCGTGGTCGCGCAGGTATAGGCTTCGAGCACTGATTCGAACAGGTTACCCACGCCGCTGCCGTGCAGAGCAGAGATAAAGTGAATACGTGCGAAGTCAACGAAACCAAGACGTAGATCCAGCTGGTCCTTAACCTGAGCACGCTCATCTTCGCTCATGCCATCCCACTTATTGACTACGATCAACAGTGAGCGCCCACTATTAAGAATGAAGCCCAACAGCGAAAGGTCCTGATCCGAGATGCCATCACGGGCATCAATAACCAACATAACCACGTTGGCGTCTTCAATCGCTTTCAGCGTTTTGATAACGGAGAATTTTTCAACGGTTTCCGTTACTTTGCCGCGCTTGCGCACACCGGCGGTATCGATCAGAACGTATTCACGTTCATCACGAATCATCGGGATATAAATACTGTCACGGGTGGTGCCCGGCATGTCGTAAACCACGACGCGCTCTTCGCCAAGAATGCGGTTAGTAAGTGTGGACTTACCTACGTTAGGACGTCCGACAATAGCCAGTTTGATCGGCAAAGAGCGTGGGTCGAAGTCATCTTCGACGTCGGCTGGGATCTCATCTTCTTCGAGACTGGCTTCCTGCTCTGCCCAATAAGCGGCATTGGCCTGTTCTTCGGACAGTTCCACTTCTTCTGGCTTAGCACCTACAAACGGTATCAGTACGTGCTCGATCAACTGCGCTACGCCACGACCATGAGAAGCCGCAATCGCGTAGACTTCGCCTAATCCGAGCGCGTAAAAATCACCTACAGCGCTGTCAGGATCAAGCCCATCCGTTTTGTTGGCTACCAGGAAGGTGGCTTTTTCACGGCTGCGAAGATGCTGGGCAATGCCCTGATCCGCAGGCATCAGACCCGCGCGCGCATCAACCATAAACAGCACAATGTCCGCTTCTTCAATAGCCAGCAGTGACTGCCCTGCCATACGGGTTTCTACGCCATCTTCCGTACCGTCGATACCACCGGTATCAACGATGATGAATTCGTTACCCTCAATTTCAGCACGACCATACTTGCGGTCACGCGTTAGCCCCGGGAAATCCGCGACCAACGCATCACGCGTCTTGGTCAAACGGTTAAATAAAGTGGATTTACCCACATTCGGGCGCCCAACCAGCGCGACGACAGGTATCATTTTTGAAGCCTCTATTTTTTAATAGCAAAGCGTTTTATTGCAAAAAGTTCTAATGCACAAGTTATAACGCAAACATTAAGAGTTACAGCGTGGTGAAAAAATACAAATCGCTATAAATCAAATCATTACATCACAGCCGACAATGAGCGGCTGCGCATATTTCAGAATACGAAACGGCCCCTGATACATTCAGGAGCCGTTTTAAAGCCCGGTGAACTGCGATCCCAGGCCAGACGCTGTCAGCGAAAGTTAGCGGGTGAAGGAGTAAACCTCACCGCCTTTTGCCTGGATAACCAGCTTATCGCTTGCGACGATTGGCGCGCCGAGGAAACCGGAGCTGTCAACTTCCTGCTGTGCGACGAAACGACCATCAGTAGTGTTGATCCAGTGCAGATAACCTTCGGAATCGCCGACCACAATATACCCATTATACAATACTGGGGCTGTCAGGTTACGGTGCAATAAATCACTTTGACGCCAGAGGCTTACGCCGCCCTGAGTATCAAGTGCCATGACGCGGTCATCTTGATCAACGATATAAATATGGCCTGCATCGACGATAAAGTCGTTGATAGAACCCACATCACGTTTCCACGCGATCTGACCAGAACGGAGATCCATCGCCACCAAACTGCCGTTGTAAGCCAGCGCATAAACGACGCCATCAACGATAATCGGCGTGGTATCAACATCACTCAGACGATCAATCTCTGTTGCACCGCTTGGCTGAGAAATACGTTGCTGCCAGATAAGCTGGCCTTCTTTCATCATAACTGCGCTCACGCGACCGCTGTCACCACCCACAATGGCGGCGCCAAATGCGGTAGCCGGAGCAGACTCGCCGCGCAGGGAGAGCGTTGGCATATCAAGGTTAGCCGTCCACTGGATGCTGCCATCAGCTTCGCTAAGCCCTTGCAACATACCGTTGCCAGTATGAATCAGGACCAGGCCGTCGCTGACCACTGGGCGTGAAAGTGCTTCACCCGCCACTTTGGTCTGCCACGCGATGGTGCCATCACTGCTGTTCAGTGCATAAACGATGGCTTTCTCGCTGCCGATATAGACATGTGAACCTGCGGCAGTAACACCACCTGACAGTTGCGCTGAGTTATTGCTGGAGAAGAAGCCGGTCTTTTCAGACAGATTCACTTTCCATTTCTCTTTACCGCTGTCTGCATCCAGTGCTTTTACGATGCCAAAACGGTCAGCCGCGTAAATAGTATTATCTTGCCAGGCCGGGCGCAGATGCGAGTAGTAATCGCCCACGCCATCACCGACGGATGTACTCCAGACTTTCGTCGGCGTGAATTGATTTTCAACTTTCGGCAACGGGGACATCTTGACGACATCTTCTTCGCTGTTAAACAAAGAACAGCCACTCAGCAGGGCAACAGAGACCCATCCTACCAAGAGTGTTTTACGCAATTGCATCGGGGTTCCCCTTAGCTGGATAAGTTGTTCAATTTCATACGCAGCATGTTTTGCAGCGTTTGAGAAGGTTTAGAATCAAGGCCTTTGCTGTAGGCTTCACGTGCGCCTTTAGCATCACCTTTCGCCAGCAGGACGTTACCGCGAACATCTTGTTGCAGTGCTGTCCAGCCTTCGCCCTTCACGCCATCTAACGTTTTGAGTGCGTCATCGAACTTGTTTTGCTGCATCTGGATACGCGCTAAACGCAGATTCACCAGCGACAGTAAATTCTCTTCTTTTGCCTGACCCTGCGCCTGAGTCAGTTGCTTCTCGGCATTGGCAAAGTCTTTGGCTTCCGCGAAATGGTCAGCCAATTGCAAAGCAGCAAACACGCCATAATTGTTGCTGTTGCTCTGGGCAAACTTTTCGAGATCTTCAACACCTTGCGCTTTTTTATCCGTCATGGCCTGATTGGCTTGCTGGAAAGAAGCGGAAGCGTGGGTCATCTCAGAGCTTTGATGAGTTTGCCAGTAACGCCAGCCACCCAATGCAGCAATGCCCAGCACAACACCTATCGCCAATGCTTTTCCATTTTCAGCAAAGAAACGACGTACGACGTCAACTTGTTCATTTTCAGTGGTATAGACTTCCACGTGGTCTTTCTCCTTAACCTATCATCGAGGCCAGACGCGCAGCGAGGGAGCTTTGCGCCAGCGTTTCTTGCTCACCGCTTTGCAGATCTTTAATCACTACCTGCCCGGCCGCGACTTCGTTTTCACCTAATACCAGAGCGACACGCGCTCCCCATTTGTCAGCGCGGGCAAACTGCTTCTTGAAGTTGCCACCGCCGTAGTTAGTCATCACTTTCAATTCTGGCAGCGTATCACGCAGTGATTCAGCCAGTTGCATAGCCACACCCTGAGTACCGACACCGGAAGAAATCACATAAGCATCCACCGTGGCAGGCGCTTTGAAATCAGGATTGACAGCCTGAACCAATAACACCAACCGCTCAAGGCCCATTGCGAAGCCCACCGCAGGCGTTGCACGTCCACCTAACTGTTCTACCAGGCCATCGTAACGACCACCGGCACAGACGGTACCCTGCGCACCAAGATGGGTGGTTACCCATTCAAAGACGGTGCGGTTGTAGTAATCCAGGCCACGAACCAGACGCTGATTAACCGTATATGGGATACCTGCTTGCTCTAAAAGTTCACACAGGCCAGCAAAGTGTTCTTTAGATTCAGGATCCAGGTATTCAGCCAGTTCAGGAGCATCGTTCAACAGAGCCTGAACATCAGGATTTTTAGAGTCCAGAACGCGCAGTGGATTGGTGTACATCCGGCGTTTACAGTCTTCGTCCAGCTTATCTTTATGCTGCTCGAGATAGGCCACCAGTGCATCGCGGTAATCCGCACGAGCCTCAAGAGAGCCGATAGAGTTCAATTCGAGTGCAACGTGCTCAGAAATACCCAGCGCACGCCACCAGCGCGCAGTCAGCAGGATCAGTTCGGCATCGATGTCCGGGCCCTGCAGGCCAAAAACTTCGACTCCCAACTGGTTAAACTGACGATAACGCCCTTTTTGCGGACGTTCGTAGCGGAACATCGGACCGATGTACCACAGACGCTGTTCCTGATTGTACAGCAGACCATGCTCAATACCGGCACGCACGCAGCCAGCCGTTCCTTCAGGACGCAGAGTCAGGCTTTCACCGTTGCGGTCTTCGAAGGAATACATTTCTTTTTCTACGACATCAGTCACTTCACCAATGGCGCGTTTAAATAACGGGGTCTGCTCTACAATCGGCATGCGGATTTCACTGTATCCGTAATTACCCAACACCAGCTTAAGGATGCCTTCGATCTTCTGCCACAGCGCGGTATCTTCCGGCAGGTAATCGTTCATGCCACGGATGGCCTGGATATTTTTTGCCACGTCAATTCTCTACCATTTTATAAAAAATGAACCCGATTATAGGGGCTTTAGGTCATGCGGTTCAACGCGCAGACATTCCCACTCTGACCAAAATAATTGGTGCTGTATCAAGGCGGCAAGCGAGAGAATCCCGATGAGCTTACTCAAGTAAGTGATTCGGGGGAACAAACGCAGTTAACGCAGATGCAGCTTCAAGTATGAAGGGCTGGTCGGGTTCAATATAATGCAGGTGCTTAAACGCGCCCGCAACCGATGTTACTTTTCAAGATGATTGATAACGATACGATTACTCTTATCCATGATGGCCGCTTTAGCACGGATCTTCGCTTCAAGCTGGTCGATCATTTTTTCGTTATCAAAGCGCTCTCTCTGGCGCACGCCGTCTTCGTAAAAACCGCTCTTGTTATGGCCACCGGTCACGCCAATGGTGGAAACCAGTGCTTCGCCAGGTCCGTTAACCACGCAACCGATAATAGAGATATCCATCGGGGTGATCAGATCCTCAAGGCGCTGTTCCAGTGCATTTACCGTACCGATAACGTCAAACTCCTGGCGCGAACACGTCGGGCAGGCAATGAAATTGATACCGCGGGCTCGAATACGCAGGGATTTTAAAATATCGAAACCGACTTTAACTTCTTCCACAGGATCGGCGGCCAGTGAGATACGCAGCGTATCGCCAATACCTTCGGACAACAGCAAGCCAAGACCAATCGCAGATTTTACGGAACCACTGCGCATCCCCCCGGCTTCGGTAATACCTAAATGCAACGGCTGGTCGATGCGCGAAGCCAACAGGCGATATGACTCAACGGCCAAGAAAACATCAGAGGCTTTTACGCTGACTTTAAACTGATCAAAGTTGAGACGATCGAGGATATCGACGTGACGCATGGCGGATTCAAGCAGAGCTTCAGGCGTAGGTTCGCCGTACTTTTCCTGGATATCTTTTTCCAGAGAACCGCCGTTCACACCAATTCGTATTGGAATATTGTGGTCACGCGCGCAGTCAACGACAGACCGAATGCGGGACTCGTTACCGATGTTGCCCGGATTAATACGCAGGCAGTCCACGCCATATTCTGCAACCTGCAGCGCAATACGGTAGTCGAAGTGAATATCGGCGACCAACGGGACATTGACCTGCTGCTTGATGAGTTTGAAGGCTTCGGCGGCATCCATTGTAGGCACCGACACGCGCACAATATCAACGCCAACACGTTCCAGCGCTTTGATTTGCGCTACAGTAGCAGCGACATCGGTAGTACGGGTGTTGGTCATTGATTGCACGGCAATCGGCGCACCATCACCGATTGGCACCTTGCCGACGTAAATCCGGGTTGATTTTCGACGGGTAATGGGTGCTTGGTTATGCATGACTTACTCTCCCTTGTTGCAAAAATTTACGGACCGCCGGTTTATTCGGCAGCCAGAGTAAACCGCGCAACACGGCTTGATTTAACAAAACGGCTCAAATCAACCTGTTTACCCTGGAATTGTATTTCAACAGCACCAGGTGCACCAATCTTCAGTTTGTACGGGGCTGTTCCTTTAACACTTAAGGATTCGCCACCTTTCTTCATACCGCTGAACAACGTTTTGCCAGAAGCATCGTCAATCTGCAGCCAGCAATCTGACTTGAACGTCAGTGCCACAGTATCCGTATCGGTACCTGCAGTTTGTGCATTGGCAGTCGGCAGACCGCTTTCAGCCGTGTTCTGGCTGGTAGAGACGGCGACAGGAGCTTGCTGAGCTTGAGTCGCTGGGGCATTAGATGCCGCAGCGGTATTCGCAGGCTGTGCCGGAACAGCACCGGTGACTTCATCAGCAGGCGGCGTACCCTGGTTAGGTTCGCCTTCTGTTGGTCCGGAATTAGGGCTGTCACCATTGGTCAGGGGAATTGACTGCCCCTGGCCGTTATCCTGATTTAACTGCGCCGTTGACTGATCAGCCATCGTAACGATATCTCGCTGTTGTGCCTGATGGTTTTGCCACCACCATGCGCAAGTCAGGCCGAGAACCACGAGCACGACTAACCACGTAAAGCCCATCAACCATCCATCACGTTTCTTACGTGACTTACCGAGTGAGAAACCTTGCATCGAGGCAACTTTCGGCACTTTAATTGGCGCTTGTTTGCCAATCATGCTTGAAAGTTCGTCTTCGGGTACATGAACTAATTTAGCGTAGGAGCGAATGTAACCACGTAAAAACGTAGGCGCGAGATCGGCCGGCGTGGTCCCTTCTTCAATTTGGCGAATAGTCGAGACTTTCAGACACAGGCGTTCTGCAACGGCCTGATGAGTCAGTCCCAGCTGTTCACGAGCTTGACTCAGGCGTGCGCCTGGCGTCATTGTTTCTTTATTTTCTTTGGGGGCTTCAGTATTCATTAGCTAAGAACTGCTGGTACTGTTGAGATTGTGGAAAACTTCGCGCCAGCTGCTTGCCGTAGCGCTGAACGCTAACCGGGTTGCTTGCTGACGCAGCGAATCGAATCTGTAACATGAGGCTTTCAGCACTGGCTGGCAGAACATGTTGGTAGACATCCAGTAGTAATTGCGCCTGCGCGCGTTTCCCTTCGCCAAACTGTCTGGTTGCATTGGCAAGCAAAGGCCCACCTTTATCAGGATCAGTTTTTAATGCCCGACTCAGTAACACGCGTGCTTCCTCATTCTGATTGGCCTTCAGAAAACAGTAGCCTGCGTTTTCAAGACTGTCAGCCACCTGACCGTAATCAGGGACATTAGTCGCTGCGCTAAACTGCTGTTGTGCCGGTACATACTGCCCTAAACTACACAGAAACGCACCGTAATTATTCAGGACGGTTCCATTTTGCGGAGCCAACTTCAAAGCCTGTTGATAACGGCTTTGAGCCGCACTATTATCGCCGTTTTTTTGCTCATAAAGCGCCATGCCCAACTGGGTATGATAATCATCTGGCGCCCCGTCTACAGCCTTCTGTAAATTCGACTTCGCGCCGGCCATATTGCCCTGAGACAAATAGGCCATACCCAGCTCAAGGCGAGTTTGCAAAGCGCCAGTGGCCTGCTCTGGCTCATTTTTAGAACCTGAACAACCTGCCAGCAGGCAGAAGGTAAAGCTTAGCGCAACTGCCTGTCTCCATCCGAGTTTACTCATCATGCTTAAATCCCTTTATTCTGCCACCGGCCCGACTTCAGAAAAACATAACGGTCTGCCTTACCGCGGTTAACCCCGTCGTCAGGCAGAATGTCGCATCACCGTTTTTAGACTGCTTTGATGGCAATAGATTCACCGGCCATCTTTTTCTTTAATACACGCTTGGTGCGGTCGATGACTTCACCTGCCAACTGACCACAGGCCGCATCAATATCATCACCACGAGTTTTACGCACAATAACGGTAAAACCATAATCCATCAGTACTTTTGAAAAACGATCAATTCGGCTGTTTGAACTGCGGCCATAGGGCGCGCCGGGGAACGGGTTCCACGGGATTAAGTTGATTTTACACGGCGTATTCTTCAGGCGCTCTGCCAACTCATGCGCATGCTCAGTACCATCGTTGATATGATCTAGCATCACATATTCAATCGTCACCCGGCCCTGATTAGCGTTGGATTTACCGATGTAACGCCCTACGGCTGCCAGGAAAGCGTCGATGTTGTATTTGCGATTAATCGGGACGATTTCATCACGAATAGTGTCATTCGGCGCATGCAGTGAGATGGCCAGCGCTACATCAATCATGTCACCCAATTTATCCAGCGCAGGGACTACACCTGATGTTGATAGTGTTACACGACGCTTGGATAGCCCAAAACCGAAGTCGTCAAGCATGATTTCCATCGCAGGAACGACGTTATTCAGGTTGAGTAAAGGTTCACCCATGCCCATCATCACCACATTGGTGATCGGACGCGTGCCGGTCACTTTGGCCGCACCAATGATTTTCGCCGCACGCCACACCTGACCGATGATCTCGGACACGCGCAGGTTACGGTTAAAGCCTTGCTGAGCGGTTGAGCAGAAAGGGCATTCCAGCGCACAACCCACCTGCGAAGAAACGCACAGCGTTGCGCGGTCGCCATCCGGGATATACACGGTTTCGACCTGCTGATCGCCCACTTTGATAGCCCATTTAATGGTGCCATCGGTAGAGCGCTGTTCCAGTGCCACTTCCGGCGCGCGGATCTCGGCAACCCGGGCCAGCTTTTCACGCAGTGGGCGATTGATGTCGGTCATTTGCTCGAAATCATCGCTGCAATAATGGTACATCCACTTCATGACCTGATCGGCACGGAAGGGTTTCTCGCCCATGTTGGCGAAGAATTCACGCATCTGTTTGCGGTTAAGGTCAAGAAGGTTAATTTTGGCAACCACAGGCTCCACAGTATTCACTGCATCAGCGGGTTGAGAAGTCAGTTCTGAATTGAGGTCAGACAAGTTTTGCTCGGGCGTGTTTGATTCAAACATAATACGAATTGGCCTCGTTGTTACACGTTATGGCATCAGGGAAGTGCAGAGCTTATGAAGAAGTAGCCTGCAATACATTTTTAACTGCGTATTTAACGACAGCGCGTTAAAAACACATACGCCCCAAAGAGGCTGGCTCATTCGGGGCGCAACATTGTACAAATTTTAGGGCAGGGTTTCTATGTTTGAAAGGTCAGACTCAACTATTTATTGTATCTGTGGGTGAATCCTTGCAAAAAACCCGGCCAAAAAATCTTAACGCGGGCAGATTTCGCTTTCGGTGAAGAAGTAAGCGATTTCACGCTGTGCTGATTCAACAGCATCAGAACCGTGCACGGCGTTAGCGGTAAAGCTGTCAGCGAAGTCAGCACGCAGAGTACCGGCCAGAGCGTTGTCTGGGTTAGTTGCACCCATGATGTCACGGTTGCGCTGAACGGCATTTTCGCCTTCCAGAACCTGAACCATGATTGGGCCAGAGGTCATGAACTCAACCAGACCGTCGAAGAAAGGACGGCCTTTATGTTCAGCGTAGAAACCTTCAGCCTGCTCTTTGGTCAGTTTCAGCATTTTAGACGCGATGATCGTGAAACCAGCACGTTCAAAACGCGCGTAGATTGCGCCGATGTCGTTGTTAGCTACGGAGTTTGGCTTGATGATGGAAAAAGTACGTTGAATAGTCATGTAAAACCTCTGGCTGACTCTTATAGGTAGGGCCGGTTAAATTAATGTTATACCTGCCGTAAAATGGCGCAAATTATAGGGGGCGAAGTTAAGATTGCCTACCGGAATCACAACATTTCGTTAAATAAATGTGTCAACAAGTGAAAAGGAGCCAGTGGCCCCTTTGTTACTATGACGTCACCTAATCAGGCTTTGCCAGACGACGGAATAATATTGCGCAGCCAGCTTCCCCACTTCCGCTGATAGAACGGCTGGGTATGACTGATCAGGTAGTGACTGATGCCGCGCTCTTTCTCGGAGACGATGCAGAAATCTACCGGCTGATCGTCCGGCGAGGTTTCGCTGGCGACATTGCCCGCTTCACGGATCAGGGCATCTACCTCAGCTTCGGTTCCGTCTGCCTCTACGCCTACCAGCAGGTTGGGTAATTCATCGGCGGCCTTATCGTGGATCAATGCCAGGAATGCCCTGCGCACCGGTTTCTTCTGGCTAAACAGCGTGGTCAGGGCATCGATCATCGCTGAAGGATACTCCGGCGGCGGGCCGATCATCAGCTGACTCTCTTTATCCAGCACCAGTTCCGCAGGCGCATTTAGCCCACCATTGCTGAGCAGCAGGGTGACTTCGCTCGGCATGAACTCTTTACCATATTCAGATTTAGGATTGAGGAACAACTCCTCACCCTGGGTCATTTCAAACAGAACCCTGGCAGGAAGCGCCACAAAAGCCTGCTCCTGCGGGCTCTCTCCGGCACTGGCGCGTTCCAGCACTTCCAGCGACGAGAACAGAGGGATAATCGACATTCCGTCCTGCTTTTCCCAATGCAGCAAATTCAGTTCGCTGCCAGCAGTGATCGCCACCTCACCGGCACCCTCTTCTTCCTGACCGGCATCACCCAACACATACACCGTCGCTTCAAGCAAAGCCTGATAGAACGCCGGGCGGTACGCAGCTTCCTTTACCGACAGACGCAGCAAGCGCTCAAGTTCATTTTCATTGTTAGCCGCGGCTGCCGCTGGCAGGTGATCGTGCGGGACACTCATGTTCTTTCACTCCGATAAAACGGGGCACTTTTCAGTGCCCCGTTGTGGTCTTTCTGTCATACAAAGAAATCTATTTAGCTTTCGCCAACAATAGGTTAGCAACAGTACGAACGCCTAAACCGGTCGCACCGGCAGACCACTGGTCAGCCGCACTTTTACGGTAGGTCGCAGAGCAGTCGATATGTAACCAGCCCTTTTTGTAGTTCTTAACAAAGTGGGACAGGAACGCCGCCGCCGTGCTTGCGCCAGCAGTGTGCGCCGGGCCTGCAATGTTATTCAGGTCCGCAAAGTTGGACGGCAGATGCGTGCGGTGGAACTCTTCCAGCGGTAAGCGCCAGAAAGGTTCGTGCTCGGCTTTAGCGCTGTTTTGTAATTCAGCTGCCAGTTCATCGTCAAAGCTGAACAACGCGTGATACTCACCACCCAGTGCGGTTTTGGCCGCACCGGTCAGGGTTGCCGCATCGATGAGCAGCTCCGGGTTTTGCTCAGAGGCATCGATCAGGCCATCAGCCAGCACCAGACGGCCTTCGGCGTCGGTGTTCATCACTTCCACGCTTTTGCCGTTACGGTAGCGAATGATGTCGCCCAGTTTCAGCGCATTGCCGCTGACCATGTTGTCCGCGCAGCACAGATAGAGCTTCACACGTTTGGTGAGGCCGTTGGCTGCCGCCAGCGCCAGAGCACCGGTCAGGGTGGCTGCGCCGCCCATGTCGGCTTTCATGGAGTCCATACCCGCGCTCGGCTTCAGGCTATAGCCACCGGTATCAAAGGTGATGCCTTTACCCACCAGGCAGGCGTAAACCGGTTCGTCAGCGTTGCCGCTTGGGTTGTAGTCCAGTGCCAATAGTACCGGTGAGCGGTCAGAACCACGGCCCACGATGTGCAGACCGGCATAATTTTGCTGACGCAGGTCATCGCCTTTGGTAATGCGATAATTCACGTGACCATTGCCGAATTCGCACATCAAATCCACGGCGCGGGTGGCCAGTTGCTCCGGCCCTAACTCTTCGGCCGGAAGGTTGATGGTGTCACGAACCCAGTCGATAATTTTCAGGCGCTGCTGCAGGGTTTGAGTATCTTCGGCTGACAGTTCAGCCCACTCAACGTTGCGGCTGCCTTTTGGCCCGCGGAAGCCCTGCCAGAATGCCCAGCTGTTTTCCAGATCCCAGCCATCACCGGCCAGTTTTACGTTTTTCACACCCTGACCGTCGATACGGCGTGCTGCACGGGCAATCGCTGTCAGCGCATCGCCAGCGGTCAGGTGGATAGTCATGCCTTCTGCATTCGTGCTTAGCGTGGCTTTCTCGCCCCAGCGCGCGTCGGCAGACTGGGAAGAGATGAAAATGGACATGGCTTCATTGGTGGTAACTTCGGAACTCATAACTGCACTCCTGCTTGTTTTTATTCTCAATGAAAGTTCTATCTTCAATGGCAGGCTTTACGCCCTGACGTTCTGTAACGTTTTATCCAATTTTGTTAAGAAGAAAAAACTGGCGGTAATTCGCGTAACCGACTGACGGATTTCACAATCAGTTCAACAGCATAGTCTATCTCTTCTGCCGTTGTGAAACGTCCTAACGAGAAACGGATAGAACTATGGGCCAACTCTTCAGTCAGGCCCAAAGCGCGTAAGACATAGGACGGTTCAAGACTGGCGGAGGTACAGGCCGAACCGGACGACACCGCCAGATCTTTCAGCGCCATAATCAGCGATTCACCTTCAACACCGGCGAAACTGACATTCAGAATATTGGGGGCTGCATGTTTTGGCGAGCCATTGAGATGAACGTCTCTTAAGCGTTGGATACCATGCCACAAGCGATCGCGTAATGCATGCAGGCGCTGTGCTTCTTCGGCCATCTCTTCTTTCGCAATGCGAAATGCTTCTCCCATGCCGACAATCTGATGCACCGGCAATGTCCCTGAACGCATGCCGCGCTCATGCCCGCCGCCGTGAATTTGTGCTTCGATGCGAACTTTGGGTTTACGGCGAACGTATAAGCCACCGATACCTTTCGGGCCATAGATTTTATGCGCGGAAAAAGACATCAGATCCACAGCCAGTTCACTCAGATCCACCGGCACTTTACCCACACTTTGCGTGGCGTCCACATGAAAAATAACACCACGACTGCGGCACAATTCACCGATGGCGGCAATATCCTGAATCACACCGATCTCATTATTCACGTGCATGATTGAGACCAAAATGGTGTCATCACGCAACGCAGCCTCAACGGCAACCGGAGGAATAAAACCGTCCCGGTTCGGTGCCAGATAGGTCACGTCGAAACCTTCACTTTCCAATTGACGGCAGGTGTCCAGCACCGCTTTATGTTCAGTCTGACTGGTAATGATGTGCTTACCCTTTTCGCGGCACGCGTGCGCAGCGCCTTTAATCGCCAGATTATCCGACTCGGTTGCGCCCGAAGTGAACACCACTTCGCGCGGATCGGCGTTGATCAGTTCGGCAATCTGGTTACGGGCCACATCCACGGCCTCTTCCGCCTGCCAGCCAAAGCGATGCGAACGGGAAGCCGGATTACCGAAAATACCGTCCAAAGTGAGACACTGCATCATGACCTGCGCAACCCGCGGATCAGCAGGCGTAGTGGCAGAATAATCCAGATAGATAGGTAGTTTCATGGCGGGCAGACTCCGTACTGCGCATTGGGGACGAAAAAGTGAAAAACGGGGTGTACAAGTGCTCACCTGACCGATCATAAAACCCGCCAAGTATGGGTGTCATTATTACTCATATCTCTCCATTCCGCCTGCAGAATTAAAGACATGCTTGCAAAAAACAACCCAGATTGAAAGGGCGCACAGGGCAATTCCCCCAAGAATAAGATATGCGAAACTCCATGACGTGTGGCTGACAATTGCGCCAGCCACAGCAGGACTGAGTGAAGCACCCAGCCCTTGCAATAACATCACGATGCCCAGCGCTGCGTTGATATGTCCCGTGCCATTAAACAGCGAAGCTATAAGTCCAGGAACGGCCACACCCAGAATACCAGCTGCAATACCGTCCAGCGCCTGTACAGGGAATAAAACGAACTCATTGTTCCAAAAAGACGCAATAGCAGCACGCAACGGCAACGCGATGAGTGCAATTACGATCAGCTTTCCATAGCCATACTGAGAAGCATATCGCGCAGTCAGCAATGCTACGGGGATCATGACCGCCTGCGAAATAACCACCGTTAGCGCGGTATATGTGCCCGGCGTGAACATTGAGCCAGAGATTGAGGAGGCTACCCGCATGCTCAACATTGGCAGCTGTGCCGCATTTGCCAGGTGGAAAAGAAGCAGAGTCAACCCCACTACGGCTAGTTCAGGTCGTTTTAGCAACACAAAAAAAGAGACAGATACTACAGGGCCTTCGCGTATTTCAATACCCCGGGCCACATTATGGTCTATATCGTTTTTGTTAATCGCGGATATACACAGGATGGTGCACACGGCCATAGCGGTCATGAGTAAAAATACGGATCCAACCCCCCAAATCCAGCATGTTAAAGCTGCCAGCAGTGCAACCGCCATGTTGCCGCTATGGTTAAAGGCTTCATTTTTGCCCATTTGTCCCAAAAAGTCTTTCTGGCCGGTAATGCCTAAAGTTATTCCAGCAATAGCTGGTGCGACGATAGCTGCCGATAAACCTGTAATAATTTGCGATAAAATCACAACGGTGGACGTCGGGAAATACCAGAGTGCAAGTGTACTCAAAGTAATCAGCACCGATGAGACCATAATTAGCAGACGTTTATAACGCGTGGAATCGACAATCATTCCTGCAGGAAAAGTGGCCAACAATCCAGCCAGACCGCCCAACGTCATCACAAGACCAATCTGATCAGCCTGCCAGCGATGGGATATCAGAAATATTCCTAAAAAAGGCCCAATCCCGTCGCGGACATCGGCGATAAAAAAGTTGAGTAAACAGAGAACCTGCAGTGAACGTAATTTCATAAATGATCCCAGGCAATGAATATGCTCGTTACTCATTTTAAAAGGTGAAAATAAGGTATGTGCCTTAATGTATCGATTTCAGTCTACAACGCAAAACTGAAAAAAAGTACAGGCTGACAGTATCGTCTCCGAGTAAAAGGTCGCCGTAAAAAAGCCGTTAGCCCCGTCAACGACAGAAAATGTCGAAAGAGACGATGGAGAGAAGCTTTGCGGTTACGAAACAGCGCTGCTGACGCAGCTTTATTTTTTATTACTGTACAAAAAATAAGTCGAGCTGCAGCAAGGGGCAAGCTCGTCAATCCCTGGAAGCTTAGATAACTTAGCGACTGGGGTGAGCAAGCGCAGTCTGCAACTTAGAGTATGAAGGGGGTAACGGGAGAAAATATCGCGAGCGGTTTTCAGTCATTCAAAAAGAAGAACCCCACGAAAAGCGTGAGGTTCTTCAGCGCTCATAGGGCTGCTACTGGCAGCCCTATGAGCATTCTAAAAATGGTCAGTCTAAAGAGACTCAGGCTCTTAAATTAACGTTGATCGTTTCAAGCATGCGGCTGCTGGTCTGACGCCGTGGTTCACCGTTCTGGCGGTCGGCCACTTCCAGGATTTCCTGATTGTTGACCAGTTCACCCAGCGTAATATTGTTGAGGAAGCCGCTGATGCGCTCACTCAGATCACGCCACAGGGTGTGAGTCAGGCAACGTTCGCCATTCTGGCAGCCTTCTTTACCCTGGCAGCGGGTAGCGTCAACCGATTCGTCAACGGCAGTGATCACCGCACCAACGGCAATCTCACCGGCATCTTTACCCAGCAGATAACCACCACCCGGACCACGTACACTGGCGACCAGACCATTTTTACGCAAACGCGAAAACAGCTGTTCAAGGTAGGAAAGAGAGATGCCCTGGCGTTCGGAAATATCGGCTAAAGGCACCGGACCGTCCTGTGAATGCAGTGCCACGTCAAGCATAGCGGTTACGGCATAACGACCTTTGGATGTCAGTCTCATAGCATGGTTACCTGTTGATGAATACGATGGGGTAGAACATGCAAATGAGTCTGCCATTCCCGAGTAAAACAGTCAACTATTTAACCTAGTAATTTACTCAAGTATTATTTATGGCCTTTATCGATAGGGATCCCTTTATCTATCGAGGTCAAAATGCCCCGCAGGATGTTCAACTCCTGAGATTCAGGACGCGCACGGGTGAACAAACGGCGCAGTTTACTCATCACCTGCCCCGGATGCGCCTGACGAATAAAGCCGGTTTGCAGCAGGGTTTGTTCAAGATGCTGATAGAAGCGCTCGAGGTCATCCACCCGTGGATAAGCTTCCTCTTCTTCCATCTGAACGGCCGGTTTGTCTGCTTCGAGCAAAGCCAGATGCGCGACGCGTACTTCATAAGCAATAATTTGCACGGCCATCGCCAGATTCAGCGAGCTATATTCTGGATTAGCCGGAATACAGACATGGTAATTACATTTTTGCAGCTCTTCGTTGGTCAGACCGACACGTTCGCGACCAAACACCAGAGCGACCGGCGCGGTTTCAGCGGTTTGTGCGCTTTTCTCACCGCATTCACGCGGATCGAGCATTGGCCACGGCAGCGTGCGTGAACGTGCACTGGTACCGACCACCAGACTACAACCGGCCAGCGCTTCGTCGAGCGTATCAACGATTTTCGCATTGCCGATAACATCACTGGCGCCAGCGGACAAAGAGATGGCCTGGGAGTCAGGCTTAACCAGCGGGTTAACCAGATAAAGGTTAGATAAGCCCATGGTTTTCATGGCACGGGCGGTCGACCCCATGTTTCCCGTGTGGGAGGTTTCAACCAAAACGATGCGGATATTGTGCAGCATAGAGACTCTGAGCGTAGCGGAAAATCACAACAGCTTAACACAACGGTAGTCAACTTTACGAACCCCTGCTATACTGCGCGCCGTTTCCCGTATTCCCGTTCTTTAACATCCTAGTTGGAAGATATCCATGCATCCGATGCTCACCATCGCCGTGCGCGCTGCGCGCAAGGCCGGTAACCTGATTGCCAAACATTACGAAACGCCTGATTCTGTCGAAGTCACTCAGAAAGGCACCAATGATTTTGTTACTAACGTTGATCGTGATGCAGAGCATCTGATTATTGACGTTATTCGTAAGTCCTACCCTAAGCACACCATCATCAGTGAAGAGTGTGGCGAGCTGGCAGGCGAAGACAACGATGTACAATGGATTATTGACCCACTGGATGGCACTACCAACTTCGTTAAACGTCTCCCTCATTTTGCTGTTTCTATCGCCGTGCGCATCAAAGGCCGCACTGAAGTGGCGGTAGTTTACGATCCAATGCGTAACGAACTGTTCACCGCCAGCCGCGGTCAGGGCGCACAGCTCAACGGTTACCGTCTGCGCGGCACCGCAGCGAAAGATCTGGACGGCACCATTCTGGCGACCGGCTTCCCGTTCAAAGTGAAACAACACGCAAACAGCTACATGAATATCCTCGGCAAACTGTTTGGCCAATGCGCTGACTTTCGCCGTACTGGCTCTGCTGCGCTGGATCTGGCCTACGTGGCTGCAGGCCGCGTTGATGGTTTCTTCGAAATCGGCCTGAAACCTTGGGATTTCGCGGGTGGCGAACTGCTGGTTCGTGAATCTGGCGGCGTAGTGACCGACTTTGTTGGCGGCCACAACCATTACACTTCTGGCAACGTGGTTGCCGGTAACCCGCGCGTAGTGAAAGGTATTTTGACCACCAT
This sequence comes from Ewingella sp. S1.OA.A_B6, assembly GCF_049889095.1. Taxonomy (NCBI): domain Bacteria; kingdom Pseudomonadati; phylum Pseudomonadota; class Gammaproteobacteria; order Enterobacterales; family Yersiniaceae; genus Ewingella; species Ewingella sp. S1.OA.A_B6. The sequence goes on along the minus strand of NZ_JBLJFK010000013.1, from coordinate 74,705 downwards.
GCGCGATGAACTGAGTGAAGCCCTGAAGCGTTAGTCTGCGTTATGCCACTCAGCAATCTAAAACGGATGCCAAAGCATCCGTTTTTTTATACCTGAAATCCGGCCACTATCCTTGACCGAAGGGGCCAATTCCCCCGCCGACTGACACAGCGCTGGCATTGTACAACAGCACCCCGGCCAACAGCAGGATCACCCCACCCGCCAGCGCCACTGCTGACCACGCCACAGTTTGCCACGCAGCTGGCGTTCGTTTCGCACCAAGCTTTACCGCTATCGCCCGGCTATAAAACACCAGCAAACCGATCATCGATACCGTGATCGATGTCCCAAGCGCCATCATCAGCGCCGAAAGCACGCCCCAGAAATAGACACCAATCACCTTGGAAAACAGCAATACCATGATGGCCCCGGAACAGGGCCGCAGCCCCATCGCCAGAACAATAGTCGCCTGCGTACGCCAGTCACTGCCGGTCTGAAGCTGCCGATCGGTGGGAAGATGCTGATGCCCGCAGCCACAGTGGTCGTCATGAACATGGTTTTCATCCAACGGCCGCAGACGATGAATATGTAAACCTGCCTGCTGCCTGAGACGTTTCAGGGTGCTGTAACAGCGTCGGATAGCGCGCCAGCAGAGCAAAACACCAAGCAGCATCACCAGAATGAAACTGCCCCTCTCCAGCCAGAAACTGCTTTCGTGCAGTTGGCGAGAAGACAGCTGAAGCACACCCAGCATCACCGTGACTAATAATACCGCCACCAACCCCTGCACCAACGCGGAGGCAAACGTCAGTTTCAGGCTATTTTTCAATCGGGAAGGATGGGTAGCCAGATAGGTGGTGATGACAATTTTGCCATGCCCCGGCCCAACGGCGTGGACGATACCGTAAATCAGACTAAAGCCCATCAGCGTCAGACCGGCCTGGTGCGGGCTGGCTTTCACCCGCTGTAAAAGCGTTGCCAGTTCCTGGTGTAAATCGCGCTGCCAGATAATACTGTCGAGTAAAATGCGCGGCCAGTATTGCCAAAACAATGCACCGCCTATGGCCAGCAGCAGCAAAAACAGCAGTAGCGGCCAGACATCCCAGGCCCAATGACGGCGATGTTCAATTATATTCAATGACATTGTACGGTGACCTTTTGCGCAAACTGCTGGCCAAGATCCATTTCTTCGGGCGGCGCATTGGCCTTATCCAGCGACAGCGCATAGCTTTGCAGTGAGGCATCCGGCTTAGGGGTAAATAAACTCAGCGTGCAGGATTGCGCCACTTCAGGCGGCAGATGCAGCGCACTCTGATCTTTATAGGTCATATCCACGAAGTAACTCGGATCGAACGTAGAGAAAACCATCGGCTTCCCGCTTAACGGCTGCGGCACGGCCAGCGGCATTACAAATTCCAGCACCGCCTGATCGCCTTTACGTGACAGCTTATATTCACTGGGTAGATCCAGGTATTTAACCGGTTTACCGTCGCGATAAAAATCCGTGAAATAGTGCTGACTGAGCACGCGGGCCATCACTTCGGCGGCCAGTTTTTTCCAGATATCGGAATCAGCGTTGGCTTTATGCGCGTCATACAGCAAGTCAGCGGAAGTGATCACATCCATCGTCCAGACCATTTTCAGGCCGGTCAGTTGGTGCTGTTGAATCACCAGCGTGGTTTGCATATCAATAAAGCTGTGCGGGTGTGCCGAAACGGACACCGGCAATGCCAGAAAGCTGCTCAGCAGCAATATATTACTGCTGATATAACGCCGGTTTCTGGCGTAAAAAGAGGTCTTTTCCATGGTTAAGGCCCGTAAAATCAATCACACATCACATTTCATTGTTATAACGTAACAGCTTTTTATTAACCGTTTAAGCAATCGAAAGAAATATCTGTGATCTGAGTTGTAAGCCGGTGTAAAACCCTGAACTCTCACCCGATGCGCAACCGGTGATTTGCTATGCTTAACGTATAATTTCATTTTGAATGGTAACGGATAATTCTATGAGCCTGGACACTAACCCCGTGCCTGAGCTCTCCGGTCAACAACGACGCTGTCATGTTCTGTTGATGCTGTATGCGCCATTATCGGCGGTGCAACTGGAGACGATCGGCCGAATCAACGGCACTGATCTCCCGACAACCCGGCAAGATATTGCCGAGGTCACCCGCGAGATCCAGCGCTTACATCATCTTGATATTCTCCCGTATGGCGAAGATGCCTGTCATTTACAGGGAAAATTGCTGGATCAGCGGTTGTGTCTGTTCAACGGATTGCGCCGCACCCTGCGCACGTCTCCCTGGTTTATCGCCGACCATTTCACTCCCTGGCTGCATCGGGCAATGCGGCCGCACTCCTTTGCTGACAACAGTTTTCGCCAGCAGCAGTTAACGACATTAATTGTGCAATGTGCCATACAACTTGGGCGTGAATTTAGCGAACGCGATCGAGAATTTCTGCGTATCTATCTACAATATTGCCTTTGGCAGAACGCCGAGCAATCCAACTCCCCCTTCGGCCCCATTCAGTTTGATGCTCTGCAATGCCAGTGGTTGCGCGAGAAGCCGGAATACACCGCTGCCAGTATGCTGTTCAGTCAATTGCAGCAACTCAGTGCGGGTTTACTGGCTGAGGGTGAGCGTGACTTTTTCACCCTGCTGCTCAGATTGCTGAAAAATCACAGCTATCACAGTTCAGGCTCAGATGAAGATCGGCGACTGATACACCAGGTTGAGCAGGTGGTGGCCAGCTTTCAGGATGTTGCCGGAATGAAATTCAGCAGCGACGAAGGATTAATCCGTCAGTTGTTTGCCCATCTTGGCCCGGCCATTGAACGCTGCCATTTTTCCATCGGCATCGACAGTTCACTGCAAGATGAAGTGACCCGTATGTATCCGCGGCTGGTGCGCACCACGCGCAGGGCGCTGGAGAGTTTTCAACAGGAGTATCACATTCGTCTTTCAGAAGAGGAGATTGGTCTGGTGGCGGTGACTTTTGGCGCGTGGCTGATGCAGGGCAATGCACTGCAGGAGAAACAGATTTTGCTGTTGACCCACCATAACCCGCAACTGGAAGAGGCGGTCGAGCAGCAAATCCGTGAGGCGACATTACTGCCGCTTAATATTGAATATCAAACGCTGGTGGAGTTCCAGCAGCATGGCGCACCGGACGGCGTTGCAATGATCGTTACACCTTACGCCACCAAGATAACCGACGCCGATCCATTGGTGATCCACACTCAGCTTCCTCTGACAAAAGAGCAGCGAAAACGTATCCGCTCGCTGCTCGAAGCCCCTTAAGCCGACGCAGTCGGCGTCACTTTTGGTCGCAGGAAAATAGCCGGAATCGCCAGTGCTGCCATCACGAAGAATAACCCTGCGTGCAAATATTCAAACAAAAAGCCCGACACCATGGTCATTACCGCAATACCCCCTCCCATCGCCAGTGCCGAATAGACCGACTGCAAACGGATCACCTGATCCCTTGGTCGTGACGCGATAAACCGCATACCCGCCAGATGGCAAACGGTGAAAGTACCGCAATGCAGGATCTGAATCAGAATCAGCCATGGCAGTTCAATGAAGGCTCCCATCAGCGCCCAACGCACCACGCCGCAGCAGGCCGACAGCAATAACAGATCGCGCGCTGACCAGCGGCGGAAGAGCTGATTACTGAAGGTAAATACCAGCACTTCCGCTACGACACCCAGTGACCATAAGTAGCCCACCACTGACGCCGAATACCCCTGATCCTGCCAATAAATGGCACTGAATCCGTAATAAGCCGCGTGTGCACCTTGTAATAAAGTGACGCACAACAGAAAGCGCCACACCGGGGTTTCACTGAGCAGAGCTTTCCATGAGACGGTCGGCGCATTGCTTTCGCGCTTCTCGCCCACCGGTTTCACGCTCGGGCGCAGCAACATGCCGAGTAGCATCGCCGCCACGGCGACGGTCAGCGAATACAGAATCGCGTTGTGACCGTACACTGAGACAAGCTTACCGGTGAGGGCGGAGCCAATCACGAAGGCGATCGAACCCCAGACGCGGACTTTGCCATAGTCCATATTGATTTGCCGTTGCAACGTACCTGATAAAGCATCCGTTAGCGGAACCAGCGGGCCGAAGAACAGGCTGAAGCCCGCGATGTTGATCATCAGCCACGCCCAACTGTTGCCGAACCAATAACCGACGGCAAAGACCAGGGTCAGTAGCGCCAGAATGCGCAGGCCTGTGACTAAATGTGCGGGATCTTTGATGGCGGGGGAAATAATCAAGGTACCGAGGAAGCGTGAAACCAGACCGGCCCCCAACAACAAACCAATGCTTTCAGAAGAGATGCCCTCACCTTTAAGCCACACGCCAAAGAAAGGCAGGAAAATACCGTAACTGAAAAAATAGGTGAAATAGCTAAGTGCCAGCCAATAGGTTGAACGCAATACCATAATTCCTCCGGTTTGAGGGCAATACTTTGACAGAGGTCACACTGGCTAGCAATCGGCGGTGATGTTTCGAAGGAAAGAATGCAAAGCAGCTCACAGTTATGGCGTCATTCCAAAAAAAACCCGCTTTCGCGGGTTTTGTCGGTTCGAAAAAAACGTTTTAACTGACGCGATTAGGCATAAACCGGGAAGCGCTCGCAGATATCGAGAACTTTCTGCTTAATGCGTTCGATAGTCGCTTCATCGTTAACGTTGTCGAGAACATCGCAGATCCACCCAGCCAGTTCACGGACTTCCGCTTCTTTGAAACCACGGCGGGTCACAGCCGGAGTACCGATACGCACACCAGAGGTCACGAAAGCGCTTTTCGGATCGTTTGGCACGCTGTTTTTGTTAACGGTAATATTGGCGCGGCCAAGGGCGGCATCCGCTTCTTTACCGGTCAGGTTTTTATCCACCAGATCCATCAGGAACAGATGGTTATGCGTGCCACCGGAAACGACTTTGTAGCCACGTTCCAACACCACGGCGACCATTGCCTTGGCGTTGTTAGCCACTTGTTGCTGGTAAACTTTAAACTCAGGTTCCATCGCTTCTTTCAGCGCGACCGCTTTACCGGCAATCACGTGCATCAGCGGGCCGCCCTGACCACCAGGGAATACGGCTGAGTTGAGTTTTTTGTAGAACTCTTCGCTACCGCCTTTCGCCAGAATCAAACCACCGCGCGGTCCGGCCAGAGTTTTATGCGTGGTAGTGGTAACGATGTGGGCGTGTGGCACCGGGTTCGGATAAACACCCGCAGCAATCAGACCTGCAACGTGCGCCATATCGACGAAGAAGTAAGCGCCAACGCTGTCAGCGATTTCGCGCATTTTTGCCCAGTCAACGATACCGGAGAAAGCCGAGAAACCACCGATGATCATTTTTGGCTGGTGAAGTTCAGCCTGGCGTTTCACATCGTCGTAATCGATGTCACCGCTTTCGTTAATGCCATAAGGCACTACGTTGTACAGTTTACCGGACAGGTTGACCGGTGAACCGTGAGTCAAGTGGCCGCCATGACCGAGGTTCATCCCCAGAATGGTGTCACCCGGTTGCAGCAGTGCGGTATAGACCGCGAAGTTAGCCTGCGAGCCAGAGTGCGGCTGAACGTTGGCAAAATCTGCACCAAATAGCTCTTTTGCACGATCGATAGCCAGTTGCTCTACGATATCAACATACTCGCAGCCGCCGTAATAGCGTTTGCCCGGATAACCTTCGGCATATTTGTTGGTCAGTTGAGAGCCCTGAGCCTGCATAACACGCGGGCTGGTGTAGTTTTCTGAAGCAATCAGCTCGATATGTTCTTCCTGACGAACCACTTCCTTTTCCATTGCTGCCCACAGCTCAGCATCATAATCGGCAATGTTCATTTCACGCTTTAACATCTGCATCTCCTGACTCAACAAACTAAAGATTAAATGCCCCTTCCGGGTTCTGCGCCACAGTGTAAATGTTTAAGACGCCTGCGGATAGGGCCAGCTCAAGGTTTTTAGGCAAACGATTGGCTCCAGTGGTGGCAAGGCTTTGATCTACTAAACACTCTGCATAATCAAGGGAGATTTCTTCAGCATGCCATGCATATTTTTCAGCTTTGTGACCACACGCGCAGCAACTGCTGACGCAGGGAATTGACGCTGACCGCATTCGCTACGAATGCTTCGGCCCGCATAAAGTGAACTGACTCGCTAAATAGCAACCACAAAAAAGGCTGACGCAATGTCAGCCTTTTTCATTTTCAGCGTCAAAGAGGGACTGAAAATCAGATCGCTTCTTCGTCCTGTTCGCCGGTACGGATACGCACCACGCGGGACACATCGAAAACAAAGATTTTACCGTCGCCGATTTTACCGGTCTGCGCAGTGGTCATAATAGTTTCGACGCAGGTATCTACGATGTCGTCAGCCACCACAATTTCAATCTTCACTTTTGGCAGGAAATCCACCATGTACTCCGCGCCGCGATAGAGTTCGGTATGGCCTTTTTGACGCCCGAATCCTTTCACTTCAGTCACAGTCATTCCGGTGATCCCAACTTCAGCCAGTGCTTCACGCACGTCATCGAGTTTGAACGGCTTAATTATCGCATCAATTTTCTTCATGGCGGACCCTTATCATCATTCGTTTGCTCTCCGCCTTCCTGAGCGGCAGCATGTTTCACATTCGCGCTGCCGTCGTCAACGCACAGGCAGGCCTAAAGGTATCATATAGTAGCAGAGCAGAGTTGCTACTCTTTAAAGTCGGTCGCTTCCAGCTCGTGACGGGAGAGCAATTTGTAGAATTCGGTTCGGTTACGTCCGGCAATCCGTGCCGCGTTGGTGACGTTACCTTTGGTTATCTGCAATAACTTACGCAGGTAATTCAATTCGAACTGATGGCGAGCTTCAACAAAGGTCGGCAACGCAGTGTTCTCCCCTTCCAGCGCCTGTTGCACCAGTGCTTCACTGATCACCGGTGCCGACGTCAGCGCCACGCACTGCTCAATAACATTGACCAACTGGCGAACATTGCCGGGCCAGCTGGCGGCCATCAACCGCTTCATGGCATCGGTTGAAAAACTGCGCACAAAAGGCTTGTGGCGCTGCGCAGAGGCCCGCAGCAGATGAATGGCCAGTAACGGTATATCTTCGGCACGCTCAGCGAGCGTGGGCAACTTCAGGCTCACCACGTTCAACCGGTAAAACAGGTCTTCGCGGAACTCACCCTTTTCCATTGCTTTAGGCAGGTTGCGGTGAGTGGCAGAAATGATGCGCACGTCGACATCAATGTCATGATTACTGCCGAGCGGGCGCACTTTGCGCTCCTGCAATACCCGCAGTAATTTAACCTGCAACGACAGCGGCATATCGCCAATTTCATCGAGGAACAGCGTGCCGCCGGTCGCCGCCTGAAACAGCCCTTCGCGGCTGCTAACGGCACCGGTGAAAGCGCCTTTGGCATGACCGAACAGCTCAGACTCCAGCAGTTGCTCGGGCAAAGCGCCGCAGTTGATAGCAGTAAAGGCTTTTTTACCGCGCGGGCTGGCGGCATGAATAGCCTGCGCCAGCACCTCTTTGCCGGTGCCACTCTGGCCGTTAATCAGTACGCTGACGTCAGACTGCGCCACCATATTGGCCTGTTCCAGTAAACGCTGCATCGCCGGATTACGCGTCACGATAGCCTCGCGCCAGCTTTCATCACTGGCAGGAGCAGACAGTGAGAGTGCGGCATCAATAGCTTTGTAAAGCGCATCCCGGTCAACCGGTTTGGTCAGAAAGCTGAACACGCCCTGCTGGGTGGCAGCCACGGCATCGGGGATCGAGCCATGCGCGGTAAGAATGATCACCGGCATACCCGGCTGATGTTTCTGGATCTCGGCAAACAGGGCCATCCCGTCCATTTCATCCATGCGCAAATCGCTCAGTACCAGATCAATGCGTTCGCGGTTTAGCAGGCGCAAGGCTTCAGCACCGCTGCCGGCGGTAGTGACGCGAAAACCTTCGCTGGTCAGGCGCATACCCAGTAATTTAAGCAGGCTGGGGTCGTCGTCAACCAGTAACAGACTGGAGGCTTTACGCAGAGTCATGGGGTCTTTTTCTCCCTGGCAGGCGTCTTGTACGTTTCTTCCGGTTTAACTTGAGGAGCAGTGGTGCTGTCGCTGTCCGGTAAATCGCTTTGCATCTGTTTGCGCGAAGAGAGCTGACGTTCAATCTCTGTCAGGTTTTTTAGCTTAAGTTGCGTATCGGCGAGACTGGCCTGCAATGCAGCTTGCTGCTGCGTCATCAACACCACCTTACTCTCCGCCACCTCTTGCTGGCGGGCATTACGGCTTTTCTCATCACCCAGCGTAACCTGCAGCGTCTGACGTTCGCGCCAGAGTTGTACCAGAGGACGGATAGCGCCCGGCATCTGCGCACGGTACTGATTGACACGTGTTAGCAAAGCCCGCCGCTGCTGCTGATCGGGGTCGGTGCCGGAGATCAAAATGCTCTGCTTGAACACGGAATCCCAACGGCTCGCCTTGATCTGCTGCGCCTGAAAACGGGCCTGCGTATCGCTCATGCGATCGGCGCAGTCCATTGCCCGTAACCAGTAAAGTGAGTTAGTCATGGTCTCACCGTCATCAAGAGCCCATAAAGTTTCACAAGGAGCCACGCGAAAATCGATCACTTTGCTGGTCGGGATCATATCCTCAATCGGGCGATAATAGCCGTCACTGGTAGAATGGGGTGTACACCCCATCAGCAACGCGGGCACGGCGATCAGCGCCAGTGCGGCACGGCGCAAAGCCGCGGCAAAGGGTAATAAAACAGGGTTTACAGTCGCCATCAGGCGCTCCTGTCTGAAGATGGGATCATTATGGGTATTTCTCAGCCGTTAATGGCAATTCAATACGAAAACAGACGTCGGCGTCCTCTACGGCCACCAGTCTTAATTCACCGCGCATTCTGCGTATGCAATCTTGTGCAATACTCAGTCCCAAACCACTGCCTTTTACAGCGCCTTTGCGTTGTTGGCTTCCCTGATAAAAAGGTTCGAAGATCATCGTCTGTTCTGCCTCGGGAATGGGAGGGCCGCTGTTAGCAACATCAATAACCACCCGGTTTTCCAACTGCTGACTGCGCACCCAGATGGTACCGGATTCAGCGCCGTAGTGCACCGCATTGGAGTAGAGATTATCCAGTACCCGCATCAGTAATGTCGGTTCTGCCCAGCAGGATTGCGCGCCAATGTTCACTTCACTACGGATCTGTTTGGCCCGCGCTGGCAAACTGTTCGACGCCACCACGCTTTCAATCATAGCAGCAAGATCGATCTGTTCTTTTTCGGTTGGGCCATCGGCCAGTTTACGGTTGTAGTCGAGCAGTTGTTCGATCAGCGTCTGCAGATGCCGGCTGCTGTCATTAAGGATCGCCACGACCTCTTTTTGATCCGGCGTCAGCGGCCCCGCCACCTCATCCTGCAAGAGTTCAGTGCCCTCCCGCATGCTGGCCAGGGGGGTTTTCAATTCATGCGAGATATGACGCAAAAACTCATGCCGCTGGGATTCCAGCCAGGCCAGTCGCTCACTCAGCCAGACAATGCGCTGTGCCAGCGAGCGGATCTCGCGTGGGCCTTTAAATTTGGCAGCATTACCGAGCGGCTTGCCCTCCCCCAGCCGGTTAATCATCTTCTCCACCCCTTTCACCGGGCCGATGATCATGCTTGTAAACAATAGAACCAGCGCGCCACTGAGCAGAAACAGTACCAGAGCCTGCCAGCCAAAGAACTGCCCGCGTTCGGCAATCGCCCGCTGCAGTTGTTGACCGCGAGAGAAAATCACTTCACGGGTGGCTTGTACCATTTCAGCATTCGAGCGGGCAAAATTTTCCAGTTCGCCAGCAGAGGCCGGCGTCGGATTGTTATTCGCGCATTTGAGATCGGTTAATTGAGTGAGCAGTGCTCGCAGCGTCTGGTAATAGTGCACGTCAGGCAACACTGGCGCATGGACCTCCAGCATTTGCGAATAACGCTTGCGTTGCGTCTGATAAAGAAGGGACAACGTGGCATCGTCCAACACGCAGTACTGGCGATAACTACGTTCCATTTCCAGCGCCACGCCGGACATCGCTTCACTGCGACGTGCGTCGGTCAGCGTGGTGCGGTTGATTTCAGCCGCCTGAGAACTGAGACGGTCAAGACTGTGATAAGCCTGGTAAGCCAACACCAGTAAAGGCAGCAACACCAGCAAGAAGGCCATCAGCACAAGCTGACGCAGGGAGCCGGGAAATAGGTTTCCTCTTTTCAACGCTTTCATCTCATTCGCTGGCGATCTGTAAATGCTAACTGAGTAACGCAGTGACAGCCAGAAAAGAGTCAGACAAAAGAAGCATTGGAGAAGAAGATGAGAAAAGGGATGACTTTTTGCAGGTTGGTGTTGCTGAACGCCAGGGCGGCATTCAGCAAACCGGAAGAGGTGGTGCCTCACTCAACGTGTCGTTCGATGCTTGATAACGAGCTTGCGCTGCGATTATCGGTATTGTGAACGATAGGCACCTTTCTTTGGCGTCATTCGGGCATTATGGGCGTTGATTGCGGATTAGCGCAGGCTTTCATAATTAATTGAATGAGCAACTACGCCTAGTATGCATAATATATGCCAACCTTCAAATTTTAATTATAAAGCATTGTTTTTATTGAAATATAAAAATCCGCATTTTTTAACATCGCATTAAGGAATGATTAACGCGACATAAAATTCAACAAAGCGTCGCCAAAAAACAACACATAAACGACATGGAATTTATTTTCATAAAAATCAAATAGTTACATGTCTCCATTTTGAGACATCCCTATAGCCCTTTGTCGCTATTTTTAGACACAGTTGCCTGGCTTTCAGCCGAAGTAATCAATGTTCACTGAAACCCAGCGCATTAGAGGCAGGAACGTCCTGCTCGCAGTTGGCTGGGTTATCCACTTTGGCAGGATCACATTTCGCTACGACTTCAGGCGGCAGGAAAATATGATCTAAGATGGCGCGGGCCGTTGGGCCAGCCACCACGCCATCCCCTCCGCCGTTCTCCAAAATCAGCGCCATCACTACCGTCGGGTTTTTATAGGGCGCAAATGCGGTATAAAAGATGTGGTCACGCAGGCGTACTGGCGTCATCTTGGCATTGTAGGTCTGGTCCTCGCGTAAGCTAAAAACCTGCGACGTCCCTGATTTCGCCGCAATCTGATACGGTGCGGTATGGAATAGCTTATAGCCGGTGCCATTCGGCAAGTTTGCCATACCAAACATACCGTTTCGTACGAGGCCCCAGATTGGTGATTTCGGATCGGCAATTTGCGCGGCAGGCGGCGGCAGATAAGGGGTGATCACTTTACCCTTTTTGCTAGAATAGAGCAGATGCGGGGTTTTCAATTTACCATTGTTCACCAGCGCACTTAACGCGCGTACCATCTGAATCGGTGTCGCCACCCAGTAACCCTGCCCGATGCCCACGGACACGGTATCTCCCTGATACCAAACTTTCTTGTGTACCCGCATTTTCCAGTCACGGCTTGGTAACAACCCGCTGTACTGCTCGTCCAGATCAATACCAGTGGGCTGACCGTAACCAAATTTAGTCATCCATTCGTGGATGCGATCAATGCCCATCTCATAGGCCACCTGATAGAAGAAGGTATCGGCGGACTCCTCAATGGCTTTGGTGACATTAAGCAGGCCATGGCCCGTTTTAAGCCAGTCGCGATAATGACGATCGGTTCCAGGCAGAATCCAGGTCGGTGCGCCGAAGAACGTGGTTTGCGGAGTGATCACGCCAGCAAACAGTGCCGACGTCGCCATAAAAGGTTTGATGGTTGATGCCGGCGGATAGAGGCCCTGCGTCACACGGTTGATCAGTGGCAGATCCGGATTTTTCAGCAAGGCATTGTACTGCTTGCTGGAAATACCGTTAACAAACGGATTGGGATCGTAACTCGGACTAGAGACCATCGCCTTAATACCGCCGTCGCGCGGGTCCATTATGACCACCGCCGCCCGCTGGCCTTTCAGCACTTTCTCGATGTACTGCTGTAAATCAAGATCCAATGTCAGATAGATATTCTGGCCAGCCTGCGGCGGTACCTCGCGCAACAGCCGAACGACGTGGCCGTGGTTATCCACTTCGACTTCCTGATAACCCGTGCGACCATGCAGGATATTTTCGTAGTACTTTTCTACGCCCTGTTTACCAATATTATGATCGGCAGCGTAGTTCTCGGAGATGCCTTCTTTATCGAGCCGTTGTTCATCTCTATCGTTGATTTTAGACACATAACCCACCACATGCGCTAACTCAGCGCCATAAGGATATTGCCGCTGCTGATAGGTGCTGATCGACACGCCTGGAAATTTGAATTGATTGACGGAGAAACGTGCCACTTCGAGATCGCTGAGTGCCAGTTTCAGGGGAATTTGTGCGAACTTCCGCCCGTGATACATCGCATCATGGAAAGCATCAATATCGTCTTTGGTCAGATCAACAATCGGCGTCAGCGCCCGCAGTGTAGCGTTGAGATCGTCCACTTTGCCGGGGATCACCTCAAGCTGATAGAGGGTGATATTACGAGCAAGGATGACGCCATTACGGTCCATAATCAGCCCCCGACTTGGGGCTATCGGCAGCATTTTGATGTCGTTCTGATTGGAGCGAGTCTGGTAAAAGTCATGCATTCCTACCTGTAAACGATACAAGTTGAACACCAGAATGGCTGAGAGCAGTACCACCACCATAAAGGCAATGATGGCACGGCGGACGAAAAGGACGGACTCGGCAGTATGGTCGCGGATTTCGTCATTGAGTAAAGCCATAAGCGGGCAGGTACCTTTCTGGTCGGTTTCTTATGCAGTGGAGAAAACGCAGAGGTGAAAAGTGCGCAAGTCTAGCCCGTAAGCACCGGAGCGACTACCAGAAGTGTGCTAATGATGTGGCAGTAATGTTTCTATTTATGAATACTTCAGCCATACCTTCACTGGGCAATAAAAAACCCGGCACAGTGGCCGGGTTCAGTCTGCACTCTGTCAGCGCCTATTGGGTACTGACCTGCACGCAGTCGCCATAGACGTATCCTTCAGTCTCAGTGGCGACAACAAAGCTATTTTTAACATGAATATACATCAGGTTATCTTCTGTCCCGGCTTTCATCGGCTGGTTATTTTGACCAATAATATCGGTCAACTCCGGGCTGGTGATCATTTTGGTACCATCCGGTGAGAAGGTAAAAGTATTACCCGCATCAAAAACATGCGCATCTTTATTGATCACATCTGCAGTTTCCGTTCCGTCCGCCGCCTGCACATTGTGCGTCAGCACACATTTATACGCCGTAACTGCAGAGACTGAAAAAGAAGTCAGTGCCAGCAAAACCGCCACCAAAGCACACAACCTGAACATGAGAATATTCCTATCGTGAAAGTTGCGGCACATCCTACCACTTAGGCCTTTTATAGAAAGGGGTTGGCGAAAAAATATTCATGTTGGGGTGATGAGGAGCGAAGCCCTAAAACTAACACCGTAAAGCATGACCCAGATCAAACAAAACCCGCGGTCTGACTGGCCTGCAAGGACGTTTTAACTGCAATTATCGACCTGATATGGACCAAAAAACGCCGTTCATACCGTCTTCTGTGCATTTCATTCCGCAACGCATGCATCTCATGCCGCAAACGGATCGCCTGACGAAGATCGATTTATCATACCAACAGATTAATTGACTTTACTTCGCTCGGGAGAACCCACTATGAGTGACACATCAGGCATGCAGAACTACAACCGTACCCGTTGGCTGACGCTGCTCGGCACCATTATTACCCAGTTTGCCCTTGGCTCTGTTTATACCTGGAGTCTGTTCAACGGCCAGCTGTCGCAGAAGCTGGATGAGCCGATCAGTCGTGTTGCGTTCTCTTTCGGTTTGTTAAGTCTGGGTCTGGCGATTGCTTCTTCCGTCGCCGGTAAACTTCAGGATCGCTTCGGGGTGAAAAAAGTCACCATGGCGGCAGGTGTGATGATGGCGGTCGGTTTTGCCCTGACAGCCCATTCGAACAACCTGATCATGCTGTATCTCAGCGCCGGTGTGCTGGTTGGTCTGGCCGACGGCGCCGGGTATCTGATGACCCTCTCCAACTGCGTGAAATGGTTTCCGGAACGCAAAGGGGTGATTTCCGCCTGTGCCATCGGTGCTTATGGTCTCGGCAGTTTGGGATTCAAATTCATTTGTGGGCATTTACTGGCAGTCAACACGCTGGAAAACACCTTTATCATCTGGGGCATGATGGCAATGGTGATGATCATTATTGGTGGTCTGATGATGACTGATGCGCCAAAACAGGCCGCACAAACTATCACCTGTGATGAAGATAGCCTGACCAGTAGCCGCGACTTTACGCTGGCTGAAGCCGTTCGTATGCCACAGTACTGGATGCTGGCGTTGATGTTCCTGACGGCCTGCATGAGCGGTCTGTATGTCATCGGCGTGGCGAAAGATATCGGTGAAGGCATGGTCCATCTGAATGCGATAACTGCGGCCAATGCGGTGACCGTCATCGCGATTGCCAACCTAAGCGGACGCCTGATCCTCGGCGTGTTGTCAGACAAAATGGCGCGTATCCGGGTTATCTCAATGGCGCAGGTCATTTCCCTGGTTGGCATGAGCATCCTGTTGTTTTCCAGCATGAATGAAACGCTGTTCTTTATCTCCATTGCCTGCGTCGCTTTCAGCTTCGGCGGTACCATCACCGTTTATCCTTCACTGGTGAGCGATTTCTTTGGTTTGAATAATCTGACCAAAAACTACGGCCTGCTGTACCTTGGTTTCGGTATCGGCAGCGTTATGGGCTCGCTGATTGCCTCCCTGTTCGGCGGTTTCGTGGTGACATTCACCTTCATTACTGTTCTATTGATTGTGTCGTTAATTCTGTCTGCCACAATTAGCTTACCTAATAAGTCGGAACAAAGGCATAATGCGCCGCAGCATGCATAGGCCAGTTTTTGTGAGCAGTTAAAATGAAAAAAGGGAGCATAATTCGCTCCCTTTTCTTATTAATTAGATGGTTATCACTCAGCGCGCTCCTCTGCATAATTTACCCCTATTTTGATCGGATACGTACCAATGAACCGCACTATCGCCGTACTTTTCATTCTGACTTTCAGCACTCTGACATTCAACAGCATTGCAGCGCAGCCATCAACCGCCCGGGATGTTGCATCCGAACTGAGCCGTAAAGCACATGAAGGCGGCGAACCGCTCAGTACAACTATCAGTGCCAGTGCTCAAAATAAATTGTCTGCTCCTGTCGATACCCTGAATTAATCCTCAGACCGCAGCACAGATCGCGGGGACGAAATCATAAGATCAAAGAAGTGATTTAAACCTTAAAGACTGTTTTTACATCTTCTGCTTAAACCTTACTGAGCGATGACAAAAACATACAGAGCGTTTGGTAACTTAGAGCCATCAAGAAGTTGTGTGATGTCCCTGTGTAGAAAACCCTTGTAGAACCCTGTTATTTTGCCCGCCTTGTGCGGGCTTTTTTTTGTCGTTAATTTGCCAGGTAAGTGAATCTGATGAACTAAAAGAAAAAAAGGAGAGGGACGAAAAAAACACAAAAAAGCCGCGCCTGGGCGCAGCTTCTATTTATAAGTGCCGGTAACTTTCCCGGCCGTCACATTGTGGCGCAAGCGTTCATCGAACACTCCAACATTGCGCAGTCTGAGCATGACTGTTTCACAACAGAAAAATCGGCTCTTTATAAGTCTCTTATTTATCCGATAAAAAACAGATTAAGATAAAGAGTAAACCGGCTTTTCTGTTGGTAAACAGATGAAGCAAAAAACATAACTGCAGAGAGCAATAAACCCCGATTTTCACCGAGGTTTATTTATATCGTAGTAACCGCTGTCTTAATTATTTCCCTGTCTGCTCCGGGTTATTCCCATCATCGCTATTGCAGGTTAAAAACATTATGACAGTCGAATGTTACAGTACGACTACGTTGCCGGCTGATGGGCCTTTCATACCATTTTCAATGGTAAATTCAACGTTTTGGCCTTCGTCCAGGGTTTTAAAATCATTGCTCTGGATTGCAGAGAAGTGTACGAATACATCTTTGCTGCCGTCTGCAGGGCTGATGAAACCAAAACCTTTACCAGCGTCAAACCATTTTACTAAACCAGTCATTTTATTAGACATAAGAAATACCTTCTTCGATTTTATTTTTAGATGCCATAGGCAATGAGGGTCTGTTTTTATTATGAGTTACTTATGGGGGCACTAGAGAAGAAAATTCGTCGGAGAAGAGATTTGTTATATCACTTGGACCAGGAACTGCTTTACTAAAATGTCTTTCATAAATAGGTCTTAACGACAAACCGTGCAGCTATTTACACATAGATAACTTTTTGGTGCAAGCTTTATTTCATATTATATTAACAGGATAACCTTTATTCTTTAGCATTATAAACCGCTGGACGTCTATTTGTTAACACCCTGAGAGGGGGAATAAACGTCCCGTCGCACCGCTGACGCTATTAACAGGGCTCCGCAGGGTCGATAGCTTATGTCATCCGGCATTCGCCACACACTTCTGCCGCCGTTCATCGACACGCTTAGCGAACCAGGCCGTGGTCAGCTTGCGGGTGATTTTCGGGCTTTCCAGCTGGATGCCCGGCAACATTTCCCGTGGCTGACGCTTGCCGGTGGCTTTATCAGCCAGCGCAAACACCTGTTTATATAAAGACGATTGCTCAAAATCTGGCTGATCACCTTTCTCCAGCGCACGCCGAATGGCAGAATTGCTCATGCTCAGACGTTTGCCCAGCACCCGCACAGCCAGTTCCGTCGAACCAGGTTTATCGGTACCGAAGTTAATCAGGTCACCATCCAGCGCCAGCGGAATACCCGAGGCAACGCTGACCGCACGCTGAAACGCGGCATTTCGGCTGGCATACCACCCGGCATTGAAATCGGCAAAGCGGTACAACGTCTGGCTGTAACTGGCTGGATACCCCAGTAAATGCAGAATGCCAAAATACATCCCGCCGCGACGGCTGAACACTTCATGTCGGATCGTACTCTCGACAGCATACGGATAACCTTTGGCATGGGCCTCGGCAAAAGCAATACTCACCTGCATAGGCCCGCCAGTATGCACCGGATTAAGATTGCCAAACAGCCTCTGCCCCATCGGTACTATGTTGATGAAATCGTCAAAAATGGCGCTCAACTCTTTCTCACTGCGCACCTTATCCAGCCGCTCGCTGTAGGTCTTACCGTTGGGTGATTTCAGCATCAGCGCAGTGTGCACCACGAAATTCGGCACATGGACCGCGTCGGCACGCCGGTCAATTTCCTTCCATGCAATTTTCCCAAGGCCAGGCACCGGCGCATCGACGCTAAAATTAGACTCCTGTTCCGTCACCGCCAGCACCGCGCAAATGTTTTCTGTGGTAGGCGCAATATTTTGCGCGGCAAAAGCCGCTGTCATGTCCCTGGCCCAACCCTGCCGGTCAGAGACGTTGGCTGGCATCAGGCGGACAATTTGCGCTTTTACGTCAGCCGGATGCTTCACCGCGGTTTCACTCTGCTTCTGGCTGCTACACCCTGCCAGCACCAGCAGTGCTACAAGAGAAAGTGTGTGCTTACATTTATAATGAATCATGCTTAACCTGGTTATCATTCTGTTTTATAGGAGGTTACCCATACTTACCGATTGAAATATGCCGGGTATAGTCTATGTTTGTAGCCTGAGATGTTTCAAACAAGGAACAGGAATTAATGCACAACATCAATAATCATATCCGTTTTATACGCTATTTAATGCTGCCGTTGATGCTCGCGACGCTGATTCTGGCCGTCAGCGGCTGCGGTGATAAAGAACCGGCACAGCGTAAAGCGTTTATCGATTTCCTGCAGACACGTATTCTCGCGAAGCAGACAGTTGCTGTGCCGAAACTGACCGAAAAAGAGCGTGAACAGTTTGGCCCTTACAGCGATGGCTACACGCTGATCACTGATTTCTACCAGCAGATGAACAGCGAAATGAATGCCTCGCTCGTGCCGGTATTCAGCGGTCTGAATGCCACCACCACAGTGAGTACACTGCTGGAAAAACGTGACGACCTGCAGAAAATGATCGAAAGCAGCACCAAGTGGCGTGAAAAGCTGGTGATATTGCGTAAACAAGTCGACACCCGCCACGCCGCGTTGAAACAGCCGGATGATCTGAAAGTGGTGTATGACCAGGTCTACACAAAAGTCATCGTGCAACCCAGTGAGGTGGCCGAACAGGCGTTCACACTGGTGCCGAAAGTATTGACGCTAGTGGTCGCGAAAGCAGATTTCATCAAAGCCCAGGGCAAAAGCGTCACTGTTTCGGGCAACATTATACAGTTTGAAAAGCAATCCACGCTCGATAAATACAATGCTATTCAGCAGCAGTTACTGCCGCTGAACGCCGAGTTGATCAAGCTCAGTGGGCAGATGCAAAGCATGGTGCGCTAAACCACTATTGTGACTCAACCGCCGCAAGGCGGTTTTTTTTGTTCTGGATATTTTGTTAAGGTGTGCGCCATCACTTTTAAGGAGATAACCATGAGCGACGATATTCAGGCCAAACGTATTGATCAGCTGGAACGCGTGAACCGTGAATTGCTGGTGCAGATTTCAGCTATGCGCATTCTGTTCGGCACCGTCGGCAATGTGATTAACGCACAGCACGGCAATGCCTTTACAACTGCCGTGAATGAGACCATTGATGCTGGCAAAGCCGATGTCGCCAGCACGCCGGACCTTGATGACGCATCAAAGAAATTCCGCGAAGACGTATTCAAATGCGCGCAATCCCTACTGCCCGGCTCAAAAGCCTGACAGTACGCGGACTAAAAAAAACGTCAGGCGCAGTGAAAAACTGGCCTGACGTTGTTGTTGCTGGCTACTCTAATCCCTGCAATTTCCACTAATACTGTCCCGTCCATGCGTGCACACATCCTTGGATGTAGGTATCAATCCCCACAAATGGTTGTCTGCAACACACCCGGTCAACATTGCGATCATTCCGAGCATTAAGAGGATTTTGCCACTCTGAAATTTTGGGCGTTTAAGCATAATTCCTGCTATTACGGCGATGCGATTAATAGGCCTGACAATTTTTCTTCGACTGGCTCATGGAGCCATCATGACAAATGAATTTCTCACCATAACAGTGGGAAATACCGCCTTTTTTGCCAGAACATGGCGTATTCGCAGCGGTGGCTGTCAATGTAAACAAAAGGAGGAAGAGTGCAATAAGGCATTTGTTCACTTTCATTCCTTGATAAAAATGTTGAATAGGCATTTTCCTGCTCAACATTCTAGACCTCACTTGCACTCACTGATGTGACCTCATACTCATATCACCGCTATTTTCACTTGCGCAATATTTTCTGTAACCTCGCCTGCTGCCAGCGGATTAGCCAGTCCCGCAGAACAAATACCCGCAGCCCACGAAAGATAAGTAACCCACCCCATATCCCCAATGGCCAAAAGAACCAGTGATTGCCTGGCGTGGTGACTCGGTTAATAACGAATAAAATCACATTGACGATGATGAAGACGATCACTCTACGATAAAAGTTACTTTCATCACGCACCTGCCGTCTTGCTGCTTGAATCTGTTGATCCAGCGCCAGATCCGGCGTGGTATTTTCGTCCATCTCGGCTGGTGCGATAAGTTCAGCGACTTTAATGTCAAAGGCTGCCGCTATGGCACCCAACGTTTCCAGACTGGCCTGTTCCCCGTTTTCGATACGCTGCACAGTACGAACGCTGAGTGACGAAAGCTCAGCCAGTTGTTCCTGTGACCACGCACGAGAGACCCTCAATTGCTTAATACGGTTTAGGTTCATTGATATCACCTTTAACTGATTGTTGAACACCTCAGTAGCATGCATTCAACGGCAAGCATTCAACACGACAGTAACCTGACAGCAAAGCGACACGGTGCAGACAGGCATAAACAGTGCATCAACGATGACGAAAACAATAGCGCTACAAAAGACCATCCGGTCGGATAATCATCTTCCCAGTGTTTCAATCTGCTCAAAAGCCATTCTCAATTGAGCGGCACCTACAGCGAAAGGCAAGTTGTGAATAGACTCACCGGATTGCAGCGTACGCGCTATCAGTGCGTCAATCTGCGCTGGCTGATGAATATCGACATCCAGCGCCGCCAGAGTGGTCGGCAGATGCAGTGTTTGGTACAGCGCCACCAGTTGTTGGGCCACGTCATTTTGCCCGAGCAGCGCCGATTGCACCAGAATCCCGTAAGCCACTTTGGTGCCGTGCAGGAAAGAATCGGTGTGCGGCAGCGCGGTCAGGCCATTGTGAACCGAGTGTGCGGCGGCGATGCGGGTATAACGATCGCCCAGCCCACCCACCAGCCCGCCACCGGCAATAATCGCGTCGAGCACATCCAGAAAATCCTGGCTCAGCTGCTGCTGGTCCTGCGCTCGCAGGGCCGATTCACTTTGTGTTAACAACACATCACGGATAGCCAGCGCGGTATTCAACCCCAGACGCACGGTCAGCGGCAGCCGCTCGGGCTGCGGGCTAAGCACTACGGCTTCATACCATTTCGCCAGCGTATCGCCGATCCCAGCCAGGAGATATTCTTGGGGAGCTTGCAAAATAATCTCAGGCTCCACCAGCACCAGATGATTGGCATCATTGAAGATCTCATAGCGCAGCGCCTGCCCGGCATCGTTATACCAGACCGAGAGCGGTGTCCACGCAGCACAGGTCGCTGCAATAGTCGGGATAGCCACCAGCGGCAAACCCAATTTTCTGGCGACAACTTTCGCCGTATCCAGCACCGCACCGCCGCCCACTCCCATCACCACCCGACGATCTTCGCCAGCCTGCGCCACAATGCGTGCCACTTCACTTTCACTGCAATGCGCGCTGAACAGCACATGTTTTGCGCCCGGTGTGGCGAACACGGCAGGTAGCCAGGGTTTAGCCGCCTCAAGTGCACGCTGTCCATAAACCCATAAGGCGCCCGCCAGTTGGTCGTCAGAATAGAAGTCGGACAACCGCTCAATAGCGCCAGGGTAAGAAAAGTAATTGGCCGGGCCGGTAACAACGCGGATGTCGGTATCGCTCATAAATTTCCCCTGCTTGAATAAATAAAAATGGTGACGAAAGCGATCGGTGGTCCTACTGTCATTTTCAGGCATCCAGATGGCTAATACTCTTTGGTATTAACTTATGTTATTTCATTCATTGCCAACAACCTTAAACCCGTGAAGACTGAGAAAATAACCCCATTTTAAGGATTTACATGGCTTCCCCGGCACTTTCTACTCCCGATCACAGTCATAATATGCGCCTTATTGGTCACAGCGATCAGGGTGGCAGGCCCGATGGTGTACAGGTGATGGTTAACCGCGGCTTCGCGTACATCGGTCATATGGTGTCGCAGGGCTTTTCCATTGTGGACGTGCGCGATGCCAAAAATCCGCGCGCGGCCGGGTATATTGCCGCCCCACCGGGAACCTGGAATATCCATTTGCAGGCCCACGACGATCTCTTGCTGGTGATCAACGCCCGCGATCTGTTTGCCGACGCACGCTTTGCCGATGAGAAAGTTTATTACACCCGCTCGGTCAGTGAGACCGTCAGGGACGTGCAGGATCGCGGCTGGAGCGCCGGTCTGCGAATTTTCGATATCTCGATGCCTGACCGGCCGCGCGAAATCAGCTTTCTGCCGCTTAACGGCATCGGTATTCACCGCATCTGGTACGTCGGCGGACGCTGGGCCTATGTTTCTGCGCTGCTCGAGGGTTACAGCGACTACATCTTCCTGACCATCGATTTAGCCGATCCGCGCAAGCCTGAAGTCGCGGGCCGCTGGTGGTTACCGGGCATGAACATTGCTGAAGGAGAAAAACCGGACTGGCCGGAAGGCAAACGCTACGCGCTGCACCATGCAATCATCAGCGGCGATACAGCCTATGCCAGTTGGCGCGACGGCGGCCTGACGCTGCTGGATGTGAGCGACCGCCGCCACCCGAGCCTGATCGCCCATCGCAACTGGAGCCCACCGTTTGGTGGAGGCACACATACCGCACTGCCACTGCCCGACCGTAACCTGTTAGTGGTGCTCGACGAAGCAGTGCTGGACAATCAGGAAGATGGTGAAAAATTTATCTGGCTGTTCGATATCCGCGAACCGGCTAATCCGGTCAGTATCAGCACCTTCCCACAGCCGGATGACACCGATTATGTTAAAAAAGGGGCGCACTTCGGCCCGCACAACCTGCATGAAAACCGGCCGGGTAGCTTTATCAGCTCCACGCTGATTTTCGCCACTTATCAGAATGCCGGTGTCCGTGCCTATGACATCAGCAACCCTTATCAGCCAAAAGAGACCGGTGCGCTGGTTCCTGCTACACCGGAGATCATGATGGACAAACGCCCAGATCGGCCGCAGGTGATCCAGTCCTGCGACGTCTTTGTCGATGCGCAAGGCATGATTTATAGCACCGACTACAACGGCGGTTTGTCGATTATTGAATATCTGGGGTGATCAAATCAGCCTCTGTCAGCTGATTTTCGTAGGGGAGAGACTGGAAATTCGCTCTCAGGCATGACTCACAGCAACAATCACTGGGTTAAATCGCCCTATGAAGCGGTTCAGGGTTGAATCCTGAGGCCATGCAGGTCAAAATATGCTCTGTCCATCTGCGGAGTTCACATCATTATCAAATCTATAAGCACTGACAAACCACGCCGCCCACATGGTCGATGGACTTACTTCATCATGCATGAAGACATTTTGTGGCCCTGCCCTGTTCATTGGGAATGGGAAGACAGCTACGGTGGCTGGCTGCCCTATTATTTATCGCCCACGTTTGAATTTGTTGCGGGTGATCCTCTTCTTGCGTCAAAAGTATCGAAAGACAAACCAGCGCCAGACAGCAATCCTGAAATATAGCCCAGCTCCTTAGGGTATTCACTGCTACGCTTAATCCAACCGGTTGTCGCTTGCACCGTCCATCCGTGAAGCTTCCCAGCTTGTTCTTCACTCACTCAGCGTACGTACACATTCAGCCATACCGATCCCTGTCCTTTTGCGTACGCATAAGGAATGTTCGCGTGAAAAACCCTTTCAGTGTCTGGCTAAAGAATCGAAGAAATCTCCCGGTGTCAAAGGGCGCAATGCCCCGCACCACCAGAGAGAGTCAGGAAAATATTCTCATTGCGGCAGAACTTTTCTCTGCCGATCAGATGGAACGTTATGGTGAAAAGCTGGCGCAATCCCACAAACTATCCAGTAAAAAAGCGCCCTACTATCTGTTAAAACGGCTGGCCGCAAATGAAACGCTGCTGACCCGTAACTGCCATATTCTCAGCAGCGGCGAGAAAAACAGCATCGCGCCCGCCGGTGAGTGGTTGCTCGACAACTTTTATCTGATTGAAGAACAGATCCGCCTGGTGCGTCAGCTGCTGCCGAAAAATTTCGGCAAAGGCCTGCCTGCGCTCGCCGCACCGCATAACTGTCCGCGCATTTATGACATTGCCACCGAAGCCATCGCCCACAGCGACGGCCACTGGGACCCTGCGACCCTGACGCGCTTTATCGCCGCCTATCAAAAAGTCACGCCGCTGAAACTCGGCGAACTGTGGGCGTTGCCCGGTATGCTTCGCCTGGCGCTGATCGAAAATCTGCGCCGCGTGAGTATTGACGTCGCCCAAGCCCAGCAGGAGCGTAATCTGGCCGATCGCTGGGTGACCAAAATGCAGGACGCCGCCGAGAACGATCCGGCCCGACTTATCATTGTTATCGCCGACATGGCGCGCACCAACCCGCCTCGCACCAACGCTTTCGTCGCTGAACTGGTACGCCGCCTGCAAGGTCACGGCTCGATGCTGGCGCTGCCGCTAACCTGGATTGAACAGCGGCTGGCGGAGGACGGCCTGACCACGGCGGAGCTTATTGCGCGTTTTAACCAGCATCTGGCGGTCAGTCAACTCTCCGTTAGCAACAGCATCACCGGCCTGCGCCAGCTCAACGAGATGAATTGGGCAGACTTCGCCGAAAGCATGAGTCTGGTCGAACAGATCCTGCATCAGGATCCGTCGGGCGTTTATCCGACCATGCATTTTGACACCCGCGATAACTACCGCCACGTGATCGAGATGCTGGCACGGCACTCTCCGTATGACGAAGCCGGCGTCGCCCGTCAGGTCATCCTGCTTACCGAAAATGCACCGCCAGGCAGCCGGATGCAGCATGTTGGCTACTTTCTGGTCGATAAAGGTCGCGAGGCGCTGGAAAAACATCTGCAGGTCCGCTTCTCACCGCTCAGCCGCTCCCGTTCTCAGCTCAATAAAGCCCCACTGCTCTCCTGGCTCGGCAGCCTAAGCCTGCTGATCACTGCCATGACCGCCGACCTGCTTTTCCGCACGCATACACAGGGTATGAACTGGATATTGTGGCTGCTGGCAATACCGGTGGTGATCGCGTGCAGCCAGTTCATCATGAACTTACTGAGTGAAATCACCACTCGCATCCGCACACCACATCCGTTGCCACGACTGGATTTCTCCGAAGAGATCCCCGAGAAGTTCAGCACACTGGTGGCGATCCCCTGTTTGCTCGGTAGCCGCAGCGGCATTGATACTCTGCTCAACAGCCTTGAAGTCTGCTACCTGGGTAACGAGCACGCGCATCTCTATTTCGCGCTGGTCGCCGATTTCTACGACAACACTGTTCAGTTCCGCCCTACCGATGATCCGCTGCTGGATTATGCCAGCGTGCAAATCAATCAGCTCAACCGCAAATATCCGGACGGCGGCGGCCATCGATTTACCCTGCTGCACCGCGAAAATCAGTTCAACGCGGCACAAGGCGTGTGGATGGGTTATGAGCGCAAGCGCGGTAAGCTCAGTGCGCTGAACCGCTGGCTGCGCGGTGAAGCGCAGCAGTTCACCACCGTGGTGGGCGCGACCCAAAACCAGCTCAGCGTCGTCAAATATGTCATCACTCTCGACAGTGACACCGTGCTGCCACGCGCCACTGCACATCAGTTGATCTCCGCGATGGCCCATCCGCTCAACCATCCCGTCTATGACCCGAAAAAGTTGCGGGTGGTGGAGGGTTACGCCATTTTGCAACCGCGTCTGGCCGAGGAGATCCCTCGCTATGGCCAGAGCCGTTATGCAGCAATGAGCAGTAGTATTCCCGGCAATGACCCTTACTCATCAATGTCTTCCGATATTTATCAAGATCTGTTTGGCGAAGGCTCTTTCGTCGGCAAAGGCATTTACGACGTGGATATGTTCAAGCAAGCCACCGCCAACACCTGTCCGGAGAATCTGGTGCTCAGCCACGATCTATTAGAGGGCTGCTATGCCCGTTCAGGAATGTTGAGCGATGTGGTGCTGTACGAGCAATATCCTGCTAATTATCTGGTCGATGTGTCGCGCCGTTCACGCTGGATCCGGGGTGACTGGCAGTTGCTCAACTGGCTAGGCCTGCGCGTACGTCAGGCCGATAACCATCTCTGCGCCAACCCCCTCAGCACGCTGTCGCGCTGGAAACTGCTGGATAACCTGCGCCGCAGTTTGGTCGCACCCAGCCTGCTGGTGATCATTTTTGCCACCCCGTCACTGGTGCCGAATTCAGGTTACTGGCTGGGGTTTACCGCGACGCTGATCCTGTTCCCCACCGCCGTTGCGCTGGTGCTGGATTTGCTCAACAAAGCGCCACGCCGTCCGCTCCTCCAGCATATTCGTAGCGTCATTTCCGGCACCCTGAGCCGCCTTTTACACATTGTTGTGCATCTGGCCACGTTGCCTCATGAGAGTCTCTATACCCTCAAAGTAATTTTAGTCACACTCTGGCGGCTGGTCGTCAGCCACAAACATTTGCAGGAGTGGACCAGTTTTGACGCCAGTAAGTCACGCTTTTCACTGACGCCGGAGAATTTCTACCGCGCAATGTGGATAAACCCGCTAGCCGGCGTGGGGTTGATTTTACTGACCATGCATTTCAATCCGATGCTGATGACTATTGCTGTACCACTCGGTGCGTTGTGGTTCCTGGCACCGCGTCTGCTGAGCTGGCTGAGTAAAGCACCCGTACGCCCGAAGGCCAACATCAACCTAAGGCAGCGCCGTTTCCTGCGTCAGACCGGCCGTGAGACCTGGTCATTCTTTGCCACCTTCGTCAACCAGCAGGAGAACTGGCTGCCGCCGGATAACTATCAGGAAGTGCCGGAACCGGTGATTGCTCACCGCACCTCGCCGACCAACATCGGCCTGTCGCTGCTGGCCAACATGACGGCGCTGGACTTCGGTTACCTCACTCAGGGCGAACTGCTGCTGCGTACTACCCGAACGCTGGATACCCTCGACAAACTCGAGCACTTTCGCGGCCATCTTTATAACTGGTATGACACCCGCACGCTGGCACCACTGAATCCGCGATATATCTCCAGCGTCGACAGTGGCAATCTGGCAGGCCATCTGCTGACCCTCAGTACGGGCTTTGCCAGAATGCGCGACCAGCCCGCCATGAATATCGCCAGCGTACTCGCCGGTCTGGAAGATACCCTGAATCTGGTGGAAAGCGGCGCAGGCACGGCCAAACGTGAAATGCTCAAACCGTTGCGCCAGCACTGGATGAATGCCAACGCCTTACCGGTGCATCAGGTGTTTGGCGAACTGAATGTCATGCTGACGCTCACCTCAACCCTATTGCATGACACCACCGGTGACCATCGCTGGCTCAGTGCGCTGCAACAGCAACTGAGTGAGTTCTGTCAGGAATGGGCACTGCTGTTTGGCTGGATGCAACAGGAACCGGCCGAAAAAGTGCTGCCATCGCTGGTATGGCTGTCGCGGCTGGAGGGCAAAATACCTGGCCTGAACCGGGCGAAAACCACCCTGACGGTCACGCTGGCGTGCAAGCGTCTGGTATTGATAAGCGAACTGGAACAGCGGCTGGCTGAACACGCCAGGATGGACTTCAAGTTCCTCTACAACAGTACCACCAGCCTGCTGAGTGTCGGCTTTAACTGCGATCTTGGTAAGCTCGACAGCGGCAGTTATGACCTGCTGCCCTCGGAGATCCGTCTGACCAACTACTTCACTATTGCCACCAACCAACTGCCGCAAAAAAGCTGGTTTGCTCTGGGACGGCTGTTCACGGTAGTCGACAAACAGCCCTCGCTGATGTCGTGGAGCGGTTCGATGTTTGAGTACCTGATGCCACAGTTGGTGATGCCGGGTTATCCCGATACGCTGCTGGTGCAGATGTGTAAGGCAGCGGTTAACCGGCAGATTGAATGGGGCAACGAGCACGGCATACCCTGGGGGATTTCTGAATCCGCCTACGCGTCGTTCGACCCGAACCATAACTATCAATATCACGCGTTCGGCGTACCGGGTCTCGGCCTTAAGCGCGGTCTGGGCGAGGACATGGTGATTGCACCTTACGCGACGCTGATGGCGCTGGTCGTCGAGCCGCAAAAGGCCTGCGATAACCTGATTGTGCTGGAGAACATGGGCGCGCGCGGTATATACGGCTTCTATGAAGCACTGGACCACTCGCCTTCACGGCTTAACCGTGGCCAGACCTACGTGATTGTCCGCTCTTACATGGCGCACCATCAGGGCATGAGCTTCCTTGCGCTCTCTCATCTGCTGCTCGATGCGCCGATGGTGGATCGCTTCGCGGCCAATCCGTCGTTCCAGTCCGCACGCCTGTTGTTACAGGAACGAGTGCCTGACGCCGTTGAACTCTATAGCCTGCGCCGTCAATTTGAATCAGCCGAAGGGGGACTCAAAACCGCCAACGTTGAGATCCGCCAGTTCGACAACGTGGACAGCCCGATCCCGGAAGTCCAGTTGCTCTCCAATACCCACTATCATCTGATGCTGACGCAGGCCGGAGGTGGCTACAGCACCTGGCGCAATCTGGCACTGACCCGCTGGCGGGAAGATGTCACCCGAGATAACCGCGGTACCTTCTGTTATATCAGCGACCCGCAGTCCGGCGAGATGTGGAGCAACACCTGGCAACCGGTAGGCAAGAAAGCCAACCAGTATCAGGTTGTGTTTACCGACGCCGGTGTCGAGTTCAAACGCACCGAAGGCACGCTGACTATCCACACCAAAATCGTGGTGTCGCCGGAAGATGACGTTGAACTGCGGCGCATGACCCTGACCCACCGTGGCCGCCAGCCACGCACCATTGAAATCACCACCTATGCCGAAGTGGTGCTGGCACCGGCGGCCAATGACCTGACGCATCCGGCCTTCAGCAACCTGTTTATTCAGACTGAACTGGTCGCCGATCGTGAAGGGATCCTCTGCCACCGCCGTCCGCGCGAGGAGAATGAAGCCTGCCCGTGGCTGTTCCATATGATGGCTATCCACGGCCCGACCGACCGTGAAACGTCATTCGAGACTGATCGGGCCGCTTTTATTGGACGCGGCCAGACTGCCGCAGACCCGCAGGCGCTACGCACCCACGGACCGCTTGGTAACAGTGCCGGACCGGTACTTGACCCGATCGTGGCCATCCGCCAGCGCGTAGTGTTAAAACCCGGCATTCCGCTCATTATCGACATGGTGTACGGCATTACAGAAGAAAGAAATCTCAGTCTGGCCCTGATGGAGAAGTACCGTGACCACAACATTGCCGACCGCGTATTTGACATGGCCTGGTCACACAGCCAGGTGATGCTGCGCCAAATTAATGCCAACGAGGATGACGCTAACCTGTTCAACCGGCTGGCCAGTGCCGTGCTGTTCCCGAGCGCAGAACTGCGCGCCGATGCACACATGCTGGCCCGCAACCGGCGCGGGCAGTCCGGCCTGTGGGGGTACGCCCTCTCGGGTGACCTGCCGATCGTGCTGCTGTCGGTAACCAACAATGAAAATATGCTGATGGTCACCTGCCTTATTCAGGCGCATACCTACTGGCGACTGAAGGGGCTGAACGTCGATTTAGTGATCCTCAGTAACGATCAGGGCGGTTATCAACAGGAGTTACACAACGAGATCATGAGCCGCGTGGCCGCGGGTGCAGAATCGAGCTTGATCGACAAGCCGGGCGGGATTTTCGTGCGTAAAGCCGAGCATATGGCCTTAGAGGACCGCACTTTGCTGATGAGCGTGGCGAGTATTCTCATTGAAGACCATCACGGCAGCCTGATCGACCAGATGAATCAGAAAATGCAAATTCCTCTTAACACGCCGCCACCGCTGGTGGTGCAGCCTGGACTGCCGGATAACCGCTATGCACCGCGTGAGTTCGACACTGCGTCGCTGGCCTTCTTTAACGGTTTAGGCGGTTTCTCGCCGGACGGTCGCGAATATCAGATCCTGCTGGGCGAAGGTAAAAATACCCCTGCGCCCTGGTCCAATGTCATCGCCAACGCCAATTTCGGTACGGTAGTTTCCGAAAGCGGACAGGCTTATACCTGGTTTGAGAATGCACATGAATACCGGCTGACGCCGTGGGAGAACGATCCGGTCAGCGACAGCTCCGGCGAAGCCTTCTACCTGCGTGATGAAGAGAGCGGCGAAGTCTGGTCGCCGACGCCGTTGCCGGTGCGCGGCAACGGCGAATACCTCACGCGTCACGGCTTCGGTTACAGCATCTTCGAGCACCGCCAAAGCGGTATCGACAGCGAACTGACGGTGCTCGTCGCCGAACATGCGCCAGTCAAACTGTTCATCCTCACACTGAGTAATCACTCAGGGCGACCACGCAGACTGTCGGCCACCGGATATGTCGAGTGGATCATGGCCGATCTGCGCGCTAAATCCTCCATGCACATCGTTACCCGTTCCGGCCCTGCTGACCGGGGTTGCAGCGTACTGGCGACCAACCTTTATGGCGGCAACGGCTCTGATCGCACCGGCTTCTTTGCGGTCACCGGCGCCCACTGTTCGGTGAGCGGCGACCGCCGCGAGTTTCTCGGCCGCAACGGATCGACAGGCTCACCAGCCAGTATGCTGCAGCAAAGGCTATCAGGTAAAACCGGCGCGGCGCTCGATCCCTGTGGTGCGGTGCAGTCTGCTGCCACGCTGATTGACGGCGACCAACGCACCTTCATCTTCGCCTTAGGCTTAGGGCAGAACGCGCAGGAAGCCGAACAGCTTATCGGCCAGTTCCTCAATGAGGGCGCGGCACGCCGCGAACTGGATAACATCCACCACCACTGGCATCAGGTGCTGGATAGAATTCAGATCACCACGCCGGAACCGGCCGTCAATCTGCTGGCTAACGGCTGGCTGATTTACCAGACGCTGGCCTGCCGCATCATGGCGCGCAGCGGCTATTACCAGTCCGGCGGTGCGTTCGGATTCCGCGACCAGTTGCAGGATACCCTTTCGCTGACCCACGCAGCACCGGAGCGGATGCGCGAGCAGATCCTATTGTGTGCATCACGCCAATTTGCCGAAGGCGACGTCCAGCACTGGTGGCATCCGCCATCCGGTAACGGCGTGCGCACCCGCTGTTCAGATGACTATCTGTGGTTGCCGCTGGCGATGTGTCACTACATCGACGTGACCGGCGACACTGATATCGCGCAGCAAACGGTCGGCTATATCGAAGCGCGCCTGCTGGCACCGGAAGAGGAGTCATTCTACGAGCAGCCAACCCTCAGTCAGCTTAGCGAATCGCTGTTTGAGCACGGCGTACGCGCCATCAAACATGGCCTAAACTTCGGCAAAAACGGCCTGCCGCTGATGGGTGCCGGGGACTGGAATGACGGCATGAACAATGTCGGCATCAAGGGCCAGGGCGAAAGCGTGTGGCTCGGTTTCTTCCTCTATAACGTCCTGCAACGCTTCGCGGCGCTGGCCGAACGGCTGGATCACCCGGACGTTGCCGCCCTGTGCCGCCAACAAGCTGCCACGCTTAAACAGAATCTGCACGATAACGCCTGGGACGGTGAATGGTATCTGCGTGGCTATTTTGACAGCGGAGAAACTCTCGGATCGCACCTTAACAATGAGTGTCAGATTGACGCCATCGCCCAGAGCTGGTCGGTAATTTCCGGCGCAGGCGACCCGCAGCGCAGCCAGCAGGCCATGAAAGAGCTGGATACGCGGCTGGTCGACGATGAAACCGGGCTAATTAAATTACTGACACCGCCGTTCAACGGCGACGGACCTAACCCCGGCTATATTCGGGGTTATCTGCCCGGCGTGCGCGAAAACGGCGGGCAGTATACTCACGGCGCTATTTGGGCAGTGATGGCCTTCGCCGAGATGGGTAATATCGAGCGGGCGTGGCAGTTGATGCGGCTGATTAATCCCATCAATCACAGCCTCACGGCTGATGCCGTTGAGCGCTATAAAGTCGAGCCTTACGTCATTACCGCCGATATTTACACCGTTGACCCGCACAACGGACGCGGTGGCTGGAGCTGGTACACCGGCTCCGCTGGCTGGACTTATCGGCTGATCACCGAATCACTGCTCGGTATAAAACGCCACGGCGAATTTATCTCCATCAATACCCGCCTGCCCGCCGACTGGCCGCAGGTCACCCTTACCTATCAGCAGGGCAGCAGCCAGTATCAGATCACCGTCAAACGCGGTGAAGGAACCTATCAGGTGATGATGGATGAACAACCGCTGGCGGATGGCATGATCCCGCTGATCGACGACGGTGAAAACCATAGGGTGGAGGTGTGGCTGGCGGAGTGATGCACATTTCGCTCCACGCCGAAGCATTACATTTTGAACCCGATAAAGTGACTCTCATTCCTACACCAGAGAGAAGAATGATGATCGCAGTAATTTTCGAGGCGGATACCGTTCCGGCTAAACAAGCGCGCTATCTTGAGCTCGCCGCTGAATTAAAACCCCTGCTGGCTGATATAGCGGGTTTTATTTCTATAGAGCGTTTCCAGAGCCTGACGACGGAGGGGAAAATCCTTTCATTGTCGTGGTGGCAAGACGAAGAGTCGGTGCTTGCCTGGAAGAAAAATATCTTTCACCAAGCGGCACAAGCTGAAGGGCGTGAATCAGTATTTTCATACTATCGGATCCGCATTGCGCACGTTGTCAGAGATTACTCATCAGAAAACCGGAGTTAAGCGATGCACGACATTCATGTCATTCTGAAAAATGTGCCCGGTGAACTGGCCCTTTTAGGCGCAACTCTCGGACATAACGGCGTGGGCCTTGAAGGCGGCGGCCTATTTACAATAGATTCACAGTGTCACGCCCATTTTCTGGTTGAAGATGGCCAGAAAGCCAGAGCCGTGCTTGAAAGCGCAGGCATCGAGGTGCGAAAGATTCATCGGCCTCTGATCCGAAAACTCAGGCAGGAACGTCCCGGCGAGTTGGGGGAAATAGCCGCAGCACTGGCTGAAAAAGGCATCAACATCCTGACGCAATACAGTGACCATGCAAATCAACTCATCCTCATTACGGACAATGATATTATCGCGAGCAAATTAACCGCAAAGTGGGCCGTTCAGGGTGAGTAAACATGCTTAAAAAACGTGAGCCGGTTGAAGATAATGACACGCTCGAACTCTCAATAGCAGCCATTGCGGCTGCTATGTCTGACCCCTCCAGAGTCAAAATGCTTTGCGCTTTAATGGATGGGCGGGCATGGACCGCGACGGAGCTCAGCATAGTGGCAGACGTCGCCTCTTCCACAGCCAGCGCGCATCTGTCCCGGCTTTTCAATGAAAAAATGGTGACCTGCCTTTCGCAAGGACGGCACCGCTATTATCGTCTGGCGGGACATGACATTGCCGAACTGATTGAGACGATGATGGGTGTGTCATGGAAAAGGGTCTTGCCTCCGGAAACCCGCGCACCGATTGGGTTAAGAACCACCCGCACCTGTTACGACCATCTGGCCGGTGAAGTCGCCGTTAAGATCTATGACGTGATGGTCAGTGAAGGATGGTTTGATTCTGAGGGCACGTCAATAACGCCTGAAGGCTGCAAAAGGTTTCAAGCGTTAGGCGTTGTACTCGATGCAAAGACAAGGCGTAAAGCCTGCTGCGCCTGCCTCGACTGGAGCGAACGACGTTTTCACCTCGGCGGAGATGCAGGTGCAGCGTTCTTCACCCACTGCGAACAAAAAGGTTGGTTAGCACGGGTGCCGGGCTTCAGGGAAGTCAGCATAACCTCCAGCGGAAAACTGGCCTTCAGAAGGTTATTTAATATCGAAGTGTGATGTTCCCTTGTTTTTTTATCTTATGTTTTTTTATGAAAACTCATGATTACTGCGGCCAGCTCGTCATCTTCTGCATAAAAATATGCCAATGGTAGATCCAACACTTGTGCAATCCGAATCGCCGTATCTTGATCAGGCTGGTGCTTTCCCTTCTCATATTGATTCATTCGCGCACTTGAAGATGCTTCATCAATACCCGCCAGAACGCCGAGTTTGTATTGTGAGAATCCCGCGCGCAGTCGTGCTTCTTTGAGTCTTTTGATTATCATGATTTTCGAAGCCAACACCTTTACTAAGTTAATCTTAGCTTTTTATTGTGTTATTTTTAGGCTTACGAGATACTAAGGATAATTTAGTATTTCGCATAAAAAGGAGCTTTACATGACAAAATCGAAGGATTGGCATCAGGCAGATATCATCGCGGCTATAAAGAAAAAAGGAACTACGTTGGCGGCACTCTCAAGAGCATCAGGCTTGAGCTCTTCAACGCTTGCAAATGCATTATCTCGCCCATGGCCAAAGGGGGAATATCTGATTGCTGAAGCGATTGGAATTAAACCGCAAACAATATGGCCGAGCAGATATTTTGATCAAACGACAGGGAAAGCAGTTGAAAAAAAGGCTTTACCATTTGATATGCGCATACCTAATGAGCTAACTGTTGAGAGTATATCTAACAGTGAAAAGGGCGTAGATGTTCATACAGCCAATGACGCTGATGACCTATTTAACAAGCTTAGTATCTGAACACTAAGCACCTTGATGGCGCTTCAGATTGCTGACGTCGTCGTGGGCAGGACTTTGACCCGGTATGGATACGCCGTTTTTGCCTCGCGTTATAAATAGAAGGTGATGGTGATGAAACCACACAGGATCAGCCCACTCAGGGTAATTTCAAACCGGTATCGATGCAGCATCATGGTTCAATACCTCAGGCCAAAGCGGGAGACAAAAACACCCGGCAAGCCGGGTGTTTAATCATCAGTCTGGATAATGGTGAGTAGAGTCACTCACCAAAATGTCTGACTTATGCTGCTGGGGTGCTTTTTACAGCAGGTGCAGCTTTTTTAGCATGTTTCACGTGTTTTTTAGCAGCCTGCGCTTTCTGAGCTACTGGTGCAGCTTTTTTAGCGTGTTTCACGTGTTTTTTAGCAGCCTGCGCTTTCTGAGCTACTGGTGCAGCTTTTTTAGCGTGTTTCACGTGTTTTTTAGCAGCCTGTGCTTTCTGAGCTACTGGTGCAGCTTTTTTAGCGTGTTTCACGTGTTTTTTAGCAGCCTGCGCTTTCTGGGCTGGCTTCTTATGTGATTTCTTCATGACATGCTTAGTCGGCGCTTTCGCTGCCGGCGCTGCGGTAGTAGTAGAAGTTGCCGGTGCCGGAGCAGCGGTAGTTTCAGCAGCGAACGCAACAGAAGACAGACCCATCGCAGCAGCAACAACCAGAGCTAATACTTTTTTCATTTTAATTCCTTTACGTTTTGTTGTTTAGGTTTGCCCTACACTGCCGGGCCGTTGAAAAAAGATTAAGCTTCTGAACTCTGAAAGTAAGTGAGTGAATGGTGTCGGTAAGTAACCATATGTACATTCACTCACCAAGGCTGACGTCTTTGACGCAGGCACTGAGGGTAAAATGCGGGCTGTTACCAGGTGGTTCCATTGGAGCGGTTAATATAGATAGCCCCGGATGGCGCCAAATTCTTGGTGCACAAGAACGTCAGGTGAATCTCACGTCCGTCGTTACTTTCCCCCATAATGTCGTACTTCCCGCCACAAAAATCATAGATTTTCTTGAAGGTATCTTCGCGGCGACTGCGTTCAAGCGGGGCAATGATGGACGAGGTGTAACTCGCCTCACCTTTGATCCCGCTGGCGTTGAGCGGACGGTAGGTGGCAGAACCGACCGGTTTATCAATGCTTGAACAACCTGCCAGAATGCTGATGCTCGCAGCCACCACTAAAACGCTGATGTATTTCATGCCGATCTCTGAAAATAAAGAATGTCATAAGAGTATCGGCGAAAATGGTCCAGACATTAATTTTTCGGCACGTTCCGTGTCAGGAACGGAGTCGCTACACTTTGTCATGCTGCACGATATGTTGTGTTGATGCCCATTTTGAAATTTTTTGCCGCCATCATCACCGTCAGAATCAGTAATAGAGAAAAGTGATGAGGTCGTGGCAACTCAACTGATAGACGCCCTCGAAGCGCCTTCCGGCGCGCAGGCCCGCACTCAGCGTCACGGTTAACTCCAGCGTGAAGCGACATTCATCTTCATTGAGCGCGACAAGCTGTGCATCAAGAAAACCAAACAGTCTGCCCACCTGCGGATAGAGCATCTTAAACAGGCTCTCTTTGGCCGAAAAGGTTAAGGTCAATAATACAGAAAGAGAAAGGTGCGGGTGATGTCGAAGCAGTTCATATTCTTTGCCGTTGACAATCATTGGCAAAAAATCCAGTGCCTGCTGCCCTTCCATCAAGGTTTCAACATCAATACCTACGCCGCCCAACGGCGGTGAAGTGTCGTAACGCACCGCCGCGCACAGCGCAGTATCCTGGTTATGGCTGATCGCACCTCGGACGTTGTGCGGCCAGCACGGTGCGCGATCGTCGCCGGTTTCAACCGTAAATTGCAGATAACCAAGGGGATCTAAAACCATCGATGCCAGATAGCGTCCGGCCAGAAACTCAGCGCGCCGTTTGGGTACGGCACGCATTAAGGATGACGGGAAAACCACGCCAAGCTCCGTAAACAGCACGTCACGATAGCCCACCAGCGTAAAATGGCAGCGCGCTATTTTACCCGGAAACGGTGCCGCCAGCGGCAAGCTCAGCCACTCGACGTCGGTAATAAAATGATGGGGCAAGGCGGTTTATCTCCTTTTCCGTACAACTCAATCGACCCAAAAACACTGGAGTTGCAGGAAGGCGGCAAACGAACGAATCCCGATGAGTTTACTCCGGTAAGTGATTCGGGTGAGCAAGTGCAGCCAACGCATCGGCAGCTTCAACGATGAAGGGGACTCAGGCACCCAGCGTTGCGCCGCCATCAATCACGATGTCCTGCATAGTAATATGACCCGCGCTGTCGGAGGCCAGGAACAGCACGGCGTCAGCCACCTCCTGCGGCAGCGCAATTTTGCCGATCGGGATCCCCAACTTGAACTGTTCGGGGAATCCGGCGATGGTGCGCTGTTCGGCGTCGGGCGTTTGCCACATCGCCTGCTGCATTGGCGTATTGGTTGACCCCGGCGACACCAGATTACAACGTACGCCGAACGGGGCCATTTCCAGCCCGACGGTCAAACACAAGCTACGCAGCGCGGCTTTCGAGGCACAGTAGGCCGACATACCGACGCGCGGCACATGGGCGGCGTTCGAGGCGATGCTGACAATCGCACCGCGTTTTTGCCTGCGAAACACCGGTAGCGTGTGGCGAAACAGGTTGAAGGCTCCGCCCGCATTCACCGCCAGACAGCTATGCCAGTCGCTGTCGCTGATTTCATCCGTCGCGCCCATGCGCAAAATGCCCGCGCCGTTGACCAGCACATCCAACGCCGGTTGTTCAGCCAGCAACCGCTGGCAAATTACCGCCACCGACTGACTGTCGGTAATGTCCATCACTTCCGTGCGAAATGAATACGCTTTGCCGCTGAACGCTTTATCGAAACCGATCACCGTCGCGCCCGCTTTCTGAAACGCCAGTGCGGTATGCAGGCCAATCCCCTGCCCGGCACCGGTGACCCACACCTGTTTGCCGCTAAAATCCCATACTGTGCTCATCAGGCTTTTCCCGTGGACAACAGCGCCCACCAGCCGTCAATAGTCGGCGTTTTGGCCAACGCAACAAAGTCGATATCGGCGCGGATTTTACGCCAGCGGGTGGCCAGGGCCATGATGCGTACCGAGTCGAGACCGTAGTCGATCAGGTTCTCATCGTCGGCAATATCATGGCTATCATCATCCAAAAATGGCAAAATCAGCGCACGCAATGCCGCTTTACTCGCCATCCCCTGACGGCCGGTATCAGGCAATAGTTCGGCGGTCGTCACCACACGACCGCAGCGACCAGCGGTATAGCGCAGCGCCATCAAATGCTCGTCACGGGAGAAGTCGGCCAGACCGTCTGCCACCATAAAGGGTTGAATATTGCGCATAAACGCATCGATGGCGGTAGTCAGGCAACCAATGTGAGCGTAAACACCACAGATAATCAGCTGGTCACGGCCGGTTTCCTGCAAAATATCCTGTAACGGCGAGCGGTGAAACGCGCTGTAACGCCACTTCACTAACACCTGATCGTCGGCGTCCGGAGCCAGTACATCCACTACCGCCTGCTGATCCGGATGTTTATTCAAACCCGGCCCCCACATGTCATTGAGCAGCGCGCGATCTTCATCACTCTGATTATTCGGTTGAGCGGTATAAAAAACCGGGATCCCCACTGACTTGCAGTAACGTCGCAGGTTAGCAATGTTCTCCACCACTTGTTGGATCAGCGGGCTATCTTCGTCCCAGAAATTAAGGAAGTATTTCTGCATATCGTGGATCAGTAACGCCGCGCGCTGCGGCTCAACCGCCCAGGTGACTTTATTGGCAGGCAGTTCACTCACCGCGGGCAGTGCATAGGATTCGAGTTTAGGAATGGCCATGAATTATTCTCCCTGAGGCTCAGTCTGTTCTGGTGCAACCAATGAGAAGGGTGTTTCCAGAGTTTCGCGCAGATGTTTTTTATCCACTTTGCCGACCGGCGTCAGCGGCAGCAGATCAACCCGCACAAAGCGGTCGGGCAGTTTAAATTCAGCAACGCCCAGTTCACGCAGATGACGGCGCAGTTGTACCGGTTTGAACGCCGTGTGCGTCACCACAAATGCGCAGCTTTTCTCGCCCATTAAGCTGTCGGGCATCGACACCAGCGCGGCGTTAATCACGCTTGGGTGGCGCAACAGCAGATTTTCAATCTCTTCCGCAGCGATTTTTTCACCGCCACGATTGATCTGATCTTTCAGCCGTCCCTGCACCTGCACGTAGCCGTCTTCGGTCAGGGAAATCAGATCGCCCGAACAGTAAAAGCCCTGTGGGTCGAAAGCCTCGGCATTATGTTCAGGGCTTAAATAGTAACCACGGAAGGTGTAAGGCCCGCGTGTCATCAGGCGACCGGTCTGGCCGACGGGTAACGGATTACCCTGTTCGTCAGCTACCCAGAGTTCATCATCAGGTGACATCGGCGTGCCCTGAGTAGTGAGAATGTGCCGGTCATCGTCGTCCAGCAGAGTGTAGTTCACCAGCCCTTCGGCCATGCCAAAGACCTGCTGTAGCCGGCAGCCGATTTCCGCCGGGATACGTGCCGCCAGCGTTTCGCTAAGTTTTGCGCCGCCCACCTGCAACAATTGCAAACTGTCGAGTGACGGATGCGCTTCCCATTCGCTCATGGCCTGCAACCACAGCGTCACCGCCGGAGGAACCAGCGCCGTAACCGTAATGGCGTGCTGCTCAATCAGCGGGAAACAGACTTGCGCGCTGGGGTCGGTCGCCAGAATAACCTGCCCACCGCCGAAGAAGACGCCGAGTGCGCCGGGGGAGCTCATCGGGTAATTATGGGCAATCGGCAACGCGCACAAATAGCGAGTCTGAGCATCGAAACGGCAAATTTCCACGCTGCGCCGGATGCTGTAGTAGTAGTCATTGTGGGTACGCGGGATCAGTTTTGGCGTACCCGTGCTGCCGCCGGAGAGCTGGAAGAAGGCCACCTCATCGGCAGGAGTCGGTGCGGCGAGAAAGTCAGCAACATCTTCGGCAATCCAGGCCGCCAGCGAATACTCTTCATTCTCAGCATTGCGCAGCGCCATCACCCGCAGCGAAGGGTGTTGCTCAATAAAAATATCGGCAAAAACGTGGTCAGCAAACAGGGTATGCGCGCAGTCAGCAATCAACAACGCGGGCTGTATCTGTGCCGCATAGGCGCTAAGTTCGCTGCGCTGATGGCTGAACAGGGCATTGACCGGCACGACGCCGATTTTCAGCAGCGCGAAAAACACCACATAAAATTCCGT
Source organism: Ewingella sp. S1.OA.A_B6 (assembly GCF_049889095.1). NCBI lineage: Bacteria > Pseudomonadati > Pseudomonadota > Gammaproteobacteria > Enterobacterales > Yersiniaceae > Ewingella > Ewingella sp. S1.OA.A_B6. The sequence continues at coordinate 35,484 of NZ_JBLJFK010000013.1, read as the reverse complement.
CACATTGCCTAACTGAACCAGTGCAGTGTCGCCGGACTTCAGCCCGCGCCGCAGCAGCGCAGCAGCCAGCCTGCCCGAGTCCTCGGCCAACTGACGGTAGCTCAGGCTGGACGTTGAATCGGCGATCGCCACGGTGTCGCTGTCGGCATGACGCTGTAAAATATCGGTCAGCGGCAGATCCAGCCAGTAACCGCGGTCACGGTAGCGCTGCGCCAAATCATCCGGCCAGCGGGTAAAAGCAATAGTCATGCCCATATTCTTATCCTTGATCCAGGCCGAATGCATGCAGCATGGTGGACAGCTTGGTGCCTGTTTCTGCCCATTCGGACGCCGGGGATGAGTCCGGCACAATGCCGGCTCCGGCAAAGAGTTTCACCTGGGTGTCTTTCACCGTTCCGCAGCGAATAGTGACCACCCACTCGCCGTTTCCCCTGGCATCACACCAACCAACAATGCCGCCAAACAGGCCACGGTCGAAAGGTTCGAGCTGTTCAATAAACTCGCGGGCGGTTGACATCGGTGAGCCGCACAGCGCTGGCGTCGGGTGTAAAAGGCAGGCCAGCGACAGTGCGTTTTCAGCCGGATCGGCCACGTCGCCATCAATCGGAGATGACAGATGCCACAGCGTTGGTGTACTGAGCAGCTCCGGCTGGCGAGGAATATTCAGATGGCTGCAACGCGCCGTAAGCGCCTCGCGCATGCCTTCGGTGACGATGTGATGCTCATAAGCATCTTTAGTGGATGCCAGTAACTGATGACTGATTTGCTGATCCTGTTGCGGGTCGAGGCTGCGTTTCGCTGAACCCGCCAGCGGAGTGGAGTGAAAATGGTTGTCCAGTTTACGCAGCAGCAATTCGGGGCTGGCACCAAGCAGCGCGCCCTCTTCAAGCGGCACGTGGAAATGAAAACCGTCCGGGTTCTGCTCGATCATCCGTGCCATCAGCGCCGGTTTATCAACCGGCTGACGGGTTTCAATCTCCAGCAGCCGTGAAAGCACCACTTTGCTTAGCGCTCCCTCACGGGTGGATTTGACCGCAGACGACACCATCTGCATAAAATCATTTTTCGCCGGATGCTCGGTTTTGCTGACCACCTCAGGCAGCCCAGTATCAACTGGGGTCTGGCTTTGCAGAAATGCCTGCCGGTCAAACCACTGCACCCGCTGTGGGACAAACAGCGAAGAGGGCTGCCGCGTATCGAAAGGAATCGCACCGCAGAGTATTGGATTAGCTATTCCGGCCGCTCGTGCCTGGCTGAATGCCTGCTGCACCGCCTGCTGAAAAGCACTAGTGAGTGATTCACCGCCTGCTGCAGGCAGGTTCAGGCGAGCAAAACAGCCCTGGGTAGCCAAACTGCGAAAAGGTGAAGTGAAGAAGAAACCCGAAGTGGGAGAAATGTTTGTCTCATTATCAACACCGTCACTTAATCGCTTATACGTCTGATTGACCACGTTCACTGTTGCATCCATTAGTTCGCTCCTGTTAACAGAATGATAATGAATATAATAACCATTATCATTTGCATCTATTGCAGGTAAACTACTCGCCGAATTTATGCCTGTCAATAAACGTAAACCACGCTTTGTGCGTTTTGGATTGAGCTGCCAAGCACAGACATGCTGTAAAATGAGCTACATCAGCATGTAACAACTGAGGATCGCCGTTAATGAAGAGTACCCTGTTTCAACGTTTCGCCCTGTCTGCCGCATTTTTGACATTATTGATGCAAACGTGCATCGCAGCCCCTGCCGGATGGCCGCGACAGATTGAAACCGAACACGGCATAGTCACCCTCAACCAACCACCGCAACGCATTGTCTCCACCAGCGTCACGGTCACCGGCACCCTGTTGGCGATTGACGCGCCGGTCATTGCCAGCGGCGCGACCACCCCCAACAGCCGTATTGCTGATGCGCAGGGCTATTTAAGTCAGTGGGGTAAGATTGCGGCTGAGCGCAAAGTGCAACGGTTGTACATCGGTGAACCCAACGCCGAAGCCATCGCCGGAGAAGCGCCGGACCTGATCATCATGTCGGCCACCGGCGGGGATTCCGCCCTCAAACTCTACGATCAGCTTGCGGCCATTGCACCGGTATTGGTGGTCAACTATGACGATAAAAGCTGGCAGGAGCTGGCACGACAACTCGGTGAAGCCACCGGCCATGAAGCGCAGGCCAACGCCACCGTGAAGCAGTTTGACGCGCGGGTCAAAAAGCTGAAAACCGGACTGGCTTTACCGCCTCAACCGGTCTCCGCGTTGGTTTACCGCCCGGATGGTAAGTCTGCCAATCTGTGGACCAGCGCCTCACCGCAGGGACAACTGCTGCACGAACTGGGCTTCACTCTGGCCAAACTTCCAGCCAGCCTGCATGGCAGCCAGAGCCAGGGCGTACGTAAAGACATTGTGCAACTGAGCGGTGAAAACATGGCCGAAGGGTTAAATGGCAACACGCTGTTGCTGTTTTCCGCTGATGACAGCGACGGTCAGCGAGTGATGAACAACCGCTTTCTGGCCCACCTTCCGGCGGTAAAAAACCAACGGGTTTATCCGCTCGGCAATGACACCTTCCGCCTGGACTATTACAGCGCCAGTAACCTGCTAACACGGCTGGAAACGCTGTTTACTTCTCACTAACTGTATCGGAGGGCGCGCCCGGCTGCGCCAGCATGAGACTGTCGTTAAAATGTGCCGGTTGCACCGATCCTGGATGTGTACCATAATACGTACGTACAGAATCATGTACATACGGAGAAATACTATGCACACACTTACCAGCACCGAATTACGCCAGACCTTAGCGCACGTCCTGGACGAGGTAAGCGCAAGCCGCGCCCCGATCATGGTCACACGGCAGGGCGCTGAAAATGTCATTCTGATTGCAGAATCCGAATGGTCTGCCATGCAGGAAACGCTTCACCTGTTTAGCAATCCAGCGAACGCCGCGCACCTGATGGAAAGCATCGCGCAGGCCGAACGCGGCGAAGTAATACCTTTCGACCTTTCGGCCGGAACTTTTAAATGAATGTCGTTTTTACCCATAAGGCGAAAGAGGATTATGACTACTGGGCCGAGGTAAACCCGAAGACCCGCGATAAGATTCTGGAGCTGTTACGCAATACCGCAGAAACACCTTTTAAAGGCATCGGCAAGCCGGAGGCCCTTAAACATAAAAAGCCGCTATGGTCGCGCAGGATAACGCAGGAGCACCGCCTGGTGTACTGGGTAGAGGGTGATACCGTCACCGTAGTGGGCTGCCGATATCATTACACCAATATTTGAATTACCCAGGATGATGTTGGTTTTTTTTTGGCTGGAAGCGCACTCAGTTAACGGTATCTCGTAACGCCCGCATAACCAAAGCCAGCACCACGCCGAGAACCGCTGCAGTGAAACCGAAACTCGCGGTGGTCATCGCCGGTAACATCACCGAGCCCAGCGCGCCGAGCAGCAGCGCACCGATGGCATCGCCGGTGACGTTTTGCGCGGTCCACAGGCCGTTAATCCTGCCAAGAAAATCATCCGGCGTCAGGTTCTGGATCAACGCATATTGCAGCAACGCATTGATAGCGCTGAGATAACCGAAGATCGTCAGAAACACCAAGCCCAGACCAAACCACGGCATCAGACTGAACAAGCCAATGGCAACGAACGCGCCGATGGCGGTCGTCAGCAGCATCCAGCCGGGCCGGACCACATTCGCTACGCGTCCGCTGGTCAGCGCTCCGACGGCGGCACCCAGCGGCACCGCCGCGTACATCAACCCCAGCTCAGACGCGCTAACCTGCCAGAGACCAGACAACACCGGGTAAAGCACGCGTACCGCGCTGGCCATGGTGAGCAGTGCGCCAATCAGCGCCACCATACCGATCACCCGGTTCTGCAACAGAAAGACGAAACCCGATACCAGTGCCCGCAGCGGATGTTCGCGTTTTTGCATCGGGGGCATCAGCTGTGGTAAACGCAGCAACGGGATCAGCGTCAGGCCAGTGCCGAGCGCCGCCAGAGCGTAATTCCACACCACGCCACCGCTGGCGATCACCAGCCCGCCGATAGCAGGTGAGAGAATCGAGCCAAACCGCACGGTAAGCATGCTGATCGCCCCGGCTTGTACCAGGTTTTCACGCCCGACAATCGCAGGCGTGGCCGCCAACAGTGCCGTGACGCCCACCGCACCGAAGAAACCGTCCCACACCGCCAGCAGATAGATCACCGTCAGCGAAGGCGCAGGCAAAAGCGCATTGATGCACAGCCCGATAAACCCCAGTCCGCAGGTGCTGCGCGCAAACAGGATCAGGTGACGGCGCTCATAGCGGTCTGCCATCACGCCGCCCATCAACAGGCCAATAAACATACCACTTCCGGCCAGCGTGACCGACAACCCTACCAGCAGAGTAGAACCGGTCATGGCCTGAATCTGTACCGGCACCGCAATGCCCAACAGACCCAATGCCAAAATAGAAATAAAGCGGGCGCAGAAGACGGCACGGAAAGTGGCATGGGTTTTCAACAGGGAAAAATCGAGTAAAATCGAGGGCTTATTCATTATAAAGTTGTCTTAAACCAGTAAAAGGCACAGTCGGAGTAATGCTATAGAGAGATAACTCATGCTACCATAGTCAAATGCAATAGATAATGATAATAAAAATCATTAAGATTAACTTTGGTGTATTTTCTTACTATGTCACGGCTTCTTACCGATAGACCTCACAGGCTTTCCAACACACAAAAGAGACGGCCAACCGCCACCTCGCGGGCGCTTCTGCGCAACGCGCTCTGCATGCTGTTGGCAATTGCCTTGCTGGCGCTGGTTATTTTCCTCAGCCTCTCCGTGGGTGCAAAATCCATCCCGCTGCACACCGCGATCTCCGCGTTGCAGGGCCAGTGCGCCCTGCCCGACTGCACCATCATCCGCGATGCCCGTTTGCCGCGCACGCTGGCCGGGCTGCTGGCAGGCGTGGCGCTGGGGCTTTCCGGCGCACTGATGCAAATCCTCACCCGCAATCCGTTGGCCGATCCCGGCATTCTTGGCGTCAACGCCGGTGCCGGTTTTTCCGTGGTGCTGGGCATCACCTTTTTCGGCGCCGTCGACGTCAGCCAGTATTTATGGTTTGCCTTTGCGGGTGCGCTGGTTGCTACGCTGATCGTGGCATTGATCGGCGCTATCGGTGGCGGCAAGGTCAACACGATACGTCTGACGCTGGCAGGCGTGGCGCTCGGTGCCGTGCTGGAAGGCTTCTCCTCCGGCCTTTCCCTGCTCAATCCTCTGGTATTTGATCAACTGCGTTTCTGGCAGGCTGGCTCGCTGGATATCCGCAGTATGGCGGTGATCCACGCGGTGACGCTGCCGATCCTCGGCGGGGCTATTCTCACCCTGCTGATGAGCCGCGCCCTGAATAATCTGAGCATGGGAAGTGACCTTGCGACCGCGCTGGGCACCCGCATTGTTCCTACTCAACTGTGCGGCCTGCTGGCCGTGACATTATTGTGCGGCAGTGCAACGGCGGCGGTCGGGCCGATTGCCTTCGTCGGCCTGATCATGCCACACATCGCCCGCCACTTGGCCGGTTCCGACCCACGCTGGATGCTGCCCTGGACGCTGGTGCTGACGCCTATTTTACTGCTGACGGCCGATATTGTCGGACGGCTGCTGGTGCCCGGCGAACTACGCGTCTCTATCGTGACAGCCTTCATCGGCGCACCGGTGCTGATAGTGCTGGTGCGTAACCGTGCGCTGATGAAGCGGAGCTGATAATGAAAATCTTCACGTCAACTGCGCCCCCTTCACGCAAGATAGCGCTATTTCCGCGACAAATTCTGATGATCTGCTTGCTCATTATCCTCTGCGTGATGCTGGCGATATACGGGCTGGGCAGCGGCACGCTCTCGCTGAGCCCGATGCAGGTGATTGATGCCCTGCGCGGAGAAGGGCCACATAATCTGACAGTTATTGTCACTCAGTGGCGGCTGCCACGCGTGGTGATGGCGTTGATTTTGGGCGCGGCGCTGGCGGCCAGTGGAGCAATTTTTCAGTCGCTGATGCGTAATCCGCTGGGTAGCCCGGATGTGATTGGCTTCAATACCGGCGCGTACAGCGGCGTGCTGGTGGCGATCGTGCTGTTCAACAGTTCGATCCTGGGCATTACCGCCGGTGCGATGGCCGGCGGCCTGCTGACCGCCCTGCTGGTCTATCTGCTGGCGTGGCGCAACGGCGTGGAAACCTTCCGCCTGATCATTGTCGGCATCGCCGTGCGTGCGCTGCTGGTGGCTGGCAATACCTGGCTGGTGATTTCGGCCTCGCTGGAGTCGGCGCTGACTGCCGGGTTGTGGAGCGCAGGTTCGCTGAACGGTATCACCTGGGCCAAAAGCCTGCCGGTGGTGGGCCTGATTATTCTGGCGTGGGGGCTGGCGCTACTGCTCTCGCGGCGTATGCATTTGCTGGAGATGGGCGATGATATGGCCCGCGCGCTGGGCGTGCCGGTGGAACGTTCACGCCTGCTGTTGATGCTGACGGGCGTTGCCCTGACCGCCGCTGCCACCGCCGTGGCCGGGCCGATCTCATTTATCGCGCTGGTTGCACCACAAATTGCCCGCCGGTTGTGCCCAAATCAGTCGCAGCCACTGCTTATGGCAGGGCTGACCGGCGCGCTGCTGCTGCTGGCGGCCGACGTCGCCACACAGCGCCTGTTCCTGCCCTACCAGTTGCCGGTCGGGGTGCTGACCGTCAGCCTCGGCGGCATTTATCTGATTGGATTATTAATTCGTGAGTCGCGCAAAAAATGATGACGAAAAACGACCTTAACGCTCCGCTACGGGGTGAAAACCTGACCCTGAGTTATGACAAAAAAGTGGTGATAGAGGATCTGAATCTCACCATTCCGCCCGGCAAACTGACGGTGATCATCGGCCCTAACGCCTGCGGAAAATCAACGCTGTTGCGCACGCTCAGCCGCCTGATTTCACCGCAGTCAGGCAGTGTGCTGCTCAACGGCCGGCAGATCAGCGATTACGCCACCAAAGAGGTGGCGCGCGAACTCGGGCTGTTGCCGCAAAGCTCCGTCGTGCCCGGCGATATTCTGGTGGAAGATTTGGTAGGCCGTGGCCGTTATCCGCATCAGCGCATGTTCAGCCGCTGGAGTGAAGCTGATCGGCTGGCGGTGAGTGAAGCCATGCAGGCGACCGGCATCAGCGGGCTGGCAGATCGTGCCGTCGATACACTGTCAGGCGGACAGCGCCAGCGGGTGTGGATAGCCATGGTACTGGCCCAGCAAACGCCGCTGCTGTTACTCGATGAGCCAACCACCTGGCTGGATATCACTCATCAGATTGATTTGCTGGAATTAATGCAGGATCTGAACCGCAATCTCGGCCGTACGCTGGTGGTGGTGCTGCACGACCTTAACCACGCCTGCCGTTATGCCACGCACCTGATCGCCATGCGTGACGGCAAGATTGTTGCCGAAGGGCCACCGGCAGAGATTGTGACCACCGCACTGATTGAAGCGGTGTTTGGCCTGCGCTGCATGATCATCGATGACCCCGTTTCGCATACACCGCTGGTGGTCCCGCTGGGAAGGGCTCTGTCGCCAGCGGTACGCCGTTCTGATTGACGAAAGGTTAAGTGGCTACGGTTCTCAAGACACGGTTTAGCAGCGGCCCCAGGATTTTAAATGAATCCGGAGAGACAATATCCACGTGCGCGCAGTCCAGTTCGTGAACCTGTAATGCATCGACGTATTCCGCCCAGGTTTGTTGTACGTCCATCCCGTCCTGCAACGTTTGGCGGGCGACAAACAGCGTGGCCTGCCCGTTGAAACGCGCGGTTTTGGTGGCCGACAACAGCCGTACCGAATCAGCATAGTTGGCCTCGATATGATCGAACATGATCTGGCGGGCCTCGACCTGTTCGCCATCCAATGTCTGTTCTGAAGCCGCCCTGAACTGCTGGCGTTCGCGCTGGATCTCCTGCAATACGTTGTCATCAAGCATCACATCCCAGCTCTGGGTTTCCGGCGGGTAAGTATCCAGCAGCCCGAGAAACGCCACCGCTTCCCCTCTGGCTTGCAGGCGGGCCGCGATGCCCTGTGCCAGCGTCCCGCCAAGTGAATAACCGATGAAATGGTAAGGGCCATGCGGCTGCACAGTTAATACCCTTTGTAGATGAGCATCGCACACCTGTTCCATATTCTGGCTGACGGCCAGCGGACCATCAGGATGCGGCGACTGAATACCAACCAGCGACCAGTGTTGGTCGATATAGCGCGGCAGTACGCTGAACTGCCAGGCAAAACCCGAGGCCGGATGCAGGCAGAACAGGATCGGGCCACTGCCGGTGCGCAGCGGCAGCAACGCATCAAAACCGCTGCGATCTGCCTCTTCCTGCGTGCATTCTTCAGCCAGTAATTGCGCCAACTGCTCTACCCGCGACGCCACCATCACCTGCCCGACCGACACCGGTTTGCCGAGTTCGCGCCGCAGTTCTGCCGCCAAACGCATCGCCAGTAGCGAATGACCACCGAGTGCGAAAAAGTCGTCATCGGCAAACACCTGCTCGCATTGCAACAAGCGCCCGAACAGGGCTGCAATGGTGCTTTCCAGTCCCGGCAACGGCTCGCGCCCCTGCTGGTCGGTGGTACTTTGCGGCTGCGGTAAGGCTTTTCTGTCGAGCTTGCCGTTGGCGCTGAGCGGCAGTGCCTCGAGCGTCACCAGCACCACCGGCACCATATGCGCAGGCAGCCGCTCAGCCAGCGCGGCGCGCAGACTTTCGGCGTCCAGCGTCAAGCCTGGCTGAGCGACCAGATAACCCACTAACTGACGTGCGTCGCCGCCCGTGGCATCGCTGCTGACCGCGCCCAGCGCCATAGCGTGAGTCACTGCCTGCTGCACGCCGGGCAACGACAGCAACGCATGGTCGATTTCGCTCAGTTCAATCCGCTGACCGCGAATTTTGAGCTGATCGTCACTGCGTCCGAGATATTCCACCGCGCCATCCGGCAGCCATCGCGCCACATCGCCGGTGCGGTACATGCGCCCGCCCTGCCCGAACGGGTCGGCGACAAAGCGGCTGGCGGTGAGTTCAGGCCGGCCAAGATAACCCTGAGCCAGTTGGTCGCCGGTCAGGTAGAGATCCCCCGCCACGCCCGGCGGAACCGGCTGTAACCGCGCGTCCAGAATGCGCAATCCAGTGTTCCATACCGGCACGCCAATGGGAACGTTGGCGCCTTTAACCGCCGCCAGCGCCTCGCCCCACGCGGGGTGCCAGCTGACGTCCACCGCCGCTTCGGTCGGGCCATACAGATTGTGCAGCGGCACGCTGGTTTTACTCTGCCATAAACGACAAAGCTCGGCCGGCAGCGCTTCTCCGCTGCAAAATACCTGTCTGAGAGAGGCACACTGGGCCACCGCCTGCGGCGTATCCAGCGCGGTGACGAACGCCGCCAGCATCGACGGCACAAAGTGCAGTGTGGTCACCTGATGTTGTTCAATCAGATTCAGCAGCTGTTCGGGATCGCGGTGCGCCTCAGGCGGTGCCATCACTAAGCGGGCACCGACCATCAGCGGCCAAAAAAACTCCCATACCGAGACATCAAAACTGCACGGTATTTTCTGCAACACCACGTCCTGGGGGGTCAGCGGGTAGTGATCCTGCATCCACAGCAGCCGGTTGACGATGGCCTGATGTCCCACCACCACACCTTTAGGGCGGCCGGTGGATCCTGAGGTAAAGATCAGATAAGCCGCATGTTCAGGCGTTGGAGCATGAACGGGCAGCATGGCTTCAGCATCCGGCGATAAAGGTCTGTCCACCAACAGCACGCGGCCCTGACCGGCAAAACGCGCCAACTGGCCGGGATGTGTGACGATCAACTGCGGGCTGGCGTCTTCCAGCATCATCCGCAGGCGCTCATCGGGGTAGCCGGTATCGAGCGGCAGATAAACCGCACCGACCTCGACAATCGCCATCAGCGTCAGCGACAGAAAGACCGAGCGCGGCAGCGCAACGGCCACAATATCACCGCGCATCACGCCCTGTTCAGTCAGCCGCTGTGCCAGTGCCACAACCTGCTGGCGGGTTTGCGCATAGCTAAATTGATGGTGCAGATCCGCCAGCGCAGGCGCGTGCGGCGTGCGTTTTGCCTGTTCCGCCAGTTGCTGACTCAGCGTACTTTTCACCACCGGATGTGCGGTGCGGTTGACCTGTTCGATTAATTGACGGTCCGCGTCGCTTAGAAGCTGCACCGCACCGACCGGCAATGCGGTATCAGCGGCAAACTGACTCAGCAACAGCGGCAGGCGCTGCAAATGAGCCTCAAGTTCATCGCGGTCATAACGTTCAGCATTGGCCTGTAAATCCACCGTCAGCGCACCGGCGTCACCGATATGCAGCGCGATCTCCAGATCCCGCACCGGCCCGGAGGCGAGATCGTGAGTGATGCCCGCCACGCCGTCGAAGTCGATGTGATAATCGAACATTTTAAAGTTGAATACTGTGCCATACAGCGGCCGGGCGTCACCGGCAATGCCTATGTCGCGTGAGATCTGCTCGGCATCGTAACGCTGATGGCGGCGAACTTTTTTGAGCTCATTGCGCAGCCTGATGGCCAGTTCAGTCAGCGTGTCGGCAGGGGCAACGTTCATTGCCACCGGCAGCACATTGATCACTGGACCGGTAGCACACAGGGCGGCGGAGCCCATACGGCGCATAAAAATAAAACCGCCGCAGAAATCCGTCTGACCGCTCAGGCGTGATACCCACAACACCACCAGCGCGATGGCAATGTCGCTGGCGGTTAACTGATCGTCCTGCGCCATGGGAGTCAGAGACGCGACCTGGCGGGCGTCGCAGGCGCATGACAGCCGGTGAAGGCGTACAGACGGCGCCTGCCCGGTCAACGGCTGCGGACAGAGGGTGGCAGGTGCAGGTAACGTCGCCGCTTTTTCGCGCCAGAACTGGGCATCACGTGCAAAAGCGGGTCCCTGTTGGTACTGCTGGTACTCTTCCACCACGTCCCGAAACGGCACAAACGGCGTCGGTTCCGGCGTTTTCCGCTGGCGCAGTGCGGTATAAAGTGTGGCGATGCGCCGGGCAATGGCGGTGAAGCTGAAGCCGTCGACCTGAATATGGTGATAGCGCTGATACCAGAACCAGCGCGCATCGGCGATGCGGATCAGTACATGGCGGTGCAGAATATTGCCGCTGAGAATACGCAGCTCCACCGCCAGATCCTGACGCATCAGGGTCAGCGCAGCGTGCTCAGGATCGGCTGACTCGCGCAAATCCAGGCACTCTGGCTGAAAAGCGGCAGGCGCAGGCTGCGGGGTTTGCAAGGCGAAACCGTCCTGCTCTTCAAAACGCATATGCAGCGTATCGGCTTCGGCCAGACCCTGAACGATGGCCTGCATCATGTCGTCGGAATCGAGCAGCCCCTTGATGTCAATATAGTGGGCGACGGTGTAGGCATTACCGTGCGGCGAAAGCTGGTCCGCCATCCAGATGCCGGGCTGCGCGGCCACCAGCGGCATGCCGGTGGTGACATCATTACGGGTCGCTATCAGAGAAGTTTCAGACACCGGTTCACTCCTGTTCGAAAGAGGCTGCATCATGCAGGCGCAGGGATTGCGGACGCATGTCTCGCCAATTGGCCTCCAGCCAGCTGGCACACTGCTCGCGGGCCGACGGGCCAAAGACCACGCGCCAGCCTGCAGGAACCGAGAGGGTTTCCGGCCACAGGCTGAACTGCTGCTCATCGTTAGTCAGTACGCAGCACACTACGTTTGGGTCATCAAACGGGTTAAGGTTTTCCATCACACACTCCTTCAGCTTCACGTACCGGCGCAGTGGCAACAAAGTGCGGCGACCACAGCATCGCCAGCCCGTCCATCAGACCGCCGCGCCAGCAAAGGGCATCGTGCCCGCCGGCCACCGCGCGGTAATGAACCTGATGCGGCGTCTCCTGTAGCAAATTCACCAGTTCGCCGTTCACCCGGTGGATCAGGCGCTCATGCACACCGGCTTCCATAAAGATTTTCAGCGGTGCGGCCTGCCCTACCCCCTGCTCAATTTGGCGCAGCAACCAGCCGGATTGATCCTCAGACGCTTCCGGCTGCGAGGCCTGGCGTTGCGGCCACCAGAACGAGCCGGACTGACTGAGCGTGCAGCCAAAGGTTTGCGGCCAGTGCAGACAGGCGTAAAGCGCCGAGAGTCCACCAAAACTTTGTCCGGCCACCACGGTGGTGTCGGCCGAATTATTGTAAGCCGCCCAGGCGCGCAGTTGCGGCAAAAGCTCCTCCTGCACCGCCAGCCAGAAGTCAGCATTGCAGGTCAGTTCGCGGCTGCGGTGTTCGATATCGATCACCTCAATTAACAGATAAACGGCTTCGGGCAGTTTGTCCTGCTCCGTCAGCTGATGAAGCGGTTCCCAGACCGGCATTTGCTGCGACCAGAACTGGCCATCGAGCAGAATGGCCAGCGGGCGCGAGGCGGGATCGCTGTCACCGGTGGTATAGACCCAAACCGTGCGGCTGTTACCGAGGCGTGGGCTATGCCATTGATGTTTTTGTAGCAAGGTCGGCGGTGCTGGCGTACAGCGGCCGCAACCGGTGGCGAAATTGTCGAAATCTCGCCACGCCGGTTGCGCCGGTGCGTCCGGCATATGCAGCCCGGAGACGCGATGCCCGCGCCCGCCGGGCCAGCTGCGGTGCGCATTGAGGATGTCGGCAGTCGAGGTGGTAAAGCGGTCACGCCACCAGTGGCGCAGCGCCATCATGTTGGTATGAGGATCGTCTGACGACGGCGTAAAAGGCCGGTTTTCAGTGGCCGGCAGAAAGCTGTAACTGCCGCGCCAACCCGCTTCCATGTCGGTTTGCCAGAACCAGACATCGGTGCCATTCAGGCGTTGCAGGCTTTGAGGAGGATTGGGCTGATGATGATCGGTCTTGCCGGTGATGTTGATCCACACGCGTTCACAGGTCGAGGTAAATTCGCTGCCTTGCGGGTCACGCCAGAAGAAGGTGACTTTCCAGTTTCCCTGCCCTGAAGGCTCAATCCATGGTGTCCCGCGTCGGGCAATATCCAGCCACCAGCGGTTACTCCCCGCATGCCTGCTGGACAACAGCGTGCCACTTTCTGACTCTGATCCCATTTTAAACATCCCTACTCACATTATGGATTATTTATTTAACATAACAATAACCTCATTATTTATAACAAGTTACATGAGGATGTTATTTTCAGCGTTACGCCAAACGATAAAGGGAATGGTATTGATAATTGTTTTCATTTGCAATAGTGTGTGTCTGCCCATAATAGGTGGGCAACGATTGACGACACAAATTGACTTCACACAACACGATCACCGGCCGTCCTGCTGCTGGCTTTTATCTCTCCTCATGCAGCCATTGCAACCAGTAGTTCAGGAACGGAAACCGGACCAGGAACGAACATGAACAACACATTGTCCAGCTACTCTTTAGCGACGCTTTTAGGATTGGGCCTCGGGGCCAGCACATTCTCTACCTCTCTCAGCGCCGCAACCACCAACCCCACAACGGTTGCAGCAGCGTCAGATCAAGCAGAGAACGGTAAAACTGAAGACCTCAATGGTGACACCATCATGGTCACCGCCGCGCAGCAAAACCTGCAGGCACCGGGCGTCTCCACCATCACTGCGGATGAAATCAAAAAACGGCCTCCGGCCCGTGATATTAACGAACTGATTCGCACCATGCCCGGCGTTAACCTGACCGGCAACTCCACCAGCGGCCAGCGCGGCAATAACCGTCAGATCGATATTCGGGGTATGGGCCCAGAAAACACCCTGATCCTGATCGACGGCCTGCCGGCCAACAGCCGCAACTCGGTGCGTCAGGGCTGGCGTGGCGAGCGAGATACCCGCGGCGACACCGCCTGGGTACCGCCCGATATGATCGAACGCATCGAAGTGCTGCGTGGCCCGGCCGCTGCGCGCTACGGCAACGGTGCGGCAGGTGGCGTAGTGAATATCATCACCAAACGCGATACCAAAGCGTTGCACGGCTCATGGAATACCTACATGAACGTGCCGCAGCATGATGAGGAAGGTTCGACCAAACGTACCGACTTCAGTCTGGCCGGTCCGCTCGGCGATCAATTCAGCTTCCGCCTGTTTGGCGGCTACAGCAAAACTCAGGCTGACGCGCAGGACATCAACCAAGGGCATCAGTCTTTACGCACCGGTACCTACGCGGACACATTGCCTGCGGGGCGCGAAGGGGTGATTGATAAAAATATCGATGGCCTGCTGCGCTGGGATTTCGCCCCAATGCAGTCGCTGGAATTGGAGGTTTATAATGGCCGTCAGGGCAACCTGTATGCGGGTGATACGCAAAACACCAACACCAGCGACCTGGTGAAAAGCCAGTATGGCGATGAGACTAACCGCATTTACCGCCAGACCTATGCGCTGAATTATCGTGGGGCCTGGGACAACGGCATCAGTACCACTAACTATGTGCAGTATGAGAAAACCAAAAATACGCGTTTGAATGAGGGGTTGGCTGGCGGCACCGAAGGGATCTTCGCCAACACCGATTTCAATACCACCTCTCTCGATAACGTACTGCTGCACAGTGAAGTGAGCATTCCGTTCGACCTCGGGGTGCCGCAGACCGCGACCTTCGGCACCGAGTGGAATCAGCAAAAGATGAAAGATCTCTCCTCCAATACCCAGGCCATGTTGGGTGGAGATATTGCCGGGGTAGATAGCAGCAACCGCAGCCCTTACGCCTCGGCTGAGATTTTTTCGCTGTTTGCGGAAAACAATATGGATCTGACTGACAGCACGACGCTGACGCCAGGCCTGCGTTTTGATCATCACTCGGTTGTCGGTGATAACTGGAGCCCGTCCCTGAACCTGTCGCAGGAACTGGGTGACGACTTCACGCTGAAAATGGGTATCGCCCGCGCCTACAAAGCACCCAGCCTCTACCAAACCAACCCGAACTACGTGCTCTACAGCAAAGGTCAGGGCTGTGCCGCCAGTGCCGGAGGATGCTACTTGTTGGGTAATGACGACCTGAAAGCCGAGACCAGCATCAATAAAGAGATCGGGCTGGAGTTTCACCGCAATGGTTACCTGGCGGGTATGACCTACTTCCGGAATGATTATCGCGATAAAATCGAAGCGGGTTACCTGCCAAATGGTACATCGAGCAACGGTAAGTCCGATATTTACCGCTGGGAGAACGTCTCGAAAGCCGTGGTTCAGGGGCTGGAAGGAACGTTGAATATTCCGGTGACCGACACCGTCGCCTGGAATAACAACGGTACCTACATGATCGAGAGCAAGAATAAAGAGACCGGCGATTATCTGTCGATTATTCCGAAGTTCACCATCAACTCCACCTTGAGCTGGCAGACCACGGAAGACCTCTCTCTGCAATCCACCATGACCTGGTATGGCCGTCAGAAGCCGAAGAAATACAACTACAAGGGTGAAGCAGTCACCGGCAGCGAACGGCAGGAAGTTAGCCCTTACGCGGTATTCGGCCTGAGCGGCACCTACGCGGTGAATAAATACGTCAGCGTGACGACGGGCATTGATAACCTGTTGGATAAACGCCAGTTCCGCGAAGGCAACGCCCAGACTGTCGGTAACGCCACCACTAACGCCTATATGTACGGCGCCGGTGCCGCAACCTACAACGAACCGGGCAGAACGTATTATATGAGCCTGAATACGCACTTCTAAGCTGAACTACGCTAAAAAAATGCCGCTGTGAATCACTTCGCAGCGGCATTTTTTCTAAACATAGACCCAAAATAATTCGAGTCGCCCAGAGGCGCCTACTTTTGGTGCAGAAAGGCGGCAAATGAGGAAATCCCGATGAGCTTACATAAGTAAGTGATTCGGGTGAGCGAATGCAGCCAACGCATCTGCGTCCCGAAGTATGACGGGTATATTTACTTGTCAGTAAAGGTTATGCGTACCACATCATCCGGCTCGCTGGCCTGTTTCTGCTTCGATGACGCCTGTTTCACAGTGACAAACAGCGACTGACCGTCGTCCGACAGCGCCAGGCTGTTCGGGTGAACCGGTGTGTCGATGGTGTGCAACACCTTATAGGTTTTAGCGTCAATCACGCTGACTTTGCCCGCGTCACGGTGGGTGACATAAATTTCATGGCGAACCGGGTTGAACAGCACCGCCAGCGATACCGGCAGGTCGGTTTTGTGCAGTACTTTGCCATTCTCTGTATCCACCACCAGTAACTGCGGCGATTTTGAATCAGTCAGGAAGGCGCGATGGGTAGCCGGATCCAGTGCGATGTTCAGATAAAAGTGTTCGCCGTCGGCGTCCAGTTTCACGCGGGAGAGAACCGCATTGGTTTTGGTGTCAATAGTTATAAATTCGTTGTTCGCGTTGGTGACATACAAACGTGATGCAGCGCTGTCGAGCGCCAGCCCTGTCGCATACTTCCCCAGGCCTTCGATGGTTTTTCTCAGTTGCAGCGTCGCGCCGTCAATGACCCACACGACACTTTGATCCCCTAATCCCCCCATATAAACGGTGTCGGTTCTCTCATCCACGACCAACTCACGCGGTGCCAGCGGACGCTCAGTTTCGCTACGCGGGCGCTTATCCAGCACCAGCGTCCCCTTCACTTCCCCCGTTTTTGCATCCACGGCGGTTATCGCGCTGTTGACAGTATTACCGAGGAACAGCGTGTCGGTTTTCTTGTTCATCGCCAGACCAAAGGGTTTCAGCGCATTTTTAATGGTCTGCGTAACGCTCAACGTGGCCGGGTCAAGACGATACAGAATGCCACCCTGGTCGAGCTTGCGGCTGCCGGTTGTTGCCACATATAAAGCCTGCGGCGAGCGGTACACCAGTTCATACACGCCTTTATTGACCGCTTTACGCTCAACGTTGAAAGTGCTTTCAGCCCAGGCAGAACCGGAGGTCACGAGTGAAATGAATAACGCCAGCGGCAGGATGCGCTTCTTCATTAATGGGGATGTAATCGATGCCATAAATCCTCTCAAACAATAAGTAACAGAGCCGCCACGGTGGTTCAGATCAACCGCAACAACGTGAATTATAAATAGAAATGATAATTGTTATCATTCTAATTCAAATTCAACCATAGGGCCATGAGAAATGAGAGAATTGAGGAGTTCTCGCTGAAAGATTGCCCGAGTTTCACGGAGGGCCCGACAATAAAAAGCCCACTCGAAAGTGGGCAAAGGGGGACGAACTTTTTTCTAACGGCTTACTTTCACTGGTGTGGCACACATTACTCTTTTACCGTTTCCTCTAACGTGAAACGGCCTAACGGATTCTGGTGGAAGTCTTTAATATTTTTACGGGTGACGTTGCGATACGGGCTGTAATACAGGTCAATCCAGTTCACGTCAGCTTTGGCCATTTTCTGCAAATCGATGTACATCTGTTCGCGTTTTGCCGGGTCCATTTCGATCCGGGCGGCGGCGACCAATGCCTTCACCTTCTCGTTGTGGTAGTGCGTCATGTAGTTATTGTTCGAATCGTGGCCCAGCGTGAAGGTGGTTTTTTGATCCGGATCGAGAATGTCGTTGGTCCAGTACATGACTGAAATATCGTAATCCCCGGCCACCAGCATGTCCCAGCTCTGACTTGGGTCCACTTTTTGCAAATTGGCGGTGATCCCAACTTTTGCCAACTGTTGTTGCAGCAGAACGGCGATCTGTTCATCGACTTCATCACCGGCATTAACCAGATATTTCAGCGTCAGGTTTTTCACACCAGCGGCGGCCAACAGCTGTTTGGCTTTTTCCGGGTCATAAGGGCGCTGTAAGTTATCGGCATAGTGATAGAGCGCGCCGTCAGGGATATAGGAGTTCGCAATTTTGCCGTAGCCGAAGGTCACGGTATCGATAATGGATTTCTTATCGATAGCGAAGTCCAGTGCCTGACGCACTTCAATTTTGGCTAAATCGCCGTGGGCATGGTTGATCAGCAGATGGTCTTCCCGGGTGGAACGGTCCAGTTCGACGTTCAGTTTCGGATCTTTTTGCAGCGACGAAATGCGCGAGAACGGAATCGACAGCGCGGCATCAATTTCTCCGGCCTGCAATTTCAGCATACGGGTGTTGTCATCCGGCAGCGTCAGCCACTCAACACCCTCCAGTTTGACCTTCGTCGCATCCCAGTAATACGGGTTTTTCACCAGCTCGACTTTCTCGCCGCGCGTCCACTCTTTCACGCTGAATGCGCCAGAACCAACCGGGTGCTCGGCAAAATCCTCCGCGCCCTGTTTGGTCAGCGCCTGTTGTGAAATCACCGAGGCATTCGGCAGCGCCAGCTGGGATAAAAACGCCGCCGACGGGGTTTTTAGGGTTATCACCAGCGTATGGGCATCGGGGGCTTTGAGGGTGTCGATGATGCTGTAAGAGTCTTTCCACATTGACGCCGCATCGTCACGGATACGCGTCAGGCTGAAAACCGCATCAGACGCGGTGACTGGCGTGCCGTCAGAGAATTTTGCCTCACGCATTTTCAGCGTATAAGTCTTGCCGTCCGGCGAGATAGTCCAGCTTTCCGCCAGCCCCGGCAGCAGTTTAGTGCCACTGTTATCGACCCGGACCAGCGGATCAAACACATTGGAGAATACCCAGTTATCGGCGTTTTGCGCGGATTTGATCGGATCAAAGGTGGTGCTGTCTTCACGACGACCAATGGTTAACACCCCCGCAGCCTGCGCCATTTCGCTGACCAGGCTTAACGCCAGCAACACCCCGGCGGCCACAACGTTAAAATGCTTTTGCTTCATGTAACATTCCTTCAGTCATCGGATAAAGCCTGTCGCGGCTGTGGCCGTCAAGCACACAGGCGAAGGCATGGTCGGCAATATGCCGGGTTTCTGGTGCCGCGCCCTGCCGGCATGCGGGAAGCGCATGGGCACAGCGTGGGTGAAAAGCGCAGCCTGCCGGCAAAAAGACTGGACTTGGCGGCTCGCCCTGTAGCGGATGTTCCGGCAGCGGCCGGTCGGGGTCGATCTCAGGAATGGCCGCCACCAGGGCGGCGGTATAAGGATGGCGCGGCGCGTTAAATACGGTCTGCGTCGGCCCGCTTTCGACGATCCGCCCGAGGTACATCACCGCCACGCGGTCGCACAGGCGGCGCACAATCGCCAAATCATGCGCAATGAACAGGATCGCCAGCCCCATGTTTTCGCGTAGATCCATCAGCAAATTGATGATTTGCGCCTGAATCGACACATCGAGCGCCGCAACGCACTCATCGGCGACGATCAAACGGGGTTCGATGGCCAACGCTCTGGCGATACCGGCGCGCTGACATTGCCCGCCGCTCAGCGCCTGTGGACGTTTGCCCGCGTGTTCCGGGCTAAGACCGACCAGCGTCAGCAACGCATCAACGCGCGCAGGGATCTCCGCTTTCGTCACTTTGTGATGCACCCGCAGCACTTCGGCAATGCTTTCGCCCAGCGTCTGCCGTGGGTTAAGTGACGAGTACGGGTCCTGAAAAATCATGGCAGTTTGTTGACGCAGGCGGGCGATATCCGGCTTTATGCCGTCAGTGATCAGCCGCCCACGAAAGCGCACACGGCCTGCGGACGGCTCCTCCAGATGTAAAATCGCTCTGCCGAGGGTGCTTTTGCCGCTGCCCGATTCACCGACCAGCCCCAGCGTTTCACCCGCATTGATGTACAGCGAGACGCCGTTCACCGCCTGTACATAGCGTTTTTTAAGACCAAAACCACCGGAGACCGGAAAAGCCACAGACAGCGCTTCCACCTCCAGCAGCGGAAAGGGTTTATTGACCATGTTCACTCCCGGATATCATGACGTGCAGCGGATGATGGCAGGCCGTCACGTGACTGTGAGCAAATGAAGCGGTTTGCATGGCGGGCTGAACGCGCTGGCATAGCGACGTGGCGCGGGTACAACGTGGATGAAAACGACAGCCGTCAGGGAAACGTGCGGCAACCGGCGGCTGGCCGGGCAACGTGATCAGCCGCCCGATACCGCCTTCGCTGGCGGGTTGGCAGTCAATCAGGCCACGAGTATAAGGGTGCAACGCCTGCGCCAGCACCTGACGCTTCTCGCCGCTTTCACAGAGACGGCCGCCATACATCACCGCAATGCGGTCACAGGTTTGTGCCACCACGCCAAGGTCATGGGTGATCAAAATAATAGCGATGCCGAGCCGGTCACGCAGATCGCGGAGCAGCCGTAAAATCTGCATCTGCACGGTAACGTCCAGCGCGGTGGTGGGTTCGTCGGCGATCAGCATTTTCGGCTCGCAAGCCAAGGCGACAGCGATCATCGCGCGCTGGCGCATGCCGCCGGAAAACTCATGGGGATAATTGTCTGCACGGCGCTGCGGATCAGGAATGCCTACCTGCCGCAATAACGCTATCGCCTGAAGATGGGCTTCACGGCGGCTCGCACCGAAATGTAAGCGACGGCTTTCGGCAATTTGCTGGCCGATGGTCATCACCGGATTGAGATGGCTGGCGGGATTCTGGAAAATCATGCCGATTTCCCGTCCGCGTATTGCCGTCATGCGTTGGTCGTTCAGGGTCAGTAAATTCGTTCGGTTAAACAGAATTTCACCGCCGCTGATGCTCAGTCCTTGGCCCGGCAAAAGACGCATCATCGCCCGGCAGCTCAGGGTTTTTCCCGAGCCGCTCTCACCTACCAGCCCGAGAATATCGCCCGCGTTCAGCGTCAGGGACAATTTATCCACCAACGTGATACCTTGCCGGTCTTCAATCGTTAAACCGGAAACCCGCAATAGGGTCATGGCCGCTCTCCCAGTTTGTCGCCCAGACCGTCAGCCAGCAGGCTAAAACTCATCGCCAGCACCACAATCGCCAGACCGGGAAAGGTGGTTATCCACCATGCGGTGGTGATAAAACTCTGGCCTTCGGCGACCATCACGCCCCATTCGGCAACCGGCGGTTGTACACCAAGGCCGAGATAACTGACGGACGCGCCGCTGAGCAACACCAGCACGCAATCGGACATTGAGAACACCAGCGAACTGGTCAGGGCGTTTGGCAGCAGGTGTAACAGCAGAATGCGCGGATGACTGTAGCCCAGACTGCGCGCCGCCAGAATGAAATCCCGGTGTTTGAGCGTCAGTACCTGCGAACGCACCAGACGCGCGTAGGACACCCAGCCGACCATTGCCATCGCGATGTAAAAACTGCCGAGGCCCGGACCAAGAATGGCAATGATCGACAGCATCAGAACCAGGAAAGGAAACGCCAGCACCACATCAATCACCCGCATGAAGAACGTGTCGACTGCACCACCGAGATAGCCGGAGAATGCGCCAATCAGCGTGCCGAAGATAAACGGGAAAATGACGCCGATGATGCAGATTTGCAGATCCACCTGCGCGCCCCACATCACCCGCGAGAGGATGTCTCGGCCAAAGTTATCAGTGCCGAACGGATGTGCCATATTGGGCGGCAACAGCGTTGCGGCCGCATCCTGGGCTATAGGATCATAAGGCGCAATCCACGGGCTGAGCAGCGCGACCAGAACCCACGTCAGCAACATCAACATCCCCAGCCGCAATGCCTGCTGGCGCGGTAGCCAGCGCAGGTGATAAGAGCTGAACCGTGGCGTCGCCATCTTGTTAGTCATGCTCATTTTCATAGTTTCACCCTCGGATCCAGCGCCACCGTTACCAGATCAGCGACCAAATTCACGCCCACCGTTGCCAGCGCAAACACCAACACCACGCCCTGCACCACCATGTAGTCACGGCTGATGATCGCTTTCACCAGCAGTTGCCCCATGCCGGGAATGGCAAACACGCTCTCAATCACTACCGTGCTGCCAATCAGCCAGCCAATGTTCACCGCCAGCAGATTGACGGTCGGCACCAGCGAATTCGGCATGACGTGCCGCCAGAAAATACGGTTTTCGTTTTGTCCGCGCGCACGGGCGGCGGTGACGTAGTCATTCTGTAATTCCATCAGCAGGCTGGCGCGCAGATTGCGGGTCAGCACTGCGGACAGCGCCAGTGCCACTGTCAAACAGGGTAAAAACAGGTGATGCAGACGCTCGCCTGCGTCACTGCCGTAGCCTGAAACCGGAAACCAACCCAGCGACAGGCTGAACAGTAAAATCATCATGATCGCCAGCCAGAATGCGGGCAAACCGAGACCAATGGTGGAAAGCAGGCGGATCGCCTGATCGGCCAGGCGCCCGCGATTTCGCGCCGCCGCCGCCGCCAGCGGTACCGTAAATAACAGGGCCAGCAGCACGCTGCCGAGCACCAGATAAAGGGTCGGTTCGATACGCGACATAATTAGCTTCAGCGTATCGACGCGGTAGATCAACGACTTGCCCATTTCGCCGTGCAGCAAATTGCGCAGGAAATAGAGATACTGCTGCCAGATAGGATCATCCAGTCCGTATTGCGCACGGATGCGGGCAATAGCTTCCGGCGAACTGCGCACACCGAGCAGGATCCGCGCCGGATCGCCCGGAATGGCGCGCACCATGATAAAAGTGAGAACGCTGATCCCCAGCAATACCGGCAGCAGTTGCAGCGGTCGCCAGAGCAGAAAACGATAACGGTGCATGGCAATCCTCTTAATGACGTATGCAGGTGCAGGGATGGGCTGGCAAAGAGGATCGCGCACCACCATAGTGCAATGGCGCTTTATCAGATTCATCTGCGAAAACCGGCCGCTTCCCTCTTCGGCTTTCGGCCTCTGAAGATCCTTTACCCTGTCGCCCTACGTTAGCCTTAGCGCCATATCACCGGTAGTTAGTAAAAATGCTAGTTTTGTCATTGCTGGGATCTGGCACTGTGATTGCATGTTTTTTATACGTTGAGAAGACTGAAGCTGGATGGCTGCCCGAACGGGTACTGGCTGGCACAGAGATAACGCGGGCTGGAGAGAAATTCATGAAACTTGCGGTGAAACAGAGTGCAACATCTTTGCGGGAAACCAGCGTGGATGCCGCGTTTGATCAGCTGTTCGCCCAGACCTCACGTCTGGGGTTTGATGCCCTGATCTACGATTACACGCCGGTTACCCGTTCACTGGAGGGAGATTTAATCACGCCGTCGCTGCTGCACATGTGTAACGTGCCGGGCGATATGCAGCGGTTATGGCTGGAGAACGGCTATTACCAGGTTGATCCGGTGCAGCATTACGCCCTTGAAAGCTGCGCGCCGTTTATCTGGTCTTATCAGCGGCCTGATAATACGTCGCTGCAAAATCGCCTCAGCGATCTGAATAAACCGGTCACCCATTACATGTGCGATAACAATATGCCCTGCGGTGCGACGGTTCCGTTACATCTGCCGAACGGCGGGTTTGTCACCGTCACCGGTATTCACACCGGGGCCGGGCACGAGCTGGATATTCAGGACGTGCTGGCGGAGTTGAGCCTGCTGGCACTGACCTTTCAGGAGTGCGTGTTTCCGCTGTTCGACGCCAGCGTACTGACCTGCCAGCATGTGCGGTTAAGCAAACGCGAGCGTGAATGTCTGGCCTGGGCGGCGGAAGGGTTAACCGCCAAAGAAATTGCCCGAAAACTCAACCGTTCAATTGCCACCGTCACGCTGCATCTCAACACCGCTGCCCGTAAGCTGGGTGCCAGCAACCGCGTGCAGGCGGTAGTGCGTGCGCTGCATTACCGTTTGCTTAATCGTTGAGCCAAAAAGACGCCGCCCCACTTTCTATCTTTTTTACTAGCTGTTTAGCACCGCCCTGATGTTTACCCTGTGATGATTATTCACCGACAGGGGAAACAAAAATGATCAACATCACTGAAGGCTATGCGCCGTTTCAGGAATACCAGACCTGGTATCGCATCTGTGGCGATCTTCGCAACAGCGTCACGCCGCTGGTGATCGCACACGGCGGGCCGGGCTGCACACATGATTACGTCGACGCTTTTCGGGATATCGCCGAAACCGGCCGCGCAGTGATCCATTACGATCAAATCGGCAATGGCTGCTCCACTCACCTTCCCTCGAAACCGGCAGATTTCTGGCAACCGTCGCTGTTTTTGGCCGAGCTGGATAATCTACTTAAGCATCTGGGCATCGAAAAAGACTACGCGCTGCTCGGGCAATCCTGGGGCGGGATGCTCGGTGCCGAACATGCCGTAACGCGACCCTCCGGCCTGAAAGCACTGGTCATCGCCAATTCACCGGCATCGATGGCACTCTGGCTCCAGGCCGCCGCTCGTCTGCGCAGCGAACTGCCTGCCGACGTGCAGGACACCCTGCTGACGCATGAAACTGCCGGAACCCTGGACAGTGCCGAATACAAAGCGGCGTCGCAGGTGTTCTATCAACGTCACGTCTGCCGTCTGGATCCGTGGCCTGAGGAGGTGAAACGCACCTTCGCCGCGATGGACGCCGATCCAACGGTGTATCACGCCATGAACGGCCCGACTGAGTTTCACGTCATCGGCAGCATGAAAGAGTGGACGGTGATCGACCGGCTGTCCGCCATCGACGTGCCGGTGTTGCTGATTTCCGGCCGTTATGACGAAGCCGCTCCCGAAGTGGTGCAGCCCTTCGCTGACCACATTAAACAGGCAGAATGGGTGATCTTCGAAAACTCCAGCCACATGCCCCACGTCGAAGAACGCGAAGCCTGTATGCGGTGTGTTAACGGATTCTTGCGACGTAAGATCGGCGGAAAGGACATGCCGGAGTAAGTATCCACTCCGGGCAATGAATTGTCGGTACTGAGTTAGCCTTCTGCGGGCTGGCAGATCTCCAGAATCGCCAGCAAATAAATGCGCACAATGTCCAGAAAATCACGAATGTGGACGCGCTCGTCAGGCATGGTGTTGAATTTCCCGCCCGGTCCGCAGACGATGCCTTCCATGCCCAACATCTGGTAGAAATGTGCGGCGTCGGTTCCGTAAAATGCCGGTGGCGTTATTACGCCGGTAGGCTGATCTTCACCGCGAACCTGGCGATAAGCGCGCCCTACGGCTTTGACGATCGGTGATTGTGGCGACACTTCAAACGGCATCATCGTCGGGCGATCGCGTTTTCCATCGTCAAACAATTCCGCCTGTAAACCCGGATATCTTGCGCACAAGGCATCCAGCAATTGCTGAAGATCCGCCAGCACACCTTCGACGCTCTGACCTGGCGCAAAACGCGCGGATCCTTTCAGCCGGACAAAGTCAGCCACCTGCGGCGGTCGCCAGTCCTGTAAATCCCGGCCCAATGCGCCGAACATCGACCCAATGTGTCCACGGTTAACTTTCAGATGCTCGGCGGTTTTCGCGCCGGTGAAGGTCATACCGTTAATTTGTGGCACCAGGTCCATCGCCGCAACAATAGCGTCCACGGCCTCTTCGCGTTTCGATAAATGGCGGGTGTCGCCGGTAAGCTCAATGGTGAACATCAGCGAGCCTGCGTGCATGGTCAGCGCCTGCACATCGGTCGGCTCTGAGTTGATAAAGTAGTCGGCTTTAATCCCCTGTTCAATCGCGGCAATGGTGCCCACGCCGCCCTGCAATTCGCCGACCACATAGGTCAGGATCACATCACCTTTAAGCTTCACACCGGCATCAATCAGCGTTTTTAATGCGCAAAAATAGGCAGCGTCTCCCGCCTTCATGTTCGATACGCCAATACCGTAAATAAACTCGTCGTCGATTTTTCCTTCCCAGGGATCGACCGTCCAGCCTTCGGTCACCGGATTGGTATCAAGATGTCCATTGAACAGCAGGCTGTTTCCGCCACCGCCCACGCCACGTAATGTACCAATGGCGTTGACGCGATCGCCCGGGACAGCTTGCATCTGGGTTTCAAGGCCCAGCGCCTGCATCTGGCTGGCCATATATTCTGCCAGTTGGCGCTCACCGTCGGTGGCGCTATAACTTTTATGTTGCACCATCCGCGCCAGGAAATTCAGGCAATAGTCATCATCGATAGAAGCCAAAAGCTGTTCAGCGTTCATGGTAAAACCTTTTATTTCAGGAGAGTTCAAAGGGAATTTCGCCAACCGCAGGGCTGACGTCCGGCGTATGGATCGCGGCTAATAACGCGCGGGTATAATCATGCTGTGCGTGATGCTGCATATCTTTGCCCGGTAACAACTCCACCACATCACCGCGATACATCACGGCGACCCGGTGAGCAATCTGGCGAACCAGATTGAGGTCATGGGTAATAAACAGATAGGCCGTTCCATAACGGCGGCGCAGTTCGAGCAATAATTCAATCACCGTCGCCTGGACGGACACATCAAGCGCGGCGGTGATCTCATCGCAAATCACTAAGTCAGGCGGATGGGCAAAGGCGCGCGCAATGGCAATGCGTTGTTTTTGACCACCGGAAAGCTCATGCGGAAAACGCCGGGCAAAATCTGCCGGTAAGCGGACGTCTTCCAGCAATCTTGCCACCGCCTGTGCTTCGGTTTCGCCATCGGGTAAACCGTATAGCCGCAGCGGGCGGGCAATGATGTCACCAATGCGCTGGCGCGGATTGAGGGAGGCATCGGGATGCTGGAAGATCATCTGCACCCGACGACGATAATCTTTGCTCATCTGCGCTTTGCCAAACACGCCATCACCACCGAAGTTAAGCTTGCCGCTGAAGGGCACCAGCCCGGTTAGCGCTTTGGCTAAGGTCGATTTACCCGAGCCGGACTCACCGACAACTCCCAGTATTTCCCCCTGATGTACGGTAAAACTGACGTCGGTCGCCGCGCGAGTCTGGCGGTTTTCACGTTTGAACAGGCGTTCAATCAAGCCATGAGTGCCATAATCGATCGTCAGTTTTTCGAGGCTTAATAAGGCGTGCTGAGAGACGGGTTCGTCGTCGACTAAACGGTGAGCAGGATCGGGCACCGCGGCGACCAGTTTTTGGGTATAGCTGTGCTGCGGCGCACTGAATAACCGCTTCGCCGGCGCCTGTTCGACAATCTGGCCCTTTTCCAGCACGCAGACGGTATCTGCGACGGCCGAGACGAGGGAGAGATCGTGGGAAATATACAGTGATGCCACACCTGTCTCTTCACGCAAACGGGCAAACAACGCCAGTATTTGCGCGGAACTGATGACATCAAGGGCAGTAGTCGGTTCATCAATAATCAGACAATCTGGCTGACAGGCAAAAGCGGTCGCGATCAGAATGCGCTGTTTTTCCCCACCCGATACCTGATGCGGATAGCGTCGCATCATCGCTGCCGGATGTTTAAGTTCGACGTCGTGAAGCAGCTGAATGCCCATTTCATGTGCCTGCCGGGGTGTCAGTGCCCGGTGACGAATAAGTACTTCAGTCACTTGCTCACCCAGCGTCAGCGTCGGATTTAATGAAGCACTCGGATCCTGAAAAATCATCCCCAGCTTGCCGCCGCGCAATGCTTCAATATGTTGCTGAGGCATCTGGCGCAAATCGTTGCCGAGCAGGCGAATTTTACCGCTGCGCTCACGGGCGTTGGCGGCCATATAACGCATGATTGACCAGCCGAGCGTGGTTTTTCCTGAACCAGACTCGCCCACCAGCCCGACCACTTCACCGCGTTTAACCTCAATATTAATGTTTCGCAAAACGTGCAAAACATCGCCTCCCGGCAGCACATAATCGAGGCTGTAATCTTCAATCGACAGCACGCTGTCGTTGACCGGCTTCAGGTGTTCATCATGCAGCAGCGTCATCTTAATGGCTCCTTGGGTTGAGCGCATCGCGCAGGCCATCGCCCAGTAAATTGAAACCGATAGCAACCATGGCAATAGAAATACCGGGAGCCAGCATCATCCAGGGAGCGTTGAAGAAATAGGCCCGCCCGTCGGATACCATCAATCCCCACTCCGGTTCAGGCGGCTGCGCGCCCAGCCCGAGAAAGCTCAGTGTGGCAAATAACATGATGGCGAACGCCACACGAATAGTGGCTTCAACGATGATCGGCGCGACAATATTGGGTAACATTTCGCGCAGAATGATGTAGTGCGTCGATTCACCACGGGCAATGGCCGCATTGACGTAATCCTGCTGGCGGGCAGCCAGCGAAACGCTGCGCGCTATGCGTACCATGCCGGGAATAAAGGCAATGGTGATCGCCAGAACGGCATTAAAACTGCTCTGCCCCAGCGTGCTGACGATAAGTAATGCAAACAACAGGCTCGGAATCGACATTACGGCGTCCATGGTACGCATGATAATTTCATCAATTTTGCCGCCCAAATAGGCACTGGTCGTACCGATAATGGCGCCGATGATCATCGACATCAGCGTTGCCAGCAATGAAAGCACGATCGTCGCGCGCGCTCCGATCATCACGCGGCTGAAAATATCGCGTCCCAACTGGTCAGTGCCAAACCAATGTTCCAGACCCGGTGCTTTATAACGTGACAAAATCGACAGAGCCTCTGGGTCATAAGGCGCAAAGTGCGCGCCGCCCAACACCATCAGCGTGGCAATAATCAGAATGAAAAGCCCCACCGCACCCTGCGGCGAGCGGGTTAAATGCTTCACGACATCATGCATAACTGATCCGCCGGTCAAGGTAGACATAGGCCAGATCGGCCAGGAAATTGGCTATCGAATAGGTGGCAGCGAGGATTAACACGCCCGCCTGAATGGTCGGCAGATCCCTCGCCTGCACCGCCACAATCAGTTCGCGCCCCACGCCCGGAATAGCAAAAATCTCCTCAACGACCACAATGCCACCGAGCAGATAACCGACATCGAGCGCCACAATCGTGATGGTCGGCAACAGGCCGTTGCGTAAGGCATGTCGCCACAGCACCCGCCGTTTCGACAATCCTTTCAGGTGCGCGGCGCGGATATAGTCAGTTTGCAATACGTCGACCATTTCGGAACGCACCATACGGGAAACGTGGGCGACTAAAATCAGTGCGACGGTAACGGAAGGTAAAATGAGGTGGCTGACACCGCCCCAAAAATCCTCGGTGATCGGCACATAACCCGTGGCCGGTAAGAGTTGCCAGACGTCGGAAAACAGCAACAGCAGCAGCGTGGCGGTCACAAATTCGGGAAACGAGATCCCCACGTATGACAATACGCTAACCAGCATGTCGGCCATTTTTCCACGCCTGACGGCAGCCCAGATCCCCAGCGGAATAGCGATGAGCAACATGAGTAACAGGGCGCAGGCCGCCAGTAATAATGAGCGCGAAAGCGCGGCCAGAATGGTCGGTGCAACCGGTAAACCATTGCG
Organism: Ewingella sp. S1.OA.A_B6; assembly: GCF_049889095.1. Lineage (NCBI taxonomy): Bacteria > Pseudomonadati > Pseudomonadota > Gammaproteobacteria > Enterobacterales > Yersiniaceae > Ewingella > Ewingella sp. S1.OA.A_B6. The sequence continues at coordinate 6,315 of NZ_JBLJFK010000013.1, read as the reverse complement.
CATTGACACACCAAAATCACCGTGCAGGATGCCCGATAGCCAGTGCCAATATTGCAGCCACGCTGGTGCACCCAGCCCCAGACGAACGCGCACTGCCGCCAGCGCTTCCGGCGTAGCGTTTTGCCCCAACAAGGTGACCGCCGCATCGGCGGGCAACAGTTGCGTGATGCCAAATACCAGCAGCGAGACCACCAACAGGGTGTACACCACCAGCATCAGACGTTTTAAAAGATAACTTGCCGTCACACTGCCCCCTGCTATTTGCGGTTGGGTGCTTTGTCGGTCACCCACACGTGATCCAGACGGAATACCGCACCGCGCGGATTAAGCTGGTAACCGGCCACGTAATCACGACTGGCGGCCAGCAAGTCGAAGAACATCGGGATCACCGAAGGCACCTGCTCATGCATCAATTTCTGCGCCTGACCATAGAGTTCAGCACGTTTAGCTGGTTCAGCGGTTTCACGAGCCGACTGCACGGCTTTATCAAAATCGGGATTGTTCCAGCGGGTTTCGTTCCACGACGCCGTCGAGGTATACAGCAAGGAGAAGACGGCATCCGCCGTCGCCTGCATATTGTAGAAACCGACGTAGAAGTTGCCTTTCTTCCACACCTGATCCAGATAAGTGCTGTTAGCCATGGTTTGTACTTTGATACGAAAACCGGCAGGTTTTGCCATCTCACGCAGGGCTACGCCAAGCTGAGTACGGGTAGAAGGCTTATCTGAAGCAATCAGCGTGATATCCAGTCCGTCGGGGTAACCGGCTTCCGCCAGCAGTTGTTTGGCCCTGGCGTAGTTGACCTGTTTGAGCGGCTCTTGCATAAAATATTGATACGCCGTGTTCAGCGGTGTGTCATTGCCTGGCGAACCAAAACCGTTGGCGACAAAATCGACCATCGCCCCACGGTCGGTACAGAGTGCCAGCGCCTGACGTACCCGCACATCATTGAACGGCTTCACATCGCAGGCCATATTGACGTTGAGGAACTGTCCGGCCGGAACACGGAGCGGGATCACCCCCGCAGACTTGGATAAACGCGGAAACTCAGTGGATTGCGCGGCCTGCATCAGGTCAGTATCCCCGGAGATTAATGCAGAACCTTCCGCAATAGCGTCGGGATAGACCACCACTTCAACCCGATCCAGATAAGGGCGTTTGGGATCGTAATAATGCGGGTTGCGCTCGACCACAACTAAACGGTCCGGGGCAAACGACACCAGCTTAAACGGCCCGGTTCCAACCGCCTCTTTACTCAGGCGGGCCAGTTGGCCGTCGGCTATCGAAGCAGGAATGATTTTGGCGGCAGGATAGGCCAACATGACCGGCAAATCGGCGTAAGGCCCGTCGGTAGTGATCACCACATTCAGAGCATCGGTGGCGGTGATGGTTTTAATCGGTCCGATATTGCGCTGGGCGGACGAGGCGTTTTTGCTGTCCAGAATGGCATTCAGGCTCGCCACTACGTCTTTGGAGGTGCAGCTTGAACCGTCATGAAACATCAGGCCACTGCGCAGCGTGAAGGTCCACTGCGATAAATCGGCGTTTGGCGTCCAGGATTCGGCCAGATCGGCTTCGGCTTTCATATCCTGCGTCAGCCGGGTTACGCCGCTGTACAGCAGTTCAGCCAGCAGGTATTCAGGAACCACCCGCGCCTGATGCGGGTTGAGCATATTGGCGGCCTGATCAACGCTGATGCGTAATACTCCGCCGCGTCGCGCCTGACCGCTGGCAGGCGTTGAACTTGATGCTGGCGCAGCGGCCTTTGCAGACCAAGGAAGCATTGCCGCACCGGTTAATGCGGTACTGGCTGCGATGAACTGGCGGCGGTTAACGTCTTTCATTGCACACATGATGACTTCCTCAGTAATGAATTAAAAAACCTGGGTTGGCGCTATCAATAAAATCAAAATTAACACTGACTATAAGCAGCAGAGACGGATGGCTCAGGTTCAAAATCAACCGCGATATACGCCAGGATTGACTGAGCCAGAGCTACAATATCCTGCATCGTGGTGTACTCGTCCGATGCATGGATACGATTCTCAGGGCGGGCTAATCCGCCGAGCAGAATTTCTTTAATGCCCGCCTGTTGAACCCACCCCATATCAGAACTGGTTGAGGATCCCCAGACGGCGTAATCGTTTGCGTTAAAACCAAAACCTAGACTGAGTGCCGCCAGCCAACGCGGCCAATGTGGGCCGGTCGGATCACTCACCGGCGCCAGATGGCCGATAAGATGATAATCAACCCGCAAGGCGGCCGAGCCGGACATCGCCTCGTCGATACATTCGGTGAGTTCTGCAAGAACCTGTTCAAACGGCTCCTCCGGGGAATAACGCCGGTTAATCAACAGCTCAAAACGGGCCGGGATGGTGGAGCCTTTGCTGCCGCCCTGCACTGCCGCCAGCGTCAGGCGCGACGTTAAAGGTTGCCCCTCAAAATGCGGTGGCGATGGCATGGCAGATCCGCGTTGTTCCACCTGCTGTTTCAGCGCAAATAAGGCATTGAGCAGCGGTAAACCTTCTTCGATGGCGTTAATTCCGCCGACCGGATCGCCGGAATGCGCGGATCGACCAATAACGCTAATTTTCAGATCAATACTGCCAAAGCATCCGCCCCAAATACGCGCTACCGCGCCGCCGTTAAAGCTGAGCATGTGGCCATCAAACCGTTTCTGTTCCGCCAGATAGCGAACGCCGGGATACAGGCCGCCTTCTTCATCGGTACACAATAAAAGTACCGGATTAAACCGCAGTGCCAGACCCAACCGCTGTGCAGCGCGAATAGCGGCCAACGTCGCCACGATAGTGCCTTTCATATCGGCACTGCCGCGACCAAACAGCTTGCCGTCGGCCTGGGTCAGCGCCAGCGGCGGGTAATTCCAGCCATCACCGGCAGGCACGGTATCGACGTGAAAGTAAAGATTGCAGGCTTCGGCCGCACCGGCATCCAGCGTAGCAAGCAGGTTAACGCGTTCCCCCTGCGCACTGCCGTCCGGCGTTTGCCAGAGTAATTCCGGCACCACCACGCGTTCGCAGGAGAATCCCATCGGTTGTAATAAGGATTGCATAACGTCGGCAAACGCCGGATAACCGGTTCCCGGAGGGAAACAGGTATCCACCTCAAGCATCTGACTCAGTTCCCGTAAAATGGTCTCAGAATCTTGCTCTATGGAGTCCAATGCTAATTGCAAACTTCCTTCGCACGGCATGCTACACTCGCTTAATCCTATTTCTATATAGTTTATAGATAAAGCAGATATTCCCTCAGGTCAATAGGTAATCAGGCATGAATCAGAAAAACCATGGTGAGCAGGAAGTCAGCAGCTTTGCCCGTTTAGGCGACAGGGAAGGCGCGCCGCTGTATGAGGTGGTAAAACGTCATATCAGTGAATCTATCCTGATGGGGCAACTGACGCCGGGCATGGTATTACCCAGCGAGAATGCGCTGGCGGTAGATTTTGGCGTGTCAGTGGGCACCGTTCGTAAAGCACTGTCGGCGTTAACCACTGAAGGATTGCTGATGCGCCGCCGCAAAACCGGCACGGTGGTTACCGGTTGGGCGCCGCTGCACAATTTAAGTTATTTCTTCCAGTATTTTCGCCTGCACGGCCGCGATGGGTCGCTGGTTCATTCCGAAACGCGGGTAATTGATTATCAGACCGGCCCGGCCAGCGCCGATGAAGCAGAAAAATTGCAGATTGCACCGCAGTCCAACGTTATCCGGCTCAGGCGTTTGCGCAAAATAAACGACATTCCCACCATGCATGAGCAGCTGGTTCTGGCCGCCGATCGCCTGCCAGACTTTCCTGCCGCTGAAGATTTACCGCCACTGCTGTACCGTTTTCTACTGGAAAAATACGGCCTCCGCGTGGCCGCCGTGCGCGAGCAGATCACCGCAAGCCTGGCGACCGAAGAGGATTTACGATTACTGGCACTGCCGTCGCCCCACGCCGTGATGGTGATCGACGAAGTGTCATTTGATCAAAGCGCACTACCGATTATTTTGGCGCATCACCGATTCAGCACCGATAATTACGTCTACATGAACGAAATCAGATAAAGCGTTTATATCCACTGTTGGTTTTCTGTGCGGTGGGTGAATACAGTTGTCGACCTATGCTCCTTCTTGAAAGGGAAATCGTCGACTCAGGTTCCTGTTTGCAACCCTGCCTATTTGATTAGCGGGTTCATTTAGAAAAAGCAGAAAACCGTATGAAAACCGGATCACCAAAATAATTCAGGTAATGACGTAATGAATGAAAAAAAATTTATAATCAAAAATATCAACGAAATTGATACGGAAAACTTTGAACGACCTCCCCTTTATGAGTCCAAAGGAGGCTCACTCACTTCAGGAACGTTGGCCCAAAAATTGGGGGCATCGGTTGATACTTTGCCGCCGGGCAAAAGAAATGCCCCCTACCATTTTCATCATGTTCAGGAAGAGATGTTCGTCGTGCTGAAGGGGACGGGAACAGTTCGAATAGCAGACCAGATGGTGGCGATTAAAGAAGGCGACGTAATTTGCATCCCTCCAGGAAAACAGTATCCACACCAGATAATAAATACATCTGAATCACTTTTAACTTATATGTCGATAAGCACCATGGAAACCCCGGAAATTTGTGAGTATCCCGATTCAAACAAATATTTAGTAAAATCGGTTAATGATGAGATCGGCACATTAAGGGTTATAGATTTTCATGGAAAAAATATTGATTACTGGGAAGGCGAGCCTTAATCAGGCTTTCTGGGGTCCGCCTGGAATTCGAAAAACATTATCCGTTAAGCGTTTTGAGCGTAGCGGATGATGTTGGAATTGTTCCGGAAAGATCATCGAGTCGATAGGTATTTACTGACATTTTATCCCTGCCTTCGACATTGGCCACGGATTCACAATTGACTTCGGGCGGCATGCTGGGCCGATCGCATCACTGACTTATTTCATGTGGACATGTGGATGAACACTCATTAGTGAACCGCCCTGCTAACTATATAAATAGTAAATATCAGGCTCTTATTTTCTTGCAATTGGACAAGTTAGGTTGATACTCTACATCGCGTAATCGATTTTTATAAGGTATAGGGCATGGAGTTAGATAGCACGAGTAATCTCAGCGGTACCATTTATAAAATGTCATGGGTGGCTTATATTAAACCAGTATTTATTTTCATTATTTTATTTTCCATTGCTATATCTATGGAATACTCAACTAATAAAATTTTTGAAACAATTGGTGTCGTACTCATGATTGCATGCTCAGCAAATTTCATCTGTCAGATGATGTTTATTTGGGGAGCCAAAGTAATTATTAATGATGATGGCGTGTGGTTTTTTAGAGGGATTTTCCCTTGGACTAAAGGCGCGATTGGAACGGCTTGGCGGGATATGGCTGACGCTGAATACTTTACTGGATTTATCAGTTGGTTAGTAAAATCTTATAGAATTCGTGTGGCACACAGATTCACTAAAACAAGTGAAATAATCATTCCACACATTCGGAATGGCAATAAAGCGGTTATACAGATCAATGAATTTTTGAGATCTAAATACAGAGATAAAGAGTAATGTCTCACTACATTTTTTGATGATATTTTCGGCCTACCTCCTGCTTAGCTTGAATATCAAAAAATCGACATCGGGCGGCTTGTCCCGCCGCTCGAGATACTAGCACTCTCAAGGTTTGTTTGACGCTGGATTTACTCACATATGTTTAACGTACACCTTTCGGATCGGGGTTTGATGCTGCGTGAAAGGCTTGATGTTAAAGATGAGTATCGCGTGCTTTACGATTTTGACGGCACAAATTGGGTATTTACATTCACTTGACCACCCATTTTCGTTTTACTTGACTGCCTGTTTGCAAATTACTTGGCCATCTCCAACAAAAAATCGCGACTAAATTGACAGGCCGCTGAGAGCGGTGAGTTCAACGGCCCATGCTACCACTAGGGGCGGCTAATAACCCTCACAAGGCCAAAGGATCGCTAATAGGAAATGAAAGCTCTTACCGAATTAAAAATAAACATTGAAAATGTTTTCAGGATCCCCTCGGACTGGATATATTCTTTTAAATACCACCTTCTCTATGCGGAGCGCGAAATGCCGAAAAAATGCATCCGTAATATGGCGAATGACTATATTTGGCACCAAGCCGCCCTGCTGAGAAACGTCGTCGGCTAAGAGCGCAGGCTGTGTGAAAACTTCTGATCACTTTTTGGTCTAAGCAATGAATTTATATGATCAACCATTCTCGATAAACCCGTGCGGTAATATTTTTTTTCTAATAAAATTAGAGGCATATAAATG
>NZ_JBLJFK010000012.1:0-122464 GCF_049889095.1 Ewingella sp. S1.OA.A_B6 | reverse complement strand
ATTCGAACATTCTTCTTTTTTCTTCCCAATCAGGCGACTTCGCAATCGTTGTTCCCGGTCAGTGGAGGCGCATTATAGGGAGTTCTCAGAAGGCCGCAACCCCTAATTTCAAATAAATTACTGACCGCTGAATCTTTCAACAGAAGATGTTTAAAGCGACAACTTTTGGATATTTTTGAAGCCAAATGTCTGCAAAACAGGCAGCAAGGTTTCCGTCTCAGCCGTTATCGCCATGCAATAAGCCAGACACTCTATTTCAACGCCCTCTTTCTTCGCTGGAATTTTCTGATAAGTCGTTTCAATCAACCAGAGTGCGCGACGCGCAATGGCTGAACCAGAATCAATCAACCTTGTGCCATCCGGTAAGACCTGCATCAGTTCCTCATTCAATAATGGAAAATGAGTGCAACCAAGCACTACAGTGTCTGGCGGCTCTTTCATGCGCAGCCACGGCTGAAGGATTCTCTGCAATACCGGCAATGACACAGCAGCACCATGTAACTTCGCTTCGGCGATTTCAACCAGCTCGGCAGAGCCCAGCAGCAAGATTTTACAATCCGTTGCAAAGCGGGCGATTAAGTCGTGAGTATAAGGACGTTGTACGGTGGCGCGCGTTGCCAACAAGCCGATGACACCATTACGGGTTAATTTTGCTGCAGGCTTAATGGCAGGGACGACACCAATGACCGGGCAAGCGAACTTCGCACGCAGCGCAGGAAGGGAAACAGTGCTGGCCGTATTGCAGGCGATAACAATAATAGAAAGGGGATGACGTTTGGCGACTGCATTGACTATCTCGACCACACGCTCAACGATGAACTCTTCAGACTTCTCGCCATACGGGAAAGCCACATTATCGAAGGCATATATATAATGAAGATCCGGCAGCATCTGCCGGACTTCATGATAAACCGACAATCCGCCGACGCCGGAGTCAAACACCAGCACCGTCGGACGGTCGGGAATTATCGCTAGATCAGAAGGTATAGCTTCCAGTGAGATAGTATTCACGTCCTGGTGTTTCGTAGCCATAAACCGTCTCGTAATCTTTATCAAAGAGGTTGGCAATTCTACCACGAACGGTTAGATGTGACGTAACGGGATATGACACCGCCAGATCCCATAGACTTACACCACCCAGCTTAACGTTCTCGTTGGTATTAAAGTTAGTGTCGTAGCGTTCGCCAAGATATTGATAATTGATCGACCAGTCGAAATCAGCCACCATCCAATCCAGCTGGTATTTCGCCTGCTGTTTGGCACGGCGCAACAAGAGTTCGTTGGTCTCGGCATTACGCGGATCTAAATATTCCAGCGTGATCTGATGGCGCAACGAGCCGGTATCGAAAGAGCCGGTCCATTCGACCCCTTTAATCGTTGCCTTGTCGACGTTGTAATAACCTTGCTGCTGGCTGTAATAACTGATCATCTGATCAATATCGTTACGATAGGCTGATAAACGCCAGTTTAAACCACCGGTCAGCCCTTCCAACCCACCTTCCCACTCTTTACTCTCTTCCGGCTTAAGATCGGGATTACCACCGAAGCTGCCATAAAGTTGACCAAGATTCGGTGCTTTAAAGGCTGTGCCGTAGGAAGCAATGAATCTGTATCCGTCAATGAACTCCCACGCCGCGCTACTCTGCCAGGTGCCGTGTGAGCCAAATTGTGAATTATCGTCATTACGCACGGCGCCTTCGAAAGTGAAATCACTGACTTTCTGTTGTGCCGTGACATACAAACCGGTGTTGCGCTGGTTATACCCATCGGTGATGAAGTTGGTCCCCGGCTGGGTGCTGAGTTTCTGCCAGTCAGCTCCCGCGTTGACAGTTCCCTGCCCTACCTGGAAGGTGTTACCCCATTGAAGGTTGTACTGATCAGAATCATCAAGGGTCGCTGAAGCTGAATACGGGCCGTATTTCGGATCATAGTTATAGTCTTTGGTATTGCTATAGCTACCACTGACCTGCGTGGAATAAATCCCTTCATGGAAACGCAGCCCGGTATCATAGGTCCGGCTATATAGTTGTCGAGTATCAGGCAACGCATCAAGATGTTCGGGATCGGCGAAACTGTAGGTACCGTCATAAGCTGTACGGTTATCAAAACCATAAGCGCGGGCAAAACCGCTGAACTGCTCGTTGAATTGGTGCTCAAGCCCTGCCCACAAGGTTTTACTCATGAAACCGTCACGATCCGGCTGCCGCGGATCACCATAGTTATCCGGCAAGTTGGCCACCACATCGGTACCTTTGGTATAGGTGTAGTTCCCTGCCAACGTTACCGTTGTGTCTTCTCCAAGCCTTTGCTGCGTAGAGCCACCATAGGTTTGATAGCCGTTAGAACCTATGCCCGTCGTCAGCGTAGTGCCGAGTTTATCGCGGGTGGTAATAATGTTAACCACGCCACCGATGGCATCAGAGCCATACACTGCAGAACGCGGGCCACGAATAAACTCAATACGCTGCACCAGGGAAATGGGAATTTGGCTAAGATCAACCGCGCCAGACACGCCCGCCTGATTTAAACGCACACCGTCCATAAGAACGAGTGTATGACTGGAATTGGTTCCGCGAACGAATAAAGAACTTTGCTGCCCCATTCCCCCATTCTGTGCAATATCCACACCCGGCAAACGGCGTAAAACATCCACCACCGACGTCGATTGCCAACGATCAATATCGTCACGGGTGACAATATCCATAGGTGCTAATATGGATGAAACAGGCTGAGGAAAACGGTTAGCGGTAACAACAAGATTCTCGCTGTTATCCGAAGAAGGGATACTGTCTTGCGCCCAACCAGAAAAAGCCGTGACAGATAATACCGTCAGCAGCGCGTGCTTTTTAATTGTCATGAATCGAGCATCCAAACTTAATTAGCGGATGCCGCAGAAAGACACTAGCGTTTTCGCGACGACAGTGAAGTTGCGACGTAATATAGGCAGGTTTTCGGACTTAGGATTTGTTGGTCTATTTCTATTAAAGAAAAACAGAAAGAAATAATAAACCGCCACCGGGCGATGACTTCCCATCTTTTCTCTTCCTATAAATAGGGATAAAGGAAAAGAAAAAGACAGTGTCTGCAAAATAAGAATGCTATCGCCGTGCCTTCCCCATACCGCTGCGCGCCAGTTCCGGATTCACACCGGATTCCCTTTTAACTCATTCATTGAGGCCAAATAGCATCCTACGATCAACCTATCTGGAAATCCAGACATCCGTAGCTATGGATAGGCAATACCTTAATTACGGCGGTTAAGACTGGACATCATGGGCACATTCCCTACAATCTCCCGCAAAGTTCGCCCATTTATTCCCAGTTAGACGAGATAACCGATGACGCCCGAAAACTTGCCCACTGAACAATATGACGATCAACTGGCGGAAAAGACCGCACGTCTCACGGCGATGATGTCGCCTTTTCAGGCACCGGCTGCAAAGGTTTTTCGTTCACCAGTAAGCCATTACCGTATGCGTGCCGAATTCCGCGTCTGGCATGACGAAGGTGACCTGTACCACATCATGTTTGATCAGCAAACCAAAGCCCGCGTTCGGGTAGATCAGTTTCCTGCCGCCAGCGAGATCATCAACCGTTTGATGCCGCTACTGATCTCGGAGATTAAACAAGAACCAGTGCTGCGCCGTAAGATCTTCCAAATTGATTATTTATCCACGCGCAGTGGTAAAATTATCGCTTCACTGCTTTACCACCGCAAACTGGATGATGAGTGGACACAAGCCGCCACGGTGCTTCGCGATCAACTACGCGAACAAGGTTTTGATATTCAACTTATTGGCCGTGCGTCCAAAACCAAAATCATGCTCGATCAGGACTATATTGATGAAGTGTTACCCGTAGCCGGTCGCGACATGATTTACCGCCAGGTAGAGAACAGCTTTACCCAGCCAAATGCCGAGATGAATATTCAGATGCTTGAGTGGGCGCTGGATGTGACCGAAGGGTCAACCGGTGACTTGCTGGAGCTGTATTGCGGTAACGGTAACTTTTCGCTGGCGCTGGCGCGTAACTTTAACCGCGTGCTGGCGACAGAAATTGCCAAGCCATCGGTCGCTGCGGCGCAGTACAACATTGCGGCTAACCATATCGACAATGTGCAAATTATCCGTATGGCCGCTGAAGATTTCACGCAGGCGATGAACGGTGTGCGCGAATTCCGTCGGCTGAAAGACATCGAACTGACCGGCTACAACTGCAACACTATTTTCGTCGATCCCCCGCGCAGCGGGCTGGATGAAGATACGCTAAAAATGGTTCAGGGCTACGACCGCATCCTTTATATCTCCTGCAACCCTGAAACACTGAGCGCCAATCTCGAAGCACTAAGTCAGACCCATCGCCTGACCAGGCTTGCACTGTTTGATCAGTTCCCATACACGCACCACATGGAGTGCGGCGTGTTGCTGGAAAAAATCTGACCAGCGAAGGCTTAACATAGAAAATGGGCACCTCGGCGTGCCCATTTTTATTAAGACAGAATCAAAGCCAGTTTTACAGATACACCCGCAGATACTCCGACAGACACAAAATCGCCATCGACTGCCCGTACGGCATAGAAGTGAGCGCAATTTTACGATAGAAATCCAAATTCGATCCCATTGCCGTACCGAACGAGGTTTGCGTCAATTCGCCAGCCGGATTGATATTTTTAATCACGCCCTGAATAGCTTTCTCCGCCATCGGTGCATAAGAGGCATCGATATAACGCTTACGCACCGCTTTCAATATTCCGTAGGCGAAACCAGCAGTCGCAGAACTTTCCAGATAAGACTGCGGGTCATCAAGCAACGTGTGCCACAGGCCACCGTCATCCTGACATTTCGCCAGTGCCGCAACCTGACTTTCCAGCACTTGCAATAAATAGCGGCGAGTGGCGTTGTTCTTCGGTAAATCAACCAACTCCAGGAACTCAGGGATCGCAATAGTCAGCCAACTGTTGCCGCGTGCCCAGCGCGCGTTGGCGAAATTATGATGACCATCGAACGTCCAACCGTGGAACCATAAACCCGTTTCACGATCCATCAGATATTGCACATGAACCAAAAACTGATAAGTTGCCTCTTCAACATACTCAGGTTTACCCAACAGCTTACCGATTTTTGCCAGCGGCAATACGCTCATCATCAGCGTGTCATCCCACATTTGCTGATGGTTTTCATTGTTATAAACAATGTGCTGCATCGCCTTTTTATCGGTACGAGGCATCTCGTACATTACCCATTCCGCCCAGCGCTCAAGATAAGGACGCCATAACGGATTGCCGGTTTCTTCGTAGCGGTAGGCCAGCGTCAGGAAAGGGCTCATGGTATTGACGTTTTTGGTCGGCGTTCCTTCAGCCAGACGCGCAGTAAACCAGTTATCAATAATGGCACGCATCTTCTCGTCGCCAGTTTGCTGATAATACTGATAAATTCCGTACAGGCCGATGCCATGAGTCCACTCCCAGCCAGCCCAGCCTTTGGTATCAATCACCCGTCCATCATCAAGGTGCAGCAGAAATTCTCCGGTTTTATCTTCGATATTCACCAGATTGTCAGTCACCTTGCGGATCAATCCCTGTAACTCATTGCGTGAAATAAAGTGCTCTGGCTGCCTCAGCAATGCGCTGTGCTTAACGTCAAAAACCTGCATGATGTTCTCCTTGATTTATAAATGGTGGCCGGGTTGTTGTACCGACAAATCGGAAGCAGTTTCGCGGGTTAGTTTTTGCGGTGGCTGATTGTGGCGATGCAAATAGCCAATGTTGTTATTGCCCCACAGTGATTCGTATTTCATCCCCGTCAGCACTTCAACCGTAGCCCGGTCCTCCGGCGTGATTTGCTCCGGCACGATACGGTTGGCGTCTCGCATCTTCTGAGTTTCCTTTGCCAGCACGCCGTGAGTTTTCAGATTGAGACGAAAATAAAGAGAAATAATGAAACCCATCGTCAACATCACCAGCGAGCCCACCGTCAGTACGCCCAGAATGGTGTGGCCAACCGAAGGCAACTGTTCGCTTCTGCCTGAGACAAAACCGGCCAGTTGCAAAATAATCCCCACCAGCATCACCGCCCCAGCTTGCGAAGCTTTACGGGTGAGCGTCATCACTCCGGCGAAAATCCCTTCGCGACGCTGGCCGGTAATGGTTTCGTCAACATCAGCAATATAGGTATAAATGTTCCACGGCACGTAATTAATACCGCCGCGTCCCAGCCCTGCCAATGCTGAGATCAACAGCAACAGTGACATGGAGTCGCTCATGTTGGTGAAATAGAGAACACCGTAAGAGATAACGGCCAGCCCGAACAGAGTGACGGCCAGCCGGTAAGAAGGCGCAGGCCCGAAGCGGATGCAGAGCGGGATCATAGCGATGACTGCCACAAATTGCAGAATAGCCATCATGCCCATCAGATTTGATGCTACGGTGGCGCTTTGCATTAGTACGAACACCACGTAATAGGTGAATACCGCATTGAAAACATCCTGGGCGATGTAGCCACCAAGGTACAAACCAAGGTGCTGACGGAAAATCTTAATGCGTAGCGTGGAAGAGAGCTCCATTTTCAGACGTTTCAGGCTTTGTGCCAGCGTCAACTGCTGACGTTCGCGATCAATCTTTAACATCGCCTCCGACTTAAGCTCCTCCGGGCGCTCCCAGGTAAAGAGGTAAACCAGAATCAGTACCAGCGCGCATATCACCGAGAACACCAGGCTCGAGTAGAAGAAAGAAATCGGATTATCTTTACCGAGATGCGAAAGCAGAATTCCGGGCAGAAAAGCGGCCAAAATAGCTGAAAGTTGTGCCAGGGCAATACGGGCACCGGAGAACTTGGTTTTCTGTTTGAAATCGTCGGTCATTTCCGGCACCAGTGTTTCATAAGGCACCAGGATCATGGTGTAGACAATGTCGAACAGCAAGTAGGTCAGCAGATAGTAGACATATCCCATATCCCCGACCCACATGAAGCTGTAGCTAAAGACGCAGGGAATACCGAGCAGAATAAAGAATTTGCGACGGCCAAAGCGCTTACCAAGCCAGGTTCCACCAAAGTTATCGGTGAGATACCCCATCAGCGGGCTGAGAACGGCATCCGCAACGCGGGCGGTGGCGAAAATGAATGTGGCTTCGATAGGGCTCAGGCCACAAAAAGTGGTGTAGAAATAGAGAAGCCACGCAGCGGTCAGTGCCGTAGTCCCCGCGCCGAGAAAGTCCCCGGAGCCGTAGGCCAGATAATTCAGTAACCCTATTTTCCGTGTTTTCATTGCCATCATTCCCCTGAGTGAATCACCAATAAGCTTTGGCAAAATGCGAACGGACAATGACCGTTCTGCCATGATTCAAATTAGCGATGGGTCGCAATTAAAGCCTTTCTGGTTTTGCCACCCACTCTGACTTTATGGCAAAAAAATGAAGATGTGGACGATCAACGTCTAATTATTGAATATCGGTTCGATATAAATGAAACGATAGTTCATTTATTAACAGCGATCAGGGAGTTTTGAAATATTGAGTTTACAAATATAGCCGCTAATAAAAAGGGCAACCCGCAGGCTGCCCTCTATAACTTTTTTGCGACGTGCCTTTTGCGACACACATCAGCAGGAAGTCGACATCAAATGCGATCAGATTTACGCTTCTTCAGCTTCGCGCCAATCCAGAAGAACAACACAACGCAAATCACTGACGGCAGGAAATTGGACCCGATCTGCGGATATTCTGCTCGTATAATCGTGCTATGCAGCAACATCCCCAGTAGGAAACTGATGGCGGCCAGGGTCGGTAAGCCTTTGGACATTTCACCCTGATGGTAGCGCAGATGTAGGCAATAGAGGGCCAGCACCAGTGTAATGATCGGAAAAATAGAAAATGTAACGACGGGGCTGAAAAACGCAGCGAACGTGCCGCTGATAGACAGCCCGGAAATCAAAGCCAGGACCAAGGTGCCATTATCTTGGTTCGCTTGTTGAGTCATTTTCTATACCTCTGGGCTTATTGATGGGAGACAACGCCGTTCTCTCCTGCTGACGGCGATACCAGTAATACGCGCCTTTGGAAATCATGCGTAGCTGCAGCACCAACCTTTCTTCCAGCTGACGCCGCTGGGCTATGTCCACATCAAGTGCCTCGGCACCGGCGTTGAACACGATAATGACCATGGCTTCTGCCTGCGCTTCGGTAAAACTGCGCGGCATATGGTTTTCGAGTTGCAGATAGTCAGCAAGTTCCGCAATGAAGTGCTGAATTTCACGAGCAACAGCGGCACGGAAGGCCGAAGAAGTACCGGAACGTTCACGCAATAGCAGGCGAAAAGCATTAGGATTATTACCAATGAACTCCATAAAGGTGGAAACAGAAGTACGGATCACGCTGCCACCTTTGGCAATACGCTGACGTGCCTGACGCATCAGTTGACGAAGCATTAAGCCGCTCTCATCTACCATGGTCAGACCGAGTTCATCGACGTCACGGAAATGCCGGTAAAATGAGGTCGGCGCGATCCCCGCCTCACGGGACACTTCACGCAAACTCAAACTGGCAAAGCTGCGTTCAGCACTGAGTTGGCTAAATGCCGCCTCAATCAGTGAGCGACGCGTACGCTCTTTTTGTTGTGCTCTTACGCCCATAACCTTCATACGGAATTTTTTCTTCTTATTTAACGGTTTGCCCAATGCAATTTCACTATACCAAAGTTTTTGATCGCCCGAGTGAAAGAAACCGCAGCATAAAGTGGGTCAGAATGTTGCAGTTTTCCCACGATTTGACAACTCAGCGTAGGGAAAACCGGACTAATATGTTACTTTCTCGTTGTTATTTTGTATAAAAATAGGTTTCGAACCATGCAACAGCAATCTCATTTTGATGCCATCATCATTGGCTCCGGCCCTGGCGGAGAAGGCGCCGCAATGGGACTGGTTAAACAAGGGGCCAGAGTTGCGGTCATCGAACGCTATAATAACGTCGGTGGCGGCTGTACTCACTGGGGTACTATCCCTTCCAAAGCCCTGCGTCACGCCGTCAGCCGAATTATCGAATTTAACCAGAACCCGCTCTACAGCGACAACTCACGCACCATGAGTTCTAGCTTTCCTGACATATTGCGCCATGCCGATACAGTGATTAATCAGCAGACCCGTATGCGTCAGGGATTCTACGAACGTAATCAATGCCAGCTTATTTCCGGCGATGCCAGCTTCGTTGATGAACATACGATCAATGTCCGTTTCGCCGATGGTACCCATGAACAGATCACCGCAGACAACATCATTATCGCCTGTGGCTCACGTCCTTATCGTCCGCACGACGTTGATTTCAATCATCCGCGTATTTACGACAGCGATTTAATTCTCGAACTGAGCCATGAGCCGCGGCATGTGATCATCTACGGCGCAGGGGTTATTGGGTGCGAATATGCGTCGATCTTCCGTGGATTAAACGTAAAAGTCGATTTAATCAACACGCGTGACAGATTACTGTCATTCCTTGATCAGGAGATGTCGGATGCCCTTTCCTACCACTTCTGGAATAACGGCGTGGTCATTCGCCACAATGAAGAGTTCGAGAAAATCGAAGGGGTCGAAGATGGCGTGATCATGCATCTGAAATCCGGTAAGAAAGTGAAAGCGGATGCACTGTTGTACGCCAACGGACGCACAGGTAACACCGACAATCTGGGTCTGGAAAATATTGGGCTGGTCGCCGACAGCCGAGGTTTGCTGAAAGTAAACAGCATGTACCAGACGGCACTGTCGCATATTTATGCGGTCGGCGATGTGATTGGCTACCCGAGTCTGGCTT
The DNA here is from genome assembly GCF_049889095.1 of Ewingella sp. S1.OA.A_B6. NCBI lineage: Bacteria > Pseudomonadati > Pseudomonadota > Gammaproteobacteria > Enterobacterales > Yersiniaceae > Ewingella > Ewingella sp. S1.OA.A_B6. Next base: position 112,668 of record NZ_JBLJFK010000012.1, on the reverse strand, counting down.
CTGCCGCTTACGACCAGGGACGCATTGCCGCTCAGGCGATGATCCAAGGTGAAGCAAAAGTGCATTTAATCGAAAACATTCCGACCGGCATTTATACCATTCCAGAAATCAGCTCCGTCGGCAAAACCGAACAGGAACTTACGGCGATGAGAGTACCGTACGAAGTGGGTCGCGCGCAGTTTAAACATCTGGCCCGCGCGCAGATTGCCGGTATGAATGTGGGTAGCCTGAAGCTGCTATTTCATCGTGAAACCAAGGAAATACTCGGAATTCACTGCTTTGGAGAGCGCGCGGCGGAAATCATCCACATAGGCCAGGCGATCATGGAACAGAAAGGCGAAGGTAATACTATCGAGTATTTCGTTAATACGACCTTCAACTACCCGACCATGGCCGAAGCCTATCGTGTTGCAGCGCTAAACGGCTTAAACCGCCTGTTTTAACGCCACGGCGTCCATATGAGCCTGCATGTGAACCTTAATGGCCTCTGCAAGTTGCTCATAGCGACCACGCAGCGGGGAACCGGGACGATAGACCAAAGCAATGGTCCGTCTCGGTTCCGGCTTGTCACACACCAGATAGGTTACGCCGTCGCGGCTGCGCTCTTTCGGCACAGCCAGCGCGGGTAACAACGTGATGCCGCTACCAGCGGCCACCATATTGCGCAACGTTTCAAGACTGGTAGCACGAAAATGCGTGTCCTCGTCTGCCCCAGCCTGGAAACAGAACCCCAGAGCTTGATCGCGCAGGCAGTGCCCATCTTCCAGCATCAACAACTTCTCACCAGCCAGATCAGCCATGGCCACGCGATCGCGCGATGCCCAAGAATGCTCATCATAAATCGCCAGTTTCATCGGCTCATCAAACAGCGGTACTTCGATAAATGCCTCACTCTCTTTAACCAGCGCTAAAATTGCACAGTCCAGCTTTCCGCTATCAAGCTGCGCAAGCAGTTGCTGGGTTTGCGCTTCATGCAGGTACATCTCCAGTTTTGGAAAAGTTTTGTGCAGCGTGGGAATAATTTGTGGCAGCAAATAAGGCCCGACCGTTGGGATCAACCCGATATGCAGCGGCCCGGACATCGCCTCGCCCTGTTGGCTAGCCATTTCGCGCAATACTTTGACTTCACGAAGCACCGTCCGCGCCTGGTCTACCAGCAATAAACCTGCCTGAGTGAAAAGTACCTTGCGGCTGGTTCTTTCCAGCAGCATCACACCCAGTTCATCTTCCAGTTTGCGGATCTGTCCACTCAAGGTCGGCTGGCTCACATGGCAAGAATCAGCTGCACGGCGAAAATGGCGAAATTCAGCCAGTGCCACCAGATACTCTAAATCACGAATATTCATTTATCCTCCATTCCCGTAACGGGTCCACCGATAGTTCGCAACGATAGATAAGATAGCAATCAACGATTATAACTATCAACAATAATCGTTAATAATGTCTCCATCAAAAGAACATAGCTATAAAGCCGATTTTATTTTTATTAATTAAGAGGTTATTAATGTTTGCTAATCACGAAGGGAAGCCAGTACCACAAGTTACATTCCATACTCGTCAGGGCGATCAATGGGTCGATCTCACCAGTGATGAACTGTTTAAAAATAAAACGGTCATTCTGTTTTCATTGCCGGGTGCCTTCACCCCGACCTGTTCCTCAAGCCACTTGCCACGCTATAACGAACTGGCTGGCGTATTTAAGCGTCACGGCGTAGACAGCATTCTGTGCGTTTCTGTCAACGATACTTTCGTCATGAATGCATGGAAATCCGAGCAGAGCGCGGCCAATATCACCTTCATTCCTGACGGCAACGGTGAATTCACTAAAGGCATGGATATGCTGGTCAAGAAAGCTGATTTAGGCTTCGGTCCGCGTTCGTGGCGTTACTCCATGCTGGTGCGTAACGGCGTGGTAGAAAAAATGTTTGTCGAACCTAACAAACCAGGCGACCCGTTTGAAGTTTCTGATGCAGACACCATGCTCAAATACCTGGCCCCAGATTTTAAAGTGCAGGAATCCGTTTCTGTCTTCACCAAACCGGGCTGCCCTTTCTGCTCAAAAGCCAAACAAATGCTACAGGAACGTAGTATTCAATACGAAGAAGTTGTATTAGGCAAAGATGCGACCACGGTGAGTCTGCGTGCTATTACAGGCCGAGCAACTGTGCCACAAGTCTTTATAGGCGGTCGCCACATCGGTGGAAGCGACGATCTGGATGTCTATCTGAACAGCGAAGCTGAAGTGTGCGAATTGGCGCAATAAGACAACGCATTAAGACAAAATGAAATATGACGACGTGAACACATTGGCGGGCTTGGTGCCCGCTTTTTTTATTCTTCACGTCTACGATAAAAGTTATGCCAAGCGTGCTTTCGCTTCACCGATCGCCAACGCAACCTGCTCAGGCGAGACCCCTCCCTTCGCTGCGCGCTTGTCGAGGCAGGATTGCAGTTCGAGGATCGGGTATACATCGTCGCCAATCACGCTGCTAAACTTCTGCAAGTCTGCCAGCGTCAAAGCTTCCAGCGCTTTGCTTTGAGCAATAGCTTCCACAACAACTTCGCCAACAATATGGTGCGCTTCACGGAAAGGAATACCTTTAGCGACCAGATAATCCGCCAGTTCGGTGGAGTTAGCGTAACCCTGCTGAGCGGCTTCTTTCGCACGCGGACGCTTCACCTGAATGCCATCCAGCACCAGTGCAGCCATGTTCAGGCAATCCATCCAGGTATCGAGCGCGTCAAACAGCCCCTCTTTGTCTTCCTGCATATCTTTGTTGTACGCCAGCGGCAGGCCCTTCATGGTCATCATCATGCCGGTCAGTGCGCCTTGCACGCGGCCACATTTGCCACGAATCAACTCCAGTGCGTCTGGGTTTTTCTTCTGTGGCATCAGTGATGAGCCCGAGGTCACGCGATCTGACAGGTCAACAAAAGCCGCTTCGCCGCTGTTGAAGAAAATCAAATCTTCGGCAAAACGCGACAGGTGAACCATGCTTATCGATGCATTAGAAAGCAGTTCCAGCACGTGGTCGCGGTCAGACACGCTGTCCAGGCTATTGCGGGTGGCTGAAGCAAAACCTAACCAACCAGCCAGCTGTTCGCGATCCATCGGATAGGCGGTACCAGCCAATGCGCCACTGCCCAGCGGGCTAACATCTAGGCGTTTCAGGGTATCTTGTAGACGGCTCTCATCACGCGCCAGCATTTCTACATAAGCCATGCACCAGTGGGCGAACGTTACCGGCTGAGCACGTTGTAAATGCGTATAGCCCGGCATAACGGCATCCTGATTAGCTTCAGCCGTTTCCACTAATGCATGTTGCAGCTGTTTTACCGCCAGTTGCAGTTCAACCACCTGCTCTTTGCACCACAGCTTGAGGTCAGTTGCTACCTGGTCGTTACGGCTACGGCCGGTGTGCAATTTCTTGCCGAGGTTGCCGACTTTGTCGATTAACTTCTGCTCAACCCAGCTGTGAATATCCTCAGCATCGCTTTCCAAAATAGCACGCGAGTTAGCACGGACTTCTTCCAGCAAGATATTCAATGCTTCTTCAAGCTGTAGCTGTTCGTCAGCGGTCAGTACATTGACTGTCACCAGCGCTTTTGACCAGGCCACTGACCCGACGATATCCTGCTCTGCCAGCCGGTAATCAAAGCGTAGTGAATCGTTTAACTCTTTAAACCGTTGATCGGCTGCCTGGCTGAAACGTCCGCCCCAAAGTGCCATAAAATCTCCTCCTGAAATGTATGCAAAAGGACGCAGCCTGTGCGCCCTTAATGTAATCCGTAAACAGGCGTTATTGTCACAGCCAGTTTGGGTGCGGACAGCGCGCAGAAACCGCAGCGTACATACAGTACATGAGGATTTCGAGCACTGCCCAAGCCCAAAAATGGCAAGTAAAATAGCCTATCTTATTTCTTAGCGTTCAGTGCGCGAATGCGTGATGACAACGAGAACAGACGAATAAAGCCGCCCGCGTGGCTGTGGTCATACACTTCGTCTTCACCAAAGGTGGCAAACTCTTCAGAGTACATGCTGTTCGGCGATTTTTTCTGAATCGCTGAGGCTGTGCCTTTGTAGAGTTTGATGACCACTTCGCCATTAACGTCTTCAGCCAGTGCATCTGCAGCAGCCTGAATAGACTCACGCAGTGGTGCAAACCAGCGGCCATCGTAAACCACGTAAGACATTTCATGGCCCAACTGCTCACGCCATTTAAAGCTGTCGCGATCCAGAACCAACTGCTCAACGCCACGCAATGCCGCCATCATGATGGTGCCGCCCGGGGTTTCGTAGCAGCCACGGGATTTAATGCCGACCAGGCGGTTTTCAACAATGTCGATACGACCGATGCCATGTTTCACACCGAGTACGTTCAGCGCTTCGAGGCACTGGAACGGGCTGAGTTCTACGCCGTTTACTGCAACGACTTCGCCTTTTTCCACTTTAACGGTAACGGTTTCAGCCTGGTCCGGTGCATCTTCCGGAGCAACAGTCCATGCCCAACAATCTTTGTTAGCTGCATTCCACGGGCTTTCGAGCACACCACCTTCGGTGGAGATGTGCCATGCATTTTCGTCACGGCTATAGATTTTTTCCAGCGATGCGGTGGTTGGAATATTACGCTCTTTCAGGTAATCCAGCAGGGCTTCACGGGAACGCAGATCCCACTCACGCCATGGCGCAACCACTTTCAACTGTGGTGCCAGCGCAGTGTAGGTGGTTTCGAAACGCACCTGATCATTACCTTTACCGGTCGCACCGTGACACAGTGCATCTGCGCCAACTTTCAGTGCGAGCTCAACCTGTGCCTTCGCAATCAACGGACGCGCCATTGAAGTACCGAGCAGATAGCTGCCTTCGTACAGAGCACCTGATTTCAGCACCGGATAAACGTACTCTTTGATGAACTCTTCACGTAGATCAACCACGTGGCATTCAGAGGCACCGGTACGCAGAGCCTTTTGTTCAATACCTTCCAGATCGCCACGTTCCTGACCAATATCAGCCACAAACGCCACAACTTCGCAGTCGCCATAGTTTTCTTTCAGCCATGGAATGATCGCTGAGGTGTCCAGGCCGCCGGAGTAAGCCAGAACAATTTTCTTGATGCCTTTGGTTGCTACCATGATGATTTCCTTTAAAAATTTTATTGATTCAACAAGTCGGTCAATGGGGTTTTACATACGGCGATCACGCCAGAATTCGGGTGCCGATCGCGGTACCGTTAAAAAGTGCCGGTAACTGCTCGGCGTGACGCCAGCTGGCAATGTCCACCGGGCGTCCAAGCGTACGGGCTGCGTCCAGCGCGGCGTGAACTTTAACAATCATGCCGTCGGTAATAATACCCTGCTCAATCAGCAACTCGGCTTCTTGCGCCGACATCTGAGGAATACGCTGGCCTTTGCCATCGAGAATACCACTGACATCTGACAGCAGGATTAAATCTGCGCCCAGCGTTTCCGCAAGGGCCGTCGCAGCCTGATCGGCGTTGACGTTCATCAGCTCACCAGACGCGGTGATACCGATAGAACTGACAATCGGCAGATAGCCTGACCCGGTCAGCATGTTAATCAGCACCGGAGAACCGGCTTCGGCTTTACCGACATTACCCAGCTCTTCACTCAACTTCGTCACACTGACAGAACCGCCATCGGCCAGCGACAGGCCAACCGCATTGATATTATTTTTAATCGCCCACGCAAGTAGGGCTTTATTCGCGCTGCCAGCCAGTGCACCGGTAATAATATCAATCTGGTCAGCTGGGGTGACACGCAGACCGGCTTTTTTAACCACCGGCAGGTTAAGCTTTTTCATCAGCTCATCGACCAAACAGCCACCACCGTGAACGATAACCAATGGGCGCTGATATTGCTGGCGATAAGTCACCAGCGCCATGAACAGGCGCTCGAGCGCTTCTTCATTGTCCAGTAACACACCACCTAATTTAATGACTAACGGATTCATAGCTGTTTGCGCCTCAATCGGTTAAAAAATAAGTATTTGACTTTAATGTAATATTTATCAAATCAGGGAGAGCGTTTCGGGGAAACCAAATCGCAGGTTCAGGCACTGCACTGCCTGCGCTGATGCGCCTTTAAGCAGATTATCTTCGGTCGCGACAACAATCAGATGTTCCCCTTTAACTGCAAAACCGATATCACAGAACGGCAACCCGACCACATCTTTCAGTGCCGGAACACCTTTGGCGTATAAACGTACCAGAGGTTTATCGTGATAGGCATTGTGGAAAGCTTGCGCAACATCCTGCTCCGTCACCCCCGCTTTCAGACGGCAGGTGATGGTAGCAAGAATACCGCGTGGGAAATTACCTAAATGTGGAGTGAAAATCACCGGCACGCCAAGGTGCTCAACAATTTCGGGGTGATGACGGTGGTTGAACAGGCCATATGGCTTTAGGCTAACTTCACAGAAACTGTTGCCAATAGAGGCTTTGCGCCCTGCACCGCTGACGCCGCTGGTGGCGTTAATCACCGGCCACTGGCTGTCATTAAGCAGATCATTTTCGAGCAAAGGTTTGATCGCCAGTTGTGAAGCCGTCGGATAGCAGCCCGGAACAGCGATCAACTGTGCCTCTTTGATTTTGTCAGCCTGCCATTCGGCCAGGCCGTACACCGCTTTGTCCAGCCAGTCGATATGCTGGTGCTCAAAGCCGTAAAATTCGGCGTAAAACTCAGGTTTTTTGACGCGGAACGCGCCGGAGAGATCAAACACCACACAACCGGCAGCCAGAAACTGCGGCGCTAAGTCGTGGCTGACTTCATGAGCCGTTGCGAGGAAAACAACATCAACGCCTTTCGCAGCTTCCTGCACATCCTTCATCGCTAAAACAGGCAGATCAACGATGCCTTTCAAGTGAGGGTGCAAATCAGAAAGTAATTTCCCTGCATCTGCACTTTGCGCTGAAACCGTTAAACCGGTTATGTTCATATGTGGATGGCGGCTCAGGTAGGTCGCGAGTTCAGCTCCTGCATAACCAGTGGCACCAACAATCAGCGTATTTAACATGGGGTCTGTTCACCTTCTCAACTTAACCGTATTGCTCTGCAACACAGCGTACTTCTTTAGGTAACAGGGTTCACCGCGTTATACGCCGTTCACCCGCGAGATTTTCAACCATTTCGTTTTACAGGGCCGGTAAAACTTCCGGTTTCCTTACGCTCTGGTTTATTGTATTTTTATTCACATAAACTGCATGAATATGAATACTACCCTAACTAAAGGCTGTCAACAATGAAGATGAAATTACCTCCTTTTATTGAGCTATACCGGGCATTAATCGCGATACCCTCGATCAGTGCTACAGACAGCGCATTGGATCAGAGTAATGAAACCTTAATCAATGTGTTGGCTGGCTGGTTCCGCGATCTCGGTTTTAAGGTTGAGATTCAATCGGTGCCCAACACCCACAATAAATTCAATATGTTGGCAAGCATAGGTGAAGGCGCAGGCGGCTTGTTATTGGCAGGTCATACCGATACGGTTCCTTATGACAATGGCCGCTGGACCCGCGACCCTTTTACCCTGACCGAACACGAAAATAAGCTGTACGGTTTGGGTACAGCAGACATGAAAGGTTTCTTTGCTTTTATCCTCGATGCACTACGTGATATCGATACCAGCAAACTGACTAAACCGCTATATATTCTGGCAACCGCCGATGAAGAAACCACCATGGCCGGTGCCAGCTATTTTTCCAGGAATACCGCAATTCGTCCGGACTGCGCGATCATCGGCGAACCGACGTCCCTGAAACCGGTACGTGCGCATAAAGGCCACATCTCGAATGCGATACGCATAACCGGTCAATCCGGTCACTCCAGCGACCCTGGTCGTGGCGTTAATGCTATCGACCTGATGCATGAGTCGATCACCCAGCTGATTGGCCTACGTAATACGCTGAAACAGCGTTACAACCACAGCGGTTTTGTTATTCCTTATCCAACCATGAACTTCGGCCATATCAGCGGTGGTGACGCGGCCAATCGCATCTGTGCCTGCTGCGAATTGCACATGGACATCCGCCCGCTGCCGGGACTGACGCTCTCTGACCTTGACGGTTTGCTTCAGGAAGCGCTGGAACCGGTAAGCAGCCGCTGGCCGGGCCGGGTGGCCATAGAAGCGTTACATCCACCGATTCCTGGATATGAATGTCCGCCGGACCACCCGTTGGTTCAGGTAGTGGAAAAGTTGCTCGGCGTGGAAACCGAGATCGTCAACTACTGCACCGAAGCGCCGTTCATTCAGGAACTCTGCCCGACGCTGGTGCTTGGCCCCGGTTCAATAGAACAGGCGCATCAGCCAGATGAATACCTTGATACTGCATTTATCAAACCAACCCGCGAGTTGATCACACAGGTTGTGAACCATTTCTGCTACCACTAATTCTGTATTTCCAAGGCGACAGAAACAAACAGAGTACCTGCGGGTGTCCTTTGATACTGTACAAAAGCGCGATTAGCCAAACTGATATGTGGCTGGTGATGATGAAAATTCAGTGAATTTGCCTAAAACACCATTTTTCTAGTGAGGGAATGGGCATTTTTGCGGTAAAACAGGTGCTGTTTTTGAAAATGTGATCACGTTCGCAGCGTAAAAATGAATTATGGCGAAAGCGTCTAACGGGTGATGTTTATTTACAAAATATAATTTTAAATATGAGAACGGGTCAGAGGCGATATGAACGAACAATATTCCGCAATGCGTAGTAATGTCAGTACCTTAGGGAAACTGCTTGGCGACACGATCAAAGATACGCTGGGAGAGCAGATCCTTGACCGTGTTGAGAAAATTCGTAAGTTATCCAAATCCTCACGTGCCGGTAATGATGCAGATCGTCAGGAGTTGCTTTCCACGCTGCAAAATTTGTCCAACGATGAACTGCTGCCTGTGGCCCGTGCTTTCAGCCAATTTTTGAATTTAACCAATGTTGCTGAGCAATATCACAGCATTTCGCCACACGGCGAAGCCGCGAGTAATCCGGATGCACTGGCGCAACTGATTGATCGTTTGAAGTCCAAAAATCTGACTTCCCAGCAACTGCGTGACGCGGTTGAACAACTTTCCATCGAGCTGGTGTTAACCGCACACCCGACCGAAATTGCCCGCCGGACACTGATCCACAAACTGGTCGAAGTGAACAGCTGCCTAAAGCAACTCGACCATAACGATCTGGCTGACTACGAACGCAAACAGATCATGCGCCGTCTGCGCCAGCTGATCGCCCAGTCATGGCATACCGATGAAATCCGCAAATATCGTCCGTCTCCGATTGATGAAGCCAAATGGGGTTTTGCGGTAGTTGAAAACAGTCTTTGGGAAGGCGTTCCTGCTTTCTTGCGTGAATTCAACGAACAACTGGAAACCTCGCTCGACTACAAAATGCCAGTTGAGGCCGTACCGGTGCGCTTCACATCATGGATGGGCGGCGACCGCGACGGCAACCCAAACGTCACCGCCGACATCACCCGCCACGTGCTACTGCTGAGCCGCTGGAAGGCCACTGACCTGTTCCTGCGCGACATCGCGGTACTGGTTTCCGAACTTTCCATGACCGAGTGTACACCAGAGTTGCGAGCACTCGCCGATGCCGAAAGTGAGACTGAAGCTTACCGCGTGATTATGAAACGTTTGCGTACTCAGCTACTTTCCACCCAAGCCTATCTGGAAGCGCGTCTGAAAGGCGAGCGCATGCCAGCCCCGCATGATTTACTGGTGAACAATGAGCAGCTTTGGGAGCCGCTATACGCGTGTTACCAGTCGCTGCAAGCTTGCGGCATGGGCATTATTGCTAACGGCCAGTTGCTGGATACACTGCGCCGCGTGCGCTGTTTCGGCGTGCCGTTAGTACGTATAGATATTCGTCAGGAGAGCACCCGTCATACCGACGCGATTGCCGAGATCACCCGCTATCTGGGCCTTGGTGACTACGAAAGCTGGTCAGAGTCTGACAAACAGGCATTCCTGATCCGCGAACTGAATTCTCAGCGTCCACTGGTGCCGCGTTTCTGGGAGCCAAGCGAGTTCACCAAAGAAGTGCTCGACACCTGTCAGGTCATCGCCGAAGCGCCGGAAGGGTCAATTGCCGCCTACGTGATTTCGATGGCAAAAACCCCGTCAGACGTGCTTGCGGTACATTTACTGTTGAAAGAGGCGGGCTGTCCGTTCGCACTACCCGTCGCACCGCTGTTCGAAACCCTAGACGACCTGAACAATGCTGATTCCGTCATGACCCAATTGCTGAGTATCGACTGGTACCGTGGCTGTATTCAGGGCAAGCAGATGGTGATGATCGGTTATTCCGACTCCGCGAAAGATGCGGGCGTAATGGCAGCATCATGGGCACAATACCGCGCGCAGGATGCGCTGATCAAAACCTGTGAGAAAGCCGGTGTTCTGTTGACGCTGTTCCACGGACGCGGCGGCTCGATTGGTCGCGGCGGCGCACCTGCCCACGCGGCACTGCTGTCACAACCGCCGGGCAGCCTGAAAGGCGGCCTGCGCGTGACCGAACAGGGCGAGATGATACGTTTCAAATTTGGCCTGCCTGAAGTCACTATCAGCAGCCTTGCGCTCTATACTGGTGCGATTTTGGAAGCCAACCTGCTGCCACCTCCGGAACCTAAAAAGGCCTGGGTGGATATCATGGAACAGCTGTCTGACGTATCCTGCAACATGTACCGCGGCTATGTGCGCGAAAACAAAGACTTCGTGCCCTATTTCCGCGCCGCAACGCCGGAGCAGGAACTGGGGAAATTGCCATTGGGTTCACGCCCGGCAAAACGTAAAGCCAACGGCGGCGTCGAAAGCCTGCGTGCTATTCCCTGGATCTTCGCCTGGACGCAAAACCGCCTGATGCTGCCTGCCTGGTTAGGCGCAGGTGCCGGTCTGCAAGCCGTGGTGGATGCAGGTAAACGCGATGAGCTGGAATCTATGTGCCGCGACTGGCCGTTCTTCTCAACCCGCATCGGTATGCTTGAAATGGTGTTTGCCAAGGCCGATCTGTGGCTGGCGGAATACTATGATCAACGCTTGGTGGATAAAGAACTTTGGCCGCTCGGACAAAAGCTGCGTGAGCAGTTGGCAAACGATATTAAAGTGGTATTGGCGATTTCTAATGATGACCATCTGATGGCCGATCTGCCGTGGATTGCCGAATCTATCGCGCTACGTAATGTCTATACTGATCCGCTGAACGTCCTGCAGGCTGAATTGCTGCATCGTTCGCGTCAGCTGGAAAAAGAGGGCCAAACGCCTGATGCTCGTGTTGAACAGGCGCTGATGGTGACTATCGCAGGTGTGGCAGCAGGTATGCGTAACACCGGCTAGCAGAACGACAAAAACAAAAAACCGGCGATTATGCTGGTTTTTTTTCGCCTGATATTTATGTCAGAAAACGTTGTCTGAAGAGAGGATTAGACCACGGCGCGGATCGGCGCAGCGGCTTCCGGACGAACACCCAACGTATGGCAGATAGCGTAGCTCATCTCGGCGCGGTTGAGGGTGTAGAAATGGAAATCCTTCACGCCTTCACGGCTGAGGATTTTCACCATGTCCATTGCGATATTGGCACCCACCATTTTGCGGGTTTCGGCGTCATCATCCAGTCCTTCAAACATGCTGGTCATCCAGTTTGGCACGCGTACGTTGGTCATGGTGGCAAAACGGGTCAACTGTTTAAAATTCGACACCGGCAGAATGCCTGGGACGATCTCCACGTCGATGCCCTGCCCGGCGCAGCGATCACGAAAACGCAGATAACTTTCGACGTCGAAAAAGAACTGAGTAATGGCACGGTTGGCACCGGCATCGATTTTACGTTTAAGATTAATCAGGTCAGCCTGAGCGCTTTTGGCTTCTGGGTGAACTTCCGGATAAGCCGCGACTGAGATATCAAAATCACCCACGCCCTTCAGCAAATGCACCAGATCGGTGGCATAAAGGTCAGGTTTACCGCCACCCGGGGGTAAATCACCACGCAGCGCCACAATGTGTCGAATACCGCTCTGCCAATAATCTTCTGCAATTTGAATCAGCTCTTCGCGACTGGCATCAACGCAGGTCAAATGCGGTGCAGCTTCCAGACCAGTACGATCTTTAATTCCTTTAATGATGCTGTGCGTCCGGTCACGCTCGCCTGAGTTAGCGCCGTAAGTGACAGAAACAAATTTTGGCTTGAGGCTGCTTAGACGATCGATTGAGCTCCACAACGTATCTTCCATTTCGCTGGTACGCGGCGGGAAAAATTCAAAAGAGACGTTAATCTGGCCTTGCAGCTCGGCCAGATTCTGGTTCAATGCTTCGCGCTGGTTGGCGTGGAAAAAACTCATGCTCTCTACCTCGTGGCTCACTTCGTTGTATATAATAAGCGTCTAGACGTCTAAACGTATGGATAGACAATGAAGGAAGTCAGCAAAGCTGTCAACGGCAAACATGCATCCGCATATGATTAATCTTCACTCATATTGAGGGAATTTCACGTTCCCCATCCCAACCTTCCTCTCGTGAGAGGGGAAGGAGCCGAACGAACCACTTTCAGGTTTGGCTTTTAGCTGCTCCCCCGGCGAAGGGGAGCAGAAGAATTATAGCAATTGCGTCAGCCGGTTAAGGTCAGATTGTAACGCGCCAGCGGTGACATCACGTCCAGCACCTGGCCCGCGTATCACTAACGGGTTGTCGCGATACCAGCGGCTTTCGATGGCAAATACGTTATCGCAAGGCAGTAATGACGCTAGCGGATGGTCGTCGCGCACGGCTTCAACACCAACTCGCGCTTTGCCGTTCGCATCAAATCTCGCCACGTAACGCAGCACCAGTCCCATTTCCTGTGCCGCCTCCAGACGTTGCAGCATTTGCTGATTCAGTGCGTCTCCGTCTTCAAAGAACTGATCTACTGAGCCGATTTCACAGCCGAGCGGCACCAGAGACTCAACTCGCACCTGGGTAGGTTCGATATCATAGCCCGCTTCACGCGCCAAAATCACCAGTTTACGCATCACATCCTGACCAGACAGGTCGACCCGTGGATCCGGTTCCGTTAGCCCTTGCTGCCAGGCTAAATCCACCAGCTCGGTGAAAGGCAGCGTGCCGTCGAATTGCAGGAACAGCCATGACAAAGTGCCGGAGAAAATCCCGCTGATCGCCAGAATGCTGTCGCCGCTGTCGCGCAGGTCACGCACCGTATGGTTGACCGGTAAACCGGCACCGACGGTGGCGTTATACAGCCAATGGCTACCCGTTTTGGCGAAGGCGTCACGGATCTGACGGTACTGATTGCTGCTGGACGCACCAGCGACTTTATTGGCGCTGATGACGTGAAAACCATAGCTGGCGAAATCCAGATACTGATCGGCCAACTCGGCACTCGCGGTGACGTCCAGCACCACTAAATCATCATAGGGATGCGCCCGCATCCACAGAAACAGAGACTCTTCATCATGGTCCTGCGCTTCATTGTCAAAGAATGCTAGCGCGCGGCTGGCATCCAGCCCGTCATAACTCAACAGGCTGCGTTTACTGTCCACAACGCCTGCCAGAAAGAATTCAAAACCGCTGCGGGCGGAAATGTTTTTTTGTTCACGGGCAAAGAGTTCGAGCCAGCGTGAACCGATGTTGCCTTTGCCGAACAACATCAGGCCGATACGTTTTTCCGCGCGGAACAGCGTGTTGTGTAAACCCTGAACCAGATGTTCGGTCGGCCCAAGGCGGAGTACCGCCACCAGACTGATGCCATCTTCTGCCTGCCAGATAAATTCGACCGGTTGATCTTTCAATTCCTGATAAAAACGGTGACTGTGCAGCGGGTTCTTACAGACACCAGCACCCACCAGTGCCACCAGTGCCAATCCTTCGCGTAACGATAAACGACCTGGCAAGCCTGCTTCTTCCAACGCCTGCAAAGCACTGCCGACCACTTCCGAGGTGTAGCAGAGTTGTAGCAGGTTACGATCGGGATGAATGCCGGTAGCCAGCGGTTTGACCTGAGCACGCTTAAGCAGCAGTTGGACATCTTTATAGGCCAACTGGAAGTCGTGTTGCGAAGGGATAACAATCTCAATCAGGCAGATGTCATCATGACTGGTGACGATTTTCGCGCCGGTCCCGGAGGCCAGCACGCGTTCAATACGGGTTGAACCCTGTTCCGGCTGATAGCTACAGCGCAGTTGCAGGTCAATATCGCTGCCGGAAACGGGCTGCAGAGTTCGGGTATGCAGAACCGGTGCGGCCAAACGGGCCAGTTCACTGGCTTCATCAAGACGTAATAAAGGCAGCAAACAAGCATCTTTTACTTTGCGGGGGTCAGCGCTGTAAACCCCAGCGACGTCGCTCCAAATGGTGACACGGTTGACGCCTGCCAGCGCGCCAATCTGCGTGGCAGAGTAGTCACTGCCGTTACGGCCCAGCAGCACCGTTTCGCCCGCTTCGTTACGCGAGATAAAACCTGTCACGACCAGATATTGCTGTGGATGCTGCGCAAGAAGTTGTTGCAATAGCGGGTATGAACGCCCTTCATCGACCTGAGGTTGGGCAGCGCGTTCTGCACGCAGAAACTCACGCGCATCAAGCCAGGCAGCCGGCAGATCTTTCATTGCCAGCAGCGCGGCCATCAGGCGTGCAGACCAGACTTCACCATGCCCGACCACCTCGGCATACACCGCCTCGGTGATGTTGCCATCCAGCAAAGTCGCCAGACGTTCGAGATCCTGGATAAATTTTCCAATAAGCGGTTCTGCCATTTCCGGTGGCAGAAGACCGGCGATCAGATCACTTTGATAACGGCGCAAGGCCTGCTGAACCTGATGCGCCGACAGGCGATCGGTCTGGCTGAGCTTGAGCCAGCTGATCAGCTGGTTAGTGGTGCTGCCTGCTGCAGATACCACCATTATGTCGCCCGGGTTACCGTACTCGGCCATGATCCCGACCACGCGCAAGTAACATTTCACGTCCGCCAGACTGCTACCACCAAACTTATGCAACTGCCGGCTTCCCGCCGGTGCTGCTACCGCTATTGCATTCATACTTACCTCGTTACCGCCGCCTGGAATGCGTGCTCCAGATCGGCAATCAAATCTTCGCTGTCTTCAAGACCGACAGAAACCCTGAGCAGGCTGTCAGATATCCCGGCGGCTTTACGCGCCTCCGGTGCCATGCCCGCGTGGGTCATGGTCGCCGTGTGGGAAATCAAACTCTCAACACCGCCCAGCGATTCTGCGAGGGTAAACAGCTTCAATTCGGAGAGGAAATGCCGCAAATGGGCTTCATCTCCGTCAAATTCAAAACTAATCATAGCGCCAAAGCCATACTGCTGGCGGCAGGCAATCTCGTGCCCTTGGTTCTCTGGCAGGGAAGGATGATACAGCTTTTTCACCAAGGGTTGTTGCTGTAAATAAGTAACAATGGCCAGCGCATTTTCCTGCTGTTGTTTTACGCGTACCGTCAACGTGCGCAGCCCGCGAAGCAGCAAATAACTGTCAAAGGCAGCACCAGTCACGCCAATGTTATTGGCCCACCAGGCAAGTTCTGTTGCGTGCTCAGCCGTTTTGGCAATCACCGTTCCGGCGACAACGTCAGAGTGACCATTCAGATATTTAGTACAAGAATGGACCACTAAATCCGCACCAAGTTTCAACGGTTGCTGCAGCACCGGGCTGAGGAAGGTGTTATCGACGACGGTCAGTGCGCCGGCAGCGTGCGAGGCATCGCAAATCGCCTGAATATCCACAACCCGCAGCAGCGGATTACTTGGCGTCTCAATCAGCACCAGCTTAGGCTTTTCAGCCAGTGCAGCGGCCAGCGCCTGCGGGTTTCCCTGATCGACGAACAGCACACGGTAAGCACCGCGCTTGCTCAGGCTGTCAAACAGACGGTAGCTACCGCCATAACAGTCATGAGGCGCAACCAGCAGATCGCCGGGCTTGAGAAACACCGTGCACACTAAATGAATCGCAGACATACCACTGCTGGTCATCACCGCATCCGCTCCGCCTTCGAGATCGGCCAGGGCGCGCTGAACGACGTCACGCGACGGATTTCCGCGTCGTGAATAGTCATGGGCTCTTGGCTGATTAAAATCTTCGAAATTGTAGGTGCTGGAAAGATGGATCGGGGGAACGACACAGCCATATTGCTGGTCATTGTTCAGGCCACTGCCGACTACAATTGTCGCTTGCTTGAGCGTCATAGTTGTTTCTTCCTGCCAGGATGCTGAGGATGGGTGATCAAGATTAATCGCTGCCAGTATAGACGTCAATACATCTGGACATCTAAACTTCTTTGCGTATAGATTGAGCAACAGGGCAATACCCGCTAAAATTATAGCGTTATCAGTCTCAGAGTGTTCAGGTAGTACGTAGACAGACCAGCACGTGAACCGAATGAATAGCACAGCGCACATTTCTCTGATATTAACCGGTCCCTGAGGGACATTTATTTAGTGAGATCAGCGAAAATCGGGCATAATCCCTCGGTTTTCAGACTATTATTTTTTTTGATAAATTTAAGGTGTCCCATGGCTGAGTGGAACGGCGAATATGTCAGCCCTTACGCTGAACACGGTAAGAAAAGCGAACAAGTTAAGAAAATTACGGTATCCATTCCGCTGAAAGTCCTCAAAATTCTCACCGATGAACGCACCCGTCGCCAGGTGAACAACCTGCGTCATGCGACCAACAGTGAATTGTTGTGTGAGGCTTTCCTGCACGCCTTTACCGGTCAGCCTTTGCCGAATGACGAAGATCTGCGCAAAGAACGCAGTGATGAAATACCGGAAGCGGCGAAGATCCTGATGCGTGAACTGGGTGTGGATCCTGATACCTGGGAATATTAGACGATGCAATGAACAGCCTGTGCGCTCCCTCGTGCAGGCATCATTGGCTGTGAGAACGGCCCGCCCGATCAATAAAGTGACGTTTTGACTGAATAACAGGCAACAAAAAACCCGCCGAAGCGGGTTTTTTTGCTCTCAAACAGCGATTACTTGCTGCTTGGCATGCTGAAACGCTTGTTGAAGCGGTCAACACGGCCACCGGTAGCGACTTCACGTTGCTTACCAGTGTAGAACGGGTGGCATTCGCCACACACGTCTAGGTTCAGATCGTGACCCACAGTTGAGTGAGTTTTGATAACGTTACCGCATGAGCAAGATGCAGTAATCTCTACGTATTTAGGGTGAATACCTTGTTTCATGGAAACCTCTTCTTAAGGCCGCGTCGCTATCCAACCCTGTTTTGTCGGACACCACGCGTAGTAGTGGATGATTAGGCTTTGATGCGAAATGCATCAAAGGCGGCGAATCATACAGAATCTAACTGGGCCGCGCAATGATGTTCATGCATTTCGAGTGGCGCAGTGTACACTATCTCGTCATTTTTTTAAAGTCTGGACCCTCTGATGCCTGTTGCCCACGTTGCGCTACCCGTTCCGCTCTCCCGCACATTTGACTATCTCTTACCTGAAGGGTTGCAGGTGGTGAAAGGTTGTCGCGTCAGCGTGCCTTTTGGTAAACGCGACGCAATTGGCATTGTGACGGGCATCAGCGAGACCAGCGAATTCGGTCTTGATAAACTTAAAGCAGTGCGAGACGTTCTCGATTCATCCAGCCTTTTTACCCCAGATTTGTGGCGCATTCTTCTTTGGGCGACGGAGTATTACCACTTTCCGCTGGGCGAAGTGCTGTTTCATGCCCTTCCCGTCTTGTTGCGCCAGGGAAAGCCTGCAGAACTGACGCCGTTATGGCAATGGTTCGCCACCGAACAAGGGCGAGCTACCCCGCTCGACAGCCTGAAACGGGCAGCCAAGCAACAGCAGGCCATGGCGGCGCTGATGCAAGGTGGGGTTTATCGCCATCAGGTGAATGACCTCGAACTGACCGACGCAGCCCTTCAGGCACTGCGTGCCAAAGGGCTGGCAGATTTGCGCAGTATCGCGCCCGCCACCCAGGACTGGCGAAAGGATTTCACCATTATCGGAGAACGCCTGCGGTTGAATACCGAACAGGCCACCGCCGTCGGGGCGATTCGCAGCGAAGATCAGCAATTCTCCGCTTGGTTGCTAGCGGGCGTTACAGGTTCAGGAAAAACAGAAGTTTACCTGAGCGTGCTGGAAAACATTCTGGCGCAGGGCCGTCAGGCATTGGTGATGGTGCCGGAAATAGGCCTGACGCCACAGACGATTGCCCGTTTCCGCGAAAGGTTTAGCGCCCCAGTCGATGTTCTGCACTCCGGGTTGAATGACAGTGAGCGTCTGGCCGTTTGGCTGCGCGCACGTAATGGCGAAGTCGGTATTGTCATCGGCACGCGCTCTTCCTTATTTACGCCTTTTGCGCGGCTGGGCGTGATTATTATTGATGAAGAGCATGACGGCTCCTATAAGCAACAGGAAGGCTGGCGTTACCATGCTCGTGATTTAGCGGTTTTTCGCGCGCACGAAGAAAATATTCCAATCATCATGGGCTCCGCAACGCCCGCACTGGAAACACTGCATAACGTAGAACTGGGTAAATATCGCCAACTGAAGCTGACCAAACGTGCTGGTAATGCAAAACCGCCACAACAGCATCTGATAGACCTGAAAGGTATGCCGCTGAAAGTTGGCCTTTCGCAACCGCTGATCCAGCGTATGCAGCAACATCTGAAAGCTGACAATCAGGTAATGCTGTTCCTTAACCGCCGTGGTTACGCCCCCGCGCTGTTATGCCATGAGTGTGGCTGGATAGCCGAGTGTCAGCGCTGCGATCACTACTACACGCTGCATCAGAATCAGCGTCAATTACGCTGTCACCATTGCGATAGCCAGCGCACCGTTCCTCATCAATGCCCGGATTGTGGCTCTACGCAGTTGGTCTCCGTCGGCGTAGGCACTGAGCAGCTTGAGCACGAACTGGCACCGCTCTTTCCTGACACGCCCATCACCCGCATCGACCGAGATACCACCAGCCGCAAAGGCTCACTGGAACAGCATTTGGCGGAAGTGCATCGCGGCGGTGCCCGGATCCTCATCGGCACACAAATGCTGGCCAAAGGCCACCACTTCCCGGATGTCACGCTGGTGTCACTGCTTGATGTCGATGGTGCTTTGTTCTCGGCCGATTTTCGTTCTGCTGAACGTTTCGCTCAGCTTTACACGCAGGTTTCAGGGCGGGCGGGCCGTGCAGGTAAGCAAGGCGAAGTGGTGCTACAAACTCACCACCCCGACCATCCGTTGCTGAAAGGGTTGCTTGAGCACGGCTACGACGCCTTTGCCAGGCAAACGCTGGCAGAACGCAAAAGCGTGTTTTTACCGCCTTACACCAGCCACATATTGATTCGTTCGGAAGATCACGACAATCAGCAATCTGCGCTATTTTTACAGCAGCTGCGTAATTTATTTGAGGCCAGCCCGCTGAAAGATGAATCTCTGTGGATTTTAGGCCCGGTCCCCGCACTGGCGGCCAAGCGTAATGGTCGCTTCCGCTGGCAACTGCTTTTGCAGCATCCATCCCGCCGCATTTTGCAGCATTTGATTAAAAGTTCTCAACCTTTGATTGCAAATTTACCGCAGTCAAGAAAGGTGAAATGGACGCTGGATGTTGACCCCATTGACAGCTGATATACGAAAGACCTCATGTTTTCTGCATGATGGATCGAAAAAAAAGCATCTGGGTCACACTTTTCATGCAAATTAGGTAACAAATCCTAACCACAAACTGTTTAGAATGTGATGAGCTACGCAGCCTCTGTAAGCCGGACGCGCTAAGCGACGGATTAATACAGGTTGAATCTCAGGGAACCAGGGTAGCGTTGAGGATGAATTCATGTTGTCGAATCAGAATGATGCAGTTGCAAGGAGAGGGGCGTTGGACGAAAAGAAAGAGTTAGCCGCCGCCACCATGAAAGATGTGGCAGAAATGGCAGGTGTTTCGACAGCGACAGTATCTCGCGCATTGATGAATCCAGAAAAAGTATCGGCCACAACCCGCCAAAAAGTGGAACTGGCCGTCGTCGAGGTCGGCTATTCTCCTCATGCGCTGTCTCGCAACCTGAAACGCAATGAATCCCGGACTATCCTGGTGATCGTTCCGGATATCTGCGATCCCTATTTCGCTGATGTGATCCAGGGGATCGAGCGTACGGCCGCTGAGAATGGTTATCTGGTGTTGATCGGCGACTGTGCGCAGCAGAATCAGCAGGAAAAAACCTTCATCAATCTGATTATCACCAAGCAGATCGACGGCATGCTGTTGCTCGGGTCTGATTTGCCTTTTGATGCCAGCAAAGAAGAGCAACGCAATTTACCTCCCATGGTGATGGCAAATGAATTCGCACCAGAACTCGAATTACCCACCGTGCATATCGACAATCTGACTGCTGCCTATGAAGCCGTACATTACCTGATTGGTCTGGGCCACCAGCGTATAGGGTGTATTGCCGGACCAGACAACATGCCGCTATGCCAGTACCGGTCGCAGGGATACATTCAGGCTTTACGCCGTAACGGACTGATGGTGGAAAGCAGCTATACGGCAAAAGGCGATTTCAGTTACGAATCAGGTGCATTGGCGCTTGCCGAACTGATGAGTCAGCCGGTGCCACCGACGGCTATTTTCTGCCATAACGACGTCATGGCAATTGGTGCCATGTATCAGGCGAAGAAAATGGGTCTACACATCCCGCAGGATTTATCGGTTGTCGGCTTTGATGATATTAAACTTAGCCAGTACTTCGATCCTCCGTTGACCACCGTGGCACAGCCAAGATTCCAGCTTGGGCGTCAAGCCATGTTATTATTACTTGAACAGTTGTACGGCAATACAGTACATAGTGGCTCGCGTTTGCTGGAAAGCGAACTGATCGTCCGTGGCAGTACTGCTGCCCCCAAGCGCTGATAAAATGTTTCTACTTCAGCAAGTTTTCTTTTCAGTAAAGGTTCAGGGTTGAGTAACATGACGCACTTCTCTCATTACAACGACACAGCGAAACGATAGTGGCACAAAGAGACTATGTAAGCCGTGGGCGCTCTGGAGCGCGGCGGAAAAGTACCAGCCGGAAGAAAAAAAGCAGTTCCCCGATGATCTCCAAAACCATGGTGGTATTAGCCGTTGCGGTCTTGGTGGTGTTTATCGGTGGTCTCTATTTTATTACGCACAACAAAGCTGAAGATGCTGCGATTCTGCCGATGCACCCTGTACGGCCTGGCAACGGCTTGCCGCCTAAACCGGAAGAACGCTGGCGTTACATTAAAGAGTTGGAAAACCGGCAGATGGGTGTCGCTGCGCCAACCGAGCCAACTGCCGGTGGTGAAGTACAGACGAAAACCCAACTGACGCCGGAGCAGCGTCAATTACTTGAACAGATGCAGGCCGATATGCGCCAGCAGCCAACCACCCTGTCTGAGGTACCGTATAACGACCAAACTCAGGGTGCTCATAGCGCGCCTGTTCAACGGCAGACCACCAGCCAGCAGCCTTATATTCAGCAACAAACTACACCAAAAAATATGCAGCAAACTGCTCCGGCTCAACCGGTTCGTGCACCGCAGACTCAGCCAGTTCAGCCAAAACCAAAAGAGCAAATACCACAGCAGACTCAACAACCGGCGGTGATCACTCAGGCAGTGCCAGAGAAGCCAAAGGATAAACCGAAAGAGCAGGAAAAAACTCAGAAGTTTATGGTGCAGTGTGGTTCGTTCAAAGGTACAGATCAGGCTGAATCTCAGCGCGCAAAACTGGCATTTGAAGGCTTTGAAGGCCGGATAACCACCGGCGGTGGCTGGAATCGTGTTGTCATAGGCCCTTACAATAATCGCTCAGGTGCCGATGGCACTCTGTCACGCCTGAAGAGCGCAGGTATCTCCGGCTGCATTCCCCTCACTACCGGGGGTTGAAAACCCGTTTTAATCCCCAATCTATTAATTCAATATGCCTCGTACACTTGTGTGACACCTTGGTCTCACACAGTGCGCGGGGATCTTTTCCGTCTGCAACGAGGAACTGCTCGTGACAACAATTGTAAGTGTACGCCGCAACGGCCAGGTCGTTATCGGTGGTGATGGTCAGGCCACATTGGGAAATACGGTGATGAAAGGCAACGTGAAGAAAGTACGTCGCCTGTATCATGACAAAGTCATAGCCGGTTTCGCGGGCGGCACCGCTGACGCTTTCACGCTGTTTGAGCTGTTCGAACGCAAGCTGGAAATGTATCAGGGCCATCTGGTGAAAGCCGCTGTGGAACTGGCAAAAGACTGGCGCACCGACCGCATGCTGCGCCGTCTCGAAGCACTGCTGGCCGTCGCCGATGAAAATGCATCCCTGATCATCAGCGGCAACGGTGACGTGATCCAGCCAGAAAATGACCTGATTGCCATCGGTTCCGGTGGTCCTTACGCTCAGGCCTCTGCCCGTGCGTTGCTGGAAAATACAGAACTGAGCGCCCGCGATATCGTTGAGAAATCACTCAGCATTGCGGGTGACATCTGTATCTACACCAACCAATTCCACACCATCGAAGAATTGTCTTCTAAAGCGTAAGGATCGAAAACTATGTCTGAAATGACCCCGCGCGAGATAGTCAGCGAACTAGACAGCTACATCATTGGCCAGGACAAAGCGAAGCGCGCCGTTGCCATCGCTCTGCGTAACCGCTGGCGTCGCATGCAGCTCGACGAAGCGCTGCGCCACGAAGTTACCCCAAAAAATATTCTGATGATCGGCCCGACCGGTGTTGGTAAAACAGAAATTGCTCGCCGTCTGGCAAAGCTAGCTAACGCGCCGTTCATCAAAGTTGAAGCGACCAAATTCACCGAAGTGGGTTATGTCGGTAAAGAAGTGGATTCCATCATCCGTGACCTGACTGATTCCGCCGTGAAAATGGTACGTATGCAGTCCATCGACAAGAACCGTCACCGCGCCGAAGAACTGGCAGAGGAGCGTATTCTTGATGTATTGATCCCACCAGCGAAGAACAATTGGGGCCAGGCCGACGAAGCGCAGGAGCCCTCAACTGCGCGCCAATCTTTCCGCAAGAAACTGCGCGAAGGACTGCTCGACGACAAAGAAATTGAAATCAATGTTGCAGCCGCTCCAATGGGTGTCGAAATCATGTCTCCACCAGGTATGGAAGAGATGACCAATCAGCTGCAATCCATGTTCCAGAACATGGCAGGCCAGAAGCAAAAACCGCGCAAAATGACGATCAAAGAAGCCTACAAGCTGCTGGTCGAAGAAGAAGCGGCCAAACTGGTAAACCCGGAAGAACTTAAAGAACAGGCGATCGAAGCCGTTGAACAACACGGTATCGTGTTCATCGATGAGATCGACAAAATCTGTAAGCGCGCCGGTCAGAATTCAGGTCCAGACGTATCACGCGAAGGCGTCCAGCGCGATCTACTGCCACTGGTGGAAGGCTGTACGGTGTCGACCAAGCACGGCATGGTCAAAACGGACCACATCCTGTTTATCGCCTCCGGTGCATTCCAGACGGCCAAACCATCAGACTTAATCCCAGAATTGCAGGGCCGTTTACCGATCCGCGTTGAATTACAGGCACTGTCTACCGAAGACTTCGAACGCATTCTGACCGAGCCAAGCGCATCGCTGACGCATCAGTACAAAGCACTGATGGCAACAGAAGGCGTTACTATTGATTTTACCACCGATGGTATCCGCCGCATTGCGGAGGCCGCATGGCAGGTTAATGAAACTACCGAGAACATCGGCGCGCGTCGTCTGCACACCGTTCTGGAACGTTTGATGGAAGATATCTCCTATGACGCGAGTGAAAGTCACGGTATCTCCATAAACATTGATGCAGATTATGTTAGAAGCCACCTTGATCAACTGGTAGCAGATGAAGATCTGAGCCGATTTATCTTATAATTCGCTCATACGTTCCGAAAGAGATCCATAGGGAGGCGTTTGCCTCCCTGCTTTTTTTTTAGATTTCGGACTGACTGTTCACCTGAGCGAATCCATCTATGAGTACTATGACTCCCTGCACTCCGACGACGCCCGCCCGCGCCTGGCTTGAAAGCCTGCGTCCCAAAACGCTGCCCCTGGCTTTTGCTTCTATCGTCATGGGCTCGGCCATTGCCAGCCTGCAAGGCGTTTTTCATCCATTGACCGCGCTGCTGGCGCTGCTCACCGCTGGGTGTCTACAAATTCTGTCGAACCTGGCGAATGATTACGGCGATGCAGAGAAAGGGAGCGACACACCGGACCGCGTCGGACCCTTGCGAGGAATGCAAAAAGGGATGATTACGACCGCACAGATGAAGCGCGCCATTATCTTGACCATCGTGCTGACCATTATCTGCGGTATCGCGCTAATCGCGGTGGCGTGTAACAAACCGAGCGACGTCGTCGGCTTCCTGATCCTTGGCCTGCTGTCGATTGGCGCCGCGATAACCTACACCGTCGGCACCCGCCCTTACGGTTATATGGGCCTCGGCGATATCTCAGTGCTGATTTTCTTTGGCTGGATAAGCGTTGCCGGTACGTTCTATTTGCAGGCAGGATATTTCGACTGGATCGTGATGCTGCCAGCGACGGCGACGGGTTTGCTGTCAACCGCAGTACTCAATATCAACAATTTGCGCGATATCGACACTGACAGCGCCAACGGCAAGAACACCCTGGCGGTGCGTCTCGGGCCGGTGAATGCGCGTCGTTATCACACCATTATTCTCACTGCCGCCACGTTATGTCTGACGATATTCTCCGCTGCCCATTTGCACCACTGGACTGGCTGGCTATTCCTTCTGGCGCTGCCGATGCTGGCAATCCACGTCCACCGCGTGAATAAAGCCAAAACATCGATGGAAGTGCGTCCTTTATTGGAACACATGGTAAAAGCGGCATTACTGGCTAACGTGCTGTTTGCGTTAGGCCTATTGCTCAGTTAACAGGCGGTGCGCAGTTCATACGGCTGGCAAAATATAACAATTGATGATTTTGCCAACACACTTCAGAAAGGGATATACTGAATACTCATGCAGCAACCAGATGAAATCCTATGAAATACGATACCTCCGAACTATGCGATATCTATCACGAAGAAGTGAATGTCGTTGAACCCTTGTTCTCCAACTTTGGCGGACGTACTTCATTTGGCGGGCAGATCACCACGGTGAAGTGCTTCGAAGACAATGGCTTGCTCTATGACCTGCTCGAGCAGAACGGTTTAGGCCGCGTGCTGGTCGTTGACGGTGGTGGCTCGGTGCGTCGCGCATTACTCGACGCTGACCTGGCTGCACTGGCGCTGGAAAACCAGTGGGAAGGCATCCTGATTTATGGTGCTGTCCGTCAGGTGGATGACTTGCAAGACCTTGATATCGGCATTCAGGCAATGGCTGCGATCCCTGCGGGTGCCGCCAGTGAAGGTATTGGCGAAAGTGACATCCGCGTAAATTTCGGTAGCGTGACTTTCTTCACCGGTGACCACTTATATGCTGATAACACCGGCATCATTTTGTCTGAAGACCCGCTCGATATTGAGTAAATCATCTCTTGTGGCTGGGACAGCCCATTAAAAAAGGACGCCGCGGCGTCCTTTTTTAATGGGCCAAAGTCGGGATTCAGACTTCTTCCATTTTACCCAACAGCGCACGCAGACGATCCTGCCATACGTGTTGTTCATCTTTCAGCTGTGCATTTTCACGTACCAAAGACTCATGATTACCGCTGGCATGCTGAACTTCCTGAGAAAGCGTGTTGTTCTGCTCTTTCAGCTCTTCAATTTCCATCTGCAGCAAGGTAATGGTATCAATCGCTTGCTGAACTTTTGCTTCTAATTTCTCAAATACTTCAAATGACATTCTTCGGTCCCCTTATGTTCGCAAGGCGCACATCTTGTAAGTTCTGCCGCATCATCCGGATACGGCTCAAAAATTCTCGCACCGCGCAGATTTTCCTGATATTTCCTGAAGAAAATGCCGTAAAACCCGTCGATGTCTTGAAACACGATTGTATGTAGCCAGTCTTGCCGTGTCTAGCAACATACCTAACCTAAACGCAGTCTGTTGCAATTTTATCGTCAAAACTATCAGCAAATGCTTAAAAAGCACGAGTTGTCGCGAGAATCGCAGGCTAATTTCGCATAACGTTGCCCAGATGCGACGAATAGAACGCCGGCAGAGCGAGAATCAAATAATGAGGAATAAACCGGACTCAAGACCGCTTTCCAGGAGAGAGTGAATGCACAACACACTCGAAATCGCTCATTTTTATGACACAACACGCAAAATTTGATTTCGCTATTTCTCGTTTATGCTCGTTAACGATAAATTCACATTACGTTCTCATTTGATGATGAACGTCTTATTCCGATTACGTTCCAATACTTCTAGTAAGAAAAAATATAACTAACCCTTAACATCATCCTTTATAGGATCCGACTATGAGCCAAACCATGAGTTCCACATTAAAAGGTCAGTGCATCGCTGAGTTTCTGGGCACCGGGCTTATTATCTTTTTCGGTGCAGGCTGCGTTGCCGCGCTGAAGCTTGCCGGGGCAGTTTTTGGTCAGTGGGAAATCAGTATCATCTGGGGGTTGGGTGTGGCGATGGCCATTTACCTAACTGCAGCGATTTCTGGCGCTCACCTTAATCCAGCAGTTACCGTCGCGCTTTGTCTGTTCGCACACTTTGAAGGACGCAAAGTTCTGCCATACATTCTCGCGCAGGTTGCCGGGGCCTTTTGCGCCGCAGCACTGGTTTACGGCCTTTACTACAATCTTTTCTACGATTTTGAACAAACTCACCACATGGTACGCGGTAGCGTAGAAAGCTTAGATCTGGCCGGGGTTTTCTCAACTTATCCAAATCCGCATATAAGTGTTTTCCAGGCATTCTTAGTTGAAACGGTGATCACTGCGATTCTGATGGCCTTAATTCTCGGCCTGACAGATGACGGCAACGGTATTCCACGTGGCCCGCTGGCACCTCTTCTTATCGGTATTTTGATCGCGGTTATCGGTGCGTCAATGGGCCCGTTAACCGGCTTTGCACTGAACCCGGCACGTGACTTCGGTCCGAAGGTATTTGCCTACTTCGCCGGCTGGGGTAAAGTCGCCTTCACCGGCGCCCGCGATATCCCTTACTTCTTGGTGCCTATCTTTGGTCCGCTGATTGGGGCATGCCTTGGCGCCTTCGGTTATAAAGCGCTGATCGGTCGCCATCTACCGTATGAAATTCACGACGCAGAAGAAGCAGCAGCAGAGGCGGCCGCCCAGCAGTCAGCCAAACAACGCAAAGCCTGATCGGCTAAACCGTTCCACAGCACTCTAATTCGTAGGAATATTATTATGTCAGCAGATACGACTCACGAAAAAAAATATATCGTCGCGCTGGACCAAGGTACCACCAGTTCCCGCGCAGTGGTCCTGGACCACGATGCCAATATTATCAGTGTGTCACAGCGTGAATTCGCGCAAATATATCCAAAATCCGGTTGGGTAGAACATGACCCGATGGAAATCTGGGCTTCGCAAAGTTCCGTATTGGTTGAAGTACTGGCGAAAGCCGACATCAACTCAGACCAGATCGCCGGTATTGGTATTACCAACCAGCGTGAAACCACCATCGTGTGGGAAAAAGAGTCCGGCAAACCGATTTATAATGCCATCGTCTGGCAATGCCGTCGCACAGCTGATATATGTGAAAAGCTGAAGAAAGACGGGATGGAAGAGTACATCCGTAACAACACCGGCCTGGTGGTTGATCCGTATTTTTCCGGCACCAAACTGAAGTGGATCCTCGACCACGTTGAAGGCTCTCGTGAGCGCGCAGAACGCGGCGAGCTGCTGTTTGGTACTGTTGATACTTGGCTGGTATGGAAAATGACCCAGGGACGCGTTCACGTTACAGATTACACCAACGCCTCGCGTACCATGATGTTCAACATTCACAGTCTGGAGTGGGACGAACGTATGCTGGAAGTACTGGATATCCCGCGCGCCATGCTGCCGGAGGTCCGTTCTTCTTCTGAGATATATGGCCAGACTAACATCGGTGGTAAAGGTGGCACGCGTATTCCTATCGCGGGTATTGCCGGCGATCAGCAGGCCGCG
Organism: Ewingella sp. S1.OA.A_B6; assembly: GCF_049889095.1. Lineage (NCBI taxonomy): Bacteria > Pseudomonadati > Pseudomonadota > Gammaproteobacteria > Enterobacterales > Yersiniaceae > Ewingella > Ewingella sp. S1.OA.A_B6. The sequence goes on along the minus strand of NZ_JBLJFK010000012.1, from coordinate 84,606 downwards.
CTCTATGGCCAGCTGTGTGTTCAACCGGGTATGGCGAAAAATACCTACGGCACCGGATGCTTCCTGCTGATGAACACCGGCACAGAAGCCGTAATGTCTAAAAACGGTCTGCTGACTACCATTGCCTGCGGTCCGCGAGGCGAAGTAAACTATGCGCTGGAAGGTGCGGTATTCGTCGGGGGTGCGTCAATTCAGTGGCTGCGCGACGAGCTGAAACTGATCAGCGATGCGACCGACTCCGAATATTTCGCCACCAAAGTGAAAGACACCAACGGTGTTTACGTGGTGCCGGCGTTCACTGGCCTTGGCGCACCTTACTGGGACCCGTATGCCCGTGGCGCGATCTTCGGTCTGAGCCGTGGCGCCAACAGTAACCACATTATTCGTGCAACGCTGGAATCTATCGCTTATCAAACCCGCGACGTACTGGATGCAATGCAGGCCGATTCCGGCACCCGTCTGCAATCCCTGCGCGTTGACGGTGGCGCTGTCGCCAACAACTTCCTCATGCAGTTCCAGTCTGACATTCTCGGCACCCGTGTTGAACGCCCTGCCGTGCTGGAAGTGACGGCACTGGGTTCCGCATTCCTGGCGGGCCTGGCCGTGGGGTTCTGGAATGACCTCGAAGAAGTACGCAGTAAAGCGACGATTGAACGCGAATTTCGTCCGAGCATCGAAACGACTGAACGTAATGTACGCTACAAAGGCTGGCAAAAAGCCGTTGCCCGTGTGCGCTCATGGGAAGATCACGACGAATAATAATCCAATATTGACCGCCGAATTTGGCAGCCAACACCACATTGCAAACTCCCCTTAATGGGGAGTTTTTTTATGGGATCGCGGTGACAGACCCCTGTGCTAAAATCAGCGGCAGAGATGAGCGTTTGCCTCACCCCCCTTCCTTTCATCAAACGGATTTATCAATGAAACGTGAATTAGCTATCGAGTTTTCCCGCGTGACCGAAGCCGCCGCTCTGGCCGGTTATAAATGGCTGGGTCGCGGCGATAAAAATCTCGCCGATAACGCCGCCGTACAGGCGATGCGTATCATGCTTAATAAAGTCGATATCGACGGCAAAATCGTGATTGGCGAGGGCGAAATTGATGAGGCGCCAATGCTCTATATTGGTGAAAAGGTCGGAACCGGCAACGGTGATGCCGTAGATATCGCCGTAGATCCTATCGAAGGCACCCGCATGACCGCCATGGGTCAGTCCAATGCCCTGGCCGTGCTGGCGGTGGGCGACCAAGGTTCCTTTCTGAATGCACCCGATATGTACATGGAAAAAATCGCCGTCGGTCCTGGTGCTAAAGGCGTGATTAATCTGGATCTCACATTGGCTGAAAACCTTGTCAACGTGGCGAAAGCGCTGAGTAAACCACTGAGTGAACTGACGGTGGCTGTACTGGCAAAACCTCGTCATGACAACGCAATCCGTGAAATGCTGCAATCGGGGGTGCGGGTGTTTGCCTTTCCTGATGGTGATGTCGCAGCGACTATTCTGACCTGTATGCCAGAAAGTGAAGTGGATGTGCTTTACGGTATTGGTGGTGCGCCGGAAGGAGTGATTTCAGCCGCCGTGATCCGCGCGCTAGATGGTGATATGCAGGGCCGTTTACTGGCGCGTCATGACGTAAAGGGCGATACCCCTGACAACCGCCGCATCGGTGAGGAAGAGCTGACGCGTTGCAAAGCGATGGGTATCGAAGCAGGCAAAGTGCTGATGCTGGATGATATGGCACGCAACGATAACGTGATTTTCTCCGCCACCGGTATTACCAAAGGTGATTTGCTGGAAGGCATAAGCCGCAAGGGCAATATGGCCACCACCGAAACGCTGCTAATCCGTGGGAAATCACGCACTATTCGCCGCATCCGCTCCACGCACTATCTCGATCGCAAAGATGCAGCCCTGCATGAGTTCATAATCTGACAGGTTGCAGAAAGCAGAGCCACCGTGGTTCTGCTTTTTTATGCGCTTATTCGAAATGATAAATGCACGACTAAATCGTATGTCCCTGCTCCTGCTGTCGATTTGCCATCGGCCACCAACAAAGTAATATCAGCATGGCCATGCCAAACATCAGCAAGCCCAAGCTGAACTGGCCGGTTTGCGACAACATGGCTGACATCCACGCCACAATACCCGAACCGACGTTCTGCATTCCGCCCACCAACGCACCTGCCGCTCCCGCCAGATAAGGGAAAGGCTCCATTGCGCCAGTCGTCGCCAACGGGAATAACATCCCAGCACCGAAAAAGAATAAGGATGCGGGCACGATGAGCGTCCAGATGTTCATCACACCGAGCCAGCCAGGGATCCACATCAGTACGCCCGCCAACAGACAGCTGAATACCGAGTGCCACATTAATTGCTGAAAACTTTTCTCCGAACGGCCAGCATGCCAGGCTCCAAAGAAAGCGGCAGGAATAGGTAAAATAAACAGAATACTGACAGTCATGGCACTCAGCCCCAGCACACCGCCCATCAATACGCCGCAGCTTGCCTCGAACACCGCCACACCGGCAAGCGCACCGACCAACATCACCAGATAGCGGGTAAAGTTACCGTCCGTCAGCAGCAGGCGCAGGCTGCTCAGCATGCCGCGCGACTCATGACTCACCGGACGGGTTTCCGGTAGCCAACGATACATCGAAAATGCCACACCTGCGCAGAGAACCAACAGGAAGCCAAAGCTGGCACGCCAGCCCAGCCAGGCGGAGAGCACACCTCCAATGAGAGGAGCAATCAACGGGCTGACCAGAATACCCATATTCAGCAAGCTGTTAGCCTGACGCAATGCGCCGCCGCTGTATAAATCACGCGGCATGGTGCGGGCCATCACGCCAGCAACGCCGGTGCCCATGCCTTGCACTGCGCTGGCGATAATCAACAGAGCCAGGCTTTGTGCCATCATGGCCGTCGCCGCACCCACCAGGAAAATCATCATGCCAGTGAGGATCACCGGTTTGCGGCCGACTTTGTCTGACCATGGGCCGTAAATCAGCTGCGATGAGCCGTAAGCGATCAAATAAGCCGCCATCACCCGCTGCACCGCACCCGGTTTAACCGACAAACTCTGCGCCATATCCACGATACTCGGCACATAGATGGTTTGGGCCATCTGCCCAACGGCTACCAGCAAAATCAACATCACAAGCAGGTGAATATTTTCCAGTTTTTTCATTTTTCAGTTCATTAATCAATCAAATCGCCGTATGTCAGTATAATTAACCAATATTGACGCAGGGAGGCCGTCGGGCGCATAAATTAACAAACTTGTGTGAATAAGCGAGGTTTTGACGGTAAATAGTCTTTATATTGCTGGTCGACTTTAGTGCCATCTTCGTAAAGATAACTGTACGACGGCGAAACAAACTTACCCTCGCTGAACAGGCTGATAACATTTAATCGATAATCGATTCACAGAATATGAAATAAAATCAGCAAGGTAAATCGGGCTGCGGATTTCTGCTCCCGGCACAGACTTGCAACGGGAGTACTTTTTATGGCGGATTGGGTTAACGGCAAAGTGACCAACATTGAACACTGGACTGACAGCTTGTTCAGCATCACGGTAAACGCCCCGGTCGATGCATTCAGTGCGGGGCAGTTCGCCAAATTGGCGATGGAAATTGAGGGAGAACGGGTGCAGCGCGCCTACTCCTACGTCAATGCGCCAAGCGACAACAACCTGGAGTTTTATCTGGTGACAGTACCGGAAGGAAAACTCAGCCCACGTCTGCATAAGTTACAGGTTGGCAGCGAAATTCAGGTGACCAAAGAAGCTGCGGGGTTTTTCGTCATTGACGAAGTGCCGGAGTGTGACACCTTGTGGATGCTGGCGACCGGCACGGCAATCGGCCCTTACTTATCGATTTTACAGGAAGGAATTGGGCTGGAGAGATTCCAAAATATCGTTCTGGTGCATGCCGCACGCTTCTCGCAAGATCTCAGCTACCTGCCACTGATGCAGCAACTCCAGCAGCGTTACAACGGAAAACTGCATATTCAGACCGTTGTGAGTCGCGAAAAAACGCCAAGGTCGCTAACTGGCCGGGTTCCAGCATTGATTGAAGACGGTTCGCTCGAAGCCGCCGTAGGGCTGAAAATGGAGGCTGAACATAGCCATATCATGCTGTGCGGTAACCCGCAGATGGTGCGTGATACCCAGCAAATCCTCAAGGACAGCCGCGGCATGCGTAAACATCTCAAACGCAAACCTGGTCATATGACCAGTGAACACTACTGGTAATAACCCGGCGAAGGAATTATTTCAGTTTGACGCTTTCCGGTTCCGGGCCAAAACGATTTATGCCCGGCGTACCGGCAAATACACCACAATCGATAAACAGCGCCACAAATAGAATAATGGGTATCAACCGTCCGACCACCCATTGCCACAGCGCCGGGATCATGTCCCAGTGGCCGGCGGCCAGCATCCACGCCAGAATAAAAAAGAGTGCCCACAAGGCAGATCGGTTGCGGTCATGTAGGCGCTTCACCATCACCGCTGCCGTTGGCCAAAGCAAAACCACTACGGCGAATGCCGCTGATTTAATCTCAATCCACTGACGATCGGCAAAGGTAAATGCACCCACCATCAACACCAACCAACTGACCATCCAGATCCAAAAATCACGGCGGCCTAAGCGGCCATTAAACGAAAATAAGGCGTGTTGCAGTCTCATCGTGGGATTGATTCCATCAAAAGGCATATCATGCGGGGCGGGAAAAAACTGCGACAAAGTGTAACTCAGGCGGATGGCGAGACGGCAATATTTATGGACTCCTTTTGACATTGCCCCCGATTCCCCGCTTTAATCGACCATCGTCTCAACACAAGAACAACGTTATGACTGCAAAACTCCTTATACGTCTGACACTGCCAGCACTGCTCCTACTTTCTGGTTTGAATATGGCCCGCGCCGAAGTACCGGTTGACCACCAGACAATGGAAGAGATGCCCAAGGCACCCTATTTACTCGTCGGCGCACCTACGTTTGAAATGACCCTGGTAAATTTCCGCGAGAAATATAACGCGGATAATCCGACACAGCAGATCAGCGAGTTTCGCGCCATTAGTGATAAATCCCCCAATGAGATGTTGACCCGGGCAGCCAGCAAGATTAACGAGAATCTCTATGCTTCGACCGCGCTGGAGAAAGGCACCGGCAAAATCAAAACGCTGCAAATTACCTATTTGCCGATTCAGGGAGCAGAAGAGAAAGCGGCCCGCGCTCTGGCTATCAGCTATATGGCCAATCTGATGCGACAGTTCGAAGGCACGTTATCTGTGGAACAAAGCGTGGCAAAAGTGAATGCACTGATTGAAAAAGGCAAGGGCCAGCAGTTCTATCAGCAACCGCTGGGAGCGATCCGTTATGTGATTTCCGATAACGGTGAGAAAGGGCTGACCTTCGCGATCGAACCGGTAAAACTTGCACTTTCCTGAGACTTGCATGATGGCATTTAATGACAAAAAGCAAAGCCTTTAGCGCCAATCATCTCTATACTGTTGGGCAGGTAATCTGCTTGTTTGGCAGAAATTTTAATCGACACTCGCGTCCCCTTTTGGAGGAAAAAATATGCGACATCCATTAGTGATGGGTAACTGGAAGCTGAACGGTAGTACCCATATGGTTAACGAACTGATCGCTGCATTGCGCACCGAGCTGAGCACGGTTGAAGGTTGTGGCGTTGCTATCGCACCGCCAGAAGTTTATCTGTCACAGGCTAAACATGCACTGGCAGGCAGCCGTATTGCCTTAGGCGCACAAAATGTTGATGCCAACTTGTCTGGCGCTTTCACCGGTGAAATATCTGCCGATATGCTCAAAGACATTGGTGCGAAATACATCATCATCGGTCACTCAGAACGCCGCACTTATCATAAAGAGAGTGATGAGTTCATCGCGAAGAAATTCGGCGTACTGAAAACCGCAGGCCTGATTCCAGTTCTGTGCATCGGTGAAACCGACGCAGAAAACGAAGCCGGTAAAACGGAAGCCGTTTGCGCGAAACAACTCGATGCGGTGCTAAATACCCTTGGCGCTGAAGCATTCAAAGGTGCAGTTATCGCTTACGAACCAATTTGGGCTATCGGTACCGGAAAATCTGCCACTCCAGCTCAGGCACAGGCCGTTCACAAATTCATCCGTGATCACATTGCTAAGAAAGATGCTGAAATCGCTAAACAAGTGATTATTCAGTACGGCGGTTCTGTGAACGACAAAAATGCAGCAGAGCTGTTTGCTCAGCCGGATATCGATGGCGCGCTGGTTGGCGGTGCATCCCTGAAAGCTGACGCTTTCGCGGTGATCGTTAAAGCAGCTGCTGAAGCGAAAAAGGCGTAAGTTCTGCTTTTTTGACGTGTAGTTTGCGTTGACATAAAAAACCCCGACTTCTAAATGAAACCGGGGTTTTTTATTCGCTGAATCTAATGCCTTAAATAATTGGAGCTGTATCAAGGCGGCAAGAGAGCGACAAACCGGTCTTGACCGGCTTGAATAGCGCTAGCGCTGGCCCGCAGGGTGAGTCTCATTTATGAGACTCATAATCCCGAATCACTGACTCAAGTCAGTGATTCGGGCAAGTAAACGCAGCCAACACAGATACAGCTTCAAGTATGACGGGCATTAACGCTTACTGATTTGGTCAAAGATACCGCCGGTCGCGAAATGATTTTTCTGCGCTTCGGCCCAAGTACCGGCAACCTCACCGATAGTGAATAGTTTTAGTTTCGGGAACTCAGCATCAAATTTCTTCTCCACGGCAGCATCACGTGGACGATAGTAATTTTCTGCCGCAATTGTCTGGCCTTCAGGTGAATAAAGGTACTTCAGGTAGGCATCAGCGACTTCCCGAGTACCGCGTTTGTCGACAACGCGATCAACCACAGAAACCGTGGGTTCAGCCAGGATAGATTCACTCGGCGTGATCACCTCGAATTTATCTTTCCCTACCTCTTTGGTGGCCAGTAATGCCTCATTTTCCCAGGCAATCAATACGTCTCCAATGCCGCGCTCAACGAAGGTGTTGGTTGCGCCACGAGCACCAGAGTCCAGTACTTCAACATTTTTATATAAGGCTTTAACGAACTCCTGCGCTTTAGCTTTATCATTATTGTTGTGATGCAACGCGTAGCCCCAGGCGGCCAGGTAGTTCCAGCGTGCCCCACCAGAGGTTTTAGGATTGGGTGTAATGACGGAGATGCCCGGTTTGACCAGGTCATTCCAGTCGTGAATTTGCTTAGGGTTACCTTTCTTCACCAGGAAAACGATGGTGGAAGTGTAGGGTGCAGAGTTATCAGGAAGGCGCTTGATCCACTGTTTATCAATGCGGCCACGTTCGGCAATCGCATCAATATCATAGGCCAGTGCCAGCGTCACTACATCAGCTTCAATACCGTTAATGACAGACGTTGCCTGCTTGCCGGAACCGCCATGAGATTGACGGACAGTGACGGTATCGCCGGTTTTACCCTGCCAATATTTACTGAATGCTTTGTTGTATTGCTCATAAAGCTCACGCGTCGGATCATAAGACACGTTCAGGATTTGAATATCCTTGGCAATGGCTCCCGTTGCCACCAGCAATAACGCCAGACCTACACCCCATTTACCCATCGCACTTTCTCCCAGAAATATACTCAACCACTTTGATTGATCGAATTAGATTGATAGAGCCTGCCAGAGAAAAAGTGAACAATTAAAGATTAAAAGGTGTTCTGCTATTCCATTCGGGAATAAAGGAGTGATGCTCATAAAAAAAGCCTCCACAAGCGGAGGCTTCTCATACTCAGTGAGCAGCTGTTTTAGAACAGTTTTTTTGCCGTGTCATACCAATCTTCTTTAAATTTACTCTTCTTATTCTCTGGCGAGATACAAATAGAGATTAATTCATGTACCATTTTTTCGTTTTCTACACCAACGCAGAAACCGCCGTTGGAATAGTCACGATCTTCCTGCAAAAGAAGGTCAACAGCATAAGCGCCCATGCGGGAAGCTAAAATACGGTCATAGGCAACTGGCGCACCGCCACGCTGAATGTGGCCTAAAACAGTACCACGGGTTTCGCGGCAGGTTTCTTTTTCGATGTATTTAGCCAACTCATCAATATCATCCAGCTTTTCAGTGATGGCAACGATGGCGTGCTTTTTACCTTTCGCAATACCCGCTTTTATTTCAGCAACCAGATCATCACGTTTGAATTCAACTTCAGGTATAGCGATAAATTCGCAACCACCGGCAATGGCAGCAGCCAAGGTCAGATCACCGCAATAACGGCCCATCACTTCAACGATAGAGATACGCTGGTGTGAAGAGGAAGTATCACGTAAGCGGTCGATAGCTTCAACCACAGTGCCTAGTGCGGTGAAAAAACCGATAGTGTAGTCAGTACCTGCGACATCGTTATCGATAGTCCCCGGTAAACCGATACAGTGAATGCCACCTTCTTTTGTCAGAAGATCTGCGCCAGCATAAGAGCCGTCACCACCGATAACCACCAAACCATCAATACCACGGTCTTTCATATTCTGCAGGGCAACTCTGCGTTTTTCCGGATCACGAAACTCGGGAAAACGAGCAGAGCCCAGGAAAGTACCGCCACGGTTAATCATATCTGAGACGCTGTAGCGATCCAGCTTCCTCATGCGGTTTTCATACAAGCCGAGGTAGCCATCTTCAATACCGAAAACTTCCAACTCTGCTGATAAAGCTGCGCGCACAACACCGCGAATGGCAGCATTCATGCCTGGCGCATCGCCGCCACTTGTCAGTACACCGATTTTTTTAATCATGATCACCTCTGAACTTGTAGATGCAATTTCTTAAGAATTCTTGAGCATGCCTATGGGCCGGGATATCAATACCCAAAATCATACGACTCATTAGCTAATAGCGTTTGATGCTAATAGTATAACAAAACACCACGGCTGAATTGATTCAAGTCAGCAAGAATATGCTTACGCTGATAACCTTTGGGAAATTTACCGATTCACACTGTTTTTACAACATATTTCCCTAGTCTGCTCGCGGGGTTTATGAACTCTGGCTTTTATGTAGACAACAATAGTGAAAGCCCAAAGAACTCAGGAAAGCAAAAAAATGGTGTCCAGATAAACGTCTATCCTAAGAGTAACACTGTTGATAGATTCATCTGACTGATAATAAAAGATAAGCGTCTTAGGATTGAACGGGAAGATACGGGGCGGCGACTCCTGCGTGGTTATGCCTATCCTTGCTTATTGATTAGGCAAAAAAAGCCCCGCCTTTCGGTGGGGAAGACAGGGATGGAATCCATGACAAGAAAAGATAGGGATATTACTGGGTACTCATACTGCTTGGCTTCTGGGCAGAAGTGGGTTGTAAGCCAGCCATCTGCTGCTGCATTTCTTGTATGCGCTGCTGATGTTTCTGGTTTAATACTTTTTTCTGTTCAGGGCTCAGAAGATTGAACATTAGGTTGCGGATGCGGGCCATTTCAACCTGGCGATCCACCTGTTCCTGCGCCATCAATTCGGCTTGTGCTCTAACAGCTTTTTGATCAAAGTTCTTGGCGGTGACCAATTCATGCATGGTTTCCAACTGATCGACGTTGACTTGAGGTAAGTGTTTACGCGCCTGGTGCATAAGGTCACGCATTTGCTGACGTTGTTGCTCAGTGAGATTCACGCCATCAAACATGGTGTTGCGTTCCTGATGCTTGTCCAGCATGTTGGTATCGTGAGCTGAAGGGGCCATAGGCATGACGTTAGCGGTATCCGCCAAAACAACACCTGAACTCAGTGTCAGCATCGAGGCCGTAACGAATGCAGCTACCTTAGACATCACTAACTCCTATAGTCTTTATCGCTTATCGCGAATCATTGAAAAGCAGTCTAAACCTGCCGCTGCAAACAAGCGTCAGTGCTTGTAAAAGTACGTAAAGTCATGGAATAGCGGCAATTGATGACGTATTTTGCGTCTAGAGGTAAATACAATGAATAAAATTCTGTTGGTTGATGACGACCGTGAACTCACTTCACTTTTGAAAGAATTGCTCGAAATGGAAGGCTTCAATGTAGTGGTTGCTTACGATGGTGAGCAGGCACTGGAAAAGCTGGATAACAGCATCGACTTATTGCTTCTCGATGTCATGATGCCGAAGAAAAATGGCATTGAAACCCTTAAAGAATTACGCCAACGTCATCAGACGCCGGTGATCATGCTGACAGCGCGCGGAAGCGAGCTGGACCGCGTACTGGGCCTCGAACTGGGTGCGGATGACTATCTGGCCAAGCCCTTTAACGATCGCGAACTGGTCGCGCGCATACGCGCTATGCTGCGCCGCTCAAACTGGACAGAGCAACAACAGGTAGGCGAAAGTAACGGCTCACCTACGCTCGAGGTTGACGGATTGCAGCTTAATCCTGGCCGACAGGAGGCCAGCTTTAGTGGCGTTGCTTTGGATCTAACCGGAACAGAATTTACCTTGTTATATCTGCTGGCGAAACATTTAGGGCAGGTGGTATCGCGTGAACATCTTAGCCAGGAAGTACTGGGTAAACGCCTGACGCCATTTGACCGCGCCATCGATATGCATATTTCTAATCTTCGCCGAAAACTGCCCGATCGTCTGGATGGACATCCTTGGTTTAAAACCCTGCGTGGACGTGGATATCTGATGGTGTCCACTACATGATCAACAGCTTGACGGCACGCATCTTTGCCATTTTTTGGTTTACCGTTGCCCTGGTACTGATGCTGGTCTTAATGGTGCCGAAACTTGATTCACGCCAGTTAACTCCGCTGCTCGACAACGAACAGCGGCAGGGCCTGATGATAGAGCAGCACGTAGAAGCCGAACTGGCAGGCGATCCGGCCAACGACCTGATGTGGTGGCGCAGGCTATTTCGTGCCATTGATAAATGGGCGCCGCCAGGCCAACGTCTGCTGCTGGTCACCAGCGAAGGCCGGGTGATTGGCGCGCAGCGTAATGAAATGCAGATTGTACGTAACTTTATCGGCCAGTCCGACAATTCCGATCGCCCCAAAAAGAAAAAATATGGCCGCGTAGAAATGGTCGGCCCTTTTTCTGTACGTGACGGCGAAGATAATTATCAGCTTTATTTGTTAAGGCCGGCCAGCAGCCCGCAGTCAGACTTCATCAACCTGATGTTTGACCGACCGTTGCTGCTGCTTATTGTCACCATGTTAATCAGCTCACCGCTGCTACTTTGGCTCTCATGGAGTCTGGCAAAACCAGCCCGTAAACTGAAAAACGCCGCAGATGACGTTGCGCGTGGCAATCTTAAACAACATCCGGAGCTGGAAGCCGGACCGCAAGAGTTCCTCGCTACCGGAGCCAGTTTCAATCAGATGGTCAGCGCACTCGAACGCATGGTGAACGCACAGCAGCGCCTGATATCAGACATCTCGCACGAGTTAAGAACACCGCTGACGCGCCTGCAATTAGCCACTGCGCTGATGCGACGTCGCCATGGTGAAGGCAAAGAGTTGCAACGTATTGAGATGGAAGCACAACGTCTCGACAGTATGATCAATGACTTGCTGGTCTTATCTCGCAGCCAGCATAAAAATGAGCTGACGCGTGAGATGCTGAAGGCTAATGAGCTGTGGGAAGATGTTATCGACAACGCACAGTTCGAAGCCGAACAGATGGGGAAAACGCTGGAAGTTCCGACTCCGCCGGGCCCATGGAAACTGTTCGGCAACCCGGCAGCACTCGACAGCGCACTGGAAAATATCGTGCGTAACGCTCTGCGTTACTCCAACACACACATTGCGCTTAACTTTGAGTGTGACAGCGAAGGTATCACCATCACGGTTGATGACGACGGTCCTGGTGTCAGTGAAACCGACCGGGAACAGATTTTCCGTCCTTTCTACCGGACTGACGAAGCACGCGATCGCGAGTCTGGCGGCACGGGGCTCGGGCTGGCGATTGTCGATACTGCCGTTCAACAGCATCGTGGTTGGGTAAAAGCAGAAGACAGTCCGCTGGGCGGTCTGCGTCTTATCATGTGGCTACCGCTGCATCAGCGTTGAGATTCTGCTATTCTGCGTCCCTCTTACAGGGAGGGGCGCATGCTTAATATCGTACTTTTTGAACCGGAAATCCCACCAAACACGGGCAACATTATTCGCCTGTGTGCCAATACCGGCTTCCAGCTACATCTGATCGAACCGCTCGGTTTTGGCTGGGACGACAAAAAACTGCGTCGCGCCGGCCTGGATTATCATGAGTTCGCCAGTATCAGGCATCACGCCAGCTACGATGCTTTCCTTGCCAGCGAAAATCCGCAGCGCATCTTTGCCGTGACCACCAAAGGCACGCCTGCGCACAGCGCCGTCAGTTATCAGGAAGGGGATTTTCTGTTATTTGGCCCGGAGACTCGCGGATTACCTGCGACCATTCTGGACAATCTGCCCGCAGAGCAAAAAATCCGTATTCCGATGCAACCAGAAAGCCGCAGCATGAATTTATCGAATGCAGTGTCCGTGGTGGTATACGAAGCCTGGAGGCAATTAGGTTATCCCGGCGCAGTGGTCAAAGCGTAGGCAGCTCTGTTGCGCTAAATATTAAGAAGTGGCATCCAAATAGATGCCACTGTCAGTTTCAAATCCCGTCGCCGAATTCAAAACCCTGTGCGATGCCGTTGAAATACTGATCCATATCCATGGATGGCCTTTCACTTTCCGGCCGCCCGACGATACGTGCCGGAACACCGGCTGCTGTGGTATGCGCCGGAACGGACTGGAGCACGACAGAACCCGCACCAATCTTTGCCCCTACACCCACTTCAATGTTGCCGAGAATTTTCGCACCCGCACCAATCATCACACCTTCGCGAATCTTCGGATGGCGATCACCGCAGGTTTTTCCGGTGCCACCGAGCGTAACAGACTGCAGAATTGACACATCGTTTTCAACGACAGCCGTTTCGCCAATCACGATCCCCGTTGCGTGGTCGAGCATGATGCCACAACCAATACGAGCCGCTGGGTGAATATCAACGCCGAAGGTGACGGAAATCTGATTCTGGAAGTAGATTGCCAGCGCCTGACGATCCTGTTTCCATAGCCAGTTACCGATGCGGTAAGCCTGAAGGGCGTGAAAGCCTTTCAGATATAGCAAAGGCGTGGAGTATTTATCCACAGCGGCATCACGCTGATGCACAGCCAGAATGTCACGGGCAGCAGAAAGCGTCATCTGTGCATCGTTGCGGTAAGCTTCTTCGACCACTTCACGGATAGCAATGGCGGGCATAATCGGGCTACCGAGTTTATTCGCCAGAATATAGCTTAATGCGCTGCCGAGATTTTCATGCTTGAGCAACGTCGCATGAAAAAAGCTCGCCAGCATAGGTTCACACTCAGCCAGTGCTCTCGCCTCTGATTTAATGTTTTTCCAGACCAGTTCTAGCTCTTCTAACGACATCACTATTCCTTACGGATAAATAAAGTATGAGGCGATTGGGTAATAAAAAGCCGCTCTATCGGGCGGCCAATAGAGCGGCTATGACTCAGCACAAGCTCAATGACTGCTTTTTTCGTCTTTACTGGTGCGGGCCAATAAACTGATCGCCGCTTCGCGAGCATCTTTATGGCAATACAGCACTTGGTAGATCTGCTCAGAGATTGGCATTTCAACGTGATAACGCTGTGCCAACGCCCGGACTTCTTTGGTATTACGGTAGCCTTCGACCACCTGACCAATCTTATCCTGCGCGCCCTGAACGTCCATCCCCTGACCGAGCATAATACCAAACCGACGGTTACGGGATTGATTGTCTGTGCAGGTTAACACCAAATCGCCTAGCCCCGCCATGCCCATAAAGGTGGAAGGATCGGCACCCAGCGCGGAGCCCAGTCGGCTCATTTCAGCCAAACCGCGGGTGATCAATGCAGTGCGGGCATTGGCCCCAAAACCGATCCCATCTGACATGCCTGCGCCGATAGCGATAACGTTTTTCACCGCCCCACCCAGTTGAACGCCGATGAAGTCGGGATTGCTGTAAACCCGGAAGCTTTTACCGCAGTGCAACAGTTGCTGGAGATCTTCGGCAAATTCAGTATCGGTTGAAGCCAGAGCAATGGCCGTTGGCATGCCTGCCGCCAGTTCTTTGGCAAACGTTGGGCCGGAGACCACCGCAAGCGGAATACTTTCACCCAGCGCTTCACGGGCGACATCCTGTAACAGGCGTCCAGTTTCAGCTTCCAGGCCTTTGGTCGCCCAGACGATGCGGGCATCCGCACGCAGATGCGGTTTAATCTGCCGTAATACATCGCCGAAGACGTGGCTGGGTACCACCACAAGCACATTACGGCTGGCGGCCAAAGCAACAGAAAGATCGGTTTCCAGCACCAGGCTGTCAGGGAAAGGAACGTCGGGCAAAAACGCCTGATTGGAGCGAGCGGCCTGTAACGTACGAATGTTTTCGGCGTTATGACCCCAGAGCACCACGTTGTGGCCATTTCTGGCAAGGGTTATTGCTAAAGCGGTGCCGTAAGAACCGGCACCGATCACAGTCATTGAAGCATTGACGGTTTTCATCAGGCATCCTGATGTGGTTCTGCACCTTCGCCATCAACCTGCTGTTGCAGATAGTTCATGAACAGCGAGTCAAAGTTAACGGGTGCCAGATTGAGCTGCGGGAAAGTACCGCGAGATACCAGGCTGGTAATACACTCACGGGCATAAGGGAACAGAATATTCGGACAGTAAGCACCCAGACAATGCGCCAGCTGATTCCCGTCAATACCAGAGATGGAGAAAATCCCGCCTTGCTGAACTTCACACAAGAACGCAGTATCATCGCCCAGTGAAGAAGTTACGGTAACGCGCAATACTACTTCATATACGTCATCAGCCAGTTTGCTGGAAGCCGTATCAAGATCAAGTTTAACTTCTGGCTGCCAGTCTTGCTGGAAAACCTGAGGCGCATTTGGCGCTTCGAAGGAAATATCTTTGGTGTAGATACGCTGGATCTGGAAAGCCATCTCGGTGTTGTTTTGTTCTGACATGTGAGTAGTACCCTTAAGTTAACAGTCCTTTTAAACACTTAATGAAAATGCACAGCAGCAGAATGTCTGCTTACAGCAACGGATCCAGCCCGCCTTGCGCATCAAGTGCATGTAAATCATCGCAGCCACCAATGTGCTGCCCGCCGATAAAAATCTGAGGTACGGTAGAACGGCCGCTACGTGCGATCATTTTTTCACGTTTATCCGCATCACCATCAATGGCAATCTCATCAAATGTTGCGCCTTTGCTATTGAGCAAAGCTTTCGCACGATGGCAATAAGGACAAGTTGCTTTGGTGTAGATTTCAATTTTAGCCACGGGTGCCACCTCTAATAATATAGATTTTGATGTTGCTGAATCATGCCCGGTAATTACTTACCGCGCGCTAAAGGTAGGTTTTCACCACTCCAGCCTGAGATTCCATCTTTCAGAGTATAGACATGCTCGAAGCCAGCGCCGATCAAGCCTTCCGCCGCGGAGCGCGAAGCAGTGCCATTGGCACAAACGACGATCACCGGCTGAGCTTTATGCTTCGTGAGTTCGCCTAAGTTATTGTTCTTAATATCAGTACTCAACACGTTTAACGATGTAGAGATATGACCTTTACGGAATTCTTCACGCGCACGCACGTCAACCACCACAGCATCTTCTTTGTTGATCAGGCGGGTTGCTTCACCGCGGGTGATCTCTTTTACTTTAGAAAAACGTGTTTTAAACGTGGTCACAATCACTGCAATCAGCAACGCAACCCACGCCAGGCTGAGAACCGGATGCGCACTAATGAACGGCATAATATCTTGCATGGGGTGTAGCAACTCCCGTCTGTTGGGGGAAAATTCAAGGCTTGAGAGTATACCTGCGCGCTGCGGCAAATACAGCCAGTAAGCACCGCCTAATGCCACAAACTGCGGCATATCCCAAAAAAATAACACGCATTTATACTGAAAGTTAATCCAAACATTGCGTCATCTTTGATCTCTCATGGCTATTTGTGTTTGCCCACTAAGGTAAAATCCCACGACAAAAGTGGAAATAGCCGCGCTGGCTCTTATCCCGGAGGCAAATCCCGGTAACCGGCGAGCCTATTTCGCATTTACTTTTCAACGAGGTCATTTGACATGTCGAGCAACAAAAAACCCATGGTACTGATCATTCTGGACGGCTACGGCCATCGCGAAGACCAACAGGATAACGCCATTCTGAATGCAAGAACCCCGGTGATGGACAACCTGTGGCAAACCTACCCGCATAGCCTGATCGCCGCTTCAGGTTTGGATGTTGGCTTACCGGACGGTCAGATGGGGAACTCAGAAGTCGGTCACGTCAATCTGGGCGCAGGTCGTATCGTTTATCAGGATCTGACTCGCCTCGATAAAGAAATCAAAGAGGGTGACTTCTTTGAAAACGCTATTCTGGCTGCCGCCGTTGACCGTGCCGTAAGTGCCGGTAAAGCTGTACACATTATGGGCCTGCTCTCTGCCGGCGGCGTTCACAGCCACGAAGATCACATTATGGCAATGGTCGACATGGCTCACCGCCGTGGCGCAAAAGCAATTTATTTGCACGCATTCCTTGATGGCCGCGACACACCACCGCGCAGCGCCGAAGCTGCTTTAAAACGCTTCAGTGAAAAATTCACGCAAATCGGCACCGGCCGCATTGCTTCAATCATTGGCCGTTACTATGCCATGGATCGCGACAACCGCTGGGACCGAGTACAGCTGGCCTATGACCTGATGACGCAGTCCAAAGGCGCATTCACCGCAGACAATGCCGTAGCCGGTTTACAGGCTGCCTATGCGCGTGATGAAAATGACGAATTCGTCAAACCAACCGTTCTGCGCAAGGCGGGCGAAGCGGATGCCACACTGGATGATGGCGATGCGATGATCTTCATGAACTTCCGCGCTGACCGCGCTCGTGAAATCACCCGTGCCTTCATCAGTCCGGACTTCGACGGTTTTATCCGCGAAAAAGTGATTAATTTCGGCGATTTCGTGATGCTGACCGAATACGCCGCCGACATCGACGCTGCCTGCGCTTACCCACCCGCTTCGCTGAAAAATACGTTGGGTGAGTGGCTGATGGCGCACGACAAAACCCAGCTGCGTATTTCTGAAACTGAGAAATATGCCCATGTCACCTTCTTCTTTAACGGGGGTATGGAACAACCGTTCACCGGCGAAGATCGCATTCTGATTAAATCACCGAACGTCGCGACCTATGATTTGCAGCCGGAAATGAGCTCGGCAGAATTGACCGAAAAACTGCTGGGCGCCATCGCCAGCGGTAAATATGACACCATTATTTGTAACTACCCAAATGGCGACATGGTCGGTCATACCGGTATTTACGAAGCGGCGGTTAAAGCGGTTGAGACGCTGGATGCCTGCATCGCTCAAGTTGTAGATGCGGTGAAACAAGCGGGCGGCCAACTGCTGATCACAGCCGATCACGGTAACGCTGAACAAATGAGTGATCCGGCCACCGGTCAGGCACACACCGCGCACACCAGCCTGCCAGTACCGCTGATTTATATCGGTGGTCACGCTCAGGCGGTTGCAGGTGGCAAGCTTTCTGATATCGCGCCAACCATGTTGGCCTTAATGGGCATGCAAATCCCGCAGGAAATGAGCGGGAAGCCGTTATTTATCGCTAAATAAAAGCAGGATAATTTATCTTTTAAAGGCGTATCAGTTGAAGCTGAGACGCCTTTTTTGTTTGTGCATCAGCTGGTTGATTAGTGGTACGATAACCCGAAGGGTAGCCAAATTGTCTATCATCCACGGTCGGCAAGCGGGAAAAAGTTTGAGCAAATTCATCAATTTCAGCGCAATGAAAAACCGCCTTTCTGTCAAAGAAAAGGCGACTTCGGGGATCCGGGCGTCTACGCTTTTGCTCTGCGTTTCATTGCTTGTTCCTCCTTTCTCTACCCATGCTGATGACAATAAAGATCAGCTCAAAACTCTCCAGCAAAGTATTGCCGAAAAAGAGAAGAGCGTTAAGCAGCAGAAACAGCAACGCAGTTCCTTGCAGGATCAGCTACAAGCGCAGGAAAAAATCATTGCCTCGGCCAGCCGAGGATTACGTGATACCCAGTCAACCTTATCCTCACTCGGCAAAGATATTTCCGGTTTGAACGCCTCGATAGACAAACTACAAAAACAGCAAAAAAATCAGGAAGCAATTCTTGCGAAGCAGCTCGATGCTGCCTTCCGTGTCGGCCAGCACAATGGTTTGCAATTACTCCTCAGTGGTGAAGAGAGCGAGCGCAGCGAGCGGATCCTGGCCTATTTTGGTTATTTCAACGAAGCGCGCCAAAAATCTATCGAAGAACTTAAGCAAACACGTACAGATCTTGCTTCGCAGCGAGTCACTCTGCAATCAAAACAAACTCAGCAGAAAAGTGTGCTCAGTGAACAGCAAAGCCAACAGCAGAAACTCGAACAGGCTCGTGTAGCCAGAAAAAATACACTGACCGCACTGGAAAGTTCATTGCAAAAAGATGAGCAAAACCTGGCGGAGTTGCGCGCCAACGAAACACGCTTGCGCGATAAAATTGCCGCAGCCGAGCGTGCAGCACGCGCCCGAGCTGAGAAAGAAGCCAAAGAAGCCGCAGCCATACGCGCCAAACAACAGGTGGCGAAGAAGAAAGGCGCGACCTACAAACCGACGCAAGGCGAGCAGGCACTGGTATCACGCACCGGAGGCCTTGGTCGTCCGGCGGGTCAGGACATATGGCCAGTACGCGGTTCCGTTCTGCATCGCTTTGGCGAGGAGTTGCAAGGTGAACTGCGCTGGAAAGGCATCGTGATTTCTGCCCGTGAAGGCAGCGAAGTTAAAGCCGTTGCCGACGGCCGCGTTCTGCTGGCCGACTGGTTACAAGGTTACGGTCTCGTGGTGGTCATTGAACACGGCAAAGGCGATATGAGCCTTTATGGTTACAACCAAAGCGCACTGGTGAATGTGGGGGATCAGGTAAAATCTGGTCAGGCCATTGCATTAGTGGGCACCAGCGGCGGTCAGGGCCAGCCATCGCTGTATTTCGAAATCCGTCGTCAGGGCCAGGCCGTTAACCCACAGCCGTGGTTGGGAAGATAGCGTTGCGATATAAAAAATCCGTTTTAGCCGCACTCTGTGGCACCGCCTTGTTTGCTTGTCAGGCGCAGGCCGCCAGGTTAGCCATTCTTATTGATGATTTTGGTTACCGGCAGCAGAACGAAAATCAGGTGTTGCAAATGCCCAAGGCCGTCTCCATCGCGATTTTCCCTAATGCCCCGGATACGCGCGTGATGATGGAAAAAGCCCATCAGCAGGGCCGTGAAATTCTGATCCACCTGCCAATGGCACCGCTGAGTAAACAGCCGCTGGAAAAAGACACGTTAACGCCGTCAATGAGCCGCGAAGAAGTCAAACGTATTGTCGATAAGGCTATCGCCAGCGTGCCCTACGCCGTGGGCATCAACAACCATATGGGTAGCGCCATGACGTCCAGCCTGCCGGGTATGGAAAATGTGATGCAGGCAATGAACGCCCACAATCTGTTTTTCCTCGACAGCATGACAATTGGCAATACCAGGTCAGTGCAGGCGGCGGCAGGAACACGAGTTCGGGTCATTAAACGCAACGTCTTTTTAGACGATGTACAGAACGAAGCGGAGATCCGTCGTCAGTTCGAGCGAGCCATTCAGCTTGCGCGACGTAATGGTTATGCCATTGCTATCGGCCATCCGCATCCAACCACGGTGCGGGTCTTGCAACAGATGCTGCCCAACCTGCCTTCTGACATCGTACTGGTTCGTCCAAGCGACCTGCTGAATGAACCGACGCACAGCACCCCTCCAGGTAAGGTACCCACCAATACCATTACGCCGAAAACTGCATTTAAAGGTATACGCCTGTGCTCAGTAAAACACCCTGTCCCGCCGGTTTACGCGGGTGTGATGTTTAAAACCATGGGTGAAAGCCTCGCACAATTGCCTGCGATTACCTTCGTTGAACGCACCTGGAACACCTGGTTTGCGAAAAAGCCCTAAGCGAATATCATAAAGAACCAAGGCCAGTGTATGCTGCCCTTGGTTCTTTATGCAGAAAAAGCTAAGACCAGTCGAGGATAACTTTACCCGACTGCCCGGAACGCATCGCGTCAAAGCCTTTCTGGAAATCATCGATCGGGAAGTGATGAGTGATAAGCGGTGTGAGATCCAAACCTGATTGGATCAGAGCCGCCATTTTGTACCAGGTTTCAAACATCTCACGACCATAAATACCTTTTATAAACAGCCCCTTGAAGATCACCTGATTCCAGTCAATCGACATATCAGACGGCGGAATACCCAACAGCGCAATTCGGCCTCCGTGGTTCATGGCATTGAGCATGGAACGAAAAGCAGGTGGCGCACCTGACATTTCCAGCCCCACATCAAAGCCTTCGGTCATTCCCAGTTCAACCATCACTTGGTCAAGATTTTCATTCTTCACGTTCACCGCACGGGTGACGCCCATTTTGCGCGCCAGTTCCAGCCGGTACTCATTCATGTCCGTAATAACGACGTGCCGTGCGCCGACATGCTTGCAAATCGCCGCTGCCATAATACCAATCGGCCCGGCGCCACACACCAGCACATCTTCTCCGACTAAATCAAAGGAGAGTGCGGTGTGCACCGCATTGCCCAGCGGGTCGAAAATCGCCGCCAGATCGTCGGAAATATTGTCTGGAATTTTGAAAGCATTAAAAGCCGGCAGTACCAGATATTCGGCAAAAGCACCCGGGCGATTCACGCCAACACCCTGTGTATTACGGCACAGATGCGTGCGCCCTCCACGGCAGTTGCGGCAGTGTCCACAGGTAATGTGCCCTTCGCCGGAAACGCGATCCCCCAGTGTAAAGCCTTTCACTTCCTGGCCAATTCCGACGACTTCACCAACATATTCATGCCCAACCACCATTGGAACCGGAATGGTTTTTTGTGACCATTCATCCCAGTTATAAATATGCACGTCAGTACCACAAATAGCGGTTTTACGGATTTTGATCAGCAGATCGTTATGGCCGACCTCTGGCACCGGCGCATCTGTCATCCAGATGCCTTCTTCACGCTTTAACTTTGCTAACGCTTTCATACGGCTTCCTCAGGCGACGACGCCAAGTTTTTTACCGATGCGGGTGAAGGCGTCCACCGCCTGTTCGATTTGTTCGGTGGTGTGCGCGGCAGACATCTGGGTACGGATGCGCGCCTGACCTTTTGGCACCACAGGAAAGAAGAAACCGGTGACGTAAATACCTTCATGCTGAAGCGCCGAAGCAAACTCCTGCGCCAGTTTGGCCTCGCCCAGCATCACCGGAATAATCGCGTGATCGGCGCCTGCCAGGGTAAAACCGGCAGCGGTCATTTTTTCACGGAACAACGTCGCGTTATCCATCAGGCGTTGGCGCAATTCGCTGCCCTCTTCCAGCATTGAAAGGACTTTCAGCGAGGCGGCGACAATAGAAGGCGCAAGGGAGTTAGAAAACAAATAAGGGCGGGAACGCTGCCGCAGCCAGTCGATCACTTCTTTGCGCGCCGCGGTATAGCCGCCGGATGCACCACCCAACGCTTTGCCGAGCGTGCCAGTAATGATATCTACCCGCCCGATCACGTCACAATATTCATGCGTTCCACGCCCGTGCTCACCAACGAAACCAACGGCGTGGGAATCATCTACCATCACCAGTGCGTCAAAGCGTTCGGCCAGATCGCAGATACCGCCCAGATTGGCAATAACGCCATCCATAGAAAATACGCCATCGGTGGCCACCAGAATATGTCGCGCGCCCTCGGCTTTGGCTTTTTCTAAACAGGTTTCGAGTTCGGCCATGTCGTTGTTGGCATAACGGTAGCGTTTGGCTTTACATAAACGCACACCGTCGATAATCGATGCATGATTGAGTGCATCAGAAATAATGGCATCTTCGGCGCCGAGTAAAGTTTCGAACAATCCGCCGTTAGCGTCAAAACAGGAGGAATAAAGGATCGCATCGTCCATACAGAGGAAATCTGCCAGACGGCTTTCCAGCTCTTTGTGCGTATCTTGAGTGCCGCAGATAAAACGAACCGAAGCCATGCCAAAGCCGTGACTGTCCAGTCCTGCTTTAGCTGCAGCGATCAGTTCCGGGTGGTTGGCTAAACCGAGGTAATTGTTAGCACAAAAGTTGATGACTGGTTGGCCTCCGGCCACCGTGATCTTCGCCTGCTGAGCGGAAGTAAGGATTCGTTCTTCTTTAAACAGACCATCAGCACGTGCCTGATCGAGATCTTCTTCCAACTGGCGATAAAACGAAGCGGACATAACGTTATCTCCTGAAAATGACTCATTCATCAGACACATTACTAATCCGTATAATGAATAACGAGTGAAGCTGTCAAAATATCTTCGTTTTGCAGCATAGTTCACGCCTTAAGTCTTGATACACAAGAATACGACTTATCGGATAGCTTCCCAATGTGGCCCGCATTATGAAGTGTTATGATGTTGCTAACTGTATAAGCCACGCATGGTGCGTGGTTTTCTAAATGATTAAAGGTGAGTCCCATGATAATCGTCACTGGCGGCGCTGGTTTTATCGGCAGCAACATCATTAAATCGCTTAATGAAATGGGATACCGCGATATTTTAGTGGTTGATAACCTGAAAGACGGCACCAAGTTCGTCAATCTGGTCGATCTGGATATTGCAGATTACTGCGACAAAGAAGATTTTATTGCCAGCATTGTAGCCGGCGATGACCTTGGCGAAATCGACGCTATTTTCCATGAAGGTGCCTGTTCATCCACCACCGAGTGGGATGGCAAGTACATGATGGACAACAACTATCAATACTCGAAAGACATCCTGCATTTCTGCCTTGAGCGCGAAATCCCTTTCCTTTACGCCTCTTCCGCTGCGACCTACGGCAGCCAGAGCATCAGCTTTGTCGAAGATCGTAAATATGAACAACCGCTAAATGTTTATGGCTACTCCAAATTCCTATTTGACCAGTATGTGCGTGAAATTCTGCCGCAGGCACAGTCACAGATTTGTGGTTTCCGTTACTTCAACGTATATGGCCCGCGTGAAGGCCATAAGGGCAGCATGGCAAGCGTTGCATTCCATCTGAACAACCAGATTAATGCCGGCGAGAATCCAAAACTGTTCGCAGGAAGTGAAGGTTTTAAGCGGGACTTTATCTACGTTGGTGACGTAGCAGCAGTAAACCTGTGGTTCTGGCAAAACGGCGTATCAGGGATCTTCAACTGCGGGACGGGCCGGTCAGAATCCTTCCAGGCTGTCGCTGAAGCGGTGATCGAACACCACAAAACGGGTCATATCGAAACCATTCCATTCCCTGAAAAATTGAAAGGCCGTTACCAGTCCTTTACGCAGGCTGACATGTCAGCCCTGCGCGCAGCGGGTTATGACAAACCATTCAAGACTGTGGCAGAAGGCGTAGGTGAATACATGGCGTGGCTTAACCGCACGGTGTGAAATCCGCGTTGAGTAAAGTTGTAAACGTTAGCTGAGGGATGAGTACGGAATGAAAATGCTGGTCATTGGCCCTTCCTGGGTGGGCGACATGATGATGTCACAAAGTCTTTACCGGACCATTAAGGCCATTGAGCCCGCGGCACAGATTGACGTCATGGCGCCGGCGTGGTGCCGGCCGTTGCTTGAAAGAATGCCGGAGGTCAGCCATGCTATACCGATGCCTTTGGGCCATGGTGCATTGGAACTTGGCGCACGGCGCCGTTTGGGCGTCGCGTTACGAGACACCCATTATCAGCGTGCCTTCGTGTTGCCGAACTCTTTCAAGTCTGCGCTCATACCTTTCTTTGCTCAGATTCCTCAGCGTACCGGCTGGCGCGGCGAGATGCGTTACGGCTTGCTCAACGATCTGCGCATACTGGATAAACAGGCTTTCCCACTGATGGTCCAGCGCTATGCAGCACTGGCCTATGATGAACCGCAGATAAATTCTGCCGCCGACTTGCCTCAGCCATTACTTTGGCCGCAGTTGCAGGTCACCGAGACAGAAGCCATGGCAGCCCGTGGATCTTTTGCGCTCTCCATTGACCGCCCTCTTATTGGATTCTGCCCCGGCGCAGAGTTCGGCCCGGCTAAGCGCTGGCCGCACTATCATTACGCCACCCTGGCAGGGAAACTCATCGCTGCGGGTTATCAGATAGTGCTTTTCGGCTCGGCAAAAGATCACCCTGCTGGTGAAGATATTCGTTTAGCATTGGCAGAACAGGCCCAGGGATTTTGCATGAATCTGGCCGGTAAAACATCGTTAGATCAGGCTGTTGTGCTGATTGCCGCCTGTCAGGCCGTGGTCAGTAATGATTCAGGTTTGATGCATGTTGCGGCCGCACTGAACAAGCCGCTGGTAGCACTTTACGGGCCAAGCAGCCCAGACTTTACGCCACCACTGAGCCAGCATGCCAAAGTCATTCGCCTCATCACCGGCTATCATAAAGTGCGTAAAGGCGATACAGAACAGGGCTACCACCAAAGTCTGATCGATATTCAACCTGAAGCGGTTTATCAGGAACTGTCACAGCTTTTGGCAGCAGGAGAAGGGCTGTAATGCGGGTACTGATCGTTAAAACATCGTCAATGGGCGATGTTCTGCATACGCTTCCAGCGTTAACCGATGCGATGAATGCCATCCCGGGTATCTCGTTTGACTGGGTAGTGGAAGAAAATTTCGCACAGATTCCCAGCTGGCATCCGGCAGTAGACAAAGTGATCCCGGTCGCTATTCGCCGCTGGCGTAAAAACTGGTTTGGTTCTGAAACCCGCCAGCAACGCTGCGACTTTAAAAGAGAATTACAGTTACGTACCTATGACGCGGTCATTGATGCACAAGGTCTGATTAAAAGTGCTGCGCTGATCACCCGCGTTGCCAAAGGCAAAAAGCACGGTCAGGATGCAAAAAGCGCACGGGAGCCTTTTGCCAGCTGGTTCTTTAATCAGCGCCATGACATCGACAAAAAACAGCATGCGGTTGAACGTAGTCGTGAACTGTTCGCTAAAAGTCTTGGCTACGAAAAGCCCTCAACACGGGGCAATTACGCCATCGCCTCACGCTTTCTGTCTCAACGTCCAGCCGATGCCAACCGTTATCTGGTCTTTCTGCATGCCACAACTCGCGCAGATAAACACTGGCCGGAAAGCCACTGGCGCGAATTGATAGGTTCACTCGAAACCCGCGGTATTAGCATCAAACTACCCTGGGGAGCTGAGCATGAATACCAACGAGCACTGAGGCTGGCCGAAGGTTTTGCTCATGTTGAAGTATTGCCGAAACTCAGCCTGCAACAGATAGCTGAAATTTTGGCTGGCGCGAAAACAGTTATCTCAGTGGATACCGGCCTGAGTCATCTCACGGCAGCGCTGGACCGTCCTAACATCACACTCTACGGGCCAACGGATCCGGGTTTGATTGGAGGGTATGGGAAAAATCAAATATCATTAACTGCTGCAGATAAAAATATGGCCAGCATTTCCCCTGCTACAGTAATCGAAGCAATGGAGAAGGCACTTCGATGAAAAAGCTGCATATTATCAACTTAGAAAAAATGGGCGGTGTTGAACGTCTTTTTCTGCAATACGTTAATGATGATACCGATAATATCAATCAGATCCTCTGCATTAACAGCCAGGTCGGCAGCGAGATTGAGGAGAAGCTAGCCGGTAAAAAAATTACTTACGCTAACCGAATATTAAATGCTTTCTCAACACGCTATCCACAGTTCTTGCGCAAATTCGTGTTGAAACGCAAAATCGAAAAAACCAACGCGGATATTATTATTGTTTGGGATTTAGTGCCGGTTTTGTCCGCAAAACCGGCACGCGGAAAGTTAGTCTATTATGACCATGGATGTTCGTGGCGTTATCCGAAAAACCGCAAAACATTGGGTTTCTTCTCCATGCTCGATGGTGTGATATCGGCTTCATGGGCATCAAAACGGGTTATGGAACTTCGTTTCAACCTGCCTTTAGCGGTTGAAGTATTACCAAATCGTATTCTGACCCCATCGGGTATTCAATTTGGGCCGAAAGTACTCCCCGAAACGCTAAGGATCGGCACAGCATCAAGGTTAGTCACTCTAAAGGGTATTAGTGTGTCACTGCTTATGGTGCAAGAGCTGATCAGACGCGGGCATAAGGTCCAGCTGGAAATTGCGGGCAAAGGTCCCGACCGCGCGCTTTTTGAAGCTCTGTCGGAGAAATTACAGTTAAATGACCATGTGACCTTCACGGGTTTCCAGGACAATGTGGCTGACTTCTTCAATCGAACAGATGTGTACATGAGTACACCCGTGACTGAACCATTCGGCTTATCTTGCGTGGAATCGCTCTATTATGGCGTGCCGGTGATTTTTCCCCTCGTGGATGGGCAGCCAGAGGCGGTGAAAAATAATGAATGTGGGATAGGCTTAACCCCAAAAATAAGTATAGAGGAACATCAGAGACTGACTGATGTGCATGTCGATTTCCCCTATGATGTGTATGACCCTATTCAGGACAAGCTTGTTGAACCAAAACTGCTTTGCCATATAGACTGCGCAAACGCAGTAGAACAACTTTTACAAAATGATAATTATCAGCGCATGCGTGAAAATGCCCAAAAATTAACAACTGGCGTACTCGATTACACCTCGTTTAAAGCGCAGTTTGAAGTAATATTAACCCGTTATATCGCATCCCGATAAACTAACTGGAATGAATGTTGATGTTCAGAAGAGAAACGCCCTATCCGGTATTTAGCTATCTTATCTATTTCGGATGCTTAGTCAGTTTTTTTGCTATCTCCTTCAACTGGAGCCAGGGGCGCAATATTTTTTTTGTTAGCAGCTATCTGGCTTTGATCGCATTAATACTCAATTTTAAATACTATACCCGAAGAATTGATTTGCTTTGGGCGCCACTTCTTTTTGTTGCCGTTGGGCTGGGTAGCGTTCTTTGGGTCGCGGCTTATAAGCAGCCAGGAGAGTACATCAATCTGTATCGTGCTTTTATGGTTACCGGAAAATTACTTATTGCCACAGGTTTTGTGCTAATAGTTGCACTTAATGAGCGCATTGATTTCAATCGACTCGTTAAACCCGCTGTATTATTGCTCGGCATAATTGTCAATTTATATGTTATTTATTATAGCATTAAGGAAGGTGATGTCCGCAGCGAGTTGAACTTTGACCGCGCAACAGTCGCTGCATACATCATTACCGCTGTTGATATGCTAATGCTTTATACACTGCTTCATATCAATACAAGATACCGCCTAATCCTGTTCGTATTAGGCTTTGCTATAAGCTATGTTGCGCTCATTCATACGCAAACACGCGCTGCCATCCTTGCATTCCCAGCCATTAGTATGATTATGTTTCTTGCTGATAAAGAGATAACAAAAAAACAAAAATACATTTCGTGCCTGTCTATAGGTATATTAATCTTCCTGAGTGCTTTTTTCCTTAGAAGCATTATCGATAAACGTATCGAAGCGTTAACAATAGATATGAGCGCCTTGTCTCAGACTCAAAGTAGTAACTCTATTGGGTCCCGAATCTCAATGTTTAAAGCCGGGATAATGACCGGTAATCAACATGTTTTAGGTCAATCAGCAGAGCAGCGGGGAAGTGAACTCACCGCCATAGCGGCTGAGTATCCCTTACTTTCCGGAGCACTGCCTTATACTAACGTGCATATGCACAATGAGTTGGTTGACACCTATTCACTGCGCGGTATCTGGGGCAGTCTGCTGTTGGCTGCTTTGTATTTATCATTACTCTATCTCTCACTAAAATCGCAAAAAAATACAGCGCTGCTGGCAATAATAATGACTATAATTATTTACGGCTTAAGTGACGTGTTGTTCTTCAGCTCTGAGGCTACCGGGATATTCGGGCTTGCTATTATTTTCAGCATTTTGATCGGTAAACACGCATCCACCTATGTTCAGATAGCGGGCAACCAGTATGATGCAAACCACTAAGCAGCCACTGCTGTCGATTATCGTTCCCTTTCATAATAATGAAAAATTCATTATTGAGGCTCTACAATCATTATTTGAACAAATTAGTGATGAAGTGGAAGTGATCATCATCGATGATGGTTCTGATGATAGTTCCAACACGTTGGTCGAAAGTTTTCTTGAGCAACAGGATTTCAAGCACGTCTCTTACGTCAGCCAAATTAACCAGGGTATCGCTGAAACTCGTAACGTTGGTTTGCAAAAAGCGACAGGTATCTATGTAACCTTTTTAGACGGTGATGACATTCTTAGTCCTGTCTACTACTCAACGCTGGCACCCTATCTGCGCAAGAGTGAGTTTGATATCATTGACTTTAATTTCCTTGAGTTTACCGAACGCCCTCCAACTGATGACGTCAGCAAAAATGTAAGCTGCACCCCTTATGATTTCAAAGGTTCAGAGATTGATTGTTTAAAACCTATTTTTGAACGCTCCAACTGGCATTTATGGAGCCGGATATTTAGACGTGAGTTATTAAAGGGTGATACCTTCGTGAAGGGACGCAGATATGAAGACGTGATTTTCACACCATTTCAATATTTTAAAACCAAAAAAATTGCGCATATTGATGAGCAGCTCTATTTCTATCGTATTAATGACAGTGGCATAACGAGAAACATTAAAAATAAAGACATCGAAGATATTCTTTTTGCTATGTATAAAATGCTCTATTTCATTAAAACGCATGAAAATGATACTGAAATAGCTAAATTAGTCGCCCCTATGATAGAGAACTGCTTTATCGAAGTTAAGAAAATGACCAAAAAAATTCATGGGTATTATTACTACCCGCCCACCACCGTAAAGCTTTTTAAATTAGCAGCAAGCTTATGTAAAAACACATCACTTTCTCGAAGAAAATATTTTCAGATGAAGTACCCACTTGTGGATACTTACATCTCAAAAATAAACGCGATGCTGAAAATACGATAATTTTACCGTTAATAAAGATAGTTCAATGCCTGGGCATACTTAGGTGGGCAACCAACTCAGAATAAACACGCTCCGGTTGAATTACTCCCATGGGGCTAATTTTTTCCAGAGAAAGAGTATACCCCATTCGGGAAACCTGAATAATACGGTGTAATTCGGTGTCCTGAATAGGTCCGGTAGACCG
The DNA here is from genome assembly GCF_049889095.1 of Ewingella sp. S1.OA.A_B6. Taxonomy (NCBI): domain Bacteria; kingdom Pseudomonadati; phylum Pseudomonadota; class Gammaproteobacteria; order Enterobacterales; family Yersiniaceae; genus Ewingella; species Ewingella sp. S1.OA.A_B6. Next base: position 55,399 of record NZ_JBLJFK010000012.1, on the reverse strand, counting down.
TGAATCAGCAGTTACAAAAAGACTGATAGTTTTTGTTTTAACAGCAACAGCAAGATGTAATGGGCCAGTGTCGCCAGTGACCAATAAATCAAAACCATCGATCATAGTAATCAGTTGCTGCAAATCGGTTTTCCCAATCTTATTATCAATAATTTGTTTTGTACTATCAGAGACTTGTGCAATCATCGCATCTCCCCGAGCAATATCTGTTCCACCACCAATCAATACTATCCGAACATTCGAATGACATTCTGATAAAATATCTGCCAATTTAGAATAATGAGTGATGGGCCAACAGCGGGACTCAGTTGATGCACCTATTTGCATGCCAATAACCGTATGGTGAGGGTCTTTCACCCCAGCCTGATAAGGGGAGGGTATTTCCATGGCAACATTATTACTGTCACAACCCAAAATACTGACCAGTTCAAGCTTACGCCGGACAAAGTGTCCATAATAGTTGAATACATAATTAGAAAGCCATTCTTCCAGCCCACTAATACCATTCATGTAATTGTCTCTGATGATATATTTAACACCAGACATTACGGCGCTTATTACATCGTAAGGAAGATGTGAATGCAGAATTAAGGCAAGATCAGGCTGGTGCTCTTTCAGAGATTTGACCAGCGTAGGTAGAGATTTAACTTTATTATCCCAGTAAACTACACGGTCGTAATAGATGCCGTTATCGACCAGTTCCTGGTTTTTCCTATGTGCGACCAGGGTGATGTAAGCGTCAGGATATCTCTGTCTTACTGAACGAATGGCAGGCGTGTTAAACATGAAGTCACCTAATGCCGTCGTGGAGTAAATAACGATACTCTCAAAATGGGTCTGATTATTAAGCGTCGATTTATCGAGCAATCCACCCTGTCTGGCAACGTAACGGCGTAAGAACCAATTGGATAACTTTACTTTCCACTTTTTAGACATCTTGTTCCACTTTCTTCTGATAATATTCAGCCAATGTCATGCCGACAGTTCGCTCACTAAGCCATTTAAATAGGCGTTCCAAATCACGATACAGTCCTTCAATATCCTTCTTCGTTTTGAACGTTGGGCTTCCTCCAGGCATGAATTCGGAAGAGTGCAGCATAAATTCTACAAAATCATGACCTGTTGCCAGGCTTTTTTCTGCCACCTTCTGCATATTTTCTGCATTACCTCCCGAAGGACGCAACCAGTGCACAGAGTGAGGTCGGCTCTTACCTCGCAGGGTATTTACGCTCTGTTTCAGGCCGTTTATCCAGCCGGGATATTTGTACTGAATGCTCATCGGTACTTCAAGCAGTGAAGAGTTACCTGGCTGGGCGATATTGTCGGGATCGATAAAATAAGAGTTTGACGGGAAATAACGATAATCCGTCCCCCCATTTCCATGAGGTGCGCCGGGAGAGGACTGCCAGTTAACTTTAGGCGTAACGGAACAGTCGACCTGATATCCAAACTCCAGTAACAGGGAGACATAATACTCATTAAGCGCCCAGCGACCGGCACGATGGCTTAACATTTTAGTCTGGAATGTATCTTCCAGAAGCCGGGTCATATATTCGAACTTTGCGCGTATTTGATCCCTGGGAAACTCAATCAGATAAGGTTTATGACGCCAATCATCCTCAGTCAACGGCGAAAGAGGTGGATTATTCCAGGCGTGAAGGTGCATCCCCACTTCACCCTGCCCACGGGCTATCACATCACGAGCAAACTCAACGTATTGGCCATCGCTCGCCATCTCATAATTAGTGAGATAAACCGGTTTGAAACCATACGTTTCGCAGAGCGTCTGAAACCTTGGCAAAAAACGCGTGTTTTCTGTCAGGATCTGCTGGTGATTCTGCCAAAGATTGTCACCTTCGGTATCAATAGTGATGATAAATGCGGGTTTTGTCATAAAGCGTGCCTGATTGAGACTCATTAGGTTCAACTGCCCGTTACCGATTTACATAATATAGATGCTCATCACGCGGATGAAGGCAGGAAACGGATTGGACAACGTGTTACACCGTTTGTTGCCTATTCTTTGGTATTTCACCGCACAAGGCAAGAAAGGCGTCGAAGTATAGCCACATCCCCTACGCTCCTTTAGAATCAGGGCTTGATTTCTCAGATAGTGATGAATGATGACAAACGCCACAGCCCTTAAAACCATTGCGCGCCCCCGGCGTATTCTGATCATTAAGCTGAGACATCACGGCGACATGTTGCTGACAACGCCGGTCATCAGTACGTTGAAACAACACTATCCCGACGCAGAATTAGATATGTTGATGTACCTAGAGACCAGGGAAATGTTGGCAAGTAATACTTCATTGACCACACTTTTCACGATTGATCGCACCTGGAAAAAACAGGGCACGCTTGCCCATCTGCGCCATGAAAAAAAGCTGATCAGACGCCTTATGGCACGCAAGTACGATCTGGTGATCAATCTTGCCGATCAATGGCGAAGTGCTTTAGTGGCGAAACTGACAGGGGCGCCCGTCAGGATTGGTTTTGATTTCCCCAAGCGAAAAAACATGCTGTGGCAAAACTGCCATACCCATTTAGTTGATGTTGCCAATCACAACGAACTGCATACCGTAGAACAGAACCTCTCCATTCTCACTCCTCTGCATCTCAGCCCGCAGATTAGTCAGGTGACAATGAGCTATTCTCTTGAGGATCAATCAAAGGTAGAACACCTCCTCAGCGATCGTGCCATAAACCGCAATTTCGTTGTCGTTCAGCCCACTTCCCGATGGTTATTTAAGTGCTGGGCTGATGAAAAAATGGCTGAGGTGATTACTGCTCTGCAGGCCGAGGGCGTCTGCGTGATCCTCACCAGTGGACCGGCTGACAGTGAGTTGAAAATAGTCGATCGAATACTTGCCCTGTGCCCCAAAGAACATGTTTATTCTTTAGCCGGACAGTTAACGCTGCGACAATTAGCCTCGTTGATAGACAGAGCTGCTTTATTCATCGGCGTGGATTCAGTGCCTATGCATATGGCTGCAGCATTGAAAACACCGCTGGTCGCACTATTTGGCCCTTCGAAGCTGGCCTTCTGGTCACCGTGGCAAGCCGTTGGGCAGGTTATCTGGGCCGGCAATTATTGCGAACTACCCGACCCTGATGCTATTAACACTCACACCGCTGAGCGCTATCTGGATGCGATTCCTGTTCAACCGGTTATTGATGCAGCGAGACAATTATTGCCATGAAGCATTTTAGACTGGCGTTAGTCCGCCAAAAATACCGCCCAGATGGTGGAGCTGAACGTTTTGTCGCTCGGGCGCTGGAAGCGCTCGAGGGTGAGGATCTGGATTTAAATGTCATTACCCGCGAATGGCTGGGTGAGACCAATCCAAATTGGCATATTCATCTCTGCGATCCCATGAAATGGGGACGGGTAAGCCGTGAGCAAGGCTTTGCAAACGCAGCACGTCAGATATGGAATAAAGAGAAATTCGATATCGTTCAGAGTCATGAGCGCATCGCAGGATGCGATATCTATCGCGCCGGTGATGGTGTTCATCGCCATTGGCTATTGCAGCGAAGCCGTTTACTACCACAATGGCGCGGTCAATTATTGATGGCCGATCGCTTCCACCGTTATGTTATGCGGGCAGAACAGGAGATGTACGCAGCCCCTGAGCTTAAAGCTGTCATTTGCAATGCACAGATGATTAAAAATGAAATCATGGCAGACTTTGGCTTGGCTGACGAAAAAATCTCCGTTATCTATAATGCCATCGACAGTCAGAAATTTTTACCCGCTACAGAGAGTCTTCGTCATCAACTTCGCCAGCAGTTTGATATTCCACCGTCTGCACACTGCATGATCTTTGTAGGCTCAGGTTTTGAACGCAAAGGATTGGAAGCGGCTATCCGCGCGACTGCATTGACCGAAAGTATGCTATTGGTTGTAGGCCAGGACAAAGATGAAAAACGCTATCGTGCCCTGGCGAACACATTGGGCTGCGTGGACAGAGTGCGCTTCGCCGGCGTACAAAAGCACACGCTGCCGTTTTATCAGGCTGCCGATGCTTTACTGTTGCCGACACTTTACGATCCGTTCCCCAACGTTATTTTAGAAGCGATGTCCTGTGGTTTACCGGTTATTACCAGCGCAACCTGCGGCGGTTCCGAGTTTATTGTACAAGGCGAGAATGGATTCATCTGCGATGCCCTTGATATAAAAGCGTTGGCGGAGTCCATTCGCGCCCTGCCAACTTCATTATTTGATTCGGGCATGTCACTTGCTGCGAGGACAAGAATTATGAAAGAAACACCAGCACGTCTTTCAGAACAGCTTATTAACCTCTACAAAAAAATATTGGATTGACTATGCGTATTTTAATTATTATTGATGGTTTGCCGGGCGGTGGGGCTGAGAAAGTCGTACTAACCCTATGTCAGGGTATGCAAAATTCAGGCGTTGATGTCACTCTTATTTCACTTCGCGATGTCTGTGACTACACGATACCTGAAGGACTTAACTATAAAGTTGTTGCCGATAATTCACGGACTCCGTGGCGGAAACTGACTGAACTTTCGCGCAGAGGCAGACAACTGGACAAAGCAGTATTAGAAATTGAGAACGAACGAGGCCGCTTTGACCTGATCTTATCTAATCTGCATAAGACCGATCGTATTGTAATGAAAAGCAGTATTTATTCTTCGGACCGTCTGTGGTTCTGTATCCATGGCATTCTTTCGACAACCTATTTAGGCCACCGCAAAGGGTTAAATCGCTGGAATAAGCGGCGAAAAATGGCCAGCGTCTATGAACAAAAAAAAGTGGTTGCTGTTTCTGAGGCCGTAGGCGTGGATTTACAAGAAAATATATTGGCTAATCCGCGTAATGTACAAGTCATCAATAATCCTTTCAATATCGCTGAAATCGAAGCAATGGCTGATCAACCTTGCGATATGGCTGACCAGGAATACCTACTTCATGTAGGTCGTTTCCATGTACAAAAAAGGCATGACCGCCTACTTGAAGCCTATGCAAAAACAAAGTTACAAGTACCGCTCGTATTAATTGGTACAGGGAATGATACTTATGTTAATAAAATCAAGAAACTAGCTGTAACTTTAAATATTGCTGATCGCGTGATCTTTGCAGGTTTTAAAGAAAACCCCTTCCCTTACATTAAACATGCTAAGCAGTTAATTTTAAGTTCAGACAGTGAAGGCTTTGGTAATGTGCTTGTGGAGGCATTAATTTGTGGCACTCCTGTGGTAAGTACGGCTTGCCCTGGTGGGCCAGTTGAAATACTAAAGAACACAGGCATGAATCGGGGACTTGCTGACGTCGATACTCATTCACTTAGTCAAAAAATTGTCGATATATATGATAATCCACCAGAGATTGATAAAAATTCACTGAAAATATATGAAATTAGTTATATTTGTGAGAAGTATAAAAATCTTGCGAAAAAATAATAGATAAGGCGGACAACCCGCCTTTACGTTATTTTATTTCTGACAATGACTGCCAGACTTCATCGACAGTAATATCCATACACTCCCCCGTTGAGGTCTGTAATATCCTGTATTTCCCTGACCACGGATGCCAGGCTTCTTTGTCGGTATCACCGAAAAACACCACCAATTTTTTATGCAATGCAGAAGCCAGATGCATTTGCCCACCATCACTACAAAGTATCGTGCTGCACTGTTCAAAGCCACCGATTAACTCACGTACAGAGCCTGTAGGATATAAAGCAACGCGATCGCTTCCACATAACGCTTTTAACTGTTCAGCACGGGCCAGATCGCCAACATCATCTGGTGATAAGGTCCCTTGAGGTGACCAGAAAATCAAAACGCCGCAACGGTTTTCAGCGGTCATTCTGCGAATAATTTCGGCATAATTCTCTACTGACCAGCGCCGTTTAGGGCTGCGACTGCTAATGTGCACACCGAAGATATAATCACAACCCGGTAATAGCTTTTCACGTTTATGTTCTGCGGTCAAAACTTCTTCATTGGTAGGAAAAACATTAACATCAGGAATGGATATATTATCGTCGCTAATAGATTTCAAATAACTAAAAGTTTTTTCGACCTGATGCTTACCTGAAAAATCGGCCTCAGTATAAGCAGACGCGATCCCTTTAATACCAGAATCAGCGCCGATGATATTCTTCACCCCGGCCATTTTTGCCATTCTCAAACTGTATTTACAGGGAGTTGGGTTTGCCAGGATTGCAGCATCAAAGTGTATAGACCTTAGTTTAAGGAATATTATAGCACGCTCAAGGTAGACCCCAAATACTGTTTGACTTTTGGCTCGATGCTTGGCTTTTTTATAAATATAAGTTCGATAAATATAAGGATTATTCTTAATTACATCCTGGCTAACTGAATTAATGAGCAGATAAACATTCGCCATCGGATAGACTTTTTTCACGCCTTCAATCAATGGCGTTGTACAAACTAAATCGCCAATATTGTCCCGCCGAATAATCAGTATGTTTTTCATTCTATTCCCGTTGACGATATCATCATTGTGCCCTTATCAAGCGTAGAAATCGCGCAAGTTTAGCGCCTTTCACCCGCAGTTATGATACTATTCCTGATACCCCATATAAATGAATTTTAAAGCATGTTACTGCGTTTATATCAGGTATTAGTTTACCTTATTCAGCCTCTCATCTGGATCCGTTTACTTTTACGTAGCCGAAAATCTCCTGCCTATCGTAAACGCTGGGCTGAGCGTTATGGCTTCTGTAAAGGCAAGGTCGTTCCGGGCGGTATCATGCTGCACTCCGTTTCGGTTGGCGAAACATTGGCGGCAATTCCGCTGGTTCGAGCACTTCGCCATCGCTACCCTTATTTACCCATCACCGTAACGACCATGACCCCCACGGGATCCGAACGTGTGCAGTCAGCCTTCGGCAAAGACGTACACCATGTCTATCTGCCTTATGACTTGGTCGGCTCGGTCAACCGCTTTCTCGATCAAGTTAACCCTAAGCTGGTTATTATTATGGAAACCGAGCTTTGGCCTAACCTGATAAGCGCATTACATAACCGTAAAATTCCTTTAGTGATTGCCAACGCACGCCTGTCTGAACGTTCAGCCAAAGGGTATAAAAAGCTTGGTGAGTTCATTCGTAAAATTTTGCAACGCATCACCTTGATCGCCGCTCAGAATGAAGAAGATGGCGCTCGCTTCATTGCGCTAGGCCTTAAACGCAATCAACTGGCGATCACCGGCAGTTTGAAATTTGATATATCCGTCACGCCGGAGCTGGCAGCAAAAGCCATTGCACTGCGTAGCCAGTGGGCGTCGCGTCGCCAGGTATGGATTGCAACCAGCACGCACGATGGTGAAGAGACATTGCTTCTCGATGCGCATAAAATGTTGCTAAGAACCCATCCTAATTTACTGCTGATTCTGGTGCCACGTCATCCGGAACGCTTCTCTGTTGCGCGTGAGTTAACACAAAAAGCCGGCCTTACCTTTATTCAACGAAGCACGGGTGAAGTCCCTTCTGCCGCAACGCAGGTGGTTATCGGCGACACGATGGGTGAGCTAATGCTGCTGTATGGCATTGCCGATCTGGCATTTGTTGGTGGAAGCTTGGTTGAACGCGGTGGGCATAATCCACTTGAAGCCGCTGCTCATGCTATTCCCGTGCTGATGGGCCCGCATACCATTAACTTCAAAGATATTTGTGCCAAACTTGCGCAGGCCGATGGCCTGATCACCGTCACGGATACCATGTCGCTGGTGAAAGAAATTTCCACTTTGCTGACTGACGAAGATTACCGACTCTATTATGGCCGCCATGCCGTTGAAGTTCTGCGCCAGAATCAAGGTGCATTGCAGCGCCTTCTGCATTTGCTGGAGCCTTATCTGCCGCAACGGAGCCAATAATGACTGATAAAAAACGTCTTTCAGTCGTGCTCATCGTGCGCAATGAAGCAGAGCTACTGACTGATTGTCTAAGCTCGATCTCTTGGGCAGATGAGATTATCGTACTTGATTCCGGCAGCACCGATGCAACAGAAGAGATCTCGCGGCGCTTCGGCGCGAAATTCTATCAAAATACCAACTGGCAAGGTTTTGGTAAACAGCGCCAACTGGCTCAGCGTTATGCCACTGGTGATGTGATTTTGATGATCGATGCCGACGAACGTGTCTCACCTGAACTGCGGCAATCCATCGAATCAGTATTGCAAAATGCAGATAAGAACCGGGTCTATAGTCTGGGCCGGCTTAATCTGTTCCTTGGCCGTTTTATGCGCCACAGCGGCTGGTATCCTGATCGTGTAAACCGTTTATACAATGCGACACATTTCCGCTATAACGACGATCTGGTTCATGAGTCACTGTCTATTGGCACCGCTGAAATCGTGCCGCTTAAAGGCGATCTGCTGCATCTAACCTGTTGTAACTTATTCGATTTCCAGCGTAAACAGCTTAATTACGCCGAAGCCTGGGCAAAGCAGCGCCATCAGCAAGGTCGCCGTTGCAGCTTCTTCTCCATTATCAGCCATACTCTTGGCGCTTTTTTCAAAACGTGGATACTTCGGACAGGTTTTCTCGATGGGAAACAAGGTTTGATTCTTGCTGGGGTCAACGCACAATATACCTTTAACAAATATGCCGCCCTGTGGGCTCTGAGCCATCAACTGCAGAAGTGAGCAATAATGAGCACTAAAGCGATTTATCCTGGCACCTTCGACCCCATGACTAATGGTCATTTGGATTTGGTCACCCGCGCAGCGCTGATGTTTGATCACGTGATTCTGGCGGTCGCCGCCAGCCCAAGTAAAAAACCGCTGTTCTCACTGGACGAACGTGTTGCACTTGCCACCGTCGCCATCTCGCATCTTAGCAACGTTGAAGTCATTGGCTTTAGTGACCTCATGGCCACCTTTGCCAAAAACAACAATGCTACAGTTTTGGTGAGAGGATTACGGGCAGTATCGGATTTCGAATATGAGATGCAACTGGCTAATATGAACCGACATTTGATGCCGACGCTGGAAAGCGTGTTCATGATGCCGTCAAAAGAGTGGTCATTTATCTCTTCGTCTCTGGTGAAGGAAGTAGCTCGTCACGGCGGTGATATCAAACCCTTCCTTCCAGACAATATCACTCAGGCATTACTTAAAAAAATAGCTGGAGACTAGCGTTGCGCATACTCACCTCTGGCATTTAGGGCAGAAGAAGGTGGTCCGCTGAGCTTGTTTTTGACTCAAGATCGGCGTTCCGCAAGCCCGACAAGGTTCTCCGGCACGACCATAAACCTGTAACTCCTGCGCAAAGTAACCCGGCTTACCATCAGACTGAAGGAAATCACGCAGCGTGGTACCTCCCTGTTCTATCGAGCGCAAGAGCACGGCTTTAATGGTAGCTACCAACAGTGACATTTCGTGGTGTGTCAGTTGATTGACGGGTCTTGCGGGAGATATACCGGCAACAAACAGTGATTCACTGGCGTAGATATTCCCCACACCCACCACAACTTTGTTGTCCATCAACCAGGGTTTGACCGGCGATTTCTTGTTGCGCGATTTCTCAAACAAATAATCGGCAGAAAAATCTTCACTCAGCGGTTCTGGACCAAGATGTGCCAGCACGCTGCTTGCCGCTAAATTCTCACACCACAGCCACGCGCCAAAACGACGTGGATCGGTATAACGCAGCACATAGCCGCTTTCCATAACTAAATCGACGTGATCATGTTTTCCTGCTTCGGTCTCTTCACGCAGCATCCGCAAACTGCCTGACATCCCGAGATGAATGATGATCCATCCGGTGTGCAATTCCACCAGCAGATACTTTGCCCGACGCTGAACGCTAATCACCGGCTGGTCGCTCAGGGCAAGGATTTCTGGTGAAACCGGCCAGCGCAAACGGGAATTACGCACGATGGCATGAACAATGGTATGTCCTGCAAGGTAAGGCTCGATACCTCTTCGGCTGGTTTCCACCTCAGGCAATTCAGGCATAATTTCTCCTAAAGAAAATCAAGAAAGACGCAAAGCGCGAAGCCGCTACAGTACCCGAGAATACGGATACTCAGAAATCAGGCAATAAAAAACCCGGCCGGAGCCGGGTTTTATTAATCCACTAAAACTATTTAATTTTAGCTTCTTTATAGATCACATGTTGACGGACAACTGGATCGAATTTCTTCAGTTCCAATTTTTCCGGCTTAGTGCGCTTGTTCTTCGTAGTGGTATAGAAGTGACCAGTACCAGCAGAAGAAACCAGCTTGATCTTCTCGCGAACACCTTTAGCCATGATTCAGTTCCTTAATACTTCTCACCGCGGGTACGCAGATCGGCCAAGACCGTCTCAATACCCTTCTTATCAATAACACGCATACCTTTAGCAGATACGCGCAGAGTTACAAAGCGCTTCTCAGCCTCAACCCAAAAACGGTGTGAGTGCAGGTTTGGCAGAAAACGGCGTTTGGTCGCGTTCATTGCGTGGGAACGGTTGTTACCGCTCACCGGGCGCTTGCCAGTAACTTGGCAGACTCGGGACATGTCTATATCTCCAAAAATCAAATCAGCTCGAGCTTCGTATAGGGTATGGCCGCCTCGTCAGGCTTTTAGAGCCCATCTCAGCAAACTCCACTGAGAACCGACTCACTGTCGTCGGGTAAAAAACCAAATCATCAGGTATGAAACCTGCTGAGATAGGCTCTTAACGCCAAACCCAAGATTCTCAAAGGTGGCGTAGTATACGCTCTGTAGCGTAAGTGCTCAAGTCCCGAACAACTAAAGATCCTTAAGGATCTTCAAAAAAGAAGTCTAAATCCAACCGCGCTCGGCAAAAGAGACCGTTTCTCCGTGGCCTATGACTAAATGGTCAAGCACACGAATACCCAACAGTTGGCAGGCTTTTATTATCTGCTCGGTCACCCGAATGTCCATTGCGCTGGGTTCAGCTACGCCGGACGGGTGATTATGCGCCAGAATGATAGCTGCCGCATTAACCTTTAGCGCCTCGCGAACAATTTCGCGAGGATGAATTTCTACGCTGCTAATGGTACCAGCAAACATCTCCTCATGGCGAATAACGCGATGTTGATTGTCGAGAAAAAGTACCAAAAACACCTCTCTTTCGCGATAAGCGAGAATATTTTGTAAGTATTGTTGGATTATTGCCGGGTTTAGCAGCGCACTTTCACTGGAAAGATGGCTGGCATGGCAACGTCGTGATAACTCTGACACGGCAGATAACTGCACATACTTGACCAAGCCAAGACCTTTAATGGCATTTACCTCTTCGAACTCAGCCAACATAAGATGGTGCAATGAGCCAAAGTGCTCAATCATACTTTCAGCCAGTTTAATCACATTTAGACCTCTTCCTCCCGTGCGCAAGAAAATGGCTAGCAACTCGATGTCTGATAATGCTCCGGCACCCAATTTCAGTAATTTCTCTCTTGGCGCAAGTTCTCCTTGCCAGATATCCCTATTCTTTTTCATGCACGCTCCTTGTTGCGGCAACATACTGCCACACCCTCCTGTATCTGCATTTACTGCGTTTTCAACCTTGCGAGGCATCGCGCAAATAATTAATTATTCGCCATAGGACGGCACCAGATGCTGTCATCAATCGGCGTTATGCTAAAATGTCGCTTCTTTCTGCTTGGAATCGGACAATCATGATGACGGGGATCTACGGCAAACATATTGTGCTCGGTGTTAGCGGTGGTATCGCTGCTTATAAAGCACCTGAATTGGTACGCCGTTTGCGCGACAGAGGCGCTGAAGTGCGTGTGGTCATGACAGCGGCAGCGAAATCGTTTATCACACCGCTCAGCTTGCAGGCGGTGTCTGGGTATCCGGTGTCCGATGACCTGCTCGACCCTGCAGCCGAAGCGGCCATGGGGCACATTGAACTAGGCAAATGGGCCGATCTGGTTCTTATTGCGCCAGCAACAGCGGATTTACTTGCCCGCATGGCTGCGGGTATGGCCAATGACCTGCTGACCACTGTCTGTCTGGCAACCGCAGCTCCCATTGCCGTCGTTCCTGCCATGAACCAACAAATGTACCGGGCTGCTGCTACGCAGGAGAACCTGCACCGCCTGGCCCAGCGCGGCACGCTGCTATGGGGCCCCGATAGCGGCAGCCAGGCCTGTGGCGACGTCGGGCCGGGCCGGATGCTTGATCCTTTAGTGATTGTCGAAATGGCGAATGAACATTTTTCCGCGCGCCGGGATCTGACCCACCTGAATATCATGATCACCGCGGGTCCAACCCGTGAGGCACTGGATCCGGTAAGATTCATCACCAACCACAGTTCAGGGAAGATGGGGTTTGCTGTCGCCAAAGCCGCCGCTGCTCGGGGCGCTCACGTTACGCTGATTGCAGGGCCGGTAACACAGCAAACGCCTGCCAACGTCACTCGGGTAGATGTGGAAAGTGCACTCGATATGCAACGCGAGGTGCAAACCAGCATCACGTCTCAGCACATTTTTATCTCCTGTGCTGCGGTTGCTGATTATCGTGCTGAGGTCATCGCCGATGAGAAAATCAAAAAGCAAGGCGATGAAATCACACTGAAATTGGTGAAGAACCCCGACATTGTCGCCAGCGTCGGTGCAATGAAAAACCACCGTCCGTACGTTGTTGGATTTGCCGCAGAAACCCAGAATGTGGAAGAATATGCACGGCAAAAGCGGGTTCGTAAAAATCTGGACCTGATTTGCGCCAATGACGTTTCCATTGCAGGGCATGGTTTCAACGGTGATACCAATGCTTTGCAGCTCTTTTGGCAGGACGGAGAAGCTGTTTTACCCCTTAGTGATAAAACCCTCCTTGGCCAACGTTTACTCGATGAGATAGTCAGCCGTTATGATGAAAACTGTCACGATGAAAACCATAGACATTAAAATTCTCGATCCGCGTATCGGTTCGACTTTTCCATTACCAGCTTACGCTACACCGGGTTCTGCGGGGCTTGATTTACGGGCCTGTCTTGATGCGGCTGTTGAATTAAAACCTGGTGAAACCACCCTATTACCGACGGGTCTGGCTATTCATATCGATGATGCTAATCTGGCAGCAGTTATTTTGCCTCGCTCGGGTCTCGGTCATAAACATGGTGTAGTCTTAGGTAATCTGGTTGGTCTGATTGACTCGGATTATCAGGGCCAACTGATGGTTTCCGTCTGGAACCGTAGTCAGACAACCTTCATCATTGAGCCGGGTGAACGTATTGCCCAAATGGTCTTCGTGCCTGTCATTCAGGCCGAGTTCAATCTGGTCGAAGACTTCGAAAGCAGCGAACGTGGCGAAGGTGGCTTTGGCCATTCAGGGCGCCAATAAGAACCTGTTCAGCAGCGCGTTGCGCACGATATTGAACAGATCCTTATCACTACCAGACCGCATTGTAATACCCAAAATAATTGAAAGGTATTGAACCAATAAGCCGCAGGATCTCTATGATTCATGCGGCAAGCGTGTGGTCTCTTATGTTTTAAGACGTTTTTAGCAAGGGTCTATTCAGACATGGCAGAAAAAGAAACTACCAAAAGGAACCGGCGTGAGGAGATTTTGCAGGCGTTAGCGCAAATGCTCCAGTCCAGCGATGGCAGCCAGAGGATCACTACGGCAAAGCTTGCCGCCAATGTTGGGGTATCTGAAGCTGCACTTTATCGTCATTTTCCCAGTAAAACACGTATGTTCGATAGCCTGATTGAGTTTATCGAGGACAGTTTGATCACCCGAATCAACCTGATTTTGCAGGATGAGAAGGATACGCTGAACAGACTTCGTTTGATCTTGCTGCTGATTCTTGGTTTTGCGGAACGCAATCCTGGCCTGACACGAATCATGACCGGCCATGCATTAATGTTTGAACAAGACCGCCTGCAGGGGCGCATCAATCAGTTGTTTGAACGCATCGAGGTACAGCTGAAACAAGTGCTTCGCGAGAAGAAAATGCGCGAAGGCAGCGGCTATAGCTCGGATGAAAGCTTGCTGGCGAGCCAGTTATTGGCTTACTGCGAAGGAATGTTGTCGCGTTTTGTACGTTCGGAATTTAAATATCGTCCAACGCAGGATTTTGATACCCGTTGGCCGCTAATAGCCGCTCAATTGCAGTAAATCGATGCACTGTGCGAAAAAGGGCCTTCCGGCCCTTTTCTTTTGTCTGCTCAGGGCAGAATGCGTTCACCTTTTGCATCAAGAAGAGAAGTGAGTAAAGCGGTACCATCATGGTCAACGCGAAATTCACCATAGCGCGCATTAGCAAAACGTTCTGCATGCCCTTCCTGAAAGAAATAGCTTCTCGTACCAACATTGAGTAAGTTGGAGTAGCGGTGGTATTTCATCAAAACGTCCTGTGGACGCAATGTCTGTCCCTGGTCGAATTCCGCACTCACTGCGCGATGCTGTGCATCCAACGCCACAACAATTTTCCCGCTGACAGGCAAACATCGCACGCCGGAATCACGGCAAGCACTGCTTTGCTCATACAGTTGCTGTTGAAGTGGCTGGGTAATCGCATAGCTCAGCGCCATATAATCCCCCTGCATCAGCGAGCGCGGATCGACGGGTGCCAGCTTCAGCACCACCACTACGCCGTGCTTCAATAATTGTTCTTTTTTATAAATCGATGCGTTGGTCGCAAACAGCGCTAACAGCACGACGCCACCGACTAACCACTTCATCAAATTTTTAGTTTTCATAAGCCACTCCCGTGCCAGCTGGCAGTAATTTTTTCGCGGCGATGGCAAGCCCCAGAAGAACTACGCCGGTTACCAGCAGCAGCAGCGATTTTTGCAAAAGAGTGATGCTGAGTAAGTAGTACCACTCACTCAGATAGAGCATCAGGAAACAGCCAGATACCACCAGCCATCCTTTACTTCCCAGATAACGAGCTACCAGCAAGAGTGCCAGCCCCAAACCAAGGCCCGGCGCAAAAACAGCAATAGCTGCGCAAATAATGGCCGCTGGCAGATAAACCACCGTCATCGGTGACCGGAAGACACAAGCCTGAACCAGGCCGCTCAGCGCTAAACCTTCGGCTATACCAAAGCCCAAAACAGCAGGCAGGTAAGCTGCGAACGAGAAATCCCAGAACAAATCATCAATGAAATTAGAATGCACACTGGCGAGGCATAGCAGCATCAATGCGGCAGGGATACCGTACATCAGGGAAGCCACTCTCTCCCGGTTTGCTCTATTAATAATCCATAACCAGAGCATCACAACACAGGCTATCAGCAGCGATAGTATGCTGATAGCAAGCCGTGGCGGCATATATAAACTGGCGCTATAACCTGTGGATAACACCAGAGAAACGATAAACGCAGTAACTGCCATAAAACGATACATGCGGTTTGGCATGCAAAGCGCCATAAAAACCAGTACAGGCAGGATTGAGAACCAACCGAGTATGAAATTGCCATCCCATTCCGGGTCAATCAGTAAATAGACACCCAGGCATAATCCGCAAGTGGCGGCGATGGCCCAGGCGAGACCAATATGCTGTTTGCCGATCCCCTGCGCCCGTAAAAGGACAGTAGCCAGACCCGCGATTAATAATGAAGGGATGATCAGTGTGATGCCATTCAGAGTATCAAGTGAATCAGTGATATAAAAAATAAGCGCCAGCAGCAAAAGAATAATCAGTGCCGCTGCCCAGCCACCCGCAGCCAGTACAGCTCGTAAATACCACGGCAAGTCATCAGAGTGATCGCGCTGTCTAATGTCTGCTACCTGTTCATCGTTGAGGAGATGATGCTGATGAAGTTCATGCAGCAAGTCGTCAACTTCGCCGTGAGCAATCTCCGCAACTTGTCGCTGGTATAGGTGACGCCGCCAGTACAAGAGCAACGCACCACCGCCTGCCAGCCATAACGCCATCAAACATCCTGCGGCAAACAGGCTCCCGACGTCCCATGAGAAGTCAAACAGTTGCATGATCACCACGCAACCTACGACCATTACACTGATCACGCCCAGCGTCAGCATGCATAAATCAGGGCGACGATAACGGTAATAAGCGTATCCGGCCAGTAGCGCTACCGCCCAGATAAGAATGACTATTTTACTGGTATAAAGGCTGCCCCAGTATGAAACGGCTTCGGCGACGGCAGGTGTCATCGTCATCAGCAAATATGCTGCCATTGCGCGTGGTAACCAGCGGCGCACTAGCCAGTTATGCGATTCTTTTTTCTCCGCACGCTCAGCCAACGCTTCGCGCACGATCAGCAAAAGTCCCTGAATAGTGAAGTAGACGTACAGCGTGATGTCGCCCATCCAGGACAAATACATCAGCAGGGAATCATCAGACAAAAACAGCACACGGCTGGCATGATAAAGCTGGAAGGCAAGGTTAGCGATGACCCAGGTGCAAAACCACAGTGCATTTTGACGACCAATCAGTGCCAAAGGAAGGAGGACATAGGTCCACGCACGAAACAGCTCCCAGCTATCAGCGCCGGTCTGGTATATCTGTCCGTACAATGCAAACAGTCCGCCAAAACTCAGCCCCAATGCCAAAAGCGCCACACGTGATATGACGTCATACCAGCGCCACCAAACCACCACAGCCAGCGCAATCATCAATAATTCTGCCAGCGCAAATTTCACCATCTTCGGCATCGCGGCCCAGTTCCAGGCGATGAAAAATATCATGCCTGCGACCAAGGCCAGCAATCCCAGCAAGGAGAGAGACAGCATCAGGAATCTGCGCCAGCCTGAGATGTCAGGCCGCACGCCGCAATAATTGAGGATTTGCTGGTAAGTCGCCGGCGTTAACCTGCTGGCTTCGGTAGGAGGCGTATTCACTAACGTTGAGAGAGAGCGGCAAAGATGCTCAGCCTCCCCGGAGGGCATAATACTATTCTTATGCGACGACAGATTCATACTGACTTCCTTGCAGGTTTAGAGACGACGCATCAGATACCGTATTTTTGCTGATAAGCGCGGACTGACGCCAGGTGGTCAGCCATTTCGGTTTTCTCTTCCAGATAAGTAATCAGGTCGGCCAGGGTAATAATTGAGATCACCTTACAATGATAATCTCGCTCAACTTCCTGAATCGCTGAAATATCGGCACGCCCACGTTCTTGACGATCGAGAGAAATCATCACGCCGGCCAGGGTTGCCTGATGCTTAGCAATGATCTCCATGGATTCACGAATGGCGGTTCCGGCGGTGATCACATCATCTACCAGCATCACGCGGCCTTGCAACGGGCTACCTACCAGCAACCCTCCTTCACCGTGCTCTTTAGCTTCTTTACGATTAAAGCAATAGGGCACATCGCGATCGTGATGTTCTGCCAGCGCGACCGCCGTAGTCGTGGCAATAGGAATGCCTTTGTAAGCCGGACCGAAGAGTAAATCGAAATCAATCTGAGAATCCATCAAAGCTTCGGCATAAAAACGGCCCAATAACGCCAGGTCACGTCCGGTATTGAACAAACCGGCATTGAAGAAGTAAGGGCTGATGCGGCCAGACTTCAACGTAAACTCGCCAAACTTCAAAACCTGCTTGTTCAATGCGAACTCAATAAACTGGCGCTGATAAGCCTTCATGGGGTGCTTCCTCTCTAAACTGTTCTCATCTGATATCGTCGGCACGCTGGCCATAAAAAAGGCGACTTTTCAGCCGCCTTAAAAACTACTCCGCCAGCGCCGCTTTCTGCGCTGCAAAGATAGTGTTGATTCCCTCTCGAGCCAGAGACAACAGACTCAGTAACTCTTCATGGCTGAACGGCTCGCCTTCCGCCGTGCCCTGAACTTCAATCATACGACCGTCTTCCATCATCACCACGTTCATGTCGGTTTCTGCGGCAGAGTCTTCAACATACTCAAGGTCACATAACGCTTCACCCTTCACAATGCCGACAGAAACCGCAGCCACAAGACCTTTCATCGGGTTAGCTTTCAGCTTACCTGCGGTAACCAGCTTGTTCAGCGCATCGGCTAATGCCACACAGGCACCGGAAATCGAGGCAGTGCGAGTGCCGCCATCGGCCTGCAAGACGTCACAGTCCAGCGTGATGGTGAATTCACCAAGCTTTTTCAAATCAACTGCAGCACGCAGGGAGCGGGCGATCAGGCGTTGGATCTCCAGAGTACGGCCCCCCTGTTTACCTTTAGCTGCTTCACGGAAATTACGGGTATGGGTTGAGCGTGGCAACATACCGTATTCGGCAGTGATCCACCCCTGACCCTGACCTTTCAGAAAGCGCGGAACACCCTCTTCTACCGTGGCGGTACAAAGCACTTTGGTATCACCAAATTCCACTAAAACTGAGCCTTCAGCATGTTTGGTATAGTTACGGGTCAGTGTCAGGGGGCGCACCTGTTGTGCATTTCGGCCTGCTGGACGCATGGGTTGATCTCCGGGTCGCGATTCATGTTTGGCCGCGCATTATACCTCAAATCATTTGAGTTGCATCAAGGCGGCAAGTGAATGACTGGGGTAAATGAAGGCAGCCAACGCAGAGGCAGCTTGAATGATGACGGGTATATACGGGCTTCATCAGGTAATGCCTATCATGGCCCGCCCAGCGAAGCTATAATCGCTTCATCTTTACATTAACAGGTACGCAGACATGATCCGTAGTATGACCGCTTATGCCCGCCGCGAAATCAAGGGTAACTGGGGCAGCGCAGCCTGGGAACTCCGTTCAGTAAACCAACGTTATCTCGAAACTTATATCCGTCTGCCTGAGCAATTTCGCAGCCTGGAGCCGGTCGTGCGCGAACGCATCCGTGCCCGCCTGACGCGCGGCAAAGTCGAATGTAACCTGCGTTTTGATCTCGATCCGGGTGCGCAGAGTGCTCTGCAATTGAATGAAAAGCTGGCGAAGCAGCTGGTCCAGGCGGCTCAATGGGTCAAAATGCAAAGCGACGAAGGCGAAATTAATCCACTGGAAGTGCTGCGCTGGCCGGGCGTAATGCTGGCGGAAGAACAGGATCTCGATGCAATCAGCACTGAACTGCTGCTCGCACTGGAAACTGCGCTGGATGATTTCATCGCCGCCCGCGAAAGCGAAGGGGCTGCACTGAAAGTCATGATCGAACAGCGTCTCGACGGCGTCAGCGCCGAAGTAGTCAAAGTCCGTGCCCAAATGCCTAATATTCTGCAATGGCAGCGCGAACGACTGGTCAGCAAACTGGAAGATGCGCAGGTTCAGTTGGAAAATACACGACTGGAACAAGAGCTGGTTCTGATGGCACAGCGCGTTGACGTGGCTGAAGAGCTGGACCGCCTGGAAGCGCATGTCAAAGAAACGCACAAAATCATGAAGAAAGAAGAGGCCGTCGGCCGCCGTCTGGATTTCATGATGCAGGAATTCAACCGTGAGTCGAATACCCTGGCCTCCAAGTCGATCAACTCTGATGTCACAACGTCAGCCATCGAGTTGAAAGTGCTGATTGAACAAATGCGTGAGCAGATTCAGAATATCGAGTAACTTTAGCTCCTTGAAAACAATAAAAAGCCCGCTTTCATCATCGCGGGCTTTTTTACGTTTATCGCCGAAAAGACTCGACTCAGTTTGCCCAGCGTTTCAACAGTACGCAGGCATTGACGCCACCAAAGCCGAAACCGTTAGACAGCGCATAAGTGATTGCATGAGGCTGCGCAGTGTTGCCGATAATGTTCAGGCCTTCGGCGGCCGGATCTTTATTTTCCAGATTCAGCGTTGGCGGCACGATTTGGTCGCGGATAGCCAGAATGGTGAAAATGGTTTCCAGACCACCTGCCGCGCCAAGTAAATGGCCGGTTGCCGATTTGGTCGACGTCACTGCCAGTTTTCCATCGGTGCCAAACAATGTTTTAATCGCATTGATTTCACCCATATCACCGACCGGTGTAGACGTTGCATGAGCATTAAGATGCTGAATATCGGAGGGCTGCAAGCCAGCCTGACGCAGGGCAATCTTCATTGCACGGCCTGCACCGTTACCATCCTCTGCACCAGAGGTCATATGGTAAGCATCTCCGCTGGTACCGTAACCGACTATTTCAGCCAGAATAGTGGCGCCACGCGCTTTAGCATGTTCCAGCTCTTCAATAATCAACATCCCTGCGCCTTCACCCATGACAAAGCCGTCTCGTGCACTGTCGAAAGGACGTGAGGCTTCTTCAGGATGATCTGTATGGCCGGATGACATGGCTTTGGCAGCTGCAAACCCGCCCAGGCTCACGGTATCAATAGCCGCCTCTGCACCACCACACAACGCCACGTCAGCCTCATCATTGCGAATCAAACGCACAGCATCGCCAATCGCCTGAACACCCGCGGCGCAAGCGGTTACCGGTGCGCCAATTGGACCTTTGAAATGATGCTTGATAGAAACCTGGCCCGCAGCCAGATTCACCAAAAATGAAGGAATAGTGAACGGTGACAAGCGTTTAGGTCCACGGCTATCATTGGTGCGCACCGCATGGGCAATAGCCGGGAAGCCGCCAATACCAGAACCAATCACGGTTGCAGTTCGTTCCTGCTGCTCGTCGGTTTCTGCTTTCCAGCCAGCGTTGGTTATTGCCATCTCGGCAGCAGCCATGGCAAACAGAATAAAACGGTCCATTTTTTTCTGGTCTTTCGGTACGACAAACAGGTCCGGTTCAAAGCCTGACTCAGGATCCTGCTCTTTGGTTAACACTTGCCCGCCAACTTTCACCGACAAGGTTTCAACGATTTCATCAGGCAAAACACGAATACCCGACTGGCCCGCCAGAAGACGTTTCCAGATAGTTTCGATATCGCAGCCCAGAGGACTCACAGCCCCCATGCCGGTAATAACCACTCGACGATGAGTCATAAAATGTTCCTCTTTCGTTCTCTACGTTCATTTAATGCGCTGAATCGCTGAAAAATGAGTCAGCAACAGCAGGAAGTTATGTCATAGCGGATGACAGTATGTGATGAATTACGATTTTGCAAACCCGTAACCCTGAAAATATTGTCCCGGTCGTTAATTCGATAGACTGCGTAATACCAGAGAAGTGATAGCTACCACGCGCTCTTCTAACTGCTCCGGCGTCTTTTGCTCGAGCATTAACGGGTGAGAAAAAGGTGTCATTGCGCTGGTGATCGCCAGACAGACTTCATCCAGGGGCGTTTTACGCTCAAACTCTCCTGATTCTCTCCCATCGACGATGACCTGCTGGATAATACTGTATACCTCAGCACGATGATTTTGCGCAGAGGTCCAGCGCTGTGCCGCAGCGGCGGCGGCAATGTCATGCAGCTTACGGTCTTCGAAAAACAGATCGAGACTTTTGCTCATAAGCGTCTTAAAGATAGTGCGAAGGCGTAATGTCGCCGACTCATTACTATCGGCAATCTTACGCAAGGCAAAGCCTATCTGGCCAACGCGCTGTGAACAAACTGCCTCGCCAATAGCCTGTTTTGATTCAAAAAACTTATAAATATATGCGCTGGAAACACCGATTGCCTTTGCCAGATCGGCGACGGATGTTTTGGCGTAACCGTAGTGTCGGAAATGGTCAAAAGCAGCATTTATGATCTGTTCGCGCCGTTCATGTTCTGCTGGTCCGCGCTGCGTCAATGCAACCGGAATATCAGGTTTCATGCATTCCTCCAGGCGTGTACGTCAGTGATTTACTTCGTAATGGATTGATTTTGTGATGAGTGATTAATTTTAATAATCGTAACCTTTCTGTTACCTTTTCACCATGCTTAAATTGTTAATGTGATGGATGAAGGCGTGAGATTAAGAACCGCCGTGAACACAAACGGCATTAAGTGATCTTGATATTTTCTATTATTTCTAATGTGAAAAAATAAAACCATTCATCTCATTCCCCAGATTAAAAGCGAAAAAAAGATAAATGCATTATTTTTTATAATCCGAATGGAGGTGTGGAAGAAAAATTCAGTCGTACTGCAATACAAATCTCATTATCCTAAACAGAGATAAATCTTCCTTATTAAGACCTGCGAAAGTCTATGTTGCTCACCGTTCTTTATATTATTGGTATCACTGCTGAAGCTATGACCGGCGCTTTGGCGGCGGGGCGTCGTAAAATGGATACCTTCGGCGTGATCATTATCGCTTCGGCCACGGCAATTGGCGGCGGTTCGGTGCGAGACATGCTGCTGGGGCATTATCCTTTGGGTTGGGTAAAACATCCCGAATACATTGTAATTGTAGCCGCTGCCGCAATCCTGACCACTCTGCTGGCACCGCTTATGCGCCATTTGCGCCGCCTGTTCTTAGTCCTTGATGCCTTAGGCTTGGTGGTCTTTTCAATTATTGGTACTCAGGTTGCTCTCGACATGGGGCATGGCGCTATTATCGCGTCCGTTTCCGCTGTCATCACCGGCGTATTTGGTGGTGTTTTACGCGACATGTTGTGCAATCAAATCCCGTTGGTGTTTCAGAAAGAGATTTACGCAGGTATCTCTTTTGGATCGGCCTGGATCTACATCGGTCTGCAATATTTCACACTGCCACACAATCTGGTGGTGATTATTACCCTGCTGGCAGGATTTATTGCACGTCTGGTTGCCTTGCGTTTTCGGTTGGCTTTGCCCGTATTCAACTATCCGCACTCAGACCACTAATTGCCCACACTTTATTCATCAATCCCTGACGGGCTGGCCTCAACAAACGCGGGTACATTTTCCTCTCTTAACAACTGAGTCAGCGCCTTTACCTGTGGGTGTCCTATGAAATCCAGAATGTCAGCCACCCGCCGCTCACCTATACCCGTCGAACGCCGCCACTGAGATGGCGTGACGTCTTTGACCCGGGACCAGTTTCTATAAGTCGCCGCTTCATTGACCGCAAATGCCGGGAAGCCAATGGCTGAGAGCCACTGCCTGAATGTTTTTTGTCGTGACAGCTGCAACTGCGCAAAAATCTTCTGCGCTATTTTGGGGCTAATACCCGGAACGGAACTCAGTAGCTCAGGCGTCAACTGCAACCAATCGACCATGTTTCTGACGTTTTGCTGCTGAATCAACGAGCGCCATGTGGCACCGCCAAGGCCCGTCATGTTCAGTCCTTCGGGTCCGCTTAGCCAGATAAGCCTGGAGAGAAATTGCTGCTGACAGCCCGGAGTAGGCAAAAAACAGGTAAGCGATGAGTGATCTTGGGGTTGTGGTAAAGTGGGTAACGTCCGGTCTTTCACGCGCCAAATAACCCTGTCTAACCTCGGGATCCCTTGCCCGGCAAGGGCGATGACAACTTGATCGCCAGGGACAACATCCCACTTGTTAAGACGCGCCAGAGAGCCAATACTGACTTTGCTAACATTTTTGTCATCGATTTTGATCTCCTTCAGATGGAGCAAGACAGTTATCTTTCCTCGCCGCCCCAATGTCGTTTCGATGCCAGTGACTTCTGTAGATGCTGTGACGGGCGGATATTTCCAGGCAACAGCCCAGTCTGCCGTATTGTTTTTCCAGTACTTCCCGGCGGGTTCCTCACTCTGGCGGATCACCACACCATCGGTGACAAAAGGCAGCCGTAAGCTGAACCATGCTTCGCGCCATTTAGCCACATCATTCACTGAGGCCACTTTCTTGGTGAACACTTCGGTTTGCGCGAAACCCAGGCGGGTTAGCTCTGGCAGACGACTTTCCATAATTTGTGGACCATCGGGCCAGGACCAAATGAACAAACCTAGCTGTTTTAAGAGTTCAGATGGAGAATGCCGTATGAGAGCACCCGCAACTTTCGAACGGGCATTCATGCCCCCCGCCAGCTTTTGTTGATGTCCGGTCATCATCAGATAGAGCTCACCCTGCAAAACTAGAAGCCCGCGCTTGTCATCAATAGAGGCTGGAATTGCGGCAATGAAGGGCGCTTTATCCGTCCAGTCCTGACCAAACTTACCATCTCCACGACTGAGTAACGCCACCAGCTTGCCTTCACGGTAGATAAGTGAAACCGCAACACCATCAATTTTGGGTTGAACCCACAGGTCCTCGCGCCCATGCATCCAGTTTACCAAAGCAACTTTATCCCGCATTTTCTTCAGACCGGTGTGAGCAATCGGATGCACCACCAAAGTCTGACGGGTTGATGCAATCACACGGGGAGGATTCGGCTCATAGTCAGGTTGTTTGGCACATTGCAGCCAAAACCGTTCTTTGAGACGCAGACTGTCATATGACTCATCGTCTATCGGGCTTTGACCCTGTTGATGATAAATACCGTCCCATTGCGCTAGCTGCTTAGCCAAGGTTTGAGTTTCCTCATTTAAACGCGACTGTGGCCAGTCCGGGCAATCCGCAGCCTGGCAAGAGGAATGAATCAATAACAGCAGCAACATCTTGAATATATGGCGCATTGGGCACCTCCTTGTGGAGGACAAGTAAACGCTGAATCATCGGGTTCTTCCAGCCGCTTGTATGAAGGATGCAGTCGGCATTCCTGTCATTAATAGATGTTGCAGCAATAAGAAGAATTTTTGGAAGGTAACGCGAGAAAATGACCTCCTGCACTGTGATAACGTTCTCAGGTACGATGAAATACGTCTGAACGCTGCACCGGAAGCGGCTAGCGTGTATACTGTGCGGAAGATCACTCTTCGCAAGATTCCCATCAACCTATTCAGTTGAAATTTCATCATGGTCCAAGGCACGTTATATATTGTTTCCGCACCGAGTGGAGCAGGTAAATCAAGTCTGATTCAGGCTTTGTTGAAAACACAACCGCTTTACGATACCCAAGTTTCTGTTTCACATACGACCCGCGCAGTACGTCCGGGTGAGACACATGGCGATCACTATTTCTTCGTCTCTAAAGAAGAGTTTTGCGGGATGATTGAAAACGACGCGTTCCTGGAACATGCGGAAGTTTTTGGTAACTATTACGGCACCTCGCGTGAAACTATAGAGCAGGTTTTAGCCTCGGGCGTTGACGTGTTTTTGGATATTGACTGGCAGGGTGCTCAGCAAATCCGGAAAAAAATGCCGCAGGCACGCAGTATCTTCGTGCTGCCGCCGTCGAAAGACGAACTTGACCGCCGTCTGCGTGGCCGTGGTCAGGACAGTGAAGAAGTCATAGCAAAACGCATGGCGCAAGCCGTTGCTGAAATGAAGCACTTTGCTGAGTACGACTATTTAATTGTGAATGATGATTTTAATCTGGCCCTGTCGGATTTAAAAACCATTATTCGCGCCGAACGTCTTCGTCTGAGCCGTCAAAAGCTTCGTCATGAAGGATTAATCACCAAACTATTGGCAGACTGAAGTCACTTTCAGTATTATGCCCAGTCTTTCGTCACCCTGTGGAGTAGCACATAATATGGCACGCGTAACTGTTCAAGACGCTGTAGAAAAAATTGGTAATCGTTTTGACCTGGTGTTGGTGGCTGCTCGCCGCGCACGCCAGCTTCAATCCGGTGGTAAAGATCCGCTGGTCGCTGAAGAAAACGATAAAGTTACCGTTATCGCCCTGCGCGAAATCGAAGAAGGCCTTATCACAAATAAGATCCTTGATGTTCGCGATCGTCAGGAGCAGCAAGAGCAGGAAGCCGCAGAGATTCAGGCAGTTACTGCTATCGCTGAAGGCCGTCGTTAATTAACGAAACGGATCTCACTTGTACATCTTTGAAAGCCTGAATCAACTGATTCAAAAATACCTGCCGGAGGAGCAAATTAAGCGCCTAGTGCAGGCTTACCTCGTTGCGCGGGACGCGCACGAGGGGCAGACTCGCTCCAGCGGTGAGCCCTATATTACTCACCCGGTCGCGGTAGCCTGTATTTTGGCTGAAATGAGGCTCGACCACGAGACTCTGATGGCGGCGTTATTACACGACGTTATTGAAGACACGCCTGCAACATATCAGGATATGGAACAACTGTTCGGCAAAAGCGTGGCCGAACTGGTTGAAGGTGTTTCGAAGCTGGACAAGTTGAAATTTCGCGATAAGAAAGAAGCCCAGGCAGAGAATTTCCGCAAGATGATCATGGCAATGGTGCAAGACATCCGCGTCATTTTGATCAAACTCGCCGACCGTACCCATAATATGCGCACTCTGGGATCTTTACGCCCGGATAAGCGCCGCCGAATTGCTCGTGAAACGCTGGAAATTTACAGCCCGTTGGCACACCGTTTGGGTATTCACCACTTGAAAATCGAGCTTGAAGAGCTGGGTTTTGAAGCACTCTATCCGAACCGTTATCGCGTCATTAAAGAAGTGGTGAAAGCCGCGCGTGGTAACCGTAAGGAAATGATCCATAAGATTCTTTCTGAAATCGAGGGGCGTCTAACCGAGGCAGGAATTCAGTGCCGGGTCAGTGGCCGGGAAAAACACCTCTATTCGATTTACTGCAAGATGCACTTAAAAGAGCAACGTTTCCATTCAATCATGGATATCTACGCTTTCCGGGTCATCGTTAAAGAACTCGACACCTGCTATCGCGTATTGGGTCAGGCTCACAGCTTGTATAAACCACGCCCGGGCAGAGTTAAAGATTATATTGCCATTCCAAAAGCCAACGGCTATCAGTCTCTGCACACCTCCCTTATCGGGCCGCACGGCGTTCCGGTAGAGGTTCAAATACGTACTGAAGACATGGATCAGATGGCAGAAATGGGGGTTGCCGCGCATTGGGCCTATAAAGAGAATGGCGAGAACAGCACGACGGCGCAAATTCGCGCGCAGCGTTGGTTACAAAGTTTACTGGAGCTGCAACAAAGCGCAGGGAACTCATTCGAATTTATCGAGAGCGTTAAGTCCGACCTGTTCCCGGATGAAATCTACGTCTTCACGCCGGAAGGCCGTATTGTTGAACTGCCGGCCGGTGCCACACCTGTAGACTTCGCTTACGCCGTGCACACTGACATCGGTCATGCCTGCGTCGGTGCACGCGTTGACCGCCAGCCTTATCCGCTGTCGCAGCCACTGACCAGCGGTCAGACTATCGAAATAATTACCGCGCCGGGCGCCCGTCCGAATGCGGCCTGGCTTAATTTTGTAGTGAGCTCACGCGCACGTGCCAAAATTCGCCAGATGCTCAAGAATCTAAAACGTGATGACTCCGTTTCTCTTGGGCGTCGTTTACTCAATCATGCCTTGGGCAGTGGCAAGAAAATATCGGATCTTCCACCAGAAAATATCAAGAATGAACTGGACCGCATGAAGCTCGCCAGCATGGATGACCTGCTGGCAGAAATTGGTCTGGGAAATGCCATGAGCATAGTTGTCGCCAAAAATCTGATGGGTGACCAATCGTCCATGGCAACCAGCGGAACGCGTAATCTGCCCATTAAAGGTGCAGATGGCGTGCTGATCACTTTTGCCAAATGTTGCCGCCCTATTCCTGGTGACCCGATTATTGCCCACATCAGCCCAGGCAAAGGTCTGGTTGTTCACCACGAGTCCTGCCGTAATATCCGCGGCTATCAGAAAGAGCCTGAAAAATTCATGGCGGTCGACTGGGATGACCAAGAGACGGATCAAGAGTTTATCGCTGAAATTAAAGTCGACATGTTCAATCATCAAGGCGCGCTGGCGAATTTAACGGCAGCGATTAACGCAGCACAGTCTAATATTCAGAGCCTGAGTACTGAAGAGAAAGACGGCCGTGTTTACAGCGCCTTTATTCGCCTGACCACCCGCGACCGTGTACATCTGGCAAATATCATGCGGAAAATTCGTATCATGCCGGATGTCATTAAAGTCAGCCGTAACCGAAACTAAATGTTATGACACCTGAGCGTTATGCGCGCATCTGTGAAATGCTCGCAGCCCGGCAACCTGACCTGACGGTTTGCATGGAAGAAGTGCACAAACCGCATAACATTGCTGCTGTCATTCGCACAGCTGACGCCGTTGGTGTTCATGAGGTTCATGCCATCTGGCCTTCAAGCCGCATGCGTACTTTAGTCTCTTCGGCGGCCGGCAGTAACAGCTGGGTTCAAGTCAAAACACATCAAACGATTCAGGATGCCGTTGCCAAAATGAAGGCGAAAGGCATGCAGATACTCGCAACGCATCTGTCTGACAAAGCTGTCGACTTTCGCACCATCGATTACACCCGTCCTACCTGTATTTTACTCGGACAAGAAAAGACCGGTATTACACTTGAAGCACTGGCACTGGCTGACAGCGATATTGTTATTCCCATGGCCGGTATGGTTCAGTCGCTCAACGTCTCCGTGGCATCTGCACTCATTTTGTATGAAGCACAGCGCCAGCGCGAGAATGCCGGGATGTATCAACGTCAGATAAGCCCTCTTAGCCAGAAAGAGCAACAACGGCTGCTGTTTGATGGCGGCTATCCAGTATTGTCAAATGTGGCAAAACGCAAAAAATTACCCCGTCCCTTGATCGATGAAACCGGGCAAATTATTGCTGATGACCTGTGGTGGGCCGCTATGCAAATGACGGTTAAAAGATGAAGGGCCGCCTGCTCGACGCCATCCCGCTCACGTCACTTTCAGGCGTTGGAGCCAGTCAGGCAGAGAAGCTCGCAAAACTCGGCCTCGAAACTATTCAGGATCTCCTGCTCCACCTCCCTCTGCGTTATGAAGATCGCACACGTCTCTACGCTATCAATGATTTGCTGCCTGGTATTTTCGCCACAGTAGAAGGCGAAGTGCTGCGTAGTGATATCAGTTTTGGCCGCCGCCGCATGATGACCTGCCAGATCAGTGACGGCACAGGTATCGTTACGTTACGCTTCTTCAACTTCAATGCCGCGATGAAAAACAGTCTGGCAACCGGGCGTCGTGTGACCGCCTATGGCGAGATCAAACGCGGAACGCTGGGAGCAGAGATAATTCACCCGGAATATCGTATTCAGGGAGAAAATAGTGAAGTTGTTCTGCAGGAGTCTTTAACGCCGGTCTACCCCACCACCGAAGGGATACGCCAGGCGACGCTGCGCAAGCTGACCGATCAGGCGCTCGCACTGCTTGATACCGTCCCTATCGCAGAACTTCTTCCAGAAGAACTGAGTCAGTCGCTCATTTCACTGCCCAAAGCCCTGCATCTATTGCACCGCCCACCTCCTGATATTCAGCTTGCTGATCTTGAAAAGGGCCAACATCCGGCGCAACGCAGACTGATCATGGAAGAGCTGCTGGCACATAATCTGAGTATGCTGGCCGTACGCGCTGGCACTCAAAGCTATAAAGCGCTACCACTACAGCACGATGACCGCCTTAAGGACTCGTTCTTAGCATTGCTGCCGTTCAGTCCGACCGGTGCACAGCAGCGAGTTGTGGCCGAAATAGAACAGGATCTGGCCAAAAACTATCCGATGATGCGTCTGGTCCAGGGGGATGTGGGTTCAGGCAAGACGCTGGTTGCCGCATTAGCCGCACTGTGCGCTATTGCACAGGGTAAGCAGGTCGGTCTGATGGCGCCTACCGAACTTCTGGCAGAGCAGCATGCGAATAACTTCCGTCAGTGGTTTGAACCGCTAGGCATACAGGTCGGTTGGTTGGCCGGTAAGCAAAAAGGCAAAGCACGACAGGCACAACAAGAGGCGATTGCCAGTGGTCAGGTTTCTATGGTGGTGGGTACACATGCCATTTTTCAGGAACAAGTTCTTTTTTCCTCACTTGCTCTGGTGATTATCGATGAACAACACCGGTTTGGCGTCCACCAGCGCCTGGCATTATGGGAGAAGGGAAAACAACAAGGTTTCCACCCACATCAGTTAATTATGACGGCAACGCCGATCCCGCGAACACTGGCCATGACGGCCTATGCCGACCTTGATACCTCCGTGATTGATGAACTGCCACCAGGCAGAACGCCGGTGACCACCGTCGCGATCCCTGACACCCGCCGCAGCGATATTATCGCCAGAGTGAAGAGCGCCTGTGAGCAGGAGAATCGTCAGGCTTACTGGGTCTGTACACTTATCGAAGAGTCGGAAATGCTGGAAGCTCAGGCAGCGGAAGCGACCTGGGAAGGGCTGAAAGTTGCCCTGCCTGAACTTAAAATCGGTTTGGTTCATGGCCGGATGAAGGCTCAGGAAAAACTGGCAGTGATGCAAGCCTTCAAACAGGGTGAAGTACAGTTACTGGTCGCCACCACGGTAATAGAAGTGGGCGTGGATGTACCAAATGCCAGCCTGATGATCATCGAAAATCCGGAACGTCTCGGGCTTGCTCAGTTGCACCAACTGCGTGGCCGTGTCGGGCGCGGTGCCATCGCTTCACACTGCGTCCTGTTATATAAAACGCCACTTAGCAAAACAGCACAAAAACGTTTGCAGGTCCTGCGAGACAGTAATGACGGATTTGTTATTGCGCAGCAGGATTTAGAGATCCGTGGCCCGGGAGAATTACTGGGAACGCGCCAGACGGGCAGCGCCGAATTTAAAGTTGCGGATTTACTGCGTGACCAGGCGATGATCCCAGAAGTGCAACGAATTGCACGCTATCTGCAACAGCACTTCCCCCAACACTCCCATGCATTGATCGAACGCTGGTTACCGGAGCGTGTACGGTATACCAACGCCTGATTTCATTTGCCTTGTTATGTGCCTTCCCTGGCACTCAATCTCATCATGCAATGGCAGGGAATACCGGCAATAACAAGAATAATTTGATGACTATCGCGTTGGCGATATCAATAAAGAATGCGCCAACCATTGGCACCACTAAAAAGGCCAGATGCGATGGCCCAAAACGGTTGGTAATGGCCTGCATATTGGCGATTGCCGTTGGTGTCGCCCCCAGCCCGAAGCCACAGTGCCCCGCAGCCAGTACTGCCGCATCATAGTTTTTCCCCATCACCCGGTAAGTCACAAAGATGGCATACAGCGCCATCGCCATCGCCTGTACGCCCAGAATAGCTACCATTGGCAATGCCAGTGAGGCCATTTCCCAAAGCTTTAGGCTCATCAGTGCCATCGCCAGAAACAGTGACAGACTGACGTTACCCAGCACAGATACCGCACGATCAAATACCCGGTAAAAACCCAGCCATGCCAGCATATTGCTGAGGATAACCCCGACAAAAAGCACACAAACAAAGGTCGGAATTTCGAAAGCAGAGCCCTGTAAGAAAGTCGAAACGTGAGTGCCGGCCATCAGGCAGATAGCAATGAGTGCGATGGTTTCCACCATCACCAAAGGCGTGATCATCCGGCCAATCGTTGGCTTCTCAAACGCACTCGGGTCTACAGCATCATCCGGCGAACCGTCGGGTGTTGAGGAGTGACTGACCAGATAACGTGCAACCGGCCCGCCAATAATACCACCCAGCACCAAGCCAAAAGTTGCACAGGCCATAGCAACTTCCGTAGCATTTTCAAAGCCGTATCTTTCGCTGAATAATTTACTCCAGGCAGCGCCTGTCCCATGTCCACCCGATAAAGTTATTGAACCTGCCAGCAGTCCCATCAGCGGGTCGAGTCCGAGCAATTTTGCCATGCCAATGCCAATCGCATTTTGCAGTAGCAATAATCCCAGGACAACCAACACCAGTAAGAACAGAGATTTGCCGCCGGAACGCAAACTGGCAAGATTAGCGTTTAGCCCAATGGTGGCGAAGAAGGCCAGCATCAGCGGCTCTTTAAGCGACATATCAAAAGTGACTTCCCAACTGAAAAACTGATTGCCCAGCAGCAACAGTAAAGCAACCAGTAAACCGCCCGCTACAGGTTCTGGAATTGTGTATTTCTTAAATATTGAAATAGTCTGGACGCATTTACGTCCTAACAGGAGTACCAGCGTTGCGGCAACTAACGTGCCGTAGGTATCAAGATGAATCATTCAAGTCCTCCATTTTAAAAAAATCCAATAATATTATTAAGTTATAATAATCCCAGTTCTCTGATATTTTTCAGATACGGGATTAGAAGTCAGATAGCCAACTCAACGCAAGAAAAACAGCCCAGTTATGCTTGTCAAATTAAAATTAACGGTAGAATAGGCCGACAAAGCAAACGATTGCTTTTATTCTTATTTTCATTAAAAATGCCCGCTTTGCAGCTTAATGGATGCCCAAATCATGAGTACGCAATCCGCCGAGCCAGATACTCAGCGCCCTGACCTTTCCCGCACACCCAACAGTGAATTGATTTATCGTCTTGAGGATCGCCCTCCCCTGCCACAGACCCTGTTTGCGGCCTGTCAGCACTTACTGGCGATGTTTGTCGCGGTGATCACTCCCGCCCTCTTGATTTGCCAGGCTCTTGGGCTTCCGGCTCAGGACACTCAGCACATCATCAGCATGTCGCTGTTCGCTTCAGGGCTGGCTTCTATATTGCAGATTAAAACCTGGGGTCCGGTGGGTTCAGGTCTGCTGTCGATTCAGGGCACCAGTTTTAACTTTGTGGCTCCGCTGATCATGGGGGGCATGGCGCTAAAAAATGGTGGGGCGGATGTTCCAACCATGATGGCAGCCCTCTTCGGCACATTAATGGTCGCCTCCTGCACTGAGATTATTCTGTCGCGTTTCTTGCATCTGGCGCGCCGCATTATTACCCCGTTAGTTTCAGGTATTGTGGTGATGATCATCGGCTTGTCATTGATTCAGGTCGGGCTGACCTCCATCGGTGGCGGTTATGCCGCCATGAGTGACCATAGCTTTGGTGCGCCCAAAAATCTGATACTCGCTGCGATAGTTCTTGTGGTGATCATTCTGCTCAACCGGCAGAAAAATGCTTATCTGCGCGTCGCATCGCTGGTGATCGCGATGGCGGTAGGTTATCTGGCTGCATGGATGATGGGAATGCTGCCCACCACTACACCCGTAACACAGACCCACTGGATAACGCTGCCAACCCCGCTGTATTACGGGCTGGGTTTTGACTGGAATCTGCTTATTCCACTGATGTTGATTTTCATGGTGACCTCGCTTGAGACGATTGGTGATATCACCGCGACCTCGGATGTCTCCGAGCAGCCGGTAAGTGGCCCGCTCTATATGAAACGTATTAAAGGTGGTGTGCTGGCGAATGGATTGAACTCAATGCTTTCGGCAGTATTTAACACCTTCCCTAATTCCTGCTTCGGCCAGAACAATGGTGTCATTCAGCTGACCGGCGTTGCCAGTCGTTATGTGGGTTTCGTGGTTGCACTGATGCTGATCGTCCTTGGTCTGTTTCCCGCGGTGGCAGGATTGGTTCAGCACATTCCGGAGCCGGTATTGGGTGGCGCGACCATTGTGATGTTCGGTACCATCGCCGCCTCAGGCGTACGCATTGTGTCGCGTGAACGCCTTAATCGTCGTGCAATTATGATCATGGCATTATCACTGGCCGTCGGGATGGGCGTTTCACAGCAACCCCTGATCCTGCAATTTGCACCTGACTGGCTCAAAACCCTGCTTTCATCTGGAATCGCGGCCGGAGGTATCACAGCCATTGTGTTGAACCTCATTTTTCCTCACGAAAAATAAACTTCCGCTGTAACCCCGGCAAATGCGACGAAAGGTCCGGAACCCTCGCCGCATTTTATTGCCTCTGTCGTGCTAACCTATTGAGAAAGGCCGCTGTTTACGGCATAAACAGAGTATTCTTTCCCCTTTCCCGACGGATATGGATTCAGACGATGAAATTTATCGGCAAAATTTTACTGACACTCCTTCTACTGTTGGTGCTGGCATTTGTACTGCTTTATGTCGTGTTGCAGACTCGCTGGGCCGCAGGCCAGCTTAGCCAGTGGATGAGCAATAACAGCAATTACCGCCTCTCAGTCGAAAAAATTGATCATACCTGGTCCAACCCTGGCCGCATAACGCTGAACCGCGTGAAACTGGGGCAGAAAAATCAGCCCGATGTTCTAAATGCCGCCCAGGTAAATCTGGATTTGAGTTGGCGCCAGATAACCGAACCCCGTTTCTTTGACCGTATCGTATTAGTTAGCGGGCAGCTCAGTCTCAATCCTTCCACATTAAATATCCCTATTCAGGCGAACACACTCCAGCTAAGTAAAATGGCACTCACAGGTGATGCCGATAGCTGGGTGGTCGACGGCCAACAGATAAATGCTGGCATTTATCCATGGCAGCCAAAGGCCGGTCATCTGCTGGGTGAGAATACGGAATTCCAGCTTAGCGCTGCATTTTTGAGCATCAATGGCATTCCCGCAGAGAACGTGCTGGTGCAAGGTCAGATCAATAATAACCAGCTTACGCTGAGTAACTTTGGCGGCGACCTGGCTCGGGGGCAACTGACAGGTAAAGCCAGCCGTGCGCCTGATGGTAGCTGGGCAGTAGACAACGTGCGGCTAAGCAATGTGCGGTTACAAACATCACAGCCGCTGTCGGCATTCTTGCAAGACTTAAACCAGCAGCCGAAGGTCGTTGTTAAGCGTTTTGATTTGATTGATGCCCGCCTGCAAGGTAAGGACTGGGCGTTCAGTGATGTTGATCTGTCCGTTAAGGACGTCAGCTTCGAGAAAGGTGACTGGCAGAGCCAAGACGGTGAAATCTCACTGAATGCCACAGAAATGATTAACGGCAACCTGCATGTCATCGATCCGATTATCAATCTGGACCTCTCACCGCAGGGGATTGCCATTAAACAGGTCAGCGCACGCTGGGAAGGTGGCTTGCTGCGCACAACCGGCAACTGGATACGTGACAGCCATCGTCTGCAATTAAACGAGCTTACCGTTGCGGCACTCGAATATACGCTACCGCAAAACTGGCGCCAGCTCTGGGTGCAAGCCTTACCGGACTGGTTGTCAGAGGTTTACGTCGGGAAATTAATGACCAACCGCAACCTGATCATTGATATCTCACCGCAGTTCCCTTTCCAGCTCACCGCACTGGATGGCTTCGGTACGGATTTATTGCTTGCGCGGGATCATCAGTGGGGTATCTGGTCGGGCAAACTCAATCTCAATGCCAGTGCTGCTACCTTCAATAAAGTCGATGTACGTCGACCTTCGCTTGCCCTTGAGGCAACGGACAGTCAGGTGAAATTCACGGAGCTGAGCGCGTTTACCAAAGAGGGTCTGCTCGAGGCCACCGCCCATGTTGACCAACTACCGCAACGTAACTTCTCAATAAGCATGAATGGCCGTGCTGTTCCGGTAAACGTGCTGGAAAACTGGGGCTGGACACATCTTGACCTACAAGGCAACGCCAATATGCAGCTCAATTTGCAAGGTCAGATGCCTGCAAACATTGATTTCCAGCCCACATTAAACGGTAAACTGCACGTGTTAGCCGCTGATGGAAAACAGCTGGATCAGCAAATGAATAGAGGCATGGTGGCCGGTACTGTCACGCCGTAGATTTCACTGGCTCACTCTGGAAACTCAAAAGGCACCGCTTAGCAGTGCCTTTTGTTTTTTATCTTTCGTGCTTTTACCCACAAGACGTGGGGTAACTTCTGTATTGACGGCTTAAAGATATCAGTTAATTTTCGGCTCAAGCGGCGCCTCAGGGGTTACCGGAAGTACCAGGTAAGTGCCTTCAAAGATAGCGCCCGTAGTTTCATCCCCCAACAGACTGACCTCCAACTGAACCCGTGCCCGGCGGCCTTTAGCGAGCCGGTCCAGATCACCGCTGAGGGAGCTGAGATCGGCAATCGCGCGCGGTCGGCCTGTTACAGGGGCGCTGTAACGGATATGTGCGTCAGCGAGGATGATAGTTCCACCCAGATGGCGTTCGCGCAACAGCAGCCAGATCAACCCCCATCCGGTGAGCGTCGCCAGCGAAAACAAGCTTCCGGCAAACAGGGTATGGTGAGGGTTCTGATTGCCATTTTCCGGCATGGTTGTCACGAAACGCCGCCCGGTATATTGGCTGATACGCACACCCATTTTCTCACTCAGCGGTATATGGTCGTACCAGGCCTGTTGTAACTGCCCGCACCAGTCTGGGCGATGCAGAATGTCATCCAGTGTTGCAACCGGTTTGATCATCAGAAAATGGCGCACTGGCGTGGATTGTGGCGTCGTAATTTCGCCCTGGTTCAAGAAGCCCAGTTTGGCAAAGAACGCCATGGCATCTTCACGCGCACTACACACTACACGCTTCACCCCTTCCTGCCGCGCCACGGACTCCAGGGTCATCGCCACCAGCGTACCTAACCCCTTTGCCTGTACATTCGGGTCGACGGCCAGAAAGCGGATAGAGGCCTCATTGTCGGCATTGATATATAAACGGCCAACCGCCACGGTTTTTCCGCTCTCATCGACCACCATCTGATGATGTGCCATCGCGTCATAGGCATCACGCTCTGAACCTTCCGGCTGACGCAAAGGTTTACGCAACATCTCCCAACGAAATGAGTAATAAGCAGCCAGCTCTTTTTCTGTAACAGGAACTCTCAAATGGTACATAGATAGGTTCTCTCCGGCGTAATGCCTTTACATTCAGACTTGTAGCCAGAAGGTCACCGGTCCGTCATTGACCAGTGCCACTTTCATATCAGCAGCAAAGCGCCCGGTTTGGGTCGTTATCCCCTTTTCGCGGCACTCTCCACAAAAATAATCATAGAGTCGTTCAGCTTCCTGCGGCGCGGCGCCCCGCGAAAAACCAGGGCGGTTACCTTTTTTCGTATCAGCCACCAGCGTAAACTGGGAGACAACTAACAGACTACCGCCCGCTTGCTGAACATTAAGGTTCATCTTGTCGTTTTCATCACCGAAGATACGGTATCCGATCATCTTATCGCACAATTTTTTGGCTTTCTGCTCATCATCGCCCTGCTCGACGCCCAACAAAACCAGCAATCCGGTGCCAATTTCCCCACAGATCTCGCCCTCAACAGTGACGCGGGCACTTAAAACCCGCTGAATCAATGCAATCATAAAAATCCTTCAGACTTTTCGAGTTATGGCTCTTTATCGGTTAACGAAGCCGCGTCAGCAGACTGGAGCTTACGCAAGGAACGATATTCCCCAAGCGTTACGGTGATCTCTGCTCCCAAAAGCACAATACACCAGCTCACATATACCCAGAGGAATAAGATCGGGATCACCGCCAGCACACCATAAATCAGTTGATAGGACGGGAAGAGTTGGACATAGAGTGCGAAAACTTTTTTACCCAGTTCAAATAACGATCCCGCCACCAAAGCTCCCATTAACGCGTCCAGGGGCGGAACGCGAACGGTCGGGACGACCTGATAAATCAACCAGAAGGAGATCCACGAAATGAGTAATGGGAGAATGCGCAGCATGTGGTCGATGACTGAATGAACCCCATTGATGCTCAGCCAATTCAGGGACAGTAAATAGGAACTTATCGCCACGCTGGCCACCAGCAGTATCGGCCCGAGCGTTAACACCATCCAGTAAACAGCAAATGAAAAGACGATTGGCCTTTTATTTTTACTGTTCCAGATTTTGTTCAGCACGCTGTCAACGGAGGCGATGAGCAACAACGCGGTGACTATCAGCCCGCAGGTACCAACCGCCGTCATTTTGCTGGAGTTAGCAACGAACTGCTCAAGATAGCGCTGAATAACATCGCCGGTAGAGGGTATGAAGTTATTGAAAATAAAAGTTTTTAACTGAGCGCTAATCTCTGAGAATACCGGAAACAGCGCAAACAAAGAAAAGACCACGGCGATCAGCGGGACCAATGAAAGCAGGGAAACATAGGCAAGATGGCCCGCCAACAGCGTGAGGCCATCTTTATCCGCGCGCTTAAGTAACAGGCGTACAAAATGCCAACCCGTTTTAACACGATGCCACGCTGTTCTCATTCAAGCTCCACTCAGGAAAACCAGGCCGGTACGGTGTTATTGTCTTCTACCAGAACGGCTTCAATGCCCATCAACCTTGCCGCTTCTACGTTTTCGATAACATCATCAAAGAAAACGGCCTGACTCGCGTTAACACCCTCTTTGTTAAGGACGTGCTCGAAAATCCGTGGCTCCGGCTTACGCATTCCCAAATCTTGTGAAAGGTAGAGCGCATCAGTATTGGCTTCGATCTCAGGATAATGTTCAGGCCAGTGATTGAGATGCAGTCGGTTAGTGTTTGACAGTACAACGACCCGGTGCCCCTGCTCGCGCAATGTCTTGAATACAGCGATAACCTCAGGCCTCAGGCCAACAAACACCGACTGCCAGCCTAAACTGAACTGTTCAAAACTCAGCGCAATGCCCATCTCATCACAAAGCTCTGCGGCAAAATCTTCGTCGCTGATTTCGCCCCGTTCGTGTTTCTGAAACACTTCGCCCATAGAGAATCGCTCGATCAACGTCGCCAGAGGCGTACCGCTGAGATTGCTCCAGACGCCGAGGACACGTTTGAAGTCGATATCAATAATGACGTTACCCATATCAAAAATGTACAGCATTGCACGCTCCTGATTTCGAAGATGATGATTAACTTTAGCGGGAAAAGGTACACATGAACAGAGACGGAAATATCAGGCAGCAGGGAAGTGTCAGAAAAAAGTGTAAAAAAAAACAGGATACCTGAAGGCATCCTGTTTTATTGAAAACGGTTAGCGTGGAAGAAACTTAAGCTTCTTTAGGGCCACGGCTTGCACGTTTACGGTCGTTCTCGGTCAGGTGACGTTTACGGATACGGACAGACTGAGGAGTGACTTCAACCAGTTCGTCATCATCAATGAATTCCAGAGCTTGCTCCAGAGACATTTTGATAGCAGGAACCAGAGTTGTCGCTTCATCAGTACCTGATGCACGCATGTTAGTCAGCTTTTTACCGGTCAGGCAGTTCACGGTCAGGTCATTCGAACGTGAGTGAATACCGATGATCTGGCCTTCATACACTTCTGCGCCGTGGCCCAGGAACAATTTACCACGGTCCTGCAGGCTGTACAGTGCGAACGCAACTGCTTTACCCTGACCGTTGGAAACCAGTACGCCATTCTGACGTTGGCCGATTTCGCCCTGACGGACGTCATCGTAGTGACTGAACGTGGAGTACAGCAGGCCAGTACCGGAAGTCATGGTCATGAATTCAGTACGGAAGCCGATCAGACCACGTGCTGGGATCAGATAATCCAGACGAATACGGCCTTTGCCGTCTGGGATCATGTCCTTAACATCGCCCTTACGCTCACCCATGGCTTGCATGACTGAACCCTGGTGCTGTTCTTCGATATCCAGCGTTACGTTTTCGAATGGCTCTTGTTTACGACCATCAATCATCTTGTTGATAACTTTTGGACGGGAAACAGCGATTTCGAAACCTTCACGACGCATGTTTTCGATCAGAACTGACAGGTGAAGCTCACCACGGCCGGATACGCGGAACGCATCAGCATCTTCAGTTTCTTCAACGCGCAGTGCCACGTTGTGCACCAGTTCTTTGTTAAGACGGTCAAGGATTTGACGTGAAGTCACATACTTGCCTTCTTTACCACAGAACGGAGAGGTGTTTACGCAGAAGTACATAGTTACCGTTGGTTCATCAACAGATAACGGTGGCAATGCTTCAACATTTTGCACATCACAAACGGTATCGGAGATATTTAACTCACCCAAACCAGTGATTGCAATGATGTCACCAGCTTCAGCCAGTTGAGTTTCGATACGTTCCAGACCCATGTGGCCCAGTACTTTAGCAACTTTACCGTTACGGGTTTTGCCTTCGCTATCGATGATAGTGACTTGCTGGTTAGGCTTAACCACACCGCGTTTGATACGGCCGATGCCGATAACGCCAACGTAGTTGTTGTAGTCCAGTTGAGAAATCTGCATCTGCAGTGGACCATCACGGTCAACTTTAGGTGCTTCAACATGGTCTACGATTGCCTGATACAGCGGGGTCATGTCTGCGGCCATATCGTTATGGTCGGTACCCGCGATACCCAACAGGGCAGATGCGAAGATAATTGGGAAGTCGAGTTGCTCGTCGGTCGCGTCGAGGTTAACGAACAGGTCGAAGACCTGATCCACAACCCAGTCAGGACGTGCGCCAGGACGGTCAACCTTGTTGATTACCACGATCGGTTTCAGACCATTAGCGAAGGCTTTTTTGGTCACGAAACGGGTTTGCGGCATTGGGCCATCCATTGCATCCACAACCAGCAGCACCGAGTCAACCATTGACATCACACGCTCAACCTCGCCGCCGAAGTCGGCGTGTCCCGGGGTATCCACGATGTTGATGCGGTAGTCTTTCCAATTAATGGCGGTGTTTTTAGCGAGGATGGTGATCCCACGCTCTTTCTCCAAATCGTTGGAGTCCATTACGCGTTCGGTTGCTTCTACACGCTCTCCGAAAGTCCCGGATTGTTGGAGCAACTTGTCGACCAAAGTAGTTTTACCATGGTCAACGTGGGCAATAATGGCGATGTTACGCAAATTTTCGATCACAGCTTTGCCTCAGGCATTTAGAAATAGCGCGCTATTGTACACGTATTAAGCGAGGTTCTAAACAAGATCACAAGGATCTTATCGAAACAACTCAAGGATGGTTACTTTGTGATCCCTTTCACGGTGCAAAGAGACCCCTTAACCATGATGACGCACTATAATGGTGCTTCACATCTCGCGGAAGGCACCAAAAAAGTGCAACATTGCCGTTATGGTGCATACTCACAGAGTGCAAAAGCCCCTAAATATGGCGTTATTGGCATTTTCTCAAAGTTGGCACAGATTTCGCTATTACTTTTTAGAAGTAAAAAATTTATACAGGGTGAAAGTGTCTTATCAGAGCAATTAAAGAAACTGTTTAGGCCACACGCCAGCTCCGGTAGTGTTGTTTGGCTATTTCTAAAGAAATACCAACTAAATGCCAACTAAATGGTTATTCGTTCCACGATGATAATGAGAAATTCGGGAGAACTAGTATGTCCGCTGAACACGTTTTGACGATGCTGAATGAGCATGAAGTGAAATTCGTAGATTTACGTTTCACTGATACCAAAGGCAAAGAACAGCACGTCACCATTCCTGCACACCAGGTTAGCGCTGACTTCTTCGAAGAAGGCAAAATGTTTGATGGCTCTTCAATTGGTGGCTGGAAAGGCATTAACGAATCTGACATGGTTCTGATGCCAGATGCCAGCACTGCTGTTCTTGATCCATTCTTCGAAGAAACCACCCTGATCATTCGTTGCGATATCCTTGAGCCAACGACTCTGCAAGGTTATGACCGTGACCCACGTTCGACGTCCAAGCGTGCAGAAGATTTCCTGCGCTCTTCAGGTATTGCGGACACTGTACTGTTTGGGCCAGAGCCAGAGTTCTTCCTGTTTGATGATGTGCGCTTCGGCAGCAGCATCTCCGGTTCTCACGTTGCTATCGATGACATCGAAGGTGCGTGGAACTCAGCGACAAAATACGAAGGCGGCAACAAAGGCCACCGTCCTGCAGTAAAAGGCGGTTACTTCCCGGTTCCTCCGGTCGACTCCTCCCAAGATATGCGTTCTACCATGTGTCTGACCATGGAAGAAATGGGCCTGGTTGTTGAAGCTCACCACCATGAAGTCGCAACTGCTGGTCAGAACGAAGTGGCAACTCGCTTCAACACTATGACCAAGAAAGCTGACGAAATCCAAATCTACAAATACGTGGTTCACAACGTGGCTCACGCGTTTGGCAAAACTGCAACCTTTATGCCAAAACCAATGTTTGGCGATAACGGTTCAGGTATGCACTGCCATATGTCTTTGTTCAAGAACGGTAACAACCTGTTCTCTGGTGACAAATACGGCGGCCTGTCTGAAATGGCACTGTTCTACATCGGCGGTATCATCAAGCATGCTAAAGCGATAAATGCTTACGCTAACCCGACCACCAACTCCTACAAGCGTTTGGTCCCGGGCTACGAAGCGCCAGTGATGCTGGCTTATTCTGCGCGTAACCGTTCTGCATCTATCCGTATTCCACATGTCTCAAGCCCTAAAGCTATGCGTATCGAAGCTCGCTTCCCTGATCCAGCTGCTAACCCATATCTGGCGTTTGCGGCACTGATGATGGCTGGCCTGGACGGCATCATCAACAAGATCCACCCTGGCGATGCGATGGATAAAAACCTGTATGACCTGCCACCGGAAGAAGAAGCAGAAATTCCAAAAGTTGCAGGTTCACTGGAAGAAGCGATGCAGTGCCTGAACGAAGACCGCGAGTTCCTGACCCGTGGCGGCGTATTCTCTGACGATGCAATCGATGCTTACATCGCGCTGCGTAAAGAAGAGATGGACCGTGTACGTATGACTCCACATCCTGTTGAGTTTGAAATGTACTACAGCGTCTAAATCGAAATACGTAAGACCAATACCCTAAAGGGTATATTTGTTGCCGTGGAAACGTATAGCCCATCTCCGGATGGGCTTTTTTCTCCACACTCTTTCCTGCTTAACCCCACTAACCCGTGAATTCGCCGGGTAGCCGGATGAAATGCACCGAACAGGTGCGGGAGACTGCGGTATGGCAACTGGCAAGCTGCCCGATGCTGGACAGATCCTGAACTCTCTTATTAACAGCATTCTATTGTTGGACGACGAACTGGCTGTGCATTATGCCAATCCGGCAGCTCAACAATTATTGGCACAAAGTTCACGCAAACTTTTTGGTACCCCACTGCCGGAACTGGTGGGCTATTTCTCTCTTAATATCGACCTGATGCGTGAAAGTTTACAGGCGGGACAAGGCTTTACCGATAGTGAAGTGACATTGGTTGTCGATGGCAGGGCACATGTTTTATCACTGACGGCTCAGGCGCAGCCAGATGGTTTTATCTTGGTTGAACTGGCACCAATGGATAACCAACGGAGGCTGAGTCAGGAACAGTTACAGCACGCCCAGCAAGTGGCGGCGAGGGATTTAATTCGCGGACTGGCACATGAAATTAAAAATCCACTGGGTGGATTGCGTGGCGCTGCACAGCTTTTGTCCCGCGCGTTGCCAGATCCGGCGTTGCTTGAATACACCAAAGTCATCATTGAACAGGCCGACAGGCTACGTAATCTGGTGGATCGTTTACTCGGCCCTCAGCGTCCCAGCCAGCACATCACCCAAAGCATACATCAGGTCGCCGAACGTGTTTGCCAGTTGGTATCGAT
This sequence comes from Ewingella sp. S1.OA.A_B6, assembly GCF_049889095.1. NCBI lineage: Bacteria > Pseudomonadati > Pseudomonadota > Gammaproteobacteria > Enterobacterales > Yersiniaceae > Ewingella > Ewingella sp. S1.OA.A_B6. The sequence goes on along the minus strand of NZ_JBLJFK010000012.1, from coordinate 12,562 downwards.
GGAGAAACCAGACAACGTACAGCTGATTCGCGATTACGACCCCAGCCTACCGGAACTGGCGCACGACCCAGACCAGATCGAACAGATTCTGCTGAATATTACCCGCAATGCCTTACAGGCTTTGGGTGAGGAAGGCGGATCGATTACATTGCGCACGCGCACTGCTTTTCAAATTACCCTGCACGGAGTGCGTTACCGTTTGGCGGCCAGGATAGACATTGAAGATAACGGCCCCGGCGTTCCGGCACACTTACAGGATACCCTTTTTTACCCTATGGTCAGTGGCCGCGAAGGGGGCACAGGTTTGGGCTTGTCCATCGCGCGCAGTTTGATTGATCAGCATTCGGGTAAAGTTGAATTTAACAGTTGGCCAGGACATACCGAATTCTCGGTTTACCTGCCTATTCGCCAGTGAGGTTCTTATGCAACGAGGGATAGTCTGGATCGTCGATGACGATAGTTCCATCCGCTGGGTACTTGAACGCGCGCTCACTGGAGCGGGCTTAAGCTGTACCGCCTTCGATAGCGGCAATGCTGTGCTTGAAGCCATCGCGACTCAAACCCCTGACGTGTTGTTATCTGATATCCGCATGCCCGGCATGGATGGTTTAGCGCTGCTAAAACAGATAAAACAGCGCCACCCTATGCTTCCGGTCATCATAATGACGGCACATTCTGATCTGGATGCCGCAGTCAGCGCCTATCAGCAAGGGGCATTTGATTATCTGCCAAAACCTTTCGATATCGATGAAGCGGTCGCGCTGGTTGAACGCGCTATCAGTCACTATCAAGAGCAGCAGCAACCGCCAAGAACTCAACCAGCAAGCGGCCCGACCGCAGATATCATCGGTGAAGCACCGGCGATGCAAGATGTGTTTCGCATCATCGGCCGCCTTTCCCGCTCGTCGATCAGCGTATTAATCAACGGCGAATCTGGTACAGGTAAAGAGCTGGTTGCACATGCCCTGCATCGCCACAGCCCGCGGTCAAAAGCGCCGTTTATCGCGCTGAATATGGCCGCGATCCCGAAAGATTTGATCGAATCCGAACTGTTCGGTCATGAGAAAGGGGCATTTACCGGCGCGAACCAGATCCGTCAGGGACGTTTTGAACAGGCCGACAACGGCACGCTATTCCTGGATGAAATAGGCGATATGCCGCTCGACGTTCAAACCCGCCTGCTGCGTGTGCTGGCTGACGGACAGTTTTACCGCGTCGGGGGTTATGCTCCGGTGAAGGTGGACGTGCGAATTATTGCAGCCACACATCAAAACTTGGAATTACGGGTTCAGGAAGGAAAATTCCGTGAGGATTTGTTCCACCGTCTGAACGTGATCCGCGTTCATCTGCCGCCGCTGCGCGAACGTCGTGAGGATATTCCGCGTTTGGCGCGCTATTTCCTACAAGTTGCGGCCAAAGAGTTAGGCGTGGAAGCAAAGAATTTGCATCCTGAAACGGAAACTGCGCTAACCCGCCTCCCATGGCAAGGCAACGTACGCCAGTTAGAAAACACCTGTCGCTGGCTGACGGTCATGGCGGCCGGACAGGAAGTATTGATTCAGGATTTACCGAGCGAACTGTTTGAAAGTTCGGCTCCTGAAGCGAGCGGACAGAGTTTACCAGACAGTTGGGCGACGCTGCTGGCGCAGTGGGCCGATCGCGCGCTGCGTTCCGGTCATCAAAATCTGTTGTCGGAAGCGCAACCCGAAATGGAGCGAACGCTTTTGACCACAGCATTACGCCATACTCAGGGACATAAACAGGAAGCAGCACGCTTACTGGGATGGGGACGTAATACGCTGACCCGAAAACTGAAAGAACTGGGAATGGAATAACCGCCCGCTTGTAAACAGAAACAGCCGCTTTTGCGGCCGTTTTTTTATGCGACAGGAAAAATCAGATCACGCGGGAAAACTGTTGCTGGCGGACCTGCTGGCGCAGATAAACGTCGAAACACATGCAGACATTGCGGATCAGCAGGCGGCCTTGCGGGGTAACAAGGATATTCTCGTGGCTCACTTCCACCAGTCCGTCCTTCGCCAGCGGAGCCAGCAACGCCAGATCGTCAGCGAAATACGTACTGAATTCTATACCGTGACGCTTTTCTATTTCGGCAAAATCCAGTTTGAAGTGGCAGATCAATGCTTTGATGACATCACGACGCAGACAGTCATCCGCCGTCATTTCCAGACCACGCCACAGCGCATGCCCCTGTTCTTCCACCTGTGCATAATAGGTTTTCAAATCTTTTTCGTTCTGCGCATAGGTGTCGCCTAACATGCTGATGGCCGACACGCCCAGCCCCAATAAATCACTGTCGCCCTGCGTAGTGTAACCCTGAAAGTTACGATGAAGTTTGCCTTCCTGCTGAGCCACGGCCAGCTCGTCGTCTGGCCGCGCAAAGTGATCCATGCCAATAAAACGGTAACCGGATGACGTCAGCGAGGCGATGGTTTCCTGCAAAATCCGCAGTTTCTCCTCGGCTCCCGGTAAATCTTCATCTTTGATTTTACGCTGGGCAGCGAACAGTTTTGGCATATGCGCATAATTAAACACGCTGAGACGATCGGGGTTTAATTCGGCTACCCGTTGCAACGTATAGGCGAAGCTCTCCGCGGTCTGCTTTGGCAGGCCATAAATGAGATCAATATTGGTCGAGTTGAAGCCCAGCGATTTAGCCCGGGCGATCAGAGCAAAAATGAACGCTTCATCCTGTTCACGATTAACCAGCCGCTGAACGTCTTTGTTGAAGTCCTGTACGCCCATACTCAGGCGATTAAAACCTTCGCTACGCAGATGGTCGAGCACATTGAGCTCTATTTCACGCGGATCCAGCTCCAGCGACATCTCAGCATCGGGCAGGAAGTCAAAATGATCGCGCAGAAGGCCCATCAAACGACTTATTTGGGCTTTATTCAGATAAGTCGGAGTACCCCCGCCCCAATGCAACTGAGTGACCTGACGGCCTTTAAACAGCTCCGCACGGTGACGAATCTCTTGCTCCAGGACGTTGAGATACTCTTCTGCTTTATGCGGCTGCCGGGTAACCAATTTATTGCAGCCGCAGAAATAGCAAAGCTTATGGCAGAAGGGAATGTGGACATACAAGGAGAGTGAGCGTTCAGGATAATGCAGGGCTGCGCGCTTAAAGGCGGCGTCGTTGTAGCTTTCACTGAATTCCAGAGCGGTGGGATAGGACGTATAGCGTGGACCAGAATAGTTATATTTTTGGATCAGCGCTAAATCCCAGACAGTAGACTGCTGTGATTCCACTTTTGATGACGCAGCGTTCGTTGACATAATGAGCACTCACTCTTTGCGGCGTCTGCTCCTGCCGGTACGCATGACTGGCAGATGTTTAGTCTGCCGGACAGCGCGTGCATGATACAAACGTGCTTTGGTTTTCGTTAACCGGCGTAGTTTAACGAATAACCAAAGCAGATAATATGCGAAGAGTAAGGCCATTGCGGTCGGAATGACCCAGCGCAAGTTTTATAAACCTTCTTTCGATTCCCCACGTTTCAGCAACTGCATCATGTCTTCGTTCTTGGTTTTCTCTTCCACTTCGTCATCTTCGTCGCCGAGTTCAATGCCCAGCAATTCCATCAATGCATCGATACGGTCCAGTGTCTGGTCAACATAAGACTGATCTTCCGCATTCAGTTTTTCACCGTCATCAATCTTATCAAGCAAGCTGTCGAGACGCGGGTCATTTTCCAGTAGTGTCAGCTCTTCTTCAGGTGATAACTGCGGTTTAATTGCAACTTCAACCGGCGGCTTAGGCGTTTTCTTCGCTTTAGGTGCGTTGTTAAAAACAGTTTCAATCACCAGTGGAACAGCTTTCTTACTACCAATGCGCGGATCCGCATTCTTACCTGGCACGCCTTTTTGGTTTTTCTCTCCGTCCGGATTGGTACGTGAACCCGCTTTGTGCCCACGACGGCGGTTATCACGCTTACGTTCGCGCGCTTCGATATCAAGTTCGACGCGATTTTTTTTCTTCTTTGGTTTTGCTGTCGCGGTATTGGCGCGCGGGGCTTTCGCTGGCTGTTTCATGGCATCTGCTCTTAGGTGTGTACATTTAGTATAGATTTGCGCCGGAATCTAGCAGAAAGCGCACAAAGAAAAAAGGCAGCAAGTAAGCCTTACTGCCTTTTTATTTCCTTCATCGGAAGGATATTCTTACACTACTGTCCATATATGCCAGCAGCCCCCCGATTTTTCCTTTGCATTTCAGAGCGTCTGACCCTGATCTTCCCTGAGTGGCAATACTGGTCCTCTACTATTTGAAGACCCATTTATCCGTGTTTCCTTTCTTGCCTTCATCGTATTAAGAAATACTTTACCCCAATGGCGTAAAGGCTCAAGATAGCCGCCGCAAGATCGGAGTGGGTTTTTATGTATTCCGACATCATTTTGAATTTTAAAACTTTAAACATCACGGCGCGAAAACAGCGTGATAGCCCGCATTTTGAATGGCAAATGTCTTACATCGTGAAGGAATTTTTTCCGCACCTTCATATCTGTGACCCCTACTCATCATCATTCGGATTATAAAAACAGAAACGCATCCCGCTCCTGTTGCAGCTATAATCGCCAACCAGACACCCATGCCTCACGGAGATGCACGTTTTGACCAGCCAAACATACAACTATCATATGACCCATTTCGTCATGAGCGCCCCGGACATCCGGCATCTGCCAAGTGATGAAGGCATTGAAGTCGCATTTGCTGGTCGTTCAAACGCCGGCAAATCCAGCGCGCTAAACACGCTTACCCAACAGAAAAGTCTCGCACGCATCAGTAAAACACCTGGCCGTACACAACTGATTAACCTGTTCGAAGTAGAGCCAGGCATTCGTCTGGTCGACCTGCCAGGCTACGGTTATGCGCAAGTTCCTGAAGAGATGAAGCGTAAGTGGCAGAAAGCGCTCGGGGAATATCTGCAAATGCGTAACTCCCTGAAAGGGCTGGTTGTTTTGATGGATATCCGCCATCCACTGAAAGACCTAGACCGCCAGATGGTCTCCTGGGCCGTGGCTGTGGGCACGCCGGTAATGTTGCTGCTCACCAAATCCGACAAATTATCTTCCAGCGCCCGTCAGGCACAAATCAAGATGGTCCGCGAAACAGTCAAAGAGTTTATGGGCGATATTCAGGTTGAGTCATTCTCTTCGCTGAAAAAGCTGGGCGTAGACAAACTGACTGACAAGCTGAACACCTGGTTCAGTGAGATACCGCCGGAAGTGCTGCAAGACGAACTGTCTGGCGAGTAACGTTGTATAACCCATGAATCTGTGTTGAAAATAAATACGGCTTGGCTAAGCGTTGTAGACATTCGAAGGGCGGCTAATTAGTCGCCTTTTTTAATGGCGATTTAGCAGGACCAGAGGTGAAAAAATCCATAAAAAACGCCCCAGACATAAATGTCTGGGGCGGCTAAAAAATTCAGCCAAATCCGATTACGTTAAGTAAACGGTCTGAAAGATAGAACATCTTACCTCTGTACCCTACGAGCAAGACTTTACCTTAATTCATGGGCAGGAAAAAGACTTTTTTGTAGTTTACTTACACAAAATTTGCGGGTTATGCGATCACCTTCATAAATTTTTCATGAAATTGTGTAGCTTAATTACAAAAACCGCTTAATTTATCTTCACTTAGTGAGCTTCGTCCCAATTTTTACCTACACCCACCTCAACTTTCAGCGGAACAGCCAGTTCCATACTGCCCTCCATAAGGCTGCGGACCTTTTCGCTGACAGGCTCGACATCATCATTGTGTACTTCAAATACCAATTCATCATGAACCTGCATGATGATACGCGCACGTGGTGCATTGGGTTGCAGCAACCAGTCGGCCACTTTGATCATCGCGCGTTTGATGATATCCGCCGCTGTACCTTGCATAGGGGCATTGATCGCCGCACGCTCAGCGCCCTTGCGGCGCATGGCATTACTGGACTTGATATCAGGCAGGTAGAGACGGCGACCATCTAGCGTCTCGACATAGCCCTTCTCAGAAGCTTGTGTCCGAGTACGCTCCATGTATTCCAGCACACCCGGATAACGTTCAAAGTACAAATCCATATAGCGCTGCGATTCTTTACGCGGGATATTCAACTGACGGGATAAACCAAAGGCGCTCATACCATAAATCAGACCAAAGTTAATCGCTTTCGCACTGCGGCGCTGTTCGCCGGTGACATTGTCCAGCGGCATGCCAAAAACTTCAGCAGCAGTCGCCTTATGGATATCTTTACCTTCCGCAAACGCCTTCAACAACCCTTCATCTTTTGAAAGGTGCGCCATGATGCGCAGTTCAATTTGTGAATAGTCGGCTGCTACGATGCAGTGATCCTTAGGCGCAATAAAGGCCTGACGAATACGACGCCCCTCTTCGTTACGTACGGGAATATTTTGCAGGTTCGGATCGCTGGAAGATAAACGCCCGGTGGCCGTTACTGCTTGATGATACGACGTGTGTACGCGGCCAGAATGCGGATTAATCATGAGTGGCAATTTGTCGGTATAGGTCGATTTCAGTTTCGCCAGACCACGATATTCCAAAATGACCTTCGGCAGCGGGTAATCGAGCGCCAGTTCGGCCAGCACTTCTTCGTTAGTCGACGGAGCGCCACCAGGCGTTTTCTTCAGGATGGGTAACTTCTGTTTTTCATAGAGGATCGCCTGCAGCTGTTTAGGCGAAGATAGGTTGAATGGCTCTTCGGCCAGCTCATGCGCTTTGCTTTCGAGCTCTGCCAGACGTAAGGTCAGTTCTTTAGAGTGCGCGGCAAGAATATGCTGGTCGATAAGAACGCCAGTACGCTCGATGTGGGACAGCACAGGAACCAGCGGCATCTCAATATCATTGAAGACCGTGGTCAACGCTTTGCTTTCCTGGATTTTCGGCCAGAGCGTCTGATGTAACTGCAGAGTGACGTCGGCATCCTCAGCGGCATAAGGTGCTGCCTGCTCAAGCGCAATTTGGTTGAAAGTGAGCTGGTTTTTACCTTTACCGGCAATTTCTTCGAAGCTGACCGTCTTATGACCGAGATATCGGTCGGCCAGGCTGTCCATATCATGTCGGCCTGATACGCTATCCAGTACATAGGACTCCAGCATGGTATCGAAGGCTATGCCTTTCATCTCGATGCCGTATCGCAACAGGATCCCGCGATCAAACTTGAGGTTCTGTCCTACTTTTAGCTGCTTTTCATCTTCCAGCAATGGCTTCAATTGGGCTAATACGGTATCGCGATCGAGCTGCGCCGGAGAATCCAGATAATCATGGGCAACAGGAAGATAAGCGGCTTTACCCGGCTCCACCGCAAATGAGAGGCCTATCAGATTTGCCGTAAGGGTATCCAGGCCGTCAGTTTCGGTATCGAAAGCAAAAACCTCTGAAGCTTTCAGATGACCTATCCACTCATCCAGCATCGTCTGATCGAGAATGGTGACATAACCGTCTTGTGATAACTGGGTACGTTCGACGGGATCATGGTCGGCAATATCAATTTCCACAGCGCCTTTTTTCTTACCCGCGGTCGCTTTAGGAGAACCTTTTTTGCCATTTAACCATGTACCGGCTTCGATATCGGCTAACCAGCGCTTGAATTCATAACGGGCAAACAATGTATGTAACTCGGCGGCATCTGGTTCAAGCACGTTGAGCTTATCGCAGGTGACTCCCAATTCGACATCCGTTTTTATGGTTGCCAGTTGGTAAGAGAGATAGGCCACCTCTTTATTATCAGCCAGTTTGGTTGCCATGGTTTTAGCACCGCGGAAACTGAGCGTGGAGATTTTATCGAGATCCGCATACAGTGCATCAAGACCACCAATACCTTGTAACAGCGCCTGAGCGGTCTTCTCACCAACACCGGGAACGCCAGGGATGTTGTCCGAGGAGTCTCCCATCAGCGCCAGAAAATCAATAATTAGCTCTGGAGGAACCCCGTACTTCTCGACCACTTCATCCGGCCCAAGAATTGCATTATTCATGGTGTTAATAAGGGTAACGCCCGGCGTGACCAACTGCGCCATATCTTTATCACCGGTGCTTATAAGTACAGCGTGACCGGCCTTTTCCGCTTCAAGGGCCAGAGTACCAATAACGTCATCAGCCTCAACACCGGAAATAACCAACAAAGGCAGCCCCATAGCTTTGACCATTTGGTGCAGCGGCTCAATCTGGGCGCGCAGGTCGTCAGGCATCGGTGGGCGGTGGGATTTGTATTTGTCAAACAGTTCATCACGGAAGGTTTTGCCTTTCGCATCAAAAACAACGGCAATGTGGCTCGGCGTGTATTGCAGCAACAGGCTGCGCAGCATGTTCAGCACACCATACATGGCGCCGGTCGGTTCACCGGCTGAGTTAGTCAGCGGTGGAAATGCATGGTAGGCGCGGTAAAGGTAAGACGAACCGTCTACCAGGATAAGTGGATTTTCTGCTATTTGGGCCATAATTCTTCTTTATTCGTGATCGGACATGCCTAAGGATGCCATAGCTGGGGATAAAGTCGAACCATGAGAGATAAATTGGTAGCAAACTTGCGAGGGATCTCGCGAGATCAACCTGTGGATAACTTTGTGAATAAAAATAAAAACAAGAATTTAATCTAGTAAGAAGGAAAGTGGCACGTTATTTTTAACTCACACTTTCATGAAGTTAACGACGTTATCATTGCAATACCTCTGTCATGTAATTTTAATCAGCAATGTGGATATAATAATAAAATCTGATAAAACTACCGAATTCAATATACACCTAACAACAGGTTTGAAGATATTCATTGTTATGATGACGGACTAGAGAAAATAAAAACGCCAGCTCTGGGCTGACGTTTTTTCTTAGAATGGATTACTTCTGAGTAGACAAGAAATTGATCACATCTGAATATTGCTTAACGTACATTTCTTGCGAGCTCGTATCAAGCCCATCATTTTTAACCATGTATTTACCATTTACAAATACGGATGGCACACCTTGCAAACCAAGATCAGCAGCGGCTTTTTCTTGCTGAACAACCAATGATTTCACCACAAAGCTATTAAGCGCAGAATCATATTCTTCGCCTTTAACGCCGGCTTGAATAAAGACTTTGCGGATATCATCTGGCGTCTGTACTGACTGTTGTTTCTGCACGGCTTCAAACATCAACGGGCTGACTTTATCTTCCACCCCAAGCGCGATAGCTACGGCCCATGCCTGGGTTAACTGCTTGCCTAAAGGTCCAAGGAATTCAACGTGGTATTTCGCATATTTTACATTTTTAGGCAAATTCTTCTCAATGCCTTCAGAGACATGCCATACCTGCTCGAACTGATAGCAGTGCGGGCAATAAAATGAGAAGAACTCAAGAACCTGTGGCTCACCTGCTACAGGCTTATCCAACGTAACGTATTGCGAACCATTAGAAAACTGTGCTGCCGTTGCGCTGAATGCCATAACCATACCAATCAGTGCCAAGAATATCTTTTTCATATAAAGCCCATCTCCAAATTAATTAAACTTTTAACGTTTATTCACGACTCAGTACATTGGCATCAACTGTAGAGGAGGTGCCCGTAATTTCTTTATTTGCTCGGTAAACGCTGCAGCCTGACCTAACCAAAAGTCTTCATCCTTCATCCAGGGGAAACTTTTCGGAAAAGCAGGATCTTCCCAGCGGCGGGCCACCCATGCCAGATAATAGACCATACGCATCGCACGCAGTGGTTCAATCAGCGACAGCTGGCGGGTATCGAACTCTGCGAATTCACCATAAGCTTCGAGTAGAATATCCAGTTGAAGTCTTTGTTCGTTTATATCCCCATGCAACAACATCCATAAATCCTGTATAGCAGGGCCGTTGCGCGCATCGTCTAAATCAACAAATAGCGGACCATCACGCCAAAGAATATTTCCCGGATGACAATCGCCATGTAAACGCAGCGGTTGCCAGTCATCATGCCAATATTCACCAATGGTTGTGATTAGTTTGTCTGTGGCGGCCAGGAATGAGGTGCGTTGACGTTTAGGAATTAGCGTGGTTTTTTCAAGCACCGTGCGGGGTTGAATAAGGTATTCATCAAGGCCTATGGTAGGTCTGGCGATAAACAAACTTTCGCTTCCGACCTGATGAATACGGCCAAGAAAACGCCCAACCCACTCAAGTTGATCGAGGTTATCGATCTCATACTGGCGGCCGCCGACGCTTGGAAACACGGTAAAAAGATAACCCTGGTGGGAATGAAGGGTATTACCTTCTATATTCAGCGGCGCGACAGCCGGGATTTCAGCGTCAGACATATTCTGAGAAAAAACGTGCTCCTCATGAATTTGTGATTCACTCCAGCGCTCCGGGCGATAAAATTTTACCACGTAGCGTTTTTTGTCTTCACACAAAAACTGATACACACGGTTTTCATAACTGTTTAATGCAATCAGCCCTGACTCTGCGAGCAAGCCAACGCTTTCTAACGCATCAAGGATCAGATCTGGCGACAATGCCTGAAAATTGAAAGCAGAATTGTTCATAACTTCATTCAGATAGGCCGCACGAAAAAATGATAGTAGGAAATAGTATCATCTATTTTTGGCATGTCGCATGAAGTTCACATAAGTTTACATCAATCCTTAATGATACCGCGGGCGCGCAAAATAGCCGTTTTGAAATCATCCTCGTAGTCCTTTTTCAGGCCCGGGATCTCTGTGGTACTTTCACTGCCACGCATTTTCAGGTGGTAAATCAACATATCGTCACTTAGCTCTGCCAGCGGTCCATGATAGCCGCATTCAGCAGCCAGTTTCTGCAAAAATTGCAGCAGATTGAGGTCCGAATCATTTTTCCAGGCTGGATAAAGTAATTCAATCAGCTCATTTACGCGATGGTCTTTCATAAAAAAATCCTTTCATGTGCAGTAGCCACACAAAATATCAGTCTTCTATGATCAGGGAAAGAGGCAGTTAGGAGGCTTGAGTAAAATCTGCTCCTGATGAGATTTAACGTTACAATTACCAGCATTGTGGATCTTACAGGTGCGAATAATGGGTAGGGCAGATATAACTGGCGTTATTTTGGCAGGCGGACGTTCAACCAGAATGGGCGAGGATAAAGGTCTTGTAGAAATTGTAGGGAAACCTTTATTCGAGCATATTGCCGAAAGATTAGCACCGATGGTCGGTGAGATTCTGATCAATTCTAATCAAAATCAGCAACGGTATGGACAACGTTTTGAAGTGATAGCCGATCTAATTCCAGACCATTCAGGGCCACTGGCTGGAATGCTGGCTGGCCTGAAAGCCATCAAAACGCATTGGGCTTTGTTCGTTCCATGTGATGTTCCTGCATTTCCTCGAAATCTGGCTGAAGAATTTTGGCGACATAAATCAGTACACCAGGGATTATACGCCAGAGATCTACAGCGAGAACACCCAACTCTATGTTTATTAAATAAAAATATCATCCCGATTTTAGATGAATATCTCACTAGTGGTGAGCGCAAAGTCATGTTTTTTTTCAAAAAGATAAATGCCCTGCCTGTTACATTTGATGCGCAGGATGCTTTTGCTAATCTCAATACTCCAGCAGATATTGTAAGCTGGGAAAGCAGAAAGGGTAATTTACAGTGAACGACTCTTCATTAATCCCTTTACTTGGTATCGTAGCCTACAGCGGCACGGGTAAAACGACACTTTTAAAACAGCTAATTCCTTATCTGAACAGCCAGGGTATTCGTGTTGGGTTGATTAAACATACGCACCACGATGTGGATGTTGACACGCCAGGCAAGGATAGCTTCGAGCTCAGAAAAGCTGGTGCGCATCAGACGATGGTGGCAAGCAGTCAGCGATGGGCACTGATGACGGAAACGCCGGTGCTGGAAAGGCTCGATCTCCAGTATCTCGCCAGCCGTTTCGACAGAAGCTCACTGGATATGATCTTAGTGGAGGGCTTTAAACATGAGGAAATGGATAAAATTGCACTCTATCGTTCTGGGATGGCCGGGCCATTTGAAGGATTGATTGAGGGTAACGTAATAGCAGTAGCGAGTGATCGTTTACTTAACCACACTCTGCCTGCTTTGGAACTCAACAACATTGCAGCTATTGGCCAGTTTATTATCCGTTGGTTGGCTGGAAAATAGCGATCTCTCAGGCATTACTCATGGTGACAATGATCCAACGGGCTCCCCTCATGTTATTTTGAGCAAAAGACACTCACTTCATTTCACTAAAATCTCTATAGCAAAAAACCCTCGTCTTTCGACTGAGGTTTCTCACTTATTTGATGCCTGGCAGTTGATGAATAACGTCGTTATTCACCCTTCCGGCCGTTGCTTTGCAACGTTCAAAACGCCACGCCTTTTGTCATGCTCTCTTCTCGAGCAGAGAGCATGATAACAACAAAAGCAAAAGCCCCGTACTTTCGTACGGGGCTTTTGCTTTTGTTTGATGCCTGGCAGTTCCCTACTCTCGCATGGGGAGACCCCACACTACCATCGGCGCTACGGCGTTTCACTTCTGAGTTCGGCATGGGGTCAGGTGGGACCACCGCGCTAGTGCCGCCAGGCAAAT
>NZ_JBLJFK010000011.1:0-125702 GCF_049889095.1 Ewingella sp. S1.OA.A_B6 | reverse complement strand
TCGTCTTGTGAGTGCCCACACAGATTGTCTGATAAATTGTTAAAGAGCGTTCGTTACTGGATAATTTCTCAGTAACGCGGGAGGCAGATAATACGCTTTCCCGCTGAAGAGTCAACCTTTTTCTCTTACGAGACACGGTGTTTTCACCGGGTTGACACTTCCTGACTGAGCGACTTGGTTCTCGTTAGAGGAGTCGTTGTTCCCGGTCAGTGGAGGCGCATTATAGGGAGTTCTCAGAAGGCCGCAACCCCTAATTTCAAATAAATTACTGACCGTTCTTTTTTTCAACAAACACCGTAAATAAGGATAATATTCACGCACTTTTCGTCTCAAAAACGCCGTTTCAGGCAGCAACGGTGGGGTAAACTGTTTTCTATTAATAAGACCACAGCTTTTCAGGAACAATTCCCATGCCACTCAATGCTCAACAACAGGCCGCCCAGCGCAACCTTTCTTATCTATTGGCAGAGAAAGTGGCTCAACGCATCTTATCCGGTGAATATACCGAAGGCAGTATTCTGCCAGGAGAGATAGAACTGGGGAAAATTTTTGGCGTCAGTCGAACTGCTGTGCGCGAAGCCGTCAAGACACTTACAGCTAAAGGCATGTTATTGCCTCGTCCACGGATTGGTACCCGCGTTATGCCTCAATCAAATTGGAATTTTCTCGATCAAGAGCTGCTGAACTGGTGGATGACGCGGGAGAACTTCGATCAGGTGATGTCGCACTTTGTTATTTTGCGTCGCGCGCTGGAACCGCAGGCCTGTGCTCTGGCCGCTATAACGGCCAGCGACGAACAAAAGCGTCAGCTCTCTCTCTATATGTCTGAGATGCGGCAACTGCACACAAGTTTTGACAGAGAGCGCTGGATAAACGTCGACACGCAATTCCACCAGCTGATTTATGAAGCAGGAAAAAACCCTTTCCTGACGTCATTCTCTAATCTGTTCAGCTCGGTTTATCAAAGTTACTTTCGTGCCATCACAGGCAACGAGGTGATCAAACTGGAATATCATCAGGCTGTGGTCGATGCCATCCAGGCCAGTGATGCACAAGAAGCACTGTTAGCCTGTCAGCGGCTATTGATTGCCGTTGAGTGAACCGACTGACTCTCGCACGACCAGTTCAGGGGTCAGAACCAGCACCTGCGGTTCGGCTTCTGGATCTTGTAAACGATGGAGTAATGTATCAATAGCCAGTTCGCCCAGCGAATCTTTAGGCTGATGGATAGTAGTAAGCGGTGGCGTCATATATCGCGCCAGCTGGATATCGTCATAGCCTATAACAGCAACATCTTGCGGAACTCGCAATCCTTTCTTATAGAGAGCCTGATACACACCCACTGCCATAGCATCATTACTGGCAAAGACTGCCTGCGGGCGTGGTGATAGCGCCAACAGCTGGTCCATCGCCGGTATCCCACCCTCGAATTCAAAGTCTCCGTTGACTTCATACCCTGGCAGTATGGGCAGTCCAGCACGTTGCATCGCCTGACGGTAACCGTTCAGCCGTTCTTGCGCAGTGGTTTTATCCAGCGGGCCGGTGATGCAGGCAATACGCTGATAGCCCTGGCTTATAAGATAGTCGGTGGCCATCTCTCCACCCAGTAAGGCGTTATCCTGGATGATGTCGTTGGCTGCGCCAAAAGGGGCCCAGTCCATCATCACGATAGGTAGTGAAGGATAACGGCTGAGAGCATCCTGCGAAGGACGGTGATTTTCAGTGCACATTAATAGCAGACCATCGACACGCTTTTGCAGCAACGTTTCCATACTGCGGTTCATGCGTTCTGCATCACCATCGGTATTGCACAAAATCAAACTATAGCCGCGCTCGTAACAACTGCGTTCAACGCCACGCACTACTTCTGAATAGAAAGGGTTACTGCTGGCGGTCAGTAACATGCCAATGGTGCGGGTTTGATTCAGTTTAAGGCTACGCGCCAGCGCCGAGGGCGCATAATTGAGGCTATCAATGGCGGCAGTCACTTTGTTGCGGATAGCATCGCTGACGAAGCGATTGTTATTAATCACATGAGAGACAGTAGAGGTTGAAACGCCCGCCAGGCGGGCGACATCTTTCATGGTCGCCAATCAGGACTCCTGACACGCTAAGAAATCATCGATTTCATGACGCCATGGCACCGAAGGTTGTGCACCTGGACGGGTTACGGCAATTGCGGCGGCGGCATGGGCAAAACGCACAGCGCTTTCCATTGATTTACCTTCCAGCAAAGACGTCACTAACGCACCATTAAAGGTGTCGCCAGCAGCAATAGTATCTACGGCTTTAACGCGGAAACCGACCATCTGTTTGCCCTCACCTTTCTGGCTCAGCCAAACCCCTTTGCTGCCCAGCGTAATAATGACGGTCTCGATACCTTTCTCATGCAGCGCTTTCGCCGCGCGGGCTGCATCTTCATTGTTATTGACCTGAACTCCGGTCAGACGCTCAGCCTCTGTCTCATTCGGGGTGATAATATCCACCAGCGATAAGAGCTCAGCAGGTAATTCACAGGCCGGAGCTGGGTTGAGGATCACTTGGGTATTGTGCTGTTTCGCCAGTTGAGCGGCAGCAATAACCGTTTCCAGAGGTGACTCAAGCTGCATCAGTAAAGCTGACGCCTCGATGATCTCCTGTTGGTAACGATTCAGGTACTCAGGAGTCACTGCTTTATTAGCGCCAGCATCAATGCCAATAACATTTTCACCTTCAGCATTCACAAAGATCAACGCAACACCGGTCGTGGTGTCGGAGATGGCTTCTACAGGCGACGTATCAATGTTGTCACTCGCCAGTTGTTTGCGAACGCGCTCACCAATGTCATCCTCCCCGACGCAGGCGATAAAGGAAATATCTGCGCCAGCACGACCAGCAGCCACGGCCTGGTTAGCACCTTTGCCACCAAACGCCACGGTATACTGTTTACCGATCACCGTTTCGCCAGGTTGAGGGAATTGTTCGATATTAAGAATATGGTCGGCATTGATACTGCCAAGAACCACCAGTTTACCTGTATCCATTTGTGTTTCCTGAGTCATATTGCGCCACCCGGTAAGGATGGCGCAGATACCGTCAATCAAAACCGTAAAATTAAGGCTGAGCAACCAGTTTCAGGTCAACCGGAATAACGGCAGGTACTTTCTCGCCTTTCAGCACTTTATCCGCAGTCTGCACACCAATCACACCAATTTGGTCAGGACGTTGCGCAACGGTAGCGCCCATTTTACCGCTGTTAACCGCTTTGATGCCGTCTTCAGTGCCATCAAAACCTACCACCAGCACATCAGTTTTACCGGCGGTTTGCAGAGCACGCAGAGCGCCCAGCGCCATTTCGTCATTCTGCGCGAACACAGCTTGCACGTCAGGATGTGCAGTCAGCAAGTTCTGCATAACGTTGAGGCCTTTAGTACGGTCGAAGTCAGCAGGCTGAGTGGCGAGCATCACGAAATGATGTTTTTCAGCAGACTGTGCAAAACCTTTACCACGTTCACGGGCAACCGACGTACCGGCAATGCCTTCCAGTTCGATAACTTTAGCGTTTTCGCCCAGTTTCTTGGCAATGTAATCGCCAGCCATTTTACCGCCGAAGGCGTTATCAGAAGCAACATGACTGGCAACCACACCTTTGGTCGCCTGACGGTCCAAAGTGATAACAGGGATCTTAGCCTGATTGGCCATCGCCACGGCGTTACCTACTGCGTCAGAGTCGGTTGGGTTGATCAACAGCAGCTTGGTGCCGCGTACTGTCAAGTCCTGCACGTTAGCAAGCTCTTTCGCCGGGTTGTTCTGTGAATCCAACACCACCAGGTTGTAGCCCAGTTTGTCAGCTTCTTTCTGTGCACCGTCTTTCATCGAAACAAAGAACGGGTTATTCAGCGTAGAAACTACCAGCGCGATAGTGTCTTTTGCCAGCACGTTGGCACTGAACGAGGCGGTGATTGCTGCGGCGGAAACCCAGACTGCCAATTTTTTCATATTCATGGTCATAATTCCTGTAGGAGAGATTATTTGTTGCTTTTGTTATCTACCAAAACCGCCAGCAAAATGACGACTGCTTTGACGATCATTTGGTAGTAGGAGGAGACACCTAATAAATTCAAACCGTTATTCAGGAAACCGAGGATCAGTGCACCGATCAACGTTCCGACAATACGTCCTTTACCACCTGACAGGCTGGTTCCTCCCAAAACAACAGCGGCAATCGCGTCCAGCTCGTAACCGGTACCGGCAGTAGGTTGCGCAGAAGACAAACGCGCCACTTCAATAATGCCAGCCAAAGCCGCTAATAGACCGCACAGGGAGTAGACGATAATTTTCACTTTATCAACGCTGATACCTGACAGACGCGTAGCAGACTCGTTACCGCCCAGCGCATAGATATAGCGACCTAAACGGGTGTGATGCAGCATGTACCAGGCCGCAGCAAACACCACTACCATCAACCAGACCGGTGTAGGAACGCCGAGTGGGCGACCAATACCAAACCAGCCAAAGGTATCTGCAACATCAGTGAAACCGGTGCTTATCGGGCTGCCGTTGGTGTAAACCATCGTCACCCCGCGCAGCAGCAACATCATCACCAAAGTGGCGATGAATGCCTGAACTTTACCTTTGGCGACAATGATCCCGGTTATGGCGCCAACTCCGGCCCCCACGGCCAGCGCTGCCGCCACGGCCACCAGCGCATTCACTTCCAACCCGACCACCGAAGCCGCAACCGCACCGGACAACGCCAGAAGAGAACCCACTGACAGATCGATACCCGATGTCAGAATCACCAGCGTCATACCTACAGCCATAATGGCGTTGACGGACGTCTGTTGAAGAATATTGAACAGGTTATTCACCGTGAAGAAATTCGGGCTCATCGAAGAGACCACGGCAATCAGCACCAGCAGCGCAATCAGCGATTTCTGCTCTAATAACCATTCTTTAGTGAACCAGCGTTTTTTCGCTGACAATGTTTGAGAACTCATAGTTGATTACTCCTGCGTCACGCCGTATTGCTTGCCGACAGCGGCTGCCATCAACACTTCTTGCGTTGCCTGTTCTATCGGGAATTCACCGCTTAAATGGCCTTCATGCATCACCAGGATCCGGTCACTCATGCCCATTACTTCCGGCATTTCAGAGGAAACTAAAATGATGCTTAAACCCTCGCGCTTGAACTGGTTTATAAGCTGGTAAATCTCTTTCTTGGCACCGACGTCAACGCCACGCGTCGGTTCGTCGAGGATCAATATTTTAGGGCGGGTCATCAGCCCACGGGCAATCGCCACTTTTTGCTGGTTACCGCCAGACAGCAACCCAATAGGCTGCATCATTGACGGTGTTTTGATATTAAACATGCGGATGAAATCACCTACAGCCTGCTGCTCGTCGGCATGCCTGAGACTACCGCCTGCACGGCTGAAATAGCGCAGCGCCGTCAGCGACATGTTCTCTTTGACTGACATCCCGAGCACCAGACCATCACGCTTACGGTCTTCTGAGATATAAACAATACCGTTCGCCAGACCGTCCTGAGGCGAGTGAGTCACCACTTCGCGACCATCCAGAGCCACATAACCCGCTTTACGCGGCAGCGCGCCGTATAAAATCTTCATCAGTTCGGTGCGCCCTGCTCCCATCAAACCGGAGACACCGAGAATTTCTCCACCGTATAAATTGAAACTAACGTCTTCAACGCCGGGACCAGAAAGGTTACGCACCTGTAAACGCAGGGCACCGCGTTCCTGATTCAGGCGCGGATATTGCTCTTCTAGTTTGCGGCCCACCATCATTTCAATCAGGGTATCTTCCTGCAATTCGCTGACTGGGCGTTCAGCAATGAACTGCCCATCCCGGAACACGGTAACGTCATCGCAAATTTCAAAAATCTCTTTAAGCCTATGCGAGATGTAGACCACGCCACAACCCGCAGATTTCAATTCACGGATCACGTTAAATAAAGAGGCGGTTTCGGTATCGGTCAGCGCATCAGTAGGTTCATCCATGATGATGACACGCGATTCAAAGCTCAGTACTTTGGCGATTTCCACCATTTGCTGGTCGCCTATCGACAGTTCGCCGACCAGCCGATGGCTGCTATAGCGCAGATTCAGACGAGCGAGCAGTTTGTCTGCCTCGGCATACATCTTTTTCCAGTTGATGCGGCCAAAACCGTTAACGAATTCGCGGCCAAGAAAGATGTTCTCAGCAATGGTCAACTGAGGGATCAGGTTGAGTTCCTGATGGATAATGCCAATCCCGGCATCCTGTGAAGCTTTAGGGCCGTTGAATGCGGCTTCCTTACCAAGGAAATAGACTGAACCGGCATCCTTTTGGTAGATACCCGTCAGCACTTTCATCATGGTGGACTTGCCCGCGCCGTTTTCACCCACCAGCGCCATAACACGTCCCGGATAGACGCTCAACGCCGCACCGGAAAGTGCTTTTACGCCAGGAAACGCTTTATCAATCCCTGTAAGTTGCAGCAAAGGTTGCATAAAGGCCTCAGAAGGTTACGCCGGCACACAGAATGATGTTCGCATAGGGCGAACACTCCCCGCTGCGGATCACCGCCCGGCTTTGTTCAGTTTGTGCCTTGAAAGCATCATGGCTGATGTAATCCAAGGTAATGGCGTTTCCCTGATGTTGCTCAAGTTGTTTCAACTGCGCGAGTAACGCTTCATGGAGTCGAGGATTCTTTTCGATTATTTCCCCGGCGAGTATCGCCCGCTCAACCTGCATCTCATGTGTCACAACCTTTAAAACCTGTAAGAAGGTGGGGACACCTGCAGTCAGCGCCAGATCGATGCGTTGGGAAGATGCGGGTACCGGTAAACCGGCATCAGCAATAACCAGCTGATCGGTGTGGCCTAACCTGGCAATGATATGTGAGATTTCGGCATTCAAAAGCAGTGATTTCTTCATAGTAACTCCAACAGCGAAACGTTTCGCTCACTGATGAGTTTAGGAATCTTTAGAAATCTGGCAATGGTCTTGTGGCGAAATTGTGATCACCGTCGAAACGTTTCGCTGGTTCATTGAGAAAAGAGCGGGGAATTTGAGTTATTGCATTTTTAGGCGTTTAGAAATGCGAAAGGGCACCCGAAGGTGCCCTCTGCCATCTTGTCAAAAATCAGATTTCTACCTGCGTTCCCAACTCGATAACGCGGTTCGGTGGAATTTCAAACTGATCAGGCGCGCGCAACGCATTGCGGCTCAAGGCTATAAACAGTTTGCCACGGAAATAGAGATACCATGGGCGCTTGGTAAGGATCAGTGACTCATGGGACATAAAGAACGAGGTTTCCATCATCCTGCACGGCAAGCCTTCCAGCCCACAGCGATGGAAGACCTCCTCCACGTTCGGCGTCTCTTTGAAACCATAGCTGGCGACAACTCGCCAGAAGGTTGGCGATAGCTGTTCGATAGTGACACGCCGGACGTTATGAACATAAGGCGCATCTTCGGTACGCAGCGTCAGTAACACCACTCGCTCATGCAACACTTTGTTGTGCTTGAGGTTATGTAACAGTGCAAATGGAATGATGTTGATTGCACGCGACATGTAAACAGCGGTCCCCGGAACGCGCATCGGTGGCGATTTCTCCAGCGAGGCAATCATCGCTTCCAGCGAATTTCCATGTTCATGCATACGCCGCATAAGGCGGAAACGTTCGCTTTTCCAGGTCGTCATGATGATAAACATGCACAGGCCAAGCGTCAGCGGTAGCCAGCCACCGGAGAACAGTTTAGTCGCGTTAGCGGCAAACATTGGCACGTCGATAAGGAGCAGCACAACTAACAAAATGCCGACCAGGAAAGGCTTCCAGTGCCAGTTTTTCAGCGCTACCGCACAGGCAAGAATACTGGTCAGTACCATCGTGCCGGTTACAGCAATACCGTAGGCCGCAGCCAGATTACTGGAGTGCTCGAAGCTGGCGATAACGATCACCACGGCGATATACAGCGTCCAGTTAATGACGGGAATATAAATCTGTCCCGCTTCCATTTCCGAGGTGTGGATAATGCGCATCGGCGGCAAATAGCCCAAACGAACGCCCTGACGAGTCAGGGAGAAGATACCCGAGATAACCGCTTGCGAGGCAATAATGGTGGCGAGAGTAGAAAGGATCAGAAGCGGGATAATTGCCCATTCAGGTGCCAGCAGAAAGAACGGGTTCTTGATAGCCTCAGGGTTTTTCAGCAGCAGTGCGCCCTGACCGAAGTAGTTGAGCACCAGCGAGGGCAACACAAAGCTAAACCATGCCAGACGAATTGGGAATTTACCAAAATGGCCCATATCAGCATAAAGCGCTTCCACACCTGTGATCGACAGCACCACGGCACCGAGAGCCAGGAACGAGAAGGACTTGTGCTCGATAAAGAAGTTAACCGCCCACATCGGGTTCATCGCCCGTAGCACTTCCGGATTTTGAGCAATACTGTTGATACCCAGCACCGCCAGCGTCAGAAACCACAGTAGCATTACCGGCGCAAACAGCTTGCCGACAATGCCGGTGCCGTGCTTCTGAATAATGAACAGTAAGGTAAGAACGGTAATAGAAAGAGGAACGATATAAGGATCAAGTGACGGCGCAGCAATCTCAAGACCTTCCATCGCGGACAGAACCGAAATCGCCGGCGTTATCACCACCTCACCATAGAAGAAACTGCCGCCGATCAACCCCAGTATGACCAGTATGGCGGTGTTTCTGGAGGAGGTATTTCTTCCTGCCAGTGACATCAGCGTCAGGATACCGCCCTCACCGGCATTGTCTGCACGCATCACAAACGTGAGATATTTCAGCGAGACAATCAGGATCAGCATCCAGAATATTAGCGACAGAAAGCCGAAAACAACGCTGGGTTCAACACTGAAGCCATAGTGGCCGGAAAAACACTCTCTCAGGGTATATAAAGGACTGGTGCCAATGTCGCCATAGACCACACCAATGGCGGCCAAGGTTACTGCCGGGAGTGACCGTTTATGTTCTGTGCTCATAATTGGTTTCTTATGCTGCTCTTTTATGACAAAGAATTCCGTAAACGAAAAAGGTACGCTCAATCCTTGATGCCCACTAAACGGCGCACAGTATGCACGAATAAAACAGATTGCCTATCCTTATGTGCGTAAGAAAACACATGTTCGGACAATAGATGGTGTAATTTTTATAATAGAAAATTTCTAGTAATCAACAAGCTATACCACTAAAAAAAATCATGGTTTATTATCCCTGCCCAGTCCACTATTCATTCACGTATGTCATTAATTTAACGAAAGCGGAAGACTCAGTATGGCGTATTCCCCCCTACTTGCAGAACGGATCACCCGTCTTGCCAATGCTTTAGAAAACGGCTTATATGAGCGTCAGGAAGCTATCCGTATGTGCCTGCTGGCAGCGCTGTGCGGTGAAAGCGTCTTTCTACTTGGGCCGCCGGGTATAGCCAAAAGCCTAATTGCTCGACGCCTGAAATTTGCTTTCCGCAACGCCCGCGCATTTGAATACCTGATGACCCGTTTTTCCACACCAGAAGAGGTTTTTGGCCCACTCTCTATTCAAGCTCTGAAAGATGAAGGGCGTTATCTGCGCCTGACGCAGGGCTACCTGCCGGAAGCTGAAATCGTCTTTCTGGATGAGATCTGGAAAGCCGGTCCGGCCATTTTAAATACCTTGCTAACCGCCATCAACGAGCGGCGTTTTCGCAACGGTGAACGCGAAGAGGCCATTCCTCTGCGTCTGCTGGTCAGCGCATCCAATGAACTACCTGAAGCTGACGGCAGTCTGGAAGCACTCTACGACCGTATGCTAATCCGCCTGTGGCTGGATAAAGTCCAGGATAAGCAGAATTTCCGCGCCTTACTCACCACGCGCCAGAATGAAAGTGCCAACCCGGTGCCCGAAGCGCTGAGCATCAGCGATGAGGAGTATCAACAATGGCAACCGGAGATTGATAAAGTCATCCTATCCGATCCCTGCTTTGAATTAATTTTCCAGTTGCGTCAGCGGCTGGACGCACTGGACACAGCCCCTTACGTATCCGACCGTCGCTGGAAAAAGGCCCTGCGCCTGTTACAGGCATGTGCCTTCTTTAGTGGCCGTCAGGCCATCACGCCTGTCGACCTGATCCTGCTGAAAGATTGTCTGTGGCATGACCTGAACACCTATCATCTTTTGCAAACGCAAATCGAACAGATGATCACCGAACAGGCCTACCAGCAGCAAACATTATTAATGAAGCTGCGCCAATTGAATCAGGAGTGGATGCAATATCAACAACAACAGAGCTCTCGTCAGTCGATTAAAATGAACAAGAAAGCCGGTATTTTCAGCCGTAAGCCGCAGTACAATCTGCCAGATTCGCTCTCGGCCACCAACCTGACTTTATTGCTGCAAATGCCACTACATCTGCATGATATCCAGGTCTCTCATTTACTGGTCGAGCGGCCGGTGCTGGAAGAGTGGCTCAATAAAGGTGGCGCGCTGAAAGCGAAACTCAACGGTATAGGGTTTGCACAAAATATTGATGCTGAAGTCGATGAAAAACTACAGCTGGTGGTGAGGGATATCAGCCGCCAGGCAACTCCGCTGACACTGCCGGGTAAAGAGCATATTGCCGTACCTGATGAGATGAAAAATACCCTTGAAGCGCTCACAGCTAAACTCAATCAGCAGAGGCATGAATTTGGCCAGCAGCAGAACTGCCTGTTTGTCGCCGCTACCTGGACGGCAAAAGTTGAAGCCAGTCTGGTCGCTGTCTCCGAACAATTACTTCACCAGCAACAGCTGTTCAGCGGGCACTGACCGATGCTCAGCCTGGAGTCTCTCGATATTTTACTGTCGATCAGCGAAGGCGAACTGATCGACGAGTTAATCATTGGTTTATTGGCGACGCCACAGTTGGCGATTTTCTTTGAAAAATTTCCACGGCTTAAGCGGGCACTAACCAAGGATCTCCCCGAATGGAAATTCCGCCTGCGCCAGAGGATCCATGAAACTACGGTTCCGCCAGATCTGGCCAAAGAGTTCTATCTTTATCAGCATTGTCAGCAAATAGATGCTGCCACTTTTCAGTCTGAACTGGCAGGGCTGGTGGATTCACTCGATACGCTGAACTCTCCTTTTATTACCGAAGCCCGCACGCTGCAGCAAAATGCCGATGAGAGGCGCAGCCCGCGAACCGGAAACAGCTTTCACACGCTGTTTCTACAGCGTTGGCGGCTGAATCTTACTTTCCAGACGGTGACCGTTCATCATCATCTGCTCGAACAGGAGCAGGAACAACTGCAGGAAGAGTTACAGCAGCGGTTGGAACTGAGCGGCGAACTCTCCCCTTTATTGGCCGAAAATGATGCAGCTGCCGGACGTCTCTGGGACATGAGTAAAGGACGACGTCAGCACGGTGAGGTGCAATCACTGGCGCGTTATGGCAGCTTTTTGCAGCAACAACCTGAACTGCAAAGGCTGGCAGAGCAACTTGGGCGCAGCCAGAGAACCAAAACCAGCACGCAGGATGACGCAAAAATGGAAGAGCACCGGCTGATGGTGCGTGAGCCCGCCACCGTGCCAGAAGAGGTCAATGGCATCCATCAAAGTGATGACATTCTGCGTCTGATGCCAACCGAGCTCGGCACGCTGGGCATCCCGGAATTGGAGTATGAGTTTTACCGGAGATTACTGGAAAAGCGCTTGATGACTTATCGCCTGCAGGGGGACGTTTGGCGGGAAAAAGTGGTTAAACGCCCGGTAGTGCATCAGCAGCAGGAACCCCAACCGCGCGGGCCGTTTGTCGTGTGTGTGGATACCTCGGGATCGATGGGTGGGTTCAACGAACAGTGCGCCAAGGCGTTCTGTCTTGCGCTACTGAGGATCGCGCTGGCGGACAACCGCCGCTGCTACATTATGTTATTTGCCAGCCAAGTCATTCACTACGAGCTGACCTCTTCCAGCGGTCTTGACCAGGCGCTGCGCTTTCTCGGTCAACATTTTCGCGGAGGCACCGATCTGGCAGCCTGCCTGAATGCCACCCTGGATAAGCTCTCTTCACCGGAATGGCAAGATGCAGATGCGGTGATCATTTCCGACTTTATCGCGCAAAGGCTCCCGGAGGAGGTTAAGAAGAGGGTGAAACAGTTGCAGCAGGATAAACATCACCGCTTTCATGCGCTGTCCATGTCGCAATATGGCAAGCCGGCTATTATGCGTATTTTCGATCATATCTGGCGTTTTGATACCGGAATGAAAAGCCGCGTCCAGCGCCGCTGGCAACGTCCCTAGACCTGCTGATGGAAAGTACGTCTTGTGATTGTTCCATCAACAAAACCATCCTTACACACAATATTCAACAATAAATATTGCCTCGAGATTCTTATTCCTTCATTTTCAGGATGAAATTGTTATGAAATAAGAATAACTGAGGATAAAAATGACTGAAATTTATCAGATCGATAATCTCGATCGCGCCATTCTTAACGCCTTGATGGAAAATGCCCGCACAGCCTATGCCGAACTGGCGAAGGTGTTTGCCGTCAGTCCCGGAACTATTCACGTTCGGGTAGAAAAAATGAAGCAGGCTGGGATTATTACCGGTGCCAACGTCACGGTGAACCCGAAACAACTGGGCTATGACGTATGCTGCTTTATCGGCATCATTCTCAAAAGCGCCAAAGATTATCCGTCCGCGCTAAAAAAGCTGGAAAGCATTGAAGAAGTGGTCGAAGCCTATTACACCACCGGGCATTACAGTATCTTCATCAAGATAATGTGCCGCTCTATCGATTCACTGCAACACGTACTTATCAACAAGATCCAAACCATCGATGAGATCCAGTCGACAGAGACGCTGATCTCCCTGCAGAACCCCATTATGCGCACCATCAAGCCATGACGGCCAATTTCTATACCCCTATTATCCACAGGTAGATCCCAGCTGATTCACAGCGTACAATGCCGTTTCTTTTATCGGGTGAGAGCATTATGTCTGACATTACCCTGATCAGTGGCAGTACGCTTGGCAGTGCTGAATATGTAGCAGAACACGTCGCAGAGAAATTGGAAGATGCGGGTTTCAGCACCCAAACGTTTCATGGTCCTGAGCTGTATGAAGTGCCAACTGAGGGCATTTGGCTGGTGGTGTGTTCAACACATGGTGCCGGTGATGTTCCCGATAACCTTCAGCCTTTCCTGGAACAGTTGGAAGAACAGCAACCGGACCTATCAAAAGTCCGTTTTGGTGCTCTGGGATTAGGCAGCAGTGAATACGACACGTTTTGTGGTGCGATCCGATCTTTGGATCAAAAACTGATCTCGTTAGGAGCAAAACGTATCGGTGATCGCGTGGAGATCGACGTCACTCAACATGAGATTCCTGAGGATCCCGCAGAGATTTGGGTGCTCGATTGGATTAATTTGCTCAAATAAGTGTAAATTTCAAGCGATCAGATGTGGATAACTATGCTTATAAGCAGGGTAAAAGCAGTAGTTACCCCTCTAACAACTGATGGTGGCAATTCATGCTGTGGATAACTCTCTATTTTGATCCCAGCTTATACTGAACAGGATCACCGATCATTCACAGCATTCGATCGTCAGTAGTACTTTGATCCTTATAGTGAATAATCACTTATGCACAGAGGATCGCGATCTTAATAGAAGTAATAGTAAGGGATCTTTAAATAAAAAAGATCTTCTTTTTATTAGTGACGATCCCCCGGGACTTGTGGAACCTCTAAACTTGAGTAGAATCCTTCATCCCAACACCACACATCATTTCATCGCATGAACTCCGAGGTGCAGTACCATGTTTTATCCGGAACAATTTGACGTCATCATCATCGGTGGAGGCCATGCGGGCACAGAAGCCGCGATGGCTTCTGCCAGAATGGGACGTCAAACCCTGTTATTGACCCACAATATCGACACGCTTGGGCAAATGTCGTGTAACCCTGCGATTGGCGGGATCGGGAAAGGACATCTGGTTAAAGAAGTGGATGCACTCGGTGGATTAATGGCGACAGCCATCGATCACGCAGGGATACAGTTTAGGATACTAAACGCCAGCAAAGGTCCTGCCGTCCGTGCCACCCGAGCCCAGGCTGACCGAGTACTCTATCGACAGGCGATCCGAACGGCACTGGAGAACCAGCCAAACCTGATGATCTTCCAACAGCCGGTTGAAGACCTGATCATGGAAAATGATCGTGTCGTTGGCGCAGTGACTCAAATGGGTCTTAAATTCCGTGCCAGGGCAGTTGTACTGACAGTCGGTACCTTCCTGGATGGCAAAATCCATATAGGCCTGGAAAATTACAGCGGCGGCCGTGCAGGGGATCCTCCAGCGATCTCGCTTTCACAGCGTCTGCGTAAATTGCCATTGCGGGTCAATCGCCTCAAAACCGGTACACCACCGCGTATTGACGCTCGCTCTATCGATTTCAGCTCCCTGGCGCCACAGCACGGCGACAGTCCGGCTCCAGTATTCTCTTTCATGGGCAACCGGTCTCAGCATCCACGTCAAATCCCGTGTTACATGACCTATACCAATGAAAAAACGCATGATGTGATCCGCGAAAATCTGGATCGCAGCCCAATGTATGCCGGAATTATCGAAGGGATCGGCCCGCGCTACTGTCCGTCGATCGAAGATAAAGTTATGCGTTTTGCCGATCGTACTTCTCACCAGATCTTCCTTGAACCTGAAGGACTGACCAGTAACGAAGTCTATCCAAACGGGATCTCCACCAGCCTGCCTTTTGACGTACAAATAAAGATCGTGCGTTCAATGCAGGGTTTGGAAAATGCGGTGATCGTTCGACCGGGCTATGCGATTGAGTATGATTTCTTTGACCCACGTGATTTAAAACCAACCCTGGAGAGCAAATTTATTCCAGGTTTATTCTTCGCCGGTCAGATTAACGGCACCACAGGATATGAAGAGGCAGCAGCGCAGGGGTTACTCGCCGGTCTGAATGCTGCTCGTCATGCATCAGAACAGGAAGGATGGGCACCACGTCGTGATCAGGCTTATCTCGGTGTTCTGGTTGACGACCTTTGTACTCTTGGAACCAAAGAACCGTACCGCATGTTTACATCACGTGCTGAATACCGACTGATGCTGCGTGAAGACAATGCTGATTTGCGACTGACTGAAAAAGGTCGTGAGCTAGGTCTGGTCGATGATGCCCGCTGGGAACGCTTCAATCAGAAGCTGGAAATGATCGAGCTAGAACGTCAACGTCTGCGCGGAATTTGGGTAAATCCTCGCTCTGAGCAGGTCGAACTGGTAAACGCCAATCTTTCAGCTCCGCTTTCGAAAGAAGCCAGTGCTGAAGAATTGCTGCGACGCCCTGAAATGACTTATGCGCTGTTGACCAGTCTGACACCGTTCGCACCCTCAGTACCTGATGTTCAGGCTGCCGAGCAGGTGGAGATACAGGTTAAATACGAAGGTTATATCGCTCGCCAGCAGGATGAGATCGAAAAACAGCAGCGTAACGAAAATACGTTGTTACCGCTGGATCTGGATTATCGCCAGGTAAATGGCCTGTCAAACGAAGTGATCGCCAAACTTAACGATCACAAACCAACGTCAATCGGCCAGGCTACGCGTATCTCCGGTATTACACCCGCCGCTATCTCTATTTTGCTAATCTGGTTGAAAAAACAGGGTTTGCTGCGCCGCAGCGCCTGAATGATCTCGCCTTCTGGCCGCTGAATGATTTCTGTTCAGTGGCCAAATCCCCCTTTTTCCGCCTGTCAGGCTGTTTTATTATTACCATTCCGGGCTTCTCCGGGACTTCGTTTTCGTCAGAGGACCTTAACTGTGCATAAGAAATTAGACTCGCTGCTTGCTGCGGCAGAATTAACGCTACCCGATCAGCAAAAACTGCAGTTAGTCGCTTACGTCGAGATGCTGCACAAGTGGAATAAGGCCTATAACCTCACATCAGTCCGTGATCCCATGCAGATGCTGGTACGTCACATCATGGACAGCATCGTAGTGAACGCTCACCTGACCGGTTCACGCTTTATTGATGTTGGGACCGGGCCTGGCTTACCGGGTATTCCGCTGGCTATCGTACGCCCTGACTCACATTTCACTCTGTTGGACAGCCTGGGCAAGCGCGTACGTTTTCTGCGCCAGGTGCAGCACGAACTGGGGCTGACCAATATAGAACCTGTGCAAAGCCGCGTTGAAAAGTTCATTCCAGAACTTCCTTTCGATGGTGTCATCAGCCGGGCCTTCGCCTCGCTGCAGGACATGCTGTCCTGGTGTCATCACTTGCCCGCGAAAGGTCAGGGACGTTTTTATGCCCTTAAAGGTGTGCGTCCGAATGACGAACTAGAGTCACTTGGGCAAGATGTTGTATTGGAAAAAATCGTAAAATTGCGGGTGCCAGAACTTGATGGAGAGCGTCATTTGGTGATCCTTAACGCAAAATAAGTTTGCGGTGAGTCAATAAATATTCAGAATTCAGATGTGTGCGAAAAGTAAAATAAGCACGCTAAGTGAATGAGCAATTTGCTTGTTAATTCACCTAATTACTACATCTTGATAGCATTTCAATGACATTTTTTTATTTTATCAGGTCCGAAATAATGACTTTTGAGAATGAATTGCTCTTCACACCACATTAATCAATATGTAATGAAAATGTTGTTATTTGTTGGGTTATTGTTTCACATGAGTTCCACTATTTGCCTTTCTACTCTAATAATCAATATGGTGAAGTTATCTTAATGATTATTAAGGTTTTTAAAAGGCTTCTTTAGCTTAAGAGAATCCATGCTACTGGGGTATAGGGGATTAAAAAGAGCAATTTTGTGATCGGGCGCACGCTTCTTTGTTTATCGACAAAATACTAAGACAAGTGCGCGGGGTCGATTCTTGGCTATAGTTTCCTTACAAAAATAGCGATAAATGGTAAAATTTAAATAATTGTTCACCTTTTCGCTACTTATCCATTGAATTCGTTTGAGTGGCCCGTATAATTTGCTCGTTTTTTGCTGCTTGACTCAAAACCGTAAAGGCTATGATATACGGCACTCAGCATACCTCTAGCTAGGTACTTGAACCGAGAGAACAAACGTCATGTCTGTACCGGGTATTTTGAACAGTAAGAACGGCGCGAAGATGGCCAGAAAACTGTTAATACTGCAGTTACTGACCTTTGTTCTGCTCAGTGTGCTACTTGGCTTTAAAAGCCTGACATGGACGACGTCAGCCTTGATGGGAGGGATGGCCGCTTGGCTACCCAACGTACTGTTCATGCTATTTGCATGGCGTCATCAGGCGCAAACAACGGTATCTGGACGAGTTGCCTGGACTTTTGCCATCGGAGAAGCGCTGAAGGTTCTGATAACGATTATCTTGATGATTATCGCGCTGGGCCTGTTCAAGGCGGTTTTTGCTCCGCTGGGTTTTGCTTATTTATCGGTGTTGATAACACAGATTTTAGCACCGGTCGTTATTAACAGTTACCGTACTTAACTACTAAAGGGTAAGAGGCATCATGTCTGCATCAGGAGAAATCTCTACTCCACAAGAGTATATCGGTCACCATCTGACTCAGCTTCAGGTAGGGACGGGATTCTGGTCGATTAACATCGATTCGATGTTTTTCTCCGTGGTCCTCGGGGTACTCTTTCTGGTTATCTTCCATCGCGTCGCTAAAAACGCCACTAGTGGTGTCCCAGGAAAGCTGCAGACGGCCATCGAGCTGGTTGTGGGCTTTGTTGATAGCAACGTGCGTGACATGTATCACGGCAAAAGCAAGGTCATTGCTCCTTTGGCTCTGACTGTCTTCGTCTGGGTGTTCATGATGAACATGATGGATTTGCTGCCAATCGATTTGCTGCCTTACATAGGCGAACATCTCCTTGGTCTGCCGGCTCTGCGTGTTGTACCAACGGCTGACGTGAACATCACGTTATCCATGGCGCTCGGCGTATTCATTCTGATTCTTTTCTATAGCATTAAGATGAAAGGTATTGGCGGTTTCGTTAAAGAACTGACAATGCAGCCATTCAATCATCCGGTTTTCATTCCGATTAACCTGATTCTTGAAGGTGTCAGCCTGCTGTCCAAACCAGTTTCACTCGGTCTGCGACTGTTTGGCAATATGTATGCGGGTGAGTTGATCTTCATCCTTATTGCTGGTTTGCTGCCGTGGTGGTCACAGTGGATCCTAAGTGTGCCTTGGGCCATTTTCCACATCCTGATCATTACGCTGCAAGCTTTTATCTTCATGGTTCTGACGATCGTCTATCTCTCGATGGCATCTGAAAAACACTGATTTTCTTTCAACACTACTGCGTTTTAACTGAAACAAACTGGAGACTGTCATGGAAAACCTGAGTATGGATCTGCTGTACATGGCTGCCGCTGTGATGATGGGCCTGGCGGCAATCGGTGCTGCAATCGGTATCGGCATCTTGGGTGGTAAATTCTTGGAAGGTGCTGCACGTCAGCCTGACCTGATCCCTCTGTTGCGTACACAGTTCTTTATCGTTATGGGTCTGGTCGATGCAATCCCAATGATTGCTGTTGGTCTGGGTCTGTACGTGATGTTTGCTGTCGCTTAACTCCGGGCTTGCTCGCGGTTAAACGAACTACATCAAATATTTCACTTTGAAAGAGGCATTGTGCTGTGAATCTTAACGCAACAATCCTCGGCCAGGCTATCGCGTTTGTCCTGTTTGTCTTGTTCTGCATGAAGTACGTATGGCCGCCAATTATGGCTGCCATCGAAAAACGTCAGAAAGAAATTTCTGAAGGTTTGTCTTCCGCAGAACGTGCCAAAAAAGAGCTGGATTTAGCGCAAGCCGATGCGACCGACCAACTGAAGAAAGCCAAAGCTGAAGCTCAGGTAATCATCGACCAGGCGAACAAGCGTAAAGCCCAGATCGTCGACGAAGCGAAAACCGAAGCCGAGCAGGAACGTAACAAGATCGTAACGCAAGCTAAGGCAGAGATTGACGCCGAACGCCAACGCGCACGTGAAGAGTTACGTAAACAAGTCGGGATTTTGGCTATTGCTGGCGCCGAGAAGATCATCGAACGTTCCGTAGATGAAGCTGCTAACAGCGACATCGTTGATAAACTGGTCGCTGAACTGTAAAGGAGGGAGGGGCTGATGTCTGAATTTGTAACTGTAGCTCGCCCCTACGCCAAAGCAGCTTTTGACTTTGCCGTTGAGCACCAAAGCTTAGATCGCTGGCAGTCCATGCTGGCGTTCACTGCTGAAGTCACGCGCAATGAACAGATTGAAGAACTGCTTTCCGGGGCCCTGGCACCAGAAACAATGTCTCAAACTTTTATTGCGGTATGTGGTGACCAACTCGACGACGCAGGCCAAAATCTGATTAAGGTTATGGCTGAAAATGGGCGTTTACGCGTTCTTCCGGAAGTGCTGCAACAGTTCATTGAACTGCGGGCCTCTTTAGAGGCTACTACTGAAGTAGAAGTTACTTCAGCGGCGCCACTGTCCGAAGCGCAGCAGGCAAAAATTGCTGCTGCCATGGAAAAACGTCTGTCTCGCAAAGTTAAGCTGAATTGCAAAATTGACAAGTCTGTACTTGCCGGTGTCGTAATACGTGCAGGTGATATGGTGATTGATGGCAGCGTTCGCAGTCGTCTTGAACGCCTGGCAGACGTATTGCAGTCTTAAGGGGACTGGAGCATGCAACTGAATTCCACCGAAATCAGCGAACTGATAAAGCAGCGCATTGCACAGTTCAATGTAGTGAGCGAAGCTCACAATGAAGGTACTATCGTTTCCGTCAGTGACGGGATCATCCGCGTGCACGGCCTGGCCGATGTCATGCAAGGCGAAATGATTGCGTTGCCGGGTAACCGTTACGCGATCGCCTTGAACCTGGAGCGTGACTCTGTAGGTGCCGTTGTCATGGGCCCTTACGCTGACCTCGCCGAAGGGATGAAAGTAAAATGTACTGGCCGTATCCTGGAAGTTCCAGTTGGCCGTGGCCTGTTGGGTCGCGTTGTTAACACCCTGGGTGCGCCAATTGACGGCAAAGGTCCGGTAGAGCATGACGGCTTCTCTGCTGTTGAAGCAATCGCACCTGGCGTTATTGAACGTCAATCCGTAGACCAGCCTGTGCAGACAGGTTACAAATCCGTTGATGCCATGGTCCCAATCGGTCGTGGTCAGCGTGAATTGGTCATCGGTGACCGTCAAACCGGTAAAACTGCTCTGGCAATTGATGCGATCATCAACCAGCGCGATTCCGGCATCAAATGTATCTATGTGGCTATCGGCCAGAAAGCGTCCACCATTTCTAACGTGGTTCGTAAACTGGAAGAGCACGGCGCACTGGAAAATACCATCGTGGTGGTTGCTACTGCATCTGAATCTGCTGCACTGCAATACCTGGCACCGTACTCCGGCTGCGCAATGGGTGAGTATTTCCGTGACCGCGGTGAAGACGCACTGATCGTTTATGATGATCTGTCTAAACAGGCTGTTGCTTACCGTCAGATTTCCCTGCTGCTTCGTCGTCCACCAGGTCGTGAAGCTTACCCAGGCGACGTTTTCTATCTCCACTCCCGTCTGCTCGAACGTGCTGCGCGTGTAAACGCTGCCTACGTTGAAGCATTCACTAAGGGTGAAGTGAAAGGCAAAACCGGTTCTCTGACTGCGCTTCCGATCATCGAAACGCAAGCGGGCGATGTTTCCGCGTTCGTTCCGACCAACGTAATCTCTATTACCGATGGTCAGATCTTCCTGGAATCGAACCTGTTTAACGCCGGTATTCGCCCTGCGGTTAACCCGGGGATTTCCGTATCCCGTGTTGGTGGTGCCGCTCAGACCAAAATCATGAAAAAACTGTCCGGTGGTATTCGTACCGCACTGGCGCAGTATCGTGAATTGGCTGCGTTCTCCCAGTTTGCTTCCGATTTGGACGAAGCAACGCGTAAACAGTTGAACCACGGTCAGAAAGTGACCGAACTGCTGAAACAGAAACAGTACGCGCCAATGTCTATCTCTGCGCAGTCACTGATTATCTTTGCAGCAGAACGTGGTTATCTGGAAGACGTTGACTTGTCTAAAGTGGGTAGCTTTGAAGCTGCGCTGTTGGCTTATGCTGACCGCGAGCACTCAGAGCTTCTGCAACAAATCAACCAAACTGGTGCGTACAACGATGAGATCGAGGGGAAATTCAAAAATATCCTCGATACCTTCAAAGCAACCCAGTCCTGGTAACACTAAGCGGTCCTGCTGCCCTGCTTAATGCAGATAAGCAGCAGGCCGTTTGGTAATGAGGAGAAGCAGAGATGGCCGGCGGAAAAGAGATACGTAGTAAGATCAGCAGCGTGCAAAACACGCAAAAGATCACTAAAGCGATGGAGATGGTCGCCGCCTCCAAAATGCGTAAAACGCAGGATCGCATGGCGGCCAGCCGTCCTTATGCAGAAACTATTCGTGAAGTGATCGGTCACCTCGCGTTAGGTAATCTGGAATACAAGCACCCGTACCTGGATGAGCGTGAAATTAAGCGCGTCGGGTATCTGGTGGTGTCTACCGACCGTGGTCTTTGTGGTGGTTTGAACATTAACCTGTTCAAAAAACTGCTGTCAGAGATGAAAGGCTGGTCCGAAAAAGGTGTTGAGGTCGACTTAGCCCTGATTGGTTCCAAAGCAACCTCTTTCTTCAGTTCCGTGGGTGCCAATGTTGTTGCCCAGGTCACTGGCATGGGAGATAACCCTTCTCTGTCAGAGTTGATCGGACCGGTGAAAGTGATGTTGCAGGCTTTCGACGAAGGTCGTTTAGACAAGCTATGTGTTGTCAGCAATAAATTCGTCAATACCATGTCTCAGGAGCCACGCATCGTTCAGCTGTTACCTCTGCCACCGGCAGAAGATAGCGAGCTGGCGAAAAAGTCCTGGGATTACCTGTATGAGCCAGACCCTAAAGCACTGCTGGATACTCTCTTGCGGCGCTATGTGGAGTCTCAGGTTTATCAGGGCGTCGTAGAAAACCTGGCCAGCGAACAGGCCGCGCGAATGGTAGCGATGAAAGCCGCAACCGATAACGGCGGCAGCCTGATCAAAGAGCTGCAGTTGGTTTACAACAAAGCTCGTCAGGCCAGCATCACTCAGGAACTCACCGAGATCGTCGGGGGAGCCTCCGCGGTTTAAGCTAGGTTTACGAATTACGTAGAGGATTCAAGATGGCTACTGGAAAGATTATCCAGGTAATCGGCGCCGTGGTGGACGTCGAGTTCCCTCAGGATGCAGTACCGCATGTGTACAATGCTCTTGAGGTAGAAAACGGTACCTCCACATTGGTGCTGGAAGTTCAGCAACAACTAGGCGGCGGTGTTGTTCGTTGTATCGCAATGGGTACCTCAGACGGCCTGCGTCGCGGTTTGAAAGTGAATAATCTGGAACACCCAATTGAAGTACCAGTGGGTGTAGCAACACTGGGTCGTATCATGAACGTATTGGGCGAACCAATCGACATGAAAGGCCCTATCGGCGAAGAAGAACGTCGTGGGATCCACCGTCCAGCCCCTTCTTACGAAGAGCTGGCAAACTCCCAGGAATTGCTGGAAACCGGTATCAAAGTTATGGACCTGATGTGCCCGTTCGCTAAGGGCGGTAAAGTCGGTCTGTTCGGTGGTGCGGGTGTGGGTAAAACGGTAAACATGATGGAGTTGATCCGTAACATCGCGATCGAACACTCCGGCTATTCCGTGTTTGCAGGCGTGGGTGAACGTACTCGTGAGGGTAACGACTTCTACCACGAAATGACTGAGTCCAACGTTATCGACAAAGTTTCCCTGGTTTATGGCCAGATGAACGAACCACCAGGCAACCGCCTGCGTGTTGCACTGACTGGCCTGACCATGGCGGAGAAATTCCGTGATGAAGGTCGTGACGTGCTGCTGTTCATTGACAACATCTACCGTTATACCTTGGCAGGTACTGAGGTGTCAGCACTTCTGGGCCGTATGCCATCAGCGGTAGGCTACCAGCCAACGTTGGCGGAAGAGATGGGCGTTCTGCAAGAACGTATCACCTCAACCAAAAGTGGTTCCATCACTTCCGTACAGGCCGTTTACGTCCCTGCGGATGACTTGACTGACCCCTCTCCAGCCACCACTTTCGCCCACTTGGACGCGACCGTGGTACTGAGCCGTCAGATCGCGTCACTGGGTATTTACCCGGCTGTGGATCCACTGGACTCCACCAGCCGTCAGTTGGATCCACTGGTTGTTGGTCAGGAACACTATGATGTGGCTCGTGGCGTGCAGTCTATTTTGCAACGCTACAAGGAACTGAAAGACATCATCGCGATTTTGGGTATGGACGAGCTGTCAGAAGACGACAAGCTGGCTGTATCACGTGCGCGTAAGATCGAACGCTTCCTGTCCCAGCCGTTCTTCGTGGCCGAAGTCTTTACCGGTTCTCCGGGCAAGTTCGTATCGCTGAAAGATACCATTCGTGGTTTCAAAGGCATTATGGACGGCGACTACGATCACCTGCCTGAACAAGCGTTCTACATGGTTGGCGCCATTGAAGAAGCAGTGGAAAAAGCCAAGAAACTGTAACGCTAGTTTGTTGTGAGAGAGGATGACATGGCTGAAAAAGCTTACCATCTGGATGTAGTCAGTGCGGAAAAGAGAATGTTTTCCGGCATGGTGCAAAAGATCCAGGTGACGGGTAGCGAAGGCGAACTGGGTATTTTCCCGGGGCATGCTCCGCTGCTCACCGCCATCAAGCCTGGCATGGTGCGCATTGTTAAAGAACACGGTGAAGAAGAGTATATCTATCTCTCCGGCGGCATCCTTGAGGTGCAACCGAGCGCTACGACCGTGTTAGCTGACACTGCAATCCGTGGGCAAGACCTCGACGAAGCACGCGCGCTTGAAGCTAAGCGTAAAGCTGAGGAACACATCAGTGGTTCTCACGGCGATGTCGACTACGCTCAGGCTTCTGCTGAACTGGCTAAAGCGATCGCGAAACTTCGTGTTATCGAGTTAATCAGAAAAACGATGTAACGACATCAGTTGAAAAGGCGACCTTAGGGTCGCTTTTTTTTTACCTTTAAAAAAGCCCTATTTTCATCCCTATTCTCATGACATTGACCCGTATTAAATGAAATACTAGCAACCAAAGTAGATGCTTTGTGTTCGATTTACTCGCTATAGCCCATGAAGTGTTCATCCCTTGTGGGCTAAGGCTTGCAGGCGGTTTTTGATGCGAAATATGTAGTAATCCTGTTAGCTAACAGGTTACTTTTGTCCCTCAAATTGGATTTGTCAGGTTACCTATGTCTAACAGCGCACTGAGTGTTGTGATCCTTGCCGCAGGCAAGGGAACTCGCATGTATTCCAACCTTCCTAAAGTTCTTCATTCATTGGCCGGTAAACCGATGGTTCAACACGTTATTGATGCGGCTACTCAGGTTGGCGCGAAGAACGTGCATCTGGTCTATGGCCACGGTGGCGATTTACTGAAGAAAAATCTGGCAGGCAGTGATCTGAACTGGGTATTACAGGCGGAACAGTTGGGTACCGGCCATGCGATGCAGCAGGCGGCGCCTTACTTTGCTGATGATGAAGACGTACTGATGCTTTATGGCGACGTGCCGCTGATCAGCGTTGAAACGCTGGAAACGCTGCTCAAAGCGAAACCGGAAGATGGCATTGGTTTACTGACGGTTGTTCTGGATAACCCGACCGGCTATGGCCGTATCGTACGTGAAAATGGCGCGGTGACGGGTATTATCGAGCAAAAAGATGCCAGTCAGGAACAGCTTAAAATTCAAGAAATTAATACAGGTATCCTGGTCGCCAACGGTGCGTCATTCAAACGCTGGCTGAATCAGCTCAACAACAATAATGCACAGGGTGAATATTACATCACTGACATTATTGCTATGGCACATGCCGAAGGGCATCAGATTGCTACCGTTCATCCGGCGCGTAATAGTGAAGTTGATGGCGTGAACAACCGCCTGCAACTTTCCCGCCTGGAGCGCGTTTATCAGAGCGAGCAAGCCGAACGGTTGCTGCTTGCTGGTGTGATGTTGCTTGATCCGGCACGTTTTGACCTGCGCGGTGAACTTTCCCACGGCATTGATGTGCAAATTGATGTCAACGTGATCATCGAAGGTCATGTGACGCTCGGTAATAGGGTCAAAATTGGCGCAGGCTGCGTGATTAAAAACTGTGTGATCGGCGATGACTGCGAAGTCAGCCCCTACAGCGTCTTTGAAGATGCCGTGTTGGACAACGGTTGTACGGTCGGGCCATTCGCCCGCCTGCGTCCTGGCGCTGAGCTGGCAGAAGGTGCTCACGTGGGCAATTTCGTTGAAATCAAAAAATCGCGTCTGGGCAAAAACTCTAAAGCGGGTCACCTTTCCTACCTCGGCGACGCTGAGATTGGCGATAACGTGAATATCGGCGCGGGTACCATCACTTGTAACTACGATGGTGTGAATAAACACAAGACCGTCATCGGCAACGACGTTTTCGTGGGTTCTGATACCCAACTGGTGGCGCCGGTGACACTGGGCAACAACGTGACAATAGCTGCGGGTACCACGGTAACTCGCGACGTTCCCGACAACGGCCTGTTGCTGAGTCGCGTGCCGCAGGTACATAAACCTGATTGGCA
This sequence comes from Ewingella sp. S1.OA.A_B6, assembly GCF_049889095.1. NCBI lineage: Bacteria > Pseudomonadati > Pseudomonadota > Gammaproteobacteria > Enterobacterales > Yersiniaceae > Ewingella > Ewingella sp. S1.OA.A_B6. The sequence goes on along the minus strand of NZ_JBLJFK010000011.1, from coordinate 100,067 downwards.
AAAACCAGTGAAGAAAAAATAAGCATTACATAATAATCCCCAACTTCTACAAGGCTCGGGGAACCGCAGGTACACCAGAAAATGGGGCTTGCGGATAAATCAGGTCAGGCTTCAAACAAGATCTGTTAACAGATCTTAAATAGGAATAAAACTGATGTGTGGAATTGTTGGCGCAGTAGCGCAACGTGATATTGCAGAAATTCTGTTGGAAGGGTTACGCCGCCTCGAGTACCGCGGTTATGATTCGGCCGGTCTGGCCGTAATTGATGAGCAGGGAAAAATGGGGCGCTTGCGTCGTCTGGGTAAAGTCCAGATGCTGGCTGACGCGTTGGATCAACATCCCCTGCACGGTGGCACCGGTATTGCTCACACCCGCTGGGCAACGCACGGCGAACCTTCTGAAGCGAATGCGCATCCGCATGTGTCTGATTATATAGCTGTTGTGCATAACGGTATTATCGAAAACCACGAACCACTGCGGGAGTTGTTGATCGAACGCGGTTACCGTTTTGACTCCGAAACGGACACCGAAGTCATTGCGCATCTGGTGCATTGGGAACAACTTCAGGGCGGCACGCTGCTGGAAGTGGTTCAGCGCGTCATCCCGCAACTGCGTGGCGCCTACGGTGCCGTGGTGATGGACAGCCGTGACCCCAGTGTTCTGGTTGCTGCGCGTTCTGGTAGCCCGCTGGTGATTGGCCGTGGCGTAGGTGAAAACTTCATTGCTTCCGACCAACTGGCACTCTTGCCTGTCACCCGTCGTTTCCTGTTTCTGGAAGAAGGCGATGTGGCGGAAGTGAAACGTCGTTCAGTCAGCGTGTATGACAAAAATGGTCATGCAGTTGAACGCGAAGAAATTGAATCCAAAGTGCAGTATGACGCCGGTGATAAAGGCGAATACCGTCACTATATGCAGAAAGAAATCTACGAACAGCCTTTGGCGATCAAAAATACCCTGGAAGGACGTTTCAGCCACGGTGAAGTGAACCTGAGTGAGCTGGGCGAAAAGGCTGACGATATTTTGTCGCGCGTTCAGCACATCCAGATCATCGCCTGCGGTACGTCTTACAACTCTGGCATGGTAGCGCGCTACTGGTTTGAGTCTCTGGCCGGTATGCCGTGTGATGTGGAAATCGCCTCTGAATTTCGCTATCGCAAATCCGCTGTTCGCCCCGGCAGTTTGATCATCACGTTGTCGCAGTCTGGCGAAACCGCAGACACACTGGCAGCGCTGCGCCTGTCTAAAGAACTGGGATATCTTGGTTCTCTGGCGGTATGTAACGTTGCTGGCTCTTCTCTGGTACGTGAATCCGATATGGCATTGATGACCAAAGCGGGCACCGAAATCGGTGTGGCGTCGACTAAAGCGTTCACCACGCAATTGACCGTTCTGCTGATGCTGGTGGCACGTATGGGCCGTCTGAAAGGCATGGCGCCGCAGGTCGAGCACGACATCGTTCATGCACTTCAGGCTTTGCCTGCGCGTATTGAGCAGATGCTGTCGCTGGATAAGACCATCGAATCTCTGGCTGAAGGTTTCTCTGACAAGCATCATGCATTGTTCCTCGGTCGCGGTGATCAATACCCGATCGCGATGGAAGGCGCGCTGAAGCTGAAAGAGATTTCCTATATTCATGCAGAAGCCTATGCGGCCGGCGAGCTGAAACACGGCCCGCTGGCATTGATCGATGCTGATATGCCGGTGATCGTGATTGCGCCAAACAACGAACTGCTGGAAAAGCTGAAGTCGAATATCGAAGAAGTGCGCGCTCGTGGCGGCCTGCTGTATGTCTTTGCCGATCAGAACGCCGGTTTCACCGACAGCGAAGGCATGAAGATCATTCAGCTGCCGCATGTCGAAGAAATTGTCGCACCGATTTTCTACACCGTTCCATTGCAGCTGTTGTCCTACTATGTGGCGCTGATTAAGGGCACCGACGTCGATCAGCCGCGTAACCTGGCGAAGTCTGTGACGGTAGAGTAAAACTCTCAGCGGTATCACAAAGCCTCTAAGCGCCCTCCGTGGGCGCTTTATTTTTTCTGCGCTGCCAGTGGATAAGGTATAGTCCGCCTTTTACGAAGGTGCTCTGCTGAATGCTGACCAATTCATCCATTCGAATTAATAAATACATTAGCGATAGCGGCATCTGTTCCCGTCGTGATGCCGATCGTTACGTTGAGCAGGGAACGGTTTTCATTAACGACAAACAGGCTGGATTTGGCGATCAGGTATTTGCCGGAGATGCGGTGAAAGTGAATGGACAGCTTATTGGGCCGCGTGATGAAGAAGGCCTGGTGTTAATGGCACTCAATAAGCCTGTTGGTATTATTACGACGATGGAAGAGGGAGAGCGGGATAACATCAGTGGGCTGATTAACCACAGCAAACGCATTTTCCCTATCGGACGTTTAGATAAAGACTCGCAGGGGCTGATTTTACTGACTAATCACGGCGATTTGGTCAACAAAATCCTGCGTGCCGGCAACGATCACGAAAAAGAGTACGTGGTCACGGTTAACAAGCCGGTGACTGACGAATTTATTATCGGTCTGGGTGCGGGTGTGCCAATGTTAGGTACGGTGACCAAAGCATGCAAAGTGGAGAAAGAATCGGACTTTGTGTTTCGTATTACGCTGGTGCAGGGGCTTAATCGTCAAATACGCCGCATGTCTAAGCATTTTGGCTATGAAGTGACCCGGCTTGAACGCATACGCATCATGAACATCAGTCTGGAAGGATTGCCGCCGGGAGAATCGCGGGATTTGAACGCTCAAGAACTGCTTGAGTTATTTAAACGCATTGAAAATTCTGTGTCCGAATAATAGCCGGCAAAATAGTGTAGATAAATAAGCCCGCCCTGCCTGAATTGTGACGTTTGTCATAAAACTGTCATATAAAGTACATTTCACTGTCACCTAACTGTCCTATTTTCCTCCTGTGCCAAACACTTTATAAATCTCGACCTGGGTCGAATATCTTTGCTCGAACAAATAAGAAACCACTAGGAGTGGAACATGAAATTGATGCGTAACACCGTCGCCGGTATTGTGGCAGCGACTTTCTCCCTCACAGCAATGTCTGCTTTCGCTGCTAGTAATTTGACTGGCGCTGGCGGTACTTTCCCTGCTCCTGTCTATGCCAAATGGGCTGATGCTTACCAGAAGTCGACCGGCAACCAGGTGAACTACCAGGGCATCGGTTCTTCCGGTGGCGTAAAACAGATCATCGCAAAAACGGTCGACTTCGGTGCATCTGATGCGCCAATGAAAGAAGAAGACCTGAATAAAAACGGCCTGTTCCAGTTCCCTACTGTGATCGGTGGCGTGGTACTGGCTGTAAATCTGCCGGGTATCAAATCCGGTCAGCTGACGCTGGATGGCGCAACGTTGGGTGATATCTACCTCGGCAAAATTAAAAAGTGGAACGATGCGGCGATTGCTAAATTGAACCCCGGCGTGAAACTGCCAGATACCAACATTGCGGTTGTGCGCCGTGCTGATGGTTCAGGCACCTCTTTCGTGTTCACCAGCTACCTGGCTAAAGTCAGTCCTGAGTGGAAAGAAAAAATCGGTGCTGGTTCAACCGTTAACTGGCCAACGGGTCTGGGCGGTAAAGGTAATGACGGCGTTGCAGCATTTGTACAGCGTCTGCCTGGTTCAATTGGTTATGTCGAATATGCTTACGCTAAACAAAACAGCCTGGCTTACACCAAACTGGTTGATGCAGATGGTAAAGCGATTGCCCCGACTGAAGCATCCTTCAGCGCAGCGGCTAAAGGCGCTGACTGGAAAAGAACCTTCGCTCAGGACCTGACCAATCAGAAAGGTGATAACGCGTGGCCAATCAGCTCCACCACCTTCATCCTGATTTACAAAAACCAGCAAGATGCAGCGAAAGGCACTGAAGTGCTGAAGTTCTTCGACTGGGCTTACAAAAATGGCAACAAGCTGACGACCGATCTGGATTACGCAGCACTGCCTGAGTCCGTGGTTGAACAAATTCGTGCAGCCTGGAAAACCAACATTAAAGACAGTAATGGCAAAGCACTCTACTAGGATCTGACCTCCCGTCTGATATAGAGTACAAGTCTTCTGCTTCATTCCCTCTCCACCCGGAGAGGGAATTAAATCTGAATTAAAAGAGAGTGGTATGGCTGAATACAAGCCGTCTATCAAAGCACCAAGTAAAAACGGTGACATCATTTTCGGCGCAGTGGTTAAGCTGGCTGCGCTGATTGTGCTATTGCTACTGGGCGGTATTATCGTCTCGCTGTTTATTGCTTCGTTACCCAGCATTGAAAAATTTGGTTTTTCTTTTCTGTGGAGCAAAACCTGGGACGCCCCGAACGAGCAATTCGGTGCGCTGGTGCCTATTTACGGTACGGTCGTCACCTCGATTATCGCCTTGCTGATTGCAGTACCTGTCAGCTTTGGTATCGCACTGTTCCTGACTGAACTGGCGCCAAACTGGCTGCGTCGCCCGTTGGGTATTGCCATTGAACTGTTGGCGGCTATTCCCAGCATCGTTTATGGCATGTGGGGTCTGTTCGTTTTTGCCCCGCTGTTTGCTACCTATTTCCAGACCCCAGTCGGTGATGTGCTGTCCGGTATCCCGATTGTCGGCGCGCTGTTTGCCGGTCCGGGTTTTGGTATCGGTATTCTGGCTGCTGGCGTGATCCTTGCCATCATGATCATCCCGTATATTGCTTCCGTCATGCGTGACGTGTTTGAGCAGACGCCGGTGATGATGAAAGAGTCGGCTTACGGCATCGGTTGTACGACGTGGGAAGTTATCTGGCGAATCGTGTTACCGTTCACCAAAAATGGCGTCATCGGTGGCATTATGCTGGGTCTTGGTCGCGCACTGGGTGAAACCATGGCGGTGACCTTTATCATCGGTAACACCTACCAGCTCGACAGCGCCTCACTCTATATGCCGGGCAACAGTATTACTTCGGCGCTGGCCAACGAATTCGCTGAAGCCGAAGCCGGTCTTCATACCGCTGCGCTGATGGAGCTGGGGCTTATCCTGTTTGTGATCACCTTTATCGTATTGGCCCTGTCCAAAGTGATGATCCTTCGTCTTGCTAAGAAAGAGGGCCGCTAAATGACGACGATGGAAATGCAAAGTAACCAGGCTCTTTTAGAGTCTCGCCGCAAACGTCAGGCCTGGCGCCGTCAGAAAAACCGTCTGGCGCTGCTACTGTCGATGGCAACCATGGCTTTTGGCTTGTTCTGGCTGGTATGGATCCTGTTTACCACGGTAGTGAAAGGCGTCGATGGCATGTCGCTGGCGCTTTTTACCGAAAACACACCGCCACCGAATACCGCAGGCGGCGGGTTGGCGAACGCTATTGCGGGCAGCGGTTTATTGATTTTATGGTCTACGGTGATTGGTACTCCGCTCGGCGTTCTGGCGGGTGTGTATCTGGCAGAATATGGCCGTAAATCCTGGTTTGCCGAAGCGGTCCGCTTCATCAATGACATTCTGCTTTCCGCACCGTCGATTGTTGTTGGCCTGTTTGTTTACACCATTATGGTGGCGAAAATGGGGCACTTCTCCGGTTGGGCCGGTGTGCTGGCGCTGGCGCTGCTGCAAATTCCTATTGTTATCCGTACTACGGAAAACATGCTCAAATTGGTGCCTGACAGCCTGCGCGAAGCGGCGTACGCACTGGGAACGCCGAAGTGGAAGATGATTTCGGCGATTACGCTGAAAGCGTCGGTTTCCGGCATCATGACGGGCATCCTGCTGGCGATTGCCCGCATTGCCGGTGAAACCGCACCGCTGCTGTTTACGTCGCTCTCCAACCAGTTCTGGAGCACCGACATGATGCAGCCGATTGCCAACCTGCCTGTGACCATCTTCAAATTTGCAATGAGTCCGTTCGGTGAGTGGCAGCAGCTGGCGTGGGCGGGTGTACTGCTTATCACCGCCTGTGTACTGGTGCTGAATATTTTGGCGCGTGTGATTTTCGCCCAGAAGAAACAGTAAATCCTGACTGAAAACAGTAAACATTAATTGAAGGTGGCTTTGGCCGCCATCACCGTTACCCGGCGCCGCAGCTGCGGCGCGCGAAAGATAAAAGAGAGATGTATTGAATGACTGACGCATCCAACAGCAAAATCCAGGTTCGCGACCTGAACTTTTATTACGGCAAATTCCACGCGCTGAAAAATATTTCCCTGGATATCGCAAAAAACGAAGTCACGGCTTTTATCGGCCCGTCGGGCTGCGGTAAATCGACGCTGCTGCGCACGCTAAACAAAATGTATCAGCTTTATCCCGATCAGCGTGCTGAAGGCGAGATCTTGCTTGATGGCGATAATATTCTGGTCGATAAGCAGGACATCGCGCTGCTGCGCGCTAAGGTCGGCATGGTGTTTCAGAAACCCACGCCTTTCCCTATGTCGATTTACGACAACATTGCGTTCGGCGTGCGTTTGTTCGAGAAGCTGTCACGTACCGACATGGATGAGCGAGTACAGTGGGCGTTGACCAAAGCGGCACTGTGGAATGAGTCCAAAGATAAATTGCACCAGAGTGGCTACAGCCTGTCTGGTGGTCAACAACAGCGTCTGTGTATTGCGCGCGGTATTGCTATCCGCCCAGAAGTGCTGCTGCTTGACGAACCTTGCTCGGCGCTGGACCCGATTTCTACCGGCCGTATTGAAGAGTTGATCACCGAGCTGAAGTCTGACTACACCGTGGTTATTGTTACCCACAACATGCAGCAGGCGGCGCGTTGTTCTGATCGTACGGCGTTTATGTATTTGGGCGAACTGATCGAATACAGCGATACCGACTCCCTCTTTACTTCTCCTGCCCGTAAGCAGACGGAAGATTACATCACTGGCCGCTACGGTTGAGGTAAGAAAAATGGATAACCTGAACTTAAACAAACATATTTCCGGCCAGTTCAATGCAGAGCTTGAGCACATCCGGACCCAGGTTTTGGCGATGGGTGGGCTGGTGGAACAGCAACTGACTGATGCGATCACCGCGATGCACAATCAGGACCCTGAGCTGGCACAGCAGGTCATCAAAGGCGATGACAAAGTGAACATGATGGAAGTGGCGATTGACGAAGCCTGTGTGCGTATTATTGCCAAGCGTCAGCCCACCGCCAGTGATTTACGTTTAGTTATGGCGATCATCAAAACCATTTCTGAGCTGGAACGCATCGGCGATGTAGCGGACAAAATCTGCCGCACGGCGCTGGAAAAATTCTCGCATTTGCATCAGCCTCTGCTGGTCAGCCTTGAGTCTCTGGGGCGCCACACCGTGCAGATGTTGCATGACGTGCTTGATGCCTTTGCGCGCATGGATCTCGACGAAGCGGTGCGTATTTACCGTGAAGATAAGAAAGTTGATCAGGAATATGAAGGCATCGTGCGTCAGTTGATGACCTACATGATGGAAGATCCGCGTACCATCCCAAGCGTGCTTACCGCGCTGTTCTGCGCGCGTTCGATTGAGCGCATCGGTGACCGTTGCCAAAATATTTGTGAATTTATCTTCTATTTCGTCAAAGGCCAGGATTTCCGCCACGTCGGCGGCGATGCGCTGGACAAATTACTGACTGAAAATAAAACCGGCAAAAAAGAGTAAATTTTTTGTTCGCGTTAAAAAAGCAAAAGGCCTCGGATGAGGCCTTTTGCTTTTGCGCTTATCGGGTGATCTGGTAACCCTTCTCACGCCACAGTTCGGGCAGTTCCTGCATATCATAGAACACGGTGACTAACGGATGGTCAATCGACTGATTATGCGGATCCGCGCAGTAGTAAAACACCGGGATCCCGGCGGCGATACCCGCCTGTGCGCCTGCGGCGGAATCCTCTACCAGAATGCAGCGATCGATATTAACCTGCATCACTTCTGCTGCTTTATACAGTACCGCCGGGTCTGGCTTCCAGCGCTGCAAATCGTAGCCACTGAATAGGTTATTACCCATAAAGTGCAGCAGACCGGTTTTCCCGAGCGACTGCTGCATTTTGCTTACGGGGCCATTGGAGACTACGCACATCGGGATAGTGATTTGTTCCAGCAGTTCGTGTGCACCGTGTATCGGTTCTAATTTGCTGTCGAAGAGTCGTGCGACATGCTGACGGAACACGACCTCCATCTCCTCTTTGGCGACTTCCAGCCCGTGTTCTTTATTGATAATGGCGATGATCTCGTAAAGTTTGACGCCCTTATAGGTTTTGTACATCTCATCAAAAGAGACCGTGACGCCGAAGTGTGCGAACATTTCTACATAGGCTTCACAACACAGCAATTCGCTGTCGACCAGAGTACCGTCGCAGTCAAAAAGGACACATTCGATCCGGGGCATAGTTCCTCCGTAGTGAGATTGAGTAAATTGGGCCAGCTCACCTCAACTTTACCCCACGACGATCAAAACATGGGCTTTAATTGCCATAAAAAAGAGCGTGACCCACGTCAAAAAGTGTACTTTTTGGTATAGGATAGCCTTCGACCGTTATTTCCCTTTTTCGGAACTCACTAATGAACCAACCACACAGCAATGTCTCCAGCGGACAGGGCCTGTTCGAGCGTCTATTTAAACTGACGCAACACGGCACTACCGTTCGCACTGAAACTATCGCCGGGCTGACCACGTTCCTGACTATGGTCTACATCGTGTTCGTGAATCCGCAGATCCTTGGGGTAGCGGGCATGGATAAGTCGGCCGTTTTTGTGACTACCTGCCTGATTGCCGCCTTTGGCAGCATCCTGATGGGACTGATTGCTAATCTGCCGGTCGCACTGGCACCGGCGATGGGCCTGAATGCCTTCTTCGCGTTTGTGGTGGTGGGTGCGATGGGTATTTCATGGCAAATCGGTATGGGTGCTATTTTCTGGGGCGCAATCGGTTTCCTTTTACTGACAATTTTCCGCATCCGCTACTGGATGATAGCTAACATCCCGGCAAGCCTGAGGATTGGGATCACCGCCGGTATCGGTCTGTTTATCGGCATGATGGGGTTGAAAAATGCCGGCATCATTGTGGCGAACCCTGACACCATCGTCACTATTGGTAATTTAACGTCGCATAATGTTCTGCTCGGCGCGCTGGGCTTCTTCATCATTGCCGTACTGGCGTCGCGTAACATTCACGCTGCGGTCCTGGTGTCTATCGTGGTGACCACGGTGATCGGGCTGGCGATAGGTGACGTGCATTACAACGGCACTTTCTCGATGCCGCCAAGTGTGATGTCAGTCGTTGGACAGGTTGATATTAAAGGGGCGTTAAATATTGGTCTGGCGGGCGTGATTTTCTCCTTCATGCTGGTCAACCTGTTTGACTCCTCCGGTACGCTGATCGGCGTGACCGACAAAGCCGGGCTGACGGATGCCCACGGCAAGTTCCCGCAGATGAAACAGGCGTTGTACGTTGACAGTATCGCATCAGTTGCCGGTGCGTTTGTCGGTACTTCCTCGGTAACGGCCTATATCGAGAGCTCTTCCGGTGTTTCCGTCGGTGGCCGCACCGGACTCACTGCGGTGGTGACCGGCATTCTGTTCCTGCTGGTGATCTTCATCTCCCCGCTGGCCGGTATGGTGCCCGCATACGCAGCTGCCGGTGCGCTGATCTACGTCGGGGTACTGATGACCTCAAGCCTGGCCCGTGTAACCTGGGATGATCTAACCGAAGCTGTTCCTGCGTTCGTCACTGCTGTGATGATGCCGTTTAGCTTCTCGATCACCGAAGGTATCGCGCTGGGCTTTATCTCCTACGTGGTGATGAAACTCGGTACCGGTCGCTGGAGAGAAATCAGCCCTTGTGTGGTGGTGGTTGCGCTGTTGTTCGTGCTGAAAATTGCGTTTGTCGATAGCCACTAATTTCTTCGACTGATGGCCTAAAAAAAACCGCAAAATCTGCGGTTTTTTTTATCTGTGCGGTGGCGTTATTTGAGTGCCACTCGGCGGGTATAGTCAGCGAACGCGGTCAGTTGACCGCTCAGGAAGTCGAGCGTGCCCTGTTCGATGACTTCTCCAGTCTGCTCATCTACTTTGTTCTGAATCACGCCGCCCATAAATTCAGGACGGTTCATGACCATTGCATCGAGAAATACCAAAATTTGGCGCAGATGATATTGACAGCGCGCGCCGCCAATGGGTCCCATTGAACTGGTCTGGATTAGCACTGGTTTGCCCGCCAATGGCTGACCAGGCAAGCGAGATATCCAGTCGATGGCATTTTTCAGACCACCAGGGACTGAGTAGTTATATTCCGGGGTGACGATAATCACGCCATCGGCCTGGCGTATTTGTTCAGCAATTGCTTCGATATCAGCCGGGAAACCCTCTTCCTGTTGAATATCCGCATCGTATAACGGCAGGCTTCCAATCGATGGCAGGGCTTCAATGCTCACGCCTTCGGGGGCAAGTTTAGGCAGGGTACGCGCGATCATCGCGTTGTAAGAGCCTTTACGCAGGCTCCCTAGCAGTGTGACAAACTTGAGTGGTTTAGTTGACATTGGCTACTCCTGTGATGGATGAGTACTGAAATGAGGTTTGTATTAATCTGGCCCGGAGTGGGATGAACGGAATAGTTCAGGGCACACTGGCAGAAAGGTTATTTCGCCGGAGGCAGACTGGTGAATCTCATAAAATGAGGCGAATCAGGCTGCTGTTGCGGTGACAATGTTTGTGTGCGAGTGAAACCGTTGTTCGGGTCATAGCGCCAGCACAGCAGCCGCATGATAGTGGGAGTATGCGCGCATGCCCAAGTCAGGGAACCATCGATATCACTCATCACCTGCGCTTCGGGCGTGAGGACGGAGCGCAGGCGGCCCGATGCCGGGTTCAGGCTCAGGTTCTTTTCGCCATACTCAGTCAGGCCGGATAATTTCAGCATACTTTGGCGAATACACCAAAGCTGAAGAGCCGACTCCACCGGATCGCTTTGCTGGGTGATCCACGTTTGTTCAACGGTTGACAGCTGTGCCTGCTGTTGCGGATTAATCAGCGCGCTGCGGGCATGGATGATCTCCAGATCCAACCCAACCTTACCTTCACTGCTGAGCATGACGCCTGCTGTGCTGCCTGCGAAGGCCAGGCTGAAATCCGGCAGGTTGGGCGATTCAAAACTCGGGCGGCCGCTCGGCAAAATAATGATAGTGGGTAGCTCAGTGATGCCGTAAAGATAAAACATCATTTCTGCCAGCAGAACGCGACCCGTCAGAAAGCGCTTGCGCTGTTTTTCAGAAAGAGTTCTTGCGGATAATATTACGTCGGCGGGAAGGCGGTGAGTATCCGTCTCAGGATCCGCAGTTACCCATTTAGCAAAGTGGCACGCCATTGTTCACTCCATGATTAATGGTTCGGCTTATTTTCTCTCAGGGCTGTGAGAATAACATTAAGAGAAATCATTAAGAACAGCTTAAAAGCTGGCAAAAAATGCTGTTTACCGGCTTAAAAAAAACGTTATGAGCATAAAAAGGTGAGCCAATTCACATCCTCATATTTTTGTTGAGAATAATCACATGCTGAGCCCTCTTTCACTCGTGGGTTTGATCCCCAGGCAACAAGATATATCTACTACAGGGGCATAAAGAAACGCAGAAAAATGCCGTTAGTAGTAGAGCAGCGATCTCGCTGCTTTGCCTGTGAGCACCGCGAAAATGTTAAAAACAACGCAATCACGCTTTATCGCTTTAATCAGCTTATTTTTCATTTTACTGATTATCTGTACGCTCATTGTCATCCAGGTGTTTATCTCTCCCAAACTGAAACAGGCTGAAAGCATGCTGGTCGCCGATCAGGTGGGAGATGTTGCCGTGGTCATTAACGCCCGTCTGAGTAACGTTGAATCTCAGGTTCGCAGCATTACCCAAAGTGTGGCGCAGATGGACAGCGCATCAATCGATACTCTGTTACCCTCGTTGGTGGATCAGTACGGCGACAGCGCAGTGTTTGGCGGCGGTATCTGGCCATTACCCAATCAGCGTGATCCCTCTAAGGTCAAGTTCAGTACCTTCTTTGCCCGCAACAGCAACAATGAACTGACCGTCAATACATTCTGGAACAGTACAGAGTCGCCAAACTATTTTGAACAATCATGGTACTTGGCTGCGCTAAAAGGCGAAAAGGGGCAGTGTATTTGGGCCCCTGCTTACTTTGATGACGCCAGTACTCAGCCGCGAACCAACTGCGCTATGGCCATTTATAAAGGCGATAAGCAGTGGGGCGTGGCAACTATCGACGTGACTCTGGGTTTCTTCAACCAACTGGTTACCGATATTGAGAAAAAGGTCCACGGGACAATTTATATCGTTGAACAAAATGGCACCATCGTCGGCACCAGCCACAGCAGCTCCGAAAAATTGCCTAAGCTGGCCTCACTTGGTGAGCAGTCACCGCTGGTGGCACAGATCCGCAAAAGTCTCGATCAGATAAAAGACAGCGGTAATCTGGAAGCTGAGTACAGTAATGACGGCATAGATCACACCCTGTTTATGAGCAAAATTCAGGGGCCCTGGTACATCGTGACTGATATGCCAACCAGCCAGCTATTGCAGCGTACCCACAGTATTCTTGCCAGTCTTGGGCTAGTGCAAATCCCGATGGTATTACTGTTGTTGCTGATTCTGGTTATCGCTATCAAAATCTTCATGCGTCAGCTTGCAGCACTTAATAAAAATATCAGTCAGCTTTCAGTCGGCGGTGCCGATCTGACGCAGCGTTTACCGCAAAGCCGTAGTCCGGAGTTTGACGCGGTGAACCGCAGCTTCAACAACTTCCTCGACTTTCTGCAGTCTATCCTTAAACAGGTGGGAGACAGCACGTTGGCCATCGCTTCGGCTTCACGGCAGATTGCCAGCGGTAACCTTGATCTCTCGGCACGAACTGAGGAGCAGGCGAGTTCCATTGAACAAACCGCAGCGTCAATGGAGCAGTTGACCAGCACCGTGAAGCAAAACGCCGGAAATGCCGAAGGGGCAAACCAGTTGGCACGTGATGCTTCGGCAGTAGCAGAGAAAGGTACGCGGGTCGTGCGGCAGGTGGTGGAGACAATGGGTTCCATCAACGGGTCATCGAAGAAAATCGTCGATATCATCAGTGTGATCGACGGTATCGCTTTCCAGACCAACATTCTGGCGCTGAACGCAGCGGTCGAAGCGGCGCGTGCTGGTGAGCAAGGGCGTGGTTTCGCGGTGGTTGCCTCTGAAGTGCGTAGCCTGGCCCAGCGCTCTGCGACGTCTGCGCGCGAAATCAAGAAGCTTATCGAAGACTCCGTTGCCAATATCACCACCGGCAGCCAACTGGTCGCCACCGCAGGTAACACCATGGATGAATTGGTGGTTGGCGTTAATAACGTGGCAACATTAATGAGTGAGATCATGTCGTCAAGCCAGGAGCAAAGCCTCGGGATTGAGCAGGTAAACATAGCGATCACCCAGCTCGATAACACCACACAGCAAAACGCCGCGCTGGTGGAACAGGTTTCCGCAGCGGCGCAAGCTATGCAGGAGCAGACGTTGCAACTGGAAACTGTAGTGGCAGGCTTTAAACTCTGACTTTTTGCATACATACTCAGGCCCGGCAGGGTAACCGCCGGGCTTTTTCGTTTTAGCTCGATATATCCCGCCAGCCTGACATAAAAATCTCACACTTAACGGATGGCTGAATGAAAACGAGAATGGGAGGGTACGCCAGTCTGGTACTGGGAAGTTTTCTGAGCTGCGCCGTCGTCCAGGCTGCGAGGGTGGATCCCGCACAAATCAAAGCGGGAGAATATTTGTCGCGTGCGGGGGATTGCGCCGCTTGCCATACCGCAGCGGGTGGCAAGCCGTTCTCTGGCGGCCTGAAAATGAGCACGCCGGTGGGTGCTATCTATTCGACCAACATCACGCCTGACGTTGAAACCGGCATTGGCAACTATTCTGAACAAGACTTCAGCCGGGCTTTGCGCGAAGGTATCGCTAAAGACGGTCATCGTTTATATCCCGCCATGCCATATCCCTCATTCAGCAAAATTACCGATCGCGATATTCATGAGCTCTATGTTTATTTCATGCATCAGGTTCCGGCGGTCCGCCAGCAAAATCGCAGCAGCGACATACCGTTCCCCCTTAATTTGCGTTCCCCGCTGGCGCTGTGGGATAACGTTTTTGCGGTACCACAGCTCTATTATTCCAATCCGCAAAAAACCGCTGACTGGAACCGGGGGGCTTATCTGGTTCAGGGATTAGGGCATTGCGGCAGCTGCCATACGCCCCGTGGTGTGGGTTATCAGGAAAAAGCGCTGGATCAGACATCAAAAGATTATCTCTCTGGTGGGACACTGGAAGGCTGGCATGCGCCAAACTTGCGTGGCGACGCCACAACCGGTCTGGGGCAGTGGAACCTACAGGAAATCAGCCAGTTTCTGAAGACTGGACACACGGAAAGGGCGACGGCGTTTGGCTCCATGACGGAGGTCATCCACAACAGTACCCAATATCTCAGCGATGCCGATCGGCAGGCGATGGCGGTCTACCTAAAGTCTTTCCCGGCAGACGGGAATTTCCGGGTGCAGGTTAACGACAGTGGGACTACCAACGTGCTGAATAGCGCAAGCGTTTCAGCACCCGGCGCGCAGCTTTATCTGGACAACTGTGCTGACTGTCATCTTTCCAGCGGACAGGGCGAGGAAAGCCGCTATCCAGCGTTGGCGCAAAACCCGGTAGTGGTAAGTGCAGATCCGTCTTCCCTGATTAACCTGGTGCTGAATGGTTCACATGCTCCGGTGACGCAATATGCTGCCAAACCGGCCAAAATGCCGGGCTTCTCCTCAGAGCTGAACGATCAGCAGGTTGCCGAAGTGGTGAACTTTATCCGCAATGGCTGGGGGAACAAGGCACCGGACATTCGTGCCTCGCAGGTGAAAGAGATGCGGAAAATGACCGACGCGGCACCGCCCGAAAAACCCTAACACATAGATATTCGGCAATAAAAAAGGGGAAGTGAGCGATTACTTACCCTTTATCATTACTCGCTTAGCCGGGCTTACTTCCCAATACAAAAACTGGAGAAAATACGGCCCAGCAGATCGTCGGAGGTGAACTCACCGGTGATTTCACTCAGGGCGAGCTGTGATATGCGTAGCTCTTCGGCCAGCAGTTCCCCTGCGCGGGCACCGAGAAGTTGGTCTTTACCCTGCAGAAGATGCTCGGCCGCCAGTTCCAGCGCCTGTAAGTGACGGCGACGAGCGAGAAAACCGCCTTCCATGTTGTGGTTGAAACCCATGATCTGTTTCAGGTGCTCGCGCAGCAGATCGATACCGTCGCCGGTACGGGCGGAAAGACGAATAAGTGAGTGGCCATTCACTTCCATCTGACCCAGTGCTTCGCCGGTAATATCGGCTTTGTTGCGCACCACGACGATAGGTAAAGCGGCCGGAAGACGTGCCATAAACTCCGGCCAGATTTGTGCAGGCTCAGTGGCGCTGGTGGTGGTACCGTCAACCATGAACAGCACTAAATCTGCTTGTTCGATCTCATTCCATGCACGCTCGATACCGATACGCTCAACTTCGTCACTGGCTTCCCGCAGGCCCGCAGTATCAATGATGTGCAAAGGCATACCGTCGAGGTGAATATGTTCGCGCAGGACATCACGCGTGGTCCCGGCAATATCGGTGACGATGGCTGCTTCACGACCCGCTAAGGCGTTCAGCAGACTGGATTTTCCGGCATTCGGTCGACCGGCGATCACCACTTTCATTCCTTCACGCAACAGGCTGCCCTGACGCGCTTCGGCACGCACAGCATCGAGATCGCTAATCACCGTATTAAGCTGGGCTTCAATTTTTCCATCCGAGAGAAAATCAATTTCTTCATCGGGGAAGTCGATCGCTGCTTCCACAAAGATACGCAGGTGAGTGAGTGCTTCCACCAGATGATGAATACGCTTCGAGAAGGCACCCTGCAAGGAGTTAACCGCCGAACGGGCAGCCTGCTCGGAACTGGCGTCAATCAGGTCAGCGATGGCTTCGGCCTGGGCCAGATCCAGTTTGTCATTGAGGAACGCGCGTTCGGAGAATTCACCGGGGCGTGCAATACGTACGCCATCCAACGATATAATGCGTTTTAGCAGTAAGTCCAGGATCACCGGGCCGCCGTGACCTTGCAGCTCCAGCACAT
Organism: Ewingella sp. S1.OA.A_B6; assembly: GCF_049889095.1. Lineage (NCBI taxonomy): Bacteria > Pseudomonadati > Pseudomonadota > Gammaproteobacteria > Enterobacterales > Yersiniaceae > Ewingella > Ewingella sp. S1.OA.A_B6. Next base: position 83,933 of record NZ_JBLJFK010000011.1, on the reverse strand, counting down.
CTTCGCCAGTGAAGGAGTTGGGGCCGGGGAACCACAGCGCTATACCCTGATCGAGCGTTGAGCCATCAGCATCACGAAACGGCAAATAATCGGCGTAACGGGGTTTCGGCAACTTACCTAAGATTTCCTGCGCAATCTGGCTGGCCGCACGGCCTGAAACGCGCAGAATGCCGACTCCGCCACGGCCGGGAGGTGTGGCTTGTGCAACGATGGTTTCTGAGGTGCTCATAGCGGATGATCTCTTTTGGTCTTTTTACTGATATGCAAAAGGCGGTCAAATGACCGCCTTTTTTATTTGCTTCACAAGTTCAGTTTCACAAGTTTAGCTGTCAGGGCTTAAAAAGCCCTGACGTTAACTTATGCTTTTTTCTTGTCGCGGCTGTGCAGGCCACGTTTTTCCAGCCCGCGATAAATCAGCTGCTGCTGGAGAATGGTCACCAGGTTACTGACGATGTAGTACACCACCAGACCAGACGGGAACCACAGGAAGAACACGGTGAAGATGACCGGCATGAAGGTCATGATCTTCTGCTGCATCGGGTCAGTGACGGTAGTTGGCGACATCTTCTGAATGAAGAACATCGTGATACCCATCAGAACCGGCAGAATGTAGTACGGGTCTTGCGCTGACAGGTCATGGATCCACAGGGCGAACGGCGCGTGGCGCAATTCAATGGAGCCAGACAGCATGTAATACAGCGCCAGGAAGATTGGCATCTGGATAACCAGCGGCAGACAACCTCCCAACGGATTCACTTTCTCAGCTTTATACAGCGCCATCATCTCCTGACTCATGCGCTGTTTGTCATCACCAATACGCTCACGCATAGCGGCTAGTTTCGGCTGTAGCATACGCATTTTGGCCATCGACGTGTATTGAGCGCGGGTCAGTGGGTACATGATGCCGCGGACAATAAAGGTGATGATGATGATGGAGAAGCCCCAGTTACCGATGAAACCGTGAATGAACTTCAACAGTTTGAACAGTGGCTGAGAAATGAACCACAACCAGCCATAGTCTACGGTCAGATCAAGGTGTGGCGCGATAGCGGCCATTTTGTCCTGAATTTCCGGGCCAACCCACAGGGTCGAAGCAACTTGTTGCTGCGCACCAGGCTGGACAACAAAAGGCGAACCTTTAAAGCCTACTGCTGAGATGCCGTTATTGGTGGTGGTGTAGAAGTGGTTGGTATCGTTCGCTGATGGGATCCACGCCGTTGCAAAATACTGCTGCAACATGGCAACCCAGCCGCCTTGCGTCGTCACATTCAGCGCATCGCTCTTATCGAACGCATACTTCTGATATTTGTCATCACTGGATGAGTACGCTGCGCCGCGGAAAGTATGCAGGGCGAAGTTATTGCTTCCGGTGTCTTTGTGTTTCGGCAGCTCAGTGGTTTGACGCAGCTGGCCGAACATGGTCATTTCGAGCGGGGCAGAGGTCGTGTTGTTGATGTTGTACTCAACGTTGACCGCGTAAGAACCACGCTTGATAACGAAAGTTTTGGTGATCACTACGCCATTCTCAGCCGTGTAGGTCAGAGGAATGCGCAATTCGGCCTGGCCTTCACCTAAAGTGAAGTCATCCTGGCTGGCTTTGAACAGAGGACGTTCGCCGTTTGCCGGGTTATCAGGACCGTTTTTACCTGTCAGACCGCTTTGAGCCTGATAGATGAAATTAGGTGTTGTTTCCAGAAGTTGGAACGGTTGGTTTGAACCCAGAGTTGTTGGGTAAGCAGTCAGTAACGCCTGGTCAATGTCGCCACCACGAGTATTGATGCTTAATGAAAGCACGTCAGTATTAACCGTGATCATTTTGCCCTGTCCGCTGCCAGGAACAACCTGGTTAGCAGCATCGCCGTTAGCAGTATTCGCTGTCTGTTGCGTGGTCTGGTTGGCTGGTTGCGGAGCGTTGTCCGTCTGCCAGGCCTGCCAGATCATGAAGGACACGAACAGCAGAGCGATGAGAAAAAGATTGCGTTGCGAATCCATCGTTAGAGTTCTCTGTTATTGTCGGTTTTCGGCGGTACGGGGTCATCACCACCTGGGTTCAAAGGATGGCATTTTAATACGCGTTTCAATGTCAACCAACTGCCTTTTAACATGCCAAAACGACCAATTGCCTCAATACCATATTGAGAGCAGGTTGGTCGAAAACGACAATGCGGCCCAAGCAAAGGACTGATAAAAAGCTGATAACCACGTATCAGCCCGATCAGGATGCGGGAGCCTGCCGGCAATGTCGACGCCATAATTTCTCCAACGCTTCCGTCAACGCACGATTATCTAAATCGGCGACACCCTTTTTGGCAACCACCACAAAATCCATCGAAGGCAACTTATGTTGAAGTAGCCGGAAACTTTCGCGGGTAAGGCGTTTGATCCGGTTACGCTCATGAGCGCGTTTGACGTGTTTTTTGGCGACCGTGAGACCCATGCGGGGATGCCCCAGCTCGTTCAGGCGGCCGAGTATAGTGATTTGCGGCGTGCCAGCCCGTTGTGGCTGCTGGAAGACAAAAGTGAAATGACGGGGAGTTAACAAGCGTAACTCCCTGGGAAAAGCGAGCTTAACCACTAAATAGGTTAGCTTTTATTACTTAGACGCTGACAGACGGGTACGGCCTTTCGCACGACGGCGGGCCAGAACCAGACGACCATTTTTGGTTGCCATACGAGCACGGAAACCGTGGCTACGGTTGCGCTTCAATACGGACGGTTGGAAAGTGCGTTTCATAGCGATTTCTACCTAAACTTAAATTATTACTGATTTAGTAAACGCGTTGGCTGTCGGCGAAAAAACGACCGATACCTTTATCGCAACATATAAAGAAGCGGGATTGTAATAACTGTACAGTCCTGAGTCAATTTACATTACCAGAAAGTCGCCAGATCTATTTACCAGAGATGCCATAATGGCCCGTGGTCACCGCTTAATCCCATCTGGCTATGACCATCAGGAACACAGGCATCACACGTAGGGCTGAGGATTATACGGACTCCACCATAAAGCGCAAGGATCCGCGGTTGATCCTTGCAAATTTCTCCCGTGATCTTGCGGCCAACACACTCAGAAATGCGTCAGTGCAATCCTATTTTTTCGCCATCGTGACGATAACGTCGCCTAATTATTTTAGGATCGGCTAAGCTTGTGCACTTGTCGATCGTAGCCTGTGGATAAAAAGGATCTAATCTGTCAGGAAGGGGAGGATCTCTGTGCCGGATTACGTTATGATCCGCCATTCCGATCGCGATCCCAACCGGGCCTGCCGTCGACAAATCCGCAAAAAGCGGTTCGCACGTTGCTTCACATTGCTGACAGGGTGATGCGAAGACTTTTACTCCGCTATGCCTGGTGGAACGTGTGCCAAAAATCATGATTTAAAAAATATCCTGATCCTTTTCTTTTTTTGATCTTGTTCGAGTGGAGTCCGCCGTGTCACTTTCGCTTTGGCAGCAATGTCTTGCCCGTTTGCAGGATGAGTTACCTGCCACAGAATTCAGTATGTGGATACGCCCTTTGCAGGCGGAACTTAGTGACAATACTTTGGCGCTTTACGCACCGAATCGTTTTGTCCTGGACTGGGTGCGAGATAAATACTTAAACAACATCAACGGATTGCTCAACGATTTCTGTGGGGTAGATGCGCCATTGCTGCGTTTTGAAGTGGGCAGTAAGTCACTTATTCAGCGTGTGAATCAGCCGGTCACCACCGCGAGCGTCAGTTCACCGGTAGCCCATCAACCGGTGCCACGCCTTGCGCCTTCGCGTCCCAGTTGGGACAGCTCAGCGGCGCAGCCAGAATTGTCTTACCGTTCAAACGTCAATCCTAAGCACACTTTTGATAACTTCGTCGAAGGTAAATCGAACCAGCTGGCTCGTGCTGCGGCACGCCAGGTGGCTGATAATCCGGGTGGTGCTTACAATCCTTTATTCCTTTATGGCGGTACCGGTCTCGGTAAAACCCACTTATTGCACGCTGTGGGCAACGGCATCATGGCGCGTAAAGCCAATGCTAAAGTGGTGTACATGCACTCCGAGCGTTTTGTTCAGGACATGGTAAAAGCCCTGCAAAATAACGCCATTGAAGAATTTAAGCGCTACTACCGTTCAGTCGATGCATTGCTTATTGATGACATCCAATTTTTTGCCAACAAAGAGCGTTCTCAGGAAGAATTTTTCCACACCTTTAATGCCCTGCTGGAAGGTAATCAGCAGATCATCCTGACCTCGGATCGCTACCCGAAAGAGATCAACGGCGTAGAAGATCGTCTGAAATCCCGTTTCGGCTGGGGTCTGACCGTGGCGATCGAACCGCCTGAGCTGGAAACCCGCGTAGCGATCCTGATGAAGAAAGCCGACGAAAATAATATTCGGCTGCCGGGTGAGGTGGCGTTCTTTATTGCTAAACGTCTGCGTTCTAACGTCCGCGAACTTGAGGGCGCGCTGAACCGGGTTATCGCCAATGCCAACTTTACTGGCCGGGCGATCACCATCGACTTCGTTCGCGAAGCGCTGCGCGATTTATTGGCGCTGCAAGAGAAGTTGGTCACCATTGATAATATTCAGAAAACGGTGGCCGAATATTATAAGATTAAGATCGCTGACTTGCTTTCCAAACGGCGTTCCCGTTCGGTTGCCCGCCCCCGTCAAATGGCGATGGCGCTGGCAAAAGAGCTCACCAACCACAGCCTGCCAGAAATCGGCGATGCGTTCGGTGGTCGCGATCATACAACGGTGTTGCATGCCTGCCGGAAAATTGAGCAGTTGCGTGAGGAAAGTCACGACATCAAAGAAGATTTCTCCAATTTAATCAGAACATTATCCTCCTAGCGCTATGAAATTTATTGTTGAACGTGAGCATTTGCTAAAACCGCTGCAACAGGTCAGTAGCCCGCTGGGTGGACGACCAACGCTGCCTATTCTCGGCAACCTGTTATTGCAGGTTACTGAGGGTTCGCTGTTGCTGACCGGAACCGATCTGGAAATGGAGATGGTGGCGAAAGTGGCCCTGTCCCAACCCCATGAAGCGGGCGCGACCACCGTACCGGCGCGCAAATTCTTTGATATCTGCCGTGGTTTGCCAGACGGTGCGGAAATTTCCGTGGCACTGGACGGCGACCGGATGCTGGTTCGTTCCGGCCGCAGCCGTTTCTCGCTATCGACCTTACCAGCAACGGATTTCCCTAACCTCGACGACTGGCAAAGTGAAGTCGAATTCACACTGCCCCAGGCAACGTTAAAACGTCTGATAGAAGCCACTCAGTTTTCCATGGCGCATCAGGACGTTCGTTACTACTTAAATGGCATGTTGTTCGAAACCGAAGGTGAAGAACTGCGTACCGTTGCTACCGATGGTCACCGTTTGGCGGTCTGTTCTATGCCTATCGGCCAGTCTTTGCCATCGCATTCGGTGATCGTGCCGCGCAAAGGTGTGATGGAACTGGTGCGTCTGCTCGACGGCGGTGAAGCCCTGTTGCAGCTGCAAATCGGCAGCAACAACATTCGTGCTCACGTCGGTGACTTCATCTTTACATCCAAGCTGGTTGATGGTCGTTTTCCTGATTATCGCCGCGTATTGCCGAAGAATCCCGACAAAACTTTGCAAGCCGGTTGCGACCTGCTTAAACAGGCTTTCGCCCGTGCAGCGATCCTCTCTAATGAGAAGTTCCGCGGTGTGCGTTTATATGTCAGCCACAACCAACTGAAAATCACGGCGAATAATCCTGAACAGGAAGAAGCGGAAGAGATTCTGGACGTGGGTTACGATGGCACCGAAATGGAAATTGGCTTCAACGTCAGTTATGTACTGGATGTCCTCAATGCACTGAAGTGCGAAGACGTTAATCTGCTGCTGACCGATTCCGTATCAAGCGTGCAGATCGAAGATGCGGCCAGCCAGTCTGCGGCCTATGTCGTCATGCCAATGAGGCTGTGATCGGGCTATCTTACTTGTCATTTTGCGATTGGGCAGTGCTCGTCTTTTTTATAAAAAATAAATGGCTCACGTACTTGAGTACGCTCCGTTTACTGCGCGCTGTCCGCACGCAAACTGACTGCGACGATTACGCCCTGGAATTGGTTTAGATGGCCTTAACGCGCTTACTGATAAAAGATTTCCGCAACATCGAGGCGGCGGATGTAGATCCGTCCCCCGGTTTCAATTTTCTGGTCGGCCCCAATGGCAGCGGTAAAACCAGCGTGCTGGAAGCGATATATACGCTTGGGCACGGGCGTGCTTTTCGCAGTTTGCAGGCCGGCCGGGTTATCCGTCACGATCAGGCTGAATTTATTCTGCATGGCCGTATTGATGACGGCGGCGAGCGTGAAATTTCTGTGGGCTTAAGTAAAAGCCGGCAAGGAGACAGCAAGGTACGTATTGATGGCAGCGACGGGCATAAAGTCTCGGAGCTGGCGCAGATGCTGCCAATGCAACTTATTACACCCGAAGGCTTCACCCTGCTCAATGGTGGACCGAAGTACCGGCGGGCGTTTCTCGACTGGGGTTGTTTCCACCATGACCCCGGTTTTTTTATCGCCTGGAGCAATCTGCGAAGATTACTCAAGCAGCGCAACGCCGCGCTGCGTCAGGTGAGTCGTTATGCGCAAATTCGTGCCTGGGATCAGGAGTTGATTCCGTTAGCCGAGCGCATCAGCGAATGGCGGGCGGCTTACAGCGATGCAATCGCGGCTGATATCAGCGCGACCTGTGCGCAGTTCCTGCCGGAGTTCGCCCTCAGCTTCTCTTTCCAGCGTGGATGGGACAAAGAGACTGAATACGGCGAGCTGCTGGAACGTAATTTTGAACGTGACAGAGCCTTGACCTATACCGCATCTGGCCCGCATAAAGCCGATTTTCGTATCCGTGCCGATGGTACGCCGGTGGAAGATTTGCTGTCACGCGGCCAGTTGAAATTATTGATGTGCGCGCTTCGGTTAGCGCAGGGTGAGTTTCTCACCCGACAGAGCGGGCGGCGTTGCCTGTATCTTCTTGACGATTTTGCCTCCGAGCTGGACGCCGACCGACGTCGGTTGCTGGCTGATCGCCTAAAAGCCACCCAGGCACAGGTATTTGTCAGCGCTATCGGCGTTGAGCAAGTTACCGATATGATGGGTGAAAAGGGCAAGATGTTCCGCGTGGAACAGGGTAAAATAGCCGTTCTATCACAGGACTAAAAATGAGCGAGAAACGTTGATGTCGAATACTTATGACTCCTCAAGTATCAAGGTATTAAAAGGGCTGGACGCGGTGCGTAAGCGCCCCGGCATGTATATCGGCGATACCGATGACGGCACTGGTCTGCACCACATGGTATTCGAGGTTGTGGACAACGCTATCGACGAAGCCCTGGCTGGCCACTGTAAAGAGATTCAAGTCACGATCCACGCAGATAACTCTGTCTCCGTTCAGGATGATGGCCGTGGTATTCCAACCGGTATTCATGAGGAAGAGGGCGTTTCCGCTGCCCAGGTCATCATGACCGTTCTGCATGCCGGCGGTAAATTTGATGATAACTCGTACAAAGTGTCTGGCGGTCTTCATGGCGTGGGTGTTTCCGTCGTTAACGCCCTGTCGGAAAAACTTGAGTTGGTTATCCGCCGCGAAGGCAAAGTGCATGAGCAAACTTATATGCACGGCGAACCGCAGAATCCGTTAAAAGTGGTCGGTGAAACCGAAGCAACCGGCACCACCGTGCGCTTCTGGCCTAGCTTTAACACCTTTACCAATAACACAGAATTTGAGTATGAGATTCTGGCTAAGCGCTTGCGCGAACTGTCATTCCTGAACTCCGGCGTGGCGATCCGTCTGCTGGACAAGCGTGACGGAAAGAACGATCACTTCCATTACGAAGGCGGTATCAAAGCGTTCGTAGAGTACCTGAGCAAGAACAAAAACCCGATCCATCCTACAGTGTTCTATTTCTCCACCGTGAAAGACGATATCGGTGTGGAAGTGGCGCTGCAGTGGAATGATGGTTTCCAGGAAAATATTTACTGCTTTACCAACAATATCCCTCAGCGCGACGGCGGCACCCATCTGGTCGGTTTCCGTTCTGCGATGACCCGTACGCTCAATGCGTATATGGATAAAGAAGGCTACAGCAAAAAATCCAAAATCAGCGCCACCGGTGATGATGCCCGTGAAGGTCTGATCGCCGTTGTTTCGGTAAAAGTGCCGGATCCTAAGTTCTCTTCTCAGACCAAAGACAAACTGGTTTCTTCCGAAGTGAAGACCGCCGTTGAGTCATTGATGAACGAGAAACTGGTTGATTATCTGTTGGAAAACCCGGGCGACGCGAAAATCGTAGTCGGGAAAATCATTGATGCGGCCCGTGCCCGAGAAGCAGCACGTAAAGCCCGTGAAATGACCCGCCGCAAAGGTGCGTTGGACCTGGCAGGTTTGCCGGGCAAACTGGCTGACTGCCAGGAACGCGACCCGGCCCATTCCGAACTGTACTTAGTGGAAGGGGACTCAGCGGGCGGCTCAGCAAAACAGGGCCGTAACCGTAAGAACCAGGCGATCTTGCCGCTAAAAGGTAAAATCCTCAACGTTGAGAAAGCGCGTTTCGACAAAATGCTCTCTTCGCAGGAAGTTGCCACGCTGATCACTGCGCTTGGTTGCGGCATTGGCCGTGACGAATACAACCCGGATAAACTGCGCTACCACAGCATCATCATCATGACCGATGCCGACGTCGATGGTTCTCACATCCGTACTTTGCTGCTGACTTTCTTCTTCCGTCAGATGCCTGAAATTATTGAGCGTGGCCACGTGTATATCGCCCAGCCACCGCTGTATAAAGTCAAAAAAGGCAAGCAAGAACAGTATATTAAAGATGACGAAGCGATGGACCAGTACCAGATCTCCATCGCAATGGACGGCGCCACGCTGCACACCAATGCCCACGCTCCGGCGCTGGCGGGTGAAGCACTGGAAAAACTGGTTGCCGAACATTACGGTGTGCAGAAAATGATTGGCCGCATGGAGCGCCGCTTCCCGCGTGCTCTGTTGAACTGTCTGGTTTACCAACCAACGCTGAAGGGAGCCGATCTCAACGATCAGGTTGTCGTTCAGGCTTGGATGGAATCCCTGGTGGCTATGCTGAACGAAAAAGAGCAGCACGGCAGCAACTACAGTGCGATTGTGCGTGAAAACCGCGAACGTCAGATATTTGAACCGGTTCTGCGCATTCGTACACACGGTGTGGATACCGATTACGATCTCGACTTCGACTTCGTTAACGGTGGCGAATACCGCAAACTCTGTACGCTGGGTGAAAAACTGCGCGGCCTGATCGAAGAAGATGCCTTCATCGAACGTGGTGAACGCCGTCAGCCAATCCTCAGCTTTGAACAAGCACTGGAATGGCTGGTGAAAGAGTCGCGTCGCGGTCTTTCGGTACAGCGTTACAAAGGCTTGGGCGAAATGAACCCCGATCAGCTGTGGGAAACCACCATGGATCCGGAACAACGCCGTATGCTGCGCGTAACCATCAGAGATGCTATTGCTGCGGATCAGCTGTTTACCACCCTGATGGGTGATGCCGTTGAACCTCGTCGCGCCTTTATCGAAGATAACGCATTGAAAGCGGCCAACATCGATATCTAATACCCGTCATCCTTCAAGCTGTCACTGCGTTGGTTGCTTTCATTTACCCCGGTCACTTACCTGTGTAAGCTCCCGGGGTTCATTCAGTGGCCGCGTTGATATACTAAAAGTAGGCGCCTCTAGGCGACTCGAATGATTTTGGGTAGTAATGGATCCGGAGTGAGAAATCGCTTCGGATTTTTTTTATCCGCGGTCTGTTGCGAATCAGGCTGGTTTTGCCGTAGTAAGTCGCGTTAGCATTGAGAAAGATTATTTAAACTTTGAGGATGCTATGGCTATTGAATTAATTGCAATTGATATGGATGGCACGTTGCTCAATCCGCAGCATGAAGTTACTCCCGCCGTGAAACAGGCTCTCGCAGCGGCCCGCAAAAAAGGGGTGCAAATTGTACTGGCGACTGGCCGCCCTTTTATCGGCGTGCAGCGTTATCTACAAGAGCTAGATCTGCAACAAGTGGGCTGTTATTGCATTACGAATAACGGTGCTTTGGTACATGATGCGCAAGATGGCGGCGTGATTGCCGAAATAGCTCTCAAGATTGACGATTATCATTACATGGAAAAGTTATCACGTGAGCTTGGTGTACACTTCCATGCGCTGACTAAAACCGATCTTTTCACCGCCAACCGCGACATCAGCCAGTACAGCGTGCATGAATCTTCCATCACCGGCATCCCGCTGCATTTCTGCCCGGCAGAGGAAATGGATGCGTCGTTAATCTTCCCGAAAGTGATGATGATTGACCATCCTGAATTGCTCGACCAGGCTATCACGCAAATCCCTGCCGAGGCGAAAGAACGTTATACCATCATGAAAAGCTCGCCTTATTATCTCGAAATCCTCGATAAACGAGTGAATAAAGGGGAAGGCGTTAAAACGCTGGCCACCAAACTGGGGATACCACGCGAAAATGTGATGACCTTGGGCGATCAGGAAAATGACATTGCTATGCTCGAGTACGCCGGTATGGGTGTGGCGATGGGCAACGCGCTGGACAGCGTAAAAGCGGTCAGCCAGTTTGTGACCAAAACCAATATGGAAGACGGTGTGGCTTTTGCGATTGAGAAATTTGTTCTGAACGTTTGAACGGTGCCCAAAAGGAGAAGGTTGTAGCGATGGAAAAACAACTCACTTTCGACGCCCGCGGGCATCAGTTAACCAACATCAATGTCTGGACGCCGGACAGCCAGTGGCTGGTCTACGATGTCCGTCCGCATGGCGGTTCATTTACCGGTTCAACCATCGAGCGGGTGAATGTGGAAACAGGCGAAGTGCAGGTGATTTACCAGGCTACACAGGGTGCGCACGTTGGGGTGGCGACGGTCAGCCCAGACCAGCCTGCCCGTTACGCGTTTATTCATGGCCCGGAACATCCTGATAGTACCTGGCAGTACGACTTTCATCACCGTCGTGGCGTGATTGTCAGTGAGCCGCTTTGTTCACCGGCCGTCACGCTGGATGCCCTTGATATCACCGCTCCTTTTACGTCCGGTGCGCTGCGCGGCGGCACGCACGTTCATGTTTTTAGCCCGGACGGTTCGCGCCTCAGTTTTACCTATAATGATCACGTTTTGCGTGAACGGGATCCGGCGCTAGACCTGCGTAACGTCGGCGTGGCGATTTCTGGTCATCCGGTGGTGCCTCCAAAACATCATCCGCGCGAATACGACGGCAGCCACTTCAGCGTGCTGGTCAGCCAGACCACACCCGAACCTCAGGCGGGTAGCGACGAGATTAACCGTGCCTATGAAGAGAGCTGGATCGGTCGGGAAGGCTATCAAAAACCGGATGGCCGGCGTCAGCGCTGGGCGCTTGCATTTATGGGCGATACGCAATCTGCTTCGGGTGAAAAACACCCGGAAGTTTTTGTGGTGGACTTACCCGAAAATGACAGTGACTACCTGCAGGCCGGGGCGAAACCGCTTGAGGGAACCGCCGTAACGATGCCTTCCTCACCGGCTGGCGTAAAACAACGACGTATTACGTTCACTGAAAAAGGTATCGCGCAGCAGCCGCGACACTGGTTGCGTGCTTCGCCCGACGGTGCGCAGATTGCATTTTTGATGAAGGATGAACGGGATGTGGTCCAGTTGTGGACGGTTTCACCGAACGGGGGCAGACCAACACAAATCAGCCAAACGATGACCGGCATTCAGTCTGCGTTCAGCTGGAGTCCTGACGGAAAATCGCTGGCACTGGTGTGTGACAACAGCGTGATGCGCGTTGAATTGAACAATGGGGGGATGCAGCGGCTGACGGAAAGAACCTACATCGCACCCTGTGCGGATGCCGTGGTCTTTTCGCCCGACGGCAAAAAGGTGGCCTTTATGCGTCAGTACGGAGAGTTTGCCCAGATTGCCATCACGTCCAGTCGCCAGGGCCAGGATTGACCAGCCAAATGGCGACTGACTATTTTTTATGGGTCGACGATTTTTGCGAATGTGTCGTCGCTGACATCGGCGGGATGTGGTCGATATCCACACCGTTGCTCAGCGCCAGGTTATGTTCTTCACTGGCTTTGATTCGATCCCGCGTGTTCTGATTTCCCTGACGGTAATAGTCATAAGGTAATAGCAGCGTATCGAGTAGCGCACTGAAAGGCAGATCGATAATTAGCAGCGGCGTCATTGCCCAACTGGTGTCATCGCTTGTAATCATCGTTACGTCAGCGCGTGACCCGGGATAGTATCCCTGATGCCCACCGGTATGAGTCATTACGCTGGAGCAGCCGCTGGTCGATAAAAAAGCGCATCCTGTCACGAGCGGCAGTAAAACTGTTTTCATCATGGTCGGACTCATCTCATGCTGTCGGACTGAGGATTTATCGTCAAAGGTGACTTATATCACTCAGCCAAAAAAATTAACAAAGCAAGACTTGGCTCTGTGGTGGTCGTCTCAATTATTCGCTTTGTGCCTGAAGTTACTGCCTTAGCTAAACTCCGGTGACACTGAATGATAGTGTAAGAGACGACGGATAGCCTGCTGTGAAAGATCTAAATATCTTATACGGCGCTATTGTTTAGATTCCCCGACATTTTCATTAGTCGGCATGATTTTTTCTTGTGCTGACTTGAAATTCTTTTTTCTACCACCATTTTTATCATACGACGCAGGAAAGCATACGCCGTAAGGGTATGACGCGTCACCGATCTGTCCCGAGGGAAGGTCATAACAATCGACTCGCTGCATGTCAGGAGAAGCACTCATGCGTAATTTTGATTTATCCCCATTATACCGCTCTGCTATTGGTTTCGACCGACTATTCAATTTAATTGAGTCCGGACAAAATCAGGGTGGTGGTTACCCTCCCTATAATGTCGAATTGGTGGATGAAAACCATTACCGCATTGCTATTGCGGTGGCCGGTTTTGCTGAATCCGAGTTGGACATCACCGCCCAGGATAATATGTTACTGGTTAAAGGTGCTCATAAAGACGCAGCAGCAGAACGTACCTATTTATATCAGGGCATCGCCGAACGCAATTTCGAGCGCAAATTCCAGCTGGCTGAACATATTAAAATTAAATCCGCCAATCTGGCGAACGGTTTGCTTTACATCGATCTTGAACGCGTCGTGCCGGAATCATCCAAGCCGCGTCGCATCGATATACGTTAATTCGGCCCGCAGATAACAGAGAACGTTTTTGATAAAACATTGCTCGCCGTCAGGGAGCAGTAATGCCACGCCTTTGAAACAGTGGCGACTTCATTTATCTCGCTTCATAGAAGGAGTTACACCATGCGTAATTACGATATTTCCCCATTACTGCGTCAGTGGATTGGCTTCGATAAACTTGCCAGCTCAATGCAGGGCGTCGATCAGGCCTTCCCTCCGTATAACATTGAGAAATCAGACGATAATCATTATCGCATCTCACTGGCGCTGGCAGGTTTCCAGCAAAGCGATCTGAATATTGAGGTAGAAGGCCCGCGCCTGACCATCAGCGGGACGCCAGCGCAGCCGGACACCAAAGTGGAATACCTGCATCAGGGATTAGTGATCAAGCCTTTTAGCCTGAGCTTTACGCTGGCTGAGCACATGCACGTTTCTGCCGCTGAGTTTACCCACGGCCTGCTGCACGTTAGCCTGGTCCGCGACGTACCGCCCGCGCTGCAACCGCAGAAAATCGCTATCGGTACGGATAAACCTGCGTTAGAAAATCAGCCGACTTAAGACATCTCGTTTTAAACTCATCTTTAAAACGCATAAAAAGAAAGCCGGGGCCCATGTTGCCCCGGCTTTCTTATATCTCTGTCGTTCAGAACATGATGACGGGTTTTATTAAAGATTTTCTGCGTGTGCTTTTTCCACTTCTTCCGCCAAAATTTTCACGCCGCGCTCAATCTGCTCAGCATCAGGCACGTAGTTCATCCGCATACATTGATGAGTATGCGGCCAAGGATGTTCCAACCCAGGGAAGAAGTAATGGCCAGGCACCATTAGCACGCCGCGCTGCTTAAGGCGCTGATACAGTACTTCGGTGGTGATAGGCAGATGTTTAAACCATAACCAGAGGAAAATCGCCCCTTCAGGTTTATGAATCAAACAGCGCTCTGGCGGCAGATAGCGGCGTAGCGTGGCGATGGTTTCCTGCACTCGCTGATAATAGAAGGGTTTAATTACGTCTTCTGACAGGCGCAGCAGGTCACCACGAACAATCATTTCATTGGCGATGGCGGGGCCGACGCTGCCCGGTGACAAGCTGATGATGCCGTTCATATTGCTGATGGCGGTAATAACTTTCTCGTCAGCAATCACGATGCCGCAGCGTGAGCCCGGCAGGCCGAGCTTCGACAAGCTCATGCACAAAATAATATTCGGATTCCACAACGGCGTGGCGTCAGTAAAGACGATGCTGGGGAAAGGTACGCCGTAGGCGTTGTCGATCAGCAGCGGAATGTCATGCCGTTGCGCCAGTGCATCCAGACGCTGTAATTCCTGATCGGTTATCACATTGCCGGTCGGGTTGGTCGGGCGTGACACGCAAATCAGGCCGATATCGTCCGTGATGTTGAGATGATCGAAGTCGACATGATATTTAAACTGGCCTTCAGGCAGCAATTCAATATTAGGTTTGGCAGAAATGAACAGATTTTCGTCCAGTCCGGCATCGGCATAACCGAGATACTCCGGTGCCAGCGGGAACAACACCTTCGCCATCGAGCCGTTGGCGCGACGGCCAGCATACAAGTTGAACAGGTAGAAGAAAGCGCTCTGGCTGCCGTTGGTCAGCGCGATATTTTTGGCGTCCAGCTCCCAACCCAGCTCTCTCTTCAGCAGATCAGCCAACGCATGGCGCAGCACATCTTTGCCTTGCGGCCCGTCATAGTTACACAGGGCTTCGGTCAGCTTACCTTCTGCTAACATCTCGCTTAACAGCGTTTGGAAATAGTCCTGCATTTCCGGTATTTGCGCAGGGTTCCCACCGCCGAGCATGACTGCCCCGGGCGTGCGCAAGCCATCATTCATATCGCCCATCAGGCGGCTAATGCCTGTGAAACGGGTAAATTTATCGCCGAAAACAGAAAACGTCATAGAAAGATTTGTGTGTTATCAGAATGTGACGCCCACCATAACGTCTGCTGTAAAACAGTGCAATCGCCCCCGATGCGTTGAAACGTACCATTACCGCTATCATGGATAAAAAATACCGCCACCTGGCGGCATTTTACACACTCTCTTTCCGATCTATTGCTTCAAAATCTGTGGATTAACACAGTTCTCTTTCACTTCATCGGTAAGTGCGGCGATAAGGTTATCCACTGCGCAGGCGGCCATGCCATAACGGGTTTCATGGGTGGCAGAGCCGATATGCGGCAGCGCTACAACGTTTGGCAAGCTGAGCAGCGGGGAGTCTTTCGGCAAGGGTTCAGTTTCAAAGACATCCATTCCTGCGGCATGGAGGGTGCCGTCTTTTAGGGCGGCAATCAGCGCTTTCTCGTCGATGACCGGACCACGGCCTGCGCTGATCAAAATGGCGCTGGACTTCATTTTGGCCAGTTGTTCTTTGCCGATGGTGTGGAAGGTTTGATCGGTCAGCGGCAACAATACGCAGACGAAATCTGACTTAGCCAGCAGTTCGTCCAGTTCACACTTCTTCGCGCCGAAGCGCTCCTCGGCGGCCTTATGCTGGCTGCGGGCGTTGTAAAGCACCGGCATGTCGAAGCCGAAATGCGCACGCTGCGCCAGCGCGAGCCCGATACGGCCCATACCGATAATCCCTATAGTCTTGTGATGCACATCGACACCAAACCAATCTGCACCAATGTTGCTGGTCCATTCACCGGCTTTGACACGTTCGGCGATATTCACCACGCGGCGCGCGGTAGCAAGCACCAGCGCCATCACGGTGTCGGCTACCGTATCGGTTAGCACGGTTGGGGTATGCATCAGCGGGATCTCGCGGCGGGTCAGTTCATCGACGTCAAAATTGTCGTATCCCACTGAGATAGTCGACACGCCCCGCAGACACGGTGCGTGATCCAGCAGTTCTTTGTTCACCGCGCCGCCCGCGCCAATTAGCCCTTCCGCTTGCTGCAGGGCATCAAACACTTTCGGACGGTTCTCTTCGGTAATACCGTCGAACTCGACGATTGAGAAGTGTTTTTCCAGGCGCTGATGCAGGTCTGCGGGTAGCTCTTTATATAAAACGATCGATGGCTTCATTACACACTCCAGGATAAAGGATTGATTAACACTGACATAAGATTAGATCGATGGCGGTTTCGCCGATGTTTGCTCAGGTTTCACCATCAGCGTCAGTACGACAGAAACCAGCAGAGACGCGGCCATGAATATAAACGAGGCCGCCGGGCTGCCGGTATTACCGTTGAGATAACCGACAAACCACGATCCGAAGAACGAACCGAGTGCCCCAAGACTGTTGATCAGCGCCATCGCGCCGCCGGCGACATTTCTTGGTAGCATCTCAGGAATAATGGAGAAGAACGGGCCGTAAGGGGCATACATGGCAGCGGCGGCGATCACCAGCAGCGCGTACGAGACCCAGAAATTATTCGGGCCGACGGCCCACGAAGCGAAGAATGCCAGCGCGCCAACCAGCAGCAGCGGCCAGACGAAAATCTTGCGGTTCTGCAATTTATCCGACGCCCATGACACGATGATCATCGCGACAGTCGCCGCAAGATAAGGGACCGAAGAGAGCCAGCCCGCTTTCACCATGCCCATCTGCATACCGCTGCGCAGAATCGACGGTAGCCACAATACGAAACCGTAGACCCCAATACTCCAGGCGAAATATTGCATACACAGCAGGATCACATTACGCGATTTAAACGCTTCGGCGTAGTTATGCACCGCCTTAATACCTTCTTGCTCTTTCGCCAACCGATCGGCCAGCGCTTTCTTCTCCTCCTGCGTCAGCCAGTTAACCTGTTCCGGTTTGTCTTTCACCAGGAACCACCAGCAGACTGCCCAGATCACCGCCGGAATGCCTTCGAAAATAAACATCTCACGCCAGCCGAAGGCGTGGATCAAATAACCGGACAACACCGACATCCATAGCACCGTGACCGGATTCCCGAGGATCAGGAAAGTATTGGCCCGCGATCGCTCAGATTTGGTGAACCAATTACTGATATACACCAGCATGGCGGGCATCACGGCAGCCTCAACGACCCCAAGTGCGAAGCGGATCGCGGCCAGCATGGGGATGTTATGGACGACGCCGGTCAGGGAGGCAAAACCGCCCCATAACAGCAGGCACCAAAAAATCAGCGTCCTGACGCTGCGGCGTTCGGCGTAAATAGTGCCGGGGATTTGGAAGAAGAAATAACCGAGGAAAAACAGTGCACCGAGCAGTGATGACATCCCTTTAGTAATACCGAGGTCATCATTGATACCCGCCGCCGATGCAAAGCTAAAGTTCGAGCGATCGACATAAGCCAAGCTGTAAGTGATAAACACGATCGGCATGATGTACCACCAGCGGCGGGGCGAACTCCCGGACGGGTTCATAACTGTTCTCCTGATTATTCTTCAGAATTCCTTACGCCACGTTCTGCGGCATGACTTACCGGCAGGTTATTGTCGTAATAAATCGACATAGTGACGGGTCACGGCGGTCAGGTCCTCACCTTCTAGTGGGAACTCAATCCCCCGCGGCACGTCCTGCGGCAGTTTTGCCAGCAGCGGCTTCCAGCTGCCATCGGAATCGTCCAGCGCCACGGCGTGCCATTTCTCGCCGCGCTTTTCTGCGGCTTTAACGTGAACATAACCAACATGCTGCGCTACCCGATCGGCAGCAGCCATCGGATCCTGCCCGACCCACAGCCAGTTGGCCATATCGAAGGCCATCGTCAGCGGTAAATGCAGCGATTGTGCCGCGAACATGAACGCGTTTAACTGCGATAAAATGCCGCAGTCTGAGGTCTGGTCATTCTCCACCACCAGTTTGACCGGGTTCGATCCCAGTATGACTTTTAGCGGCGTGAGGTCTTCACCGGCTTTGAAATAACCCAGCGCCAGTTTCAGTGAGCGTGCACCGAGTGTTGCCGCTTCCTCTAAAAATGTTGTCAGCGATGGATTAACCTTCCCGCCCTCAATAAACAGCGATTCTGGTGCGGAATAAACGGTAAATAGATCTTTCTGGCGAATTTTTTCCGCTAAATCGGGCAAATTACTCAACTCAGCGGTTGTAAACAATTCGCGGCGAATTTCTACGCCATCCGCACCCGCATCTGCAATCACCTGAAGCAGTGCAGCCTGACCGCCCAGCGCCTTCACGTTGTCATTACCATAAGCCGCCATGACCACTACAATCTCTTTTTTCATCTCGATATCCTTGTAAAAATTGGCCCGCTATCGGGGGCAATATTCAATTTTAGACGGTTAAACCGGGCGCGGATTTTTGTTAATCGTTTTTTGCCTCTACACTCACGCTAACTGGGACCGATTCCATTGAAAAGTGGCAAGGCTAAAAAATATGATCCTGCTCACGAAGAAATGGAGCGGCAGGGGAGGCCTCAGAAGGGAATTATCGAGTTCGGTAAGCTTAATGCTTTGATGTTGACCCGCGCACAACCAGTTCGCCGGAAAACGCTTGCTCGCGGATCGGTTCCTGGCTGCCCTGAATACGGGTCACCAGTTGTTCAAGTGCCGCGACGCCCATGTCGTAGGTCGGCTGTTTCAGTGTTGTGATGCCCACGCCTGCCAGCTCCGCCCATTCCAGTTCGTCAAAGCCCAGCAGGCCGATGTCCTGTCCCCAAACCAAATCTATCCGGCGCATGGCGCGTGCTACCTGCAGCGTCAGAGCACCATTGACGGCCAGCACCGCTTTACGTTTATCCGGGTAATGCGCGACGAAATCGCGTAGCAATTTTTCCAGCCCGGCGGTATCGCTAAGTTCAACTTCACCCTGTTCAGCGACGCGCTGTGGTTCACGCTGCATACGCTGTAAGAACGTCTGCAGACGGTCGAAACGGGTGTTGATGGTCATCGGTTCGCTGAGGAACAAGATGGCCTCGAAACCTTGATTCAGAAGATGATCGGTCACCATCGTTGTGGCCTGAGCATTGTCCAGACCGACCACATCACAGGAGAAGTTCGCCACTTTACGGTCGATCAGCACCATCGGTAAATTGGCCTGTTGCAGGGTAGAAATAGCCGCCTCACGCATGCCGACGGCGTTAACCACCATGCCATCGACGCGGTAGCTACTAAGCAGCTGCAGATAGTGTTTTTCCTGATCGAGCTGATTATTGGTGTTACACACCAGCAGCGTCAGCCCCTGCTGGCGGCAGGCGGCTTCAACACCGCGCATGACGTCAACGGAATAAGGATTGGTGATATCGGCGAGAATCAGCCCAATGAGCCGCGTATGGCCGCTTTTCAGGCTGCGAGCCATCTGGCTCGGCTGGTAATCCAGCAGAGTGATGGCCCGCTCGATTCGTTCCTTCAAATCGTCGGAAAGCAGATGTTTCTCGCCGTTCAGATAGCGAGAAATACTGGTTTTACCGGTTTTGGCGGCACTGGCGACATCACGTATTGTGGCGCGGACAGCGTTGCCCGGAGCCTGTTTTTTGCTCACAACCTTTCTCCCTTTATGCTTATCTCACGGAGACTAGCACAGAGTATGCAAAGGCTGTAACCGCGGGTCACATAAAGTCAATCAGCGCACTCCCTCCACCGTTCTCGTCGCCGGAACGGCCTGTTGTCTTGGGTGGTTGCTCAGCGTGAAGGCCGAAATAATGGTCACACTAAATGCAATACCGCCGAGGATCAGATAGGTATCACTGAATCCGATGCGGTCATACAAACTGCCCGCGAAGGCGGAAAGGAAAATCGCCGCCAGCTGTTTGGCGAAGTTAAACCCGATCAGATAAATGGTGGCCGAGAACCGGACATCAAAAATCTGTGTGATGTATTTGAACACGCCAACCAGCAGGAATGGCACTTCCAGCGCATGCAGCATTTTCAGCATAATCACTTCTACGGCAGTGGTGGCAAATGACGAGCCGACGATACGGATCGACATAATCGTTCCTGCCAGCAGCAGGGTATTTTTCGCGCCGATGCGGTTAATGATCCATGGCGAACAGAACATGATCAGCGCGTTGCACAGCTCCCCGGCGGTGGTGACGTAGCCAAACATTTCGGTGCCGTGCTGCGGTGAGGCGAAGAAGGATTTAAAGAACGTGGCGAACTGCTGATCGAAGACGTCATACACGCAGGCAACGCCGACAACGTACAAAATCAGCATCCACAGTTTGCGCTCTTTCAGCAACAAGGCCGCCGTTTTCAGCGAAAATTGTGATTGATTGGCACCGAGTTTATCCAACACCTGCGCATTTTTGTTTTCCTGTGGACGGGCTATCAGCAGTAACACCATCAGAATCAACGCGGCGGCGGACCCCATCCAGAACACGATATTTGGGTTGATGTTAAACAGCACGCCTGCGGTGGAGGCACAAATGCCCCAACCGAAGCAGCCGAACATCCGCGCTTTGCCGTATTCAAACGCACTGTTGCGGCTAACCCTTTCGATATACGCCTCGGTCGCCCCCGAGCCGCCAGCAAATACGAAACCGATGTACGCACCGCCCAAAATGGCACCGGCCACGATATTGATTTTCAGCAGCGGGGCGAACACATAAATAAAGAACGGCGCGAACATAAACAGCAGAATGGCAATGATCCACAGAAGATGTTTCTTCAGGCCGAGCTTGTCAGAAATAATGCCGAAGAACGGCTGAAACAGAATCGCAAACAGCGACATGCTTGAAAATACAATACCGGTTTCCGTTTTGGTCAGGCCGATAACGTCAGACAGCCAGATGGGTAAAAACGGATAACAGGTAGCCATAATGAAGAAATAGAGGAAGAAATAGCTGCCGAATATCCAGAAGTTAGTGTTGTTTTTATAGAAGCAACGATCGCCAGTTTTTGTCGCGTTCATAGTGATTTCCTTGCCGAAACCATCAAGACCGGCAACGAAGCACCGGCGTTTTTATATTCATCTACTTTTCAAATCAACCGATTAAACGCGTTCAAAATTCAACAACAGCGCGCTTTCCGGGTCCAGCACCGGCAGTGTCAGCCCGGCATTCGCCAGCCATTCACCGCTCAGCACCGGCGATTGATGCAGCCACGCGGGTTGCACTCGCATAGTGTGGCCGCTGCCACCACCGTCCAGCAGCGCCGGTTGGTCCAGTACTGTGACGCGATAACGGCCATTCGGTTTTAGCCCCGGGATACGCAGCGAGCCGGGCAGTGACCAGGTGGGCATCGCCAGTTGGCTGACTAAAAACACGGCGCGATCGCGCTTTTGGCTCACTACACCGTTAATCAACATGGCGTCGTCATGGCTGTCCACGCGGAACACGTTTCCGCTGTGCAGTAACGAACGCAACTGCTGATGCAGACGGGTATATTTGGCGAAACCGGCACGCTCTGCGTCGCCTTCTTTGACCGGATCCAGCTCAATGCCCATATGGCCAAACAGCGCCGTCAGCCCCCGGAATTCAATGCTGTGCTGGCGTGAGGTGGCATGGCACAGCTTGCTGCCGATGTGCGACCCCATGACTTCTGGCGGGAAGAAATAGCTCATGCCGCGCTGAATTTTCTGCCGCTCCAGCGCGTCGTTGTTGTCTGACGTCCAGAAGCGGTGGCTGCGTTTCAACACTTCATAGTCGATGCGCCCGCCGCCGGAAGCGCAGGACTCAAACTCAATCTGCGGGAAGCGTTCACCCAGTACGTCGAGCAGGCGGTAGAACTGCTGCGTTTGCGCCGTCAGGGCGGCGCGGCCTTCATGCCCCGGCTGAACGATTTCGCGGTTCATATCCCACTTCACGTAATCGACGTCATGCTCACCGAGCAGCCAGCTCATACGGTCCACAAGATAATCAAACACCTGCGGATTATTCAAATCGAGTACGAACTGATGACGACCGCTCGGCTGCTGATAACCCGGCAACGCCAGTAGCCAATCTGGGTGGGCACGATAAAGATCGGAGTCCGGATTAATCATTTCCGGCTCGACCCAGATACCAAACTCCATACCGAGATTTTTAACGTGGCTGATCACCGGTTCCAGCCCGTTTGGGTATTTCTTCTCATCGAGATACCAGTCGCCGAGCGCAGCGCGGTCATGGTCGCGGCCGCGGAACCAACCGTCGTCGATAATGAAGCGTTCTACGCCCAATGCGGCAGACTCGGTTGCCATCTGCATAATGTAATCGGGATCGTGATCGAAATAGATGCCTTCCCAGGTATTCAGATGCACCGGGCGCGGTTTCCCGGTCGGAAAACGTAAAATTTGTTCGCGCACGAAGCGGTGGAATTGCTGGCTCATGCGGTTCAGTCCGCAGGCGGAATAGCTGGCGTACAGCCACGGCGTTTCCAGTGTTTCACCTTGTTCGAGACGCTGCTCGCCCGGCAGATAGAGCGCTTCGGCCTGCACCAGACGGCGACCATCGATTTTGATGTCCGCGCGCAGACGATGATTACCACTCCAGCCCAGGTGTATTCCCCAGACTTCGCCCTGTTCTTCGCTGAAACCCTGATGACCGATCATCATTGCCGGGAAATATTCCGAAGACGTTTTGCCGCGCCGGTTTTCCTGAATAATGCCGCCGTGCTCCAGCAGCGTGCGGTGTGGCTGGAATTCTTTGATCCAGCGGCCATGAAACGCCATCACTTCGGCGGCGCGTTCGGGCAGCGGCAGCGTGACAGCCAGACGCGCCAACTGATAGGTTCCTGGCTTGATATTGGTCAGCGCATTACGCGCCTGCAAAATGCCGCTGTCATCGAGGCGCAGTTCGCTGCGAAATTGCACACCCGCGATAGCATCTTCCGTGGTGATCGTCAGCTGATTTCCCTGCTGTTGCACGTCAATTGTATTGAACACCGGCGACCAGTCCATACCGTCACGATGGCCTTCCAGGCCCGGCGTACCGAAAGAGCCGCGCCCTGAATCGGCGCTGAAATTGACCGGTGCTTCGACATCGATGCGGCCGTTGGGCACTGCTCGGCTGAGGGAAATCATATCGTCAGCCGAAAACTGGCTCAGGCGATTTCCCCAATAAAGGATTTCGGCGAACGGTGTACAGCGTACGATTAGGCTGGTGTGTTCGCTGGTTAAATGAACGATCTGGTTTTCCATGCTGTCACGACTCCACTCGATAGTTGTTTCTATAAAACGCGATCTCGTGGCGTAACTATTAATCCGAAACGTTTCGGATTGGAAATGTGAAGGTGAAAATTTGTGATACAGACGAGATAAATAATCGAAAGAGGAATGATTAGTGTGGAGGATGTGCGGTAACGCCCGCCTGCAGTTCCGGCTGCCACAGCACCTGTAAATGGCTCAAAGGTTCGTTGCGGATCAGCGCCATGGTCATGTCTGCGATTTGCAGGCCAACCGATTCGCGGGTGGCTTGGCGGATGGCGGTGACCGCGACGTCGGGCAGGCTATCAGGAGGTAAACCGTCATAAATAATCAGCGAGATGCCACCGTTGAGCAGCAGCCCGGCGTCGTACAACGCCAGTGCGGCACCCTCGCCGTGCATATTGCAGTCGCAAACAATCGCCGTGGGCGGCAGCGGTAACGCCAGCAGCGCCTGCGTAGCCTGATAACCAGCGCGGCGGCTTGGGCTGACGCTATTCACATACTCCGGGTTAAGCGGCAATCTGTTGGCCACCAGCCCGTCGAGATAGCCCTGATGGCGCTGGCCGATAAAGGATTGCTGATTATTTTCGCCAAGAAACGCGATACGCTGATGGCCCAGTTTAGCGAGATGATCGACCGCCATCTGCATCCCGGCGCGATTATCGAAATCAAACCAGGCGTAATCCTGCGTCAGACAACCGCTGCGCCCGAGTGCCAGAAACGGGAAATTGCGCAGCTGTAAATCCAGCAGACGCGGGTCATTATCTAACGTATGCGCGACCAGCATGGCGTCCACGCGTTTGCTTTCTATCAGCCGTCGCCACGAAAACGTCCCCAGCTCATCCGGCACCAGCAACAGATCGATTTCATGTTTTGCCAGTTCGCGTGTAATACAGCCGACCATTTCGACAAACGCAGAATTACTTAAAGGATGGGAAGTGAAGGGGAAAATCAGCCCAACGGCGTCGATCTTGCCCATTTTCAACCGGCGGGCGAGGGTGTTAGGCCGGTAACCGCGTAAATCCGCCGCTGCCTGTACCCGCGCTTTGGTGTCCGCTGAAACGTCATCGTAACCGTTCAGCGCGCGGCTGACGGTGGTCACAGAGAGACCGAGAACTTTCGCGATAGCTTTCAGAGACATACTGGCATCCGTTACGCAGGGGGGAAGGGCAGAATAACACAGGATGCATGAAAGCGGGGCCATGCGGCGGCCCCGGCGTTATTTTAACTGTGAAGCGATTACTGTAGCGGGCTGAGGGTGATCTCAACGCGGCGGTTTTGCGCTTTGCCTTCTTCGGTGCTGTTGCTGGCAATCGGGTTATCCGGGCCGGCACCGGTGGTGCGCACGCGGCTGCCTGCCACACCCTGAGTGATCAGCGCGCTACCGACGCCGTCGGCACGTTGCTGTGACAGCTTCATGTTGAGCGCTCGTGTACCCGTACTGTCGGTGTAACCGACCACGTTAACTGCCGTTTTCGGATATTCTTTCAGCACCATCGCTACGCCGGTCAGCGTGTTAGCGCCCGCCGGTTTCAACGTGCTGCTGTTGGTGTCGAAGGTCACATTGTTTGGCATATTCAGCACAATATTGTCGCCCTGACGGGTTACGCTGACGCCGGTGCCTTTCATTTTGTCGCGCAGTTTAGATTCCTGCACATCCATGTAATAACCTGCACCGCCGCCCAGTGCGGCACCGGCTGCTGCACCGATCAATGCACCTTTGCCGCGATCCTTTTTGGAAGATGAGAGCATCCCAACGCCCGCACCTAAGGCGGCACCCAGACCTGCGCCAATGCCGGATTTACCCGCTTCGGATTCGCCGGTATAGGGGTTGGTGGTACAAGCTGACAGGCCCATCGTGACGCAAAGTGCGCCTGCAACCACAAGAAGTCGTTTGTTCATCTTATTTCCTTTTTGGATGTTTTCTGTTTCAAGCCGAATCGTTTCCATTATGGCTGCGCCGCACTGGAGTTGTTGCAAATAAAATGGTGTCAAAACATAAAGAAGTGCAACCGGCAGACATCGGCCCTGCGGCGTTCTTGTGCTCTTTATGCGGAATTTCGCGGCGTTAAGCAGTAGGAGAATTCCGGTTATCCATTTTTGTATTTTTACGGGGTTGAGGAACTTATTCAGACAGGGGCTGATGCCAGCGCAGAACCCAGGTAGGAAGAGCGGTTCCGGGATGAACGGTGTCGTTGACCACGAAGAAATCTTCTTTGCGATAGAAAGCCACAGCGCGGTGATTTTGCTGATAAACCTCCAGCAGCAATAGCGGGAAACGCTCTTTGGCTTCTTGCATTAATTGTTGCGCGACCCCCTTGCCGTAGACGCTCTCTTTAACAAACAGCGCACCGATAAATTGCTGGTTCAGCACGCTGATAAAGCCATCGATCTCACCGTCTTCAGCACAGTAAACCCAGGTTCTGGCCTGCGGAAGAAATGTCTCACGCACCATCGACGCACTTTCATACCAGTACGACGCTTCAATAAACGGGTGTGCCGCCAGCGTGCTGCGCAGCCACAACCGCATGATCGCGTCGGTATCGGCAGGTTGCGAAAGTCGGATCATACCGGTTGATTTTTTGGGTGACAGAAACAGTAGGTTTGATGATCGTTCACCAGCCCGGCGGCCTGCATAAATGCATAGCAAATGGTCGAGCCGGTAAATTTAAAACCTTTTTTCTTCAGCGCCTTGGCCATTGCATCAGAGACCGTGGTTTTTGCCGGTACACCTTCGGGTCCCGGCGGATTATTGATGACCGATTGATGCGCAACAAAGCTCCAGATGAAATCAGAGAAATCTTCGCCGGCGGCCTGCATGGCTAAATAAATCTGCGCATTCAGGATGATAGCTTTGATTTTTCCGCGATGACGGACGATCCCGGCATCGAGAACCAGACGTTCTACGTCGTCATCTGTCATTTTAGCGATGCGCACCGGATCGAAATTGTGGAAGTTCTGGCGATAGTTATCGCGTTTTCTCAGGATGGTTAACCACGACAACCCGGCCTGCTGACCCTCGAGGCACAGCATTTCAAACAACTCACGGCCATCTTTGATCGGCACGCCCCATTCTTTATCGTGGTACTCAAGATAAATCGGCTCTTTTGAGACCCAACTGCAACGTATCGTCATTCGATTGTCCTTAATAAGGGAGCTACATGGATGGGATCAGTGTGTGGCTTCTCGGATAACTCTGCAACGTCGTAATTTACAGCCCTCCGACTTGACGCTGGTCGGATCTGAACAATATTTAAATCCATCCATTACGCAATCCTTACGTTTTCCATGGATTAGATCCGCTGATATTTTTGGGACATTACGACAATGACAGATAAGAAAAACGCCGTATTACGTTTGACACAGGGCGCTTTCGCCGTGGCGCTGTGCATTGGTTTACAGGCTCCGGCACAGGCTTACGATCAACTTTATGTGTTCGGCGACAGCCTGAGTGACACCGGCAATATTGGCCGCTGGACCTTTGACAGCAGTTCACATCAGCTTTATGACGAAATACTCGCGCAGAATATTGGAACCACATTAACCCCTTCCTCCCAAGGTGGCCTGAACTATGCTGAAGGCGGTGGCGTGGCTGTGCCGGGGCTTGATTCCGATTACACCACGCAGGATCAGGTGAAGAACTATCTGGTATCGACCGGCGGTAAAGCCGATCCGAACGGGCTTTATATTCACTGGATTGGTGGCAACGATTTAGCGGCAGCTGCGCTCAGCCTTAACCCAATTTCCGCTGTGAAGATTGCCACCAATAGCGCCACACAGGCGGCTTCGCAGGTGAATGACTTACTGAACGCCGGTGCCGGAACCGTTGTGGTGCCGACGGTGCCGAATATCGGGCTGACGCCAGTGTTGATGGAAGGCATTATCCAGGTCGGCCTGCTGCCGGTTCAGCAGCAAGCGTTGGAAGCCGCCTATAAATATTTGAATGCGCAAAATACCCCAAGCGCCGATGCACGTACCGAAGCGATTCATAACGCGCTGAAGGCCTCGACCGCCGCCGGTCTGGACTCTGAACTGGTGCAGGATCTGCTTTCGAAAGGGCTGGCTGCCGCATATGACGCCCTGAAAGTGGTGGCCAGCGGTCTGACCGACACCTACAACACCACCGAGGATATCGCGTTGGCAAAAACCGGCGGCAACATTGTGCGGGTGGACATCAACGGGCTGTTCAACGAAGTGATTGCCGATCCGGGGCTATACGGTTTTGCCAATACTGCGGGTATGGCTTGTCCGGTCGGGACGTCGGCCTCTGAATGTACGTCGAACCTGCCCGGTTTCGACAGCAGTAAATCCTTCTTGTTTGCCGACCATTTCCACCCGACACCGCAGGCGCATGCGCTGATCGCCGAGTATATGCAGTCGGTGATTAACGGTCCGCTTGAGGTAACTGCGCTGAATCGAGGTTCGCTGGCGCTGGCGCGAAATACGCAGGGGTTACTCGACAGCCGCTATCAGCAGTTGCGTTCGCAAGATAATGAATCCGGCACCTTTGGCATGTTTGGCGGGTATGCCGGACAGCGTCTGGACAGCAAAATCAGTCCGTCGCTCGGCGATGGGGATGCCACCACCAACTCGGGCAACATCGGCATGGATTACCAGCTCACCGACCGCTGGATGCTGGGGCTGATGCTTTCCGGTTCAGACGACAAACAGGATCCTACCCATCATTACAGCTATCGCACGCGCGGCTGGATGGCGACGGCTTTTACCGGCATCAAAATCGCCGATAATGGCTGGATCAACGGCGATATCCACTATGGTTCACTTAACTATGACGACATTAACCGCAGCATTACACTCGGGCCAACTACTCGCACCGAGCGCGGCGAAACTGACGGTAAACAGATTGGCGGACGACTTACCGCAGGCTGGGATTTCCCGATCCTGCCCGTGTTGAAAACCGGTCCGGTGGCACAATATAGCTGGGATTACAGCAGCATCGATAGTTATGAAGAGAACGACAATAACAGTACATCAATGCGCTTTGGCGATCAGACATCCCACTCGCAAATCGGCGCACTGGGCTGGCGGCTGAACGCTGAGCTTGGCATCCTCAATCCGTATGCGCAGGTGACCTATGACCGCCAGTTCGGCGACAAAACCTACACCGCGACGGGCGCCATTAAATCCACCCGTACTCGCTTTAGCCGCACCACGGGCGAACAGGACGACGATTGGGTCGACATGACCGTCGGCGCGAACGTACAAATCACCCACAGCATCTCGGCCTTTGCCGCTGTCTCACAAACCACCGGCCTGGATTCCGGTGAGCAAACCTCGTACAACGCTGGGATCAGTGCGCGGTTTTAAACATTATGGGGGCGAAAGCCCCCTTTTACTCCACCCGAAATTAAACACTTTCTCTTCGCTACGCTGGGGTTGCCTGATTCTGGCTGATTATCTTCCGTGCAGCGGGTATACTGGCGCACTCTTTTAAACCCACTTTCTCGCGTGCGAAACCAACATGCAAAAGTTCGATACCAAGACATTTCAGGGCCTGATCCTGACACTGCAAGACTATTGGGCGCAGCAGGGCTGCACCATTGTTCAACCTCTGGATATGGAAGTCGGCGCGGGTACCTCGCACCCGATGACCAGCCTGCGTGCACTCGGCCCAGAGCCTTTTGCGGCAGCCTATGTTCAGCCCTCCCGCCGCCCGACTGACGGTCGCTATGGTGAGAACCCTAACCGTCTGCAACACTATTATCAGTTCCAGGTGATGATCAAACCTTCCCCGGAAAACATTCAGGAGCTGTACCTCGGTTCGCTGAAAGAGCTGGGTCTTGATCCGCTAATCCACGATATTCGCTTCGTTGAAGACAACTGGGAAAACCCGACGCTGGGCGCCTGGGGTCTTGGCTGGGAAGTGTGGCTGAACGGTATGGAAGTGACGCAGTTCACTTACTTCCAGCAGGTCGGTGGCCTGGAATGTAAGCCCGTGACCGGTGAGATCACCTACGGTCTTGAGCGTCTGGCGATGTACATCCAGAGCGTAGACAGCGTTTACGATTTGGTCTGGAGCGACGGTCCGCTGGGTAAAACGACTTACGGTGACGTGTTCCATCAGAACGAAGTGGAGCAATCCACTTATAACTTCGAATACGCCGACGTCGATTTCCTGTTCTCCTGCTTCGAACAGCACGAGAAAGAAGCACAAACCCTGCTGGCGCTCGAAAAGCCTCTGGCATTGCCGGCGTACGAGCGCATTTTGAAAGCAGCACATTGCTTCAACCTGCTGGACGCGCGCAAAGCGATCTCCGTGACTGAACGTCAGCGCTACATTTTGCGCATCCGTACCCTGACTAAAGCGGTAGCTGAAGCGTATTACGCTTCCCGCGAAGTTCTGGGCTTCCCGATGTGCAAAAAGAACGAGAAGTGAGAAACAGTGATGACCGAAAAAACATTTCTGGTAGAAATTGGCACCGAAGAGCTGCCACCGAAAGCGCTGCGCAGCCTTGCTGAATCTTTTGCCGCTAACCTGACTGCCGAGCTGGATGCGGCAAACTTGCCACACGGCGACGTCAAATGGTTTGCAGCACCGCGCCGTCTGGCGCTGAAAGTTTCTGCTCTGCATGAATCACAGGCCGATCGCGAAGTTGAAAAACGCGGCCCGGCTGTTTCTCAGGCGTTCGATGCCGAAGGCAAACCAAGCAAAGCCGCGGAAGGCTGGGCTCGCGGTTGCGGCATCACCGTGGATCAGGCTGACCGTCTGGTTACCGACAAAGGTGAATGGCTGGTTTACCGTGCGCACGTCAAAGGCGAAAGCGCGCAGCATCTGCTGGCGCCGATGGTGGCCACCTCGCTCGCCAAACTGCCTATTCCTAAACTGATGCGCTGGGGCGATTCCGACGTGCAGTTTGTGCGTCCGGTTCACACCGTCACGCTGCTGCTGGGCGATGAGCTGATTCCGGCGAAAATCCTCGGTATCGATTCTGCCCGTACTATTCGCGGCCACCGCTTCATGGGCGAGCCGGAATTCACCCTCGACAACGCTGATCAGTATCCGCAAATTTTGCTCGAGCGCGGCAAAGTCATCGCTGATTACGAGCAGCGCAAAGCCATCATCAAACGTGATGCCGAGAAAGCAGCGAAAGAGATTGGTGGTATCGCCGATCTGAGCGAAAGTCTGCTGGAGGAAGTCACCTCGCTGGTGGAGTGGCCGGTGGTGCTGACCGCGAAATTCGAAGAGAAATTCCTGACCGTTCCTGCCGAAGCGCTGGTTTACACCATGAAAGGCGACCAGAAGTATTTCCCGGTGTACGACACTGCGGGCAAACTTCTGCCGAACTTTATCTTCGTCACCAACATCGAGTCGAAAGATCCGCAGCAAATCATTTCCGGTAACGAGAAAGTGGTGCGTCCGCGTCTGGCCGATGCGGAGTTCTTCTTCAATACCGATTTGAAAAAGCGTCTCGAAGACCATTTGCCGCGCCTGGCTACCGTGATGTTCCAGAAACAGCTCGGTACGCTGCGTGATAAAACCGACCGTATCGAAGCGCTGTCTGGCTGGATCGCCGATAAAATCGGTGCCAACGTTGAGAACGCAAAACGTGCTGGTCTGCTGTCAAAATGCGATCTGATGACCAACATGGTCTTCGAGTTCACTGATACGCAGGGCGTGATGGGCATGCACTATGCACGTCACGACGGCGAAGCGGAAGAAGTCGCGGTTGCGCTGAACGAGCAGTATCAGCCACGCTTTGCGGGCGACGCGTTACCGGCTTCCCCGGTAGCCTGTGCGCTGGCCATCGCTGATAAGATGGACACGCTGGCCGGTATTTTCGGCATCGGCCAACATCCGAAAGGCGATAAAGATCCGTTTGCACTGCGCCGTGCTGCGCTCGGCGTGTTGCGCATCATCGTTGAGAAAAACCTGTCACTCGATTTGCAAACCCTGACCGAAGAAGCGGTGCGCCTGTACGGCGACAAGCTGACTAACGCCAAGGTTGTGGATGATGTGGTTGATTTCATGCTCGGTCGTTTCCGCGCCTGGTATCAGGAAGAGGGCCACGCGGTTGACACTATTCAGGCGGTGCTGGCGCGTCGTCCGACTAAACCGGCTGACTTCGACGCCCGAGTGAAAGCGGTCAGTTATTTCCGCACGCTGGATGAAGCTGCCACGCTGGCTGCTGCCAACAAACGTGTTTCCAACATTCTGGCGAAATCGACGGATACGCTGCTGGAGAATGTTAGCGCCTCGGTGCTGAAAGAACCTGCTGAGCTGAAACTGGCAACCCATCTGGTGGTTCTGCGCGACAAGCTGGAGCCGCTGTTCGCTGCCGGTCAGTATAAAGAAGCGCTGGTTGAACTGGCTGCACTGCGCGCAACCGTGGACGGCTTCTTCGACACCGTCATGGTGATGGATGAGAATGAGGCGGTTCGAGTGAACCGATTAACACTTCTCTCCAAGCTGAGGGCGTTGTTCCTGCAAGTCGCGGATATTTCGCTGCTTCAGTAAGCAGGGGACTTTTCAGCTTTATTAACGCTGAAGCAAAATATTGAGCGGGGCCAGATTGCGATCTGTCCTCGCTTTTTTGTTTTTAATTTCAAATTCAAATTCAAATTCAAATTCAAATTCAAATTCAAATTCAAGGTCGTGGGCGTCGGCCCACACCGACCAAAGGGCGGCCAGTCGCCGCCGCCCTTTGGAATCCCGGGCTTTTTAAAAACAGCAGCTACGCAGGTCACAATGGCCGTGTTTCAGGTATTTCTGTTATAGCCGCGAAACCCCGCCGCGTTGCGGTTCCTTCTCTTCGGGTTACAACCCGCGCAAACTAACTCGCGGTTTTCCACCTCTCGTTCAGCGGCGTTTCTGAACGCGGCACACTGATTTTTACACCGAACACTTTCTTTTGACCTACATAGCCAGTAGACCGCATTCGAAAATGACGCTGAGCAAGTGGTTCGAGACCTAAGGCTCGAAACCCGCAGCGAAGGAACTGCCTAAGCAGCGGCATTTTTGCGGCTATCGCTTTGGCATCTGAAACATGGCCATCCCGATTCAGCGAAGCGCGCAGTTAAAAAAGCTCGGATTGTTAAGGCCCGAGCGACTGCGGGCCTTAACGCGGGTTTGGGCGGCAGCCCAAGGTCTTGCCCTTGAATTTTAATTTCAATTTGAATTTAAAAATTTTCCACGCTTTTTTAAAAAGCGTTCTCTCCCCAGATGTTCTATCCTATAACCCGCATGGAATGCACAAATCGGCAGGGAACTGGCCGGTAAAAAAAGAACATCGAAATCAGGAGTCAGGACTCATGGCTGTAGGGATCAGAAGCAGGGCATTCGCGCGCTGGCTGGCGCCGCTTGTGGCATTACTGGTCGTGTTTCAACTCACGGCATGTGGCGATAAAGAGCCGGAGCAACGCAAAGCCTTTATCGACTATTTGCAAAACACCGTAATGCGCAGTGGGCAGAACCTGCCATCACTGAGTGAAGATCAGAAACAGAAGTTTGGTAATTACGCTAATGACTACGGCATAATCCTGTCGTATTCACGCCAGATGAAGCAGGCAGTAGAAGGTAGTCTGGTTCCTGCGGTTAGCGGCATTGGGCAGATCCGTACACCGCAAGACTACATGACACAGCGTACTGAGCTGCAACAGTCGGTGGGTTCATTGAATCTGCTGAGTGCGCAAATTCGCGATTCTAAGAACAAGGCTGACACCGCCATGGCTGCTCTCAAGCAACCTGACGATCTTAAAGCCGTTTACGCGCAGGTTTACTCCAGCGTAGTGACCGAGCCTGCGAACGTGCTGACTCCGTTGGTACCGGCGCTGACCAGCTTCACACAGGACATCATCGCCGTTGGCGATTATCTGCAACAGCAGGGTGCACAAGTGGCTTTTGCTAACGGTGGCGTGCAGTTCCCGACGCAACAACAGGCAATGCAATACAACACCATGATGTCGAATCTGGTGGGTAAACAGCAGACCTTGCTCAGCGCGCAGAAAGTGGCGCAGGGCGATTTTAGCCATTAGTATTTAATTATCGGATTTATAATTTAAATAGAGCCGCGCTTTAATCAGCGTGGCTTTTTTATGGTGCAAGCCGCCATTTTGCACCAAAGGTTTATAAAAATTCACAATTTTTGCCTGCAAAGGCGATGGAATTGCTCTATTTTTTCAGCAACTTTATATGTTCCCGCTTTCTGTTAATTAAGGATTTACTGATGAAACGTCTGACGATGACTTTGCTGGCTGCGCTGATTATGGCACCGACAATCACTATGGCCGCTGACAGCGCCTCCGCTGATTTCACTCCAGCCCAGCAGGCAGCTATTGGTAAAATCGCATCCGATTACTTGCTTGCACATCCTGAAATTTTAGTACAAGTCAGCCAGAAATTGCAGGCTCAGCAGGCGGATCAACAGCAGCAGCAAACGCAGGCAGCGGTGCTGGATAATGCCAAAGCGCTGGTCAGCGACCCGGCAACCCCAAGCTATGGCCCGAAAGATGCCAAAGTCGCGTTCGTCGAATTCTTCGATTACCAGTGCCTCTACTGTAGCCGCATGGCACCGCTGGTTGAGCAAACCGTAAAGGCTAATCCGAACGTGCGTTTCGTCTTCAAAGAATGGCCAATCTTCGGTGACCGCTGGAAAGAGTCCATCACCGCCGCTGAAACCGGTATGGCTGTATGGAAAGAGAAAGGCGATCAGGCCTATTTCGACTACCACAACAGTATTTACCGCACTGGCCATGACGAAGGCAAACTGACTAACGCAGACATCACCGGTGCCGTGAAAGCTGCCAAAGCCGCAGCCCCCACCGCAGCCGAGTTGAAAGCTACCCATCAAGCCCTTGCTTCCAATGATCAACTGGCGCGCACTTTAGGCTTTAGCGGCACGCCGGGCTTTATCGTCATGCCGACCTCTGGGGCTAGCGCAGAAAATACGACTGTTCTGCCGGGCGCTGTCTCTGCGGAAGATTTGCAGGCCGCCATTGTGAAGGCGCAGGGCAAATAATTCCGGCTATTATCTAAGGCATCGCCCATACGATGCCTATTACTGTTCTGTTCGCTCCTCCCGTTTTATGACTTCATCACCTGCAGTTCTCGTTAATTAACTTCACTGTCAACCTGCTTATGCGTGCCAGAAACACATCTGAATGTTTTTTGAGCTGAATTTCAACGTGGAGCTGGAAATACTTTGTGACGGACGTCACATTTTAATAACAATGCTTTACCAGAAAATAGTGATGCTCATCACATTTTAATTATGGTTGCGTGCGTTTTTTGAGCGCATTGATTGGTTTTTAGGTCAATTTTGTGATCTACATCACCAGAAATGGATGTGTGGTGGGGTGTTGGAGGTGATCTTGCTCACATCTCGCGCTCTGGCTGCGCGGTGTCATAATCACGTGGTAGAGTCCGCCTCGCAGACAGCAATTCGACGGACGGATTTTTAAAGCAGTGGCACAAAGATCCGTATTAACCGTCACCGATAATTAACAGATATAACGCGCTCTTATTGTTAGCGCGTATCAATAGGGGTGCGTTTTATGCTTTCACCAAACGTTAAGGTCGGAGTTCAAAACTTTGGCCGTTTCCTGAGTAATATGGTGATGCCTAACATCGGGGCATTCATTGCCTGGGGTATCATTACTGCGTTGTTCATTCCTACCGGCTGGATCCCTAATGCAACATTAGCGAAACTGGTCGGCCCGATGATCACTTATCTCCTGCCACTACTGATCGGTTTCACCGGTGGTCGTCTGGTTGCTGGCGATCGCGGTGGTGTAGTCGGCGCAATCACGGTAATGGGTGTGATTGTCGGTACTGATATGCCGATGTTCCTCGGCGCGATGATTGGTGGCCCACTGGGCGGCTGGTGTATCAAACGCTTTGACCGTTGGGTTGACGGTAAAATCAAAAGCGGCTTCGAGATGCTGGTTAACAACTTCTCAGCCGGTATCATCGGTATGCTGTTGGCAATTCTGGCCTTCCTGGCAATCGGCCCGTTGGTAGAAGCCTTATCTAAAGGGCTGGCCGCTGGCGTACACATCATGGTTATTCATAACCTGCTGCCGCTGGCCTCTATCTTTGTTGAACCGGCGAAAATCCTGTTCCTCAATAACGCCATCAACCACGGGATCTTCTCTCCGCTGGGTATCCAGCAGGCAACGGAAACCGGTAAGTCCATCTTCTTCCTGATCGAAGCGAACCCAGGTCCGGGTATGGGCGTTCTGATGGCCTATATGTTCTTCGGTCGTGGCAGTGCCAAGCAGTCTGCGGGCGGTGCGGCAATCATTCATTTCTTCGGTGGTATCCACGAAATTTACTTCCCATACGTGCTGATGAATCCACGCCTTTTACTGGCTGTGATTCTGGGCGGTATGACTGGCGTATTCACGCTGACCGTACTCAACGGGGGTCTGGTATCTCCGGCTTCTCCGGGGTCCATCCTGGCCGTACTGGCGATGACGCCAAAAGGTGCTTACTTCGCCAACATTGCTGCTATCGTGGCGGCGTTCGCGGTCTCTTTCGTGGTCTCTGCATTCTTGCTGAAAACCACCAAAGCGAAAGAAGGCGACGATCTGGACGACGCAACCCGTCGCATGCAGGATATGAAAGCCGAATCTAAAGGTGGAAAAACGTCTGCCGCTGGCGTGGCGGGCGACCTGTCTACTGTCCGTAAAATTATCGTAGCCTGTGATGCTGGCATGGGTTCCAGTGCCATGGGTGCCGGTGTGCTGCGCAAGAAAGTGCAGGATGCGGGTCTGACCATCATCAGCGTCACCAACAGCGCCATCAACAGCCTGCCGGACGACGTGGATCTGGTTATCACTCACCGTGATTTGACCGAACGTGCAATGCGTCAGGTGCCACATGCGCAACACATCTCGCTCACCAACTTCCTCGACAGTGGCCTGTATACTGACCTGACTGCCCGTCTGGTTGCGGTGAATAAAACCAGCCAGTACAAAGAGAAAGTGAATACCACGCTGAGCGACAGCTTGGTATCAGAGCAGGAAAACGAAAACCTGTTCCGCCTGAGCGAAGCTAATATCTTCCTCGGCCTGCAGGCAACCAGCAAAGAACAAGCCATCCGTTTTGCCGGTGAGCAACTGGTAAAAGGCGGTTATGTACAACCTGAATATGTTGAAGCAATGCTGGCCCGCGAACAGCTGACTTCTACCTACCTGGGTGAATCTATTGCTGTGCCACACGGTACCATTGAAGCCAAAGATCGCGTACTGAAGACCGGTATCGTATTCTGCCAGTATCCGGCGGGCATTCACTGGGGTGAAGATGAAGATGACTCAGCCCGTCTGGTTATTGGTATCGCGGCGCGTAATAATGAGCACATCAACGTGATCACTAAATTGACCACGGCGTTGGACGAAGAGGGTGTGATTGAACGCCTGGCGAACACCACCAGCGTTGAAGAAGTTCTGAGTATTCTTCGCGGTTAATTAATGATTCGGAGCCGGAAGGCTCCTGATCATTACCCAAAATTATTGAAGTTGCAGCAAGGCGGCAAACGAGGGAGTCCCGACGAGCTGACATAGGTCAGTGATTCGGGTGAACGAGAGCTGCTAACGCCGCTGCGGCTTCAAGTATGAAGGGAACTAGAGCGTCACTCAGCGGGTCTTACGAGACCCGCTTGTTGATTCGGAGCCGGGCGGCTCCCCAGCTTTATCTCAATAATGATCTTCGATTTGAAGGAAATATGATGAAAGCATTACATTTTGGCGCAGGTAACATTGGCCGCGGTTTCATCGGTAAATTACTGGCCGATGCCGGCGTTGAGCTGACCTTTGCTGACGTCAGCCCGGTGTTACTCGACGCACTGAACAGTCGCCAGAGTTATGATGTACACGTTGTCGGTGAGCAGGCGAGCGTTGAGCCTGTCAAAAATGTTAATGCTGTCAACAGTGCCGGTCAGGATGCTATTAATCTGATTGCTGACGTTGATTTAGTGACCACCGCCGTTGGCCCGACCGTGTTGGAAAAAATTGCACCGAACGTCGCCAAAGGTCTGGTTCTGCGTCATCAGCAGGGTAATGAATCCCCGCTCAATATCATCGCCTGTGAAAACATGGTGCGCGGTACCAGCCAGTTCAAACAGCACGTATTCAACGCACTGCCGGAGGATGAGAAAGTCTGGGTTGAAGCCCACGTCGGTTTCGTTGACTCTGCGGTTGACCGCATTGTGCCGCCGGCGGCTGCCGGGACCACCGATCCGCTGGAAGTCACCGTTGAAACCTTCAGCGAGTGGATTGTCGATCAGACTCAGTTTAAAGGTTCGTTGCCGGCAATCGCGGGTATGGAACCGACAGACAATCTGATGGCCTTCGTTGAGCGCAAACTCTTTACGCTCAACACCGGCCATGCCATTACCGCGTATCTCGGTCAGCAGGCCGGTCACGCAACCATCCGGGACGCGATTCTGGACGAGAAAGTCCGTCTGGTGGTGCGCGGCGCGATGGAAGAGAGTGGTCAGGTGCTGATCAACCGTTACGGTTTCGACCCGGAAAAACACTTCGCTTATATCGAAAAAATCATCTCACGTTTTGAAAATCCTTACCTGCATGATGATGTTGAACGCGTTGGCCGCCAACCGCTGCGCAAACTCAGTGCGGGCGATCGTTTGATCAAACCTCTGCTCGGCACGCTGGAATATCGCCTGCCACACAACAATCTGGTGATCGGTATCGCCGCTGCTATGCATTACCGCAGTGATGAAGATCAGCAGGCAAAAGAGTGGGGAGCTCTGCTGGCGAAACTGGGACCAAAAGCCGCGCTGGCGCAGGTGTCAGGTCTGCCGGAG
Source organism: Ewingella sp. S1.OA.A_B6 (assembly GCF_049889095.1). NCBI lineage: Bacteria > Pseudomonadati > Pseudomonadota > Gammaproteobacteria > Enterobacterales > Yersiniaceae > Ewingella > Ewingella sp. S1.OA.A_B6. The sequence goes on along the minus strand of NZ_JBLJFK010000011.1, from coordinate 45,913 downwards.
GACGGTGAAGTTGTCGCTCAGGCCGTCAGCATCTACGAGAAAATGCACTAAATAATACCCAAGCCAATACCAGGTAAACCAGGCGGTATCAGGCAGCAATTTCTGCCCGATACCTGCTTTTCACGGATGATAGCAGAGGCGTTATGGACACACCTGAAGCCGTAATCCATGACGCGATTCTCAAAGTAAGTAACTCGATGGAAAAAGCACAGGCGTTTGAAAACCGGGTACTGGAGAAGCTGAACGCAGGGAAAACTGTGCGCAGCTTTCTAATGACGGCCGTGGAATTGCTGGCGGAAGCACTGGATATTCTGGTGGTGCAGGTATTTCGTAAAGACGATTACGCCGTCAAATATGCCGTTGAACCTTTGCTGAACGGGAGTGGCCCACTGGGCGATTTAACCGTACGTCTGAAACTGATTTACGCGCTCGGCGTGATCAGCCGTCATGAATATGAAGATGCTGAACTGCTGATGGCTCTACGTGAAGAGCTGAATTACGACGGTGAAGATTACCGCTTCACCGATGACGAGATCCTCGGCCCTTTTGGTGAGCTGCATTGCGTGACTGAGCTGCCTCCAGCGCCAACCTTCCTCAAGCCCGGCGAAGCCGACGAATCGCTTATCGTCATGCAGCGCCAGCGTTATCAGCAAATCGTCCGTTCCACCATGGTACTTTCAGTCACCGGTTTGCTTGCACACATCAGTAATCAGCAGCCGTCACGTTTATCACCGGTTCAGCGCTGATGCCTACTGCAGCGCATGACGCACTTCGCCAACCAGCAGCCACAGTGCGGTGAGCGCCATCATGCCGCCCATGATCGTATTGAACAGTTTCAGCTTCCACTCAACACGTAACGCCTGACGTAACCTGTCCCCCATCAACACCCACACCAGAATGCACGGAAGGTTGATCAGCGCGAAACCGACGCAAATCAGCAGTGTGTGATGCAGCATATTGCCGTTCGGTGGCGTAAACAGAATGGCCACGTTGGTCGCCATTAGCCACGCTTTTGGGTTGATCGCCTGAAACAGCGCACCGCCGACCAAATTCATCGGCTGCTGTGTCTCGCCTTCTTTCGGTGTGCCGGAACGGTAGATTTTCCACGACAGCCAAAACAGATACGTGCAGCCCACCACCGCCATCGGCAGACGCACCGCGTTCATCCAACTGAGTAAAATCGCCAGCATCGAGGTCATCAGCGCGCACTGCACGACGCAGCCGAGCGTGATCCCCAGCATCATCGGCACGCTGCGGCGCAGTCCGAAATTGACACCCGATGCGGCCAGTAGCAAATTGTTCGGGCCTGGCGTAATCGACATCACGGTGACGTAACTGACAAAAGCGGTATCCAGCATTTCTATTCCTTGGTATCTAAAGTCTGTCCACACAGAGTAAGCAGTCAGAGGATTAGGTAACAGAACCAAAAATACGCTATTGTCATGGTTACAGTTGAATGAAAAATAAACTGTACCTATCCACTTTTGCGGAACTGACACCATGGCCGATATGCTGACCTCGCTCACCGACATTGCTAACGATACGCGCTATAACCAGCTGGCCGATAATCTGGCCGAAGCCATTCGGCGTGGCACATTGCCTGCGGGCAGCCGCTTGCCGTCAGTGCGGCGCAGCGCCCAAACCCATGCTGTCAGCATCAATACCGTGGTGGCGGCTTACCGGCGTCTGGAAGATCGCGGACTTATCGAAGCCCGGCCACAATCAGGTTTCTATGTGCGTACCGCGCTACCGGCGCTGGAGGTTCGTCATCTACCCCATGCGCCTGCCGCAGAACCGGCTGGCGACGTTCTGGATCTCATCGATACCGTGTTTGCTGCACAAATTAATCCGGCCTATACCAATCTTTCGCTGGCCTGCCCGCAGGCTAATGATTTCTACCCCGGTGCCAAACTGGGCCGCATCATGGCGTCGTTGCTGCGTCGTCAGCCGCATATCATCGGCCAGTACGCACTGCCGCCGGGAAATCTTGCGCTGCGCCAGCAGATTGCCCGCCGCTCTTTGGGGCTGGGTATGATGCTTGAAGCGGGGGACATCACCCTGACGCATGGCTGTATGGAAGCCCTGCAACTGGCGCTGCGGGTGACGACCAATCCAGGCGACAGCGTGGGGCTGGAGACGCCAACGTACTTTTATCTGCTGCCGTTGCTGGCCAGTCTGGGGCTAAAGGCGGTGGAAATCCCCACCGATCCGCAGACCGGTATCTCGCTGGACGCGCTGGAGTTGATGCTTAATGAAAAGCGCCTGAATGCGGTGATTGCCATGCCTACGGCGCAGAATCCGCTGGGCTTTACCATGCCGCTGGCAGCGAAAAAACGGCTGGCCCAGCTGATGAACGATCATCAGGTGCCACTGATTGAAGATGGCCTTTACGCTGAGATCCAATTTAGCGACGCACTCTCCCCGGCGGTAAAATCTTTCGACCGAAACGGTTGGGTGCTGTTTTGCACCAGCTTCACCAAAACACTGGCACCGGATTTTCGTATTGGCTGGATAGCCGGTGGCCGTTTTGCAGAGAAGCTGCGCAAGCTGAAGGCGATGTCCTCGATGTCGGAGTCTTTTTTGCTGTCGCAAACGCTGGCGGTGTTTCTTGAATCCGGCGGCTACGACCACCATCTGCGGGCCCTGCGCCGTCGCTACGCCGCGCAGGTCGATGAAGCACGGGCGCTGATCGCCCGCTATTTTCCTCAGGGTACCCGTGCGACGCAGCCGATGGGCGGCTTTGTTTTCTGGGTGGACTTTCCTGCCGCCGTTGACACCGTGGTGCTGTTCCAACAGTTGCTGGATGAGAAAATCTGCATGACGCCGGGCACGCTTTATTCGCCGAGCGGGCGCTACCGCAATGGCCTGCGACTGTCGTGCTGTTATCCTTTTAATGCCCGCTATACCGCCGCGTTGGCACGTCTTGGGCAGCGTGCCTGTGAAATGAGCGGACTGCCGCCGGGATTGGCAATAACAACGGCTGACGTGCTGGCTGATGAAACGCGGACTTCCTGATACACTAGACGCTATTATCTTGAGCAACATCGTGCCGACGCGGCACGCACGGGTCGAAAACACTATGAAAGAAATCGAAAAAACTGAAATTAAACGCCTTAGCGACAGGCTGGACGCACTGAATCACAAAGATGCCACTGTTATCCAGCAGGGCAATTCTGAACTGATTTCCAGGCATGAAGACGAAAAAGAGAAACTGGCTGCTGAAATCGCCCGTCTGAAAGACGTGCGTGTCGTCAAGCTGAGTGCGGAAGCGCAGAAGCTGGCAACGCTGCCGCACAGCCGTGAAATTACTAAAAAAGAGCAGGCCGATATGGGCACGCTGAAGAAAGTTGTGCGCGGTATCGTGGTGGTTCACCCGATGACGGCGTTGGGCCGTGAAATGGGCTTGAAAGTAGTAACCGGTTACGCTAAAAAAGCGTTCTGATGTGTTAACGGCCAGCCCTTCGCAGGGCTGGCCGTTAACTTTATCTCTCTCTGAACCCAAGACTTCCCCGAACCCAACACCCTTCTTCCGAAATCCTCGATGTTGCGGTTCACCCGTCGTATCTCAGGTTATCTGCGCCCTAAAATGTCTCCCAGTTTCCTTGCTCTGTGCCGACTGTGCGAGGCGCTGCAGCAAGAAGTTTAGCTGGCGCCGCACGCTTAACATCAGACGTAACGAAATTGTCATTCTCTGACAGCTTGAATACAGACACTGCATTGGTCAGCACGCGGGATTGATCTTCCAGCGAATCTGCCGCTGCGGACGATTGTTCTACCAGTGCGGCGTTCTGTTGGGTGGTGCTGTCCATTTCAACAATGGCCAGAGATATTTGCGCGATCCCACGGCTTTGTTCATCGGATGCCGACGCAATTTCTCCCATGATGTCGCGCACGTGAGTTACCGACTGTACGATGTCCTGCATGGTGCGGCCGGTATTTTCGACCAGTTTGGCTCCGGTGTTTACGCGCTCAACTGACTCTGCGATCAGCCCTTCGATCTCTTTGGCTGCCTGCGCGCTGCGCTGCGCCAGTGATCGCACTTCGGAGGCCACGACGGAGAATCCACGGCCCTGTTCGCCTGCTCGTGCGGCCTCTACTGCGGCGTTGAGCGCCAAAATATTGGTCTGGAAGGCGATACCGTTGATCACTGAGGTAATTTCGGCAATACGCTTTGAGCTGCCAGAAATTTGCTGCATGGTGACGACCACATCACTAACCTGCTTGCCACCGAGCGTCGCCGTTTGCGAGGCTTCCGACGCCAGCTTGCTGGCATGGTGGGCATTCTCGGCATTCTGTTTCACGGTTGAACTCAACTGCTCCATGCTGGCGGCGGTCTCTTCGACAGCGGCTGCCTGTTGCTCGGTTCGTGAGGACAAATCCGTGTTCCCCGCCGCAATTTCGGCAGCAGCGTGGGACACCTGGCCAACTCCCATGCGGATTTCGCCAATCATATTGCGCAGATTCTGGCTCATCCCGGCCACCGCATTCATCAGCATGCCCAGCTCATCGCGACGCGGTGTAGACTGCGCCGCCGTCAGGTCACCTTTGGCAATCAGCTCAGCCGTCGCCAGCGTAGCGCGCAGCGGATGAGTGATTTGACGGGTAATGCGCCAGGCGATCAGTGCACCGATAAACAGCGCTATCAGGGCAATTATCACCATCATTAACAGCGCCTTACTGATATCCTGATGCGTGCTATCCAGCTCGTGTTTAAATATTTTGCTGACCAGTGCGGACATTTCAGTCGCTTTTACCGACAACACCTGTGAATTCTGTTGTTCACGCTGGTAAGCGGGCATATAGGCGACAACGTGGGTTTTGTAGGTTGCCAGCGCGGACATCAGCGGTGCCAGCGTTTCCTGCTGGTTAGGCAGTAACAGGGCGTTAAGATTTTTAGCATTGGTTTGGGTGTCATCAATGGCTTTCAGCAGTGTGCTTTCGGATTCCTTATCCATATTTAGCAATAGGCCGCGCACGTAATAACGTACGCTGATCAATTTCTGAACCACTTGGGCTAACGAAAGGCGGATGACTGGATCGGCATCTTCTACCCGCAGTTGTTCCTGCAGACGTTTGACTACATCTTCTGTTTCCGACAGATTCCAGCTTTTGCGCACGGCGTCTTTTTCAGCCACCGCTTTTTTAAACGCTTCCTGGGCCTGGTCGTACTCTTTTATCTTTACCGGAACTTGATCGAGATTGGCCTGGCTTTGTGCGTCCCAAACCAGCCGGCCTTTCGACGAATCGATGAGCTTTTGCAATTCAGCGATGATGAGCTGATTTTTAGCCAGATAGTCAGGGTTGTAATTGAGCTGATATAACGTGCGGCTGAGGCGAGCTTCATTCAGTAACGTATTCATTTGGTTACTGAAATCCACTTTTTCGGCCCGATTGCTAATATCTTTGAACTTCACCATACCCACAATGGCGATCACCACGGCGATGGCCAGCACCAAACCAAAACCCAATCCAAGTTTGGTACCGACTTTTAGGTTTTCAATGCGTTGTGACAGACCTGTTCTATTTCCCATAACGGTTCTCCACCGATGTCCTTGCTTATTGAATTGTATTTTTCGTGAAGCCTCGTTGAAGGCATATCGGAAGAACTTAAGAGAAACTTTAGGGAAAAAAAGGACTTATTTAAGAACTGCGAACGGAGTCTGGTATTGGAATAAATAGACGGCGGGATTAGGACATAAAAAAGGCGGGGAAGGCCCCGCCATGGTGCGAACTAGTAACCCGGTTAAGGGCGGCGCGAAATTACTTCGCTTCGGCCAGACGTTTTGCTGCTTCGTCCCAGTTCACTACAGCCCAGAACGCTTTAATGTAATCAGGGCGTTTGTTCTGATATTTCAGGTAATAAGCGTGTTCCCACACGTCCAGACCCAGCAGTGGGTAACCGGAAACGCCAGAAACGGCTTCGCCCATCAACGGGCTGTCTTGGTTAGCCGTAGAAACGACCGCCAGTTTGCCGTCTTTCAGCACCAGCCACGCCCAGCCTGAGCCGAAACGAGTGGTAGCTGCTTTTTCGAAGGTTTCTTTGAACGCGTCAACGCTGCCAAAGTCGCGTTCAATCGCCGCTTTCAGGTCGCCCTGCAAGGTTGTGCCGGTTTTCAGGCCTTTCCAGAACAGGCTGTGGTTGGCATGGCCGCCTGCGTTATTACGCAGCGCAACTTTCTTGTCTGCTGGCACTTTATCGAGGTTAGCGATCAGCTCTTCAACGGACAGTTTTGCCAGTTCTGGCAGACTTTCCAGTGCAGCGTTAGCATTGTTAACGTAGGCCTGGTGATGTTTAGAGTGATGGATTTCCATCGTCTCTTTATCGAAATGCGGTTCGAGTGCGTCGTATGCGTAAGGCAGTGATGGCAGTGAATAACTCATGTTCATCGTCTCCATAGTGTAGGGCGGCACTATCTGATGTAAGTACCGCGTAATCAGTCGGATCATTATAGTTAATTAAATGATATTGAAAATGATTATCTATGCTCCGCACTTTGTGCGGGTATACGTAAGGTACTGTTATACAGGCCTTAGAGTGAGTTTAACTAAAGCTTGTTGCAAACGGTCTAAGGTGCGATTCGGACCATTCTGCCGAGATCTTTATTGTTTCAGTCTCCGCTCATGCGTATACACCGTGGCCCGGCCCGGTTTGCTGAAACCGACCAGGGTAAGGTTACAGCCTTTGGCGACATCGACGGCCAGCGTAGTGGCGGCGGAAACGGCGAACAGAATTTCGACACCGCACATGGCGGCTTTTTGCACCATTTCATAGCTGGCCCGGCTGGATACCAGCACGGCGCCTGCTTGCCACTCTGGTTTTTTCGCTCGCTGGCCGAGAATTTTATCCAGCGCCACGTGCCGGCCGACGTCTTCACAGCCACCAAGCAGCGCACCTCGTGGGCTTAGCCAGGCACCGGCGTGGGTGCAGCCGGTCAGTTGGCCGATGGTCTGCACCGATTTCAACTGATGCAACGCGCTATCCAGATGGTCTAAATCAAAGGTTTGAGTAAACGGCAGCGGGGCGAGCGGGCGGAAGAGATCGCCAAGTTGCTCAATGCCACAGACGCCACAGCCGGTGCGGCCAACCATCGCGCGGCGACGCTCTTTCAGCCCGGCGAAGCGGCGGCTTGATAACTCAATGTTAACTTCTATGCCGTTGCAGTTAGATGACACATCTATTGCGTAAATATCTGCGACCGAATCGATAATCCCTTCTGAAAGCGAAAACCCCAACGCGAAGGCGTCGAGATCTTTCGGCGATGCCATCATCACCACATGTGATATGCCGTTGTAGACCAGCGCGACGGGCACTTCCTCGGCGATCCAATCATCCTGCGGCGCATCGAGATGTCCGCGCTGCATCACCTTTTTGCAGGTAGCTCCGATGATCTGTGTCACTTTTTGGTCATCTTTTTCGTCAAATTCGTTTACGAGATGGACATCCATTGGCAATAACCTTATAAACATTCCGGTCACAATAGACCACAATTATAATCCGGATTTAGGCCACATATTTTAGCGCTTCTCGCCACGGCGGGCAAAGTGTGAATGTGAATGCAATATGTTAATAAATGATAGGAAGGAGTCTTTCATGCAGGTCAGCAGAAGACAGTTATTTAAGATCTGCGCGGGCGGTATGGCAGGAACCACCGCGACATTGCTCGGTTTTGCGCCGTCGCTGGCGCTGGCGGAAACCCGTCAGTATAAGTTGCTCCGCTCGCGTGAAACCCGTAACAACTGCACCTATTGCTCGGTCGGCTGCGGAATTTTGATTTACAGCCAGGGCGATGGTGCTAAAAACGTCACCGAGAACATTTTCCATATAGAGGGTGACCCGGACCATCCGGTGAGTCGTGGCGCGTTGTGCCCTAAAGGTGCAGGGGTATTGGATTACATCCACAGCAAAGGCCGCCTGATCCACCCGGAATACCGCGCAGCAGGCTCTGATAAGTGGCAGCGCATCAGTTGGGATGAGGCGATTTCCCGTATCGCCCGCCTGATGAAAGATGACCGCGACGCCAACTTCGTTGAGAAAAATGACAATAACGTAACGGTCAATCGCTGGTTGACCACCGGAATGTTGTGTTCTTCTGCGGCCAGTAACGAAACCGGCCTGCTGGATCAGAAATTCACCCGCGCGCTCGGTATGGTTGCCATCGACTGTCAGGCGCGTCTGTGCCACGGCCCGACCGTCGCGGCGTTAGCGCCGAGTTTTGGTCGCGGTGCGATGACCAACAACTGGGTCGACATCAAAAATGCCAACGTGATTTTAATCATGGGCGGCAATGCCGCAGAAGCGCATCCGGTCGGATTCAAATGGGTGATTGAGGCGAAAACGCGGAATAACGCCAAAGTTATCGTGGTCGATCCGCGCTTTAATCGCAGTGCGGCCGTGGCCGATATCTATGCGCCCATCCGTGCTGGCTCTGATATCGTTTTCCTGCTGGGTATGATCAACTACCTGATCACTCACGATAAAATTCAACACGACTACGTCCGCGAATACACCAACGCCAGCCTGTTGGTACGGGACGATTTCGCCTTCAACGACGGCCTGTTCACAGGTTTTGACGCGTCGAAAAAAACCTATAACAAAGAGAGCTGGCACTACCAGCTGGATGAAAATGGCTTCGCCCAAAGTGACAAAACCCTGCAAGACCCGCGCTGTGTCTGGAATCTGCTGAAACAGCACGTTTCCCGTTACACGCCGGAGCTGGTTGAGCGTCTTTGTGGCACCTCAAAAGAAGATTTCCTGCTGATAAGTTCCATTTTGGCGGAAACCTGCGTGCGCGATAAAACCTCCACCATCCTGTATGCGCTGGGCTGGACGCACCACACCGGTGGCGCGCAAACCATCCGTTGTGCGGCAATGATCCAACTGCTGTTGGGCAATATCGGCATGGCGGGCGGTGGCGTCAACGCGTTGCGCGGGCACTCAAATATTCAGGGTTACACCGACCTCGGTTTACTGTCGCTGAACCTGCCGGGATACATGGGCTTACCCTCTGAAAAACAAACCAATCTCGCGGATTACCTGAAACAAACCACGCCGGTACCGCTGCTCAGCGGACAGGTGAATTTCTGGAAAAACACGCCGAACTTCTTCGTCAGTATGATGAAAAGCTTCTGGGGCGATCACGCCACGGCGGAAAATGACTGGGGCTACGACTGGCTGCCTAAATGGGACAAAAGCTACGACGTGATGCAACAGGCCGAGCTGATGACCGAAGGCAAAATGAACGGTTACATCGTGCAGGGCTTCAACCCGCTGGCGGCTTTCCCGGATAAAAATAAATCCTCGCGAGCCCTCGCCAAACTCAAGTACATGGTGGTGATCGACCCACTGGTGACCGAGTCCTCCAACTTCTGGCAGAACCACGGTGCGATGAACGACATTCAGACCGCCGACGTGCAGACTGAAGTGTTCCGTCTGCCGTCGTCCTGCTTTGCCGAAGAGAACGGCTCGATTGTAAACTCCGGCCGCTGGTTGCAATGGCACTTCCAGGCAGCTGAGCCACCGGGTGAAGCACTGCACGATGCTAAAATCATCGCCCGTCTGTTTATGAAACTGCGCGAACTGTACCAAAAGGAGGGGGGGGCCAATCCGCTGCCGGTGCTGAATATGGCATGGGATTATCAGGACCCACTGGACCCGCTGCCGGAGGAGATTGCCCGCGAAGCCAACGGCAAAGCGCTGGCGGATATCACCGATGACAAAGGCAATATTCTGGCCAAAAAGGGCCAGCAGCTCTCTACGTTTGCTCATCTGAAAAACGATGGCAGCACCGCCAGCTTCTGCTGGATCTATACCGGCAGTTGGACCGAAGCCGGTAACCAGATGTCACGCCGTGACAACGCCGATCCGTCGGGTTTAGGTTGCACTTCCGGCTGGGCCTGGTCATGGCCGCTCAACCGCCGCATTTTGTATAACCGTGCCTCGGTGGACCCGCAGGGCCAGCCGTGGGATCCAAAGCGCGAAGTTATTCGCTGGGACGGCAGCAAGTGGGGCGGCTTTGATGTCCCTGATTACAGCAATGCCGCGCCGGGCAGCGGTGTCGGGCCGTTTATCATGCAGCCTGAAGGTATGGGACGCCTGTTCGCCGTGGATAAAATGGCCGACGGCCCGTTCCCGGAACACTACGAACCGATTGAAACGCCGATCGGCACCAACCCGTTGCATCCGAACGTGATTTCCAACCCGGTGGCGCGCATTTTCGCCAGCGACTTGCCGAATATGGGCACGGCGGCAGATTTCCCGTACGTCGCCACCACTTATTCCATTACCGAGCTATTCCGCCACTGGACCAAGCACGCTCTGCTCAACGCCATTGTTCAGCCTGAGCAGTTTGTTGAGATTGGCGAAGCGCTGGCTAAGTCGAAGAATATTGCGGCGGGCGACAGTGTCAAAGTGTCGTCCAAGCGCGGCTATATTCTGGCGAAAGCCGTGGTAACCAAGCGTATCAAAACCTTAACCATTGATGGGAAACCGGTCGACACCATCGGTATTCCCTGTCACTGGGGTTTTGAGGGGGAAACCCGCAAAGGTTTCCTGGCGAATACGCTGACGCCATCGGTGGGCGACGCCAACTCGCAAACGCCGGAGTTCAAGGCGTTCCTGGTTAACCTGGAAAAGGCGTAACGGAGACGAATTATGGCAATGCAATCTCAGGACATTATTCGTAAGTCCGCAACTAACGGTTTTACCCCGGCCCCGCGCGTCCGCGACCATCAGCAGGAGGTGGCGAAGCTGATTGACGTCACCACGTGTATCGGCTGTAAAGGCTGTCAGGTGGCCTGTTCCGAATGGAACGACCTGCGTGATGACGTCGGCCACAACACCGGCGTGTATGACAATCCGATGGATCTCAGCGCGAAATCCTGGACGGTGATGCGTTTCTCGGAAGTGGAAGAAAACGGCAAATTGGAATGGCTGATCCGCAAAGACGGCTGCATGCACTGCGCCGAGCCGGGCTGTCTGAAAGCCTGCCCGGCCGAAGGTGCGATCATTCAGTATGCCAACGGTATCGTCGATTTTCAGTCCGAACACTGTATTGGTTGTGGTTACTGTATCGCCGGTTGCCCGTTCAACGTGCCGCGCATCAACAAACAGGATAACCGTGCCTACAAATGCACGCTGTGTGTCGATCGCGTGAGCGTCGGTCAGGAACCGGCCTGCGTGAAAACCTGCCCGACCGGTGCCATTCATTTCGGCACCAAAGATGCCATGAAAGATCTGGCCGCGGAACGGGTCAGCGAACTGCAAGGGCGCGGCTTTGAACACGCCGGATTGTACGATCCGCCGGGCGTCGGCGGGACGCATGTGATGTACGTGCTGCATCATGCCGACAAACCTGAGCTGTACCACGGCCTGCCAAAAGATCCGGCGATCAGCCCGGCCATTACCCTGTGGAAAGGCATCTGGAAACCACTGGCTGCGGTGGGCTTTGCCGTGACTTTTGCCGCCAGCGCATTCCATTTCCTCGGCGTGGGACCCAACTATGTGAAAGATGAAGACCATGTGAAAGAGGAAGAAGAACATCATGATGAGGAGAAAAAGCCATGAAAAAAGAGAAGTTAATCCAGCGATATAGTCTGGTGGAACGCCTCAATCACTGGATCGTCGCTTTTTGTTTTGTGACTTTGGCGCTCAGCGGCGTAGGTTTCTTTTTCCCTTCATTTAACTGGTTGATGAATATTTACGGCACGCCACAACTGGCGCGTATCCTCCATCCGTTCTTTGGCGTGGTGATGTTTGTCTCGTTCCTCGGGATGTTCTTCCGCTACTGGAAGCACAATCTGCCGGAAAAAGATGACCTTGTATGGGTTAAAAATATCGACAAAGTGCTAACCAATCATGAAGTCGGCGACACCGGACGCTACAACTTCGGCCAGAAATGCGTGTTCTGGGCGGCGATAAGCTTCCTGGTATTGCTGATGGTGAGTGGTGTGATTATCTGGCGTCCGTGGTTCGCCGATTACTTCCCGATCCCGCTGATCCGCTTGGCATTGCTGATGCACTCTCTGGCTGGCATCGGGTTGATTCTGTTGATTATCATGCATGTGTACGCCGCAACCTGGGCAAAAGGATCGATTACCGCGATGACGGAAGGTAAAGTGCCGGCATCATGGGCGAAGTATCACCATCCACGCTGGTATCGTGAGGTGTTGGCGAAGCAGCAGAAAAAAGAACAAGACGACAAGAGGAAAGCCGGATGAGCATCCAGATTGTCCCGCAGGACGAACTGGCCGACGGCAAAAAAACGGCGGGGAATATCCCGCCGGTGCTGTTCGCCAACCTCAAAACGCTCTACCCGCGACGCGCCGATCGTCTGCGCAAACTGGCAGAAGATAGCCCGCTGGATAGGTATCTGAACTTTGCTGCATCGATTTGCGACGCGCAACAGCGCGTGTTGGAAGTGCTTCCGCTGAATATTGATCTCAGCGAGGAATTGCAGAAAGCCGCGGGAAAACCGCCGCTCGATTGCAGCCTTTTCCCGCGTACGCAGCACTGGCTGGCATTGCTGGATGCGCTGATTGCAGTACTCAAACCGGATGCCGCCGGACCGGTGCAGGCTGTACTGGAGTGCCTTGAGCATGCGCCAAGTCTGCAACGCGAAATGATGGCGACGCAGCTGTTGAGTCAGGATTTCAAGCACGTTCCCGCCGACAAAGCGCCGTTTATCTGGGCCGCGCTGTCACTCTACTGGGTACAGATGGCGGCGCAGCTGCGAGGCGTCGGCCGTGCAGACTACGGTGAAAACCGTCAGTTCTGCCCGGTATGCGCTAGTCTGCCGGTTGCAGGCGTGGTGACGCTGGGTACGATCACCGGCCTGCGTTATCTGCATTGCAGTTTGTGTGAAACCGAGTGGCACGTAGTGCGCGCCAAGTGCAGCAATTGTGAAGAGATGCAAAACGTTCACTACTGGTCGCTGGACAGCGAACGGGCGACGGTGAAAGCTGAAACCTGCGACGACTGCGGCTCTTACCTGAAAATCATTTATCAGGAGCAAGATCCGCAGGCCGACGCGGTGGCTGATGACCTGGCAACGCTGCCTCTCGACCAACTGATGGAAGAGAAAGATTTTTCCCGCAGCGGCTTAAACCCGTTCCTTTTTCCCGCGCATCAACCGTAACTTAAAGCAGCTCGCAGATAAAACCCTGCGTGGCTGCCAGCTTTATCAGGCTTGTCAGAAATTAACGAAGGCGTGATGAAGTTGATTGGCAGCTACGCCAGTTCTTATTTGCGGAAAGCCGCTGTAACCGCCTGCTTAATCATTCCGTGCGCCTCTCGTTGAAAAGTTGTGAGGCGGCTCGAAGAGTTCTCTTTAGATCCCGCCAGTTCTTTCTCCACTGCCTACGCTTTATGCAGCGCACTGCTTTCTTTATTCCCCTACGACCGATGCAGCATAAGGATCATTATCATGGCTTATGACAAAAACCCTCAGGTGGTTAAACCGGAAGAGTACGGTTTCCCGCTCAAATTACAAAAACGCTACGATAACTTTATCGGCGGTGAATGGGTCGCGCCGGTAAAGGGGAAATACTATTCCAATCTGACGCCGATCACCGGCGAAGCACTGTGTGAAGTCGCCAGTTCAAGCAAGGAGGATGTGGAGCTGGCGTTGGACGCAGCGCACGATGCCAAAGCCGCATGGGGCAAGCGTTCGGTACAGGAACGCGCCAACATTTTGAACCGGGTGGCCGATCGCATGGAGCAGAATCTTGAGCTGCTGGCTAATGCTGAAACCTGGGACAACGGTAAACCTATCCGTGAAACCACCGGTGCAGATGTGCCGCTCGCCATCGACCATTTCCGCTATTTCGCCGCCTGTGTTCGCGCGCAGGAAGGCGGCATCAGTGAAATAGACAGTGAAACCGTGGCCTACCATTTCCATGAGCCGCTGGGCGTGGTGGCGCAAATTATTCCGTGGAACTTCCCGCTGCTGATGGCCTGCTGGAAAATGGCGCCGGCGCTGGCTGCCGGTAACTGTGTGGTGCTCAAACCGGCCAAGCTTACACCGCTCTCGGTACTGTTGCTGATGGACCTGGTGAAAGACATCCTGCCGCCGGGCGTGATCAACGTGGTGAACGGCGCGGGTGGCGAGATTGGTGAGTATCTTGCGACCTCAAAACGTATCGCCAAAGTGGCTTTTACCGGTTCGACCGAAGTTGGTCAGCAGATCGCCGGTTATGCGGCGCAGAACCTGATCCCGGCCACGCTGGAGCTGGGTGGCAAATCGCCGAATATTTTCTTCGCCGATGTCATGGACAAAGAAGACTCCTTCTTCGACAAAGCGCTGGAAGGTTTCGCGTTGTTTGCATTCAATCAGGGTGAAGTCTGTACCTGTCCAAGCCGCGCGTTGGTGCAGGAATCGATTTACGATCGCTTTATGGAAAGGGCCATCAAACGTGTGGAAGCCATCAAGACCGGCAACCCGTTAGATGCTGAAACGCAGATGGGTGCGCAGGTCTCTGCCGGGCAGATGAAAACCATTCTGGATTACATCGAAATCGGTAAAAAAGAAGGTGCGCAGGTACTGACCGGTGGTGCGAAGAAAAAACTGGAAGGAGCACTCAACGAAGGTTACTACCTGCAACCGACTATCCTGCTGGGTAAAAATAACATGCGGGTATTCCAGGAGGAGATCTTCGGACCGGTACTGGCGGTGACGACTTTTAAAGATATGAAGGAAGCGCTGGAGATCGCCAATGACACGGCGTACGGGTTAGGTGCGGGCGTCTGGAGCCGCGACGGTAACGTAGCCTATCACATGGGGCGTAACTTGCAGGCCGGGCGCGTATGGACCAACTGTTATCACGCCTATCCTGCACATGCCGCGTTCGGTGGTTACAAACAGTCAGGGATTGGGCGGGAAACGCACAAGATGATGCTGGATCATTATCAGCAAACCAAGTGCCTGCTGGTCTCGTACTCTGACAAACCGATGGGCCTTTTCTGAGCCTGCTTGCTAATTTCAGCTTGGGCAGTGCTCGCACTCCTCACGTACTTTAAGTACGCTCCGGGTGCTGCCGCGCTGAAACGCGCTGCGCCAATGGTTCTGTTATTCGCCATTGGCGCTTTTATTTAATGCTTAAGCCGCGTTATTCGGTGCCACAAACACCTGACGTCGGCGGATAAACACCGCGACCAGCGCCAGCCAGCACAGGCCGCTGATTAGATTGAACAGATTGAACAACCCGCTGCCACCCCCGACGTAAGCCACTTTTGCCAGTTCGATGCCTAAGGTAAATACCATCATGCTGATCATCCCCATTGCGGCAGAAACCGTACCTTTACTCATACTGCTGGAGAACAGTGTCAGGCGGTACAGACCGGCGTTCGCCACGCCAATACCGAAAGCGTAGAAGCTCAGCCCGGCGGTCATCCACAGATAGGCATGGCCAGAGAGCAGGGTTGCTGCCGCAGCGATGATCAGGCCGACAATCATCGGCCCGGCACCCAGCTTGATTAACTGCTCAACGCTGCGCTTGCCGGTCAGTTTCGCCAGCGTTATGTTACCGATAATCAGCGCGCCGAAAATCGGTACCTGCAACAAACCATATTCAAACGGAGGCAGACCTTCGCCACTGATTAAAATCACCGGTGACTGTGCGATCCACGCCAGCAGCGGCAAACTGGCAAAGCCAATCGCCAATGCGCCACACAGGAACTGACGGTTTCTCAGCACCTCTTTATAATCATTCCACAGGCTTTTCATCGAGAAGGCTTCGCCAAGGCGTGAGGCGGTTTCTGGCATGGATTTCCACAATCCCCAGAAGGCTATCGCAGCCAGAACAGCGAACAGTACGAACATGGTTTCCCAGGGGGCGAACTGTACCAGCGCCGCACCAGCCAAAGGCCCGAGCAGCGGAGCGATCAGCGCCACGTTGGCCATCATTGCGGTGATTTTAATACACACCGACTCTTCGAAAGACTCCTGAATCGCTGCGTAACCCACTGCGCCAATAAAGCACAGGCTGATACCTTGCAGGAAGCGCATTACCATAAATTGTTCGATGCTTTGCACGAATAAAATCGCCAGACAGGTGATGATGAAAAAGCCGACACCAACCAACATTACCGGGCGGCGTCCGCGCCGGTCAGACAGCGGTCCGAGCAGCCATTGCAGGAACATACCGCCGGCTAAATAGGCGGTCATTGAGGTAGGCACCCACTCTTCCCCGGCGTTAAAACCCGCCACCACCGCCAGCATACCGGGCTGAATCATATCGTTGCCGATATAAGTAGCGAATTCAAAAAGCACCAGGCACAGAGGGAACAGCAGAGCCCGACGTCCCAAAAGGGACGCAGTATTTGGAGAATTATGCATTGTTTTTATTTCACAGACGTAAGGCTAATGATTTGAAAATTAATGAGAAAACCAGTAGCAAAAAAATAGGGACTGTCCGGGCGGGTAACGCAAGCGGAGGCAGTGATGGTGGCCATTTTGCAGATTTATTGAGCGTAACGCAATCAACCTTTTTGGCGTTAAGCACTTTCTGAGTTAATGGTTTATAGCTTGTTAGCGGCAGCAAAGCTGATTAACCTGCCCACAGCGCAATAAAACCTCCGCCGGGAGAAGGAATGGGCCGTCAATGAGTCAGAAAATCAGTTGGATAGATAACCTGCGTGCCATCGCTTGCATGATGGTGGTGATGATCCACGCCAGCACTGCGCAGGTGGTGAATTTTCAGGCGATCCATGATGTTGAATGGACGGTAGCGAACCTGCTTAATTCCGCCTCCCGGGTCTGCGTACCGTTGTTTTTTATGATTTCCGGTTATCTGTTTTTTGGCGAGAAAAGTGCCGCTAAACGTCATTTTTTGCGCGTGGGATTATGTCTGCTGTTTTACAGCGTGATATCGCTGATTTATATCTACGGCCTGACAAATATCGGTTTTTGGCCTTCCCTGCGGTATATCCTGCAAAAGCCGGTGTTTTATCACCTTTGGTTCTTTTACGCGATTGTGGTGATCTACCTGCTTTCACCGTTCATCAGAGTGAAAGAGGTCGCGGGAAGTTATGTGCTGGTGGCAGGGATTTTGCTCGGCGTGCTGGCTAACCCGCAGTTGCCGGTTCTGAACTGGCAGGGGTTCCATCTTTTGCCCCTCGATCTCTATATTAGCGGCGATACCTTCTATTATCTGCTCTATGCGCTGATGGGCCGCGCCATAGGAATGATGAATACGCAAAAAACCGGTATCACCGTGGCGGCTGCGAGCCTGTTTACGCTGAGCACGCTGGGTATTGCCTGGGGAACCCGATATCAGTCGTTGGTAAACCAGAACTTTGCCGACACCTTCTACGTCTATTGTGGCCCGCTGGTGTTCGTCTCCGCCCTTTCCTTATATGTTATCGTCAAAAATAGCTTATCCGAGCGTATCCTGCCGGGATTAGCGCTGATCTCCCGCTATTCTTTGCCGATCTACGGTTTTCACGCGCTGATCGTCATTGGCTTGCGTGCTGCGCATATTGGCTTCCCTCAGTGGCCGCTGGTTAACATCGCTTTCCTGTTTACCTGCGGTCTGTTTGGCAGCCTGGGGCTGGCGATATTGTTGGGAAAAGTGGATACGCGAAAGTGGGTGAGTTGACTCTCATCCCCATCTCTCCTGCGCCCGCCGTAACTGTCTGCCGGAAGAAAAACCTGCCGCCAGTGCGGCTTTCTCGATGCCCAGACCCTGTTGTAGGCGTTGGCTGGCGACGGCGATACGCAGTTGTTCGTGGTAGTCGCGCACGCTGATCCCCAGATGCTGCTTGAAAAGGCGGGTGAGGTGTCGGCTGCTGACATGGGATTTGGCGGCGACCTCTTCTACCTGCCATGAAGATTCCGGCTCAGCGGCCATCAGGTTTTGCGCGCGGTGTACGGCTGGATGTAGGTGATTACGGTAGCGCAGCCACGGCGACAGTTGTGGGTCATCGCCTGCGCGGCGGAAATAGACCACCATCTCGCGGGCGACATCCAGCGCAGCCTGCGCACCCAAACGGCTGGAAATAATGTGCAGTGCAAGATCGATACCTGCCGTGATCCCGGCGCTGGTCAGTACAAAACGGTCTTCGACGAAAATCCGGTTATCTTTCACCTGCGCGGTCGGCACCTGCTGACGCAGACGGGCGATCACGTCATGATGAGTGGTGCACTGGTAGCCATCGAGTAGACCGGCCTGACCGGCCAGCAGGCTGCCGGAGCAGATACACACCAGCGTCAGATCGCCCCGTTCGATAGCGGTTTTTTGCAGGCTCAGCCAGTCGCGTGTGATCATAGCGACTGGGCTGACGAAGTTTTCTGCGGAATGCTCAACGCCGGGCACAATGACAATGCTGTCCGCCGCAAGACGATCCGGCAGCGGTTGCAGCCGCCCGACGACCAGACCGGTAGACATTTCGGCCTCCGTCTGCGGGCTGATGTAGTGCAGCCGAAACTGCCCGGCCAACCGTAACGCTTCTGCTGGACCGGCCAGGTCGAGCGCCATGACGCCCGGCAGCGTAACGAAATAGATGTCTTGCGCCATAGAAGTCTCTTTATTACATAGGCTACCAAAACATCATCTTCACACAGCCAGGTCGAGTTCCGCCAGCGCGCCGTCAACGTCGGTAATGGTCGCGAAGCGATCGGCCAGCACCAGTTCGGTATGGCGCTTGATGGCCGCGGTAGAAAACACTTCGCCGTCGGCGTGTGCCATCGGGAAGGTCATAGTGGCTTCGGTCACGAACGTCACTTTATATCCGGTGTCCGACGCCACGCGGGTCGTGGTTTCGCAGCACTGTTCGGTGCGCAGGCCGGCGATGATCAAATGCGTAATACCTTGTTCGCGCAGCCATGTGTCCAGACCGGACTCCAGCAGCGCATTGTGCACGTGCTTGTGAACCGTTTTTTGTGGCGTGTGGCTGAGGAAGGTCATCGGCGTCACCAATCCGGACTCCAGCGAAAACACACCTTCGGGATTAACGTGAAACACATCTACGATCGGGATATTACGCGTCTGGCAGCCGTCAATCAGGCGGCTAAGCGCACGCTGAAATGCAGGAAGGTCGTCTTCCTGCCAGAAAGGGCGATGCTCGAATGAGCGTTGAACATCGATATTTAACAGGGCACTTTTAGTCATTTTCGGACTCCATCTGGTAAGTGTGAAACCAGTGTGCGCCAGAAATAATGATGGAAGAATGCCAAAAACGGACACGATAGTGACCGGGGCGGACGACCTGCGCCGCCCGCCGTCAGATCAGCATTTTTGATCGGCACGCCAGTGGTGATAATCGATATGATCGGCCTGGAAATTGGTGGCTTCGGCGTTGCCTGTCAGACGGTAGGCCAGCTGGAAAGCAAAATCGAACGCCAATCCTAAGCCTTTACCGCTGAGCAAATTACTGTCTTCGACGAAGCGCTGATTCACATATACGCCATCGTTGACGTCTTGGTATAAATCGCCGGAACAGACATAACGTCGCCCTTTTAACAGGCCGTTACCGCCCAGCACGCGCGCGGCCGCAGAACACAGCGGACAAATCAGTTTACCGGCCTCGTCGTGGCGGCGGACAAATTCCACCACCTCTTTGCTGGCCGCCAGCGCCATTGAGCCTTCCGGTCCACCAGGCATCACCACCGCATCAAACAGGCGGTCGCCTTGTGCGCTCAGTCGCTGATTGGCCTGCATCTGAATACCGTGATAACTGCGCAGGGTCTGGTCTTCCTGACAGGCCAGCGTTGTGACCTGAATCTCCAGCCGCTCCAGAATATCGAGCACGATCACCGCTTCGCCTTCTTCAAATCCATCAGCCAGCAGCAATGCGACCTGTTTCTTCGCGTTGTCCTTTTGCATAAAAAATGTCCTCGTGAAAGTAAAAATCAGGAGGACATCATAAAATGAAACGATGTTTTAATATTGTGAGTAAAGTTGCAGACTAGAAAACCAACTGCACTTTTGATGCTTTAGATTTATCCAGTGCGAACTCCAGCGCTTCCACCAAATTCTCCTGTGGGAACTCGGCGGAGAGCAGCGGCATAGGATCGACGGTTTTATTCGCCAGCCACTCTACTGCCGTGTTGAACTCTTCGGTGAAGCGGAAGCTGCCGACCCAGTTAATCTCTTTGGCAATCAGCATCATCAGCGGGAAATCATTCACCACCGGCCCCATACCGACCTGCACCAGCGTGCCGCGCGCACGGGTCACTTCCAGACAGCGGCGGATGGAAGAAGGGTGGCCGGAGGCATCGAAGGACACATCGAAAAAGCCTTTCTCAGCCTGGTAGGCGGAGAAATCGCCCTGTGCGGCGTCCAGTGCTTTACTTGCCCCGACCGCCAGCGCCAGTGTACGGCAGCGCTCACTTGGGTCGGTTACGATGATTTCAGCAGCGCCCTTTGCCTTAGCGGCCAGCACAATCAGACAACCAATCGGGCCGACACCGGAAACAAACACGGTTTTTCCCTGAATATCTCCGGCCTGATTGACGGCGTGGATCGCGACCGCCAGCGGCTCGGCGAATACCATCAGGCGGTCGCTGACCTTGCTATCAAAGGGAATACACTGGCTGCTGTCGACGATTTTATACTGTGTGAATGCGCCGTTGATGTGCGGGAAGTACATCGCGCTGCCGAAGAATTTCATGGTGGTGCACTGGTTCTCATCGCCGGACAGACAGTATTTACAGGCCTTGCATGGTTTGCTGGGGTTGAGTGCCACTTTTTGGCCCGGTTTCAGGCGGTCTGTATCCGATTGCTCGACCACGCCGACCACTTCATGGCCCAGTACCATGGCTTCACGCACTTTAAAATCGCCGACCTGACCGTGTTCATAATAGTGCAGGTCCGAGCCACAGATACCGCCACGGGTAACTTTGACCAGCGTTCCCTGGCCCTGGTAATCAATCGTCTGATCGACCACGGAGACATCTTTTTTACCGGTGACGACGCAGGATTGGGTGTCAATATTCATCATTTTCACTCTTTATTTGACGCCGTGACGACAGCATTTACGGCAGGTTAGGCATCAGTAAAGAGGGTTTGTCCGGACAGAAATGTGATCAAAGTCACTTTAAGCCGTGTTACGAAAAACTGTTACTCAGAACTTGAACGACCTCAACTTTTACACCGTTCTTTGGCGCGAGTAACTCAGAATAAAGTGCGTGATCACCCCACCCACCAAACCCCAGAAGGCTGAACCGATGCCGAGCAGCGAAAGACCTGAAGCGGTGATCAGGAAGGTGACGATGGCGGCATCGCGCTGACTCTCTTCAGCCAGTGCGCGGTGTAAGCTGCCGGAAATTGTCCCCAGCAGTGCCAGCCCGGCGATGGTGTGAATTAGCGGCGTCGGCAATGCGGTAAATAGCATGCCAATCGAGCCGCCAAACAGACCGGCCAGCAGATAGAATCCTCCCGCTGCCACGGCTGCGATATAGCGTTTTTTGGGATCAGGATGCACATCTTCCCCCATGCAAATTGCGGCAGTAATGGCGGCAATACAGAAGGTAAAACCGCCGAACGGTGCCAAAACCAACGCAGTCAGCGCCGTCCATGAAATAAGAGGGGACACCGGCAGGTTATAGCCGTGCGCTTTCAGGGTGGCAATGCCGGGCGCATTTTGCGATGCCATAGTGACGACAAAAAACGGAATACCAATACCCAGCAGCGCAGAGAGCGTGAAGTGCGGCATGATGAATTCTGGCATCGCAAACGCCATGCTCTGGCCCTGATCCTGTGAGGCGATTTCCCCCTGCCACGCCGCGACAATTAGCCCGACAGCCAGCGTCAGGACAATCGCGTAGCGTGGGAGCAGGCGGCGGGCCAGCAAATACACCAGACACATCGCGCCCGCCAGCGGAAAATTGCTTTGCAGCGAAGTGAAAGCATCCAGCCCGAAGCGCAGCAAAATGCCGCCAAGCATCGCTGCCGACAGCGCTTGCGGAATATATTTCATCAGGCGAGCGAACAGGCCGGTTACGCCGCATAACAGAATCAGCCCGGTGGCGAAAATAAATACCCCGATGGCGTCGTTAATTGAGGTGCCGGGCAGGCTGGTGACCAGTAGCGCCGCACCGGGTGTTGACCAGGCCGTGACCACCGGTGTGCGGTACCAGAGCGATAGCCCGATGGATGTTATACCCATTCCAAGGCCCAGCATCGTCAGCCAACTGCCGATTTGCGCCACGCTGGCACCCGCTGCCTCGGCAGCCTGGAAAATAATCGCCGCCGAACTGGTGTAACCGACCATCACCGCGACAAAGCCGGCGAGCACGGCGGAAAAGGTGAAATCCTTTAAATGGGAATTCATGATTGAAAATCCTTCTGGTCAGGCGACGACGGCGGTATTCTGTTGTGCGTTATAGCGCACAGGTACTGCGCTCAACATATCACTGTGCGTTATAACGCACAACACCCATTCAGGTTGCTGAATGAAGGAAGCCCTATGCAAGAACTCGCCCAACGGATCGGCAGGCAACTTAAAACGGTGCGCGCTGAACGCGGCTGGAGTCTCAGCCAAACGGCGGAAAAAACCGGCGTGAGCAAGGCCATGCTCGGCCAGATTGAGCGTGGGGAATCCAGCCCGACGGTGGCAATGCTGTGGAAAATAGCCAGCGGGTTGAATATATCGTTTTCAGAATTTATCGAAACGCCGCCCAAAATGTCATCAACGCTACATCGCCATGACCTGTTGGCTATGTTTAACAGCGAGACCTCGGGTATGCGCGTCGTGCCACTGTTTCCTTTTGATGTCGCGCTGCGCATGGACATGTTCCTGATCGAGATGGAGCCAGGCGGCGTCAGTGAATCGTCGCCACACGAAAAAGGCGTGATTGAACACGCGATCGTGCTTGAGGGGCAGTTAACGCTAGAAGTGGATGGTGTCATACGTACGCTCTGCGCCGGGGAAGCACTGCGCTTTACTGCGGATTGCCCGCATGCCTACCGCAATGAAAGTGCAGATATCGTCCGTTTTCATGACCTGATACATTATCCCTACACTTGGCCTTGATGGGGTGTTCCTGCTGTATCGGTTTATTTGAGGAGAGCGTTATATGAGTTCATCGCCAGCCATCATGGTTCGCCCACTCACCCCTAATGATCGTGAAAGTTGGGAAATTCTGTGGCGCGATTATCTGGACTTTTATCAGTCAGAGCTTGACCCAGCGCAGTTCGACTATACCTTTCAGCGTTTGTCGCAGCCTGACCATGTCAGCATGTTTGGCTATGTGGCGGAATATCAGGGAAAACTGGTCGGGTTGGTGAACTGCATCAATCACGATCACGGCTGGCATATGCAGCAGGTGGTCTATTTGCAGGATTTATACGTCGATGAAAGCGCGCGCAAGTTGGGTGTCGGGCAGAAATTGATTGAAGCAGTGTACGAGTACGCTGACCAGAACGATAAAGCCAACGTCTACTGGACCACCAAAACGGCCAATCACACGGCCCGCAAACTGTATGACCGTATTGGAGTACTGACGGATTTCATCAAATATCAGCGCTGATGGGCGCTGTTAAACCGCTTTTAACGCTTTTACCATGGTCAGATTGGTCGGCGCATAGCCCAGGCTAGCATACAGCGCCTGCGCCGCATTGTTGTGGTAAAACACATTCAGTCCGATGGATTTCAAACCCAGTTCACGCACTTTCTCTTCCAACTGCCAAAAGGCAGCGCGGGCGTGGCCCTGACGGCGAAATTCGCTAAACACCGACACTTCATAGATAAAAGCGCTGCGTTCGCCCTGACGATCGCTGACAGCAAACCAGATATACCCGGCAGTTTGCCCATCGACATTGGTTTTAATTTCAAACAAATAATTTTCCGGCGTGGCGATGCCCTGTGGCAGCAACCGTGCTATTTCATCCTGCGAACGTGCCAGTGCGTTTTCCGCTGCCCAGCGGCCTGAGGCGACATTTTCTTTGGCATAGTCCGTGACCAGTTGCTCAAAAAATTGCGGGTAAAACGCTTTGCTCATCGCCGACAGTACTGTCATGAGGATCAATCCTTAGTGGGTTTTTTATAGGGGGTAACAAAGCATTCGCTGACGCTGGTGCCGTTGCTTTCCACTGTGGTGATGACGTAGCCCTTGTCGTTGAGGACAATCGCGCTGTAGGGCAGAAGATCCTGTTTTGCACTGGTCATCTTTTCAAACTCGCGGAGAAGCTTGGCTTTGGCATCGGCCTGTTCAGGTTTATCCATGCCTGAAACGTCAATGAAAGCTTGTTTAAATACCGTACTTAACCCATTTTTCCCTATCCGACTTTCAACGATAGCTTTCACGTTAGCCGTCACATCGTTGCCCAGTAAAAACATACTGACTATCTGATAAGTCAGTACATTATTTTTCTTACTGATCACAAAACCGTTCTCAAACGATTTCATCTTTAGGTTGTTGGGATAGGTAAACTCATCCAGGCAGATGGTTTTGTCACCCACCTTAAACTGATTGAATCGCGCTTTAATCTCCTTGGGGGATGAAGCTTGCGCTGCACATACCAGCAGCGGGAGGAGCATCGCAAAGGCAAGGTTCCGTTTTTTCATGGTCTGTTCCTGGAGTAAAAAGCCCGACATCAGGGGATTTCAGCAGTATAGGGAGACAGTCGTAGGATGCGAACGTTTATCTTTGCGGACGGGACGACATTTTACTTTATACACCGCTACACGATGGCACGATTATTCCACGTGTTTTTTAACGACAGCCCCTCATTTCTGCGCTATGTTTTTCATCCTTTTGCTTTTCTTTTTTCAGGAGTTCGCCATGAGCCAACCTTCGCTGACGCTTTATTCCGATGCCAACTATTTCAGCCCCTATGTCATGTCTGCTTTTGTGGCGCTGACCGAGAAAGGTATTCCTTTTGAGCTGGAAACCGTCAATTTAGCCGAGGCCGAAAACCTGAAAGATCATTATTCAGCGAT
The DNA here is from genome assembly GCF_049889095.1 of Ewingella sp. S1.OA.A_B6. Taxonomy (NCBI): domain Bacteria; kingdom Pseudomonadati; phylum Pseudomonadota; class Gammaproteobacteria; order Enterobacterales; family Yersiniaceae; genus Ewingella; species Ewingella sp. S1.OA.A_B6. The sequence continues at coordinate 21,036 of NZ_JBLJFK010000011.1, read as the reverse complement.
TTCAGTGACCCGCCGCGTACCGACACTGGCGAACGGCAGCTTTGTGTTGTCAGAATCTTCCGCCATTGATGAATACGTGGAAGAGTTGTTTCCCGCACCGACCTTCCCGGCGATTTATCCACAAGACCCGGAAAACCGCGCCAAAGCCCGTGAAGTCCAGGCGTGGCTGCGCAGCGATTTAATGCCGATCCGCGAAGAACGTTCAACCGACGTGGTGTTTGGCGGCAAAAAATATCCGGTGCTGACGCCCAAAGGCCAGGCGGCTGCCGAAAAACTGATCGGTGCCGCTGAGCGTCTGCTCGAAGACCGTGAAAATCTATTCGGTGAATGGTGTATCGCCGATACGGATTTGGCACTGATGATCAACCGGTTGCGCTTAAACGGCGACGCTGTGCCAGAAAATCTGGCGGCCTATGCGGATGCCCAATGGCAACGCCCATCGGTTCAAGAGTGGTTAGCGCTATCCGCGGGTCATCCTGCGAATTGAGTCCGCGTTAGCTGCATTTATTCACCCCGGTCACTTATCTGAGTAAGTTTCCGGGGGATGCTGAGTCAATCCAAATGATTTTGTGCGCTGTTGCTCAGTATTTTAGTCAGGTAAAAGCGGGTATGGGTGGACGGCGCATCATCTGGCGCTCGAATATCGTCAATATAATCTTCCAGCGACATTTGCAGGTGATAACCCATACGTTCATAAAAGGGCCGTGCCTGAAAACTAAAGGTATCGACCAGTGAATAACGGCAACCCCGCCGCTTGGCCTCTTCTTCCGCTTCGTTGATCAACTGTGTACCGACGTCTTTACCGCGCAGAGATTCATCGACCCATAGCATCTGGATATACATCCAATTGCCGACGGTTTCAGCAACAATGCCCGCCTGTTTCTGACCATGCTCATCCTCAACAAAAATCCCTAACGCGCGGAGTTTCTGCTGCGGAACAAAATGGCTGTTGAAATTACGCAGGCCACTTTTCATCTCTTCAAGATCGTCGTCGGTTGGGGCTGAGGTGATACGTGTTTTCATGGCAACTCCTTTTTTGTTAGCGTTTTGTCGTAGCGAGTCGAACTGCAAAGGCGATAAAAACGGTGCCGGTTAAACGATCCAAGGTTCTGACCACTGCCGGACGCCGCAGCCAGCGGGACAAAGGGCGTGTCGCTGAAATCATCACGCACGACCATAGCGTACCGATGACTGCGTGCATGGCGGCGAGGCCAAAAATATACGGGCCGACCGGATAACCCGTTGCCACAAACTGTGGCAAGAAAGAGACGTAGAACACGCCGACCTTCGGGTTAAGCACGTTGCCAAATAGTCCTCTTATGAACGGTGAATTTCCGATGCGTAATACAGTTCTGCTACTTTCCGGCGCGGCCATGTTCATTTCGCTTCTCGGTTTCAGCAACATTTGCAGACCAAGCCAGCAAAGATACGTGGCACCGATCCACTTCAGGGCGGTGAACGCGATTTCCGAGGAGGCGAGCACCGCCCCCAATCCGAGAGCGACCATTGCGCCCCAAACCAGGCAACCGGTGCTGATCCCACATGCTGATAAGAGTGCTTTTTTGCTGCCTTGGCTAGCCGCAGTGCGCAATACCAGCGCAGTGTCCAGGCCGGGAGTGAGCGTTAAAATACCCGCGGCAAGCGCGTAAGAAATCAGAGATTCTGCGAGGGTCATGGCTTTTCCTGATGTGCGAAAAAACCAGAATAGTGAACCTGATAGAGAAAATGCAATCTTGCAGATAAAGAAAGTCTGAGAGTGGATAGCTGGAAAGTAAAAAAGCCTGTGGAAGATGATCTTCCACAGGCTTTTGGGAGGGTATTGGTTCAGCAGTTTTGCGTGCCGATTATTTATAGATTTCAGCGTTAGCATGCATACGGTTGTTACCGGTTGCAGAGATGATGCGGTAAGAAGAGGCACCTGCTTCACTTGCCTGAGCTGCCAGTTTACTTTCCAGACCACCAAGCGTGGTTGGGCCTGACACTGAGATCACACCGATTTTTTGTGCGCCGTCGGCAGGTTGAGAAACCTGCTCAGCAGCAAAACTACCGAAAGAGATCAGAGAAAGGGTGGCGGCTACAGCAAAAATTTTGATGTTTTTCATGATAATTATTCCATTCAGTTTATGAGCGTGAAAGGTGATTGCCTTTCGATGAATGAATAATAGACCTGTCTGTCGCAGATGAAAAACGGATTGATTTGAGGAAGTCATTCAAAAAAACTGTCTTATTTTTTACGCAATTTTACAGGCTTCTGCGGCCGATTGACGAAACGCCGTGGCCGTTTACACTGGCTGAAAGATACAGCACAAACTGACGGAAAACAGTCCTCCTTCCTGATTTTGAGCGCGCTTCCCCATTTCTGCTAGACTGCACCTGCAGTGTCAGAAAAAAGGTTTGTGGTGTTTTTTCGCCGACCTGAAAGTCGGACGTTGTTGGTTCCGCTCTTGTTTAGCCAAATTGGTTCAACACAATTCATGGTGAGACCATGCGATTTTACTAACATCACGGTAACGAAATTTATTTGGAGGAGTCAAAAATGGGAATTTTATCCTGGATTATCTTTGGTCTGATTGCGGGTATTTTGGCGAAGTGGATCATGCCGGGTAGAGATGGCGGCGGTTTCATTCTGACCGTGGTTCTTGGTGTTGTCGGTGCCGTTGTCGGTGGTTACATCAGTACGTTCTTCGGTTTTGGCCGCGTAGACGGTTTCAACTTTGGCAGCTTTATCGTCGCTGTGATCGGTGCGCTGGTCGTGCTGTTTATCTACCGTAAAGTTCGCAGCTGATCACTCTCGGCTGTGCCTAACGTGAAAAGCCGCGCCAGTCGCGGCTTTTTTGTGTCTTAAAACGTCACTCCACCGGCGTTGTGGGCAACCTCACGATGTCCTGATAATCATTACCCATCCAGTAGACCCCTTCTTTCGCCCAGAACGGCCCTTCGATGAGGTCGAGCAGGTCGGAGTACTCTTCGTAGAACTGTTTGCCATCGCGGTTATACACGCGGATGTAGCCGGAGTAATGCCCGCCGTCGCCCGGCATAGTCATGCGCGGAATAAAATTGAACGTCCGGTATTCGCGCACGACATACTGCTTATTCGGGCTCCAGGTTTCGGAAATCAGTTTTCCCTGCTTCCACCACAGATAGCATCCGGCAATCACCGCCAGCAGTAATGCGAGTTTTACCCAGCGTTTGCGCTGGCGAACCAGCGCGTCCTGACTTTTGATTTTCATACTTACTGCGAGTGTCCTTTCCAGCATGTTTGAGAAAAACCGCCCCAAATGTGTCTGAAAAGTTAATGGTTGTCTTGTGAAAATTCAGCCTGAGCTAAATCGCTACCAAACCTCGCACATTTTCCGCTTCCATATCTTCCCCGCGTCCGCGTTTGACGATGCTGCCACGTGACATCACCAGATAGCTGTCGGCGAGGTCGGCGGCGAAATCGTAGAATTGCTCGACCAGCAGGATCGCCATGTCGCCTTTGGCGGCCAGTTGTTTGATCACCGCGCCGATCTCTTTGATGACGGAAGGCTGAATACCTTCGGTGGGTTCGTCGAGGATCAGCAGGCTGGGTTTGCTGGCCAGTGCGCGGCCTATGGCCAGCTGTTGCTGCTGGCCGCCGGACAAATCACCGCCGCGGCGATGTTTCATTTCCAGCAGGATCGGGAACAGGTGGTAGATTTCATCCGGCACCTGTTTGGCGTTGCTGCCGGAAAAGCGCGACAGCCCCATCAGCAGGTTTTCTTCCACCGTCAGACGCGGAAAAATCTCGCGACCCTGCGGGACATAGGCGATGCCCGCCTGCACGCGCTGATGCGGTTTGCGGGTGTTGATCACCTGATCCTGCCAGCTGATGGTGCCGGATTTCGCCGGGATCAGCCCCATCAGGCATTTCAGCAGCGTGGTTTTGCCCACGCCGTTGCGCCCAAGCAGGCAGGTGACTTCGCCGATTTTGGCGTCGAATGACAGGTCGCGCAGAATATGGCTGCCGCCGTAAAACTGATTCAGTTCATTGACTTGCAACATGCTTTCTCTTCCTCTGCTTAAACCTCAGCGTCCTAAATAAACGTCGATAACCTGCTCGTTGGCCTGCACCTGTTTCAGCGAGCCTTCCGCCAACACCTGCCCCTGATGCAGCACGGTGACGTGATCGGCGATGCTTTCGACAAAACCCATATCGTGCTCGACCACCATCAGCGAATGCTTGCCCGCCAGCTGTTTGAATAGCTCAGCAGTGTATTCGGTTTCGGCGTCGGTCATGCCCGCTGCCGGTTCGTCGAGCAGCAGCAAATGCGGCTCCTGCACCAGTAACATGCCGATCTCCAGAAACTGTTTCTGGCCGTGCGACAGCAAACCGGCCGGACGATGCCGTTCGGTTGTCAGCCGCAGTGTGCCGAGCATTTCATCGATGCGGTCGCGCTGTTCGCTGTTCATTTTGGCGTGCAGGCACGCCCAGACCGATTTATTGGTTTTCTGCGCGATCTCCAGATTTTCGAACACGGTCAGCGCTTCAAAGACCGTTGGCTTCTGGAATTTACGGCCAATGCCGGACTGCGCAATCTGCACCGGATCCAGCTTAGTGAGATCGGTGCGCTGGTCGTAGAATACGCTGCCGCTCTGCGGTTTGGTTTTGCCGGTGATGACGTCCATCAGCGTGGTTTTCCCCGCGCCGTTCGGGCCGATCACGCAGCGCAGTTCGCCGACGCCGATGTTCAGCGACAAGTTGGTCAGCGCCTTAAAACCATCAAAACTGACGTTGATGTTTTCCAACTGCAAAATCGGGTCGGTCTGTTTGCGGTGCCTGTCTGCCAAATGTGGCTGGGTAAAAAGATCTTCGGTCATGATCATCGGGCTCATCAGGATTTCCTCTTACGCAGCAGGCCAATCACGCCGTGCGGCAGGAACAGCGTCACTACAATGAACATACCGCCGAGCACAAATTGCCAGTATTCGGGTATGGCGACGGTGAACCAGCTTTTCGCGCCGTTGACGATACCTGCGCCCAGAATCGGGCCGATCAGCGTGCCGCGGCCGCCGAGTGCCACCCAGATGGCTGCTTCGATGGAGTTGGTCGGGGACATTTCGCTTGGGTTAATAATACCGACCTGAGGCACATACAGCGCGCCAGCGATACCGCATAACATGGCGGAAATCGTCCAGACGAACAGCTTGAAGCCTTTCGGATCGTAGCCGCAGAAAATCAGCCGGTTTTCTGCGTCACGTACGGCGGTCAGCACGCGGCCATATTTGCTGCGCGCCAGCGCAAAACCGAGCGCCAGACTGGCGACCAGTACCAGAACGGTCATCAAAAATAATCCGATCCGGGTGCCGGTGGCGGTGACTTGAAAACCGAGCAAGGTGGTGAAACCGGTGAAGCCGTTATTGCCGCCGAAGCCGGTTTCATTGCGGAAAAACAGCAGCATGCCGGCGTAGGTCAGCGCCTGTGTCATGATCGAAAAATAGACGCCTTTGATTTTCGAACGGAACGCGAAGTAGCCGAAGACAAACGCCAGTGCACCGGGAACCAGCACGATCAAACACAGCGCCCATGCAAAATGCTGCGTGCCCGTCCAGAACCATGGCAGTTCGGTCCACGACAGAAACGACATGAAATCCGGCAGGCCACTGCCCGCCGCCTGCCGCATTAAATACATGCCCATCGCATAACCGCCGAGCGCGAAAAACAGTCCGTGACCGAGCGACAGTAAACCGGCGTAGCCCCACACCAGATCGAGAGCGATCGCGACGATCGCATAGCACAGGATCTTACCGACCAGCGTTAGCGTATACGTTGAGATCGCCAGCGGATTGTCGGCCGGAAGAAGTGCCAGAAATGGCATGATAATCAGCCCAATAAGCACCAACGTGCCCAGGGTAATCGCAATCTTCGGCGCTTTTTGCACGCCGGTAAGGGTTAGAGGTTGGCTCATCAGTCAATCACCCGGCCTTTGAAGGCGAAGAGTCCCTGTGGACGTTTCTGGATGAACAGGATAATCAGCGCGAGGATCAGGATTTTTCCCAGTACCGCACCGATTTCCGGCTCAAGAATTTTGTTCACCATGCCCAAACCAAAGGCTGCCACCACCGTACCTGCCAGCTGGCCGACGCCGCCGAGCACCACCACCAGGAAGGAGTCGATGATGTAACCCTGACCGAGTTCGGGGCCGACGTTGCCGAGCTGCGACAGCGCTACGCCCCCAAGGCCCGCGATGCCGGAACCGAGGCCGAACGCCAGCATATCGACGCGGCCAGTCGGCACGCCGCAGCAGGCGGCCATCGCACGGTTTTGCGTGACGGCGCGCACGTTCATGCCGAGGCGGGTTTTATTGAGCAGCAGCCAGGTCAGGCCAAGCACCAGCAGCACGAAAATAATCACCGCGATGCGGTTGTAAGGCAGCACCAGATTCGGCAGCAGCTGAATGCCGCCGGAGAGCCAGCCGGGGTTTGCCACCTCGAGGTTCTGTGCGCCAAACAGTACGCGCACGCCCTGAATCAGAATCAGGCTGATGCCCCAGGTCGCCAGCAGTGTTTCCAGCGGGCGGCCATATAAATGACGGATCACGGTGCGTTCCAGCACCATGCCGATGCCTGCGGTAGTAAAGAAGGCGACCGGCAGCGCGACCAGTGGATACAGCGCCAGCAGCCCCGGCGCATAGTGTTGAAACAGAGCCTGCACCATATAAGTGGAATAGGAACCGAGCATTAACATCTCGCCGTGCGCCATGTTAATTACGCCCAGCAGACCGTAGGTGATCGCCAGACCCAGCGCGGCGAGCAGCAGAATCGAGCCGAGCGACAAACCAGTAAATGCCTGACCGAGCAAATCGCCGATCATTAAACGGTGCTCAACGGCTTTCAGACTGATAACAGCCGCAGCGCGCACCTTGGTGTCAGCTTCGGTTTTCGGGTCGGTCAGTTTTTGCAGACGACTCTGGGTGTCCGGATCGCCGGAAGTGCCGAGTCGCTCAACGGCGTTCAGGCGCACCTGCGGATTGGCGTCGGCCAGCTGTAAATTTGCCAGTGCGATGGCCAGCGCGTCGTGCACCGTGCGGTCTTTTTCCACGTCAAAGCGATGGTTCAGCAAGGGTAACTGGTCGGCCTGCGCGTCGCGTTGTAAGGATTTGGCGGCCTGCAAGCGCACGGCGCTGTCGGCGCTGACCAGACGATGTGCGGAGAGTGCATTGGCAATCAAAATACGCAGGCGGTTGTTCAGCCACACTTTTTTGGTATCGCCCTGCGGTTTGGCATCACCTTCCAGCGGTGTTAGCTGTTCACCTGTTTGCGTGAAGGCGTGCTTAGATTCGTCAATAACGACGTTTTCATGCTTCAGCGCTTCGAGCAGAGGCAGTTTTTCTGGCTGCGGATCGGCCGCCCATTGTTGCAACAGTGCCGCCTGTTGAGAGCGGCTGGCGGCAGCAAAATCATTTGCAGCAGCGGCTTCGGCCAGCAGGGGCAGGGAACAGACCATGAAAAGCAGTATTCGGATTATCATTATGTCTTCGCCATAAAAAGTGGACCTTGGGTTTGAAGCCCGCACCTGTTAAAACCTTGGGCTCGCCGCCCAAACTGGCCCAGAAGGAGCGCCAAGGCGCGCCCCTTCTGGACATCCCGCGCCTTTTTGTTTGTGACACCGACAGCTATCGCCGCTGGCAGGGAACGTGTTTCATATACTTCCGTTCACGGCGCAAACGCCGCCGCTGCGCGGTACTCTCATTTCAGGTTCGGACCAACTCGAAAAAAGACTCGAATTGTTTCTCACCGTTCATTCGACGTCGTTTTGACTGCGCCTTAGCAGAATTTCTAAATTCCAAATCAGTCTTCTTATCTGGGCCTTTGAGGCTTTCTTAAATTCCAAACCAGTTTGCTCCGCTCTGTTGTTTTCTTTTGACTTACATAGCCACCAGGCCGCAGTCAAAATCCCGCTGAGCAAGCGGTTCGAGACCTGAGGCTCGAAACCCGCCGCGAAGGCACCGCGTAGCGGTGGCATTTTGCGGCGAGAACGAAAGCTCCTGGAACACGGTGCCTGTATGGCGCGAAGCTGTCGGTGCCTCATAGAAAAAACGCAGGATTCCAAAGGAGGCACGTTTATGCCTCCTTTGGGCCAGTTTGGGCGGCGAACCCAAGGTCTTGACTGTTAGTTAGTCGTTTTCACCGGAGTCTCTGACTTCTTATCATTGCCTGCAATATAAGGACTCCACGGCTGGGCGCGGATCGGTTTGTCGGTCTGCCAGACCACGTTGAACTGCCCGTTGGATTCGATTTCGCCGATCATCACCGGTTTGTGCAGGTGATGGTTGGTCACATCCATGGTCAGCGTGAAACCAGACGGTGCGGCGAAGGTCTGACCGGCCATCGCGGCGCGGACTTTATCCACGTCGGTCGTCCCGGCTTTCTCGACTGCCTGTGCCCACATATGAATACCGACGTAGGTCGCTTCCATCGGGTCGTTGGTTACTGCTGAGTCGGCGTTCGGCAGTTTGTGGGCTTTGGCGTAAGCCTTCCATTCGGCGACGAATTTCTTGTTGGTCGGGTTATCGACGGACTGGAAGTAGTTCCACGCCGCGAGATCGCCGACCAGCGGTTTGGTGTCGATGCCGCGCAGTTCTTCTTCACCCACCGAGAACGCCACGACCGGTACGTCAGTCGCTTTCACGCCCTGGTTCGCCAGCTCCTTGTAGAACGGCACGTTGGAGTCGCCGTTGATGGTGGAGATCACCGCCGTTTTGCCGCCTGCGGAGAATTTCTTAATGTTAGAGACGATGGTCTGATAATCGCTGTAACCGAACGGCGTATAGACCTCTTCGATATCGCTGTCTTTCACGCCTTTGGAATGCAGGAAGGCGCGCAGAATTTTGTTGGTGGTGCGCGGGTAGACGTAATCCGTGCCGAGCAGGAAGAAGCGTTTGGCCGCGCCGCCGTCTTCACTCATCAAATACTCTACCGCCGGGATCGCCTGCTGGTTAGGCGCAGCGCCGGTGTAGAACACGTTAGGCGACATCTCTTCGCCTTCATATTGCACCGGATAGAACAGCAGACCGTTCAGCTCTTCGAATACCGGCAGCACCGATTTACGCGACACCGACGTCCAGCAGCCGAACACCACGGCGACTTTATCCTGCGTCAGCAGCTGGCGGGCTTTTTCGGCGAACAGCGGCCAGTTAGACGCCGGATCGACCACCACCGGTTCCAGCTTTTTGCCGAGTACGCCGCCTTTGGCGTTGATGTCGTCAATGGTCATCAGCGCGATGTCTTTCAGTGGCGTTTCAGAAATCGCCATGGTGCCGGAAAGGGAGTGCATGATGCCGACTTTGATGGTCTCGGCAGCCTGTGCGCTCCAGGCTAACCCCATGCTGACTACGGTGGCGGACAGAGCAAAGGCTTTAATAAAACGTCGACGTTGCATAGTGAAATCCTCTGTAAAAACGCTGTGATTTAAATGAGTTAAGAGAACATTGTCATGGTGTAAGTCGAAAAAATTTTTAAAAAAGTCATGACGGAAGGCTTCCGTCATTCTCCGCCCGGGCCTGATGCAGCATATGCAGGGTAATTTTGCGCACCTCGGCTTTACTGACGGCAATATGGTCGTGTAGTTGGCGTTGAGCCTCCTCAGTGCGTTGCCCTATGATGGCGAGCAAAATGCTCGCGTGTTCTTTGTAGGTGGCGTTCACCCGCTCGTCTTTGGTGAAATCCAGCCGACGGATGATGCGGATTTTCTCGGTCAGCTCGCGGTGAATACGCGCCATTTCGGCGTTACCGGCGGCGGCCACCAGTGTCATGTGAAACTCTTCGTCAAAGCGTGATACCGTCTGACCGTCTTCCTGCCGTGGCTGGTCAATCCAGAAATCTTTCAGCTCGGCCAACTGCAAGGGCTGTGCGCCCGGCGGACAGGCGCACAGGCGTTTCACCGCTTCCAGCTCTAGCACAATGCGCAGGTCATACAACTGCTCGAAGAAGTCGAAATCGAACGGGCGCACCTGCCAACCGCTGCGGAAAAATACTTCGACATAGCCTTCGCGCTCAAGCCAGAACAGCGCCTGACGCACCGGCGTGCGGCTTACTTCCATGCGATCGGCGATGTCGTTCTCGCTGAAGCGATCGCCCGGCAGCAGGCGGAAACTGAAAATGTCGGCCTTCAACTGCTGATAAATGCGCTCCGCCAGCCCTTCCGGACGGTTGTTTTTCGTACGTGTCGATTTGGCGCCTGTCAGTTGCATAAAAAGTCCCTTGTGGTTTTACCCGCTTAAACCGCTACATCCAGCCACAGCAGCGCGTCACCCGGCCCGACCGGACGGCCTTGCTGGCAGCTGATTTTCAATACCGTGCCGGCGCACGGTGCGTTGACTGACAGCTCCATTTTCATGGCTTCGACTACGATCAGTGGCTGGCCTTCCACCACCTGCTGGCCCGGCTCCACCAGGATTTTCCAGATATTGCCGTTGAGATCGGCGCTGACCAGATGCCCGTCCTGATCCGCATCGTCTTCCACTAACTGGACGGCGTTGGCTGCCGTCTCTACCGCCGCGCTTTCCGCTTCATGCCAGTGCGCGACCTCTTTGGTAAAGGCATCAGCTTGTTTCGCCCTGAAATCGGCGATATCGGCGGCGTTGTCGGCAATAAATTGGGTATATTGCGCAAAATCGAACTCTGTCTCTTCGATGCGCACCTGCGCACGCCCCTCGCGGAAGGTGTCGCGCTGGGCGTCCAGCTCCGCTTCGGTCACTTCATAGAAACGCACCTGATCGAAGAAGTGCAGCAGCCACGGCTCGCCGTTTTTGAACTGTTCGTTTTTGAGGAATTTGTTCCAGATCGGCAGCGTGCGGCCAACCAGCTGATAGCCGCCCGGCGAATCCATGCCGTAGATGCACATGTACATGCCGCCGATGCCGACCGTGCCTTCGGCGGTGTAGGTACGCGCCGGGTTGTATTTGGAACTGAGCAGACGATGGCGCGGATCGACCGGCACCGCGCACGGCGCGCCGAGGTACACATCGCCCAGCCCGAGGATTAAATAGCTGGCGTCGAAAATGATATTTTTGACTTCTTCGCGGCTCGCCAGCCCATTGGTGCGCTGGATGAAATCGACGTTATTCGGCAGCCACGGCGCATCGGCGCGCACGGTTTGCTGATAGCGTTCCACCGCGCCGAGCGTGGCAGAATCTTCAAACGCCATCGGCATATGCACGATCCGGGTGGGGATTTTGAGCTGGCTGACGTCGGCCAGGTCATGTTCGAGCGTCAATAAATGTTGCAGCAGTGCGCTTTGGTGCAATACGCGGCTGTCATAGCGGATTTGCAGCGACCGCACGCCCGGAGACAGCTCTTCGATGCCGGCCTGACCGGCGGTTTTGATGGCGTTCATCAGCAGATAAATGCGCATTCGCACCGCCAGATCCAGCACGTTATCGCCGTACTCAATCAGCACGTAGCCGTCGCCTGCCTGCCGGTATTCCACCGAAGGACGATCCGCCGTGGCCGGTAAGGCGGCGAGAATAGTGGCTGAGGCGGTGGTGTCCGGCAGCAACGACGGCACCGGCAGCGCCATCGCGTCAATCGGCATCAGTGAATCGATAGTGCCTTGCTGCGCCCGTTCCAGCGCCTGCGCTTGTTCGAAACTGACCGGATGGAAGCGGATTTTATCGCCCGGTTTCACCTGTCCGACTTTCCACAGTTCGGCTTTGGCGATGGTCACCGGACAGACGAAACCGCCGAGGCTTGGCCCGTCGCGGGTCAGGATCACCGGGAAATCGCCGGTAAAGTTAATCGCGCCGATGGCGTATTCACAGTCATGCACGTTCGATGGATGCAGACCGGCTTCGCCGCCGTCCTGCCGCGCCCACTGTGGCTTCGGGCCGACCAGACGTACGCCGAGGCGGTTGGAGTTGTAATGCACCTGCCATTCGGCGGCGAAAAATGTGTCGATGGATTCTTTGGTGAAGAAGTCCGGTGCGCCGTGCGGGCCATACAGCACGCCAATGTTCCAGAGATCGCCATAGGTTGGGACGATATTTTCTGCCGCCGCCTGCGGTAAACCGACCGGCGCGGGCGTGGTGCAGGCGGCGAGTTCGGGTTGGGAAACGGTCAGCACGTCGGCGACGCGCAGCGTGCGACCGGCGTGGCCGCCGAACTGTCCGAGTGCGAAGGTCGAACGGCTGCCGAGATAGACCGGCACGTCGAAACCGTTACGCACGGCAAGATAGGTTCGGCAGCCCTGCGTGGCGCGCCCAAGGGTCAGCGTCTGACCGGTTTTTACGTTCACCGGCAGCCAGTAATCAATGCTTTCGCCATCGAGGTCTGCCGGGCAGCGCGCGCCGGTCAGGGCGATAGTGGCATCGCAGTGAAAACGCAGCGTCGGGCCTTGTAGCGTGAACTCCAGACCGGCGGCGTCGAGGTGGTTGCCGACAATACGGTTGGCGAGGCGGAACGCAAAATCATCCATCGGGCCGGACGGCGGTACGCCGATATCCCAGTAACCGAGACGCCCCGGATAATCCTGCACGCTGCTGTAGGTACCGGGTGCAATCACTTCGATAGCGCTTGGCGCGTAAGCAAAACTGTCGAGCATGCGGGTCCACATTTCGCCGTCGCGGAAGATCGGTGTAGCCACCACCTGGCGCAGATAATCAATATTGGTGGCGATGCCGTGCAGGCGGGTGGCCGCCAGCGCGGCGGACATTTTTTCCAGTGCGTCCTGACGGTCAAGGCCGTGGACGATCAGCTTGGCAATCATCGGGTCGTAAAACGCCGAGACTTCACTGCCGGTAGAGACCCAGCCATCAACGCGGACATCGTCCGGGAAGAACACTTCAGTCAGCACGCCTGGGCTTGGCTGAAAGTTTTTCAACGGGTCTTCGGCGTAAATGCGCACTTCCATCGACGCGCCCTGCGGTGCCTGTTCCAGATGTGGCCAGTCGAGTGGTTCATCGGCGGCGACGCGCAGCATGCATTCGATCAGATCCAGTCCGGTGACCATTTCGGTGACCGGATGCTCGACCTGCAAACGGGTGTTCACTTCGAGGAAATAAAATTCGTCGCGCGCGGCGTCATAAATAAATTCGACGGTACCGGCGCTGCGGTAATTCACCGATTCGCCCAGTTGCACGGCGGCGCGATGCAGGGCTTCGCGGCTGGCCTGCGGCAGGTTCGGCGCAGGCGTTTCTTCTACGACTTTCTGATTGCGGCGTTGCAGGGAACAGTCGCGCTCGCCGAGCGCCACCACGCGGCCTTTGCCGTCGCCAAAAATCTGCACTTCAACGTGACGGGCGCGATCCACAAACCGCTCCAGAAACACGCCCCCATCACGGAAAAAATGTTCACCGAGGCGCTTCACGCTGTCCCACGCGGCGCGCAGTCCGTCTTCGTCGTCGCAGCGCGTCAGGCCAATGCCTCCGCCGCCTGCGGTGCTTTTCAGCATAATCGGATAACCGATTTTCGCCGCGGCGATCACCGCGTCCTCAATACTGTCGAGCAAGCCGGTGCCCGGCGTCATCGGCACATTGGCGGCACCGGCTAATTCGCGGGCGCGGTGCTTGAGGCCAAACTCGCGGATTTGTCCGGCAGTGGGGCCGATAAACGCCATTCCTGCGGCTTCACAGGCATCGGCAAATTCAGCGCTTTCGGATAAAAAACCGTAGCCGGGATAAATCGCCTGCGCACCGGTTGCTTTCGCAGCGGCCAGAATCTTGTCGATCATCAGGTAGCTTTCGCTGGCTTTTTCGCCGCCGAGTGCGATGGCGATATCGGCATCGGTGACGTGCGGCGCGTTACGGTCGGCGTCGGAATACACGGCCACGCTGGTGACCCCAAGGCGTTTCAATGTGCGGATGGCGCGGCAGGCGATCTCGCCACGGTTGGCGACCAGAACAGTCGTGAACATAGGTGTGGCTCCTCAGGCGTTTTTCAGGGAGGCGAGGTGGGAGATGTAACTTCTCCAGCCGCCAAAATGGGTGATGTCGGTGGCGTCAGGGACCGCCCAGGGTTCACAGATAAAGCCTTTTACGCTGCGCCCGTCTGCCAGTTCGAGAGAGCCGATCCCCAGCGGTGCCGGGATTTCTGCGACGAATTCACCAAAGCGGGCCAGCGGTATGTCCCACAACTCGACGATAATGGCGCGGCCTGTTTCAGCTCGTACCAGTCCCGGCTTGGGTGGCGTGGTGTTGGCGAGGGCGTAGAGTTTGTAGGTGGCGGCGGTGGTGGTTTGTTCAACGCGAACGGCGTTACGTTTGGTGAGTTGGACATTCAGCGGCATGCCGGTCAGGTGCGCACCGACCACCGCGACGCGCACGCAGGCAGGGTTGACCGGTGCGGAGGCCATGAACTCTTCCGGCTTGAGCATGATCCCGGTCGCGCCGAGCGGCAGGTTGAGGCTGCGCTGCCACTGACGCCCAAAGCTGGCTAAGGCATCGTCATGCCAGGCTGGCGCAATCAGCGTGATCCCGGCGGGCAGGCCGTCGGCACGCAGGCTGGCCGGCAGCGCCAGCGCAGACAAATCCGCCAGATTGGTGAAGTTGGTGTAAAACCCGAACTGTGAATTATAAAGTACCGGCTCCTGCACCATCTCTTCCTGTGTACGGATGGTTGGTGAGGTCGGCACCACTAACGCATCAAAGCCTTCCAGCGCCAGATTGATTTTCCTCGACAGCTCCGCGCGCAAATATTCAGCCCGCCATGCGTCGCAGGCACTGTAATTCAGGCCGTTCGCCACAATGCCACGCACCACCGGATCCATCACTTCAGGGCTTTCTTCGAAAATCTGACCCACCGCTACCGTGCGTTCAGCCACCCATGCGCCGTAGTACAGCTGCTCCGCCAGTTCGCGAAACGGGGTGAAATCAATCGGCACCAGCGTGGCGCCGCTGCTGCTCAACCGCTCCAGTGCCTGATCGAATTCAAATTCGGCCAGTGCATCGCCGCAAAATTCCAGACTGTCGGGTACTGCAAAGCGCGGATGAGCAGAAATCGCGACCGGGGCGGTACGTGGATTTTTACGCGAATAGGCATCGGCGGCGTCATATCCGCCCGCCGCATGGGCAACGGTCTGCGCATCGGCGACGGTCAGGGCGAAAATGGAGACAGAGTCGTTCAGGCGGCAGGCGGGAACCACGCCTTTATTCGACAGCCAGCCTTTGGTCGGTTTCAGGCCAACGATGTTGTTGAACCCGGCAGGCACACGGCCGGAACCCGCAGTATCGGTGCCGAGAGAAAAGCCCACCAGCCCGCGTGCCAGCACGGAGGCGGAACCGGAGCTGGAGCCACCGCTGACGTAATCCGGATTGAAGGTGTTGCGCACTGCGCCGAACGGCGAGCGGGTGCCGACCAGACCGGTGGCAAACTGGTCGAGGTTGGTCTTGCCGATCACAATCGCGCCTTTGGCTTTCAGGTTAGCAACGACGGTGGCATCGGCTTCGGCGGTGTAAGTGAAAGCCGGGCAGGCGGCGCTGGTCGGCCAGCCCGCGATATCAATATTGTCTTTGACCGCGAACGGTACGCCAAACAGCGGCAATGCGTTCAATGAGCCTTTTGCCTGCTGACGCAACGTTTCCAGATGCGCAATCTGGTCTTCCAGCTGATTGGCCGTGGCGCAATAGATCCAGGCGTTGTCGGTATGACTCAGACTGCCTAAGACCATCGAAAGCGTGGTACGCAGGCTCTCCGGCGCAGTGCGGTAATGCTGCTGCCATTCCCGCAGGGTAAAACCGCGATAAGGCGAATTCGTAGAGTGTGAAGCGTGGGTCATAGGTTGAATTCCATCTGGTACACAAGATTGAATTCATCAAAGCAAGACCTGTGCCAATTTTTTATTTATTGATTTATAAGAATTTTATTTTCATTGAATAAATAAGTGGTTTGTTTTCTGCACCATGGCGGGAATGCAAATGGACAAAAATGGGGCGAAAATTTGCACTTCGTGGCGTCGCCGTTCAGCTTAATAGCATCATTATTTAGTTAAGAATGTGCTGTATGAACGACACATCGTTAAACTTCGCCATATGCCCTGACGGTTTTTAGGAAAACGCAATTTGATGCAACTTCGTAATATCTTTAAACGCCTGAAAACGTTTTTACTGGTGTTCTTTCTGGTGGTCATCACACTCTTATGCGTGCGGACATATGACGCATTGCAGGGGCCGCCGCTCGAGCTGTGGCACCAGCTCGCGCCGGATGAATTGAGCGCGGATCAACTGGATAAAAGCGACTGGGCGGCCTATTTACGTGCTGAGCAGCAAGCGTTTATTGAAGTGAAGCAAGAAGTGACGGATAGGCTGGATGCCGAAGATCGCATCCCACTCAACCGGTATTACGATCGCAGCCCGATTTATCCTGAACATTTTGCACAGGACTGGAACCGTTCTTATGAGCTGATGCCCGTCGGCAAGCCGGTGGGCGCGGTGGTGTTGTTGCACGGGCTGACAGACTCTCCTTATAGCCTGCGTCATATCGCGGAGGATTACCGTCGCCGTGGGTTTGTTGCCGTTGGGATCCGCCTGCCGGGGCATGGCACGGTACCGGGCGGATTGACTCATGTTGATTGGGAGCAGTGGATGGCGGCAACGCGTTTAGCCGTGCGTGAGGCTGGTCGTGCGGCCGGTGCGGATGTGCCGTTGCAGCTGGTCGGCTTTTCCAACGGAGGTGCGCTGGCGATGAAATACACGCTCGATACACTCGACGACTCCGCCCTCACGCGACCTTCCCGTGTGGTACTGATCTCCCCGATGATTGGTGTCACCCGTTTTGCCCGCTTCGCCGGTTATGCGGGTTGGCCTGCAATTTTCCCCGCCTTCGCCAAAACCGCCTGGCTTAGCGTGATGCCTGAATTTAATCCTTTTAAATACAATTCATTTCCGGTGAAAGCGGCCCGCCAGTCCTATCTGATTACCCACGTTTTGCAGCAGCAAATCATCCAGGATGCAAAATCCGGTAAACTGGCGCAGTTACCGCCGTTGTTGGCGTTTCAGTCGGTGGTGGATTCCACCGTCAGCACCCGCGCGGTGGTGACCAGTCTGTTTAATCAGCTGCCCGCCAATGGCAGCCAATTGGTGCTGTTTGACATCAACCGCAGTGCGTACGTCGGGACGTTACTGCGTCCGGCGGTAGAAACAGCGGTTGAACGACTATTGCCACCAACCCCGCGTCGTTATCAGACCACGGTGATCACCAATGTTTCGCCCGATCAGGCGGCCACCGTGGCGCAGATCACCCCGGCGGGACAGACAGAAGTGGAGACGGAGGCGCTGGGGTTAGATTATCCTGCGGAATTCTTTTCGCTATCGCACGTTGCGCTGCCGTTCCCGGCCGATGACTCGTTGTATGGACGAAATCCGCAGGGTGCGCCGCAATACGGTATTCATCTCGGTCGTCTTGCCGCCCGTGGGGAAGTGGGGGCGCTGGTGGTGAGTATGGATCAACTCATGCGGGTCTCATCGAATCCATTTTATCCGTATCTGTTGCAGAAAATCGCAGAGCAAACAGCGGCGATGCCACAGTAAAATGCGACATCGCGCTTAAACAGCTTGCTATAATATAGTGCACTATATATATTGAGGCCTATGAGCACTCACAATAATTCTTCCTCACAGGCCAATGCCCTTTTACATCTCGATCAACAGATGTGTTTCGCGCTTTATTCAGCGAACCTGGCATTGCACAAAGTTTACCGTAAGCTGCTGAGCAAGCTCGATTTAACCTATCCGCAATATCTGGTGATGTTGGTATTATGGCAGCGAGATGACGTGACGGTGTCTGAGATTGGCGAAAAGTTATTCCTCGACTCTGCGACGTTGACGCCATTGCTGAAACGGCTGGAGTCCGCAGGTTTGCTGATACGATGCCGTGCCAAAGCGGATGAGCGTCAGGTGATCATCACTCTGACCGACGCTGGTAAACTGCTACGTGAACAAGCTAAAGGTATTCCTGAAGCTATTTTGTGTGCGACCGAGTGCGATATCACCGAAATGGTCACACTGAAGCAGCAGCTTGAATCTCTGCGCGCTAACTTGAAAGACAAAGCCTGAAAGATAAGCCCTGATCTGCACGACAAAGCTCTCCACAGCAAAGTTCTGCATGACAAAGCCCAGGGCGAGATTGATTAAACCTATTGCAATGACAGATAAATCCGACGGGCGCTTTCGAATTTGTCTGATAATGTTTAATACATAGCGCACTATTATATAGTGCTAAATTCAGTCTTGTTAATAAAGTCTTCTACCGAAGTCATCTGACCCGAAAAGGAACGAAATATGTCTATCCAAAAAGTTATGTATCGTGCTCATGCATCCGCTACCGGTGGCCGTGACGGCCGTGCTGTTTCTGACGACGGCGTTCTCGATGTCAAACTGGGGGTGCCTAAAGAAATGGGCGGCATGGGCGGCGGTACCAACCCTGAGCAGCTGTTTGCTGCGGGCTACTCCGCCTGTTTTCTCGGCGCACTGAAAGCGGTAGCAGCGCAGGAAAAAATCAAGATCCCTGCGGATGCGAAAATTGAAGGCGCGGTAGGCATTGGCGAGATCCCGGGCGGTTACGGTATTGAAGTTCAGCTTGATATCACTTTGCCAGGTTTTGAACGCAGCGACGCAGAAGCGCTGGTAGCCAAAGCACATCAGGTTTGCCCGTACTCAAATGCCACCCGTGGCAACATCGATGTGATATTGAATATTAAATAATTCCTTAGAAGTATCGCCTTCACCAGGGGCGCGTTTGGTAGGAAAATATCCAGGAGGCTTCGGCCTCCTGTTTCATGTCTAAGACCGTTTCATTCAGGGTCTTTTCTCCGCGCCGGAAGGTGCTTATGCACAGAACTTTCTGGAAGTGTGTATATAAACGTAATCTCAGCCTAATCTGTGAACTTGCCGCCTATAAACATGTCACAATGATTCAGAATCTTTCTAAAATCGTCTGGATAATTACATTACATGAATAGAGTGAAGACTCTATCGCAGCAAAATATCTCTTTCTTGTTAGCGATCTATATCGGCATTTTTCTCAATGTCTCCGTTTTTTCCCGCCGCTTCGCCTCCCTCACTCACGGTGTCAATTTCATTGAATTGTCCCAGGCAGTGACCGAAGTGGTCGCTATTGTGCTTTTCACTTTCTTCCTGCTGCGCTTGCTTTCACTGGGCGGCCGAACATTTTTTCGCATCGTAGCCAGCGCGTTACTGCTGATTTCCGTGGCGGCCAGTTACTACATGGTGATGTTCAATGTGGTGATCGGCTACGGCATTATTGTGTCGGTGATGACCACAGATATTGATCTAAGCAAAGAAGTGGTTGGCTGGTATTTCTTCATATGGATGATCGTCGTCAGCGCTATTCCACTGCTGCTGATCTGGAAAAACGACCTGCGGTTAACGTTGATTGAACAGATCAAAACGCCGGGCCAGCGCTTATTACCCTTAGGTATTTTAGTGGTCGTTGTCGCCCTGGTATGGTTGCCGCTGCGCATGCTGGATAAACAGCAAAGCCGCAATGAAAAGCTGACCAATATCGATTTACCAAGCTATGGCGGCGTAGTCGCGCACTCCTATTTGCCTTCTAACTGGCTGGCAGCGCTTGGTCTGTTTGCTTATACCAAGGTGGATGAAAGTCAGGATGCGGGTAATTTCCTCGATCCGGCGAAAGAATTCACTTATGTGCCACCGACAGGTGTCGATGATACCTACGTCGTCTTTATCATCGGGGAAACTACCCGCTGGGACCACATGGGGTTGCTGGGCTATGAGCGCGATACCACGCCGCGTTTGTCGAAAGAGAAGAATCTGGTCGCGTTTCGCGGCAAGTCCTGTGATACCTCCACTAAGCTCTCTTTACGCTGTATGTTCGTGCGTGAGGGTGGGGTGGAGAATAATCAGCAGCGGACCCTGAAAGAGCAGAATATTTTTGCGGTGCTTAAGTCGTTGGGTTTCAGTTCTGAACTGTTCGCCATGCAAAGTGAAGTGTGGTTTTACAACAACGCCAACCCCGATGACTACTCGTTCCGTGAAATTATCGCTTCTGAGAAACGTAATGACGGTAAACCGGTGGATGACATGCTGCTGGTTAACGAGTTGCAGGAGTCCCTGAAAACGCATCCGCAGGGCAAACATCTGGTGGTGCTGCACACCAAAGGTTCGCATTACCTCTATTCCCAGCGCTATCCACGCAGCTTTGCGCGTTATACCCCAGAATGTATGGGCGTAGATCGCGCCTGCAGTAAGGCTCAGTTGATTAACGCTTTCGATAACAGCGTGCTGTATACCGATACCTTTATTGCGAACGTGATGGATCAGCTGCGTGATAAAAAGGCGTTGGTATTTTACGCTTCTGATCACGGCGAATCTATTGATGAAAACTCGCATCTGCATGGGACACCGCGTGAAATGGCACCGGCGGAGCAGTTCCGCGTGCCTATGTTGGTATGGGCATCAGACAGCTTCCTTGCACAACCCGATCACCAGCAGGCGTTCGAACGCTTGAAAGCCCAGCAGCGGGTCGGAGGTGAAAAACGTCACGAAGAGCTGTTTGATTCGATCCTCGGTTGTCTGGGTTATACCTCACCGGACGGTGGGATTAACTCAGCGAACAATTGGTGTGCTAAACCTCCGTCTGAGAAGGCTATTTAAGCCAGAAGACAGGGGATTCGCTGGAATTCTAAGCAGACAGCGTCTGCGCTACAAAAAGGCGTTGACGCTCTGAATCAGCGGCAGTAATATGCGCTCCGATTCGGCGAGTAGCGCAGCTTGGTAGCGCAACTGGTTTGGGACCAGTGGGTCGGAGGTTCGAATCCTCTCTCGCCGACCAATTTGAAAAGCCTGCTTTTGAAGCAGGTTTTTTTTCGCCTATCGTTTGTGAGGATGAGAACCTCCGCAGGAGGTTTGAGCCGAGCGCAGCGAGACCACGTTGCTTTAGCAACGACCCGCAGGGCAAGCATCGAAGATGCGCGTAATCCTCTCTCGCCGACCAATTTGAAAAGCCTGCTTTTGAAGCAGGTTTTTTTTCGCCTATCGTTTGTGAGGATGAGAACCTCCGCAGGAGGTTTGAGCCGAGCGCAGCGAGACCACGTTGCTTTAG
>NZ_JBLJFK010000010.1:0-138094 GCF_049889095.1 Ewingella sp. S1.OA.A_B6 | reverse complement strand
CCTGGCGGCACTAGCGCGGTGGTCCCACCTGACCCCATGCCGAACTCAGAAGTGAAACGCCGTAGCGCCGATGGTAGTGTGGGGTCTCCCCATGCGAGAGTAGGGAACTGCCAGGCATCAAATTAGTTCCTTTTCCCCTGACAAGGAAAATAACAGGAACAAACTTGTATCAGACATTTTCTGATGTGAGTGAAAGAACCGGTGGAGCGGTAGTTCAGTTGGTTAGAATACCTGCCTGTCACGCAGGGGGTCGCGGGTTCGAGCCCCGTCCGTTCCGCCACTTATAAAAATTATGCCTGCTAATTATAGCAGGCATAATGTTAAGCATAATTTAGGGGCGTAGCTCAGTTGGTAGAGCACCGGTCTCCAAAACCGGGTGTCGCGAGTTCGAATCTCTCCGCCCCTGCCATTTAAGAACCCTTCGCGAAAGCGAGGGGTTTTTTTTTGTGCAATCCTCTAAATCTCTGGAAATTTCACTTGGTCCAGACCTCAGTACTTTTCCATTTACCCTTCCTTTCTTTTTTTCCCTCATTTGAAAGTCTAATTCTTCCTTTTTATCGCTCATTTTTTGTGTTTTTTTAGCTGAATACATGTACTAAATGATTGTTCTGCACGTATGTGATCGCGCTCATAACGCTTTTTTTTGTTTGAACTAAAACTACTAATCGTCCTATGACGCTAAAAATCTAACGATCTCCTCTCTCCTTTGTTCTTTGGTCGTTTCAGAGAACAAATAGAAGACAGGCGCGTTAGTGAAACGTCTTAGCCGTATCCGAAAAGCGATAACAAAAAAACAGTGCAAGACTACACGCGAGGAACGAACCATGTACAAGAAACTATTATTGGTAGCAGCAGTTGCAACGGCATTCTGTGGAATGGCGCAGGCGGCACCTCTTGTCGTCGGTTTTTCACAAATCGGCTCTGAGTCAGGCTGGCGTTCCGCAGAAACCAAAGTGTCAAAACTTGAAGCTGAAAAGCGCGGTATTACGCTGAAGATTGCTGATGCTCAACAGAAACAAGAGAACCAGATTAAAGCAATTCGCTCCTTTATTGCTCAAGGTGTAGATGCTATTTTCATCGCTCCTGTCGTGGCTACAGGCTGGGCACCGGTATTGACCGAAGCTAAAGAAGCCAAGATCCCGGTATTCCTGCTCGATCGCACCATTGAAGTCAGTGATCCCTCTCTGTATACCGCGGCCGTTGCTTCTGACAGCGTACATGAAGGAAAAGTGGCCGGTGACTGGTTGGTAAAAGAAGTGGGTGGCAAACCATGTAACGTTGTTGAGCTGCAGGGTACGGTGGGGGCAAGCGTTGCATTGAACCGCAAAAAAGGTTTTGCTGATGCCTTGGCCTCTGCGCCAAACGTGAAGATTGTGCGCTCTCAATCCGGCGACTTTACGCGCAGCAAGGGCAAAGAAGTCATGGAGAGCTTCATCAAAGCGGAGCAAAACGGCAAAAACATCTGCGCCGTCTATGCGCATAACGACGATATGGCAATCGGTGCTATCCAGGCCATTAAAGAAGCCGGCCTTAAACCTGGTTCACAAATCAAAGTTGTCTCGATCGATGGCGTGCCGGATATATACAAAGCGATGCTCAATGGTGAGTCCAATGCCTCGGTCGAACTCACGCCGAACATGGCCGGGCCTGCTTTCGATGCGCTGATTGCTATGAAAAAGGATGGTACCCCGCCACCAAAATTTATTCAGACAAAATCAACTCTGGTGCTGCCTGACGCCGCACAAAAACAATATGACATGAAAAAAGACATGGGTTATTAAGCCTGAAATACCCGTTCAGTGGCCGTGCTGAGCGGGTGTTTATGATGATGATTCATTCCCACTTCACCTCAGGCAAATACCGTAGGAGTTGACACCGTGACGGATAATGCACGCTCTCAAGCTTTACTCGAAGTCCGTGGCTTGTCTGTTGAATTTCCTGGCGTGAAAGCGCTGGATAAAGTCGATTTCACGCTAAACAGTGGTGAAATAGTGGCGCTTTTGGGGGAGAACGGCGCGGGGAAATCTACGTTAATCAAAGCGCTGACCGGCGTTAACCGGCGTTCTGCCGGGACCGTGCATCTTAATGGTCAGGCTATCGATCCTATCAACACTGCACATGCTCAGGCGCTGGGAATTGGCACGGTATATCAGGAGGTGAATCTTCTGCCGAATATCTCCGTTGCCGCCAACCTTTTTATCGGTCGCGAGCCTACCCGCTTCGGACTCGTCAATCAGCGTAAAATGGAACAACAGGCGCGTGATTTACTTACCGGTTATGGGCTTAACCTCGATGTTAGCCAGCCCCTTTCTGCTTACTCCATCGCTATTCAACAAATTGTTGCCATTGCCCGTGCTGTCGATCTCTCCGCGCAGGTACTGATTCTCGATGAGCCCACAGCCAGCCTGGATGCCAAAGAAGTCAGCATGTTGCTCGATATTCTTAAGCAACTTCGCGACCAGGGCGTTGGAATGATTTTCGTCACTCACTTTCTTGATCAGGTATATCGAATCAGCGATCGCATCACTGTTTTACGTAACGGCAAGTTAGTCGGCAGTGAGTTAACCCGTGACCTTCCCCGCATAGCTCTGGTGCCGATGATGCTTGGCCACAGTTTCGATGAAAGCCTGCTTAAGCGTGGTGAACACCGTGTTATTACTGGCGAACCGCTGGTTGATTTTAAGGAGTACGGGCGTCGGGGAATGGTGGAGAGTTTTGACTTAAATATCCGGCGGGGAGAAATCGTCGGACTTGCCGGGCTGTTGGGTTCTGGCCGTACCGAAACGGCGCAACTGATCTTTGGCATCAAAAGTCATGATACCGGTAAAGCACGCGTGGATGGTAAAGCCTGCCAAATCAATACACCGCGTAAAGCTGCCAGTCTGGGGTTTGGTTATTGCCCGGAAGATCGCAAAACTGACGGGATTATTGGTGCAGCGACGGTCAGGGAAAATATTATTCTGGCACTGCAGGCCCAACGCGGCTGGTTGCGTCCTCTCTCGCTGAAAGAACAAAATCAGATCGCCGAGAAATTTATCAAACTACTCGGCATTCGTACACCCAGCGCCGAGCAGGAAATTCAATATCTGTCAGGTGGGAACCAACAGAAAGTGTTGCTTTCGCGCTGGCTTGCCACTAATCCGCGCTTTCTAATCCTCGATGAGCCAACGCGCGGTATTGACGTTGGCGCTCATGCTGAAATCATCCGTTTGATCGAAAAACTGTGTGATGAAGGATTAGCTCTGTTGGTTATTTCCTCTGAGCTTGAGGAGCTGGCTGGCTATGCTGATCGTATCGTCGTCCTGCGCGATCGCCGTCATATTACAGAAATCACGCAAGACCAAATCTCCGTTCCGGCGATTATGAAAGCCATTGCGGTTCAATGAGGGAAAGGCGATGAACAACAGGAGCCTGCCGATGACAGGAAAACCGCGCAAAGTTAGGTGGATATTCCCAAAAGGTACTACGCAATTGGGTGCTTTCCTGGCGATATTGCTGATTGATAGTTTGGTGGCACCGGGATTTTTTTCGGTCCATATTCAGGATGGTCGCTTGTTTGGCAGCCTGGTTGATATTTTTAACCGTGGCGCGCCTGTGGCTCTACTCGCTATCGGTATGACGTTGGTCATTGCGACGGGCGGTATCGATCTCTCCGTCGGAGCTGTAATGGCGATTGCAGGAGCAACTGCAGCTACCATGACCGTTCAGGGGTATCCGCTGTCGAGTGTCATTCTGGCTGCGGTCGCGGTCGGTGCAGCTTGCGGTTTATGGAATGGTTTCCTGGTGGCTGTACTACAAATCCAGCCGATTGTAGCCACCCTGATGTTAATGGTGGCAGGAAGAGGGATCGCCCAACTCATAACCGAAGGGCAGATTGTTACTTTCGAACATAACGGTCTTTCACAATTTGGCAGCGGATCATTCTTTTACCTGCCGATGCCGGTGATCATTGCCGCCGTGATGCTGGTACTCGTCTGGGCACTCACACGTAAAACTGCGCTTGGACTGTTTATTGAGTCCGTTGGGATCAACATCCGTTCGTCTTACTATGCGGGTGTAAATGCCCGGCTAGTCTTGGTGGCGGTGTATGTGATTTGTGGTATGTGTGCGGCGGTAGCCGGAGTTATCGTCACTGCAGACATTCGCGGTGCTGATGCTAATAATGCCGGATTATGGCTCGAACTGGATGCCATCCTTGCCGTTGTGATTGGTGGTGGTTCACTGCTGGGTGGACGCTTTAATCTGCTGCTCTCAGTGATAGGTGCGCTCATTATTCAGGGGATGAACACCGGCATTTTACTTTCAGGATTCAAACCGGAATTCAACCTGGTGCTGAAAGCGTTGGTTGTGTTAGCCGTTCTGGTGGCCCAGTCGCCACGGGTATCGCTGAGTGCCTTATGGCGGAGGAAAGAATAATGCTGAAACGAAATCTGCCCTTGCTGATCACTATTTTGGTGTTCATTGCCGGTTACGGCTACTGCTTCACCCAGTTCCCTGGCTTTGCCTCAACCCGCGTCTTTTTCGATCTGCTGACTGACAATGCATTCCTCGGAATTGTTGCCGTAGGAATGACATTCGTTATTCTCGCGGGTGGTATCGACCTTTCGGTCGGTTCAGTGATCGCCTTCACCGGTCTTGCGCTAGCGAAGTTAATTGGTGTGTATGGTATTGCACCGGGTTACGCCTTCGTCATTGTGCTCTTCGCGGGTGCGCTTTTTGGCGGGCTGATGGGGTGGATCATCGACACGCTGAAGCTGCCCGCTTTTATCATCACCCTGGCAGGTATGTTCTTTGTGCGTGGAATGAGCTTCATTGTTTCTGAAGAGTCGTTGCCCATTAACCATCCGCTTTATACCGAGCTCGCCAACTACGCGTGGAAAATGCCCGGTGGGGGGCGTCTTACTTTACTGGCGATGGTTATGTTGTTGGTTGTGGTGTTCGGTATTATCCTCGCGCACCGCACACGCTTTGGGAATAACGTTTACGCCGTAGGTGGCAATAGCGTTT
Organism: Ewingella sp. S1.OA.A_B6; assembly: GCF_049889095.1. Lineage (NCBI taxonomy): Bacteria > Pseudomonadati > Pseudomonadota > Gammaproteobacteria > Enterobacterales > Yersiniaceae > Ewingella > Ewingella sp. S1.OA.A_B6. Next base: position 133,087 of record NZ_JBLJFK010000010.1, on the reverse strand, counting down.
CCGCCGCGCTGATGGGCGTACCCGTCAGACGCACCACCATTTATATTTATATGCTTTCCAGTACGCTTGCCGTGCTGTCGGGTATCGTTTTTTCGCTCTACACGTCAGCAGGTTACGCTCTGGCTGCCAGTGGTGTTGAGCTGGATGCGATTGCTGCCGTTGTTATTGGCGGAACGCTGCTCAGCGGAGGAATAGGAACCGTTCTCGGCAGCTTGTTTGGTGTATTGATCCAGGGTCTGATTCAGACTTACATCACCTTTGACGGGACGCTGAGTTCCTGGTGGACCAAAATTGTGATGGGAATTTTATTGTTTATCTTTATCGCCCTACAAAAAGGCATGGGTTCATACTGGGTGGCACGCCGTGCCCGTCATCCGCGACCTGAGCCGGGATAATGAACGGGAAGTTCTTTCGATTATAAATAGGTCAGAAGCGGCGTTTTTAATAACTGACGAATCAGCACTTGTTGATCGCTGTTCTGCAACCAAACGGCGTAGAGCGGGCGGATCACAGGTGGAATATCATTGTAAGCCGACAGCTGTGTAAACTCTTTTTCCCAGTGCGTAGGCAAATAGGCGCAGCCTCCGGTGGTTTCCAGCAGTTGACGCGTCAGATGAGCAGACGTAGTCGTCAGCACGGGTTCCAGCTCATTGGTCTGGGCGCGGCTTTCCTGTTGGGTAAAATCGGCACCCCACTCCAGTCGGACATAAGGCGCGTATTCATTTTTATTCTGTTTATCTGACGCAAAAAGACGTAACGAGAAATTACCCAACAACTGGCTCGAAAGCTCATCCATTTTGGGAGGCTCAGTGGTTATCAAAAGATCCAGTTGCCTTTCATGCAGTTGTTTGACCAGCGAATTGCGAAGCGCAACGCGCGCTTCGAGACGCAATGCTTCTCGCTGGCTATAAAGCGCTTGCAACCACGGTGTCAGATAGGCCTCCCAAAGCGCAGCCGTTGCTCCAATCGACAATTCTGTGTGCTGCAGAGAGCGTGCAACCTCTTTCTTGGCCATTTGCCAGGTCGACATCAGGTTTTCCGCGTAGGGCAGCAGGCGCTCACCTGCGGGCGTCAAGCGGATATTATTTCGATGACGGGTGAACAGATTTGCCCCGAGTTGAGTTTCCAATTGGCGGATGCGAAAACTGACTGCTGATTGTGTCAAATAAAGAGATTCAGCTGCTCTGCCAAAGTGGCGCGTTCTACTGACCTCCAAAAAGGTTTTCAGTAATTCCGTATCCAAAACCATCTCCAATATTTTTTGTCGTTAAGATTTAAATGTTTTGTTTTACACATTATCAAGCCTATCTAATACTCCGCGCCATAACAGCACGACCATGAGTAAATTAGGAGCGTGTCAGATGGCGGAAAGCTTCACCACGACAAGTCGTTTTTTTGACAATAAACATTATCCTCGCGGGTTCTCCCGGCATGGCGATTTCACCATTAAAGAAGCGCAAATGCTAGAACGTTACGGCTTTGCATTCAATGAGCTGGATTTGGGAAAACGCGAGCCTGCAACCGATGAAGAAAAACTCTTTCTAGAGGTTTGCCGCGGCACCCGTGAGCCAGTAACTGAAGCGGAGAAAGTGTGGAATAAATATATTATTCGCACCCGCCGACCAAAAAAATTCCACACGTTGTCTGGCGGTAAGCCACAAGCTGACTCGGTGGAAGATTATACTGACAGCGACGATTAACGAAACGGGGCATAGCCCCGTTTTTTTACGCCAGGCTCTTATGCAATTTTAACAATAGCCTATCCATGCATCGGTAGCTTAAGGCTTCAGAAATATGAGCTTTCTCTATCATAGACTGATTACTGAGATCGGCTAATGTTCTCGCCACTTTCAAGATCCGATGCCAGGCCCTGACCGATAACCCCAGCTTGTGCAACACGCTTTCTAAAAACTCCGCATCATCTTTCCTTAGCTCACAATATTTCTCCACTTCACTGCTGCTCAGGTGCGCATTAATTTTACCAGCACGCGCCAACTGAATATTCCTGGCGGCGATCACCCGTTCTCGTACCTGTCCGCTGTTCTCCCTGATGCGAGGTGCATGCCGTTGGCTTTGCTGACTGAGCACGCCCGGCGGCAGTAAAGGCACTTCGATAGACAAATCGAAACGATCGAGGAAAGGTCCCGAAAGGCGGCTGAGATAACGCAGAACTTGCTGGGGAGGTGTTCGACTATGGATACCCTGATAATGCCCCGTTGGGCTGGGATTCATGGCGGCGATCAACTGCGTTCTGGCGGGATAACACACTTTGGCGCGTGCGCGCGAAATTGTAATTTCACCGGACTCCATTGGCTGGCGCAGGGCATCCAGCACTTTGCGCTCGAACTCCGGCAGTTCATCGAGAAATAATACACCGTTGTGTGCTAACGAAATTTCGCCGGGACGTGGCAATGAACCGCCGCCAACCAGCGCGCTCATTGAGGTACTGTGATGGGGTGAGCGAAAAGGGCGCTTGCGGGAGAATTGCCCGTCATCTTCGGGGCTGTAAACCAAGCTGGCAATCGCCGCCGTTTCAAGCGTTTCCTGATTGGTCAGCGGTGGCAGTAAACCCGGCAATCGACTCGCCAGCATTGTTTTCCCTGTGCCGGGAGGACCAATCAGCAGCAAGTTATGGCCACCCGCTGCCGCGACCTCCAGCGCCCGTTTTGATTGTTCCTGCCCAATAATGTCCTCGATATCAGGTTGGTCTGCCGAAATATCAGCTTCTTCGCCTGGCTCAACGTCGCACAGACTCTCTTCTCCCTGCAAAAAGGCGCAGACCTGTAAAAGGTGGTCCGCTACTTTTGCCACGCCGGTTTCAAGTAATGACATCTCCTGCCGGTTATCGGTAGGCAGGATCAGTAATCTCCCCTCTTTCTGCGCTTCGATTGCCGCTGGAATAGCGCCATTTACGCCGCGTAAAGCGCCAGAGAGGCCTAACTCACCAAGAAACTCATACTGACCTAGCTTGTTCCCAGAAAGCTGCTCAGAAGCCACCAGAATCGCCAGAGCGATCGACAAATCATATCGGCCACCCTCCTTAGGTAAGTCTGCCGGCGCTAAATTGACGGTGATACGTTTAGCGGGAAAGGTGAATCCGCCGTTGATAATGGCGCTGCGGACTCTGTCCCTGGCCTCTTTAACCGTCGTTTCCGGCAGGCCAACCAGAGCCAGAGCGGGTAAACCGTTGCTGATATGTACTTCAACTGAGACGCCTGGCGCCTGTACGCCGAGAGAAGCACGGGTATAAACCACCGCTAATGTCATGGGTTTTTCCTTGCGATGAACCGTCTTAAAACCCGAGCATGCCTTAAAGTCCAGAATACGGAGTCGGCAGAAGCGCACTATCCAGCAAACATCGTGATCATATTTCTATGTTCTGTAATTTCAGGGCTGTATTGCGGAGCAGCTCGCACCTTGAGCAACACCTGTTAACACTTTACGTAATCCGGAAACAAAGTAGCGTCCTAATTATGTTGCCTGTTCACAATGGGAGGTGTTTAATTTATGGTGTTATTAACAATAATTAAACATTTAAGTTTTTCGTTTAACATTTTCCTGCCTCATTGATCTGTAAAGGAAATCTCAGTGAGCGCACCCTACACTTTCCGGTACAGGAAACTACTCATGTTCGGTTGGACTTCCAGACAGCGCAATGTCGCTATTGCCAGCTTCCTCAGCTGGACGCTTGATGCTTTCGATTTCTTTATTCTTGTCTTCCTGTTAAGCGACATTGCCAGTGCTTTTCAGGTCGATATCAAAGAAGTTACCCTCGCGATCCTTCTGACCCTCGCGGTGCGCCCCATTGGGGCGCTTTTATTTGGACGTGCAGCAGAAAAGTACGGACGTAAACCGATTTTGATGATCAATATTGCCTTCTTCTCAGTATTTGAATTGTGCACAGCGGCTGCGCCTTCACTGACGATTTTTCTGATCCTGCGAGTCATTTATGGCGTGGCAATGGGCGGAGTATGGGGCGTTGCATCGTCACTGGCGATGGAAACCATCCCAGATCGCTCTCGCGGATTTATGTCCGGTGTTTTTCAGGCGGGCTATCCGTTTGGATACCTGCTGGCAGCGGTAGTTTATGGGTTGTTCTCTAACATTGTTGGCTGGCGCGGCATGTTCGTCATCGGTGCAGTACCGATTTTCCTGCTGCCTTTTATCTGGTTCAAGGTGCAGGAATCTCCGGTCTGGCTGGCGGCACGTGAGCGTAAAGAGAGCACTGCGCTACTGCCGGTTCTCAAGTCGCAATGGAAGTTATGTCTCTATCTGGTTGTACTGATGACGGCCTTTAACTTCTTCAGCCATGGGACTCAGGATCTCTATCCTTCCTTCCTGAAAATTCAGCATGGCTTTGACGCTCACACCGTCAGTTTAATTGCTATCGGCTACACCATCGCCTCTATCATTGGCGGCATTTTCTTTGGTTCGCTGTCGGAGCGTATTGGGCGCAAAAAAGCCATTATTATTGCGGCGTTACTGTCACTGCCGGTGATACCGTTGTGGGCATTCTCCAGCGGGACATGGACGATTGGGCTGGGTGCATTCCTGATGCAATTCATGGTGCAGGGCGCATGGGGTGTGGTGCCTTCTTACCTCACCGAAATGGTGCCGGCAAACACCCGTGCCGTGCTTCCGGGATTCGTTTATCAGTTAGGTAATCTGCTCGCCTCGGCCAATGCGACTTTGCAGGCTTACATTGCCGAAAGTCATGGGCATAACTACGGGCTGGCAATGGCGATTGTGGCGGGTACGGTAGCGATCGTGATTTCGGCACTGGTGGCATTCGGTAGAGATACGCGCGGCAAAGTGCTCAATGATGCAACAAAATCGTCGACGGGAAAAATCCACTCGGGCGTCTGATTTTACTGACTATTTTTGGATTGATGATTGGCACTCTACCAAGGTGACTGCAAGAAAGATGTTGTCATTTAACATCTAACTGTGATAACTCTGTAGGCAATCGTTCGTAACAAAGAATTCAAGAAACCAAAAATGAAAGCCCTTCTCCTTGTCGTTAGCCTAGTCGTGATTAGCGTGGTGGTGATTATTATCCCACCGTGCGGGGCTGCACTTGGACGAAGAAAGGCTTATTAAACAAGCCTGAACCTGAAAAGAAACCCCGCACCGAAAGGTCCGGGGTTTTTTTTTGGTCGGCGATTTTAGTGAACAATGAAGCGAGGTCGGAAAATGAGCAACAGCATAATATTCTGCACTTGTCGCAAAAAGGCAGGAGAATAAGGATGAACGGAGCACAGTGGGTAGTACAAGCGTTGCGCGCACAGGGTGTCGATATGGTTTTCGGCTACCCGGGTGGAGCAATCATGCCGGTCTATGATGCGTTGTACGACGGCGGCGTGGAACACCTACTGTGCCGGCACGAGCAGGGTGCTGCTATGGCGGCTATCGGTTATGCCCGTTCAACCGGTAAAGTCGGTGTGTGCATCGCCACCTCCGGCCCCGGCGCAACTAACCTGATCACCGGTCTGGCCGATGCGCTGCTCGACTCTGTTCCTCTGGTTGCCATCACGGGTCAGGTTGGCTCTGCGTTTATCGGTACTGACGCTTTCCAGGAAATCGACGTTTTAGGTTTATCGCTGGCCTGCACTAAACACAGTTTTTTGGTTGAATCATTGGAGGCACTGCCGGAAATCATGGCAGAGGCATTTGCCATCGCCAGCAGCGGGCGTCCTGGCCCGGTTTTGATCGACATTCCAAAAGATATCCAGCTGGCTATCGGTGAATTACCCCCGCATCTCTTGGCGGTTGAGGAAAGTTTCCCGCATCCGGCCGCCGAGCTGGAACAAGCTCGCGTGATGATCTCGGTGGCGCAAAAACCGATGTTATACGTCGGCGGTGGCGTGGGCATCGCGCAGGCGGTTCCAGCGCTGCGCGAATTTATCTCTGCCACCGGTATTCCTGCCGTCGCGACACTGAAAGGCTTGGGCGCGCCCGATGCCAGCGACCCATGCTATCTGGGCATGTTGGGCATGCACGGCACCAAAGCGGCGAATCTGGCGGTACAGAGCTGCGATTTACTGATTGCCGTAGGCGCGCGTTTTGATGATCGCGTGACCGGAAAATTAAACACCTTCGCCCCGCACGCGGCGGTGATTCATATGGATATTGACCCAGCTGAGCTGAACAAGCTGCGTCAGGCTCACGTAGCGTTACAAGGTGATCTGAGAACGTTATTACGCGCGCTGAAACAACCGCTGTCGATTAACGCATGGCGTGACCATGTAATGACCCTGAAAGCGCAAGGTGAATGGCGTTACGATCATCCGGGCGAAGCCATCTACGCACCGTTGTTGCTGAAACAGATCTCGGATCGCAAAGCCGCCGACACCGTTATCACCACCGACGTGGGTCAGCATCAAATGTGGACCGCGCAGCACATGCAGTTCACCCGTCCTGAAAACTTCATCACCTCCAGCGGACTGGGTACGATGGGCTTTGGCATTCCAGCCGCCGTCGGCGCACAGGTTGCGCGCCCGAATGACATGGTGATCTGTGTATCGGGTGATGGCTCATTCATGATGAACGTTCAGGAGCTGGGCACCATCAAACGAAAACAGTTGCCGGTAAAAATCTTGTTGCTGGACAACCAGCGATTAGGAATGGTTCGACAATGGCAGGAACTGTTTTTTGATGGGCGCTACAGTGAAACAAACCTCTCCGATAACCCCGATTTTGTCACGCTGGCCAGCGCATTCGATATCCCTGGTCAACGTATCAGCCGTAAAGATCAAGTCGACGCTGCCCTGGATGCTTTCTTCAATAGCGAAGGTTCATATTTGCTTCAGGTTTCCATCGACGAAAGCCAGAACGTCTGGCCCCTGGTTCCGCCGGGCGCTGGCAACGAAACCATGTTGGAGGAAATGTCATGATGCAACATAACGTCTCAATCCAGGCGCGTTTTCGCCCTGAAATGTTAGAACGCGTACTGCGCGTGGTGCGTCACCGTGGTTTTCAGGTGTGTGCAATGAATATGAGTTCGATGGTCAACTCAGAAAACATAAATATTGAATTGACCGTTGCCAGTCAGCGGTCTGTGGATTTACTGTCTTCACAATTAAGCAAGCTGATGGATGTCGCCTGCGTCGAGATCCAACAACACACATCACAACAAATACGCGCGAATGCGTAAGTGAAGGAAAGAGAGAATGACGAAGAAAGCTGATTTCATTTGGTTCAACGGCGAGATGGTTCCCTGGGCTGAAGCCAAAGTTCACGTAATGTCGCATGCATTGCATTACGGCACTTCAGTCTTCGAAGGTGTGCGTTGCTACGACTCGCATAAAGGCCCTGTGGTGTTCCGTCATCGTGAACATATGCAACGTCTGCGTGACTCAGCAAAAATCTACCGTATGCCTGTGACTCAGAGTGTTGATGAGCTGATGGAAGCCTGCCGTGAAACTCTGCGTACTAACAAACTGGTTAGCGCTTACATCCGTCCGCTGGTGTTCGTAGGCGATGTCGGTATGGGCGTGAACCCTCCCGATGGCTATAAAACTGATGTGATCATCGCCGCCTTCCCATGGGGCGCGTATCTGGGTGAAGAAGCGCTGGAACAGGGTATCGACGCGATGGTGTCTTCATGGAACCGTGTTGCCGCCAACACCATTCCAACGGCCGCCAAAGCCGGTGGTAACTACCTTTCTTCCTTGCTGGTGGGCAGCGAAGCACGCCGTCACGGTTATCAGGAAGGGATCGCGCTGGACATTCACGGCTATGTATCCGAAGGGGCTGGGGAGAACCTGTTCGAAGTGAAGGAGGGCATTCTGTTTACGCCACCCTTCACCTCTTCCGCATTGCCGGGCATTACCCGCGACGCAATCATCAAACTGGCGAAAGATATGGGTCTGGAAGTGCGCGAGCAGGTTCTGTCCCGCGAATCCCTGTATTTGGCTGACGAAGTGTTCATGTCGGGTACCGCCGCTGAAATCACGCCGGTGCGTAGTGTTGACGGTATTCAGGTGGGTATTGGCAAACGTGGTCCCGTCACTAAACAGATTCAGGATGCGTTCTTCGGCTTGTTCACTGGAAAAACCGAAGACAAATGGGGCTGGTTGGATCCAATCAACCCACAATAATATCAAGAACAAGATTCTGCAGGCGGCCGTAGCGCCGCCGGCTAAACAAAATGATTTGGAGTGAATAGAAAATGCCTAAGTACCGTTCCCATACCACCACTCATGGCCGCAACATGGCTGGAGCCCGCGCGTTGTGGCGCGCCACTGGGATGACTGATGACGATTTCGGTAAGCCAATTATTGCCGTCGTAAACTCCTTTACCCAGTTCGTACCAGGCCACGTGCACTTGCGAGATGTAGGTAAACTGGTTGCCGAGCAAATCGAAGCGTCCGGCGGTGTGGCAAAAGAATTCAACACCATTGCCGTGGATGATGGTATCGCGATGGGTCACGGCGGCATGCTGTATTCATTGCCTTCACGCGAGCTGATCGCCGATTCTGTGGAATACATGGTTAATGCTCACTGCGCCGATGCCATGGTCTGTATTTCCAACTGCGACAAAATCACCCCGGGAATGTTGATGGCAGCGCTGCGTCTGAACATTCCGGTGATCTTCGTTTCCGGCGGCCCGATGGAAGCCGGTAAAACCAAACTCTCGGACAAAATTATCAAGCTCGATTTGGTTGATGCCATGATCCAGGGCGCAAACCCCAACGTCAGCGACGCCGACAGTGGGCAGATCGAACGCTCCGCTTGTCCAACCTGCGGTTCCTGTTCAGGTATGTTTACTGCTAACTCGATGAACTGTCTGACCGAGGCGCTGGGCCTGTCGCAGCCAGGTAATGGTTCATTGCTGGCGACTCACGTTGACCGCCGGGAACTGTTCCTGAACGCCGGTCGTCGCATCGTGACACTGACCAAGCGTTATTACGAAGAAGACGACGAAAGTGCATTGCCACGCAATATCGCCAGCAAAGCGGCATTTGAAAATGCCATGACGCTGGATGTCGCGATGGGCGGCTCGACCAACACCGTTCTGCACCTTCTGGCCGCCGCACAGGAAGGCGGAATTGAATTCGATATGGCGGACATCGACCGTCTGTCACGCGAAGTACCCCACCTGTGCAAAGTGGCACCGAGCACCCCGAAATACCATATGGAAGACGTTCACCGTGCCGGTGGTGTGCTGGCGATTCTGGGCGAACTGGATCGTGCAAACCTGCTAAACCGTGAAGTCAAAAATATCCTTGGTCTGACCCTGACTGAGACGCTGGATCAGTACGACATTATGCTGACCAAAGATGAAGCCGTTAAAAAAATGTTCCGCGCCGGCCCTGCAGGTATCCGTACCACCAAGGCGTTCTCACAGGATTGCCGCTGGGACACGCTGGACGATGACCGCGCCGAAGGCTGTATCCGCTCGCTGGAAAATGCTTTCAGTCTGGAAGGTGGGCTGGCTGTGCTGTACGGCAACATCGCCGAAGCCGGCAGTATCGTTAAAACCGCCGGTGTTGATAAAGACAACCTGACCTTCCGTGGCCCGGCCAAAGTATACGAAAGCCAGGATGACGCAGTAGCGGCGATCCTCGGTGGCAAAGTGGTCTCCGGCGACGTGGTGGTTATCCGTTACGAAGGGCCAAAAGGCGGTCCGGGCATGCAAGAAATGCTGTATCCGACCACCTATCTGAAATCCATGGGGCTGGGCAAAGAGTGTGCGCTGATCACCGACGGCCGCTTCTCCGGCGGTACATCTGGTCTTTCTATCGGCCACGTTTCTCCGGAAGCGGGCAGCGGCGGCCTGATTGCGCTGATTGAAGATGGCGACTTCATCGACATTGACATTCCAAACCGCAGCATGGTGCTGGATGTTCCGGCAGCAGAGCTGGCTGCGCGTCACGAAGCAGAAGTGGCTCGCGGTGATCAGGCGTGGACGCCGAAAAACCGTGTGCGTGAAGTCTCCTTCGCGTTACGCGCTTATGCCATGTTGGCAACCAGTGCTGATAAGGGTGCAGTGCGCGATAAATCTAAGCTGGGAGGCTAAAGGCTCATGGCGGTATCTCAACCTCTACCCGACCAGCCGTGTGGTGCGGAATATCTCCGTGCCGTATTGCGTGCGCCGGTTTATGAAGTGGCACAAGTCACGCCTTTACAGGTGATGGAAAAAATCTCAACCCGGCTCGGCAATACCGTGTTGGTGAAACGTGAAGATCGTCAGCCGGTACACAGTTTCAAGCTGCGCGGTGCTTACTCAATGATTGCCAGCCTTAGCGAAGAACAGGCCACACGCGGTGTCATCACTGCGTCAGCCGGTAATCATGCGCAAGGCGTGGCCTTGTCAGCCACCAAAAAAGGCATACGATCGCTGATCGTCATGCCGGTTGCTACCGCCGATATCAAAGTCGATGCTGTGCGTCACTTTGGTGGCGAAGTCCTATTGTATGGTGCGAATTTCGACGAAGCCAAAGGCAAAGCCATCGAGCTTTCTCACCAGCAAGGCATGACCTTCGTGCCGCCCTTTGACCATCCTGCGGTGATCGCCGGTCAGGGCACGCTGGCGATGGAACTGTTGCAGCAGGACGCACATCTGGACCGGGTATTTGTGCCGGTCGGTGGTGGCGGTTTGGCGGCGGGCGTGGCGGTTTTGATTAAACAACTGATGCCGCAGATTCAGGTGATCGGCGTAGAAGCTGAGGATTCGGCCTGTCTGCGAGCGGCGCTGGATGCCGGTGAACCTGTTGATCTGGCGCGTGTTGGGTTGTTTGCCGAAGGCGTGGCGGTTAAACGCATTGGTAACGAAACCTTCCGTTTGTGCCGCGAATACCTTGATGACGTGATAACCGTCGACAGCGATGCTATTTGCGCAGCGGTGAAAGATCTGTTTGAAGATGTGCGGGCGATTGCTGAGCCTTCCGGAGCATTGGCGCTGGCCGGATTGAAGAAATATGTGCAGCAACACAACATTCAGGGTGAACGTCTGGCGCATGTCTTATCCGGCGCTAACGTTAATTTTCACGGACTGCGTTATGTTTCAGAGCGTTGCGAGTTGGGCGAGCAGCGCGAAGCCCTGCTGGCGGTGACGATCCCTGAGGAAAAAGGCAGCTTTCTGACATTTTGCCAGCTGCTTGGCGGACGTTCGGTGACGGAGTTCAACTACCGCTATGCCGACGACAAAAACGCCTGCATTTTTGTCGGTGTACGTCTGACGCGTGGTCACGCCGAGCGCAAAGAGATCATTGATGAATTGTATAATGGTGGCTATGAAGTAGTGGATTTGTCCGACGACGAAATGGCCAAACTGCATGTGCGCTATATGGTTGGCGGGCGTCCGAGTAAACCGTTACGTGAAAGGTTGTACAGCTTTGAATTTCCTGAATCGCCGGGCGCATTGCTGAAATTTTTGCACACGCTGGGGACGCACTGGAACATTTCACTGTTCCACTACCGCAGCCACGGCACTGATTTTGGCCGCGTACTGGCGGCGTTTGAGCTGACTGACCAGGAACCGGAGTTCGAGCAAAATCTTTCTACGCTGGGCTTTGACTTCCACAACGAAAGTGATAATCCTGCTTTCCGCTTCTTCCTGGCGGGTTAAACCAAACGGGACACACTTAAAATGTGTCCCGTTTTACCTTTCATACTTCGAGCTACAGAAGCTGCCAAAAAGCATCGATCAGCGGTTCATTCAGCCGTTTTTTCTGCACGCACACGCCGAGTTCCAGCGGCGCACCGAGCGTCACGTTGTCGAGTACTGTGATTCGGTTACGTACCGGTTCCGGGCTATTCTCCAGCACTACGTCAGGCAGTAAAGCGATGCCGCAACCGAGCGCCACCATCGAGACAATGGCTTCGTGGCCGGAAACGGTGGCGTAAATCAGTGGGTTGGTCAGGCGGTTACGCTTGAACCAGATGTCGATACGTTTTCGCGCCGGGCCATGTTCCGGCAGGATAAACGGGATTTGTGACCAGTCTGGCGCTGCTTCACTAATTTGATTGCGCACGGCGCAGGGCAGTGAAGGCGCGATCAGAATCATCGGAATTTCGCCGATTTTGGTGAAGTCGACGCTGGAGGGCAAGGTTTCCGGATGGCCGGCAATGCCTAAATCGGCTTCGGCCGATTGCACTTTTTCAACCGCATCGGCTGCATCGCCGGTCGTCAGTTTGATCTCTACCAGTGGATGCTGCGCACGGAAGCGGTCGAGTATCGGCGGCAGATGGCTATACGCGGCGGTGACGGAACAGAACAGCCGCAGTTCGCCACTGAGTGTCGGACCATGCTGGCCAAGCGAATGGCATAGCTGCTGATATTGCAGTAACGTTTGTTGAGCAAAGTTTCGTAACTGTTCGCCCGCACTGGTCAGCTGTACGGTGCGGTTGTCACGCTGAAATAATGGCTGGCCAAGCTCCTCTTCCAGCCGTTGAATCTGGCGTGAAAGTGTGGATGGGCTAACATGCATAGCCTTGGAGGATCGGCCGAAATGGCGACTTTCAGCCAGATGCAGGAACAGTTTCAGATCGCGTAGGTCCATAAAGATTATCCGGCTCTTTGGTTTCACAGATGACAAAACAAGATTATTGCAGATTCTGCAACGTCATCTTCTTAATATATCAATTTAAGCAATATGTCGCATGACATATAGTGAATTAACGGTGTTCACCGGCTCACCGGTGAAACAAAAAATAACAGCACTTACCTCGACAGAACGGAGCAAGACATGGCTAACTATTTCAACACACTCAACCTGCGTCAGCAGCTGGCACAACTGGGCAAATGCCGCTTCATGGGTCGCGACGAATTCGCTGACGAAGCCAGCTACCTCAAAGGTAAAAAAGTGGTGATTGTGGGCTGTGGCGCACAAGGTTTGAACCAGGGTCTGAACATGCGAGATTCCGGCCTGGATGTGTCATACACCCTGCGTGCAGAAGCGATTGCTGAGAAGCGTGCTTCATGGCGCAAAGCGACCGAAAACGGCTTCAAAGTTGGCACCTATGAAGAACTAATCCCGCAGGCTGACCTGGTGGTTAACCTGACGCCGGACAAACAGCACAGCGCTGTGGTTAAAGCGGTTCAGCCTCTGATGAAAGATGGCGCGACCTTGGGTTACTCACACGGCTTCAACATCGTTGAAGTGGGCGAGCAAATCCGTAAAGACATCACCGTGGTGATGGTTGCACCGAAATGTCCAGGCACTGAAGTTCGTGAAGAATACAAACGTGGTTTCGGCGTTCCAACGTTGATCGCGGTTCACCCGGAAAACGATCCAAAAGGCGAAGGCATGGCGATTGCTAAAGCCTGGGCTGCGGCTACCGGTGGCCACCGTGCCGGCGTTCTGCAATCTTCCTTCGTGGCTGAAGTTAAATCTGATCTGATGGGCGAGCAGACTATTCTGTGCGGTATGTTGCAGGCTGGTTCTCTGTTGTGCTTCGACAAATTAGTGGCTGACGGCGTTGATGAAGCCTATGCCGAAAAACTGCTGCAGTTCGGCTGGGAAACCATCACCGAAGCGCTGAAGCAAGGTGGCATCACGTTGATGATGGATCGTCTGTCTAACCCAGCAAAACTGCGTGCTTATGCTTTATCCGAGCAACTGAAAGAGATCATGGCGCCGCTGTTCCAAAAACACATGGATGACATCATCTCCGGCGAATTCTCCAGCGGCATGATGGCTGACTGGGCGAACGATGATAAAAATCTGCTGACCTGGCGTGAAGACACTGGCGCATCCGCGTTCGAGAACGCACCACAATTCGACGGTAAAATTTCTGAGCAGGAATATTTCGACCACGGTGTTCTGATGATCGCAATGGTGAAAGCCGGTGTTGAACTGGCATTCGAAACCATGGTTGACTCAGGTATCATTGCAGAGTCGGCCTACTACGAATCACTGCACGAGCTGCCGCTGATCGCTAACACCGTGGCCCGTAAACGTCTGTATGAAATGAATGTGGTTATCTCTGATACCGCAGAATACGGTAACTACCTGTTTGCCAACGCGGCAGTACCTTTATTGAAAGAGTTCATGACTCAGTTGCAGGCCGGTGACTTGGGTAAATCTGTGGCAGGCACCCACGTTGATAACGCGCAACTGCGCGATGTTAACGAAGCTATCCGCAACCATCCAATCGAAGCGGTAGGCCATAAGTTACGCGGCTATATGACTGATATGAAACGTATCGCGGTTGCCAGCTGATATCTGCTGACGGCATAGAGAAATAGATAAAAAAGGGCACTGCATGAAAATGCGGTGCCCTTTCTTTTACTGCTACTACGTCACAACGAAACTTAGTTGCGATACAGTACTTTGATGATGTGGTAACCAAACTGGGTGTGCAGTGGGCCTTGTGGCTCGATCAGCGGAGCGGAAAACACCACTTTATCGAAAGCAGGAACCATTGCGCCTTGCTTGAATTCGCCTAAATGACCGCCTTTTTTACCAGAAGGGCAGGTGGAGTGTTTCTTCGCCAGCTTTTCGAAATCGCCACCGTTTTTCAACAGAGTCATGATTTCCTGAGCCTGGGCTTCTTCCTTAACCAGGATATGCAATGCTGCTGCAGTTTTTGCCATGATAAGACCTTTTCTCGAGAGATGTTCCAGTGGCGTAATGTAACATTTGCAACTGCGCATGTGGACTCCGGCATGCATTCCAACCATAACAAAATGCGCCGTAAAGCCTGTCAATCTCGCCTCTGCTTTCTGCTACAATCGCCGTCCTTGTCCATCAAGTGAGCAAAAATACGCCATGCGATTAAACCCCAGCCAACAACACGCTGTTGAATTTGTTACCGGGCCCTGTCTGGTTCTGGCCGGTGCCGGATCAGGCAAGACCAGGGTCATTACCAATAAAATCGCACACTTGATTCGCCAATGCGGTTATCAGGCGCGCCATATTGCCGCCGTGACGTTTACGAATAAGGCCGCGCGCGAGATGAAAGAGCGTGTGGCGCAAACCCTGGGCCGTAAAGAGGCGCGCGGACTGTTGATTTCTACTTTCCATACTCTGGGCCTGGAAATCATTAAGAAGGAGTATGTGGCGCTAGGCATGAAGTCCAACTTCTCCTTGTTTGATGACCAGGACCAGCTGGCGCTGTTGAAAGAGCTGAGTGAAACCTGGCTGGAAGAGGACAAGACGCTTTTGCAGCAGTTGATCTCGACGATCTCTAATTGGAAAAATGATCTGATTGATCCGTCTGCCGCCGCCAATATGGCGCGTTCCGAGCGTGACAAGACCTTCGCGCATTGCTATCGCTTGTATCACGACCATATGCGCGCTTGTAACATTCTCGATTTCGATGACCTGATTCTGTTGCCAACGTTATTACTGCAGCGTAACGAAGAAGTCCGCGAGCGTTGGCAGAATAAACTGCGCTATCTGCTGGTGGATGAATATCAGGACACTAACACCAGCCAATACACGATGGTGAAGCTGCTGGTGGGTAACCGCGCGCGTTTCACGGTCGTTGGGGATGATGATCAGTCGATATACTCCTGGCGTGGTGCGAGGCCCCAGAATCTGGTGTTGCTGAAAGAGGACTTTCCTGCCCTGCAGGTGATCAAACTGGAGCAAAATTATCGCTCTTCCCAGCGTATCCTCAAAGCGGCTAACATTTTAATCGCCAATAATCCGCACGTGTTCGAAAAGCGGCTGTTTTCCGAACTAGGCTATGGCGAGGCGCTCAAAGTGATCACTGCCAATAACGAAGATCACGAGGCTGAACGGGTGGTGGGTGAACTGATTGCCCATCACTTTATGAATAAAACCAACTACGGTGACTACGCGATTTTATATCGAGGCAATCATCAGTCGCGCCTGTTTGAAAAAATGCTGATGCAAAACCGTATTCCGTATCGCATCTCTGGCGGGACGTCGTTCTTCTCACGACCGGAAATCAAAGACCTGCTGGCGTACTTGCGCGTGCTGACGAACCCGGACGATGACAGCGCTTTTCTGCGTATAGTCAATACTCCGCGCCGTGAGATTGGTGCCGCTACGTTACAGAAATTGGGTGAGTGGGCGAATCAACGCAACAAAGGCCTGTTTAAAGCCAGTTCTGACTTCGGCCTGAGCCAGTTTCTTACGGGGCGCGGTCTTGAATCGCTGCAACGTTTTACACACTGGATGGGCGGCATTGCCGAGCGTGTTGAGCGGGAACCGGTAGCGGCGGTGCGTGATTTGATTCATGGTGTGGATTACGAGAGCTGGTTGTTTGAAACGTCTCCCAGCCCAAAAGCCGCCGAAATGCGCATGAAAAACGTCAACCAGCTCTTTAGTTGGATGACCGAAATGCTCGAGGGCACCGACCTTGACGAGCCGATGACGCTGACCCAAGTGGTAACACGCTTTACGCTGCGCGACATGATGGAACGTGGTGAGAATGATGAGGAGCTGGATCAGGTCCAATTGATGACCCTGCATGCTTCTAAAGGACTTGAGTTCCCCTATGTATTTTTGGTTGGTATGGAAGAGGGCTTGCTGCCACATCAGAGCAGCATTGACGAAGATAACGTCGATGAAGAGCGTCGCTTGGCTTATGTAGGCATCACGCGTGCCCAGAAGGAGCTGTTCTTCACGCTTTGCCGCGAAAGGCGTCAGTACGGTGAATTGCTCCGCCCGGAACCGAGCCGCTTCCTGATGGAGTTGCCGCAGGATGACCTGGAATGGGAAACGGAGCGCAAAGTCGTTAGCGCGCAGGAAAGAATGGTCAAAGGGCAGAGTCATCTGGAGAAGATCCGCGAACAGCTGGCAAAAGCCAAAAAATAGCGAGTAACGTTTGTAAAAAAAGGCAACATTGCTGTCGCCCTGATGCTTTTTAGAAATGAACGGATACGTTGCTTATTTACCGCTCTCTTCGATATAAAGCGGCCAGTGGGCGTAACTTTGCCAGTGACTTTCTTGATCCAACTCTTCTGCACGCAGTGGATGCTGTTCCAGCCAGCCATGAGGAACAATCACATTTAGGTCGTCCTCATTAGCGCGTAGGCGAACCGCTGGCAGCGTGTCATCCCGGCGACGGCTGGCAAAAATAATCGCCAGCCGCAGAATACGGCATAAGCGTTGCGCCTGACGTGGCGGGACGGCATTTTGCTGACTCAGCAAAGGCAGATCGAGTGCATTGGTCTGGTTCTGCAAAAGCGTGGCCAACAGTTTTTTCTGCGCCGGGGTAAAACCAGGCAAATCCAGATGGCGAATCAGATAAGCGGCATGGTGAGATGCCTGCTTGAAGTCCACGCTGAGGCCAATTTCGTGGATCAGACAGGTACTGCTCAGCAATTCCCTGGCCCGCGCATCAAGCTGCCACTGGTTCGAGACCTGCTGTGAGAAATTCTCTGCCAGTTGCGCCACGCGGGACGCTTGTTCGCTGTCGAGCAAATAACGGCGCTGTAAATTACGCAGTGTGCGCTGGCGTATATCCTGTTCAATCGGCAAATGCAGCATGCCATATACCAGGCCTTCACGTAACGCACCGCCCGCAAGGGTCATCATTTCGATATTCAGGGCTTTAAAAATGGCGATCAGTATAGAAAGGCCGCTTGGAAAAACCAGCGCACGCTCTAGCGTTAGCCCTTCAATCTCGAGCTCTTCCAGTTTTCCGCACTGAATTGCACGTTGTTTCAACTGTTGCAATTTAGCGAGAGTAATTCGCTCATCCATACCCTGAGCAACCATTATCTCCTGCAGAGCCTGTACCGTGCCGGAAGCCCCAACGCAGATTTCCCAGCCGTTTTCCAGCAACGCAGGCGCTACTGCCGTTATCATCTCGAACGCGGCTTGTTCAGCATGGTCAAAATTATCTTTGCCCAGATCACGGTCGCCAAAATAACGTTCCAGCCAAGTCACACAACCCATCGATAAGCTGATAAGCGTGGTGGCCTGAGCGCCAACACCGGTAACTAACTCCGTACTGCCGCCGCCAATATCGACGACTAAACGTTTATCCGGGCCGCCGGTTGTGTGGGCAACGCCGTGATAAATCAAGCGTGCTTCCTCTTCACCAGCGATTACCTGTACCGGACAGCCAAGAATTTCCTGCGCTTTTTGCAGAAACTCATCGGCATTACTCGCCAGGCGTAGCGTAGCGGTTGCCACCACTCGAATTTGTTCCCGCGGAATATCTTGCAGACGTTCCGAAAACAGCCTCAGGCACTGCCAACCCCGTTGCATGGCCTCCTGAGAAAGCAGGTTGTTTTGATCCAAACCTGCCGCCAGGCGTACTTTGCGTTTGATTCTCGCCAGCGTCTGAATACTGCCGGCCACCTCACGGACAACCAGCATATGAAAGCTGTTCGAGCCTAGATCTATCGCTGCATAAAGTGAGGTGGAGCTCAGCATAGTATCAGCCCGGACGCTTACGGTTGCTGCGCGGTGCACTGCTGCTGCGACGCGATGACGAATTGCCATTACGGCGTGGGCCGCTGCCGCTGCGGGCTCGTGCCAGACGTTTTGGCGCAGGCAAGTCTTCGAGCAAAGCATCGCTGTTGTATCGGCTAACCGGAATGCTATGGCCTGTATAGGTTTCAATCGCGGTTAAGTTCAACGCGTACTCTTCACAAGCCAGGCTGATGGAGTGGCCACTTAAACCAGCACGGCCAGTTCGGCCAATACGATGAACGTAATCTTCACAGTCGTCAGGCAAGTCATAGTTGAATACGTGAGTTACCGCAGGAATGTGCAAGCCACGTGCTGCAACATCGGTGGCAACCAAAATATCCAGTACACCTTTCGTAAAGTCTTCCAGCACGCGCAGACGTTTTTTCTGCGGCACATCGCCGGTCAGCAAACCGACACGGTGACCATCAGCAGCCAGATGGCCCCAGACGTCTTCACAGCGGTGTTTAGTGTTGGCGAAAATGATGCAACGGTCCGGCCACTCTTCTTCAATCAGCGTTTGCAACAGGCGCATTTTCTCTTCGTTTGAAGGGTAGAACAGCTCTTCCTGAATGCGGTGACCCGTTTTTTGTTCCGGTTCGATTTCAATCGACTCGGCGTTGTTCATGTTTTCGAAAGCCAGCTCTTTTACACGGTAAGAGAGGGTTGCGGAGAACAGCATATTAAGGCGCTGAGTCGCTGGCGGCATGCGGCGGAATATCCAGCGGATATCTTTAATAAAGCCGAGATCAAACATGCGGTCGGCTTCGTCGAGGACAACAACCTGGATTGCACCCAGATCAATATAATTTTGTTTAGCGTAGTCAATCAGACGGCCGGTTGTGCCGATGAGAATATCAACGCCACTTTCCAGCACTTTCAGCTGTTTGTCATAGCCGTCACCGCCGTAAGCTAAGCCTAGCTTCAGCCCGGTTGATTCAGACAATGCTTCAGCATCTGAATGAATTTGTACCGCCAGTTCGCGCGTTGGTGCCATGATTAAAGCACGCGGTTGATTGATCTGACGACCCTCAGCGGCAGGGTTAGAAAGCAGATAATGGAAAGTAGACGCTAGAAAAGCCAGCGTCTTGCCGGTACCGGTTTGCGCCTGACCTGCAACATCACGCCCAGCGAGCGTGATTGGCAATGCCAATGCCTGAATAGGAGTACAGTAATGAAAGCCTTTCTTTTCAAGGGCTTCAACTGCCAGCGGGTGCAGGGCGAAGTCGGAAAACTTCTGTTCGGTCAAGTGTGTTTTGCTCATAGTGTGGTAGAATATCAGCTAACTATTGCTTTACGAAAGCGTATCCGGTGAAATAAAGTCAACCTAATGTTGATTAATGCTACATCAACAAGGTAAAGATAATCCTTTGGAGTAGAACATGAGCGATAAAATTATTCACCTGACTGATGACAGTTTCGACAAAGATGTACTGAAAGCCGAAGGTCTTGTGCTTGTCGATTTCTGGGCTGAATGGTGTGGTCCGTGCAAGATGATTGCTCCGATTCTTGATGAAATCGCCACTGAGTTCGAAGGCAAGCTGACCATCGCTAAGCTGAATATCGATGAGAACCCAGGTACTGCACCTAAATATGGCATCCGTGGTATTCCTACCCTGCTGTTATTTAAAGACGGTGAAGTTGCAGCAACGAAAGTTGGCGCACTGTCGAAAGGTCAGTTGAAAGAGTTCCTGACGGCCAATCTGTAATCTGTTGGGATGACCAAACCTAGGTGTTTAGCGGGCTAATATGTTTTTCATATTGTCCGCTAGACGCCTGTCAAGAAGCGTGATAAGTTTACGCTTACTGCAAATAGAGCTTACCTGTAGTTTGATTCTTGCGTTTTATTCTGTGTCAAAAACATCTGCCTAGACCTATAAAGTGACTTTGATAAAATAAGTTGAACTGGCACTGTGCTTTGACAATCTAACGGTTTTGACAAAATCGGCATTAAGACACCTTCAAGATCAGTCTGCCCATTCAAGAATAGCCCTCGCGTGTTACTGCATGTGGTCTATATTCAGAAACTGCTAATGAGTGTCCTACACAAACAGGCATGGATGATCCTGCCTTACCCATTCACGACAGATGTTCGAGACATACCCCGAGTTTAAGAACCCATCATTATGAATCTTACCGAATTAAAGAACACGCCGGTCTCTGACCTTATTGCACTCGGCGAAAGTATGGGGCTAGAAAACCAAGCCCGTATGCGCAAGCAAGACATTATTTTTTCAATCTTGAAGCAGCATGCAAAAAGCGGAGAAGACATCTTCGGTGATGGTGTACTGGAGATATTGCAGGATGGATTTGGTTTCCTCCGCTCCGGGGACAGTTCCTATCTCGCCGGCCCCGACGACATCTACGTTTCACCAAGCCAAATTCGCCGTTTTAACCTCCGTACTGGTGATACTATTTCCGGTAAAATCCGTCCTCCAAAAGAAGGTGAACGTTATTTTGCCCTGTTGAAAGTTAACGAAGTTAACTACGACAAACCAGAAAACGCCCGCAACAAAATCTTGTTCGAAAACTTAACCCCGTTACATGCAAACTCACGTTTGCGTATGGAACGTGGCAACGGTTCTACCGAAGATTTAACCGCTCGCGTACTGGATCTTGCATCCCCAATTGGCCGTGGTCAGCGTGGTTTGATCGTTGCACCACCGAAAGCGGGTAAAACCATGTTGTTGCAAAACATCGCGACCAACATTGCGTATAACCACCCTGATTGTGTACTGATGGTACTGCTGATTGATGAGCGTCCGGAAGAAGTTACCGAGATGCAACGTCTGGTTAAAGGTGAAGTTATTGCATCAACCTTTGATGAGCCGGCTTCCCGTCACGTACAGGTAGCCGAGATGGTTATCGAAAAAGCGAAACGCCTGGTTGAGCACAAGAAGGATGTCATCATTCTTCTTGACTCCATTACCCGTTTGGCGCGTGCTTATAACACCGTGGTTCCGGCGTCAGGTAAAGTTCTGACCGGTGGTGTAGATGCTAACGCTTTGCATCGTCCAAAACGTTTCTTCGGTGCAGCACGTAATGTTGAAGAGGGCGGTAGCCTGACCATCATCGCGACCGCGCTGGT
The DNA here is from genome assembly GCF_049889095.1 of Ewingella sp. S1.OA.A_B6. Lineage (NCBI taxonomy): Bacteria > Pseudomonadati > Pseudomonadota > Gammaproteobacteria > Enterobacterales > Yersiniaceae > Ewingella > Ewingella sp. S1.OA.A_B6. Next base: position 111,658 of record NZ_JBLJFK010000010.1, on the reverse strand, counting down.
TGATACCGGTTCTAAAATGGATGAAGTTATCTACGAAGAATTCAAAGGTACCGGCAACATGGAACTGCATCTCGCGCGTAAAATCGCTGAGAAACGCGTTTTCCCTGCGATCGATTACAACCGTTCTGGTACGCGTAAAGAAGAGCTGCTTACTACTTCGGAAGAGCTGCAAAAAATGTGGATCCTGCGCAAAATTATCCATCCAATGGGTGAAATTGATGCAATGGAATTCCTGATTAACAAACTTGCGATGACTAAAACTAACGACGATTTCTTCGATATGATGAAACGCTCGTAATTGGTGCAAAAGAACGCTAACGCCACGCTAAGTCGTGGCGTTTTTTGCTTTTGGTCGCTACGCTAAAACAACTTGCGAAAATTGTTGCAATTAAGATAAGCGCCGATAGTTTTTTAGTGGCCATTTCTCTACCTTATGCAAGCTACACGGAAGACACCCCAGTAGAGGTATTGCGTTATACAAAACCGAAACTGTTCCATAGGATATGACTTTAAGGCTGTGAGGTTTTATGACGTTAGCCATGCTAAGCTGCCTTATCTTTTTGCAGAGATTTTTTGACTGTGAACATGCTCAATATGAGTACTGAACTCCTCGTTATTTTATTGTTTTCTTCTGTTTTTTTGTTTTTGGCCCGTAAGGTTGCCAAAAAAGTCGGCTTGGTTGACAAACCCAATTACCGCAAGCGTCATCAGGGGCTTATCCCGCTGGTTGGCGGTATTTCCGTATATGCCGGGATCTGCTTCACTTTCCTTATCACTGATTATCAGATAGCACATCGTATGCTCTATTTGAGCTGTGCTGGTTTATTGGTGTTTGTTGGCGTTCTGGATGATCGCTTCGATATTAGCGTTAAAATCCGCGCCTTCGTGCAGGCGCTGGTGGCGATTGCAATGATGGTTTATGCCGGGCTGACCCTGAAAAGCTTGGGCCACATTATCGGCCCCTGGGAGATGATCCTTGGACCCTTTGGCTATCCGATCACGCTGTTTGCCGTGTGGGCTGCCATCAACGCCTTTAACATGATGGATGGTATTGACGGGCTGCTTGGGGGATTATCCAGCGTCACCTTTGGCGCTATGGGGATCGTGATGTACATGAGTGGCCACATGGATCTTGCGCTCTGGTGCTTTGCCATGATTGCCGCCACCCTGCCTTACGTTCTGCTCAATCTTGGGGTTTTTGGCCCGCGTTATAAAGTCTTTATGGGTGATGCAGGTAGTACGTTGATTGGTTTTACGGTTATCTGGATCTTGCTGCAAAGCACCCAAGGAGTGACGCATCCCATGACGCCAGTGACCGCGTTGTGGTTGATTGCCATTCCCCTGATGGACATGATTGCCATCATGTACCGTCGTCTGCGTAAGGGGATGAGCCCCTTTTCCCCTGACCGGCAACACATTCATCATCTGATTATGCGAGCAGGATTCAGCTCACGTCAGGCATTTGTCTTGATCACTCTGGCTGCTGCTATGCTCGCTGCTGTGGGAGTGATCGGCGAACATCTCGTATTTGCCCCTGAATGGTTGATGTTGTTACTGTTCCTGTTGGCTTTCTTGTTCTATGGCTATTGTATCAAGCGCGCATGGCGCGTAGCGCGATCGCTTAAACGTTTTAAACGACGCCTTCGACGCGCTCAATAACCCCATTTATTATTCATTGTTTAGAGGTTTACTGGCTGTGATGACATCAGAGACAAATGCCAAAAAATTTGAGGCCAGTATTGATAATGAGCTGGATATCCGCGGTTTGTGCTGCACACTGTGGCGTGGGAAATTTTGGATTGTCGGCCTTGGGTTGTTGTTTGCCCTCATTGCGCTGGGTTCTTCGTATTTGATGAAGCAGGAGTGGAGCTCAACGGCGATCACTGACCGGCCAACGGTTAACAATCTGGCCTCGTATTTTTCTCAGGCCCAGTTTTTACGCAATTTAGATGTGCGTAATGCGCCTGTTCCGCTGAGCGATCAGCCGTCGATCTCCGAAGATGCCTATAACGAATTTATTATGCAACTGGGAGCATACGATACCCGGCGTGATTTCTGGTTAAGCAGCCCTTATTACCAGAAGCGCAAAGAAGGCGATGCCCGCAGCGATGCTGTCTTGCTTGATGACCTGGTTAATGACGTCCAGTTTACTGCGCGTGACGGACTAAAAATCCCTAATGACAGCGTGAAGCTGACTGCTGAAAATTCTGCTGACGCGAACAAACTGCTGCGCGAATATGTTAATTTCGCCAGCAAACGTGCTGCACAGCATTTATATAATGAACTGCAGGGAGCTTGGGCGGCGCGCACTCAGTCGATGAAAGCGCAGGTCAAACGTCAGGAAGTGGTGGCGCAGTCCATCTTCCAGCGTCAAACGAACAACACACAGCAGGCGCTGAAAATCGCCAAGCAGCAGAATATTAACAAGAGCCTCACGGAGACGCCTGCTGAGCAACTGCCCTCTTCGGATATGTTCCTGTTAGGGGCTCCGATGCTGCAGGCTCGCCTGGAGTTATTACAAGCTTCAGGTCCGAACTTTGACCTGGACTATGATCAAAATCGCGCCATGTTATCGACGCTGAACGTTGGGCCGACGCTCACCGCACATTTTCAGACTTACCGTTATCTGCGCACGCCGGAAGAACCGGTAAAACGCGACAGCCCGCGCCGGGCCTTCCTGATGATTATGTGGGGCGTAGTTGGCGGTCTGATGGGGGCTGGCGTTGCGCTGGTTCGTCGCCGGAGTGGGATAACCCAATAAATAAATCGATAAGGGCGAACAATTTCGCCTGGCCAGCAGGACGTGTCTGCGCCTAATTGAACAAGAGAGACTCACTGTGAAAGTGTTGACGATATTCGGCACCCGTCCGGAAGCCATAAAAATGGCACCGCTGGTGCACGCCTTGGCTCAGGATGAAGCCTTTGAGTCAAAAGTCTGTGTCACGGCCCAGCATCGTGAAATGTTAGATCAAGTATTGCATCTGTTTGGTATTCAACCTGAGTATGATCTCAACATCATGCGTCCAGGGCAGGACCTTACGGAGATAACCACCCGCATCCTGGAAGGATTAAAACCTGTTTTACAGGAATTCCAGCCTGACGTTGTATTGGTTCATGGCGACACCACCACCACACTGTCTGCCAGCCTTGCCGCATTTTATCAGCAGATCCCTGTCGGACATGTGGAGGCCGGTTTGCGTACTGGCGACCTCTCCTCCCCATGGCCTGAGGAGGCAAACCGCCGTTTAACCGCCCATTTGGCGAAGTGGCATTTTGCACCGACCGACACCTCGCGAGACAATTTGCTGCGCGAAGCGATCCCGGCAGAGAATATTTTCGTCACGGGCAATACCATCATTGATGCTTTGCTATGGGTACGTGATCGGGTCAAAGAGGATGCAAGCCTGGCCGAACAACTGGCAGCCCTTTATCCCTTCATCGACGCCAGCAAGAAAATGATTTTGGTCACCGGCCATCGTCGCGAGAGCTTTGGCGGCGGTTTCGACCGTATTTGCAATGCACTGGCTGAAATTGCGCGGCAGCATCCGGAGGTGCAAATCGTTTATCCGGTGCATCTCAACCCCAACGTCAGCGAGCCAGTAAATCGTATTCTGCGCGGCATCGACAACATTATTTTGATCGACCCACAAGACTATCTGCCATTCGTCTACCTGATGGATAAGGCCTACCTGATCCTCACGGACTCAGGAGGCATTCAGGAAGAGGCGCCATCATTGGGCAAACCGGTACTAGTGATGCGAGAGGCCACCGAGCGACCGGAGGCGATCAGCGCCGGAACCGTCAGACTGGTTGGCACCGATACCGCTAAAATAGTGAAAGAAGTGACCCGACTGCTAAATGACGAAAATGAATATCACAGCATGAGCCGGGCGCATAATCCTTATGGCGACGGACAAGCTTGCCGTCGTATTCTTGCCGCATTAAAGAATCAACGAGTATCACAATGAGCTTTCAAACGATCTCTGTCATTGGCCTGGGTTACATCGGTCTGCCAACTGCGGCAGCCTTTGCATCACGGCAGAAAAAAATCGTGGGTGTTGATATCAACCAGCATGCTGTTGACACAATAAATCGCGGTGCCATACATATTGTGGAGCCGGATCTTGATGCGCTGGTGAAAACCGCCGTTGAGGATGGTTTTCTTCAGGCATTCACTAGCCCACAACCCGCTGATGCTTTTCTGATTGCTGTCCCGACACCTTTTATGGGCAATCACCAGCCGGATTTGAAATACGTTGAGTCGGCTGCACGTTCTATTGCACCAGTGTTGAAAAAAGGCGATCTGGTGATCCTCGAATCCACGTCGCCAGTCGGTACGACCGAACTGATGGCTGGATGGCTGGCTGAATGTCGTCCTGACCTGCGCTTTCCCCAGCAAGAAGGTGAACGTGCCGATGTGAATATTGCCTACTGTCCTGAGCGTGTGCTCCCGGGGCAAGTAATGGTTGAATTGGTTAAAAACGATCGGGTGATTGGCGGGATGACGGCAGTCTGTTCGCAGCGCGCCTGTGATTTATACAATATATTCCTGCAGGGTGAATGCGTGGTGACCAACACACGCACCGCTGAAATGTGCAAGCTTACCGAAAACAGCTTCCGCGACGTCAATATCGCCTTCGCCAATGAACTGTCGCTGATTTGTGAAGCGCAGGGGATCAACGTCTGGGAGCTCATCGCGCTGGCCAATCGCCATCCGCGAGTCAATATTCTCCAGCCTGGTCCCGGCGTTGGCGGGCACTGTATCGCGGTCGATCCCTGGTTTATCGTGGCGCAAAACCCGGATCTGGCGCGGCTGATCAAAACAGCGCGTGAAGTCAATGATAGCAAGCCGTACTGGGTGGTTGACCGGGTAAAATCAGCGTTAGCCGATTGCCTGACGGCGACCGGTCAACGCGCATCTGAGGCGAAAATTGCTTGTTTCGGACTGGCATTCAAACCCAATATTGATGACCTGCGTGAAAGCCCGGCGGTTGAAGTGACCCATTTAATCGCCGACTGGCACGCCGGCGAAACCTGGGCAGTAGAACCTCATGTCCATCATCTTCCAGAGGTACTTGACGGTAAAGTGACCCTGCATACGGTGGAGGATGCGCTGCAAAACGCCGATCTGTTGGTCATGCTCGTCGATCATAAGATTTTCAAAGCGATCCCGGCGGAGCAGGTTCATCAGTTATGGATCATCGATACCAAAGGTGTCTGGCGTTAATCACTGATTGGAGACAGGCATGAATATCTGCGGCAGGCTCGAACCCCTCGACTGGGAAAGTGAATTTTTCAGTTTGAGCACGGCAAAACTGCACGTGGATCCGACGGCTGAAGTCCTGACGGAATCGACGTTTACTGCCTATAGTCGGGTGCAGGTAAAAGTAAATGCCGATGACAGCCAAATGCTTGACGCTTTGCAAAATCTGGGTTTTCGGCTGGTTGAAGGCGAGATTGATTTCTGCATTGCGCTGGACAGCTTAACATCGATGTCCGGTACCCTGCATACGGCGACTGAACTGGATATGGCTGAAGTCAGCACGGCGGCGAGCGTGGCCTTTCGTCTCAGCCGTTTCCGTGCTCCCTGGTATCAGCTGCAGGACAGTGAACGTTTTTATACCCTGTGGGCGCAAAAGGCCGTGCTGGGTACTTTTGATCATGTTTGTTTACTGGACAAAGGCCCTTCTGGTGAAACCCGCGGCTTTGTGACTATTCGCCAGACGGTATCCGGTGAGGCGCGCATTGGTTTGCTGGCCGTCCTGCCCGTATGGCAGGGTAGTGGCGTCGGAAAAACACTTATGGCGGCAGCACAACAGTGGTGCGCAGAAAGCGGCATTTCCCGGTTACATGTTGCGACACAAACCGGCAACCTTGCCGCCCTGAATCTTTATCTCGCCAGCGGGGGAAAAATTTCCCACGCGGCATATTGGCTGTACAGGTGAAAAAATGATCCCTTTTAACGCGCCTCCGATTGTCGGCACCGAAGTCGACTATATGCACTCAGCGATGAGCAGCGGAAAAATGTGTGGCGACGGCGGCTTTGGTCTGCGTTGCCAGCAGTGGTTCGAACAGCGTTTTGGCAGTGCAAAAGTGTTGTTGACGCCCTCCTGTACTGCGTCTTTAGAGATGGCCGCGCTGTTGCTCGACATCAAAGAAGGCGATGAAGTGATCATGCCAAGTTTCACCTTCGTCTCGACTGCCAATGCTTTTGTACTGCGTGGCGCAAAAATCGTGTTTGTCGATGTGCGCCCCGACACCATGAACATCAATGAGACGCTCATCGAAGCGGCGATCACTGACAAAACCCGCGTAATAGTGCCGGTACACTACGCAGGCGTGGCCTGTGAAATGGACCGCATCATGCAGCTGGCACAGCAGTACAAACTGTTTGTGGTGGAAGACGCGGCGCAGGGTGTGATGTCGACGTATAAAGGAAAAGCGCTCGGCACCATCGGCCACATCGGCTGTTTTAGTTTCCACGAAACCAAAAATTACACCTCGGGTGGTGAGGGCGGCGCGACGCTGATCAATGACAAAACCTTGATCGATCGTGCGGAAATCATTCGTGAGAAAGGCACTAACCGCAGCCAGTTTTTCCGCGGACAGGTGGATAAATACACCTGGCGCGATATTGGCTCCAGCTATCTGATGTCAGACTTACAGGCTGCGTATCTATGGGGCCAACTTGAAGCCGCTGAGCAGATCAACCAACGTCGTCTGGCGTTGTGGCACACCTATAATGAGACATTGCAAACGCTGGCGCAGGCTGGGCGTATTACACTGCCGTCGATTCCGCAGGGCTGTGTGCAGAATGCTCACATGTACTACATCCGGCTAAATGACATCAAAGACCGTGATGCCTTTATTGCACACATGAAAGCCGCCGATATTCTGACCGTTTTCCACTACATTCCTCTGCATACTAGTCCGGCGGGCGTCAGTTTTGGCCGTTTCAGTGGTGAAGACCGTTTCACAACGGTAGAAAGCGAACGTCTGGTGCGCCTGCCGCTGTTCTATAACATGACGGATGAGATTCATCAGACCATTATCGCCGCCATGCTGAAATACTTCGCCTGATATGTCTCTGGCAAAAGCTTCGGTCTGGACTGCGGGTTCAACGCTGATAAAAATCGCTGCGGGCTTGCTGGTGGTGAAATTGCTGGCCGTGGCCTTTGGCCCGAGCGGCGTTGGTCAGGCGGGTAACTTTCGCCAGATGGTCACCGTGCTGGGCGTGCTGTCTGGTGCCGGGATATTCAATGGTGTGACTAAATACGTCGCCGAGCATCATCAGGATCCGGCACGCTTAAAAGCCGTTCTGGGCACGGCATCCAGCTTGATTTTAGGGTTCTCGACGCTGTTGGCGGTGATTTTGCTGTTGGCTGCGGAGCCAATAAGCGTCGGCCTTTTTGGTCATATCGACGACCAGCCATTGATCCGTGCGGTCGCGTTGATTCAAATGGGTATCGCCTACGCCAACTATTTTCAGGCTATCCTCAAAGGCTATCGCGATGCCAGAGGCAATGCGCTGGCGGTGATTGGCGGTAGCCTGATTGGGTTGCTGGCTTATTTTCTCTGCTTCAAACTGGGCGGCTATGAAGGCGCGTTAGCTGGTTTAGCGTTGGTCCCTGCGCTGGTAGTACTGCCCGCAGGCGCGATGTTATGGCGCCGTAAGCCTTTCCCGCTGCATTTTTTGCGGCTGGGCTGGGACAGTGTAATAGCCAGCCATCTGGGTAAGTTTACCATTATGGCGCTCATCACTTCGGTGACGCTGCCGGTGGCGTATGTCATGATGCGAAATCTGCTGGCTAAGTACTACAGCTGGGACGATGTAGGGATCTGGCAGGGCGTCAGCAGCATTTCAGATGCCTACCTGCAATTTATCACCGCCTCGTTCAGTGTTTATCTGTTGCCGACGTTATCGCGCCTGACGGATAAGCAGGCGATTTCGCGCGAAATCATTAAGTCGCTGAAATTTGTGCTCCCGGCCGTCGCCTGCGCTAGTTTTATGGTGTGGCTATTGCGTGACTTCGCCATCTGGCTGCTGTTTTCCCACCAGTTCACCGCTATGCGCGATCTCTTTGCCTGGCAACTGGTCGGCGACGTCCTCAAAGTCGGATCTTATGTTTTTGGGTATCTGGTGATTGCCAAAGCGTCGCTGCGCTTTTATGTGCTGACCGAAATCAGCCAGTTTTTACTCCTGACCGGTTTTTCACACTGGCTGATCCCGTTACACGGCTCTTTGGGGGCAGCGCAGGCCTACATGGCGACCTACATCGTCTATTTCACCCTGTGCAGCGTCATTTTTGTTATCTATCGTAGGCGAGCATGACAACGCTGATTCACGTATTGGGATCTGATATCCCGCACCATAATCTCACCGTGCTGCGCTTCTTCAATGACGTGCTGGCAGAGTGCGCGCCGCAGGAACAAATCCGCAATTTCATGGTGGCCGCAGCGGACAGTGCCGCGTTTGCCGGATTGACGCGCCTGCAGCTTGATATCTACCCAGATAAAAAAAGTTTGGCACAAGCAGTGATCGCTAACGCACAGCAGAACCGCAGCCATCATTTCTTCCTGCACGGGCAATTTAACCCAACCCTGTGGCTGGCATTACTCGGCGGCAAGATCAAAGCGAGGCAGGTATGCTGGCATATGTGGGGTGCTGATTTGTATGAAGCATCCGGAAGCCTGAAGTTTCGTCTGTTTTATCTATTGCGGCGCATTGCCCAGGGGCGTGTCGGTCATGTATTTGGTACGCGCGGCGATCTGATTCATTATCATCAGCGCCATCCGCGGGTGGCTTCTTCGCTACTCTACTTTCCGACGCGTATGGATCCGGCCCTGACTCAGTTAGACAGTCAGGCGGAAAGCCGTGGGCTGATGACCGTTTTGGTCGGCAATTCCGGGGATGTCAGCAACCGGCATCTCGAAGCATTGAATGCGCTGTATCAGCAGTTTGGTGCGGATATTCGGGTGATTATTCCGCTGGGCTATCCGGACAATAATCAGCCTTATATTGAGCAAATCCGCGCTGAGGCCCTGAAGCTCTTTCCTGCCGAGAATGTTGAGTTACTGGCAGAGGCGATGGCCTTTGATGAGTACCTCAAGATGCTACGCCGCTGTTCGCTGGGTTATTTTATTTTTGATCGACAGCAAGGTATCGGCACCTTGTGTCTGCTCATTCAGTTTGGCGTGCCTTTTGTGGTGAGCCGCAAGAACCCGTTCTGGCAGGATTTAGCCGAGCAGCATCTGCCCGTGCTTTTTTACGGTGATCAGCTAGATAATGCGACCGTTGCCGAAGCGCGCCGTCAGTTACTGACTACCGATCGCCAAAACATCGCGTTCTTTAATCCAAACTATATTGCCGGATGGCATCAGGCGCTGAATCTGGCAGCAGGGGCGTCATCATGACGCTGGCGCAGTTCGGCGGTCTTTGCGTGGTCTACGCCTTTTCGCTGATATTCATTTTGACGCTGACCTACAAAGAATTTCGCCGCGTCCGTTTTAACTTCAACGTATTCTTTTCCATGCTGTATCTGCTGACGTTCTACTTCGGTTTCCCGCTGACCTGTCTGCTGGTGTTTCGTTTTGACGTGCAGGTGGTTCCGGTGGAGTACCTCCTGCAGGCGATGCTAGCCGCTACCTGTTTCTACGGCATTTACTATGTAAGTTATAAGACTCGACTTAAAGTACCCTCAGCGACGCCAAGAGCCGCGCTTTTTACCATGAACAGGGTGGAAACCCACCTGACGTGGATGCTGCTGGCACTCGTTGCCATCGTGACCGTGTCAATTTTCTTTCTGCATAACGGTTTGCTGTTGTTCAAACTCAAGTCGTACAGCCAGATCTTTTCCAGCGATGTCTCCGGTGTGGCGCTCAAACGTTTCTTCTACTTCTTCATTCCTGCCATGTTGGTGGTCTATTTTTTGCGGCAGAACAGCCGTAGCTGGCTGTTTTTTCTCCTGAGCACGGTAGCTTTTGGCCTGCTGACTTATGTGATCGTCGGCGGCACTCGTGCCAATATCATCATCGCTTTTGCGCTATTTCTGTTTATCGGCATTGTGCGTGGCTGGATATCGCTGTGGATGCTGGTCGTGGCGAGCGTTATGGCGATTATGGGTATGTTCTGGCTGGCCCTTAAGCGCTATGGGATGAACGTCAACGGGCCGGAGGCGTTCTATACTTTTCTCTACCTTACCCGCGACACTTTCTCGCCGTGGGAGAATCTGGGCCTGTTGCTACAGAATTACGACAAAATCAGCTTTCAGGGACTTGCTCCAATTATCCGCGACTTCTATGTCTTTATTCCGAGTTGGTTGTGGCCGGGCAGGCCCAGCGTGGTGCTCAATTCCGCCAACTACTTTACCTGGGAAGTACTCAATAATCATTCCGGGCTGGCCATCTCTCCGACCCTCATCGGCTCGCTGGTGGTGATGGGCGGGGTGTGGTTTATTCCTTTGGGAGCGGTGGCGGTTGGTTTGATCATCAAATGGTTCGACTGGCTGTATGAACTTGGAAAAGCGGAGAAAAATCGTTACAAAGCAGCAATTTTGCAAAGTTTTTGTTTTGGCGCGGTCTTTAATATGATTGTGCTTGCACGGGAAGGCCTGGATTCTTTTTTCTCGCGCGTAGTTTTCTTCTGCCTGATTTTTGGCGCGTGTCTGGCCATAGCAAAACTTCTGTACTGGTTTTTTGACGCAGTAGGTCTGATCAACCCGCGGCCATATCGCATTGTTAACATTATCAATACCGAAGGGATCCCAACGACGCATCCGTCGTTGGATGAACACTCATGAATTTAGATAATAACATTCCAATTTATTCAATCCGTGGTATTGATCTGTGGGGCTTTCGCGACATGGATCAGTTCCTTGACTATCTGTTTGCCTGCCACCGGGTGAAGACCGGTGCGCTGGTGGCTATCAATGCTGAAAAAGTGTTGGCTATGGAAAGCCAGCCGGAAATTGCCGGGCTTATTGGTCGCGCAGAGTACAAATACGCCGATGGCATAAGCGTTGTGCGTTCTATACGTCGTAAATACCCGCAGGCCGAGGTGTCGCGTATTCCTGGGGCGGATTTATGGGAAGGGATGATGCAGCGTGCGGGGCAGGAAGGGACGCCCGTCTTTCTGATTGGCGGTAAACCTGATGTGCTGGAGCAAACTGAAGCCAAACTGCGCGCGCAGTGGAATGTAAACATTGTTGGCAGCCAGAACGGTTATTTGGACCCACAGCAGCGTGATTCACTGTTTGAGCGTGTTAAAGCCAGTCATGCTGCCATTGTCACCGTCGCGATGGGATCACCTAAACAGGAGGTTCTCATGTACGACTGCCGTGCCGTGCATCCTGATGCCTTATACATGGGTATCGGTGGTACCTACGACGTGTTTACCGGTCATGTGAAGCGCGCACCGAAAATCTGGCAAAAGCTGGGGCTTGAGTGGCTCTATCGTTTAATCCGCCAGCCCAGTCGCCTCGGTCGTCAGATTAAACTGCTTAAATATCTTCGTTACCACTACTCTGGCCGCCTCTAAACGCCCCTGCGGTCATGGTATCTAAATTAGGGCAGCAGAGCGGATGGAAGTGGCAATTAATCCCGATACGAGGATTTATTTGCTGATAGGCAGGGTTTTCATCGCAGCGAACCGCCTGATATACTCCCCGCTGGGGATGAGCATGTGCTCGTCATTGACGGCTGAACAGACAAAATAACGTCGTTAGTCATGGGTAGTGAGAGTAAGTCGCCTATTTTTAGCGCGTATTGGACAAAGAGCAGTCAAACGAAACTTTTCCAATAAAAAGCACTAGACAGGGTGGTATGGAAACCGTAGTATCCTCATCCGCAACGGCGCTAAGCGCCCGTAGCTCAGCTGGATAGAGCGCTGCCCTCCGGAGGCAGAGGTCTCAGGTTCGAATCCTGTCGGGCGCACCATTAAGTTTGCGCTAGAGTTGCGGTGGTGATGTTTGAAGTTAAGCATCCCACGATGTAGAAGAGTTTGAAATGGTGGCTATAGCTCAGTTGGTAGAGCCCTGGATTGTGATTCCAGTTGTCGTGGGTTCGAGCCCCATTAGCCACCCCAAATTTTTTAAATGATTTTGTGAACGTGACATGCGATGGTGGCGGAATTGGTAGACGCGCTAGCTTCAGGTGTTAGTGTCCTTTGGATGTGAGGGTTCGAGTCCCTCCCTTCGCACCACACACAAAATGCATTTAAATGATGCAGTTAGTATCAAAAAATAGTAATATGCACGACATCGGCGAGTAGCGCAGCTTGGTAGCGCAACTGGTTTGGGACCAGTGGGTCGGAGGTTCGAATCCTCTCTCGCCGACCAATTTGAAAAGCCTGCTTTTGAAGCAGGTTTTTTTTCGCCTATCGTTTGTGAGGATGAGAACCTCCGCAGGAGGTTTGAGCCGAGCGCAGCGAGACCACGTTTTTCGTCTCCTTTTTCTGCTGCTCAATAATAGCGACACTGCCGTAGGCTCTTGTCGTTGCAGGGTGACATTCAGTCATATGAAAAATAAGGGTTTATCGGCCTCTTGCTTTGATTGTCGCTGAGCAGCGACACTAATTGGTGTTAAGTTGGTTTTCCGCTCTGCGCCGTTTTGAAAAATCCAAATTCCCCCGTCTAAATAAAAAATTTAAAGCATTAAAATCAATAAGATGAATTTATTATTTTGCGAGACCAAAAATACAGCCTGATGTGGCACGAGTCCTGCTATATCTAATATGTAGATGCTCATTCCACCTCTTATGTTTGCCTGACGGCTTCATAAACCTGGGAATGATGCAGAGCCAATTTATAGTGCCTATTGTCTATCTGACCGATAAGCGCCTCTCATCAGGCCTTTATCAACCAGCAGGCAAAACGTTGAGTGAGGCACTCCCCCTGTTGTCCATGACCTGATTGTTTTTAACACTTGCTGACCGGCAAGTGTTTTTTTTTGCAAATATCCGTCATCCTTCAAGTGCCAGATGCATTGGCTTACGGCTTCCCTTGCGCACTCGGATCCCTTCCCAATATCGATGTCAGGATAAATCAGAGAGGAGATCACATTGAGAAGCGCGCCAATACAACTGTGGTGCGGTAATGAATACTTTATTTAAAAAAAAGCGAAAGCACGCAGCATAAATGCGCATTTACTCACTACGATTGAACGCTTACACTTTCCACACGGACTTAAGGGGTATTGCCAAGGAGCGGGTATGTACTATAACGATCAAGTCATCAGTTATTTACAAGCCAATAGAATTCTCGCACTCAAACTCGATCATGCTTTAACTGCTGTCAGAAGACAGGTAGCCGATCAACTTAAAACATTGGGTGCGGGCGCTCAACGCTTGACCTATTACACATCGTGTTTTACTGACGACTATCAGGACGTCTGCCAGCAGCAAAAGACTGAAGATATTCGATTCCGAAATGCAGTTATCCATCTTCTTCGACATGGCGGCGTTGTCTTTGACATGCTTAAAATCTATTTCGAAGAAATATTTAAATACAAAACATCAGCACAATTAGAACGTATCAAAAAAATGCTAATGGCGGTGAATATTCACATTGCCGCCAGTTATCTCACCACAGCGGGATTCGCTTTAGCGGTCGCCTCTGTCGTTGCTGTTGGTATGAATCTAAGCCTTAATATGAGCGCCTTAATTGGGGGCAGGACTGCGGGTTTTTTAGCTGGAGTTGGCACATATGGCATTGTCCAGAAGGCAGCCGATAGCGCCCACCGTCTTTATTATACCTATCCGGCCTATTACGCCGCGCTGTATGCTCAAGAGCTGGAAATGATGTTTTTCCTAGTAGAATCATTGTTTGAACGAGCAGGTGCGTTTAAGCAATCAACATCAGATGGCGGTATTGCGGACATCATCACCAAGATGATTAGATAACATGACGAATCTTATAAAAAGATTTTTTAGGCGGATATTCAGGTCATTGGTTTCGTATTATGGCCCTACGGTACTAACCATCATATCCGCATTAGTGCAGGGTTTTTTATTCCCAGATAGTCCAATCTGGCTTATCCCCGCATTCTTCATATTCGTGATAATTGTTTTTTATCGTTACGTGAAATGGTAATTTGCCGGCAATCACCACTACTTAAACATTTAATAAGGAAATTTTATGTCGACTCCCGCGCACTCTTTAGCAGTCGCCACCGCTGTTAGTCTCGGCATGAATCTCAGCCTTGAAATAAGCGCCCTGACAGGCCGCACTGCTGGCACAGTGGCGGGGGTAGTGACTATGTATGCTGTTGTTCAAAAAGCGGCTGATAGCGCCCAACACTTGCGAATTGCTTATCCCGCCTATTATGCTGCACTGTATGCTCAAGGACTGGAAATGATGTATTTTCTGATAGAACCGACGTTTAAACGGGCCGGTGCGTTCAAAGCACAAGAAGCATCAGACTCAGGCATCGCGGAGATCATTAAAAGGATGATTAGGGAACCATGAGGTTTCTTAAAAGATTCTTACTCTGGCAATTTAAATTCTTATGTTCGATATACGCCCCAGGATTGCTAATACTTCTGTTTGCAATCGGCCTCTTCCATTTTTTCCTTGATGGCCCAATTTGGCCTGTCGGTGTATTCGCCATATTTATTGTGTTTATATTTTCTCGTTACGTGAAATGGTAATTTGCCGGCAATCACCACTACTTAAACATTTGATAAGGAAATTATATGTCTACTCCCGCGCACGTATGGTTTGAAGATGAAAATGGTTCGCCAATTGTTGGCGCTTGTTTAATGCCGATGCGTTTAGGCTCCATCGAATTAAAATCATTTTCCCACGGCGTCAGTATTCCCGTTGATCCACAGTGGGGCAAGCTCACTGGGACGCGAGTTCACAGCCCGATAGTGATCGTGAAAGAATTCGATCAAACCACACCGCTTCTATATCGCGCAGTATGCGAAGGTCGTCCTCTAAAAAAAGCAACGATCAAAATGTACCGCATTTTGGATGCTGGCATCGAAGTTGAGTATTTCAATATCATCCTGGAAAACGTCAAACTCACGGCAATTTCGCCTTATCTTTCGCCTACAGGCATGAGCAGTACTCACCTGGAGACGCTTGAATTACGTTATGAGGCGATCACATGGAAGTACACGGATGGTAACGTTATCTATCGTGATTCGTGGAATGATCGTTGCACTGCCTGATAACCATCCTGCAAGATGCCATAACCTTTAATCCGTTAAAGGGTAATGCAAACCTGTAGTGTGGGTTAACTTGTTGAAAGTATTCACCGGCCCCTGTGTAGAGCCAAAGCTAAAGGCTCCCGAAGGAGGCCTTTAGCCGGTGAGCATAAACTTACTGTTCTTGTGAATTATTCAGGGTCAGCATCAACCCTTTATGACGCATATCGGCGGCTTCTGCGGGCTTGCGTAGCTTATCGAGCGCATCCGCCAGCCATGCATAATCATAAGCGTCAGGGCGCTGCTTAAGCGCTTCATGGAAAGCCTCCGAGGCCTGCAACCATTCGCCATGCTTCATCAGCAACTGCCCCAGCGTGCTGTTCAGCAGCGGCGTAGCGCCATTTTGTTTGATGATCTGACGTACGGTTTTCTCGAGCTGTTCAGGATTGCCCGAACGTAGCTTCGGCATCATGGCGATCAGGCGTTCATCGTACTGGCGCTTTAGTCCGTCAAGAATCACTTCCTGTGCCAGATCCTGATCATTACATTCAATCAGATGCGCAGCCATCGCGACCTGCAGGGCCACTTC
The DNA here is from genome assembly GCF_049889095.1 of Ewingella sp. S1.OA.A_B6. Taxonomy (NCBI): domain Bacteria; kingdom Pseudomonadati; phylum Pseudomonadota; class Gammaproteobacteria; order Enterobacterales; family Yersiniaceae; genus Ewingella; species Ewingella sp. S1.OA.A_B6. The sequence goes on along the minus strand of NZ_JBLJFK010000010.1, from coordinate 95,924 downwards.
ATGGCGGGTTTTACGGTTCTGGTCTTTCCACCAACGTTTCAGGCCTTCACTGCCTTCCTCCGCCATCATCTGATTCATCATGCCGATGTACGCTTGTTCTTGCAGCGCACGAAGCTCTTCGTCGTCATGAATACCGGCTTTGGACATTGAGGGCAGGATCTCCAGTAATGAGCCGTACGCACCGGTGCGTAAATAGGCCTGTTCGGCCAGACGCAGGATCTCCGGATGACGCGGCGACTGACCAATCAGTCGGTCAACGCCATGGCGCGCGGCATGAACTTCTCCCTGCGCCAACTGGATACGCACACGCGTGATATCCACAGGCATCTGATCAGTATCGGCCACTTCAGCCGCGCGTTCCAGATACTGGTTGGTGCGCATATTATCGCCACGTTGCTGTGCTGCTTCAGCCGCCATCAGGTAGTTCACCACCGGTTGCTCGGCGTGGTCAGCATTACGCGCCAACAATTTTTCCATCTGGCGATGGTCGCCTTCAGCCAGTTTCAGCATTGCTGCATGGGTCTGTTTTCGTGCTTTGGAGCTTTTACGACCCGCAAACCACCCACGCGTGCGCGCACCAGTGCGCAAGACACGGCGTAACAGCCACTCGATGAAGAACAGGACCAGCATCAGCACCACAAACATAATCACTAAACCAGTGACGCTGGTTTCGACGTTGTAATTGTCCGTCTGGATCAGTACATAGCCCTGATGTCCGGCTATCATCGGCCCGACGACAATCCCGGCAATGATGAGAATGAATAACACGAAAATCTTTAGCATGCGTTATTCCCCCTGAGCAGCGGCAGCGGGCTGTTGAAGCAGATTACGCACCCGAGATTGCATCAATTTCTCCAGCATCGGCTGGCTTTTCAGCTGATCGGGGACGTCCATCGAAATAGACTGCTGGCTGAGATTATCGACCTCTTCCAGGAAGGCTTTGGTCGACGGGTCGCTGGTATCGAAATAGGCGCGAACCCAGGTCGATACCGACTCGAGAGATTGTTTGTAGATTTCATCCTGATGACGAGGCACTGCCTGCGCGGCGATCAGCAGGCGAGAACGAATGTTTTCACGCAGATAAACGTCCTGATTGGGTGCCAGCAAAGGTTCGACGCTGCTATCGCGGCGACGTACAGTGATGAACTCTGACATAAAGTTATGCCAGCTCTTAGTCAGGTTTTGCCGCCATTCTGCGAGCGATCCTGACACGCTGGTGCCATCGTCGTCCATGGGAGCTTCATCGCTATCATTGTCGGCCAGACGCAGGTTATCGACTTGATTAGACAGCTGATTTACTTTCAGGATAATGCCGTCGAAATCGACCTGCGTCACGGCGGAGAGGCTGGCGACGTCCTCATTGATCGCACGGCGCACATCAATCAGGCTCGGGTCATTCATGTCAGCCAGGCTGGCGTCGGCGCTTTTCAGCAGCGCGGCGGCGGTGGTGACATCCTGATCGCTCCACAGTTTACGTCCCGCCAGTTTTACCAGGAAATCGGCCTGAGCCAGCATCCAGGTTTTGGCATCGCTGCCAGAAATGCTGGCAACCTTGTCCTGCAATTCATTCAACTGACGGCTAAACGAAGCCTGCTGGCGCTCGCTGGCCTGCTGTGATTTGTCTTGCTCACCGAGCAGGGCGTTAATTTGCTGTTTGTCCTGCTGCTGACTTTTTTGCAGGGCAACAAGCTGGTCTTGTAGTTCGTCGACAGCGGCCGTTTGCCCCAGCGCCTGCTGGTGCCCGTGATAATAAAGGCCAACGCCCAGCGCAATCACCAGCACAATTGCAATCGCCCCGAGAACCGGAGCAGTACGCTGTTTTTTACGTAAGGTGTCCAACGGGTCTTGTTGCTGTTTGTCACGTGAGTCAACGTCTGGCTGCTGGGGGCTCTCAACCGCAGGGATGATCACATCATCTTGTGCGGAAGGTTTTTTTTGTTCCGTCATTTTGGCACTTCCCTTAGTCAGGTTATTTTAATGCGCGGATCAGCGCATCATTATCTGCGTTCTCAGCAACCCGGATCTTGCTCCAGCCTAATTGGCGGGCGAGGGTGGCTAAGCGTTCACTGACTACTACAAGGTTACAACCCAGTAACCAGGTATCACGATAGTACTCAGGAACTAACGTATAAAGCAGTTGTAGCATCTCGCCGCTGGTGACGACCAGGGTCGAAATGCCTGCGCGCTGCCAACTTGAGCTTTGTTCACTGCCGTCATAGAAAATCGGGCTGCGTTGGTAACATTCGCAATAGATGACCTCAACCCCACGTTGGCGAAGCGTTTCGGCCAGCAGTTCCCTGCCGCCATTGCCGCGCAGGATCAGCGCTTTTTTGCCTGTGAGATTTTGTAAATCAGGCAGTTGTAGCAAGGTTTCGCTGGTTTCACCATCATGTGGGTAGACCACAGGAAGGTGACTCATACGATGAAACAACAGGCCCGTCGTGCGGCCAATCGCGTAGTAATCCAGGTTTTCAGGCCAGCTCTGGCGTGATTGCTGCAACGCCCGATCAGCGTATTTCACTGCGTGCTGAGAAAGAATGAACACCAGATCCTGCTGACTTAATGAGGATAGCAGGTTCGGCAATGCTGCGAGCCCGTTGCCGGGTGCAAAATCAATCAGTGGGGAGTGATAGGCAACCCGACCAAGCGTGCGCAAGCGGCTGACAAGCTGTTCTCCGAAAGGAGAAGGGCGGGTTACCAATATGGTCATCGTGGAAGATTTCCCTGATAAACCTTGTACAAGATCTCACGTGCGCCGTTAGCCAGTAACTCTTCGGCCAAATCAACGCCCAGACGTTCTGCATCGGTGGTATTGCCACGACGCTCGCCGCGCACCATCTGGCTGCCATCCGGTGCGCCAACCAGGGCGCGTAACCAGATTTGATCGCCATCCACCTCAGCATAGCTGCCAATCGGCACCTGGCAACCCCCTTCAAGTCGCATATTCATCGCCCGCTCCGCTAATACGCGCAGGGTAGTTTCACGGTGAGCTAAAGGCGCCAGTAATTCGCGGGTGCGGTGATCGTCAAGGCGGCATTCAATGCCGACTGCACCCTGGCCAACGGCGGGGAGACACTCTTCCGGCGACAGCGCAACGCGGATTCGATCTTGCAGGCCCAGACGCTTCAGACCGGCAACTGCCAAAATAATGGCATCGTAATCACCGTTGTCCAGTTTGCCTAGGCGGGTCCCGACGTTGCCGCGTAAATCGCGGATCACCAGGTCGGGGCGCTGTTCACGCAACTGGCACTGGCGACGCAAGCTTGAGGTGCCTACGATACTGCCAGCAGGCAAGGCGGCGAGATTGGCGAAATGGTTAGAAACGAAAGCATCACGCGGATCGTCGCGTTCACAAATTGTCACCAGACCCAACCCTTCAGGGAATTCTACCGGTACATCTTTCATTGAGTGCACGGCGATATCCGCGCGACCATCCTGCATCGCCAGTTCGAGTTCTTTAACGAACAGACCTTTGCCACCGACTTTTGCCAGAGGGGTATCCAAAATGATGTCACCACGTGTGACCATTGGCACCAGTTTAACCTGTAAACCGGGGTGAAACGCCATTAATTGGGTTTGAACATATTGTGCCTGCCACAAAGCCAGAGGGCTCTGCCGGGTAGCAATTCGAATGATTTTGTCTAACATGCTTATTACCATTTTACTGATTCACTGACCATCCTACCACCGACATAGGAAAGCTGTCAGCGTAAGAAGCCATAGTCAAAGGCGGGAAATGGGCGCAAAAGGAATGTGCTACATCCGTGCTCAGTGCGTGATCGGGAAGTAAAATGTAAAGTTGCGGAAGGATAATTGTGGTGCGTTACTTCCTTTACGGTCAATCAGCAAGGTGTTAAATTGATCACGTTTCCAGCATTTACCCGTCAACTAATTTCTTTTATACGATAAATGACGGTTTTGGAACGGGGTTTTTTCTAAACACTGTAAAATCAGGCGAACAGTCTTGTACCTCTACATCGAGACACTGAAGCAGAGATTGGATGCGATAAACCAGTTACGCGTGGATCGCGCCTTAGCGGCCATGGGACCGGCTTTCCAACAGGTCTACAGTCTTCTGCCAGTTTTACTACATTACCATCACCCCCTGATGCCCGGATACCTTGACGGTAAGGTCCCACACGGCGTCTGCATCTTTACGCCTGATGATATTCAAACTACCTACCTCGCTGACCTCGAAGATAAATGGGGCAGCTCTGTAGATGTTATGGCGAAAGGCGAACTGCCAATCACCGGCGTCTACTCGATGGGCAGTACCTCCTCTATTGGTCAGAGTAACACTTCGGATCTTGATATCTGGGTGTGTCATCAGTCGTGGCTCGACAACGAAGAGCGCAATCGCTTACAGCAGAAATGCAGCCTGTTGGAGAAATGGGCCGCGTCGCTTGGCGTGGAAGTGAGCTTCTTCCTGATTGATGAAAATCGCTTCCGCCATAATGAAAGTGGCAGCCTTGGTGGTGAAGACTGCGGATCGACGCAGCACATTCTTTTACTTGATGAATTTTACCGGACCGCCGTACGTCTGGCTGGGAAACGTATTCTGTGGAATATGGTGCCGGGTGAAGAAGAAGGACATTACGACGAATACGTGCTGTCGCTTTACGCCCAGGGGGCACTGACGCCCAATGAGTGGTTGGACCTAGGCGGACTCGACACGCTGTCGGCTGAAGAGTATTTCGGTGCCAGCTTGTGGCAACTGTATAAAAGTATTGATTCGCCTTACAAAGCGGTACTCAAAACCTTGCTATTGGAAGCCTATTCCTGGGAATACCCGAATACGTCACTGTTAGCGATGGACATCAAAAAACGTTTGCATCAGGGCGAAATTGTCTGCTTTGGCCTCGATTCTTACTGCATGATGCTCGAACGCGTGACCCGTTATCTAACCCAAGTTGAAGACACCACGCGCCTCGATCTTGTCCGCCGCTGCTTCTATCTGAAAGTGTGCGAAAAGCTCTCCCGCACCAGTGCTTCAGTGGGTTGGCGTCGTGAAATCCTCAGCCAACTGGTCAGCGAATGGGGCTGGAGTGATGATCGTCTGGCGATTCTTGATAACCGCGCTAACTGGAAAATCGAGCGGGTGCGCGAAGCGCATAACGAACTGCTTGATGCCATGATGCAGAGTTACCGCAATTTGATCCGTTTCGCCCGTCGCAACAATTTAAGCGTCAGCGCCAGCCCGCAGGATATCGGCGTGCTGACCCGTAAGTTGTACGCCGCATTTGAAGCGCTGCCGGGCAAAGTCACGCTGGTGAACCCACAGATTTCTCCTGACCTGTCAGAGAGCGATTTAACCTTTATCCACGTGCCTATTGGCCGCGCCAACCGCACCGGCTGGTATCTGTATAACCAGTCGCCGTCTATGGAGTCCATCGTCAGTCATCAGCCGCTGGAATATAACCGCTACCTGAACAAGCTGGTGGCCTGGGCCTATTTCAACGGCTTACTCACCTCCACCACGCGGTTGCATATTAAAAGCGGCAGTCTGTGTGATATCGCCAAACTGCGCGAGTTGGTGGCGGACGTTTCACATCATTTCTCGCTTCGACTGGCTGCACCTACGCCCAAAGCGTTGTACAGCCCGTGTGAAATCCGTCATCTGGCGATCATTGTTAACCTTGAACACGATCCGACTGCTGCCTTCCGTAATCAGGTGGTACATTTCGATTTCCGCAAACTGGACGTGTTCAGCTTTGGTCAGCAACAGCAATGCCTGGTTGGCAGTATTGATTTGCTGTACCGCAACTCTTGGAATGAAGTGCGAACGCTGCATTTCAGCGGCGAGCAGGCGGTGCTGGAAGCGCTGAAAACTATTCTGGGCAAAATGCACCAGGACGCCGCGCCGCCGGAGTCGGTGGAAGTGTTCTGCTATAGCCAACACTTACGCGGCCTTATCCGTACACGTATTCAACAGTTGGTCTCTGAGTGCATCGAACTGCGTTTGTCGAGCAAACGTCTTGAACCGGGCCGCTTTAAAGCGGTGCGCGTCGCCGGGCAAACCTGGGGATTATTCTTTGAGCGGCTGAGTGTTTCGGTGCAAAAACTGGAAAATGCTATCGAGTTCTACGGTGCTATTTCCAACAACAAGTTGCATGGTTTATCGGTCAAGGTGCAAACGGGTCAGGCGCATTTACCGGCGGTAATTGACGGCTACGCTAGCGAAGGGATTATTCAGTTCTTCTTCGAAGGGAGCAGTGATGATGTCGGTTTCAACATCTACATTCTTGATGAAGCCAATCGCGTCGAGGTTTATCACCACTGCGAAGGCAGTAAAGAAGATCTGGTGCGCGACGTCAGCCGTTTCTACTCATCATCGCATGACCGTTTTACCTATGGCTCTAGCTTTATCAATTTCAACCTGCCGCAGTTTTACCAGATTGTGTCACTCGATGGTCGTACCCAAGTGATCCCTTTTCGCAATAATCCGCTGGCGCATCTTTGTGCCACCGTGCCTGAAAGCACAGCAGAAGAGCCAAAGCGTTTTCAACTGCATTAAACCGGGATTTTTCCCCTTTGAATCTCTGAACTGCGCGGTCTGAGATTATCGATTCCTATTGCTTTTCATGATCCACCTGCGATTATAGAGAGCTTGGTGGCATGAATTACAGGCATTCATAAAATGAAAAACGTTTTACTCTGGTCTTTGGCCGCAACGGTACTCTTTACTCTTTCTGGCTGTGGATTGAAAGGACCACTCTATTTCCCACCGGCTGACAAATCATCAACACAAAAAAATGGTCAGGTGCCGGGCGTCGCAGGTGATGGTTCGTCTCAGCAAAATGGCGTGTCACCGGAGAAACTGGGCAGCCATTCTAGAACTTAATTGCGTGACCAGATTGCGCTTTCTGCAGGTTTTCTGCGGAAATAGACAATAATGTAAAGGATCATCGCGACTGGATCTGACCAGTGGTAAGCGGAGCAAAATATGCAGTTCTCCAAAATGCACGGCCTGGGCAACGACTTTATGGTCGTCGATGCTGTCACCCAAAATGTTTATTTCTCTCCCGAGTTGATCCGCCGTTTGTCTGACCGTAACCGTGGTGTAGGCTTTGACCAGTTGCTGGTTGTAGAACCCCCTTACGATCCTGAACTCGACTTTCACTACCGCATTTTCAACGCTGACGGCAGTGAAGTAGCACAATGTGGTAATGGCGCTCGCTGCTTTGCCCGTTTTGTGCGTATTAAAGGCTTAACCAGTAAACGTGACATTCGCGTCAGTACGCAAACCGGTCGCATGATATTAACCGTCACCGAAGACGAAATGGTGCAGGTGAATATGGGCGAACCGGTGTTTGACCCACAGTTAGTGCCTTTCCGCGCTGTAAAAGCAGAAAAGACCTACATCCTGCGCGCCGAAGAGCACACTATCTTTTGTGGTGTAGTCTCGATGGGTAACCCTCACTGTGTGTTGCAGGTCGAGGATGTCGCCACCGCCAGCGTTGAATTACTGGGCCCGATGCTGGAAAGTCACGAGCGTTTTCCTGAACGCGTCAACGTCGGCTTCATGCAGGTAGTTGACCGTGAAACGGTGAAACTGCGCGTTTACGAACGAGGTGCTGGTGAAACCCAGGCGTGTGGAAGCGGTGCCTGTGCAGCTGTCGCAGTCGGGATCCTGCAGGGTTTACTTGCTGAAGATGTTCTGGTGGAATTGCCGGGAGGCAACCTCGAGATCCTCTGGAAAGGACCCGGTCATCCGCTTTATATGACCGGCCCTGCCACCCACGTATATGACGGATTTATTCATCTATGAACAATCTTGACGACCAGTTGGACGCAGCTGTTGCCATCGCGCTTGACGACGATAGCGTGCTGCAATATCTGCTGCAAAACCCAGATTTCTTCATTCGTAATGCGCGCAGCGTTGAACAAATGCACGTACCGCACCCGGTGAAAGGCAGCATTTCGCTGGTGGAGTGGCAATTAGGCCGCCAGCGTAATCAGATTGGTCAGTTAGAAGAAGAGATCACCTTGCTGATGGAGCAGGCTTCCGTTAATGAAGCTCTGTTCGGACGTTTGATCGAGTTGCAGGCCACGCTGGCCGCAGCCAGTAGCTTGCAGGATATGCTTAACCGCCTGCAACGCTGGGCGCGCGGTCTTGGGCTGGCGGGTGCCAGCGTCCGTCTGTTCAGCGAAAGCTGGCGCATTGGTGCGCCGTCGGACTTTACTCATCTGGCACTCAACCGCAGTGCATTTGAGTCGCTACGCATTCAGCGTCTTGGCGACACCCATCATTTTCTCGGCAGCCTAAACGGCCCCGAATTGTTGTTGGTATTACCGCAGGCCAAAGCCGTTGGCTCCGTCGCGCTTTCATTGATGGGCGAAAACGGCGAGCTGGGCATGCTGATTTTCAGCAGTCGCGACGTGCAACACTATCAGCCGGGGATGGGCACCGTGATGCTCAACCAACTGGCGAAGATGCTGCCCGGTTTATTGGAACGTTGGATCGAACGGGCATGAGTCGCGCTGACTCGCCACTGAATCCAGCGGTCGAGGCATTTTTACGTTACCTGCGCGTTGAGCGCCAGCTTAGCCCGCTAACCTCCAGTAGCTACCAACGTCAGCTCGACGTCATTATCGGCATGGCCGGTGAAATCGGTATTACTCATTGGCGTCAACTGGATGCCCCAAAGGTGCGGATGTTACTGTCAAAAAGTAAACGCGCCGGACAAGGGGAAACCAGTCTTGCTTTACGCATGTCGGCATTGCGCAGTTTCCTTGACTGGCAAGTGAGCCAGGGAATGCTCGACGTGAATCCCGCCAAGGGTATCTCCACGCCGCGAATGAATAAGCATCTGCCCAAGAATCTTGATGTTGACGAAGTCGACAAACTCCTTGATATCGACCCCAGCGACCCCCTTGCAATACGCGATCGTGCGATGTTGGAAGTGATGTACGGAGCGGGTTTGCGCCTGTCAGAGCTGGTCGGCATTGATATCAAACATGTCGATATGCTCGCGGGTGAGGTTTGGGTGGTGGGGAAAGGCAGCAAGGAGCGACGATTGCCCATTGGCCGGACTGCCGTGGTCTGGCTGGAAAAATGGTTGGCCCTTCGTCTGGATTATGCCCCTCAGGATGATGCGATGTTTTTATCCAATCAAGGGAAGCGGATTTCCGCGCGTAATGTGCAGAAACGCTTTGCCGAATGGGGCGTCAAGCAAGGGGTTAACAGCCATATTCATCCGCATAAACTGCGGCACTCCTTTGCCACTCACGTGCTTGAGTCGAGTGGTGACCTCCGTGGCGTTCAAGAACTGTTAGGCCACTCCAGCTTGTCGACCACGCAAATTTACACCAGCTTAGACTTTCAGCATTTGGCGTCGGTGTACGATGCCGCGCATCCACGAGCCAAACGAGGAAAATCCTGATGAAGTTCTATCGACCGCTGAAACGTATTGAAGCGATCACCTTCGATTTAGACGACACGCTGTACGACAACCATGATGTTATCCGTCGTACTGATACTGAAACACTGAAGTTTATTCAGGGGTTTCATCCGGCACTGGCCGACCTGTCGGGAGACGTCATCCGTCTTGTGCGCGCAGAATTACTCACGCAGGATACCGAGATTTACCACGATGTCACCGAGTGGCGTCGTCAGGCGGTGCAACTGGCGATGACCCGCGCGGGTCTGAGTGATGACGATGCGAAGTATGGCACGAAAGCTGCGATGGAAACCTTCGCCTACTGGCGCAGCAAGATTTATGTTCCACAGGAAAACCATGATGCGTTGGCCGCGCTGGCTGAACGCTGGCCGCTGGTGGCCATCACCAATGGTAATGCGGATCCCCATGCCTGCGATTTATCTCAGTACTTCCAGTTCACCCTGAGAGCAGGCCAACATGGTCGTGCCAAGCCGTATGCTGACATGTATAAAAAGGCGGCGCTGAAACTGGATTTACCGCTCGAACATATCCTGCACGTGGGGGATGACCTCACCACCGACGTGGCCGGTTCTGTTGCGTGCGGTATGCAGTCATGCTGGATAAACCTGCGTGAAGGCAACCTGATGCATCTCAAAGATGCTCGCCTGTTACCGCATATTGAGATTTCGCAGTTGGCATCGCTGACAGCATTGCTATAATCCCCGTCATTCTCTGTATAAATTCACAGTAGAAAAGCGTCCGTTGGGCGTTTTTCTCTTCCAGACCAACGGTGCCTATGGACGTTTCTGACCTGCTCGACAGCCTGAATGAAAAACAACGTGAAGCCGTGGCCGCGCCACGCAGCAATCTGTTGGTGCTGGCAGGAGCAGGCAGTGGCAAAACCCGCGTCCTGGTTCATCGTATTGCCTGGCTTCTGTCGGTAGAAAACTGCTCGCCGTATTCCATCATGGCGGTGACCTTTACCAACAAAGCGGCGGCGGAAATGCGCCACCGTATTGACCATCTGATAGGGACCAGCCAGGGCGGCATGTGGATTGGTACTTTCCACGGTCTTGCGCATCGCCTGCTGCGCGCCCATCACCTTGACGCTAAACTGCCGCAGGACTTTCAGATCCTCGACAGTGATGACCAACTGCGTCTACTCAAGCGTATTGTCAAGGCGCTGAATATCGACGACAAACAGTGGCCACCGCGTCAGGCGATGTGGTACGTCAATGGAAAAAAAGACGAAGGTCTTCGTCCGCAACACGTTGAAACCTATAACAACCCAGTGGAAGCCACGTGGTTGCGCATCTATCAGGCCTATCAGGAGGCCTGCGACCGTGCCGGGCTGGTGGATTTTGCTGAACTGCTGCTGCGCGCCCATGAGTTGTGGCTGAACAAACCGCATATTCTGCAGCATTACCGCGACCGCTTTACCAACCTGATGGTGGACGAGTTTCAGGATACCAACAGTATTCAGTACGCGTGGATCCGTCTGCTGGCGGGCAACAACAATAATGTGATGATTGTCGGTGACGATGACCAGTCGATCTACGGCTGGCGCGGCGCCCAGGTCGAAAACATTCAGCGATTCCTGAAAGACTTCCCCAATGCGCACACCATTCGCCTGGAGCAGAACTACCGCTCCACCAGCACCATTCTGACCGCCGCCAACGCGCTGATCGCGAATAACAGTGGCCGTATGGGGAAAAATCTGTGGACCGAAGGGGTTGAAGGCGAACCGATTTCGCTCTACTGCGCGTTCAATGAACTCGATGAGTCACGCTTTGTAGTCAATCGCATCAAAGCCTGGCAGGACAACGGTGGCGCACTGAAAGATTGTGCGATTTTATACCGTAGCAACGCCCAGTCGCGTGTGCTGGAAGAAGCGTTATTACAGATGGCCATGCCGTACCGTATTTACGGTGGGCAGCGCTTCTTTGAACGCCAGGAAATTAGAGATGCGCTGGCTTACCTGCGCCTGATGGCCAACCGCAATGACGATGCTGCTTTCGAGCGCGTGGTGAATACGCCGACGCGCGGCATTGGCGATCGTACACTCGACGTGGTGCGTCAGACGGCACGTGACCGGCAAATGACCATGTGGCAGGCTACGCGTGCGCTGTTGCAGGATAAAGTGCTGGCGGGCCGGGCGGCATCGTCATTGCAACGATTTTGCGAGCTGGTGGATGCGCTGGCGCATGAAACTGCTGATATGTCGCTGCACGTTCAGACTGACCGGGTCATTAAAGACTCCGGCCTGTTTATGATGTATGAGCAGGAAAAAGGCGAGAAAGGTCAGGCGCGTATCGAAAACCTTGAGGAACTGGTGACGGCGACACGGCAGTTCAGCTATCAGGACGAAGATCAGGATCTGATGCCACTCCAGGCCTTCCTGTCCCACGCCGCGCTGGAAGCGGGTGAAGGGCAGGCGGATGCCAATCAGGATGCGGCTCAGCTGATGACGCTGCACTCGGCTAAAGGGCTGGAGTTCCCGCAGGTGTTCATTGTCGGTATGGAAGAGGGGATGTTCCCGAGCCAGATGTCACTCGACGAAGGCGGCCGTCTGGAAGAAGAGCGCCGTCTGGCCTACGTTGGCGTGACGCGTGCGATGCAAAAACTGACCCTGACCTACGCTGAAACCCGCCGCCTGTACGGCAAAGAGGTTTACCACAAGCCTTCACGCTTTGTCGGTGAATTACCGGAGAACTGTGTCGAAGAAGTTCGCCTGCGCGCCAGTGTGTCACGGCCGGTCAGTCATAAACGCATGGGCACGCCGATCAATACCAGCGACACCGGATTCACCCTCGGCCAGCGCGTGGTCCATCCGAAATTTGGTGAAGGCACCATCGTGAATATGGAAGGCAGTGGCGAACATAGCCGTCTGCAAGTGGCTTTCCCCGGCGAGGGGATCAAGTGGCTGGTCGCGGCCTACGCCAGACTCGAAGCCGCAAGCTAGCTTACTGGTGCTTTTGAGCTTGGGCAGTGCTCGCACAAAAGTGTGAGCACTTTTGAACGCCTTTGAAGGCGGCCCGTATGGGTGAACGTAGTGAATAATCCTCACGTACTTTAGTACGCTCCGGTTGCTCCGCGCTGTCCGCACTCAGAAGCCCTAAGCCGCTGACGCTTGCACCACGGTGTATTAAAGGGCGAAAACCTCACCGACTTCCGCTTTCGCATACCATTCCAGCGTTTCCTTCACGCCTTCTCCGCCTTCCGGCGGGGTACCTGGCAGATAATCCTGTTCGGTTACGGGTTGGTAGGCGCCGCATTTCACTTCAAAAATCACGCCACCTTCGTCGAGCGATAACACGCTGTGCCAGCTGTTGGCGGGGATCTCCAGCAGGCGGGTTTCTGCGCCCAGCCACAGGCGGTCGGTGACTTTGCCTGCGGCATCATAAATCAGCACCAGAAAGCGTCCGCGTAGCGCGGTGAGCATCTCCCAGGTGTGCGGATGGCGATGCACGCGCACGTAAGTGCCGGGTTCCATGGCAATCGCCAGACGCTGCACGTCATCTTCCGGAGTCGGATGCATATTCAGGTTCTGACGCAGGCGGGGTGAATTGGCGGCCTGGGTTATCAGTTCGCACATCATGTCTTGGTTAATCTGTTTAATCATCGGAGTTCCTGTGCGGCACGCGCCGAAAAAGGGCAGAATCAATGCCGTCGAGTGTAGCCAAAAAATCGGCGGCATATAAGTCTGTGTTGGTTATCGCGATAGCCTGAATATTATGCGTAAATGTTACGGGATTACTTTTGTTGGTAGTTGACACTGTTTTTCTTCTCGGCGTAACATGCGCGCACTAATATCAATGAGGACCTTCGCCTTGGACACACCCAGTAGATACTGGCTCGATAACCTGTTCTTCAGGTACCACTTCTAAGGCTATCCTCGTTCCTGATGGCCTTAGTGGTTGTCAGCGACCCCCGTTCTGTCGCTGTGAGTCGGATCTGAATTTGGTCTGAAACATGCCGGTGACACTTTTTCACCCTGTGTTTTCCTGTGCTTCAACGCGTTGTCCATACCTGTCACCTTTGGGAGAACGGGCACATGCTGAGTGCTTTTAAATTAGAGAACAGCCGCTTATCCCGCCTGGAGCTGGACGAATCTGAAGCCGAAACCGACGATCTGAAAACGTCGTTATGGGTCGACCTGATTGAGCCAGATGAACAGGAACGTGAGCGTGTTCAATGTGAGTTAGGCCAGAGCCTGGCAACGCGTCCGGAACTGGATGATATCGAAGCGTCGGCCCGTTTCTTCGAAGACGAAGATGGCCTGCACATTCACTCCTTTTTCTATTTTGAAGATGCGGAAGACCACGCGGGCAATAGCACCGTGGCATTTACTATCCGTGAAGGCCGCCTTTATACGCTGCGTGAGCGCGAACTACCGGCATTTCGTCTCTACCGTATGCGTGCCAGAAACCAGACGCTGGTGGACGGTAATGCCTATGAACTGCTGCTGGATCTGTTCGAAACCAAAATCGAACAGCTGGCGGATGAAATTGAAAATATCTACAGTGACCTGGAAAAACTCAGCCGGGTGATCATGGAAGGTCAGCAGGGTGACGAATATGATGCCGCGTTATCCACGCTGGCGGAGCTCGAAGATGTTGGCTGGAAAGTGCGTCTGTGTCTGATGGATACCCAGCGCGCCCTGAACTTTTTGGTACGCAAGGCCCGTTTACCCGGCAGCCAGCTTGAACAGGCGCGAGAAGTGTTGCGCGATATCGAATCGCTGCTGCCGCATAACGAATCGCTGTTTCAGAAGGTTAACTTCCTGATGCAAGCGGCGATGGGTTTCATTAACATCGAACAGAACCGCATTATCAAGATATTCTCGGTAGTGTCTGTGGTCTTCCTGCCGCCAACGCTGGTGGCATCTAGCTACGGCATGAACTTCAAGTTTATGCCTGAGCTGGATCTTACCTTTGGTTACCCGGCTGCGATTGGCCTGATGATCTTAGCCGGTTTGGCACCTTATCTGTACTTCAAACGCAAGAATTGGCTTTAAGCGTTAATCCTGCTGGCATGGTTGTGAACCTATGCCAGCAGACTCCTTGTGCCTGTTTATCCCGCCAGATTTCCCTGCGATGTTCAAACTATGTTAAAAATGTGCCTCCGCTTGTGCTGATGCAGAATTAAATTATGTTGATGGAAAGGATTGCTCCCTCGGGACAGTGGTCGTTGCTGGTTATCGCTTCGCTGATCCTCGGTTTCTTCTTTCAGGCATTTCACGTGCCGGCCGCTTTGCTGCTGGGGCCGATGATGGTCGGTGTCCTGATGGGATTATTGGGTGCAACTGTGCGTATCGCGCCGGTTTTCTTCAAAATTGCTCAAGGTATTCTTGGCTGCATGATTGCCCAGAGTTTATCGCCTTCGATCTTGCCTCCATTGCTCAATGACTGGCCGATGGTTCTTCTGGTACTGGTCGCTACGCTTCTTGCAAGCGGCATGTCAGGTTGGTTGCTGGTGAAATTCAGTAGCCTGCCTGGGCCGACCGGCGCGTGGGGCTCTTCCCCCGGCGGTGCCAGTGCGATGGTGGCGATGGCCGGAGACTTCGGGGCCGATGTGCGCCTGGTGGCCTTCATGCAGTATCTGCGGGTGTTGTTTGTGGCAACGGCTGCTGCATTTGTCGCGCGCATAAGCCTGGGTGATGGTGCGACGGCGGCAGCGGCTGTGATTTGGTTTCCACCGGTTGACTGGCGTTTCGCCGCCACGCTGCTGCTGGCGCTGGCAGGCTTCTGGCTTGGGCCCCGGCTGCGCATTCCTTCCGGTGCCTTATTACTACCTGCTGTGGTTGGCGCGGTGCTGCACTCTACCGGAACCATGGCGTTACAGGTGCCGGAGTGGCTTTTGGCGATGGCATATACCCTGATTGGCTGGAGCGTAGGATTAAGATTCACCCGGCCCATTTTCAGGCTTGCATTGCAGACGCTGCCACAAATGGTGGCATCAATTCTCGGGCTTATGCTGGTTTGCGGCGGGATGGCGTGGATTCTCACACAGGTGTTGCATGTCGATATGCTGACGGCTTATCTGGCGACAAGTCCGGGTGGGCTGGATACGGTGGCGATCATTGCGGCAGGCAGTGATGTCAATTTAGGGTTCGTCATGGCAATGCAAACGTTGCGTCTGCTGACCATCATTGTGACCGGTCCGGCCATGGCGAGGTTCATTTCGCGCAGAGCCAGACCTTCATCCTCAACGCCTTAGGCGGTGTTGAGTGTAAAGCGCGTCAGTGACGAAACAGATCAAACCGGCCCAGATAAACCCGAAGGTAATGAGCTGTGATACGTTGACTTTCTCACCGTAGAACACCGCCAGAATAAACATCAGCGTTGGGGCAAGATATTGGAAAAAGCCCAGCGTGGAGAGTTTGAGGCGTGCTGTTGCGGCGGTAAAAAACAGCAGTGGGATAGTGGTAATGACCCCCGCCGCTATTAGCAGCAGATTCAGCGACCATGGATTGGCTGGCAGATGACTGGTGACGGTGTCGGTGATGAAAAACAAATAGATGGCCGCTACCGGCAATAGCCACAGGGTTTCAATCAGCATGCCAGTTTGGGCTTCTACGCCGATGCGTTTACGCAACAGTCCGTATAGCGCAAAACTCAGCGACAGTCCCAGAGCAATCATCGGCACTGAACCAAATACCCACACCTGATAACCGACGCCAATAAACGCCAGCACCACGGCAACCCATTGCATCAGGCGGAAACGCTCACCTAAAAATATCATCCCCAACAGTACGTTAACCAGCGGGTTGATGAAGTAGCCAAGGCTGGCTTCCAGCAGATGATTATTGTTGATAGCCCAGATATACAACAGCCAGTTGCCGCCAATCACCGTGGCCGTCAACAACAACAGCGCCACCTTCTTCGGCACTTTTAACACCTGACGCACGTCTCCCCAGCGGTGGCTAACTGACAGTAAAACCAGCATAAAGAAGAACGACCAGATCACCCTGTGAGTGAGAATTTCGCCCGCGGGAACTTGTTTAATCAACTTAAAATAGATCGGGGCAATGCCCCAGATAAGATAGGCGATAAAAGCAAAAATAATGCCTTGCCGGGTGCGTTGTGCGTCCATGTTGATCTGGCCCGATGAAAATTAAGACAGCGAGTGTAACCGATACTTACCGATGGATTTGCTTTCTCATTATTCAGCCCACCAGATAAGTGGCATTGGCGGTAGCAATATGTACGCCACTGTCATTGTGTAGATCGACTCGCGCGACGGAAACTTTATTCCCAGCACGGATAAGCTGGCTGCTGACCGTAAATACCTCGCCACGCCCCGGGCGCAGATAGTCAACGCGCAGATCGATGGTACCCATTTTCGCCAGGCGTTGGCGCATTTCCGCTTCCAGCAGGGGATGGTCAGGCTTATCACGACGGATCAGCGAACTGGTGACGCATACCAGACCGGCAGCGACATCAAGTACGGCAGCGATCACACCACCGTGCAGGATCTTCTGTGCGGCATTACCGACCAAGCGGGCCTGATGAGTAAAGATGAGCTCAGCGTGGTCTGCATCAAGGTTTTTAAGTTCAAGGCCAAGTTCGCGGTTGAACGGCATATCATAAACGAAAATATCACCGATTAATTGGCGCGCGGCATCGTGGCTCATGGGAGTGACAGACATGACAGATTTCCTGAAGTGCGGGCCTGAATGTTAATGGAATGTAGATTTTAGGCCGTTGACTTATTGATTTCCAGAGTACGAATGATAAATCTAATCAATACTCAGTGAGAGTGCTATTTGTGTGTAAAATGGCCTGCTTTTTCTGGGTTCTCAAAAAATTCAATAAAATGGTGGCCGCACAGTCGGCAACTTAACAATTTTGGTGGAGAAGTAATGCGTAAAAATTGGGCTGTTGGGGTTGCTTTACTGGCTATGCCGGCGCTGGGCTATACGGCTGAAGCGACCATTCAGGATGTACATGATAAGCCGATTGTACGTGGTAGCGTGATCGCCAGCCTGCTGCAGGAGCACGACAACCCGTTTACCTTATATCCTTATGACACCAACTATCTGGTTTATAGTGACACCAGTGGTATCAATAAAAAAGCCATTAAATCATACGATTGGGCTGATAACGCACGCCATGATGAAGTCGAGTTCCAGCTCAGTCTGGGTTTCCCGATCTGGCGCGGAATTGCCGGTGACAACTCATTGCTTGGTGCATCCTACACGCAGAAATCCTTCTGGCAGCTTTCTAACCGCGCGGAGTCTTCGCCATTTCGTGAAACTAATTATGAGCCGCAAATCTTCATTGCCTGGGCGACAGATTACCAGTTGATGGGCTGGACCCTGCGTGAGGCAGAATATGGTTTAAACCATGACTCCAATGGCCGGTCAGATCCCACTTCCCGTAGCTGGAACCGCGTTTATGCGCGCTTTATGGCACAAAATGGCAACTGGCAAGTGGATCTCAAACCATGGTACCGCATTCCGGAAAGCGACAAAGATGACGATAACCCGGATATTAACAAGTATATGGGTTACTACCGTCTGAAAGTCGGCTATGCGCTGGGCGAAAGTGTTATCAGCGTTGAGAGCCGATACAACTGGAATACCGGTTACGGCGGTGCGGACGTTGGTGTCAGTTACCCGATCACTAAGCATATGCGCTTCTACACCAAAGTGTTCAGCGGCTACGGCGAGTCATTGATCGACTATAACTACAAGCAGACTCGTGTGGGTGTTGGTATCATGCTCAACGATATAATGTAACGTAGGCCTTCGGGCAACGTCATTAATACAGTCCCAACGGTCTGAAAGGCCGTTGGGCGGTTTAAACAGTTGGGGAATTGAGTGTCTACGGCGGCAGTGATAAATAAAGAAGAGCTGGCACAGCAGGTATTACGCGATACCTTTGGTTATCAGCAATTCCGACCAGGTCAGCAAACTATCATCAATACGGCAATCTCCGGGCGAGACTGCCTGGTAGTGATGCCTACGGGTGGCGGCAAGTCGTTGTGTTACCAAATTCCTGCTCTGGTGATGGATGGCCTGACGCTGGTGGTATCGCCGTTGATCTCACTGATGAAAGATCAGGTTGATCAACTGATGGCGGCGGGTGTCGAAGCCGGTTGCCTCAATTCTACTCAAAACCGCGAACAGCAACAGGATGTCATGGCGGGTTGCCGCAGCGGGCGCATTAAAATGCTCTATATCGCCCCGGAACGCCTGATGATGGGCGACTTCCTTGAACAGTTGCAGCAGTGGAATCCGGCCATGCTGGCCGTTGATGAGGCCCACTGTATTTCCCAATGGGGGCACGACTTCCGTCCAGAATATCGCGCTCTCGGCCAGTTAAAGCTACGCTATCCTCATTTGCCGGTGATTGCGCTTACTGCCACCGCCGACGAAGCTACCCGCAACGACATCGTCCGCCTGCTGGAGCTTAACGATCCGCTAATTCAGGTGAGCAGTTTTGATCGCCCCAACATCCGCTACACGCTGGTGGAAAAGTTTAAACCCCTCGATCAGTTGATTCGTTTCGTGCAGGACCAGCGCGGCAAAAGCGGCATTATTTACTGTAACAGCCGTGCCAAAGTCGAAGACACCGCCGCGCGTTTGCAAAGCCGTGGTATGAGTGTCGGCGCGTACCACGCCGGTCTGGATAACGACACCCGCGCTCGCGTGCAGGAAGGTTTCCAGCGCGACGATTTGCAAATTGTGGTCGCCACCGTGGCGTTTGGCATGGGCATCAACAAGCCCAACGTGCGTTTCGTTGTTCACTTTGATATTCCGCGTACCGTCGAGTCTTACTATCAGGAAACTGGTCGTGCAGGGCGTGATGGCCTGCCAGCCGAAGCGGTGCTGCTGTATGACCCGGCGGATATGGCGTGGCTGCGCCGCTGCCTGGAAGAGAAACCCCCAGGTGCCCAGCAGAACGTGGAACGCCACAAGCTGAATGCCATGAACGCGTTTGCCGAAGCGCAAACCTGCCGCCGTCTGGTGCTGCTCAACTATTTTGGTGAAGGCAAACAGAATGCCTGCGGTAACTGTGACGTCTGCCTTGACCCGCCAAAACGCTACGACGGTCTGCTTGATGCACAAAAGGCGCTATCCGTAGTGGCACGCGTGGGGCAACGCTTTGGTCTGGGCTATGTAGTGGAAGTGCTGCGCGGTGCTAACAACCAGCGTATCCGCGAATATGGGCACGATAAGCTGTCGGTATATGGCATCGGCAAAGAGCAAAGCAATGAACACTGGACTAGCGTGGTGCGCCAGCTGATTCACCTTGGCATGATTATGCAGAACATTGCCATGCACTCGGCGCTGCAACTGACCGAAGCGGCCCGCCCGGTACTGCGGGGCGAAACGCCTCTACAGCTGGCGGTTCCACGCATTCAGACGCTGAAGATTAAGAGCAGCGCGAGTCAGAAAACCTATGGTGGTAATTACGACCGCAAACTGTTTGCCAAACTGCGCAAGCTGCGTAAATCGTTGGCCGATGACAACAACGTGCCGCCGTACGTGGTCTTTAACGACACCACGCTGCTGGAAATGGCCGAGCATTTACCGATCAGCCCGAGCGACCTGCTGGATATCACCGGCGTCGGCCAACGCAAGTTGGAAAAATTTGGCCGACCGTTTATGGCAGTGATACGAGACCATATCGATAACGGCGACGACTGACAGATTCTAATCCCTACACATAACACAGAGAGTTAATCATGCTGACGTTGTTCCTGATGGTTGCGATGGTACATATGATTGCACTGGCGAGTCCCGGTCCTGACTTCTTCTTTGTCTCGCAAACGGCGGCCAGCCGCTCGCGTAAAGAAGCAATGATGGGTGTTATTGGTATTACGCTGGGTGTCGCAGTGTGGGCAGCCGTTGCGCTGATGGGGCTGCATCTGATCCTGCAAAAAATGGCATGGTTACATCATATTATTACTGTCGGCGGTGGCCTGTATTTGTGCTGGATGGGCTGGCAGTTACTGAAATCGGCGCGCGCTAAAAAGCAGGCCGGTGGTGCAGGAGAAGCCGACGTCGCCGTGGCATTACCTGCCCGTGGCCGCACCTTTATGCGCGGGCTGTTGACCAATCTTTCCAACCCGAAAGCGGTCATCTACTTCGGCAGTGTGTTCTCCATGTTTGTGGGTGACAGCGTCAGCGGTGGTGAGCGCACGGGCATATTTCTGTTGATCGTGATTGAAACCCTGGCCTGGTTCTCTTTGGTGGCCGTGGTCTTTGCTCTGCCGAAGATGCGTCGCGGCTATCAGCGTTTATCCAAATGGATTGATGGCGTAGCAGGCGTGGTGTTTACCGGTTTTGGAATTGCGTTGATTGTGAACCGTTAATCAGAAATTCTGCGCATGAAAAAGGGTCCGGCTTAACACCGGATCCTTTTTGCATTCTGAGGACTCAAACTTTCCGCGCACTTGCCAGCAACAGGCCGACCAGCATAAAGAGTGAGCCGAAAATCCGATTCAACAGTTGCATCTGTTTTGGTGCTTTGACCCAACCGGCAATGCGCGTCGCTAGCGTCGCGTAACCAATCATCACGATAATATCGACCACCACAGTGGTCACGCCTAGCGCGACATACTGCGCGGTCTGCGGCTGGTGCGGAATAATAAACTGCGGGAACAGCGCGGCTAAAAACACAATGCTCTTCGGATTGGTCAGGTTGACCAGAATCGCCCGTTTGAACAGGCGACGTCGTGGCATACTGCTGGCTAACGCATTGAGATCAATCGCACCGGCGGCCCGCCACTGACAGATACCCAGCCAGATTAAGTAAGCCGCACCCAGCCATTTCAGCACTTCGAATGCTATCAGGGATTGCGAAACCAGCGCACCAAGGCCAATGCCAACCAGCACGATGTGAATAGCCAGACCGAGTTGTAAGCCAGCAATCGATGCCACCGCGCCGCGATAACCATGGCTGATGCCCACGCTCATAGTATTGATGGCACCGGAACCCGGTGAAAGGCTTAAAATCGACGTGGTGAGCAGATAGGTTAACCACCAGTCCAACGTCATTGTACTACTCCCTGAAAAGGCTATTTTATGGCACAATACGCTATTGTTTATGCTTGTGCTACGGCTCACAAAAAACTTACTTCACATTCCTGTAACAGGTTTTCGGAACCCTTGAATGCCATCAAATTTTGTAAAGTGGTTAACGCGAGAGAAAGAGTTTTCTGCCTTTGCAACCGGGCCATTGCTGGATTTTTGGCGTCAGCGTGAAGAGAGGCATTTTGCCGGAGTCGATGATGTTGATATTCACTATGTCTGCTTCACTGCCGCTGAAAACGACAGTGTCATTCTGGTGTCACCGGGCCGTATTGAAAGCTATGTCAAATATCCGGAACTGGCTTACGACCTCTTTCACTGTGGCTACGATGTGATCATTGTCGATCACCGTGGGCAGGGACGTTCCGGCCGCATGTTGGAGGATCCGCATCGCGGCCATGTCCAGCATTTTGACGATTACGTTGAGGACTTACACCGCCTCTATCAGCTTGAAATTGCACCGCGAGGTTATGGTAAAAAATTCCTGCTGGCCCATTCGATGGGCGGGGCAATTGGCGCGTTGTTCCTGGCGAAATATCCCCAGACGTTCGACGCGGCAGCTTTTTGCGCACCGATGACCGGCATCTATTTACGGATACCCGGCTGGGTCTCACGGCGAATACTCAACTGGGCTGAAAACCGCCCGACGCGACGCGACGGGTACGCCCTTGGAACCGGCTACTGGCGTCCACTGCCATTTTTGGTTAATGGCCTGACGCACAGCCGCGAACGCTATCGCCGCAACATGCGTTTTTATGCGGATTACCCAGAATTACAGGTTGGTGGGCCGACCTACCACTGGGTTAGGGAAAGTATTGAAGCGGGAATGCATATTCTGCAACAAGCCGAAAACATTACTACACCCCTACTATTATTACAGGCAAGCGAGGATCGGGTGGTTGATAACCGCTCACAGCTTGCTTTTTGTCAGGCGATGGCCGTTGCCGGGCACCCTTGTGAAGGGGAGAAACCAATGGTCATCGAAGGCGCGCGCCATGAGATCCTGTTTGAGCGGGACGACCTTCGGGCACAGGCGCTCGATGCCATTATGCGCTTTTTCGCGCGGCATTAACTCGCGGCGGACTGCCGCGCACAACTCCATCAGAGGTTAGAACCTATCGCTATGTATCATGTTGTTGCTTCCGATTTAGATGGCACCTTGCTGTCACCCGATCACACCCTGAGCCCGTACGCCAAAGAGACGCTGAAGATGCTGACTCAACGCGGTGTACACTTCGTCTTTGCCACTGGCCGACATCACATTGATGTGGCGCAAATTCGCGACAATCTGGAGATCAGCGCATTTATGATAACCTCCAACGGTGCGCGGGTGCATAACACCGAAGGTGAGCTGATCTTCTCCCACAACGTAGATGAAGACATCGCCCGTGACTTGTTCGGTATCATGCATAGCAATCCGAATATTCTGACCAACGTTTACCGTAACGATGACTGGTATATGAACCGCGATCGTGACGATCAGGATCAGTTTTTCCGCGAGTCCGTGTTCAAGCACAAACTGTATGAACCGGGTCTACTGGAAACTGACGGCATTGGTAAGGTCTACTTCACCGCTGACACCCATGAAGAGTTAATGCCGTTGGAAGATGCGATCAATGCCCGCTGGGGGGATCGCGTTAATGTCAGCTTCTCGTTGCCAATCTGTCTGGAAGTGATGGCCGGTGGCGTGTCGAAAGGCCACGCGCTAGAGCACGTCTCTAAATTGATGGGCTATTCACTGAAGGATTGCATCGCCTTTGGCGACGGTCTGAATGATTTAGAAATGCTGACGATGGCGGGCAAAGGCTGTCTGATGAGTGGCTCGCTGCCTCGCCTGAAGGCAGCTATGCCGGACGCTGAAATTATTGGTTCGAACGCTGACGATGCGGTGCCGCATTACCTGCGGAAAATGTATTTGTCTGCACCGGCTTAACTTCGCGTTACGTTGAGCCATAAAAAACGGGCAGGGTGAAAACCTTGCCCGTTTTTATTGTCTGAGTGTACTGGATCACGCTATTTCATTGTTTGCTTGTACTTATATAAGCTATTATATTATTTTTCTGGTGTCTTATATTTTCTAACTCAATGAAATTAAAAAATAAAAAAGGTATATATGAAAGTTACATATAAGTTATTGCTCGGCTTTATTTTTGTTACAGCTCTCGCCGGTTGTGTGCGCACCGCGCCAATACTGACACCTCAAACTACAATTATCACACAAAACTCTGCCAATCAGGTTAAGTCAGCGATTTTTGAGGCGGGTCAACAGCGGGGTTGGATTATGACGCCTGCGGGCGCGGGCGTCATTAATGGTCGCTTGGCCAGCCGTGATTATACTGCAAATATTCGAGTTAATTATAGCGCCAAGGCTTATACGATTAACTATGTTAGCAGCACTAATCTCATGGCAAGTAGTGGAAGTATCCATCGTAATTACAATCGTTGGGTAAATAATCTGGATAAGGATATTCAGTTGCAGTTAGCAGCGAAAGCATTTAAATAAAAATAAGCTCGGTTTAAGCCAGATTGATATCTGGCTTAACTTTTTATTAGGAATGACGATCAGGGATATCGAAGAGTGACTGTACACTATAATTACGACAATGATAATATTAGTGCTTTAGATGCAATTACTGAGGCGCAAAGAATTGCATTTGCTCCGATGTTATTTCAGGCAGCGCTAAATTTGCGTGACTCTGGGATTTTAGCGTTGCTCGATAATTGCCGAAAGGAAGGCGTTACGCGCCAAGAGATAACGCTTGGTTGTGATCTGGATGATTATGCCGTTGGCGTTCTGCTCGATATGGGGATGAGTGGCCAGATTCTTTATCAAACGGATGAGCGCTATTTCATCGGCAAAATTGGCCATTATTTGCTTCACGATGCCATGACGCGCGTCAACATGGATTTTACGCAAGACGTCTGTTATCAGGGGCTATTCCATTTGAAAGAGTCCTTGCAGCAGGGTAAACCTGCGGGGTTACAGGTATTTGGTACATGGCCGACAATCTATCCTGCATTAAGCCAGTTACCTGAGCAGGCGAAACAGAGCTGGTTTGCCTTCGATCATTTTTACTCAGATGGCGCATTTAATGCAGCATTGCCGCACGTGTTTGGTCTTCAGCCGGCCAAAATTTATGATGTAGGTGGTAATACGGGCAAGTGGGCATTACGTTGCTGCCAGCACGATGATCAGATTGAAGTCACGATCATCGATCTCCCTCAGCAGATCGCCATAGCCGAAGAGAACGTTGCCAGGCATGGATTATCTGAACGTATTTTCGGTCATGCCGCAGATATGCTTTCTGACGAAAAATTGCCCAATGATGCCGATGTTTGGTGGATGAGCCAGTTCCTTGATTGCTTCTCTGAAGGTCAAATCGTTGCCATCTTGCAGAAAATCGCGGCAGAAATGAAACCGAATGCGCGCGTATGTATTATGGAACTGTTCTGGGATTGTCAGACCTATGAGGCTGCGGCTTTTAGCCTAAATGCTTCCTCTCTCTATTTTACCTGCATGGCAAATGGCAATAGTCGATTTTACAGCGCGGTAAATTTCCTGAGTTATTTACATAAAGCGGGTTTTGAAGTTGAAAAACAAATAGATAACCTTGGTGTTGGGCATACCTTGCTGATGTGTAAAAAGCGCTGATGCATTTTGAGGCAGGCCGCAGAATGGCGATAAACAAGGGAATATGATAGATAATGGGCAAATATTTCGTCATCAATAATGAACGCTGAATTTTGCTCATTTCTCCGCCAAGAGAGCACCAACTAATGAAGTTGACACTGAACATAACTGACTGGCAAGCCATTGCACCGGGGCTCGCGGATCGTGATGAGTGGTTATTATGGGCCGAACAGTATCCTGCCCGAGTGGATCACACCCAGCCGTTGGTGAAGTGCAGCCAATTACCCATGATGACTGCCCGTCGTTTAAGTTCTGGGAGTCGTTTAGCCGTTGAGTGTGGACTGGCCATTTTACGCCGCCAGCAAGTTGATGCCATCGTGTATACCAGCCGTCACGGAGAGCTTGAACGCAACTATCGCATTTTGGTAGCGTTGGCGACTGAGCAAAGTTTATCGCCTACGGATTTTGCCATGTCGGTGCACAACTCGGCGGTGGGGAATCTCACGATTGCGGCCAAACAGCCGCTAGTTTCTTCTTCACTTTCGGCCGGTATTGACACATTTCAACAAGGGTTATGCGAAGTGTTAGCGATGCATCAGGCAGGTTACTCCCGGGTGCTGATGGTGGATTTTGATGGTCTCATTCCTGAGTTCTATCATGCGTTAACGCCACCGACGATGCCTAAATATCCTTTTGCCACGGCATTACTGATCGAACCCGGCAACGAACTACGTTGTGAAACTGTTCCTCTCCTTCAGCCTAAATCTGAGCCTGATTTACCTCAGAGCCTGCAATTTTTGCATCATTGGCTTGGTAACTCTTTGTCATTTACGGTTACCGGTGGGCGCTTTGGCTGGCGGTGGGATCGCTAAAATGTGTGGTGACCGTTGAGTCTCTCGCCATTGAACGTTTTATGGTTGTCGAAAAGAGTGAGTGAGCGCCAGACGCTCACCCATTAAACTGACAATTCGCCCTGATTTTGACGCCTGATAAGGGCAACATACTTTTGGATGTAGCAAATGATGCAAGAACTCTCTCTTGAAATAAAAAAAATCATTATTGAGACCTTAAACCTGGAAGATATCAGTCCCAATGACATTGAGACTGATGGCGCGCTGTTTGGCGATGGGCTGGGATTAGATTCTATTGATGCGCTGGAATTGGGTTTAGCCGTTAAAAACCGTTATGGCGTGGTGCTATCTGCGGAAAGCGAAGAGATGCGTCAGCATTTCTATTCTGTAGCGACGTTAACGTCCTTTATTCAATCTCAACGTGCTTAATAGTTAGGTGACAATCAATGGAAAAACAAGATATCTACCAAGAAGTTTCTGGCCTTTTGGTTAAGCTTTTCGACATCTCTCCGGAACAAATTACACCGCAGGCGCGTTTGTATGAAGACCTGGATTTAGACAGTATTGATGCCGTAGATATGATCGTACATCTACAAAAGAAAACGGGACGCAGAATTAAGCCAGAGCTGTTCAAATCAGTTCGCACAGTACAAAACGTTGTGGATGCGGTAGAGCAGTTACTGCAAGAAAGCTGATTTCGTGTCGAATAAACGTATCAATCCGCGCTCACAGACACTGCTACGCGTTGCTAACGCGCTGCTGATGGTGTCGTGGCCGTTCATTATCTGGGCGGGTATTGTGCACGGGGCTTCTTTTTGGCTCGCTCCCGTTTTGGCCTTGTTTTTCCTGCTGCGTTTCTGGCTATTAAAGGGAAAAATGGGTGGAAAGCTGTATGCGGAAAAAGCCTTATCGCTAACTGGCGTAGCCTTATGTTCGGCCAGTTTATTGCTACGCGATCATCAACTGTTGCTGTTTTATCCCGTAGCGGTGAATGTTGTGCTGCTGCTACTGTTTGGCAGTTCACTGCTTTATGGCATGCCAATAGTGGAGCAGATCGCCCGGTTAGGTGAGCCAGACTTGCCACCCAAAGGGGTGACATATACCCGTAAAGTCACGCAGGTATGGTGCGTATTCTTTATTATTAACGGATCTATTTCCCTGGCAACCTGTTTGCATAACGATATAAAAATATGGACGTTATGGAACGGTTTCCTAAGTTATTTATTCATTGGAACGTTAATGGGCGTGGAATGGCTGGTTCGTCAGCGGGTCAAAAAATGAAAAGTATATTGCCGCTGTCTAAATGGTTATCTGATGTTCGCGCGAATGGCCATGTGGTTGCCCGCCGCGGGGATAAAAACATCTGTCTAGCGGATTTACGCCGCGATGTTGGCATGTTGCATGCTCGTTTGACCAAGCGTTCGGAGCGGCGATGGGCGCTCTGTTTTCATGATAGCTATCAGTTTTGCGTCGCGCTTCTGGCGCTATTGCACGCCGCAAAAGTGCCTATTTTGTTGGGGCATCATCGTCATGCTCAACTGATAGAGCAACGAGAGCATTTTGATGCGGCGCTGAGTGATATTTCACTCGATCTGCCTTGTGCAGTTTGGTCGCTGAGCGACGAGGGAAACGTCACGCCGGAGCTGCCTTCTGTTTCTGACTCCGCGTATCTCACGTTATTTACATCGGGATCGACCGGTGAACCGCGCCGTATTGTCAAACGGGTGAAAGCGATGGATCGCGAGGCCGAATGGCTGGCTCAATTATGGGGCGAGCAAATTGATGGCTGCCTGATTCGGGCATCCGTTAGTCACCAGCATTTATATGGACTTACGTTCCGCATTTGGTTGGGTCAGGCCTTGGGCATACCGTTCGAATGTGAAATGGTTGCGTTTCCTGAACAATTAGCCCGTAACGTTGTGCACAACAATCAGCGCAGCGTATTTATTACCAGCCCCGCTTTTTTGCAGCGTTTGGATACTCAATTACCTGCACCGCCAACGGCGCTGGTAATTTCTGCCGGTGGCCCGCTAACCCAAAAGGCCGCGCAGTTAGTTCACCGCTGGCTGGGGGTTAACGTTGATGAAATTTACGGCAGCACTGAAACTGGCGTGATGGCATGGCGTTCCCGGCAAACTGATGCTCAATGGCAGCGGTTTCCTGGGGTGAAATTCGAGCGCGACCTGCAAGATAACTGGTGCGTAATGTCGCCGTTGATTGCCAGCCCTGAAGGATTCATGCTCGATGATCGCCTGATTTTTGCGCCCGATGGTACATTTCAGCTTGATGGCCGCCATGATCGGGTGGTCAAGATTGAAGAGAAGCGGATCTCTCTTAGTGAGATTGAGCGTCGACTGGCGGCGTTAGACGGTATTGATCAGGCGGTTGTATTGCTGGTGCAGAGAGGGACGAGGCAATGTATAGGCGTGGTTCTGGTGCTCAATTCAACCGGACTACACTTACTCAATCAATTCGGACGAGGCGTTCAAATTCGTCGCTGGCGTCAGCAGCTTAGCGATTGGCTGGAGCCGGTTGCCATACCGCGCTACTGGCGCATTGTGAGTGAAATTCCACTTAATCAACAAAGTAAACGATCTTGGCCAGCGCTACAGGAGCTATTTAATGAAACCCACTGAGCTATGCCGCCATCCGTCGGAGCCGCATCAGATGGAGATTAGCCTGTACCTGGATCCCGCGCTTTCCTGGTTTACCGGACACTTCGATGTTCAGCCATTGTTGCCCGGAGTAGCACAGATTGACTGGGTGATGAGCTATGCCACTGAGCTTACTGGCTCTGGGTGGCAATTTTCTGGCATTGATAAGGTTAAGTTTCAGTTACCGTTATTGCCCAACAGTCGGGTTCTGCTCAAGCTGAATTGGAATGAGGCACGAGGTCTGATGACGTTCAGTTACGCGCTGTTGCAGGATCAAGAATCGCGCATCGCGAGCCACGGAAGCATCAAATTATGTCGCTAAGTGTGAGTCCTTTTTCTCCTTGCGTGGTTATCCCTTGCTATAACCACGGGGCAATGATGGCGTCGGTTCTGACTCGCCTGATACCTTTTGGTTTGCACTGTTTCATCGTCGATGACGGCAGCGATCGGGTAACCCAACAGACATTGGAGCAGCTGGCGCGCGCTCATTCTGAGGTTACGTTAATCAGGCAGTTGCAAAATAACGGCAAGGGTATAGCGGTATTGACGGGCTTTAGGGCGGCCTTACAGGCAGGATACACGCACGTATTACAGGTTGATGCGGATGGGCAGCACTGTATCGAAGATATTCCACGGATGTTGGAACAGGCACAGATGTTTCCCGAAAAATTGATTTCTGGGGCGCCGGTCTACGATGAGTCCGTGCCGAAATCAAGGCTCTATGGGCGCTACGTCACCCATGTTTGGGTTTGGATTGAAACGCTGTCGCTGTCGCTTAAAGACAGCATGTGCGGTTTTCGTGTCTACCCTCTTGCGCCCGTGATGGCGTTAATTGCCCGGCAGCCGATCGGTAAGCGAATGGATTTTGATACCGAAATTATGGTGCGGCTTTACTGGCAAGGTACCGACAGCCATTTTGTGCCTACAAGGGTCACTTATCCTGAAGATGGTCTGTCTCACTTTGATGCGCTGCGCGACAATCTGCGAATTTCATGGATGCACACCCGCCTATTTTTTGGCATGTTACCGCGATTACCCGCTTTGCTGATGCGTCGCCATCAGCAGCACTGGGCTGGGGTAAAAGAACGCAAAGGGCTGAGCGGAATGCGTTTTATGCTCGGTATTTATCGTCTGCTCGGTCGCCGGACGTTTGAAGTGATGTTGCGCCCCGTGGTGGGTTATTTTTGGCTCACGGGGACCACGCAGCGCTTGGCTTCTCAGCAGTACCTTTCTCGTGTGAAAGCTACCGCCGAACAACGGTCATTGACCTTGCCGAAAAATATTAACAGTTACCGACATTTTTTGCGTTTCGGTAGCGCGATGCTGGACAAAGTTGCCAGCTGGCGAGGTGATTTACGCTTAGGTCAGGAAATTGTCTTTGCTTCCGGTTCACAAGAGGCGATAAATGCAAAAAGTGATGGCGGGAAACTGATCCTGGCGTCGCATCTTGGTGATATTGAGGCGTGCCGTGCGCTGGCCCAACACCATGGTCATCGGCAGATTAATGCGCTGGTGTTCAGTGAACACGCTCAACGTTTTAAACAAGTTATTGAGGAAATTAGCCCGCAGGCAGGCATAAACCTGATCCCCGTGACGGATGTTGGGCCTGATACTGCCATGTTGTTGAAAGAGAAATTGGATGCGGGCGAATGGGTGGCTATCGTTGGCGACCGCACCTCCGTTAACATCCAGCGCGGCGGGGAGCGTCGGGTGGTGTGGAGTTCATTTTTGGGCCAGCCTGCACCTTTCCCGCAAGGTCCTTTTGTACTGGCTTCGGTGTTACGTTGTCCGGTGGTGCTGATGTTTGCTCTGCGGCAAGAAGGCAAATTACACATTCACTGTGAGCCGTTTGCCGATCCGTTGCTGTTGCCGAGGGCACAGCGTGCGGACGCCTTGCAGCAAATCGTCGATCGCTACGCCGCCAGACTAGAGCATTATGCTTTGCTGGCTCCGCTCGACTGGTTCAACTTTTTTGATTTTTGGCGACTGCCTGATGCGCCTTCAGATAAGGAATAACACGTGCTAACCGATACACGCTTTACCGCTGAGGTGACAATTACCGTTCCATTTCATGATATTGACCCGATGGGTGTAGTTTGGCACGGCAATTACTTTCGCTATTTTGAAGTGGCGCGTGAGGCGTTGCTTAACCAGTTCAATTACGGCTATCGCCAGATGCGTGAGTCTGGCTATGTTTGGCCCGTCGTCGATACCCGCGTGAAATATCGCGATATTATTGAATTCGAACAAAAAATCCGGGTGCGTGCCACGGTTGAAGAATTTGAGAATCGATTAAAAATAGGCTACCAAATTGTTGACGCACATAGTGGTAAGCGGACTACGACGGCCTACACCATTCAGGTTGCCGTAGACGCGGGCACGCGCGAAATGTGTTTTGTTAGCCCGGATATTTTGTTCGAGAGAATGGGGGTTTGGCCGTGAAAAAATGGATATTAATGCTGTTTATTCTGCTAAGCAGCGCCGCTCAGGCCGTCACCTTTGATGAAGTTCAGCAGCGTTTTGCCCAGCAACCGGTGGTCCGCGCGCAGTTTAGCCAGGAGCGCCATATTAAAGATATACCACAGGCGCTGCATTCTGGCGGCGAATTGATGATAGCCCGAGATAAGGGGCTATGGTGGCAGCAGCAAAAGCCATTTCCACTGACGTTAGTCTTGGACGATAGCCGCATGGTGCAGGTGATTAATGGGCAATCGCCACAGATTATTACCGCGGCATCCAACCCTCAGATGTTCCAATTTAATCATCTGCTGCGCGCGTTATTCCAGGCCGATCGTGCCGTTCTTGAGCAAAATTTCTCACTGAAATTTAGCGACCAGGGACAAGGGAAATGGCAGCTGGTATTAGTGCCAACCACATCACCACTCGACAAGCTGTTTAACACTATCACATTGCAAGGTCAGCAGTATCTGGACCACATTGCACTTAACGATCGTCAGGGTGACAGTACGGAGATCACCTTCAGCAACCAGCGATTAACGCCCAAAAATTTAACGCATGACGAGCAGCAGCGTTTTGTCTTCTAATCAGCCACGCCTGTGGGCGCTGATATGGCTTTTCATCTGCGTATTGCTTGGCGCGACGCTGACCGTATTAGTGCCACAATCGAAGATATCTGGCAGCGTGTTAGCGCTGTTACCGGCGCAGACGATGGGACACATCCCACCGGCGCTGAACGATGGCTTTATGCAGCGTTTAGATCGCCAGTTAGTATGGATGGTGAGCCCTGCTCAGGGGGATGATCCCGCAGCGGCGAAAGGGTGGTTAGAACGCCTGCAAGGGTTATCAATGCTGACGGCGGTGAAAGGCCCGATGGACGCCGAACAGCAGAAACAATGGGGACAGTTCTTCTACCAGCATCGCAATGGGATGATCGATCCACAGACGCGACAGCGCTTATCCAACGGTGGCGAAGGGCAGGCTAATTGGGTATTGGCCCAGCTGTATTCCGCTTTTGCCGGTGTCAGCGGCGTGGAGCTTAAAAACGATCCGCTGATGTTGGTACGTGGTTCTCAGCTTGCACTACAACAGAACGCCAGCCGCCTGCGGATGAAAAACGGGTGGCTGGTGGCGCAGGACGACCAAGGGCGCAGCTGGTACTTCATCCACGGCGAGCTCAATGGTTCGTCCTATAATATGCAGCAATCGCATCAGGTAGTTACCGATCTGGCCGCGTTGGAAACGGATCTTCAGCATCAGTTTCCGGGCGCAAAAGTGATGTCACGCGGCACATTGTTCTACAGCAATTACGCCAGCCAGCAGGCTAAGCATGATGTTTCAACGCTAGGAATCGCGACGATCATCGGTGTTTTGTTACTGATCTTTGGCGTGTTCCGCTCACTGCGCCCGTTATTACTCTGTGCATTATCCGTGGGAATGGGTGCATTAGCAGGCAGTACCGTAACGCTATTGATTTTTGGTGAACTGCATCTGATGACGCTGGTGATGAGTATCAGCATCGTGGGTATTTCCGCAGATTACACCCTCTATTATCTCACTGAGCGTATGGTTCACGGCCGTGAAACCACCACCTGGCAGAGTCTACATAAAGTTCTCCCCGCATTGATGATGGCGTTGAGCACCACGGTGATCGCCTATCTCATTATGATGCTGGCACCGTTTCCCGGAATACGCCAACTGGCTGTTTTTGCCGCCGCAGGCCTTACTGCATCATGCCTGACCGTCGTGTGCTGGTATCCATGGCTGGCGCGCGGTTTGCCGGTAAGACCGGTTCCCTTAATGCTGCCGCTGATGTGCTGGTTGGCGGCGTGGCGTAGCCGCAAGATGTTATATATTGGCTTGCCGGTGGTGTTGAGCATTTTCTCAGTCGCGGGATTACTGCATCTAAAGGTCAATGATGACATTGCCCAGCTACAGTCGCTGCCGCAGGATATTCAGCAACAAGAAAAAGCTATTACTGCGCTGACTGGGCAGGGTATCGACCAGAAATGGTTTGTGGTTTATGGCGATAACCCGGAACAGACACTGCAACGTCTGGAGCATTTTGTGCCGAAGCTGGATCAGGCCAAAAAACTCGGTTGGTTGGGGAGTTATCGTTTACTGCCGCTTTCGTCCTTAAAACAGCAACATATTGATTTAACGCTATTAAAGCAGGCATCGCCGAAAGTGGTGGACAATCTCGCCGTGGCGGGGATAACCAAGGTGCAGGTTGATGTTAATCCGATGCCGGTGACGCCAGAGACGTGGCTCAACAGCGTAGCCAGTGAAGGTTGGGCGCTGATGTGGCTCTCTTTGCCCGATGGCCGTAGCGGCGTGTTAGTTCCCACTGACGGTGTGAAAAATACGGTTGCGCTGAAACAAATGACGGTTAACCAGGCGGGCGTCAGTTGGGTCGACCGCAAAGCGTCATTCGACCAGATGTTTGCGTTTTATCGCGCCATGTTGGGATGGTTATTGCTAGGGGCCGTTGTGGCGATTGCATTCACCTATGTTATGCGGCTGGGTCTGCGTAGAGGGTTAATTAGCGTATTGCCCTCGCTGCTCTCCTTAGGCTGCGGGTTGGCGGTATTAACCTTTAGTGGTCACAGCTTAAATCTGTTTTCGCTATTGGCGCTGGTGCTGGTGCTGGGAATTGGCATCAATTATACGTTGTTCTTCAGCAATCCCCGCGGCACGCCGCTAACGTCGTTGCTTGCCGTTAGCGTGGCGATGAGTACCTCATTGCTGACGCTGGGTATGATGGTCTTTAGTAGCACTCAGGCGATTAGCAGTTTCGGTATTGTGTTGTGCAGTGGGATATTCACGGCATTTTTGCTTTCGCCATTGGCGATGCCACCGCGCCGCAGAGGAAAAAAACTATGATGATCTCACGCATTATTGCGGCGCTTTGTCTGGCGCTGGCACTGGCGTCCTGCGCCACCAAACCGCACGATAATCGGCCGCAGGCATGGTTAAAACCCGGGGTGCGCGTCACACTGCCTGCGCCGAATATCATGCCTGCGATCAGCCAACAGCAGTTGCTGACGGCCACAGTGAAAGGCAAACAACAGTCATTGCTGGTGTTGCTCAATGCGGATCAACAACGGTTGTCGCTGGCAGGTCTGTCTTCGTTAGGTATTCGCCTGTTTATGCTGACCTACGATGCGCAGGGCATCCACACGGAGCAATCGATCGTGTTGCCTGAGCTGCCGCCAGCCAGCCAGGTTTTGGCCGATATCATGCTCAGTTACTGGCCGATTGCCGCATGGCAGCCGCAGTTGCCGCAGGGATGGACGCTACGTGATAAAGGTGACCGCCGTGAACTGCGCGATAACCGCGGCAATCTGGTGACAGAAATCGTTTATATGACCAGTAAAGGTGAACGTCAACCTATTAGTATCCGCCAGCGGGTATTTGGTTATCAGATCGCCATTCAACATCTGGACAGCTAGCATGATTTACATTTCTGCGGTGGGTATGTTGAATGCGCTAGGGTGCAATGCTGATGAAATTGCTGAAAATTTACATCGTAACGAGGCTCCCGGTATGCGACTGAGTGACGGCTGGGTTCAGCCAGAACAGCCGTGTTGGCTTGGTAGCGTTGAGGGTGAGCTTCCTGAGATCCCTGTCGATTTGGCGATGCATCGCAGCCGCAACAACCAATTATTATTAGCGGCGTTAGCGCAAATCCGCCCTCAGGTTGATGAGGCTATTATACGTTTTGGCCGCGATCGCGTTGCGGTTGTATTGGGAACCAGTACCTCGGGGCTCAATGAGGGCGACCGCTTAGTGAATGGCCAGTTGAATAGTCAGACGACCGACGGTTATCACTATTATCAGCAGGAATTGGGCGACTCTGCGCGTTTTCTCAGCGTCTATCTCAATCTTGAAGGCCCTGAATTCACGATTTCTACCGCCTGTTCCTCAAGCTCACGCGCTATCATCAGCGGACGTCGTCTTATTGAAGCAGGTCTTGCCGACGTGGTGATTGTTGGCGGGGCAGATACCCTCAGCCGAATGCCAATTAATGGCTTTAATAGCTTAGAGTCCTTGTCTATGACGCGCTGCCAGCCGTTTGCCAGTGAACGTTGCGGGATCACTATTGGAGAAGCGGCAACGCTGATGTTACTCACTCGGGATGCACAACCGGTCGCCTTGCTGGGCGTAGGAGAATCAAGCGATGCATGGCATATGTCAGCACCGCACCCTGAAGGCGCTGGCGCTATCCGGGCCATCGAACAGGCATTACACGATGCCGGGTTATGTGTGAATGACGTCGGTTATATCAATTTGCACGGCACGGCAACGCGACTTAATGATCTCATCGAATCGAAGGTCGTACACCAGCTGTTTGGTGACAATACGCCTTGCAGCTCAACCAAGCATTTAACCGGACATACATTAGGTGCCGCTGGTGCTTGTGAAGCGGCGCTATGTTGGTTGTTGTTAACGCGTAAGATTCCTTTGCCTGCGCAGGACTTTTCAAATTCTACACCCGACGAGACACTGCCGAAATGTGGTTTATTGCTGAAAGCTGAACCGCTGATGAAACCGGTGGTGATGTCGAATTCTTTTGCTTTTGGCGGCAATAATACCAGCCTGATCTTGGGGGAAGTCTGATGGATGAATATCTGGCAGCAGGCGAGTATCTGCCACATAGTTCACCGATGATGCTGCTTGATGACGTTATCTCAGTGGAGGATGACAGCGTACATTGTCGCGTAATGGTGAGTCGTGAGGGTGTGTTAGCGCCGTTCCTGACGCCTGCAGGCGACTTACCCGCATGGTTTGCTCTGGAAATTATGGCGCAAACCGTCGGGGTATGGTCTGGCTGGCACAGTCGCCAACGCGGTGAGCCGTCGGCAAGGCTTGGAATGTTGCTGGGTGCGCGGATCTTACGCAGCCAAACGGCCACCATCGCCTGCGGCAGCTTATTAGACATAAAAATGACGCTGCTACTGCAAGATGAAAAATTTGGCAGTTTTGAAGGGGAAGTGAGCTGTACGGGATGCTCTTTGGCAACGGCCCGGCTAAATACATACCAGCCAGATCAACAAGAACTCAAACAACTATTTAAACAGGATGGAATGGCATGACGCGTTCAGTTTTGGTCACGGGTGCCAGTAAAGGTATTGGACGGGCGATCGCCTGCCAGCTCGCTGCCGATGGGTTTTGCATTGTGGTGCATTATCACCGTGATCTTCCGGGAGCACAGCAAACGTTAGCGCAGATCAAAGCCAACGGCGGCAGTGGTCGCGTGCTCAGTTTTGACATCGCAGATAGAGCAGCCAGTCGTAGCACCATTGAGTTGGACATTGAAAACCACGGAGCCTACTACGGCGTGGTTAATAATGCCGGGATCGCGCGCGATGGTGCATTCCCCGCGTTAAGCGAAGAGGATTGGGACTGCGTGATTCATACTAATTTAGACAGCTTTTATAACGTGATTCATCCCTGCGTGATGCCGATGATCGGGCTACGTCAGGGAGGGCGAATTATCACGCTGTCTTCGGTTTCTGGTCTGATGGGTAACCGTGGTCAGGTCAATTACAGCGCGGCGAAAGCCGGCATCATCGGTGCGACGAAGGCGTTGGCGATTGAGCTGGCGAAGCGAAAAATCACCGTTAACTGTATTGCTCCAGGCCTTATAGACACTGGTATGATCCAGATGGAAGAGCCTGCGCTAAAAGAAGCCATGAGCATGATCCCGATGAAACGCATGGGGGCGGCCGAGGAGGTCGCAGGGCTGGCGAGCTATTTGATGTCTGATATCGCTGGCTACGTCACGCGTCAGGTTATTTCTGTGAATGGGGGCATGCTATGACGCGTCGAGTGGTTATTACGGGTATGGGCGGCGTCACTGCTTTTGGCAACGATTGGCAAAGCGTTTCCGCAGGTCTATTAGCCGGACAGAATGCGGTTCGATACATGCCGGAATGGGCACAATACGACGGTTTAAATACCTTAGTTGGCGCACCGATAGACGATTTTGTATTGCCGGAACACTATACGCGCAAGCGAATTCGCTCGATGGGCCGCGTATCGCTATTGGCGACTCGTGCCACAGAATTAGCCTTGATGCAGTCTGGCCTGTTGGGTGAAGCGGTGCTGACCAACGGTGACACCGGTATTGCCTATGGCTCATCCACCGGCAGTACTAAACCGGTGAGTGAGTTTGCCACCATGCTCACGGAAAAACACACCAACAATATTACCGGCACCACCTATGTGCAGATGATGCCGCATACTGCAGCGGTCAATGCCGGGTTGTTCTTTGGTTTGAAAGGCCGGGTCATTCCGACGTCTAGCGCTTGTACCTCTGGTAGCCAGGGGATTGGATACGCGTGGGAAGCGATTCGTCATGGTTATCAAACGGTCATGGTGGCCGGAGGTGCGGAAGAGTTATGCCCCTCTGAAGCGGCGGTTTTCGATACCCTCTTCGCCACCAGCCAGCGCAATGATTCACCCCACACCACGCCAGCGCCCTTTGACCTCAATCGCGATGGGTTAGTTATCGGTGAAGGCGCGGGAACGCTGATTTTGGAAGAGCTTGAACATGCGAAGGCGCGTGGGGCAAAAATCTACGGCGAAATCGTCGGTTTTGCCACTAACTGCGATGCGGCGCACATTACCCAGCCGCAGCGTGAGACGATGCAAGTGTGTATCGAGAAAGCGCTGAAGATGGCTAATTTGCAGGCTGCGGACATGGGCTATATTAGTGCGCATGGAACGGCGACTGAGCGAGGGGATTTGGCTGAAAGTCACGCGACGGCAGCGGTCTTTGGCGATCGTACTCCGATTTCATCGTTGAAAAGTTATTTTGGTCATACGCTCGGCGCCTGTGGGGCATTAGAGGCATGGATGAGTTTGGAAATGATGAATGAAGGCTGGTTTGCGCCAACCATTAATCTCACCCAGCCAGACCCTGCCTGCGGTGAACTGGATTACATCATGGGTGAGGCGCGTCGCATCGACACCGAGTATTTCCAGAGTAATAACTTTGCATTCGGCGGAATTAATACTTCGCTGGTGTTCCGTCGCTGGCCGTAATGCATGTTCAAAACTGCGGATGGATCGATAGGTGAACTGAGCCAACCGGAAGAAATGTACGGTTGGCTCGGCGATGATGCATTAGCGCAGATACCCTCAGGGAAACGCCAGAAAGCGTGGCTTGCGGGGCGAGTCTTATTGGCCCAGTCCATCCAGGTGCGGCCTCTCCCTGCCATTTTGCTGGCATCAAACGGCAAACCCGCTTTTAGCCATGCAGAACTCCCCGCGTTTAATATCAGCCACAGCGGTGACTGTGTTTTCGTCGCCATAGCGATGTGCGGGCAGATCGGCTGTGATGTTGAACTGATCCGTGAACGACCGACCAGCCTTGAGATCGCCCATCATTATTTCAGCTCACGAGAGTATGCATGGCTTGCTGCACAACCGGACGAGGGTGTTTGCACTGAGTTTTGGCGGTTGTGGACGGTTCGCGAGGCGATCCTGAAGCAAAAAGGAGCGAGCGTGTGGCAAATGCAAAGTATTCAACTCGATCCTGAAACGCTGGCCACACCGGATGTTGCGGTTTCTCATTGGTATCAGAATGGGTATAGCTTCGCCGTGGCGATAGAAGAATAATGCGGGTATTGGGAATACCCGCATTGGTTTACTTGCTGGATCGAGATCTTACCTAAAGCGTGTGCATCCTTATGCAGTTTTCGCTAATTGTGCTTTGTGCTTGTTTTCACTCAGCATAACAATCACCAGCAAAATCACCGCCAGCACACAGCCGCCAATCATCACGATAAATCCGCCGTCCCAGCCAAAGTAGTCAACGGTATAGCCGACAATAGCACTGGCCGCAACCGAACCGCCGAGGTAACCGAACAGACCGGTAAAGCCAGCTGCCGTTCCTGCCGCCTTCTTCGGTGCCAGTTCCAGAGCGTGTAAGCCAATCAGCATGACCGGCCCGTAAATCAGGAAGCCAATGGTGATCATGCAGGCCATATCGATACCCGGATTACCGACTGGGTTCAGCCAGTACACCACGGTGGCGATAGTCACCAGTACCATGAAGAACACGCCGGTTGCGCCACGGTTACCTTTGAACACTTTGTCCGACATCCAGCCACACAGCAGCGTACCTGGAATGCCTGCATATTCGTAGAGGAAGTAAGCCCATGAAGATTTGTCGAGGGCGAAGTGCTTCACCTCTTTCAGGTAGGTTGGCGACCAGTCGAGGATGCCGTAACGCAACAGATAAACGAACACGTTGGCGATGGCGATATACCACAGCAGTTTGTTCGGCAGAATGTACTGCATGAAGATCTGTTTAGCGGTCAGTTCCTGCTCGGCTGACTCTTTTACGTAATCTGGTGGGTAGTCGTTTTTGTACTCTTCAATTGGCGGCAAACCGCAGGACTGCGGGGTGTCGCGCATGGTAATGAAGGCAAAAACGGCCAGTGCGATCGCACCGAAAGCTGGCATATACAGCGCCGCATGCCAGTCGTTAAACCATGCCATGCCCAACAGGAACAGCAGCGGAGGAATACCACCGCCGACGTTATGGGCGCAGTTCCATACGGACACGACACCGCCACGTTCTTTCTGCGACCACCAGTGCACCATGGTACGTCCGCAAGGTGGCCAGCCCATTCCCTGGAACCATCCGCACAGGAACAGCAGTACAAACATGATGGCAATGCTGGACGTTGCCCAAGGCACGAAGCCCATAAATAACATTACGGCAGCGGACAGAATCAGACCGACGGGCAGAAATACGCGTGGGTTGGAGCGGTCGGACACCGATCCCATGATGAATTTGGAAATACCGTAAGCGATAGAAATGCCGGACAGTGCAAAACCAAGATCGCCACGGGAGAAGCCTTGATCGATTAAATAAGGCATGGCCAGTGCGAAGTTTTTACGCACCAGATAGTAAGCGGCATAACCGAAGAAAATCCCCATGAAGATCTGCCAGCGCAGACGGCGGTACAAGGGATCAACATGGTCTGCTGCCACGGGAGCCTGATGGGCTGCGGGCTTGAAGATACTGAGCATTAACGCCTCCAATGGCATTGGTCAGGCCGTTCATCGTGAACGGTTGACAATAAAATCAAACTGAAATGTTCCATAACGAGCGTTATGCTAGTCGTATGTGCGTAAGTAAATTGTGATAGATGACATAATTGTTACACTTTTATGAAATTGGAGGCGAATATTGCAGCATTGGTTAACATTTGGAAATACGTAATGACCTCTTTTAGCCGTCAGTGATCACACTTTTGGTTTTTCATTGCCGTATGTTGGGGGAGTGGCGCGAAAATATTCGTTTATGAGCGAATAAGTCCATGGAGAGAGCGCGGATTTAGTGTGTCAGGACGCATCAGGAATGGATCAGAAATGAAAAAGCGGGGAGAGCCCCCGCTTTGAAATACTTAACTGAAAAGGATCACTGAATTTTAAGCGTATTTATGATCGCTTCTGCATCAGTTTGCGCCTGCTGCTGATTATCCGCAGGCAAGGTGATCTGCAAGGTTAGCAGGTGGCTGTCCACTTTACCCAGAACAATCGAGGAGTAAGCTTTCTGACCGGCAGAAGAGATCACGCTGTCGTACTGTTGCAGGGTCTGGCCGTTGATCTGAATCGACTTATTGGTCACCACTTGCAGATTGGTGTCGCGAGCTTTCTGTTGATCCTGCAGGCGGGCTGTCAGAACTTCCAGTGACTCGGTGGTGTTATCACCCAGGATCACAATCACCGCTTTCTGACCGGTACTGTCAGCGTAAACGTGCATATTATTGGCTTGGCTGCCCAGCTTACCGCTCTGGTCGCTCATGCCCTGCGGCAGAGAGAAAGTCACTTTACCGTCAAGCAGGCTGACTGGCACGGCCGCAGCAGTGGCAGATGCTGCCGGTGCGCCCTTATCAGCTGCTTTATCACTGGTTTTACCATCACACGCCGCCAGACCGATGATCAGCACGCTCATACCTGCAAATTTCACTAAATTACGCATAGTTCTTCCTTTGATTTTAACGCGCTATATACCCGCCCTATTTCAGGTTGCCGCCTTGCTGCAACGCGAAATTTTTTGGGTATAGATTCTTGATTTCACTGCCCGTATGGCAACCCATTAACGCGCTAAATGCAACTCCAATTATCTGGAATATAACGGCAGCGGACTAGTGAGAATCTAGCTGAAAATGTGGGTTATGCCCGCTTTGTGAAAGACGCTTCAACAGCATATTGAGTAGCACACCGTACATCGGCAGGAAGAACACGAGGCATATCAGTAGCTTGAATGTATAGTCCACTAAGGCGATCTCCACCCAGTTATTTGCCATAAACGCGTTACTGCTTTTATAGAAAGCGATAAAGAAGAATGACAGGGTATCGCTGATGTTGCCAAGGAACATGGCGGCGGCAGGCGCCACCCACCAGTTGCGCATCTGCCGCAGGCGGTTAAAGACGTAAACGTCGAGGATTTGGCCCAGCACATAAGCCATAAAGCTGGCGATAGCGATACGCGCCACCATAATATTCAGACTGCCAAGTGTGGCAAAACCTTGCCACGCCGCATCAAAGAACAGCGCAGAAATCACATAGGAGATGATTAGCGCAGGCATCATGACCGACAAAATAATACGTCGGGCCAGCGGTGCGCCAAAAATACGTACGGTCAGGTCGGTCGCCAGGAAAATGAAGGGAAAAGTGAACGCACCCCAGGTGGTGTGGAAACCGAATATAGAGATCGGCAGTTGCACCAGATAGTTACTGGACGTGATGATAACGATGTGGAATAACGACAGCCATACCAACGCGGAAAACCGCTGTTGAGCAGTAAAAGAATACATACATGTGACCTTTTTAGTGAATTGGGGTGAGGGAACCCAAATAAATACCTGGCGGACTTGAAGCCGCAGCGGCGCGCATAGTACATGTTTGCAAACCCTTTGCGCAACACATCCGGTGGTTAATTTTAGCGCAATGGTTTGCGTTGGTTGCACCAGACAACCAACGGGTTAAACTGTCGCGCAATTGATGCCGAAAGATGTTGAGAAACCCAATGACCGATTCCTTTTCTAATCCTGACTATCAACTGGATGCGTTAGGCCTGCGTTGTCCTGAACCGGTGATGATGGTTCGTAAAACGGTGCGCGCAATGAAAGATGGCGAAACCCTGCTGGTGATTGCCGATGATCCGGCAACCACCCGTGATATCCCGGGTTTTTGCCGTTTTATGGAACATACGTTGTTAGCAGCCGATACAGAACAGCTACCGTACCGCTATTTATTGGCAAAGGGCGTGGTAAAAGCGCAGTAAACGCTTACTTCGATTTATTACGCAATAACCTCAGCGCATTGGCGGTGACCAGCGCAGTGGCA
Source organism: Ewingella sp. S1.OA.A_B6 (assembly GCF_049889095.1). Taxonomy (NCBI): domain Bacteria; kingdom Pseudomonadati; phylum Pseudomonadota; class Gammaproteobacteria; order Enterobacterales; family Yersiniaceae; genus Ewingella; species Ewingella sp. S1.OA.A_B6. The sequence continues at coordinate 53,535 of NZ_JBLJFK010000010.1, read as the reverse complement.
CCTGAGTCGGCCAGTACCGCCAGCCACAACCCGGTTAATCCCATCAGCGTAGTGACCAGAAAAATTGCTTTAAGCCCAAGTGCAATAGTGATGTTCTGGCGGATATTTGCTCGCGTGGCCCGTGACAGACTGATCATCTGCGCCAGCCCGCTGAGACGGTTGTGAGTCAACGCCGCATCCGCCGTTTCCAGTGCCACATCGGTCCCACTGCCCATCGCAATGCCTATGCGCGCGGCTTTCATTGCCGGTGCGTCATTGATGCCGTCACCGACCATCGCCGTCGGGTTCAGCAGAGCAAGCTCGGTGACGGCCTGCACTTTATCCGCAGGTAATAAACTGGCCCGATAATCAATGCCTAAACGATCGGCAATGGTCTTGGCGGCTCGTGGATTATCTCCGGTTAGCATGACGGCCGAGATGCCTAAAGCTTTCAGTTCGGCCAAAGCGCTGACCGCGTCGTCACGCAGTTTGTCCTGCATGGCGATCAGGCCGATGACATTACCTTCCTGAAGCACCGTGACCACAGTTTTACCTGTCGATTCCCAGTCGGCAATTTGCTGTAGCCATTCTGCTGCCACGCTATTGTCTGCCAGATTTTTCGGTGCCAGCACCTGAATTTTTTTACCCGACACCACGCCTTCGACACCCGAACCCGCCAAAGCACGGCGGTCCTGGGCATTAATCGGTAGCGGATTGCTCTGTTTGGCACGGGCAATGATGGCTAATGCCAGCGGATGGTGCGAACCGGCCTCTACCGCCGCCGCCAGACTCAGTAATTCATTTTCACTGACGCCATCCAGCGGCAGTACATTGGTGACCTCCGGTTTACCTTCGGTCAGGGTGCCGGTTTTATCCAACGCAACGGTACGGATCAACGCCAGCTGTTCCAGCGCGGCGCCACCTTTAATCAATGCTCCCTGGCGCGTTGCCGCTGCCAGCGCTGAGGTAATGGCGGCCGGAGTTGAAATAACCAACGCACAAGGGCAACCGATCAACAGCAGCGTTAGCCCGCGATAAATCCAGGTTTCCCATGACAAGCCCATTGCCAGCGGTGGGATCAAAATGACCAGCAGTGACATCAGCATGATGGCGGGCGTGTAGTAGCGGCTGAAGGTATCCAGGAAGCGTTCAATCGGGGCGCGGCGTTCGTCTGCTTCTTCAATCAGCTGCAGAATACGGTCAATGGCGCTGGCACCGGGGGCTGAAGCAACATTGAGACGGGCCACGCGGTCGACACACAAACTCCCTGCCGGGACTTTTTCACCCGGCTGGCGTTCCACCGGCACCGCTTCACCGGTCAGCGCGCTTTCGTCGAAGCTGGCGGCAGAATCGAGCAGGGTAGCATCGGTAGGGAGGCGGCCACCGGCGGATACCTCGATAACATCACCCGGCCGTAAATCAGCAACTGGCACGTTCGATGACTGGCCCGCAACAATGCGCACCGCGCTATCGGGGATCAGCGCCATTAGCGCTTTTACACCACTGCGCGCTCGGTCGGCGGCGAAAGACTCGAGCCGTTCACCGACCATAAACAGCAGCAGTACCATCGCGGCTTCCGCCGTGGCGCCAATGAATAACGCGCCCAATGCTGCGATGCTCATCAGGGTTTCAATCGTGAAAGGTGAGCCGGCGCGGGCGGAGCGTATAGCCTGCAATAAAACCGGCCACAGCCCGACCAGTGTCGTGACCACAAAGGCTATTTTGCCCAGTGGCTGGCTGAACTGATCCACGACCCAACTGCCCACCATCAACGCAATGAGGATCAGCAACGGCGCGTACTCTTTCAGACGCGACGTTTCGATGGCGGTTGGGTTAGGTTTTTGAGTCAGTGATTGCAGCGTGAAGCCTGCGCGGATGACGGCTTTGTGCACCTCGGCGGAGACGTCGCCTGCGGCGCTGACCACCAATTTCTCGGTGGCGAACTGGACTTTTACATGATTAACGCCTGTGACGGTGCTGACGGCTTTTTCGATGGTGCGGGCACAGGCCGGGCAGTCCATCCCTGTCACTTTCCAGCTCAGTTGGCAGGTATCGCTCAGGCCGGAAGGTAGCCCGCTGGGGTCACTGTCGGCGTCACCCGAACCGCTGTCATCACTGTCAGGCGTTGGTGAGTGCTCACTGGGTTGTGAGCGACAACTGTCGGATTTGCAGCAAGCCGAAGCAACAAGCGGGGCTTTTTCGCTACAAGAGTTAGCCGGATGAGGTTCGCTGTGGGCTACATCGATGATTTTTTTAATACGCAACATAGCCGGTTTGGTGCAACTGGCGGACTGGCAACCGCACTGAGAGGTTTTACGTGGCTGAAGCATACGGGCTCCTGTCGAAACAGAGTGGAATTGCGTTCAGTCTAAAGCCTGGAGTCTACTCCAGGGTCAAGAGAAAAATAATCAGGTGCATAACAGGGCAATAAAACGGCGAAACAGGTAGTTTCGCCTGAAGAGAGGACTTTAGAGATACAGTGAGCGAACAATCAGGAAATGGCCGCCAAAGTAGCAGGCAGCGACAATGGCGTCGGCTGCACGGAATTTAAAACGGTAGCGGCTGGTCAGCCAGAAAATATTGCCGAGCAGTAGCAACACGGTGCCGCACAACAGTGAAAATGCCATATCGGTGCTGCGGGCAAAATATTGCTCACCGGCCAGCCAGACCATCAGCAAGGTCATGGCGATGTAGGCTGATACCGCCCAGCGCATTTCTGCCAGCCGTGACCAGATAACCGCCAGTAGCAATGCTCCGGTAACGATCAGCGCCAGAGGTAACGGCCAAAAGAACGTCACGGTCATTTGGCTGGCGAAACTTAAGGTGTACAGCAAATGTGACAGGAAAAACGCGCCAATCGCATAGAGAAAACGCTCTTCCGGCAGCAATAGCAGGCCATCAGCCACCAGAGTTGCGGCCAGACCGAGCAGGATCAGGTAGCTATAAACATTCAGAACCGGCGCCTGCCAGGCGAGCAGCAGAAGCAGCAGCAGCGTGACCGGTTTGAACAACCAACGCTGCCAGCGCGGTCCGCGGTAACTGGCATCGACGAACAGCCAGCCGGAGAAAAATACGGCAAGAAATGGCCAACTCATTGTTTATCCTTTTTTAGAAAAAAATGTAAGCAAGGTTCTGCCAGTAAGGAAAGGTCTTACTGCATGGTTTACCGTTTTGGCAACGGAGGCTGTTTTTTTTGCCAGGCCAACAGTTCAAACACGCCGAACAGGAAGATTCTCAGCTGTAACCAGCCGCCGATTTTGGCCGGCTCCTTTCCCTGCGTGGCTTTGAGCAGCATGACCTGTAAACCGTGCATGAAAAACATAAATACCATCGCGACATCCAGAAAGTATTTCATCGGTTTTGGAAACGGGTGAATGATATTGAACAACAAGAAACTCCAAATGCACAGCATCAGTAACCGGCCAACATTTATTAACAATTTACTGCTCCTCTTCGCCCGACGTCGGCAATATATCTCGATGATAAAGACGATAAGCAACCTGTCCGGCAACCTTCTCGCGGTGCAGTCGCCAGCCTGCTGGCACGGGGATCGCACCGTGCTCAACTTCCGCTTCGACATAAATCCAGGCTTCATCCGCCAGCCAGCCCTGTTGTTCCAGCATAGCCAGCGTCTCTTGTAAAATGCCTTTACGGAATGGCGGATCGACAAATACCACGTCAAACGGCGTGCCGTTTTTTGCCAGCCAGTTTAGCGTGTTGGTATGAACCACTTTCGCATCACGGGTATTGAGCAGCGCCAGGTTTTTCTCCAACTGTTGGGCTACCGGACGTTCAAACTCCAGTAAAGTGGCACTGGCCGCATAGCGCGACAGCGCTTCGAGGCCCAGCGCACCGCTTCCGGCGAAACAGTCCAGGCAGTGCGCACCCCGGATGACTGGTGCCAGCCAGTTGAACAGGGTTTCGCGTACGCGATCGGTGGTAGGGCGCAGGCCCGGGCTGTTAGGGACCGGCAGTTTGCGTCCGCGCCATTGGCCACCAATCAGTCGGATCTGGCCCGCGGCGGGAGTGTTGGTTTTTTTAGCCATAGCTCGCTTCAATAATACGCTCCCGTAATGGCAGCATTGCAAATCAATTGGCGTCTATTCTACCGGTGTGTCGGCCTGCGGCAAATATTTAACATTCCCGATTGAATACCCTACGCAAATCAACATGCGGGTGTGTAGGCCTTATTGGAAAGTGATAGACTGGAACGCATTACCTTATTAACAATCCGTTCGCCCTGAATTCTCGGCGAGGAGTGAAGTTGTAAAATGGCAAAAGATAAAAAGCGCGGATTTTTCTCCTGGTTCGGTAGTGGTCGACAGGAAGAAGAACAGCAGCAGAAAGAAGAGACCAGCGTTGAACAGACTGTGGTCGAAGAACACTCCCCGGAATCGCATGATGCGGTTGTTCCAGAAGAGCAGCCGGTCAAGACTGAACCTGAAGTTGAACACGCGGAAGTTGCTGCAGAGATCGCGCCTGTAGTTGAAACCCTTCATGAGGTTCCCGCAGCGCCTGTTGAGCCAGAACCCGCCCCCAAAGCGTTAGCCGCCTTTGAACTGGCTGAAGAGATTGTTGCCGTCACGGAACAGGTCGTTGAAGTGCAGCATGACCATTTTGTTGAATCTGAAGCGGAGATCGCCGCCGATGAGCAGCAGGATGAAATTGATGTCGTTGACGACAGTTTGGCCGATGAGCCGCTGCCGGTCGTTTTGGATCCTATCGTTACCTTGCCTGCGCCTGAAGCTAATTTGCCTGCAGGTGAAACCGAACAGCAACGCCCGACCAAAGAGGGCTTCTTTGCGCGCCTGAAACGCAGCCTGGTCAAAACAAAAGCGAGTCTGGGGTCCGGCTTCGTCGGGTTGTTCAGCGGTAAGAAGATCGACGACGATCTTTTCGATGAACTGGAAGAGCAGTTGATCATCGCTGACGTTGGTGTTGAAACCACGCGTAAAATCATTACTTCACTGACCGAACATGCCAGCCGCAAGCAGTTAAAAGATGCGGAAGCTCTCTATGGCAAGCTGAAGGCAGAAATGTCTGAAATTTTGGCTAAAGTTGATCAGCCATTGGATGTCAGCGGCAAGACGCCCTTCGTGATCCTGATGGTCGGCGTCAACGGTGTGGGTAAAACCACCACCATCGGCAAAATGGCGCGCCAGTTTCAAGCGCAGGGCAAGTCAGTCATGCTGGCGGCGGGTGATACCTTCCGTGCTGCAGCGGTTGAACAGTTACAGGTCTGGGGCCAGCGCAACAAGATCCCGGTGATTGCACAGCATACCGGTGCCGACTCCGCGTCGGTGATTTTCGACGCTATCCAGGCGGCTAAAGCGCGCAATGTTGACGTGTTGATCGCCGATACTGCCGGACGTTTACAGAATAAAGCGCACCTGATGGAAGAACTGAAGAAGATTGTCCGCGTCATGAAAAAGCTAGACGAAGATGCCCCTCATGAGGTTATGCTGACGCTCGACGCCAGCACCGGCCAGAACGCGGTCAGTCAGGCGAAACTCTTTAATGAAACCGTGGGTCTGACCGGAATTACATTGACTAAACTGGACGGTACCGCCAAGGGCGGAGTGATATTCGCAATTGCCGATCAGTTCGAAATCCCTATTCGTTATATCGGTGTGGGTGAAGGCATTGAAGATTTGCGGCCTTTTAAGGCTGACGATTTTATTGAGGCACTTTTTGCCCGAGAGGATTAATACGGATGATTCGCTTTGAACAGGTCAGTAAAGCTTATCTAGGCGGGCGACAGGCGCTGCAGGGCGTCGATTTTCACATCCAGCAGGCTGAAATGGCCTTTCTGACCGGTCATTCCGGTGCGGGTAAAAGTACCCTGCTGAAACTGATTTGTGGAATTGAACGCCCGAGTGCCGGACATATTTTGTTCGGTGGACACGATATCAGTCGTCTAAAAGCGCGTGAAGTACCGTTTTTACGCCGTCAGATTGGCATGATTTTCCAGGACCATCACCTGCTGCTGGACCGCACCGTGTATGACAACGTTGCTATGCCGCTGATCATCGCGGGTGCCAGCAGTGAAGATATTCGACGCCGTGTCTCTGCGGCGCTGGATAAAGTCGGTCTGCTTGATAAAGCCAAGAACTTCCCGATCCAGCTCTCCGGCGGTGAACAACAGCGCGTGGGCATTGCCCGTGCGGTGGTGAACAAACCGGCGGTGTTACTGGCTGATGAACCAACCGGTAACCTTGACGACGCGCTGTCAGAAGGCATTTTGCGCCTGTTTGAAGAGTTCAACCGCGTCGGCGTGACCGTTTTGATGGCAACCCATGACATGGCACTGATTGCCCGTCGTAATTACCGCACGCTGACGTTGAGTCAGGGTCGCATGGTCGGAGGCGCACGTCATGGCCAATAGTCCAAATCCAGCGAAAACCGCCCAAAGCGCCCGTGCCGCCAAAAGCAAAGCGCTGCAGGGCGGCTGGCGTGAACAGTGGCGCTATGCGTGGATGAACGCCCTGGCGGACATGATCCGCCAGCCGCTGGCGACGCTGCTCACCGTGATGGTGATAGCGATTTCCCTTACGTTGCCAAGCGTCTGTTATCTGGTGTGGAAAAACGTCAGCACTGCCGCTGAGCAGTGGTATCCGACGCCACAGCTGACGGTATATCTCGATAAGGCGCTGGACGACAATGCCGCTGAAAATGTCATTAAGGCATTGAAAGCGGAAGCCGGTGTCGAGAAGGTGAATTATCTGTCGCGTGATGAAGCTATGGGCGAGTTCCGCAACTGGTCTGGCTTTGGTGGCGCAATGGATATGCTGGAACAGAATCCGCTGCCCGCGGTGGCGATCATCACGCCGAAAATGAATTTCCAGGACTCAAATACGCTTAACACCTTACGCGATCGTGTGGCGGCGGTGCAGGGCGTTGATGAGGTTCGCATGGATGACAGTTGGTTTGCGCGGCTGGCGGCGCTGACCGGGCTGGTCGGGCAGGTTGCTGCGATGATTGGCGTACTGATGATTGTGGCGGTATTTCTGGTGATTGGTAACAGCGTGCGTCTGAGTATCTTCAGTCGCCGCGACACCATCAACGTGATGAAACTGATCGGTGCCACTGACGGCTTTATCCTGCGGCCATTCCTTAATGGCGGCGCGATGCTCGGCTTCTGCGGGGCATTGCTGTCACTGATCCTTTCCGAAGCGCTGGTACTTCGACTGGAGAGTGTGGTCGCGCAGGTGGCCAAAGTCTTCGGCACCACCTTTGACTTGCATGGTCTGGCGTGGGATGAAAGCCTGCTGCTGCTGCTGATTTCCGCGATGATTGGCTGGATCGCCGCTTGGCTGGCAACGGTACAACATTTACGGCGATTTACACCACAATAACGATTCTTTGATATACTCTTCTCCTGCTGCAAAGGATCTTGTGCAGGGGAAGAGCCTGATTGGCGCTCCATCATTTCGCCTTTACTTCTCTTCTTCCCCGAAAGCACGAATTCCCTATCCTGTAGTCTGTTGGTCACATAAAGTCGCCATGCTGTTGCGTTGAGCGATGAACTTTATGTAAAATTAGTGGTCCTAATAGCGGCAAAAGAATCAACGAAACTTAAGAATAAACTGGCAGTAAAATATGAAGGGCTCTGCGTTGTTTTCTTAGTACGTCCAACCGGGCGGGCGGTATTCACTCCGCAGCAACGCAGTATAAAACCTACATTACGTCATACATGAGAGGCTTTGAATGACCAAAGAAATGCGAACTTTAGCACTGGTACCCCAAGGTAGTCTGGAAGCCTATGTCCGGGCGGCCAATACTTATCCGATGCTCACTGCTGAGGAAGAAAGGGCTCTGGCTGAACGGCTGCATTACGACGGTGACCTGGAAGCAGCGAAACACCTGATCCTGTCTCACCTGCGCTTTGTTGCTCACATTGCCCGCAACTATTCAGGTTACGGTCTGCCACAGGCTGACCTTATCCAGGAAGGCAACATCGGCCTGATGAAAGCGGTTCGTCGCTTTAATCCTGAAGTCGGTGTGCGTCTGGTCTCCTTTGCGGTGCATTGGATTAAAGCAGAAATTCACGAATACGTGCTGCGTAACTGGCGTATCGTGAAAGTCGCGACCACAAAGGCGCAACGTAAGTTGTTCTTCAACCTGCGTAAAAACAAACAGCGTCTTGGCTGGTTCAGTCACGATGAAGTGGAGCACGTTGCCCGCGAGCTGGGTGTCACCAGCAAAGACGTTATGGAAATGGAATCACGCATGGCTGCACAGGACATGACGTTTGACCCGACTCCTGACGATGAACCGCGCGATGGTGCTGCCATGGCACCGATGCTTTACCTGCAAGATAAAAGCTCTGACTTTGCAGAAAGCATTGAGGAAGATAACTGGGATAGCGACGCCGCAGATAAACTGAGTAATGCGATGGAAGGTTTGGACGAGCGTAGTCAGGATATCATTCGTGCGCGCTGGTTAGATGACGACAGCAAATCTACCCTGCAGGAACTGGCCGATAAGTACGGCGTATCCGCAGAGCGTGTTCGTCAGTTAGAAAAGAACGCGATGAAGAAACTGCGTGTGGCCATCGAAGCCTGATAAGCCCCCGCGCTTTTGAAGTGAAAAGCTGAAGTGAAAAGCGACCTACGGGTCGCTTTTTTTATGCCTTGCCTAAATGTCAGCTTATAACTTCTTCCAAATATTCCCTTCAAGAGAAAAACCACATGCCTGCATAAATGCAACAGTGACGGCATCGCCATCCGCTTTCATCTTCCAGCTTTTTATATGGGGCAACTGCGACTGCAGATCCTCAATCAGATATAGCCCAACGCCACGCCGACGGGTGACTTCCCGCACCAACAGATCGCTGAGTTCGCCATGATCCCCACTGAGATTTATTTTAACGGCAGCCAGAATGCGTTCATTAAACACGGCGACGAATAACATGCGGTTATCTGTCAGGCTGGCTTGCCAGTCATTTTCGATTTGCTCAGGCCAGATTTTTGCCAGATCGATCAGGTCTTGAGCGCTGAGCGTAGTCAGCTTTTCAATGGTTAATTTCATGGTTTTGGGCGCATAGAAAAACAGGCTGCCAGTGTAGCGGATCGTCCTGTTAGTCATGCGTAACTTTTTTTGTACAGTAACAAGTTGAAAAATTTTTCAGCGATCCCTGTATAAGCGATAAATGTTGGATTTAAAGGACTAAGCCAGTGCTAACTGCTAGATATCGATGAAATGGTCGAGTTAATGGCAAGATATAATTCTGTTTACACCTATTATTTCTGAATACATTATTTGATTTGCAGCAGAAAATTCCTGTTTAATGATATGAAATATAAAGTCTTATTGAAAAAAAAGACGCTATAAGCCGCTAACACATTATTAGTTATGACAAAATTATTAATTGATGATGTTTTAAGCAGGTGAAAAACAACATACACATCACATACAAATGGGGTATCAGGATGAAAGCAACAACGGGCAAGATCTGGCTGGCAGGATGTATCGCATTAGCAATGAGCCACGCCGCAGTGGCAAAAGATATCAAAGTGGCCATCGTTGGTGCCATGTCAGGTCCGGTTGCCCAATACGGTGACATGGAGTTCACCGGTGCCAAACAGGCTATCGCTGACATCAATGCCAAAGGCGGCGTAAAGGGTGACAAACTGGTTGGCGTTGAATATGACGATGCCTGTGACCCAAAACAAGCGGTGGCGGTGGCCAACAAAGTGATCAACGACGGCATTCGCTATGTCATCGGTCACCTGTGCTCATCTTCAACTCAGCCTGCGTCTGACATCTATGAAGATGAAGGCGTGCTAATGATAACGCCAGCGGCGACCAATGCAGACCTGACCACCCGTGGCTACAAAATGGTGATGCGCACCACGGGTCTGGATTCTGACCAAGGTCCAACTGCCGCCAAATACATCCTTGATACCATCAAGCCTAAACGTATTGCCGTGGTGCATGACAAACAGCAATACGGTGAAGGTCTGGCGCGTTCTGTTCAGGACAGCCTGAAGAAAAACGGCGGCAACGTCGTGCTGTTTGAAGGCATCACCGCAGGCGATAAAGATTTCTCCACGCTGGTGGCACGCATGAAAAAAGACAACGTGGACTTCGTCTATTTTGGTGGTTACTACCCGGAGATGGGCCAGATCCTGCGTCAGGCTAAACAAGCTGGTCTGAATGCCAAATTTATGGGGCCTGAAGGCGTAGGTAACTCGTCACTGTCGAACATTGCGGGTGATGCATCCGAAGGCATGCTGGTCACGCTGCCAAAACGTTACGATCAGGTTCCGGCTAACCAGCCAATCGTCGCTGCGCTGAAAGCCAAAAAGCTGGATCCAACGGGTCCGTTTGTTTGGACCACCTATGCTGCATTGCAGGCGCTGACTACCGGTATGGAGCGTAGCGGCAGCATGGAACCGGCTGATATAGCCAAGAATCTGAAGGCTGAACCGGTGAATACCGTAATGGGTCCGCTGAGCTGGGATGCGAAGGGCGACCTGAAAGGCTTCGAATTCGGTATCTTTGAGTGGCATAAGGACGGCACCTCCACCCCAATCAAATAAATGCCCTTCATCCTTCAGGTTGCAGGGGTGTTGGCTGCACTCGCTCACCCGAATCACTGACTTATGTCAGCTCATCGGGATTATGAGCTTCATTCATGAAGCTCACCCTGCGGGCCAGCGCAAGCGCTGTTCAAACCGGTCTTTGACCGGCTTGTCATCCGATTGCTGCCTACCTGCAACCAGAATGATTTTGTGCATGGCTATGCATTACGTAACAGAACAGCGCATTACTCTGCCCGGCGTCTACTGTTAAAAGAGACGCTGGGTTGTAGTCTCAGCACAGAATTCAACCCCCTTGATGTAAAAGGATAGGGTATGTCAGAGCAGTTTTTATATTTCCTTCAGCAGATGTTTAACGGCGTGACGTTGGGCAGTACCTACGCGCTGATTGCCATCGGCTACACCATGGTTTACGGCATTATCGGTATGATCAACTTCGCCCACGGCGAGGTGTATATGATCGGCAGCTATGTCTCTTTTATTGTGATTGCGGCCCTGATGATGATGGGTATCGATGCTAGCTGGTTGCTGATCGGTGCCGGATTCATCGCCGCGATTGTCATCTCCAGTGCCTATGGCTGGAGCATTGAACGCGTGGCCTATAAGCCGGTGCGTAACTCCAAACGCCTTATTGCGCTGATCTCTGCCATCGGAATGTCGATATTCCTGCAAAACTATGTCAGCCTGACGCAGGGCTCGCGCGACCTGGCATTGCCAAGTTTGGTCACCGGTCAGTGGACACTCGGCGTCGCCAACGGTTTTGCGGCAACTATTTCGACCATGCAGCTGATTATCTGGGTGGTCACCTTTGTCGCGATGCTCGCGCTAACGCTGTTTATTCGTTATTCCCGCATGGGACGCGCATGCCGTGCTTGCGCCGAAGATCTCAAAATGGCCAGCCTGCTGGGTATTAGCACTGATCGCGTGATCTCACTCACCTTTGTCATCGGCGCCTTAATGGCTGCGGTAGCGGGTGTCCTGCTTGGGCAGTTCTATGGTGTGATTAATCCGTATATCGGCTTTATGGCCGGGATGAAAGCCTTTACCGCTGCAGTGCTTGGCGGCATCGGTAGCATTCCTGGGGCGATGATTGGCGGCCTGATTCTGGGTGTGGCCGAAGCGCTGACTTCAGCCTATCTCAGCACCGAATATAAAGACGTTGTCTCCTTTGCACTGCTGATTGTGGTGTTGTTGGTGCTGCCAACAGGTATTTTGGGCCGTCCGGAGGTTGAGAAAGTATGAAGCACCTCAATCTGTTCAACGCCCTGCTTTCTGCCTTCGTCTTACTGGTGCTGGCCTCTTTCATTATGGGGCTGAAACTCGGTCTTGATGGCACCAAACTGGTGGTCAACGGCGCCGGCGAAGTTCGTTGGATGTGGATTGGCATCGGCTGTGCTGTGGTGTTCGTGTTCCAGCTGTTTCGTCCGCTAGTGAGCAGCGGCCTGAAGAAAATCTCCGGTCCGGGCTGGGTTCTGCCGAGCTTTGATGGCTCCACGCCGAAGCAAAAACTGCTGGCGCTGCTGCTGATCATTGCCGCTATCGCCTGGCCGTTTATCGTGTCACGCGGGACAGTGGATATCGCCACGTTGACGCTGATCTACATTATGCTCGGTCTGGGCCTTAACGTCGTGGTCGGTCTCTCTGGATTGCTGGTGCTCGGTTACGGTGGTTTTTACGCTATCGGCGCTTACACTTACGCGTTGCTCAACCACTATTACGGTATCGGATTCTGGGAAGCGTTGCCGTTGGCGGGTTTGGTCTCGGCCGCTTTTGGTTTCCTGCTCGGTTTCCCGGTGCTGCGGCTGCGGGGCGACTATCTCGCCATCGTGACGCTCGGTTTCGGCGAGATAGTGCGTATTTTGCTGCTGAATAATACTGAAATTACCGGTGGGCCGAACGGTATCAGCCAAATCCCCAAACCGACGCTGTTTGGTCTGGAGTTCAGCCGTACACCGCGCGATGGCGGCTGGGATACCTTCAGCCATTTCTTTGGCCTGAACTATGACCCCAGCGACCGGATCATTTTCCTCTATCTGGTTGCGCTGTTGCTGGTGGTTGCCACGCTGTTTATCATCAACCGCCTGTTGCGTATGCCGCTCGGCCGTGCGTGGGAAGCGCTGCGTGAAGACGAAATTGCCTGCCGTTCACTGGGTCTGAATCCAACCCGCATCAAGCTGACCGCTTTCACTATCAGTGCCGCTTTTGCGGGTTTTGCCGGTACGTTGTTTGCAGCGCGTCAGGGTTTCGTCAGCCCGGAGTCTTTCACCTTCGTCGAGTCGGCTTTCGTACTGGCGATTGTGGTGCTCGGCGGTATGGGCTCGCAGTTTGCTGTAATTTTGGCGGCAATTTTGCTGGTGGTTTCCCGCGAGCTGATGCGTGACTTAAATGAATACAGCATGTTATTACTCGGCGCGTTGATGGTGCTGATGATGATCTGGCGTCCGCAAGGTTTGTTGCCGATGAAACGCCCACAGTTAAAACTTAAGTTATCGAAAAAACAGATTGCCGATCGGGGAGAGCAAGCATGAGTATGCAACCTCTGTTGTCAGTCGAAGGCCTGATGATGCGTTTCGGCGGTTTGCTGGCGGTGAATAACGTCGCGCTGAATCTCAGTCAGGGCGAAATCGTTTCGCTGATCGGCCCGAACGGCGCCGGTAAAACCACGGTGTTCAACTGCCTGACCGGTTTCTACAAACCCAGCGGTGGCACCATTAAACTCCGTGACCAGCATCTGGAAGGGTTGCCTGGGCAGAAAATTGCCCGCATGGGCATAGTGCGAACCTTCCAGCATGTGCGCCTGTTCCGTGAAATGACGGTGATTGAAAACCTGCTGGTGGCGCAACATCAGCATCTGAAAAGCGGCGTGCTGGCCGGTCTGCTAAAAACGCCGGGTTTTCGGCGCGCAGAGGCCGATGCGCTGGACAGAGCAGCCGACTGGCTGGAACGCGTTGGCTTACTCGAACTGGCTAACCGCCAGGCAGGGAATCTGGCCTATGGTCAACAGCGGCGACTGGAGATCGTCCGCTGCATGGTGACGCGGCCGGAAATTCTGATGCTCGACGAACCTGCTGCCGGGCTGAACCCACGTGAAACCGAAGAGCTGAACCAACTGATCGCTGAGCTGCGTAACCAGCACAAGGTATCGGTGCTGTTAATCGAACATGATATGAAGTTGGTGATGGGCATTTCGGACCGTATCTACGTGGTCAATCAGGGCACGCCGCTGGCGCAGGGCACTCCGGCAGAAATCCGTAACAATCCTGACGTGATCCGTGCGTATTTAGGCGAAGGATAAGGGGCAGAACACGATGTTGTCATTCAATCAGGTATCCGCCCATTACGGCAAAATTCAGGCGCTGCATGACGTCAGCCTTAACATCAATAAGGGTGAAATCGTTACGCTTATCGGCGCGAATGGTGCTGGGAAAACCACGCTGCTCGGCAGTTTATGCGGTGAACCGCGCGCCTCTCACGGTTCGATTATGTTCGAAGGTCAGGACATTACCCAGTGGCCGACGGCAAAAATTATGCGGGGGGATATCGCCATTGTGCCGGAAGGCCGACGGGTATTCTCACGCATGACGGTGGAAGAAAATCTGGCGATGGGCGGCTTCTTCGCCACCCGTGACCAGTATCAGGCGCGGCTTGTGAAAGTTTTCGAGCTTTTTCCCCGGTTGAAAGAGCGCAGGGCCCAGCGCTCCGGCACGATGTCCGGCGGCGAACAGCAGATGCTGGCGATTGGCCGTGCGCTGATGAGCCAACCACGTCTGTTACTGCTCGACGAGCCTTCGCTCGGCCTGGCGCCGATTATCATTCAGCAAATTTTTGACACCATACAGCAGCTGCGTGAAGAAGGCATGACCATCTTCCTGGTAGAGCAAAACGCCAATCAGGCGCTAAAGCTCGCTGACCGTGGCTACGTGCTGGAGAATGGTCACGTCGTGCTGGAAGACAGCGGCGCGGCGCTGCTGGCTAACGAAGCGGTACGCTCGGCGTATCTCGGCGCATAGCGGCGGCTGATTTCGCAAAAATTTACTGTAATATCTCCAAACCGCACGGCTGGCGCTTTGCGGTTTTTATTTTGTCGATAAATTAAAACGCTTACATTCTTATAACTTCGCAAATCATCAGGAACATTTCATGAACACAGAAGGTTTACTCGCTGCCCGTATGGTCAGGCTCAAAAGTTCAGCCATCCGGGAACTGCTGAAACATAGCAAAATGGAAGACGTTATTTCACTGGCGGGTGGTATTCCTTCTTCAGCGTTGTTCGATTTCGACGGCCTGCGTGAAGCAACACAGCTGGCGATCACCGAATATGCTGAGCATGCATTCCAGTACGGCCTGACCGAAGGCAGTCATACGCTGCGTGAGCGTATTGCTGAGCTTTGCGAGGAGCGTGGCGTGGTGGCAAACGCGGACGATATCGTGGTCACCGCCGGTTCCCAGCAGGCGCTGGATCTGGTGATGCGTGCGGTTGTAGATCCGGATGATATTTTCGTGGTGGAACGTCCGACTTACCTGGCCGCATTGCAGACACTGGAACTGGCCGAAGCGCAGATTCTGTCCGTCGGTTCTGACGGCGATGGCATGATTGTCGATGAACTGGCTGAATTGCTGAAAACTTGCAAAATCAAAGGCGTGTACTTGGTGCCGACGTTCGGCAATCCGAGCGGCGTGACCCTGAGCCGTGCCCGTCGCGAGCAACTGGTGAAACTGGCGGCAAAGTACGAATTCCTGATTGTGGAAGATGATCCGTACGGCGAGTTGCGTTTCACCGACGAACGCCAGCCGACATTGTTCGCATTGTCCAAAGCGCTGTTCGGAAACACCGACAACATCATCTATACCTCGACGTTCTCCAAAATTCTGGCACCGGGCTTGCGTCTGGGCTGGGTGATCATGCCGCAATGGCTGCTGCATAAAGTCGCGATCATCAAACAGGCGGCGGATTTACACGCCAGCGCGCTGTCTCAGTCAGTGGCCGAATGCTATCTCGGTCTGAACCGCATGGCTGCACAGGTCGAAAAAATCCGCGCAGCCTATAAGAAAAAATGTGCTGTACTGGCGCAACTGCTGGAAAGCGAACTCGGTGATGTGCTGACGTTTGAATATCCGAAAGGCGGCATGTTCTTGTGGGTGCGTTTCCGCGAGCCGCGTAACTCCGCTGAGTGGATGAAAAAGACGCTGGAACAGGGCGTGGTATTTGTTCCCGGTGAGTATTTCTTTGCCGACAATCCCGATCACTCTACGTTCCGCTTGTCATTCGCCACGGCCACTGAAGAACAAATGCAGGAAGCGGTTGCCCGTCTGAAGCGCGCTTTATAATCTCTAAGGCGTATTGCGCCCGCAATACGCCCTTGTTCTGGTCCAGTAAAAGTTGCCATCTGTTCGTCACCTTTGCTTCACCTCTCTGTAACGCTAATGTCATTTAACGTTTATTTTTCTGTCATTTGTGCATGTCATGTTAGCTCCCGAAGCAGAAATCCTTGCACCACTGACATCACATCAGCCCTCTTCAGGAGACAAGCATGCTTAAGCACGCTGTTACAAAAACGACACTTTGCATCGCACTGGCATTCGCATTCAGCACCCAGGCGATGGCGGTTACGGAAATTCCTTTCTGGCATTCAATGGACGGCGAGTTAGGCAAAGAAGTGAATTCACTGGCGGACCGTTTTAACCAAACCCACCCGGACTTCAAAATTGTGCCTGTCTACAAAGGCAAATACGACGAGAGCCTGGCCGCAGGTATCGCCGCGTACCGCACCGGCAAAGCCCCCGCTATTTTGCAGGTTTACGAAGTGGGCACCGCCACCATGATGGCGAGTAAAGCCATTATGCCAGTTTACGAAGTGTTTGCGGATGCGGGCCTCAAGCAAGACCCTTCTCTGTTCGTGCCGACCGTCTCAGGTTACTACTCAGATTCTAAAGGCCGCCTGCTTTCGCAGCCTTTCAACAGCTCCACCCCCGTGCTGTACTACAACAAAGATGCCTTCAAAAAAGCGGGCCTGAACCCGGATCAGCCGCCAAAAACCTGGCAGGACATGGCCACCTATACTGAAAAACTGCGTCAATCGGGTGTCAAGTGTGGTTACGCCAGCGGCTGGCAGGGCTGGATCCAGATTGAGAACTTCAGCGCCTGGAATGGTCTGCCGGTCGCGACGAAAAACAACGGTTTTGATGGTACTGACGCCGTTCTGGAATTCAACAAACCGGAGCAAATCAAGCACATTCAGATGTTGCAGGACATGAACAAGAAGGGTGATTTCACCTATTTTGGTCGTAAAGATGAATCTACCGCTAAGTTCTATAACGGCGATTGTGCGATGACCACTGCATCGTCCGGTTCACTGGCCGATATCCGCCAGTACGCCAAATTCAACTACGGCGTAGGCATGATGCCTTACGACGCTGACGCGAAGGGCGCGCCACAAAACGCCATCATCGGCGGTGCCAGCCTGTGGGTGATGAACGGCAAAGACAAAGCCACCTATAAGGGTGTTGCAGAGTTCCTGCAATTCTTGACTACGCCGGCCATCGCGGCTGAGTGGCACCAGAAAACCGGTTATCTGCCAGTGACCACCGCTGCGTATGAGTTGACCAAGCAGCAGGGCTTCTACGAGAAGAACCCAGGTTCTGACGTGGCCACCCGCCAGATGCTGAACAAGCCACCGTTACCGTTCACTAAAGGTCTGCGTCTGGGCAATATGCAACAGATTCGTGCCGTCGTGGATGAAGAGCTGGAAAGCGTATGGAGCGGTAAGAAAACGGCCAAGGAAGCACTGGATAGCGCAGTGCAGCGCGGGAATGTATTACTACGTCGTTTCGAAGCTTCTACTAAATAGTTAACGGCTACTGCGCTTCGCCATTCTGGGATTGGGCAGTGCTCGCTCTCCTCATGGACTGTGTGTCCACTCGGGGAGCTGTGCGCTGTCCGCGCCCAGACTGGCTTTGCTCGCTACGCCTCATGCAGAGTGGCCTGCCTTTTGTCTCATCGCATCAACGAGTAAACCATTATGAGTTCACACCGTACCGGTTTTGGTTGCAGCTGGTTACCCTACGCGCTGGTTTTGCCCCAGTTGCTGATCACCGCGATATTCTTCCTGTGGCCAGCGGGTCAGGCGCTGTGGTATTCGGTACAGACGCTTGATCCTTTCGGCTTATCCAGTCAGTTTGTCGGCCTGAGCAATTTTGAGCAGCTGTTTCAGGACCCGTACTATCTCGAGTCTTTCTACACCACGCTGAAATTCAGCTTTATGGTGGCGTTTATCGGCCTTGCCGTTTCCCTGTTCTTTGCCGCCCTTGTGGACCACGTGGTGCGTGCCAGCCGGATTTACCAGACGCTGATGATTCTCCCTTATGCCGTGGCACCGGCCGTTGCCGCCGTGCTGTGGATGTTCCTGTTTAGCCCCGGCCTGGGCCTTATCACACACTTCCTTGGCTCGATAGGCTACAACTGGAACCACGCGCAGAATAGCGGCCAGGCGATGTTCCTGGTGGTGCTGGCGTCGGTCTGGAAACAAGTCAGCTACAACTTCCTGTTCTTCCTTGCCGCGCTGCAATCTATTCCTAAATCACTGGTAGAAGCGGCGGCTATTGACGGCGCCGGGCCGGTGAGACGTTTCTTTAATCTGGTGCTGCCGCTGATTTCACCGGTCAGTTTCTTTCTGTTGGTGGTCAATCTGGTGTACGCCTTCTTCGATACCTTTCCGGTTATCGATGCGGCGACCGGCGGCGGTCCGGTACAGGCGACTACCACACTGATTTATAAAGTTTATCGGGAAGGTTTCGCCGGCCTGGATCTCTCCAGCTCTGCGGCACAGTCGGTAGTACTGATGATGCTGGTTTGCGGCCTGACGTTTATTCAGTTCCGTTTCATCGAACGTAAGGTGCGTTACCAATGATTGAGAACCGCAGAGGGCTGGATATTTTCAGCCATATCATGCTGATCCTCGGCGTGCTGGTGATTTTATTTCCGCTGTATGTGGCGTTTGTCGCCGCTTCGCTGGACATCCAACAAATTCACCAGGTCCCGATGAGCCTGATCCCCGGCACCCATTTGTGGGAGAACATCCGTACCATCTGGACGCAGGGCGTGGGTGATGGCAGCCCGGCGTTTGGCCGTATGCTGATCAACAGTTTTATCATGGCGATAGTGATCACCATCGGTAAAATTTCAGTGTCGATGCTCTCTGCCTACGCCATTGTCTATTTCCGTTTTCCGTTGCGTAACCTGTTCTTCTGGCTGATTTTCCTCACGTTGATGCTGCCGGTGGAAGTGCGTATTTTCCCGACCATTCAGGTGATCGCCAACCTCAATATGCTCGACAGCTACACCGGCCTGACGCTGCCATTGATGGCCTCGGCAACCGCCACGTTCCTGTTCCGCCAATTCTTTATGACCCTGCCGGATGAACTGCTGGAAGCGGCGCGTATCGACGGTGCAGGCGCGATGCGCTTTTTCTGGGACATCGTACTGCCGTTGTCAAAAACGAACCTGGCAGCGCTGTTCGTCATCACCTTTATTTACGGCTGGAACCAATATTTGTGGCCGATTCTGATCACCAGCGATGCCTCGATGGGCACGGCGGTGGCAGGAATCAAAAGTATGATCTCTTCCGGCGACGGTTCCACCCAGTGGAATCAGGTGATGGCAGCGATGATTTTGACTTTATTGCCCCCGCTTGCGGTGGTGCTCCTGATGCAGCGCTGGTTTGTGCGCGGTCTGGTAGACAGTGAGAAGTAATGCGAAATGGCTAATTTAAAATTACAGGCAGTGACTAAATCCTATGACGGTAAAAATCAGATCATTCAGAGCATCGATCTGGACGTCGCGGATGGCGAATTTATTGTGATGGTCGGCCCGTCAGGCTGTGGTAAGTCAACACTGTTGCGCATGGTGGCTGGGCTTGAGCGCACGACCAGCGGTGATATCTACATTAACGATCAGCGCGTCACCGAGATGGAGCCGAAAGATCGCGGCATCGCTATGGTGTTTCAGAACTACGCGCTCTATCCGCACATGAGCGTGTTCGACAACATGGCGTACGGCCTGAAAATCCGTGGCTTCGGCAAAGCGCAGATCTTGGCTCGCGTCGAAGAAGCGGCACGTATTCTGGAGCTTGGCCCGCTGCTGAAACGTAAACCACGCGAGCTGTCTGGCGGTCAGCGTCAGCGTGTGGCAATGGGCCGCGCTATCGTGCGAGAACCGGCGGTATTCCTGTTTGATGAACCCTTGTCTAACCTCGATGCCAAACTGCGCGTGCAGATGCGCCTCGAGCTGCAGCAGTTGCACCGTCGCCTGCGCACCACCAGTTTGTACGTGACGCACGATCAGGTTGAAGCCATGACGCTGGCCGAGCGCGTGATTGTGATGAACAAAGGCGTGGCCGAGCAGATCGGCACGCCGTCTGAAGTTTACCGTCGCCCGGCGACGCTGTTTGTCGCCAGCTTCATTGGCTCTCCGGCCATGAATCTGCTGCCAGGCCAGCTTGCCAGCGATGGTACGTCGCTGGTTATGGAAGGTGGCTTCGAATTACCGCTGCCGATGCCGCGCCCTGAGTGGGGCGGCCGTGAGCTGACCGTTGGGATACGGCCTGAACATATTCAGCTATCTGATGATCCGCAGACCGGCATCCCACTTAACCTCACCATGCTGGAACTGCTGGGTGCCGACAACCTGGCGCATGGCAAATGGGCGGGCAGTGGTGTGGTGGTGCGGCTCAATTATGAAGTCTGCCCGGAGCCGGGCACCGAGTTACGTTTGGTTTTGCCGCCGAACGCGCTACACTTTTTCGATTCACACAGCGGCTCACGAATGGAGTAAAACATGTCAATCTGGCCTTATCCTCGGATTGTAGCGCATCGCGGCGGCGGTTCGCTGGCACCGGAAAATACCCTTGCTGCCATCGATATGGGCGCGAAATACGGTCATACCATGATTGAATTCGACGCCAAACTGGCGCAGGACGGAGAAATCTTTCTGCTGCATGACGATACCCTGAACCGCACCAGCAATGGCTGGGGCGTGGCGGGTGAACTGAGCTGGAGCAAGCTGAACGAACTGGACGCAGGCGGCTGGTACAGTGCGGCATTCAAAGGCGAGAAGTTGCCGACGCTGGCAGAAGTCGCCCGGCGCTGCGCGCATTATCAGATGATGGCGAATATCGAGATCAAGCCGACCACGGGTACCAATGTCGAAACCGGTACGCAGATAGCACTGTCTGCCCGTGAATTGTGGAAAGATCACGCTGCGCCGCCGCTGCTCTCCTCGTTCGAGTTTGACGCGCTGATGGCGGCCAAAAAAGCCGCGCCTGAGTTGCCGCGTGGACTGTTGATCGACCAATGGCAAGATGACTGGGAAGTGCTGACCGACGAACTGGAGTGCGCGTCGTTGCACCTCAATCACAAAGTGCTGACCGAAGCGCGCGTTAAGGCGCTCAAGGACGCCGGTTTGCATATTCTGGTTTACACGGTCAATAAACCCGAGCGCGCGCGCGAACTGCTCCGCTGGGGCGTGGATTGCATCTGCACTGACAATATTGATGTGATCGGGCCGGACTTTGTCTGAGTCAATCGCCTGAATGCACCGCACTGAAAAGGGGTATCTCTTATGGGATATCCCGGTGATACCTTTCTTGTATTAATTTCTTTGAAATTCTCCCTGTTTTGACCTTGCTTCATACTCATCTCTTATTCTGAGGAGAGACGAAGATGCAAATAAGAACATTAGGTAGAGAATTACGCGTATCGGCGATGGGCTTTGGTGCAATGGGGCTGAGTGAGTTCTACGGTGAGGCCAACGATACGCATTCACTCGAAGTACTGAAAACGGTGATCGACACTGGCGTTAACATGATCGACACCGCTGACGTTTACGGTCGCGGACACAACGAACGGTTGATCGGACATTTTCTGGCTACGCT
Organism: Ewingella sp. S1.OA.A_B6; assembly: GCF_049889095.1. Classification (NCBI taxonomy): domain Bacteria; kingdom Pseudomonadati; phylum Pseudomonadota; class Gammaproteobacteria; order Enterobacterales; family Yersiniaceae; genus Ewingella; species Ewingella sp. S1.OA.A_B6. The sequence goes on along the minus strand of NZ_JBLJFK010000010.1, from coordinate 32,084 downwards.
GAAAAACGCTCAGCGTGAACAAATAAAAATCGCCACTAAATGTGGTATCGACCGCCCAGTTGACGCCTCCTACGAACGCAACATCAACAACCAGCCTGATTACATTCGCCAATGCTGTCATACGTCTTTGCAGCGTTTAGGCGTGGAACGTATTGATCTCTATTACCTGCACCGGGTCAATCCTGATGCTTCCATTGAGGAGAGCATGTCTTGCCTGAGCGAACTGGTGAAAGAGGGCAAAATTGCTCACGTGGGGTTGTGTGAGGTCTCGGCCGCAACGCTCGAAAAAGCTCACCGTGTTCATCCGGTCGCCGCGTTGCAAACCGAGTATTCCGTATGGACGCGCGATATTGAACAGGACATTCTGCCGATGGCCATCAAATTAGGGATTGGTGTGGTGCCCTATTCACCGCTGGGACGTGGTTTCCTGACGGGGAAATACCTCAATAACAGCCATTTCTCTGAAGGGGATTTCCGTAAGAACAATGCCCGTTTCAGTGATGAGAATATGAAGTACAACACTCGCATCCTGGATGTTATTCAGCCCTTGGCCGAAAAATATCACTGCACATTGGGGCAAATCGCCCTAGCGTGGCTGTTGGCGCAATATGACCAGATTGTGCCGATCCCAGGGACCAAAAACAGTCAGTATGCGGTAGAAAATGCCGGTGCGGCTGATATTACGTTAAGCCCTGAAGATGTGGCGTTCATTAACGCGCTCAAAAACAGTATTGAAATTAAAGGCGAGCGTTACAGCCTCGAAGGCATGAAAGGCGTGAATGCTTAGCGTGGATACAAGCCATATTTGTGGCGTCAGGGGTTAATGGCCATGATGTGTCTGTACAGGTTGTTCTTCTGATATTGACTATTTCCTCTTTCTCTCTGGATCCAGGAAACATGACGCGGGAACTATGTATTGAACTATTTCAGCGAAAAATTACCTACAATCAAACAATTACAATGTTTTGTTGCTGTGGCTCATGAACTTAATTTTCGGCGGGCCGCCGAACGGATGCGCATGACTCAGCCCCCGCTGACCCGTCAGATTCAGTGTCTTGAAGAGATGATCGGCTGTCCGCTTTTTACCCGGAATACTCATCAGGTTCACTTAACTGAGGAAGGTTTGCGGTTACAGACTCAGGCAATACAACTGATTGAACAACTCTCACAGCTGGTCAAAAACCTTAAAGTAGAAAGCGGGAAAGTCAGAATTGGCGTGACCCGTGCTCTGGATTTCACGTTAATTCCCACCATTAATGCCTATTTGGAAAAATTGATAGATGCCGATGATGTTGCTGCTTATCAGCTGACCTCTAAGCAGTTATTACAACTTCTCGCCCGGGGAGACTTGGATATTGCGCTGACCGGGGAGAAGTCTTCACGTCATGATGATGAATTCGATTTCCACTGGCTGCATTGTGAGCCTTTGATGCTGGCTCTGCCTTCAACACATCCGGCAAGTATCAAGCACAGCCTGTCATTGCAGGACGTGGCAGATTTGCCACTGTATTGGTTCAGCCGCAGCGCAAACCCCTGCTTTTATGATAAGTGCGAAGGTTTTTTTGAAAAACTGCCTTGTGCCCTTAAGCGGAAATCAGAAGCGGATGACTCTTTGCTGACGCTGGCGAATATAGCCCGTGGAAAAGGGATGGCACTGATGCCTGAATCGATGTGTTTGTCGACGCGCGAAGGGTTATGTTACCGCAAACTTGACGAGCGGACAGCCCGGCAGCTGAATATTGATGTCTATTTAGTGGTGCGCAAAAATGAGCTGCGCGAAAATGTACTCAGAGCCGTGGAGCAGTTGATGCCGCTGGTCCCCGGCGCGCAGACTGAGCGGGTTTAAACCAAACCGGGCAAGCGAGGGATGGAAAAGACGCCGTTATGGCGTCTGATTTTACTTTTGCTGCAACAACTGATTATTCTGATTCAGCTGTTGGGTTTGCAGACGTTGCTGATCGTTTTGGATCTGCGAACGCAGCTTTAGCTGTTGCTGCTGCTGGCTGTTATTAATACCCTGCTGTAACTGGCGCTGTTGCAGCTGTGAGTTGGTCTGCTGCTGTTGCTGCATCCGTTGTTGCGACGGATTATTTAACAGCTGCTGTGCGCGGTCCGGTGGTGGGATCGTATTGGCCGCAGTGGCTTGTACGGCGAAAATCAGCGGCACTAAGGCCAAGAGTCCATAAGAACGTTTCATCAGAGTATCCTCCATTCAGTCATTCCTTAAGTCTACGCCATAGAACCGCACAGCGTGGAGGTTCGCAGCACGTAACGCTTAAAGCGTGTCCTGGCTCTCATTCGGTTTATTATTGTACAGAGGTAAACCTACTTTGCCCGTCGTACCTTTCCAACTTCCGTTACAATCAGCCATCTTCTTCATTTTCGGGCTTAACTTCGTGCCATTACTTATTATTACCACCATTTTATGGGCCTTTTCTTTTAGCCTGATTGGCGTCTATCTTGCCGGTCAGGTTGACAGCGTGTTTTCCGTACTGGTACGTCTGGGGCTGGCCGCGCTGATCTTCCTGCCGTTTCTGCGCTGGAAAGGGTATCCGGTTAAAACTCTGCTGATGTACATGGCGGTCGGCGCAATGCAGCTTGGCATCATGTATCTCATCAGCTTTGAGGCCTATTTGTACCTCTCGGTGCCGGAGTTCCTGCTTTTCACCGTAATGACGCCGCTGTACGTGACGCTGATCTATGACCTGCTCAGCGGCCGCAAAATCCGTATCGGCTATGCGTTGAGCGCGCTGCTGGCTGTCGCAGGTGCGGCAATCATCCGCTATGACCATATCAGCGAACATTTCATCATCGGATTGTTGCTGGTGCAGGCGGCGAATCTCTGCTTCGCGCTCGGGCAGGTGGGTTATAAGCGTCTGATGGAAACCCATCCGATGCCGCAGCATACGGCGTTTTCCTGGTTCTATCTTGGCGCACTGCTCTGCGCGGTGGTGGCGTGGTGCCTGTGGGGCAATCCGCAAAAACTACCGACCACTGAACTGCAATGGGGGATTCTGGTGTGGCTGGGGATTGGGGCATCGGGGCTGGGTTACTTCATGTGGAACTACGGCGCGACGCAGGTAGACGCCGGAACGTTGGGGATTATGAACAATTTTCACGTCCCGGCTGGGCTGCTGGTTAACCTGGCTATCTGGCAACAGCAACCACACTGGCTGAGTTTTATCCTCGGCGCTGCGGTGATTATGTCCTCACTGTGGGTGCACCGGCGTTGGGTCGTGCCGCATCGCGGACAAAAGGCAGATGATCGCAAGCGTGCTGCCGCGCAGAACGAATAAAAGCTTCAACCACCGGTTGACGCTGCTCTCCATCGCGCACGGCGGCGTACAACCGGCTCCATAAACCTTCGCCCAGGGTTTTTGTCACCACCAAACCCTGGCGCTCAAAACTTTCCACCACCCAGTGTGGTAACGCCGCAATCCCCATTCTCGCCGACACCATCTGAATCAATAATAAGGTGTTATCGACGCTTTTCAGCGACGGGCTGACGCCTGCCGGTTGCAGGAAATACCGCCAGATATCCAGACGTTGACGTTGAACCGGATAAATCATCAGCGTTTCTGTGCTGAGATCTTCCGGCATGATGACGGCTTTGGCGGCCAGCGGATGATCCGGTGCCAGCACCAGGCGTACTTCAAAATCAAACATCGGTGAATAGTGCAAACCACTGCGCGGCAGAATGTCGGAGGTCAGGACGATGTCGAGCTCGCCCTGTTGCAGCGCCGGTTGCGGGTCAAAGGTTACGCCGGACTTGAAGTCCATAAGGACCTGCGGCCAGTTGATACGAAAGTTATCCAGCGCAGGAGTCAGCCATTGAATACAGCTGTGACATTCAATGGCAATACGCAGTGATGTCTGATGCGGCTCAGTGCAGGCCTGTAGCGCCTGCTGGATTTGTGGCAAAACCTGTTCCGCCAGGTTCAGCATGATTTCACCCTGAGGTGTAAAGCGCAGTGGCTGGCTTTTACGCACAAACAGCCGAAAACCCAGGCGTTGCTCAAGGTCGCTGAATTGGTGCGAAAGAGCCGATTGGGTTTGGTGCAGCTGTGAAGCTGCGGCGGCCAGCGACCCGGTGTTGCGCAGAGCCTGCAACGTCCTGAGGTGTTTCAATTCGATCATGAGAGTCCTTCACTGTGCCATGAATAATTTGCGCTTGTGCAATATACAGTACCTGCGGATTATAGATGTGTAAACATCTGGACGGCTAAACAGGAATTTAAAAATGACCATATTGAATCATACCCTCGGTTTTCCACGTGTTGGTCTGCGTCGTGAGCTGAAGAAAGCACAAGAAAGCTATTGGGCAGGAAACTCTACTCAGGAAGAACTGCTGGCAACCGGCCGCGAACTGCGCGCTCGTCACTGGCAGCAGCAACAGGAAGCTGGCGTTGATTTGGTGCCAGTGGGCGATTTCGCCTGGTACGATCACGTACTGACCACCAGCCTGCTGCTGGGTAACGTGCCAGCTCGCCATCAGAATGCTGACGGTTCGGTCGATATTGATACCCTGTTCCGTCTGGGACGTGGCCGTGCACCAACCGGTAAACCGGCGGCGGCGGCTGAAATGACCAAATGGTTCAACACCAACTATCACTACATGGTGCCGGAGTTCGTGCAAGGCCAGCAATTCAAACTGACCTGGACACAACTGCTGGAAGAAGTCGATGAAGCGCTGGCGCTCGGTCATAAAATCAAACCTGTGCTGCTCGGTCCATTGACCTATCTGTGGCTGGGTAAAGTGAAAGGTGAGCAATTTGACCGTCTTTCTCTGATTAACGACATTCTTCCTATTTACCAGCAAGTGCTGGCCGAACTGGCAAAACGTGGCATCGAATGGGTGCAGATTGACGAGCCTGCGCTGGTGCTGGAACTACCGCAAGAGTGGCTGGATGCCTACAAACCGGCATATGAACAGTTGCAGGGCAAAACCAAACTGCTGCTGACCACCTATTTTGACAGCGTAGGCCACAACCTCGACACGATCCGTCAGTTGCCGGTTCAAGGCCTGCATATTGACGCGGTGGCCGGTCGTGATGACCTGCAAACCGTTATCAACGCACTGCCAAAAGAGTGGCTGATTTCACTGGGCGTGATCAATGGCCGTAACGTCTGGCGCGCCGATCTGAGCACCTGGTTTGACCGTCTGAAGCCGTTGGTTGAAGGCCGCAACGTCTGGATCGGCAGCTCCTGTTCACTGCTGCACAGCCCGATCGACTTAAGCGTTGAAAGTCGTCTGGATGAAGAAGTGAAAAGCTGGTTCGCGTTTGCGCTGCAAAAATGTGCGGAGCTTTCGCTACTGACTGAAGCACTGAACAACCCAACGGCTGAAGCACAGCAAAAACTGGCGAAATATAGCGCGCCAATCCTCGCCCGTCGCGAATCGACCCGGGTGAACAACGCCGCCGTCGGCAAACGCGTCGCCGCTATTACCGCTGCCGATATTGAGCGCCCGCACGTTTACACTCAACGTGCCGAAGCGCAGCGAGCGCGCTTCAAACTTCCGTCATGGCCGACCACGACCATCGGTTCATTCCCGCAAACTACTGAAATCCGTGGCCTGCGTCTGGACTTCAAACAGGGTCGCCTCGACGGTAAAAACTACCGTACCGGCATCAGTGAACATATCCGTCAGGCTATTAAAGAACAGGAGCGTCTGGATCTGGATGTTCTGGTGCACGGCGAAGCTGAACGTAATGACATGGTCGAATACTTCGGCGAACATCTGGACGGTTTTGTGTTCACGCAAAACGGCTGGGTACAGAGCTATGGCTCCCGCTGCGTCAAACCACCGGTGATTATCGGCGACGTCAGCCGTCCTGAAGCGATCACTGTTGAATGGGCGAAGTACGCACAGTCTCTGACTGAAAAACCAGTCAAAGGGATGCTAACCGGCCCGATCACCATTCTTTGCTGGTCCTTCCCGCGTGAAGATGTCAGCCGTGAAACCATCGCTAAACAAATTGCGCTGGCGCTGCGTGACGAAGTGGAAGATCTGGAAAAAGCCGGTATCGGCATCATTCAGATTGACGAACCGGCACTGCGCGAAGGCCTGCCGCTGCGTCAGTCTGAGTGGAATGCTTACCTGCGCTGGGCAGTAGATGCGTTCAAGTTGAACGCCGCGATTGCCAAAGATGACACGCAAATCCACACGCATATGTGTTATTGCGAGTTCAACGACATCATGGATTCGATTGCCGCGCTGGATGCGGACGTGATCACCATCGAAACCTCACGTTCTGATATGGATCTGCTGGAGTCCTTCAAAGACTTCGAATACCCGAATGAAATCGGACCCGGCGTTTACGATATTCACTCGCCAAACGTGCCAAGCGTTGAGTGGATTGAAGCCCTGCTGCGTAAAGCCGCCGACCGTATCCCGGCAGAGCGCCTGTGGGTTAACCCGGACTGCGGCCTGAAAACCCGTGGTTGGCCGGAGACCCGCGAGTCGCTGGAAAACATGGTCAAAGCCGCTAAACGTCTGCGCGCTGAGCAAATCTAGTGTGATGATATAAGCTTCATGTTGTGATGAAACCCAGGGGCGCTTCGGCGCTCCTTTTCTATGGTGTCGACGTGCAGTTATGTCGCGTGTTTGCAGTTTATGTCGCCGAGGAAAAGTTTGAACGGGAGTAGCAGGGTACGTTTGGGCAGTTTGATTTGGCCTAAGACAGAAAAAGCCCCGCCCGACATCGTATCTTCGGGGCTTCCATTGCTGGTTATGCCTTGACGCCATATTGAGCAAACCATCCAAGCATACGTTGCCAGCCATCGGCAGCCGCTTCCGGATCATAGCTTGCCCGGTAATCGGCGTTAAACGCATGTCCGGCTTGCGGGTACACCACAATTTCAGCTGTGGCATTAGCTGCCCGAATCGCCTGACGCATGGTTTCCACGTTCTCAAGGGAAATGCCCGAATCTTTACCGCCATACAGGCCCAACACGGGTGATGTCAGGTCTACCGCTTCATCAACCGGGTGGGTCGGCGTGGTCAGTGTTTTATCTCCCACCAATTTCCCGTACCAGGCCACACCGGCTTTTAGTTGCGGGTTGTGTGCTGCATAAAGCCAGGTTATACGTCCACCCCAGCAAAAACCGGTGATGGCCAGTTTTGAAGCGTCCCCGCCGTGTTGCGAAGCCCAATGCGCGGTGTGGTCAAGATCGGACAACACCTGCTGATCGGGTACTTTACCTACCACTTTGCTGATGATGTCGCTGATTTCAGTGTAGTCGCGCGGATCGCCCTGGCGAAAGTAGAGCTCAGGCGCGATGGCCATATAACCTTGTTTCGCCAGCCGACGGCACACATCCTGGATGTGCTCATGCACACCGAAAATCTCCTGCACCACCAAAACAACGGGCAATTTCCCTGTGTAGTTTTCAGGACGCGCCAAATAGGCCGGCATGTCCTCACCCTGAGATGGAATGTTGGTCTGACCGGCATGCAGCCCTTCGGCATCTGTGTGTACCGTGGTGCTGGCGACAGGCGTCACGGCCGGTGCGAAGCTGGTCGGAGCTTGTTTTACTTGCGGTGCAGGCACAGGTAAATCGTCATTCTTCATGTGGGTCTCCATACTTTTCTTATGAAATGAGTCGAGCTGTTGTTTTTAAACTATAGCCATAAACCCGGCACGGCAAGGTAGAAGACATGTCCTATAGTTAGGTGTTGAGGATAAAAAGTCTTAAGACTGAGGCTCAGAACTGAAAGCGAAGACGACGAACCTGTCGTCGTGACAACGCTCGTTGTGAAACGGAATGTTAAAGGAGTTCAATTCAATGTCGAAATCAGCCCCGAAAAAGAAAAGTGAGCAGAAACCGGTTAACCGCGCCCCCGCCACGGGCATATCGTCATCACAGCCTGGATTGGGAAGTCTGGCACCTGCGGATGGTTCTCATAAAGTGACGGCAAAACCTACTCCGCCGGGCAAAGAGCCGACGGCTTCGGGTAGCGCCAAAAGCCCGAAAAACACCAACGCTAAACTGATGGCACTGGATATTCACCGTAAAAAGGGTGAGAAGCACGCTCTGACCACGGATCAAGGTACCAAAATATCCGATGATCAAAATTCATTAACGGCAGGTAGCCGTGGTCCGACGCTGCTCGAAGATTTCATCCTGCGCGAAAAAATCACCCACTTTGACCATGAGCGCATTCCTGAGCGTATTGTCCATGCCCGCGGAGCCGCCGCTCATGGTTATTTCCAGCCCTATCGCAGTCTGTCAGATGTGTCTAAGGCTGATTTTCTTTCCGATCCAAATAAGAAAACGCCGGTCTTTGTGCGCTTCTCTACGGTTCAGGGATCGCGAGGTTCGGCAGATTCCGTGCGCGATATACGTGGCTGGGCGACTAAATTTTACACCGAGGAAGGCGTTTACGACTTAGTCGGCAACAATACTCCGGTGTTCTTTATCCAGGATGCGCATAAATTCCCAGATTTCGTCCATGCAGTGAAACCCGAGCCGCATAATGAGATCCCGCAGGGCGCCAGCGCGCATGACAGTTTCTGGGATTACGTATCGCTGCAACCTGAAACCTTGCATAACGTCTTTTGGGCCATGTCCGACCGCGGTATTCCTCGCAGCTACCGGACAATGGAAGGCTTTGGCATCCACACTTTCCGTTTTGTGAATGCCAAAGGGAAATCAACCTTCGTACGTTTTCATTGGAAACCGCTGGCCGGAAAGGCCTCTCTGCTGTGGGATGAAGCGCAGAAGCTGGCCGGGAAAGATGCTGATTTCCACCGCCGCGATCTCTGGGAAGCCATCGAAGCCGGGGATTACCCGGAGTATGAACTCGGTGTGCAGTTGATCCCTGAGGAGGACGAGTTCAAATTTGACTTCGATCTGCTCGATGCCACAAAACTGATCCCCGAGAAGCTGGTGCCGGTAGAACTGGTCGGCAAGATGGTTCTTAACCGTAACCCTGATAACTATTTTGCTGAAACTGAACAGGTCGCCTTCCATCCTGGGCATGTTGTGCCTGGTATTGATTTCAGTAATGACCCGTTGTTGCAGGGACGTCTCTTCTCTTATACCGATACGCAAATCAGCCGTTTAGGCGGGCCGAATTTCCATGAGATCCCGATCAACCGGCCCACCTGCCCGTATCATAATTTCCAGCGCGACGGCATGCATCGGCAGGATATCGACACCAACCCCGCTAACTATGAGCCGAATTCGCTCAACGATAACTGGCCTCGTGAAATACCCCCGGCTGCGAAAGGTGGTGGTTTTGAGAGTTACCATGAGCACATTGATGGCGATAAAATACGCCAGCGGAGTGAGTCATTTGCTGAGTTCTACTCTCAGCCACGGCTGTTCTGGCTAAGTCAGACACCTGTTGAACAGGACCACATTGTTGCGGCATTCTCTTTCGAACTCTCCAAAGTGGCACGTGCTTATATTCGTGAACGGGTAGTCGATTTGTTGACGCATATTGATGTGCAGCTAGCGGAGAAAGTGGCGAACAATCTGGGAATTAACCTCAGTGACGATGCGCTGAAAACCCAGCCACCGAAACCGGTAAATGGACTGGATAAAGATAGTTCCCTCAGTCTGTATGCCAGCGGTAAAGGCGTTATTAAAGGGCGCCAGGTGGCGATTTTGCTCAGCGATGGTGTCAATGCTGCGGACGTGCTCAATGCTTTGCAGGCTTTACAGGCGGCCGGCGTGCATCCAAAACTACTCGCCAGTCACCTAGGGGAAGTCGTGGCTGATGATGGTTCAACTTTATCGGTTGACGCCACGTTTGCCGGTTCTCCTTCTATTACCGTGGATGCATTACTTGTGCCGCATGGCCACATTGATGCGCTGCTAATGAGTGGTGATGCGCGGCATTACGTGCTGGAAGCCTATAAGCATCTCAAAGTGGTTGGCCTGAGCGGTGACGCCCGTCGTTTCAAATCCTTGCTGGGCCTGGAGGATGGAGTGGCTGAGGAAGGGGTAGTTGAAGGTGAGAAAGCCGAAGGTGCGCTGCTGGAGACTTTCCTCGCTGATATGTTTAAACACCGCATCTGGTCACGCAGTGTAAAAGCTGAGGGCGTCCCCGCCTAGATAGTTAACGTCACTACGTGCTTTAAAACAGGCATTGGCTGGTAACGGGCAATGCCTTTGCATTTTTCAGGGCATATAGAAAAAACGTAATAGTATTAATAATCACCAAATTAGGCCTTTGTTGTGATATTTATCACACTTTAAATGTACGCACTGATTTTGTTGTTACATCGTAGTGATCCTCATCACGAAATAACGGCACAATGATCAGTAGAGTAGCTGGGTGTCCTCCTGCGAAAATATGACCTTAAATAAAGAGGAGTTTGTTATGTCTGACGTTTTCCACCTTGGCCTGACCAAAAAAGATTTAAACGGCGCGACGCTGGCTATCGTTCCTGGTGATCCTGAGCGCGTCGAGAAGATCGCCAATTTGATGGAGAACCCAGTACATCTGGCTTCTCATCGTGAATTTACCTCATGGCGCGCCGAAATTGATGGCAAATCTGTCATCGTCTGTTCTACGGGTATCGGCGGTCCATCGACCTCTATTGCAGTAGAAGAGCTGGCTCAACTGGGTATCCGTACTTTCCTGCGCGTGGGGACGACCGGTGCGATTCAGCCACACATTAATGTGGGTGACGTACTGGTGACCACCGCAGCCGTGCGCCTGGATGGTGCAAGCCTGCACTTCGCGCCGCTGGAATTCCCGGCAGTAGCCGACTTCACCTGTACCACCGCACTGGTTGCTGCGGCGAAGGCCGTTGGCGCAGAAACTCACATCGGTGTGACCGCATCTTCTGACACCTTCTATCCGGGTCAGGAACGTTATGACACTTACTCCGGCCGCGTGGTTCGTCGCTTTAAAGAGTCGATGAAAGAGTGGCAGGAAATGGGCGTCATGAACTATGAAATGGAATCTGCGACACTGCTGACCATGTGTGCAAGCCAGGGCCTGCGTGCTGGTATGGTGGCGGGCGTTATCGTCAACCGTACCCAGCAAGAAATTCCGAATGCCGAGACGATGAAAAAAACCGAAAGTCATGCGGTGAAGATTGTCGTAGAGGCAGCACGCCACCTGATCTAAAGGCCGCGGCGTTGCTTTTGCTTTTACTTATTTATAAAGAGCTATAAAGCGTTATAAATGGCTATAACGGGCTACCTACGGGGGCCCGTTTTTTTATCTCGCAACGCGAATCTGTTAAGGTCTGGGAATAGATAATTCCCGAAAAAGGACCTTTTATGACAGCAACCATCTTGCTTCACCCTTCATTGACGCCTCTTGAAGGTGGTGTTAACTTTCGCGAATTAGGGGGCAACACCGCCGCCGATGGACGCCGCATTAAACGCGGCTGGTTGTACCGCTCCGGCTCACTTGATGCACTGACGGCGAAAGATTGCGACTTCCTCAGCAAGGTCCCGGTCACGCATATCCTCGACTATCGTGATGCCGATGAAGTTGCTGCAAAACCTGATGTACTCTGGCACGGTGCTCAGTATTACCACGCACCAGCCAACCCGCTGAGCAACGAGGTTAACGCCAATCTCGAGAAATTGACCGAGCACACTATCAATGCTTTTGACCCTGAAGCCTTTATGTTGGAGCTTTATCGCCGGTTACCCTTCAATAATTCGGCTTATCAGCAACTGGCAATCCTGCTGATGCAACCGGGTGGTGGTGCTATTGTCCAGCACTGTGCAGTGGGTAAGGACCGCACGGGAATGGGGGCTGCGCTGGTCCTTTTTGCATTGGGTGCAGACCGCAACACGGTGCTGGAAGATTACTTGCTCACTGACACCACGCTGGCGCCTTTTCGCGAGCAAATGCTTAATCAAATGTCCATCCAGCTCACCCCAAAAGCGCTGGCTAAATTTGCCTATGTTCTTTCTGTGCGCGAAGCGTTTATCGAAACTGCGCTAAAATCTATCGATGATTTGTACGGCTCCACCGATCTGTGGCTTGAAAAAGAGTACGGGTTGACAGCTGAGCAGCGTGGGAATCTGCGTGACCGTTATCTTGAGTAGCTCCGGATATCAAATCTCCACCCCTTTGATTAGCCAGCACGACTGGTTCTAAAGTACGTATTACGAGGAAGACTTTTGACCGTTAATGAAATTATTCACCTCACCACTGAGTTTGTGCGTGCGCATGAGGGCTGGGCTGTGCCGATTGTTTTTTTTCTGGCATTCGGTGAATCACTGGCATTTCTCTCTCTGCTGCTTCCCGCCACGGTGATTTTACTGGGCCTTGGGGCATTAATAGGTGAAAGCGGCATTTCTTTCTGGCCTATCTGGGCGGCGGCCGCGGCGGGTGCCTTCATCGGTGACTGGGTTTCTTACTGGGTTGGCGCACATTTCCAGGACCGGGTCGGTAATTTTTGGCCGCTTTCAAAGCATCCGCAGATGCTGGAACGCGGACATGCTTTCTTTGATAAATGGGGCATGGCCGGCGCCTTTATTGGTCGTTTCTTTGGCCCCCTTCGTGCCGTTGTACCTTTGGTTGCGGGCATTTGCGGTATGCCACAGCGTTATTTCCAAATAGCCAACTTTTCTTCTGCCTTGATATGGGCATTTGGGGTTCTGGCACCTGGCGCTTTTGGTATTCAATGGCTGAGCCGCTGGTTTTAATTTTGTGGTGATAAAAAATTTTGCACAAGAGGGCTGTGGGTGAGAAATCACGTCTTGCGAGACGTCTCGCAAAGTGCCAGAACGCCTTAAAATTGGCTGGACATCCATACAGCATCACATTACCGTGACCGCAATAATTGACTGAAATGGAGACTCCGTGGACCTCAGTATCCTATACCTGATGGGCGGCGGTTTGGCTGGCTTATTGTTGGGATGGCTTATTGTCAGCCTGCGCCAGCAGCGGCATCAGAGCGAGCATGAAACGCAGCACCGGTTGTTACAGCAGGCGCTGGAGCAGCAGAAAACGGAAAACGACGGACTGAAGGCAGAGCGCCAGCAGGCGCAGCAGCATATCCGTCAGGCCGAACTGGATCTGCGCAATTTACACAGTGAGCTGGCGGGCAACCGTGAAAAACTACAGGGCCTGGCGCATTGGCAGAGTGAGTGCGAACAGCTGAATCAGGAGTTGCGCGCCCAGCGTGAAATCAACAGCGCACAGGAAGCTGAACTGCGCGAAGTCGCAACCCGTCTCGATGAAACCCGTATGGCGGCCGAAGAAAAACAGCGACTGTTGATCAACAGTGAACAGCGGTTGACCAGCCAGTTTGAAAATCTGGCTAACCGGATTTTCGAGCACAACGGGCGCATGGCCGATGAGCAAAATAAACAAAGTCTGGATAAGTTATTGTTGCCACTGCGTGAACAGCTGGATGGTTTTCGCCGCCAGGTGCAGGACAGCTTTGGCCAGGAAGCGCGTGAACGGCATACTTTATCCCATGAAATTCGCAATCTTCAGCAATTGAACGAACAGATGGCGCGTGAAGCGATCAATCTCACCAAGGCGCTTAAAGGCGATAACAAAACTCAGGGTAACTGGGGGGAGGTTGTATTAAGCCGGGTTCTTGAAGCCTCCGGGCTGCGTGAGGGGCACGAATATCAAACTCAGGTCAGTGTGCAGGTTGATACCAATAGCCGCATGCAACCTGATGTTGTGGTAAGGCTGCCGCAAAATAAAGACGTTGTAATCGATGCCAAAATGACGCTGGTGGCTTACGAGCGCTATTTTAATAGCCAGGATGATACTGAGCGTGAGATCGCGTTGAACGAACATATTACGTCTGTTCGTGGTCATATTCGTCTACTGGGACGTAAAGATTATCAACAGTTACCTGGTCTACGCAGTCTCGACTATGTGCTGATGTTCATTCCGGTTGAACCCGCTTTTATGTTGGCTATCGACCGTGAGCCCGAATTGATAAGCGAAGCGCTTAAACACAATATTATGTTGGTCAGCCCGACGACCTTACTCGTGGCATTAAGAACCATAAGTAACCTGTGGCGCTATGAACATCAAAGTCAAAACGCCAAGCGTATCGCTGACCGGGCCGCGCGGCTCTATGATAAACTGCGCTTGTTCGTTGATGATATGGAGTCGATGGGGCAGAGCCTTGAAAAAGCGCAGGGCAGCTACCGTCTGGCGATGAACAAACTGACCCAGGGACGAGGTAACCTGATTGGCCAGGTCGAAGGTTTTCGTGCTCTGGGTGTTGAAGTTAAACGGCCCATCAGCCCCTCTTTGGCTGAGCAGGCAAGCGCTGAAGACCAGCAGGAAACCCCTCCTTCGTTCGAAGATACTTTGCCGCAAGAGGATCATGACCCTATGCAGGAAAACAATGATAGCGACGCTGGCCTGTTCCGTGAACGGCAATAGTCAGGTCTCATCTCCGTTGTTTCTCAGAGATTCGTCATGTGAATGTCTTTGGCGGTTGAATCACTATCTGTGATGGGGCTTTCACCGGGGTTCTGATACACTTTATCCAATAGTTTGACTGAATAAGTAGGCATAAATAATGGAAAAGCAGACGCAGGAAACCACTCATTTCGGTTTTCGTACCGTAGCCAAAGATGAAAAAGCGGAAATGGTGGCAGAAGTTTTCCACTCCGTTGCGGCCAAATATGACTTAATGAATGACCTGATGTCCTTCGGTATTCATCGTATTTGGAAGCGTTTTACCATCGACAGCAGCGGCGTTCGCCGCGGTCAGCGCGTTCTCGATTTAGCGGGTGGTACTGGCGATCTCACCGCTAAGTTCTCCCGTCTGGTCGGTGAAACGGGCGAAGTGGTGCTGGCAGATATTAATGATTCAATGCTGAAAATGGGTCGCGAAAAGCTACGTAATTTGGGCATTGTCGGCAACGTCAGCTATGTGCAGGCTAACGCTGAAGCGTTGCCATTCCCCGATAACTATTTTGATTGCATCACGATTTCATTCGGTTTACGTAATGTGACCGAAAAAGAAAAAGCGCTGCGTTCTATGTTCCGCGTGCTCAAACCGGGTGGCCGTTTACTGGTGCTAGAGTTCTCCAAACCACTGCTGAAACCGCTGAGCAAAGCGTACGACACTTATTCCTTCCACATTTTGCCGCGCATTGGTGAGCTGGTCGCGCAAGATGCGGAAAGCTATCGCTATCTCGCGGAGTCCATCCGTATGCATCCCGATCAGGAAACACTCAAAGGTATGATGACTGATGCGGGTTTCGACAATGTAACCTACAGCAATCTGACCGGCGGCATTGTCGCACTGCACCGTGGTTTTAAGTTCTGAGATGAGTATGCCGATGTTGTTGACGCCGTTACTGACTGCCGCGATTGAAACATCGCTGAATTATCTGCTGTTCAGAGACCGGAGTTTGAAAACTGCGCGAACCCGATTAGCGGGGAAAGTTTTGCGTGTGGAATTGCAAGAGCTGAGCTCTCCGCTGACGTTCATCTTCAGTGAGCAGAAAATTGATGTACTGGGACAGTGGGATGGGGCTGCGGATTGTACCGTTACGTCAAAACTATCGGTGTTGCAAAAACTACGTGATCGGCAGCAACTCTCTCCTTTGATGCGCAACGGTGAGCTCATTGTCGAAGGCGATATTTCAGTTGTCCAGCAGTTAGTCGCATTGTTTGATCTTGCTGAGTGGGAGCCCGCTGAACTTTTTGCGCCCTATATTGGCGACATTGCGGCACAGGGCTTTACCCAGGCTTTAGCGAGCAGTTTTCGCCTGGTACAAAATGGCCTGAAACGTCAGCAAAACTATCTGGCGCAAACACTAACGGAAGAGTGGAAACTGGCGCCGGGAACGCTCGAAGTGGTGTGGTTCAACGATGAAGTTTCTGCACTGGCCCGTGAACTTGATGCACTGGATAAACGTTTCAATAGGCTGGAGGATACGCCATGACTCCAGGTGAAATGCGACGCCTGTACCTGATTATTCGCATGTTTTTGACCTACGGTCTTGACGAGCTGATTCCTAAAATTCGTTTAACGTTGCCATTACGTCTGGGTAGGTATCTGTTTTTCTGGTTACCGCATCGCCACAAAGATAAACCCCTTGGCACTCGCTTACGTTTGGCACTGGAGCAACTTGGCCCTGTGTGGATCAAGTTCGGTCAGATGCTGTCTACGCGCCGTGATCTTTTTCCGCCGCATATAGCCGACCAGTTGGCGTTATTGCAAGATCAAGTCGCGCCTTTCGACGGTGCGCTGGCTCGCAAGCAAATTGAACAGGCGTTAGGTGGCCCGCTGGAAACCTGGTTTGATGAATTTGATCAGACGCCTCTGGCGTCTGCCTCTATTGCACAGGTACATACTGCCATTCTAAAAGAGAACGGCAAGCCTATCGTACTCAAAGTGATTCGCCCTGATATTTTGCCGATCATCAAAGCTGATATTCGGCTGATGTCGCGCCTGGCCGGCTGGGTGCCAATATTGCTCCCAGATGGTCGTCGTCTAAAACCCCGCGAAGTGGTGCGGGAATATGAAAAAACGCTGCTTGATGAACTGAATCTTCTGCGTGAGTCTGCCAATGCGATCCAGCTGCGCCGCAATTTCACGGGTAGCTCGATGTTATATATTCCAGAAGTTTACCCGGATTATTGCAGCGAGCGGCTGATGGTGATGGAGCGTATTTATGGTATTCCTGTTTCTGACGTGAAAGCGCTGGAAAAACAGGGCACCAATATGAAATTACTGGCTGAACGCGGTGTCCAGGTGTTCTTTACTCAGGTCTTTCGTGACAGTTTCTTTCATGCGGACATGCATCCGGGCAATATTTTCGTCAGCTATGAAACGCCTGAAGACCCTTGCTACATAGGCATTGATTGCGGCATAGTTGGTTCACTGAACAAAGACGACAAGCGTTATCTCGCTGAGAACTTCATCGCCTTTTTCAACCGCGATTACCGCAAAGTTGCTGAGTTGCATGTCGATTCAGGTTGGGTTCCCCGTGATACCAATGTTGAAGAGTTTGAGTTCGCCATTCGAACCGTCTGCGAACCTATATTTGAGAAACCTTTAGCAGAAATCTCCTTTGGTAACGTGCTGTTAAATCTGTTTAACACCGCTCGTCGCTTTAATATGGAGGTACAGCCTCAGTTAGTGCTGCTACAAAAAACACTGTTATACGTTGAGGGGTTGGGGCGTCAGCTTTACCCTCAGCTTGATCTCTGGACTACAGCAAAACCGTTCCTTGAAAGCTGGGTTAAAGATCAGGTCGGTTTGCCCGCGATGCTGCGTGCGTTTAAAGAGAAGGCGCCTTTCTGGATTGAGAAAATGCCTGAGATTCCCGATCTAATTTACCAGAGCCTGCATCAGCATAAGCTTTTGCAATACAACATCGAGAAGCTGTCTTCGCAGATGCAGCATCAGGGAGCACGTCAGGGGCAGTCACGATATCTTTTCGGTATTGGTGCAACTCTTCTGCTTAGCGGTACAATCCTGCTGATCGGACAAGTTGAAGTTTATCCCGCGTGGCTGATGGCAGCAGGCGTGGCTGCCTGGCTCATTGGCTGGAGACGCAGCAGCTGATCGCTACAGCTTTGAGAACGATTTAACGTATCAAAATCGAGTGTCGCGTTTGGCGGCAATGGACATAGTCTCTTTCATATTGAGGTGAAGATAATGGGTGGCATTAGCATTACACAACTTCTGATCATTGCGGTGATCGTGGTCTTGCTGTTCGGTACTAAGAAACTGCGCAGTTTGGGTTCCGATTTGGGTTCTTCAATTAAAGGCTTCAAAAAAGCCATGGGCGATGAAGATACTGCGAGCAAAGTACATAAAGAAAATGACACTACCGGCGCTGACGCTGATTTCACGGCTAAACCTCTTGAGGTTAAACCAGAAGTTAAAGCGGAAGAAACCAAGAGCCCAAACAAAGAGCAGGTATAAGCCGTGTTCGACATAGGATTTAGTGAACTGTTGCTGGTGTTGGTGATTGGTCTGGTTGTGCTTGGACCCGAGCGTTTACCAGTGGCCGTCAGAACAGTTGCAGGCTGGATCCGTGCGCTACGCGCCATGGCGGCTTCGGTACAGAATGAGTTATCGCAAGAACTGAAACTTCAGGAGTTGCAGGATAGCCTTAAGAAAGCTGAAGAGTCTGGCCTTAAGAATTTGACGCCAGAAATCAAAGCTTCTATGGACGAGTTGAAAGAGGCTGCGGAGTCAATGAAGCGATCTTTTACCGCCGAGCCTGATGCGTCAGCTAAAGCGGTTGAAAGCGCAACGTCTGAAGGCAATACCATTCATAATCCTGTGGTCCAGGAAGCTGAAGCTTTGCATGACGAAGGTATTTCTCCCGCCACTGCCAGCCATGTAGCCACTTCACCAGCGCAAGCTCCACAAAATGCTGTGGAAGCGGCTCTCGCGTCGAGCAAACCTGTTCATCAGGCTGAAGCTGTTGTCGAAGCCTATGCTGACTCTGCGCCTTTCAATGAATCTGTGCAGGGTAACGAGCTGCGGACTGCTGATCATGAAGCTAATGTTATTGACACCCCAACTCCGACGGGTGAATCAGTACCAGCGGTAAAACCAACCCCATCGACTCATTCTACAGGCGAACGTTAAAATATGGCTGTTGAAGATACCCAACCGCTTATCAGCCATCTGATAGAACTGCGTAAGCGCCTTCTCAACTCCATCATCTGTATTGTGGTGGTGTTCCTTGCATTGGCCTATTTTTCCAATGATATCTACTATCTGGTCTCTGCTCCGTTAATCAAGCAAATGCCGCTTGGGGCAAGCATGATTGCCACCGATGTAGCATCGCCATTCTTTACCCCAATCAAGTTGACGATGATTGTTTCGGTGTTTGCTTCTGCGCCGTTTATTCTTTATCAGGTATGGGGTTTTGTGGCCCCTGCGCTCTATAAGCACGAACGCCGTCTGATGATGCCGTTGCTTTTCTCCAGCTCGTTGCTGTTTTATCTGGGCATGGCGTTCGCCTATTTTGTGGTGTTTCCGCTTGCGTTTGCCTTCTTTGCTAAAACAGCACCTGTTGGTGTGCAAATTGCGACGGATATTAATAACTATCTCGATTTCGTCATGGCGTTGTTTATGGCGTTCGGCGTGTCATTTGAAGTGCCGATCGCTATTGTGTTGTTGTGCTGGAGTGGTGTAACAACGCCGGAAGATTTGAAGAAAAAACGTCCTTATGTTTTGGTAGGTGCGTTCGTGGTCGGCATGTTGTTGACGCCTCCTGACGTTTTTTCGCAAACATTATTGGCTATTCCGATGTACTTTCTGTTTGAAATTGGCGTTTTCTTTGCCCGTTTTTATGTCGGTAAGCGGCGCCGCTCCGACGTTGATGCTGAAGATGATGAGCAGGATCAGGCTTCCTGATAGTGTCATTGAAGTGAAAAACCGCCCTGTTGGGCGGTTTGTGTTTTAGGACCCGGTATGTTTGAAATTGGTGTAAACCTTACGAGTAATCAGTTCGATAAAGATCGTCTGCAGGTGGTAGAACGCGCACGTACTGCGGGGCTGTCCGGCATGTTGATCACCGGAACATCTGCGAATGAAAGTATTGAAGCCGCGCTACTTGCTGCACAATATCCGCAGTTCTGCTGGTCTACTGCGGGTGTGCATCCCCATCAGGCGAGTAGCTGGAACAACGAGGTCGAGCAGATCATCAGAACGTTGGCGGTCAGCCCCCAGGTTGTGGCAATCGGCGAATGTGGGTTGGATTTTAACCGGAATTGTTCTCCCGCAGATAAACAGGAAGAGGCTTTCAGTGCACAACTGGCGCTGGCTGCGGAACTCGAACTGCCTGTATTCCTGCACTGTCGTGACGCTCATCAGCGTTTTACCGACCTGCTGACACCATCGCTTAGTAAGCTTCCGGGCGCAGTGGTTCACTGTTTTACCGGTGATCAGCGGGAACTTGAATTATATCTATCGTTGGGACTATCTATCGGTATAACCGGATGGGTGTGCGATGAACGCCGAGGATTGGCGTTGCGCGAGATACTCGGACAGATACCTGCAGACCGGTTGCTGCTCGAAACTGACGCGCCTTATTTACTCCCTCGGGATATGCAGGACAAGCCAAAAAACTGTCGTAATGAGCCTGCTTTTTTAGCACATATCGTCAGTCAGGTTGCGCTTTGGCGCGGGGAAGATCCGGCATGGCTTGCGGAAAAAACCGAGAATAACGCGCGTGCGCTGTTTGGCTTATAGCGCCGGATACAATAAAGGCACCTTAACGGATACAATAAAGGCACCTTAACGGGTGCCTTTGCTTTACGTGAAAACGCTATGCATCAGGAGATGATGAGCTCAACTACCCATCAAATTTTCTGGAAATGTGTGTTATCGAGGCTTTGTTTAACCCGTTGATTGATAAGATTGAGCAACAATAACGAGCGGGCTTCGCCATCGGGTTCGGTATAAATGGCTTCGAACCCTTCAAAGATACCCTGAGTAATGACCACCATATCACCATTGTACGGAGTTTGCGGATCGCGCACTTCTGGCATGGGTTGAGTCATTAGTTGTTGGATAACATCCGGCTGTACCGTTGCCAGATGCGGGCCAAAGCGCACAAAATGGCTGACACCACGCGTTGCGCTTATAGTCGTTGTGTGGATACGTTCGGGATCAAACTCAATAAACAGATAGTTTGGGAACAAAGGCTCACTAACCGGAGTCCTGCGGCCACGCAGCATTTTTTCCAGTGTGATCATAGGCGTTAAACAGTTAACCTGTTGACGCTCTAAATGTTCTTTAGCGCGAAGAAGTTGCCCGCGTTTGCAATATAATAGGTACCAGGATTCCATAGTCTCACACGCCTTCAAGCCTAGCCGTGAAGCATACCAAAAGTGGCAGGTGATAAACAGACGGGCGGGTGGGCGAGTGCAAAAGCTTATCAAAGCACTAGATAAATCTAACGATAATACGGAGAGGCGTTATGGAGTTGCTCTTGCTGAGTAACGGCAAGCTGTCAGGGGAGTCCGCTCTGTTAGGCTATGCCAATGAACATATTCAGGCGATGTTTAAAGCCCGTAATATTAGTTCTGCTGTTTTGATCCCTTATGCCCTAATCCGCAGCGACTATGACGCCCGCGCGCAAAACCTTGAAGACGCGCTTGGCATAAAAGTTAGCAGTATTCACCATGCAAAGTCACTTTCCGAAGCTATCGAACAGGCGCAGTGCATTTTGATAAGCGGTGGGAATACCTGGATGCTGAATCAGCTGTTGCATGAGAATGGATTGATCGTCCCCATTCAGCGCGCCGTGCGTGAACGCAATGTGCCGTATATCGGCTGGAGTGCAGGTTGTAACGTCGCTACGCCAAGTATTCGCACTACCAATGATATGCCGGTGAGAAATTCAGTGGTGCTGCCTTCCCTTGGCTTGTTCCCGGTGCAAATCAATCCGCATTACATTGATGCACATCTCAGTGGGCACATGGGCGAAACCCGCGACGAACGCATTGCCGAGTTTTGCGCTGTTAACCCGAGCGAGTCAGTCATTGCGCTGCGCGAAGGTAGTCTGCTGCAGGTCTCTGGTAATGATCTTAGCTACTTCAGTGCCAAAGAGCAGGGCTTTAAAGTTTTCCGTCACGGCCAGGAAATTCAGGAGTACCAGGACACTCAGGCGCTGAGTTCCCTGGTCCCGTTTAACTGCCAATAGTAAAAATGTTTACCTTTTCGCATCGTCAGCCCAATCGGAAACCGGGCTGACGGTTACACTGTTTTTTCATTACCAGTATTGACTTACTGGTAATGAAAGGCAGCAACAACTCTGGAGAGAACCTAAAATGCTCTCCACCAATTTGGCGATAAAAATCAGTATGAAATACCGTGATTTACGTGATTTTCTCTCATTACTTGAAAAGAGAGGCGAACTGAAACGCATTACTCAGCCTGTCGATACCTATCTGGAAATGACCGAAATTGCTGACCGCACCCTGCGTGCCGGTGGCCCCGCGCTATTGTTTGAAAACCCCAAGGGTTACGATATGCCGGTGCTGTGCAATTTGTTCGGTACGCCTGAACGCGTTGCGTTGGGAATGGGGCAGGAAGATGTCAGTGCGCTGCGTGAAGTTGGCGAATTGCTGGCGTTTCTGAAAGAGCCCGAGCCTCCGCGGGGATTTCGTGATTTCTACGACAAAATGCCGAAGTTCAAGCAAGTGATGAATATGCCGACCAAGGTTCTGCACTCTGCGCCTTGTCAGGAGCTGGTTTGGGCAGGTGATGATGTTGATCTCACGCGCATTCCGGTTATGCACTGCTGGCCGGAAGATGCCGCACCGCTGATCACCTGGGGCCTGACTGTCACCCGTGGGCCGCACAAGCAGCGTCAGAATTTGGGAATTTATCGCCAGCAGGTTCTCGGTAAAAATAAAGTGATTATGCGTTGGTTATCTCATCGCGGCGGCGCGCTGGATTTCCAGGAGTGGTGTCAGCAAAACCCAGGCAAACCTTTTCCCGTATCTGTGGCGCTCGGCGCGGATCCGGCGACCATCCTCGGCGCGGTGACACCGGTACCGGATACGCTGTCGGAATATGCTTTTGCCGGTCTGTTGCGTGGGAATAAGACTGAAGTTGTAAAGTGTATTTCCAACGATCTTGAAGTCCCTGCCAGCGCTGAAATCGTGCTGGAAGGTTATATTGATCCGGCGGAACTGGCCCCAGAAGGCCCTTATGGCGATCACACGGGTTACTATAATGAAGTAGACAATTTCCCGGTGTTTACCATCACCCATATTACTCAGCGTAAAAACGCCATTTACCATTCCACCTACACGGGCCGACCGCCTGATGAACCTGCCGTGCTGGGCGTGGCGCTGAATGAAGTCTTTGTGCCGATTTTGAAGAAACAATTCCCGGAAATTGTGGATTTTTATCTTCCGCCTGAGGGTTGCTCCTACCGGCTTGCAGTCGTTACCATGAAGAAGCAGTATGCTGGTCATGCCAAGCGCGTAATGATGGGTGTTTGGTCATTCCTGCGGCAGTTTATGTACACTAAATTTGTGATTGTTTGTGATGATGACATTAATGCCCGCGACTGGAATGACGTGATCTGGGCAATAACGACTCGCATGGATCCAGCACGTGACACGGTGTTAGTTGAAAATACACCGATTGATTATCTCGACTTTGCTTCTCCGGTTTCCGGTTTGGGCTCGAAGATGGGTTTAGACGCCACCAATAAATGGCCGGGTGAAACGCAGCGCGAGTGGGGTCGTCCCATTGTGAAGGATCCCGCTGTGACTGCACGCGTTGATGCTATCTGGGATGAGCTTGCTATCTTTGCCGGTGATAAATACGCCAGTAAAGCGCCAACCTATAATAAAAGTGCAGACAGTGGCAGCGCGAAGAAATAACCGTGCCGCTGTTTTCCGCTTTGTTTTGATGACCCACAGAGGGAACGCATGACAACATTGAGCTGTAAAGTAACCTCGGTTGAGGCCATTACTGATACGGTGTATCGGGTTCGGTTATTGCCAGAAGCCCCTTTTTCTTTCCGCCCTGGTCAGTATTTGATGGTGGTGATGGACGAGCGCGATAAGCGCCCATTCTCACTGGCTTCTACACCCGCTGAGAGCGGAATGATTGAGCTGCATATTGGCGCTTCAGAGTTGAACCTATACGCCATGGCGGTGATGGATCGTATCCTGAAAGAGCAAAATATCACCGTGGATATTCCGCATGGTGATGCCTGGCTGCGTGATGATGGTGATCGCCCACTGGTGTTGATCGCAGGTGGCACCGGTTTCTCTTACGTGCGTTCAATTCTGGTGGCCGCCCTTGAGCAGCAGCCGGATCGTGATATTTCCATTTATTGGGGCGGTCGCGAACTTAAACATCTTTATGATTTGGGCGAACTGGAAGCGCTGAGCGTGAATCATCCAAATCTGAAGGTGATCCCAGTGGTTGAACAGCCAGAAGAGGGCTGGCAGGGACGAAGTGGTACCGTTCTAAGTGCTGTGTTGCAGGACTTTTCGTCACTTGCGAGCCACGACATCTATATCGCAGGGCGTTTTGAGATGGCTAAGATTGCCCGCGAACGTTTTGTGGCAGAACGTGGGGCGTTAGAAGACCGTATGTATGGTGATGCTTTTTCCTTCATTTAAATGCTGCCAATTATTTAAATACTGCCAATAAGAAAACCGCCCTGATGGGCGGTAAAACGGTAAATAAACACAATAATAAGAAGCAGATTGAAAGCGGGCAGATACTGGTTTTTTACGCGCGATCAGACTCTCTCGAAAACAGTCGCAATCCCCTGTCCCAGTCCTATACACATTGTCGCTACGCCAAACTGCACATCGCGACGCTCCATCAGGTTAAGTAGTGTGGTGGAGATGCGTGAGCCGGAACAGCCGAGCGGGTGGCCTAATGCAATGGCGCCGCCGTTGAGATTAATGCGCTCCTCCATGGTTTCCAACAGCCCCAGATCTTTCGCGCAAGGCAGAGCCTGTGCGGCAAAAGCTTCGTTCAGTTCAAACAAACCAATATCTTGCACGCTCAGTCCGGCACGTTTCAATGCAAGACGGGTCGCTGGCACCGGGCCATATCCCATAATTGAGGGATCGCAGCCGACGACAGCCATCGCTCTGATACGAGCACGGGCTTTTAAACCCAATGATTTAGCCTTCGACTCGCTCATGATCAGCATGGCAGAAGCGCCGTCAGAGAGAGCCGACGAGCTACCGGCGGTCACCGTACCGTTGACCGGGTCGAATGCCGGGCGTAAAGCGGATAGGGTAGCGACGGTAGTTTCAGGGCGGATCACTTCATCATAATTGTAATTTGTCAGCACACCATCGGCGTTATGACCATCGGTGGGGACAATTTCATTAGCGAAGTATCCGGCGATGGTTGCTGCGTGTGCTCGCTGGTGTGAGCGTGCGGCAAACTCGTCCTGCATTTCGCGGCTGATCTGGTGCATTTTTGCCAGCATTTCTGCTGTCAGTCCCATCATGCCTGCGGCTTTTGCCACTGTACGGCTGAGGCCCGGATGGAAATCCACTCCGTGGCTCATGGGCACGTGGCCCATATGCTCCACGCCACCAATCAAGCCGATGTGTGTATCGCCGACCATAATGGCGCGAGCTGCGTCATGCAGGGCCTGCATTGAAGAACCACACAGACGATTCACTGTAGTCGCAGGTACGCTATGCGGAATTTCCGCCAGAAGCGCGGCATTGCGGGCAATATTGAAGCCTTGCTCCAGGGTTTGCTGAACGCAGCCCCAGTAAATATCGTCAATCTCTTTTGGATCCAGCCCTGGATTTCGGGTCAGAATGGCGCGCATCAGGTGAGCGGATAAATCCTCTGCGCGTACGTTACGGAATGCCCCGCCTTTTGAACGGCCCATTGGTGTGCGTACGGCGTCAACAATGACTACGTTTTCCATGATTTCGCTCCTTATGCCTCTGTACCGGTGTTGAGATCTTCCAGCGGTGCAGCGACTGGATAATAGGTGTCATTGGTTTTGGCTTTTGCGCACAACCCATCAGGTGCATGATACAGCGCGCCAAGGTGCATATATTGCTCAGTCAGTTTCAGGTAAGCCGCAGTACCCAGCGTATCGAGATAGCGGAACGCGCCGCCGTGGAACGGTGGGAAACCAATACCATAAACCAGCGCCATATCGGCCTCGGCCGGACTGGCGACAATGCCCTCTTCCAGACAACGCACAACTTCGTTAATCATCGGGATCATCATGCGGGCAATGATATCTTCTGGTGTGAATTCGGTCTTTTTGGCGCCATTGTCAGCCAGTAGTTTATCAACCTGATCGTCATTCTCTTTACGCGGTTTCCCTTTGCTGTCTTCGCTGTAACGGTAGAAGCCGAGCTGGTTCTTCTGGCCGAAGCGCTGGCTGTCAAACAAAACGTCGACGGCATCGCGATACTCTTTCGCCATGCGATCCGGGAAACCGGCGGCCATAACGGCCTGCGCATGATGTGCGGTATCAATACCTACTACGTCGAGCAGATAGGCGGGCCCCATTGGCCAGCCAAACTGTTTTTCCATCACTTTGTCGATCTGGCGGAAATCTGCGCCATCTCGCAGTAACAAGCTGAATCCGGCGAAGTAGGGGAATAACACGCGGTTTACGAAGAATCCCGGGCAGTCGTTGACCACAATCGGCGTTTTACCCATGGTTAGCGCATAGGAAATGATACGTGACAGGGTTCTTTCCGAGGTCTTGGCACCCCGAACGATTTCGACCAGCGGCATACGGTGAACCGGGTTGAAGAAGTGCATGCCGCAGAAATTTTCAGGACGCTTCAGCGCAGCGGCTAATTGATTTATCGGAATGGTTGACGTGTTGGAGGCCAGCACGGTGTCGCTGTCCAGCAGCGCTTCGGCTTCTGCCAAAACGGCCGACTTTATTTTTGGATTCTCAACTACGGCTTCGACGACGATTTTAGCGCGCTCAATGCCGCTGTAACTCAGCGTCGGTTGAATGGTGGAGAGCACCTTCGCCATTTTCAGGCCATCAAGTTTACCGCGTTCCAGCTGTCTGTTGAGCAGTTTGGCGGCTTCGTCCATGCCCAGTGTCAGTGATTTTTCATTGATGTCTTTCATAATGACCGGCACACCTTTCAGCGCAGACTGATAGGCGATGCCGCCGCCCATGATCCCTGCGCCGAGAACGGCAGCCTGTGCGGTTTTCTCACTGTCACCCGCCATTTTTTTGGCTTTGCCTTTGACGAACTGATCGTTAAGAAAGATTCCAACTAGTGCGCGGGCTTCTTTAGATTGTGCGAGCGGAACGAAGCTGGCGGTTTCCAGTTTCAGGGCTTCGTCACGACCCAGTTTCGCTGCAGCCTCAATAGTTTTCACTGCGGTCATCGGTGCGGGGTAATGTTTTCCTGCCGTTTGCAGCACCATACTTTTGGCTACGCTGAAGCTCATCGTGGCTTCAATGATGCTGAGCTTCAGTGGCTGAAGCTTGGGGGCGCGGCGTGCCTGCCAATCCAGTTTACTTTCAATCGCCTGCTGCAACATGTTCAGCCCCGCGTCGCGGAGTGTGTCCGCAGCGACTACGGCATCCACCAGGCCGATTTTCAGCGCCTCTTTGCCACTGATGTCTTTACCCGCGGCAATAATCTCTAGTGCGCTGTCGGCACCGAGCAGACGCGGTAAACGTACCGAGCCACCAAAGCCCGGCATGATCCCCAGACGTGTTTCCGGCAGGCCGATGCGGGCATCTTGCGTAGCAATACGGAAATCCGTTGCCAGCACGCACTCACAGCCGCCACCCAGAGCATATCCTGCAATCGCGGAAAGAGTCGGCACCGGTAAATCTTCCAGACGATTAAAGATACTGTTAGCGAAATTCAGCCACTGATGCAGCTTTTCCGCCGGTGCATTAAACAGTGAAAGGAATTCGGTAATGTCGGCACCTACGATAAACGCCGGTTTTGCCGAACTTAACAGCAGTGCTTTAAGGTCTGCCTGTTTCTCCAGCACGCCGATTGCCTCGCCTAGACTGGCGACGGTGCGGGTGTCGAGTTTGTTAACCGAGCCGGGTGCATCAAACACCAGCTCGGCAATACCGTCGCGGAGCCAGTGCAGGTATAGAGTTTCGCCTTGGTAGAGCATGTGTCTCTCCTGAATCATCTTGGATGATCTGGTATGACCAGATGAACCGAGTGTGGTTTTTATGTTAATAATTTGCAAATGAGATGAGTGTAATTTGCTAGCAAGATCACAAACCTTCCGGGGCTACGACCCATGCGTGGCTGTGATAAGATGCAGCATCGTTGTGCAGGAAAAAGGAGTCTTTGATGGAATCGCTCTCTACGCTTTACAAAGAACACATTGCCACGCTGCAAGCGCGTGCACGTGAAATACTGCAACACAGCCAGCTCGATGCGTTATTGATTCACTCCGGTGAGTTGATGACCACCTTCCTCGATGACCACAGCTATCCGTTCAAGGTAAATCCCCAATTCAAAGCCTGGGTGCCCGTTACCAAAGTGCCCAATTGCTGGCTATGGGTAGATGGCGTTAACGCACCTAAACTCTGGTTCTATTCGCCGGTGGATTACTGGCACAGTGTTGAGTCTCTGCCGGATTCTTTCTGGACGGATGAAGTTGCACTCTCGCCGCTGGCGAAAGCTGATGAAATCAGGAATCAGCTGCCAGCTGATTTAAAACGAGTGGCCTATTTAGGTTCGAGTCAGGATCGCGCCCTGCAAATGGGCGTGCCGGCTGACAATATTAATCCTCAGAGCGTGCTGGATTACCTCCACTACCATCGTGCATACAAAACAGGCTATGAATTAGCCTGTATGCGTGAGGCGCAAAAGGTCGCCGTTAGCGGCCATCGCTCGGCACAGGAGGCATTCCTGTCTGGCATGGGCGAGTTCGATATTAACCTCGCTTACCTGACGGCCACCGGCCACCGTGATACCGATGTGCCTTATGACAACATTGTGGCGCTGAACGAACATGCTTCCGTGCTGCATTACACCAAACTTGATCATCAGCCGCCGTCTGAGATGCGTAGCTTCCTGATGGATGCCGGTGCCGAATATAACGGCTATGCCGCTGATATCACACGCACCTACGCGGGTAACCCTGACAGCGATTTTGCCGCGCTGGTGAAGGATTTAAACCAAGAAGAACTTGCGCTGATTGACTCCATAAAAGCCGGTGTGAGCTATACCGACTATCATGTCCAGATACATCACCGCATTGCCAAATTGCTCAAAGCGCACAAGCTGGTGGTGGATATTAGTGAAGAAGCCATGGTCGAGAAAAACCTGACCGGACCTTTCTTGCCGCATGGTCTTGGCCATCCGCTAGGGCTACAGGTTCATGATGTGGCGGGTTTTATGCAGGATGAGAAGGGCACGCATCTTGCGGCTCCGGCGCAGTATCCTTTCCTGCGTTGTACCCGCATTATCCAGCCGGGTATGGTTTTAACCATCGAACCGGGTCTCTATTTTATCGAATCTCTGCTGGCACCGTGGCGTGACGGCGAGTTCAGCAAGCATTTTGCGTGGGATCGTATCGAGGCGATGAAACCGTACGGCGGGATTCGCATCGAAGACAATATTGTCATTCACGATAATCATATTGAAAACATGACGCGTGATTTGAAACTTGCCTGATGCAGCCTTATCCGGTTCCCACTGAAGCTGGCAGTTTCAGTGAAGAAATAAAGAAAAGCCGTTTTATTACGCTGTTGGCGCCGACCGAAGGCATAGAAGCGGCTAAAGCTTTTATAAAGGATGTAAGAAATCAGCACCCGGCGGCGAGGCATCACTGCTGGGCGTTTGTAGCCGGAGCACCTGCGGATTCACAACAGTTCGGATTTTCTGATGATGGTGAACCCGCGGGAACGGCGGGAAAACCGATCCTCGGGCATTTGATGGGGAGTGGCGTCGGTGAGATAACCGCCGTGGTTGTGCGCTATTATGGCGGCATCATGTTGGGCACTGGCGGCCTGGTGAGAGCCTACGGTGGTGGTACTCAGCAGGCGTTGAAACAACTTATAGTTCATCAAAAAGTCCCATTTAAAGAATATAAGCTGCAATGTGATTATCCCCAGCTCGCGTTGGTAGAAAGTCTAATGCAGCAGGTTGGTGGGCAAATTCTGCATAGTGATTATGGTGCTGCTGTCGAGCTGCGTCTGGCCTTACCGGCCTTCGAGGCGGTGGCAATTATCATTCGTTTATATGATCTCAGTCGCGGCATGCTCCAATTGCAGCCGGCTTCATAAATTTTCATTCAATGGTTAATTCGCTGAGGAACGCGCCAGCATGCATTTTCGTGCCATAACACGCATTGTGGGGGTGCTCGTCATCCTGTTCTCTGGAACGATGATTATTCCCGGATTGGTTGCGCTGATTTATCGTGATGGCGCAGGGCGCGCATTCAGTCAGACGTTCTTTGTCGCACTGGCCATCGGTCTTTTCCTGTGGTTGCCGAACCGAAAACAGAAAAGTGAGCTTAAACCCCGCGAAGGCTTCCTGATTGTGGTGCTGTTCTGGACCGTATTGGGAAGCGTAGGTGCGCTGCCTTTTCTCTTCTCCGATCGGCCAAATCTGTCACTTACTGACGCCTTTTTTGAATCCTTCTCAGGCTTAACCACCACGGGTGCTACCACCCTTGTCGGTCTGGATTCATTGCCGAAAGCCATCCTGTTCTACCGCCAGATGCTGCAATGGTTTGGGGGAATGGGGATCATTGTGCTGGCTGTCGCTATTTTGCCTATTTTGGGCGTTGGGGGCATGCAGCTGTACCGCGCTGAAATGCCGGGACCGCTGAAAGATAACAAGATGCGGCCACGTATTGCCGAAACGGCGAAAACGCTGTGGCTGATCTATGTCCTGCTGACCATTGCCTGTGCGCTTTCGCTCTGGGGCGCAGGAATGTCGGTATTTGACGCAATAGCCCACAGTTTTTCAACGATTGCGATTGGCGGTTTCTCTACGCATGATGCCAGTATTGGCTATTACCATAGCGGTACGATTAACACCATTATCGCCGTTTTCCTGCTTATATCCGGCTGTAACTATGGTTTACACTTTGCCGTATTGAGTGGGCGCAATCTGAAGGTGTACTGGCGCGATCCGGAATTTCGCATGTTTATTGGTGTGCAGTTAACGTTAGTGGTGGTCTGTACGTCAGTGCTCTGGATGCATGATGTATACAGCTCTGGACTCGAAACGCTGAATCAGGCGTTCTTCCAGGTCGTGTCGATGGCTACCACGGCAGGTTATACCACCGACAGTATCTCCAAATGGCCGCTGTTCCTGCCTATCCTGCTGTTGTGTTCTGCATTTATCGGGGGTTGCGCAGGGTCTACCGGGGGCGGTCTGAAGGTGATTCGCATCCTGCTGCTTTATTTACAAGGGTCACGAGAGTTAAAACGTCTGGTTCATCCCAACGCGGTCTATACCATAAAGCTGGGTAATCGGGCGTTACCCGAACGTATTATCGAGGCGGTCTGGGGTTTCTTCTCGGCTTATGCTTTGGTGTTTATCATCAGCATGCTGGCTATTGTGGCAACGGGCGTGGATGACTTCTCAGCCTTTGCGGCCGTTACAGCGACGTTAAATAACCTTGGGCCGGGTCTGGGTGTCGTGGCTGACAACTTTGCGTCGATGAACTCTACGGCGAAATGGATCCTGATTGTTACGATGCTGTTTGGTCGACTGGAAGTGTTTACTTTACTGGTTCTGTTTACGCCGACCTTCTGGCGTGAATAATTAAGAACCTCATAAAAGAAAGGAACCTGTTATGAAAGCATTGGTGCTCTATTCAACGCGTGATGGGCAAACACATGCCATTGCGTCTTATATAGCGAATTGCATAAAAGAGAAGTGCGAGTGCGATGTGATTGATCTGGTACACGCGCAGCATGTTACGCTTTCTCAATACGATAAGGTGCTGGTGGGAGCGTCAATCCGCTACGGGCACTTCAATGCCGTGCTTGATAAATTCGTTGGACAGAATATTGAACAGCTTAATGGTATGGCATCGGCGTTCTTTGCGGTGAACCTTACTGCACGCAAACCTGAAAAACGTACGCCCCAGACTAACTCCTATGTACGTAAGTTTCTGCTGGCGACGCCGTGGAAGCCTGCGATGTGTGGTGTATTCGCCGGAGCACTTCGTTACCCGCGCTATAAGTGGATAGATAAGGTCATGATTCAGCTTATTATGCGTATGACCGGTGGCGAAACGGATACCAGTAAAGAAGTGGAATACACCGATTGGGAGCAAGTTAAGAAGTTTGCTGAGGATTTTGGCAAGTTATCGTACAAAAAACCGCTCTGATGCTGGATCTCTGGGCGTATTGTCCAAAAAAAAGACGGTCAGTAATTTATTTGAAATTAGGGGTTGCGGCCTTCTGAGAACTCCCTATAATGCGCCTCCACTGACCGGGAACAACGATTGCGAAGTCGCCTGATTGGGAAGAAAAAAGAAGAATGTTCGAATGAATAATCTCTTGACTCTTCAGCGGGAAAACGTAATATACGCCTCCCGCGCCGCATAAGATTCTTATCGGAACAGCGGCATGCTCTTTAACAATTTATCAGACAATCTGTGTGGGCACTCACAAGACGATATCAGCCACCTCGGTGGCAAAATAATATCAAGTCTTGAAGAGTGACCAAGCAGTAATTCATTTAGTTGAATTATTAC
>NZ_JBLJFK010000009.1:0-139821 GCF_049889095.1 Ewingella sp. S1.OA.A_B6 | reverse complement strand
TCATTTATATGCCTCTAATTTTATTAGAAAAAAAATATTACCGCACGGGTTTATCGAGAATGGTTGATCATATAAATTCATTGCTTAGACCAAAAAGTGATCAGAAGTTTTCACACAGCCTGCGCTCTCAGCAGACCTTCAGCGTCAGGTGTTTGTCTGCTGTGTGCTAAGAGCAGAGGTAGGATCATTAATCATCAAAAACATGCTTGTTGAGTTATGCGTTTTCCCATCAATACCACTTTGAAGCTTTGGGGGTCGACATTGAGTACCGCATAGCGTATCTGCGGACAAATCAGTTCTAAGCTTCGTTTGCTACAATCAAGCTGTATTAAAGTGCGTGCGCCGGATTGGGTTTGCACCCTATTGGTCTCAGGATAGTCGCTGCAATCAAATCCTTCTTTAATTAACTTTTCTTTCGCCGCATCCAGGCTCATTCCGATAATATTTAGGCTCTCGACTTCTCTGGCATGCGATTTTTCAGAAACTCGAGTCAGTGAGCACCCGCTCAGTAATTGAGCGAAGAGTAAGAAGAATATAAGGATTAATATCTTTTTATTTTTTGTTTTCTGCATCAGACGGACCTTTAGGTTTTATACCTTTGAGCTATATTGTTAGATATTGCAATAAACAGAGTGAGGAGTAAAACTCAAAATTCTCCGCTCAAAACCTATATACACTTTGGGGTGACCTTAACCCCGTTAATTAATACATCGTGATGTTAGTAATGCCTTAACCAGTTTTGAGAACAATTGCGAACTTCCGCTCTTCGCTCAAAACTGCCTTTTAAGTCTTGCATACGGCAGTTGCGTGCCAAATGCGGATGTTGCCGCTATAGGTGATGAATTACTGGATCAGGCTGTGCAGAGAAAAAGCAATGAGCAACATCCCGCCGGCAATGTTGACGTATTTTTTAAGCATCAATGGGTTGGTTTTTTTTACTGAAAAGATCAGCGTTTGACTGACTGCTAAAAGCCAAACGCTCATAACTACTACATGTACTGATGCCAGTATCAGATAGTTGCTAACGCCTCCCTGCATCCCTGCGAACTGCGAAACGACTGTCAGATAGAAAATAATGGCTTTAGGGTTCAAAACATTAGCTATCCAGGCCTCTCTTAAAGTCACCAAATGCTTCGTATCAGCAGACTTTCCATGATTTTCTCTTATCCCGCTGCGGATGAGCATCACTCCTAGCCAGAGCAGATAGGCGGTTCCAAAAACTTTCAACACAGCAAAGGTTGCTGGAGACGAAATGATCACAGCGGTTATACCAAGCCCTATAAGAAACGCATGGGTGTATATGCCTAAGGCTGTTCCGGCAAGAGTCCTGAACAGTCCTTTATGACCGCCTGCCAGAGCACTACTCATAACAAGAGTGAAGCTTGCTCCGGGGGACAGTGCAACAGGGAGTAATGCTGGCATAAAGCCAAGAAGGTTTATATCCATAGATTTTGGATACTAATTGACGCTCTGCTGTATTGCCAGTTAAAGCGCTTCGTTGGGTGTTATGTTCAACGCAATAGAAACACTCGACCGCAGAACGTTTTAACAAGTGTGTTGCATCCCTCGGTTGAACTCACAGCTTATAGCGGCCCACAGTTGTCGTTGCGGGCGACTTAGTGCTAAAGGCGGGTACTTGATGGCTCGTCGATGTTGTCATGGCTGGTTTTCACTGGACTTATTATCATCCACACGGCGATACAAACAATCAGCGCACCTATAATGAAACCTTTGGTTATTGTTTCACCGAGGGCAAGATACCCCCAGAATACGCCAAAAGGCGGGATTAGAAATGTTACTGTCATTGAACGCAGGGGACCGATATCAGTAATCAGTTTAAAATAGAGAATGTAGGCTAACGCTGTACAGATAATTCCGAGGGCAATAACGCTTGCCCACACGTCGCTTTGAAGCCAGTGGACCGCCGGCCCTGTGCCTATTGACCACATAAAGAAAGGTAGAAGAAACAGAGTGGCTCCGATCTGACTACCAAAGGCTACCGTTTTGGGATCAAGCCCACCGCGATCGGATATCCAGAGGCGGGTAAGGAAGCCTGCTACGCCGTAACATCCTGTTGCTACCAAACACGAGATAATACCAACCATCATACCGCTGGTAGAATTGACCTCTCCGATAGTGGTTATCACAATTATCCCGACCAACCCCAATATGACCCCTCCCCATTTTCGAACCGTCAATTTCTCACCAAAAAATGAAAAACCTATAAGCGCGCCCATTAGAGGCGTCGTTGCATTCAGTATTGCTGAATAACCTGCGGGCAACCATTTGGCTGCGAAGCAGTACATAAGAAATGGCACCCCGGAATTAATAATGCCGAGAATTAATGATGATTTAAATTTGTTCTCAAAACGAAATGAAGATCTACTAATTAAAAGAATGACAGCAAGGCCAATAAAACCGAAAAACACTCTCAAGAATGCAGTGTTCACTGCCCCAAATTGTGGAGCGATAATTCTCATGAGAAGAAAACTAGCCCCCCATATGGCGGCAAGAAGGAATAATCGTAGATAATCTGAAGTACGCATGTCTTGGCCTCTTTTTATACTTATATATGAATTGAGTAAATATTCATTACTATGATGACGTTGTGAAGTCTGATGCCAGCTTGAAATGTAGTTAAGATAATAAAAACACTATTTAAAGCATTGGCTAAAATACCGGTGATTAATATCTTCATCCCTTTTTTAATGCTGTTGTTGTATATGATGTTAGCCACTCCGAAGTAATCTACTGAAATTTCTGCTTATCTAATAACTCATTTACATTACAATATTTCATTTTCTTGTTTTAATATAGTGAGGAAGTTCATAAATATCACTCTGTTTCTTGCTTTTTAATTCGATGCTTCTACTCATCAGTCGCAAAGGCCACAGAACGATTAGAACTGGTCGCATTGATAAATCTATAACTCCTGTGATTTGCCCCTGATGATTTCCTCTGATTGATCTCCTCCCTGAAAAAAGTGCCTGGAACTAAGGCTGGGATACTTACACCAGTACCCACCATTAAGAGATTTGATGACAGTAATTTTCTCGTTGGAGCTGACTGATAATGCATGGGCGGTGTAGTCTTCAATACAGATGATTTCATTAGAGCAGATGGGGGGATATTTGTTGGGGCCGCTTGGGATTCGGAATTTACCCTACGTTAAGCAATTTAAGCTTAATGAATTGCCACGGGAAACCGCTACAGGATCAGCAATGTAGTGATCTGATCCTGATGGCAGTCAGAAGTACGATTTATTTAACAAAGCCGTTTACATTTTAAAAGAACTAACGTCGGTTAAAAGATTACCAGCCTGTTGACTAAGAGAATTAGCCGCCGCTGCCATTTGCTCTACCATCGCCGCATTTTGCTGTAAATCAGTTTCCATCTGGATAACCGCAATATTAACTTGCTCAATACCATAACTTTGTTCTGTAGATGAATTATTGACCTGATTAATAAGTTGTGTAGTTTCATTCACCACAAGCAGGGCTTCATCCATTCGCGTTGTAACATTCGCTGCGTATATCACACCCTGATCCACATCCTTAATGGATCCCTCAATCAGGCTGCGTATATCCCGGGCAGCAATAGAGGAACGCTGTGATAATGAGCGCACCTCTCCGGCTACAACTGCAAATCCTTTTCCTTGTTCCCCTGCACGAGCTGCTTCTACTGCCGCATTGAGCGCAAGAATATTAGTCTGGAAAGCGATCCCGTCAATGATTGAGGTGATTTCGGAAATTTTTTTAGAAGAAACAGCAATATCGTTGATCGAACCCTTTAAAGCGCTAAGCTCATGGTTACTTTCAATGACTATTGACTGAACCTTTCCTATAAAGTTATTGGCTTCACTTGCGTTTTCCATATTGTGTTTTACGGTTGCGGACAACTCATTCATACTTGCAGCCGTCTGCTCCAGAGAAGAAGCCTGTGACTCAGTGCGTGATGAAAGATCCTCGTTACTACGGGAAATTTCATTAGACGCTGTATCTACTTCTTTGCTGGCACCCTTGACACCGGATAGCACATCCTTAAATTTCTCTAAGAGACTGTTAAAACTGATCGCTGTTGCTCCAAGTTCATCATTTTTTTCCAAATTAACACGGAGTGTCAGATCCAGGCTCTCACTGATATTCTTCATACTGTTCTGTAAATGTTGAAGCCCTTTTTTGAGGTAATTAAGAATGGAATAAGAGAAAAATCCAGTGAGCAGGACTGCAACAGCAATGATGCTACTAAGGATAAAGATACTCATCCGGTATTGCTTATGATTCTCCTTTTCAAACGTAGTCACAATTTGATTATTATGATCTAACAAATTCTTGATGCTTGTGCTCAGAACCACTGAGGCTGCAGCTGTCGCACCTCCGTCTGATACCATGAGTCTGGCTGCATCAATCCCGCCGCTTCTATAAACTTCCACCATGTTGTCAACTTGTTTCTTATAATCATTAAAGTCATCAATGGCTTGATTTATTGACTGAGAATCTTTTTCATCTGATACCAAATGTTTTTTGTAATACTGCAAGGCTTCCAGGGTTTGGTTTAAATAATTCCTGGCGCTAATCATATGTTTGTCATAGACATCTTTTTCGCTTATGAGTAGCGACATAAGTATTTGCCGTCTTGCTTCCTCACGATTACGTAAAATATCGGCTATTTTACTTATACTTGGCAGGGAGTTATTTGCAACATATTCAAACCGCTCTTGGGCTTTACCTATTGAATTTATACTTATTAATCCTACTGTTAGAAGAGAAATAAGTGTGAATGAAAATATAAGTGACAGTTTTTTCAAGATAGTCATGGCGTGACTTCGAACTCATGATGGGATGTTCTTATTGTATCGGCCAGTTAACCATAATCTTTATAGGTATTAATAAATAATTAAATTTTATTTACCATTCCTCATGAAGTGACGTGCCTCTGTAAACACTTTCCCTGACCTGGTTGATAGTTTTTAGTCCCATCTATCCAATGTATGAGTTGTTGCTCTGATGACGGGGATTCTCTGATTACCCACTGAAGATATTCTATCTCGGTTATGGCACACCGCATGCTTACTAGCTTAATGGTTCTTGGGTTTTCGTAACCAATTGAATAGACATGGGTTTCGTAGACACTTTTTTGCCTCATAATGGAGGCCTAATGAAGGAGTGTTTATATCAGTCAAAACTGAGCTCTATTTTAGATAATTGTTAGGACGAATTTTACGGGTGAATCAAAGTCAAAACAAGGAGGCTTGGTTATATACCATGGCTACTGCAGAACTCACATTATACGCTGAGCGTCTGGCTGATGACTTACCCGAAGATTATAAAATTTTGCATGCACAGTCGGATACATGGTCATTTAAATCAACTAAAAGTTTGCCTGCATCACCCACTTTTATGCAAAAAAAGTACCCCAAAAATCCCTGAAGACGATCTCCAGATAGTTTTCAGTGAAGGAAAAACCTCGACCATTGAGTTATCTGAGCAAGCAAAACAGTTAAAGATGGGATCCCTTTATCAACAAGTGATTGATGCATTTTTGTTTTCTACTGCTTAATTCCCGAATTAAACACAACCATGCAGTTAAGCTCAGCAGATAGGTCATTTATTAAAAGATAATTAAAGATAAGCCGAGTTGAAAAGTCTGCTTTTGGATGAAGGGTAATTCTAAAGATAATAAAATGGCAGGAGAAAAATGTATAAAAAAACTGGCTTATTACAGCCAGTTTTCCAGAGTTAAAAAGGTATGTCGTAGTCTTCCTACTCTACGACTACGTGATCAACGCATGGTAACGAACTCTTCCGCACCGGTCGGGTGAATGGCAACGGTGTTGTCGAAGTCTTGTTTAGTGGCGCCCATTTTGACCGCCACTGCAAAGCCTTGCAGCATTTCATCCATGCCATAACCAATACCGTGAATACCAACGATCTTCTCTTCTTTACCGGCACAAACCAGCTTCATGCGGCACGGCTGGCGGTGTTGGGTCACGGCGGTGTACATGGAGGTGAAGGTTGATTTATACACTTTCACGTTGTCTGCGCCGTACTGCTCGATGGCCTGCGGTTCGGTCAGACCCACGGTGCCAATTGGCGGGTGGCTGAATACCACGGTGGCGATGTTGCTGTAATCCAGATGCTCATTCGGCTTGTTGTTAAACAGGCGCTCGGACAGGCGACGGCCAGCAGCAACGGCGACCGGCGTCAGTTCAACCGCGCCAGTGTTGTCGCCCACCGCATAGATGCCTTTCACGCTGGTGTTCTGGAATTTATCGACAATGATGTACCCTTTGTCATTGGTTTTTACGCCAGTGGCTTTCAGGTTGAAGTTGTCGGTTTCCGGTTCGCGGCCAATCGCCCATACCAGACTGTCGACTTCAAAGGTTTTGCCATTTTCCAGTTTCAGCGTCAGGCTGCCGTCGGCATTTTTCACCACTTCTTGCGGAATGGATTCTGTATGCAGCGCCGGGCCTTCAGTGTTGATCACTTCAAGCAGCGTTTCGACGATCAGCGGGTCGAAGGTGCGCAATGGGGCATGTTTACGCACGAACAGATGCGTTTCTGCGCCCAGCGCGTTCATGACACCGGCAATTTCTACGGCGATATAGCCAGCGCCAACCACCGCAACGCGTTTTGGCATTTCAGTCAGATCAAAGAAGCCGTCAGAGTCGATACCATATTCCGCACCTGGGATATTTGGGTGGCTCGGACGGCCGCCGGTGGCGATCAGGATATGAGCGGCGGTGATCTTCTCGCCGTTAACTTCCACGGTATGATCGTCAACGAAGCGGGCAAAACCACGGATCACATCGACGTTATTTTTGCCCAGCACATTATCGTAAGAGGTATGAATGCGGTCGATGTACGCAGTACGGTTGGCAACCAGCGTCTTCCAGTTGAAGCTGTTGACGGTGGTGTCAAAGCCGTAATCCGGGCCGTAGTTGCGAATAGCTTCAGCGATTTGCGCCGCATGCCACATCACTTTTTTCGGGACACAACCCACGTTGACGCACGTGCCGCCCAGCTCTTTCGCTTCGATCAGCGCACATTTTTGGCCATGCATGGCGGCACGGTTGATTGATGCGATACCGCCGCTGCCGCCGCCAATTGCCAGATAGTCATAATGTTTGGTCATGCGTTTATCCATAGGTTGTGAAAAGTTAAAAACGCCATACCAGCGTCGCTAATCTTAAAAATTGAGTATGAGTTTAACGTGGGAATCGAGTTTGTCGCAAAGTTTGAATCAATGGTTGCAATAGGTTTGATAGCCAAAGCCTATC
This sequence comes from Ewingella sp. S1.OA.A_B6, assembly GCF_049889095.1. Taxonomy (NCBI): domain Bacteria; kingdom Pseudomonadati; phylum Pseudomonadota; class Gammaproteobacteria; order Enterobacterales; family Yersiniaceae; genus Ewingella; species Ewingella sp. S1.OA.A_B6. Next base: position 132,542 of record NZ_JBLJFK010000009.1, on the reverse strand, counting down.
CCCGTCATCCTTCCAACTGCCTCTGCGTTGACTGCCTTCACTCACCCGGTCACTTACTTGAGTAAGCTCCCGGGGATTCATTCAGTTGCCGCCTTGATGCAACTCGAATGATTTAGGGGATTATTAATGAGGGGATTTACTCAGGCACGACCCATTTCACCAACTGATGGCCGGTACCCGATGGCACCAGCGTTTCCAGCAGCCATGGCAATACTGCTTTCATCTGCTGTTCCAGTTTCCACGGCGGGTTAATGACGATCATGCCCGAGGCGGTCATGCCACGTTGGTCGCTGTCCGGCCGAACGCCCAGCTCTATTTGCAGAATACGGCGAATGCCGGTGGCTTCCAGATCGCGCAGCATTTTTTTGATCTGCTGGCGCATAACGACCGGATACCACAGAGCATAAGTGCCGGTGGCGAAGCGTTTGTAACCTTCCTGAATGCCTTGCACCACGTCCTGATAATCGGTTTTCAGCTCATACGATGGGTCCATCAGAATCAAACCACGACGGGAGAGCGGTGGCAGTTGAGCTTTCAACTGTTTATAACCGTCTTCACGCAAGGTGCGGGCACGATCGTCTTTCAGAAACTCACTGCGCAGCAGCGGGAAATCGCTCGAGTGCAGTTCGGTCATGTGCAGTTTGTCATGCTCACGCAGCAACTGACGGGCGATGAGCGGTGAGCCAGGGTAATAACGCAGGTTCTCATTGCGATTAAAATAGCGAATCACCGACATATAAGGTGCCAGTTCCGCAGGCTGATCTTCACGCTGCCAGATGCGCGCGATGCCTTCCATATATTCACCAGTACGTTCGGCGTGTTCACCGCTCAGCAGGTAACGGCCAGCACCCGCGTGGGTATCGAGATACAGGAAAGGTTTATCTTTTTCTTTCAGAGATTCAATGATCAGGCTCTGAACGGTGTGTTTTAGGACGTCGGCGTGGTTGCCAGCGTGAAAACTGTGGCGGTAACTCAGCATGGATTTACGTTTCCGAATAATGAATGTAGACAGTAAAATCAGTGGGTTACCGAAAATTTATACTGTACTGGGAATCGGGTGCAGGCGCTGACTCGAAACGGCACGCCTTTAATGCGCCTCAGTATAAACCGTCTGCCGGCCACTGCCTAACCCGATCCCGCTGCCCATTGAATTCCCTGTGGCTTGACCTCATGTTAGAAGTGACATCGTATCGTATAGAACATAACCCGAATTCACGGTGTGTTGCGCGAAGAGCCGAGGCTAGTGCCACGCGCATCATGCATACAACAACAGGACTCTCCTATGACTACTGCTTCTACTAACCCGCTTCTGCAACCTTTTACGCTACCGCCTTTCTCTGCCATCAAACCTGAACATATCGTTCCTGCCATGCAATCGGCGATTGAAGCGTGCCGCCAGATCGTGGAAAAAGTGGTCGCTCAGGGCGCACCTTATCGCTGGGATAATCTGTGCCAGCCGCTGGCTGACAGTGACGATCGCCTGAGCCGTATCTGGTCACCGATTGGTCATCTTAATGCAGTGAAAAACAGCCCTGAGCTGCGTGAAGCCTATGAGCAGTGCCTGCCAATTATTTCCGAATTCAGTACCTGGGTTGGTCAGCATGCGGGCCTGTATCAGGCCTATCGTGACCTGAAAGAGGGCGCTAGCTTTGCCAAACTGACGCTGGCGCAGAAGAAAGCGGTAGATAACGCGCTGCGTGACTTTGAATTGTCGGGTATCGGTTTGCCCGCTGAGAAACAAAAACGTTACGGCGAGATCTCCGCCCGTCTGTCTGAACTGGGTTCTACCTACAGTAACAACGTGCTGGACGCGACCATGGGCTGGAGCAAACTCATCACCGATGTAAATGTGTTAACAGGCTTGCCGGAAAGCGCCCTGGCCGCGGCTAAAGCGCTGGCAGAATCGAAAGAGCAGGATGGCTGGTTGTTAACGCTGGATATCCCAAGCTATCTGCCGGTGATGACTTACGGTGAAAACCGCGAATTGCGCGAAGAGATGTACCGTGCTTTCCTGACCCGTGCCTCCGATCAGGGCCCGAATGCCGGTAAATGGGATAACAGCGAAGTGATGGCCGAAGAGCTGGCGCTGCGCCATGAACTGGCTGAACTGCTGGGCTTTGCCTCTTTCGCTGACATGTCTCTGGCCACTAAAATGGCTGAAAACCCGTCGCAGGTGGTTGATTTCCTCAATGGCCTCGCCAAACGCGCGCGTCCTCAGGCTGAGCAAGAGCTGGCCCAGTTGCGTGCTTTCGCCAAAGAACACTTCGGCGTTGACGAAATGGAAGCCTGGGACCTGCCTTTTTACGGTGAAAAGCAGAAACAGCATCTGTTCTCGATTAATGACGAGCAGCTTCGCCCGTATTTCCCTGAACAACGTGCGCTCGACGGCCTGTTCGAAGTGGTGAAGCGTATTTACGGCATCACCGCAAAAGAGCGTACTGACGTTGATACCTGGCACAAAGAGGTTCGTTTCTTCGATCTGTTCGATGACAGTGGTGAATTACGCGGTAGCTTCTACCTCGACTTATACGCCCGTGAGCACAAACGCGGCGGCGCCTGGATGAACGACTGCGCCGGTAGCCTGCGTAAAGCCAGTGGCGAGGTGCAAAAACCGGTTGCCTATCTGACTTGTAACTTTAACCGCCCGGTCGGCAACGGACCTGCGCTGTTTACCCATAATGAAGTGACCACGCTGTTCCACGAATTCGGTCACGGCCTGCACCATATGTTGACCAAAATCGACACCGCGGGCGTTGCGGGTATCTCTGGTGTACCGTGGGATGCGGTTGAGCTGCCGAGCCAATTTATGGAAAACTGGTGCTGGGAGCCTGAAGCGCTGGCATTTATTTCTGGCCATTTCGAAACGGGCGAGCCGCTGCCAAAAAAGATGCTGGATAAAATGCTGGCCGCCAAAAATTATCAGGCGGCGCTGTTTATTTTGCGTCAGCTGGAGTTCGGCCTGTTCGATTTCCGTATGCACGCCGAGTATGACCCCGCCAAAGGTGCGCAGATTTTGCAGACGCTGGCCGAGATCAAAAAGCAGGTTGCTGTGGTGCCATCACCAAGCTGGGGCCGCTTCCCGCATGCTTTCAGCCACATTTTCGCCGGGGGTTACGCCGCCGGTTACTACAGTTATCTGTGGGCGGAAGTGCTGTCTGCCGATGCCTATTCGCGCTTCGAAGATGAAGGGATTTTCAACCGTCAAACCGGGCAGTCGTTCCTCGACAATATTCTGTCGCGTGGCGGTTCGGAAGAGCCGATGGAGCTGTTTAAACGCTTCCGTGGCCGTGAACCTCAGCTGGATGCTATGCTGCGTCATTACGGCATTAAAGAGAGCGGCGCGAAAGAGCCTGCCTGAGGAAACGTCACCCCGTGAGTGTCTGTTTAATTTGTGAAGAAGGCGCCGATGCAGGCGCCTTATCTATTCTGGCTGAACGCTGGAGTCTGACGTCAGATCCCGACGCCGTGATGGCGCTGGTGCTGACGTCCGAACGTCTTGAACTGCGTAAGCGGGACGAGCCAAAACTGGGCGCGATTTATGTCGATTTTGTCGGTGGCACAATGGCGCATCGGCGTAAATACGGCGGGGGTCGCGGTGAAGCCGTCGCGAAAGCGGTCGGCATCAAAGGCGGCTACCGGCCTAATGTGGTTGATGCTACCGCAGGATTAGGACGGGATGCTTTCGTGTTGGCCTCACTCGGATGCCATGTGCGGATGCTGGAGCGTGATCCTGTGGTCGCTGCGCTGCTCGATGACGGTCTGGAGCGCGGTTACCGCGATGCAGAAATTGGCCCGTGGCTGCGCGAACGTATGACGCTATTACATGCATCCAGCCTCACCGCACTGGCAGGTCTGACGCCAAAGCCTGATGTGGTCTACCTTGATCCGATGTATCCACATAAGCAGAAAAGTGCGCTGGTGAAGAAAGAGATGCGGGTGTTTCAGGGATTGGTGGGTCCGGATGACGACGCTGATGGTCTGCTGGAACCGGCACGTCGTCTGGCAACCAAACGGATTGTGGTCAAACGACCGGACTATGCCCCGCCGATGGCCGGTCTGCCCGCACAGGCCGCGTTGCCAACCAAAAGTCACCGCTTCGATATTTATACGCCGTTATAAATTAATTTTTCAATCAGGGCAGTATTCAGGGTTGCCGGCTGTGGTTGCACCGCCGCTGCTGGCAATTGTTTCACCTTGCCGACCAGCATGACTGGTAAACCTTCTGCTTCCCAGCCCTGGAACAGCGCCTGCTGGCGTTCGTTCAGGCGTCTATCCGACCAAATCACGTAATGCTCCATCTTAAAACGCGACAGATCCGGTTCAGCGATGGTGGCGGCAATCAGCTCAATACGCAGACCTTCCCCGGCCAGTAGCATGGCTTCCAGCCACATATCCAGCGGGTCGCGGATATGCATTGCCACCAGCAACACAGTGGCTAACCCTTTTTTACGCGACGTGCCGAGGATGAACGCGGTGTACTCGATGAGGGTGCTGTCGAGTAAGCCGAGCTGTTGTTTCATCAGCGGATGTTTACTGGATGCCAGAAAGCGTCGCAGCGGGCGTAGTACGTCATTGACCAAATTGGCGGACGGGTACTCGCGACCGCAGCGCCAGATCAGGCGACGTAACGTGTTGGTATTGCAGTGGTCGAGTAGGGTGAGGATTTCAGCCTGAATTTCCCGCCAGCCATTCGGGCATTCGGCGGCTTCGCCCTGTATCCGGCTTTGGATTTGGCTGAGCGGTACACCACGGTTGACCCAATCGAGGATCACGTGAATACGGGCTAAATCGTCATCACTGTAGAAGCGTTGGCCTTGAGGCGTGCGGTGAGGTTTGAGTAACCCATGACGCTGCCAGGTGCGCAGGGTGATCGGATGTACGCCGCAAAGCTGGGCTGTTGTGTCGATATCGTATGTTGTCATGGCGTCGGACAGTTCCTTTCGGCCTTAGGATACCTGCCTTAGCTATAAAATAAATTGCCGCTTTTGCATAGAGCATTCCTTGTTTTTGTTAAAAATGAATGCTGGGTGCATTGATATGAAACAAAAAGGAGAAGCATTTGCCTCTCCTTTTTTAGCTGTTTTAACACATTATTCAGAAACAGCTTCGTCTTCTTCGTCACGCAATGGAACGATCAGCATGTCAATATGAACGGTATTGATCAACTGGCGGGCTGAAGACATCAGTTTGCTCCAGAAGTCCTGATGGTGGCCACACAGCACTAAATCGACGCTGTATTTATTGATGGCATCAATCAGAACCTGGGCTAAATCGCCGCTGCCGCTCAGGGTTTCTGAGATCGGATAACCGGCGTTTTGCGAAAGTTCATTCAGCGCGTGGTGGGTCTCTTCAGAGATCCGTTTCTGCATATCGCCCAGGTTGACATCAATCAGACCGGTGTATAAATCGGAGTAATTTACGTCAACGTGGATCAAAGACACTTTGGCGTTGTACGGGCGCGCCATAGAAACCGCTTTCTCGACCAGAACTTTGCTTTCGGGAGACAGATCGACCGCAATAAGTATGTGTTTGTAAGACATAAGAAAACTCCTTCCATAAGTCGGTTAATAGCTATATCAGCATCATGCAAGTTTTATGTTTTTAGTATAGCGCTAAAATGCACGGATAAATCAAGCCCGTCGCCTCGTTTCAAAAAAGTGATCCTGACGCAAAGCCATATAAGCAAATAATATGAAGATGCTTCCCCCTTTTTTATTTCATTCCCTACACTGAATAATAAGGGGCTGGCGTTGTACGCCAGTCGCTTCTGGTATTTTTTGTGACGGCAGGGTTAGCGGGTGTAATTTGACCCGGGGTGAGATGTTCTGGGCAGTAGAGCGAAGCGGCGGGCTGGCGCGATTTAAAGGCGGCACTGCGCGTTGTAAATTCGTCTTGAGGGGGAATTATGATCAATCCCGTTGCGCTGTTTTGGGCTTTATGTTTTGTCTGCGTAGTCAATATGCTGCGTTACTACTCTTCTTTGCGGGCATTGCTGGTGGTGTTACGCGGATGCGATCCTTTACTGTATCAGTATGTCGATGGCGGCGGTTTTTTCACTGCCCACGGGCAACCGGTTAAGCAGATCAGATTGGTTCGGTATATCTACTCACAGCGCTATAACGATCATCACGATCCAGAGTTCATCCGTCGTTGTGAACGGGTGCGCGGCCAGTTTGTTCTGACTTCGGCCCTGGCAGGGTTCATACTCATCAGCATGATGGCAATGCTGATTTGGTATTAATGATCTGCTCATGGAGGATTTTTTGAGACTTCGAAAAAAGAGAAAGGCGGCTTAACACTAAGCCGCCTTTTTTATTTCAACTGACTAAATTTAAATCAATTTCAGCGCAATCCAGTACAGCAAGCCGGAAAGTACAATCGATACCGGCAGGGTTAAGATCCATGCCATAGCGATGCTTTTCACGGTTTTACTCTGTACGCCACCGCCGTCAACCAGCATGGTGCCAGCAACAGCAGAAGAGAGCACGTGGGTTGTGGAAACGGGCATTCCGGTATAACTGGCGACACCAATCGACACGGCGGCGGTTAGCTGCGCCGACAGGCCCTGTGCGTAAGTCATCCCTTTCTTACCAATTTTCTCACCGATAGTGGTCGCAACGCGTCGCCAGCCAATCATGGTACCCAGCGCCAACGCCAGGGCGACAGCGATGATGATCCAGATGGGGGCATATTCTACTGTTTGCAGAATGTCGCCTTTCAGCTTGCCCAGGAAGCGTTTCTCTTCTGCCGTGGTTTCATCCAGCTTGGCTACTTTGTCTGCGGTATCCGCTACACACATCAGCAGGCGACGCATATGGCTGCGCTGCTCTGGCGACAGGTCGCTGTAAGATTGCAGATTAGCCAGCAGCGTTTGAGTGCGTTCAATCGCATCCATCGCGTGAGAGCTGTCGCAATGGAACACTTTCTCTTTCTGAGTATCTGCCGCGTCTGCCGCTGCTTCATCCGGAGTGGGTACGATGGGGGTCAGCGCTACCACGTGCGGTAAGGCATTACCATGTTGCTGATAGAACTGCTGCAGATTCGTCACGGCGTCGCGGGTACGGGTAATGTCGTAACCGGTGGCGCTCATGTTCAGCACGAAGCCTGCAGGAGCCACACCAATCAGCACTAGCATAATCAAGCCGATACCTTTCTGGCCGTCGTTAGCGCCGTGCGAGAAGCTGACACCAATGGCGGACAGAATCAGGCCGATACGCGTCCAGAATGGTGGCTTCTTCTTACCGTCTTTCTTTTCTCGTTCGGCTGGCGTCAGGTGAATTCGTGCGTGCTTTTTGGTGCCACTCCAGTAGCGGCGCAGCACGAAAATCATGGCACCAGCCATTATCATTCCGACCAGCGGAGAAATGATTAATGACGCGAAAATACCAATCATCTTCGGAATGTTTAACGCATCGACCACTGAGCTGTGGGTAACCAATGCATTGGTCAGACCAACACCGATAATGGCGCCGATGAGTGTGTGAGAACTGGAGGCCGGCAGGCCAAAATACCAGGTGCCGAGATTCCAGATGATGGCAGCCAGCAGCATGGAGAACACCATGGCCAAACCGTGAGTGGAACCGACATTGAGTAATAAATCCGTTGGCAGTAAATGAACAATGGCATAAGCCACGCTCAAACCACCGAGCATAACGCCAAGGAAGTTAAATACCCCTGCCATGACGACCGCAAGCTGCGAGCGCATTGCACGGGTATAGATGACAGTAGCTACTGCGTTAGCCGTGTCATGAAAGCCATTGATAGCTTCGTAGAACAGCACAAACAGTAACGCGAGAATCAATAACGAGCCGGTATGGAAATCCAATCCAGCAAATAAATGCAGCATATTTGTTACGCCAGTTTGTGGTCATGAACGCCGCGCATTATCTGCGAGAACAGGGGGGTGGTAAAAGGAAAATATGACATTTTTTTGACTAGAAACAGTTAATGCTTTTTCTTATTCAATACTAATTACTTTAAAATCAAAATGTTACTTGCTTAATGTGATGTAACATTTGCTTACTATAGCTATGTTTGCGCAGACTGGCTGGTTTCGAGCTCCCGCGCACCTTACAATCGCCGCCCATAGCGCGTTTACGGCGATAGGCCAGGCACGCCATTTATATAAACGTAGCTGAAGATTCAAAGAAAAGTGAGGCCGATGTGGAGCAGGTAGATGTAGTTGTCGTTGGCGCTGGCGCGGCTGGTATGTTTTGCGCGGCTCTGACCGGGCAGGCTGGCCGCCGGGTGATGCTGCTGGATAACGGCAAAAAAATTGGCCGTAAGATCCTGATGTCCGGCGGTGGCCGTTGCAACTTCACCAACCTCTATACCGAACCGGCGGCTTATCTTTCTCAAAATCCGCATTTCTGTAAATCGGCACTGGCACGTTATACCCAGTGGGATTTCATTGATATGGTCAACCGTCATGGTATTGCGTGGCATGAAAAAACCCTGGGTCAATTGTTCTGTGACGATTCGGCGCAGCAAATCGTAGCCATGCTGGAAAGCGAATGTGCGCAAGGTAATGTAGATGTGCGTCTGCGTAGTGAGATCACCGAGGTAGAGAAAACCCAAAGTGGCTTTGAAATCAAGGTTAATGGCTCAACTGTAAGTACTCACTCACTTGTAGTTGCGAGCGGCGGATTATCAATGCCGGCTCTTGGCGCTTCACCCTGGGGATACCGCCTGGCTGAGCAATTTGGGCTGAAAGTCCTGCCTACCCGCGCCGGGCTGGTGCCTTTTACGCTGCATAAACCGCTACTCGACCATATTCAGACACTGTCCGGTGTATCGGTTCCTTCGGTACTGACCGCCGAAGATGGCACGGTGTTCCGTGAAAGCATCTTGTTTACCCACCGCGGTATGTCCGGCCCGGCTGTTTTGCAACTGTCGAGCTATTGGCAGCCTGGCGAGTTTGTGAGCGTTAACTTACTTCCTGATGTAGACCTGGCAGGGTTTCTTGATTCACAACGACAAGAACATCCTAACCAAAGCCTGAAAAATACCCTGGCAATGCAGTTGCCAAAACGGCTGGTGGAGTGCCTGCAAACTTTAGGACAACTACCGGACGTCACCCTGAAACAGCTCAATGCGCCGCAACAGGCCGATCTGGTCGATCAATTGCAGAACTGGCAGGTGCAACCGAACGGTACCGAAGGTTACCGTACCGCTGAAGTGACACTGGGGGGGGTCGACACCAAAGCGCTGTCGTCAAAAACCATGGCGGCTGAAAAAGTGCCGGGTTTGTATTTCATCGGCGAAGTGGTGGATGTTACCGGCTGGCTGGGTGGCTACAATTTCCAGTGGGCATGGAGCTCGGCATGGGCCTGCGCGCAGGAGCTCAGTCGTGTTCTGGAATAATAAAGTTTGTACGCTAATTGCACGTCATTCCATCAATATTGGTGGAGTGATAGGGCATGTTATGGCATGCTAATTTACTCAACAAACCCACACCGTACATGAATCTGATAGAGGTCATCGTAAACCTTTGACCAAGAGGGAGGGGGCCGTACCGAGGTGGCCACCCTACCTGATGTTATAAACGCTGCTCAAACATCTAAAATGAAGTCCAGTCTTCATTCATGGTGTTATTTATTGTGAGAGGGGCCGATAACCTTCTTGTTTTCGCCGCAGCTAACAGGTCATTAGCGTTCCGCTCATTTGTGTGAGAGATTTTGACCTTAAAGATGGCGACCATGTCGCTCAGTTTTTTCGCCTGCTGTTCTAGCGAAATCGCCGCAGCGGAGGACTCCTGAACCAGCGTGGCATTTTGTTGCGTGGTGGAATCCATCTCCGTCACAGCTTTACCTATCTGTTCAATCCCCTGGCTCTGTTCAGTTGACGAGGTCGATATTTCATCGATGAGCTGACTCACGTGCGTCACCGACTGGACAATGCCCTCCATGCTTGCGCCTGCACGACTGACCAGCTCGGTGCCTGTACTAATGCGGGTGACTGAGTCATTAATCAACGACTCAATTTCTTTGGCTGCATTAGCGCTTCGCTGTGCCAGCGTTCTGACCTCACCGGCCACAACCGCAAATCCCCTACCTTGTTCGCCTGCCCGCGCAGCTTCGACTGCGGCATTAAGAGCCAAGATGTTCGTCTGGAAGGCGATACTGTTGATCACGCTGATAATATCAGTGATTTTCTTTGAACTGTCGCCAATACCGTTCATGGTGAGTACTACCTGATTGACAATTTCACCGCCTTTTCGCGCGTCATGGGTTGCGCTGGCGGCCAATTTACTCGCCTGGAGCGCATTATCCGCATTCAGCCTGACGGTGGAGGTCAGCTCTTCCATACTTGCCGCTGTTTCTACCACGGCGGCAGACTGTTGTTCCGTTCTGGACGCCAGATCCATATTACCGACCGCGATCTGCGAAGAAGCACTCGCCAGGTGACTGACGCTCTCTCGTATACCCGTGATCATGTCACACAATCTGGCGTTCATTGCGCCCATGGTCTGCGTCAGTTTGCCCAGTTCATCAGTCGAATGCGATGAAACCTCTGAGGTGAGATCCCCGCTGGTGATACGTTCAGCCATTGCCAGATTTTCGCTGATAGGGCGTGTGATCTGCCGGGAGATATAGCTTGCTGCCAGTAATCCGGCGATAATGGCGACAACCGAAAGCACAGATATAAGGGTGATGCTTTCCGTGATAACGTTATCATTGTCATGCGCCTGCGCTTCAATAAGGCTCACTGTCGCACTGTTCAGTGAATCGGCGCCTTTCCCCATCTCCTCGGCAGACCTTTGGGTTTCAGGTACGGCAGAATAGTAGGCTTCTACGTTCGCCTTCAGTTTTTGAATATATGCCAATGCGGAAACGACCTGGGCTTTTTCTGCGTCAGGAAGTTGCGGGATGCTGGCGGAATAAAGCGAGTCGGCATCCTTATAGGCCTTATCGAAATCTTTCAAGGTGTCATCGGTAGGTTTAGCGATGAGTGTACCCACGGTGTCGTGAAGCCTGTCGAGGTCAAGCGCAATCTCAAACAGCTTTTGACGCACACCGGTTTCAACGGTGCTATCCCGCATTGTTTTTTGCAGATCAACAAAGAAATGTTGGCCATCTTCTGAGTTTATTGTATTGAACAGCGCGTTGCTGTGAAGACTTTTTTCGTAATACACATCCCGTAACTGCTTAAAGTTATCTATTGTTTCAGCCAGCGTTTCAAATTTATTTTTAGTATCACCTTTCCAGTCCGCGCTGTTTTGTTGTTGTACAATCACCTGCATACTGCCGATGGCTTCGGCATTCGCTTTCATCGCCTGCACATCCCCATTAAGCATATATGTCAGCCGATTTCTCTTTGCAGTCTCCAGTAAGCGACCTATTTGATTAGATATTTCTGTCTTGGCCGCATTGTCCTTAATTACCTTTAATGAGTAAATACTGTAAGCCGACATAGCCGTGGTAATTACAATCAATGTTATAAACCCAGAGAATAACTTCTTACCTATCGATAAGTTACTGAATGCTAACTTCCCGAAAATCATATAAAATCCTTTGTTAACATATTAATATATTTTTGTAATATGCTTTCGCATTCCAAGAGTATTGTCTTTTTCGAGCTAGAATATTTATCGGCGGATAAGAAATTTACCTTAGTGTTTAATTGATGCAATTATCATAAATAAATTAAATTATTGATTTATATGTAATTAATTTAATTTCATCTTCGAAATCGGTTGAAATTAGTCTTCAATCCCCGCATAAATTTTGTCATGGGCACTAGCATGCGGACATTCACGTCAGCACACATAGTAGCGGTGCGTGTTTTTGTCAAATATTATGTATCCGATAGTGACTCCGAAAGCCGTCTACAGGATCTATAAGAATAAGTCAAAATTATCTATTTTTAATGCGACGCAGGTCATGTGTTGAGAGGAAATAAATGTAAAAAAGCTAATCACATTGAAATAATAAATAAAGACGTAAGTAATCCACTGTCTTTAAATAATTAAGGGAAGGTCATGGCGTAGTCGTTTTCACAGAATGATGACTATTGATGCTGTAAACCTGACGTGAAAGTGCTTCTGCTAATAACCTAATTAATTACCGTGCGATCTATTAATTTGATTCCATTGACGATTGCTATATTTTTTGGGGGATTATCCTAATTAATTATTATAATACTGCTGCACTTTTCTGCTCCATATTTGTAACCCAACAAGGGATTTATCGTTTTCATTAAGTGGCGTACTTTGTTTAGTGCTGCAACATCGAACGGCAACTGTGATTTCTGGCTATCGTGCGCAACGACGATTCAATCGACGGTGCTTACGTCACAATGCTGTATCATGATGAGTGGCGATCTAAGAGCATCAAATTCAAAAAAGCTTTATTGGAGTGCGAAATGCTACAGAAAGTAGAGCAGATAGATATCAATAAAATCATTTTACTTCTTCCACACAGTTATCCTTTCTTGCTGATTGATCGAATTATTTCAATGCGAAATGATGTTAATGGCATACATGTTAAGGCGATTAAAAATGTTACCAGCAGTGACTCAGCAATACCTGTAGGGTCTGGGTTGCATACTGCATTTCCCGCGGTGTTGATTATTGAAGCCATGGCACAGGCAACGGTTCTCCTGGCACAGCAGGTACTCGGTGATACCCATTCAGACTCAGTGTACTATTTTGCCGCCATTAATAGAGCCCGTTTTTATCATGCGGTTTATCCCGGAGATCAATTACAACTGGATGTATCCTTTATCAGGAAAAGAGGCGTGATGGTGCAGTTGGCCGGCATAGCATCAGTGGCGAGTAAAAGAGTTTGCACAGCGAAGTTCATGTGCGTAAGGAAATAGCGCCTCTTTATTAATTATTGCAAGAGTGGATTAGAGTAATGGCATCGATAGATGAGTTTTTAAATAGAATAACTTTTCTAACCAGCGGTGATATTGTCGCTCAGGAAAAGGATGAATATGGTAATATTGTCGTCACTGATTCAAAAAAATATCGAATACTGCGGTTTGATGGTATTAATGAACAAAGCAAAATGCTCAAAAGCGACGCTTGTTTGCCCGTACACAATTATATCAAAGCGATGCTGATGGCAGCAGCATTTACCTCCTCAAACACCGCGCTGATACTTGGACTTGGCGGTGGATCTTTAGTTCGTTCCCTGCATGCCCTTGATAGCCAATTGGCTCTCGACGTTGTTGAATTGAGGCCACGGGTTCTCTCTATTGCCCGCGAGTATTTTTCATTACCAGTATCAGATAAAATTAATTATTACATTAACGATGCTGGTGATTACTTAAATAATCTTTGCACTCCTTGTTATGACCTTATTTTTTCTGATCTGTATTCTGCTTTCACTATGGACCCTCTTCAGGGAACAGAGCGATTTTTGCGATCGTGCCTGAATAAAATACATGAACATGGTTGGCTGATTATGAACTATCACGAACTGCCCAGAGTTGATAGTCCATTATATGATGCTCTGCATCGTGTATTTGACGAGGTTTTTTATTGCATCGTACCTAGCGGAAACGTTGTTATTTATGCTGCCAAAAAGCCTCACGGGTGCTCTCTGGATGAACGGAAAAGTCAGGCTAACCGGTTGCTGTTACAACTTGGCAGTAACGTTGATTACCTTTCGAGAAAAATTAATGTCTTACGTTGTCTTTAATTTATCGCAAGTGCTGGAAAATGATGACTAACCGGCAAGCTCCTTCTGCCGGTTGCGCCGAACTGCTGAAACAAAAGCGATGCACTGTTCATGCAGCAATATGTCATCAGCGTTGTCGCTTTTATTCACCGCAAACTGGCATAAATGCTATTTGCCGAGAATGTCATTCACTGCTGCGATGTGGCCTGCTTTATCCTTGGCGCCAGAGATCACCTGAATGACGGTGAACTTGTTTTCGCCAGCGGCTAATAAGGTGGCCTGCAGCACATCCTTGCCGTCCATCTTATCGGTAGCTTCGATGTGATACACCTCAAGCCCTTTGACGTTTTCAGTCTTCTCACTGGTGACCGTATAACCTGGTGACGCTTGCTTTTGTTTGTCCTTGATCGTTTTCATGCCCTCAAGAAAATCGGCATCGCTGCCGGCGCGGGCAATCAACGGGATGTCATCTTCGCCAATTAACAGGACTCGCTTAGCCTGTTTGTTGACATACATTTTACCCGGACCGCCGCCTGGAACAGGCTGCATTTCGTAACCCTGTAGGTTGAAGACCTGTTTACCGTTCAGCAACGAGACGGTTTGTGAAGCAGTAGCACTTGCCGCTGGCGTTTTCTCAGCTGCGGTGGCCAGAGTGGCTGTACCACACAGCGCGGTAACCAGACATAATGAACCCACGATATTTAGTGATTTTTTCAGCTTCATTTAAACTTCCTTCTTCCTGTTAATTTTCCCTGCTTCGCTAGCGCAGTGGTAATAGGCTTAATGCCCACGAGGTATTGGTGGTTATTTAATCAATTCGTGAATGCATATTCCTGAACCGAATAAAAACAAGATCAATGGCCAATAACGTACCGGGATAAAAAAGAATGTATGTAATTTGTGCGGTTCAATCATTGGCTGGCTATCTGTTATTTTAGCCACAAACAACAATAGCTTTTCTTGTTTGATGGCATAAACAAAAACACAGCACAGAATGGATGCCAGTATGAATGTAGACCCTGTTGCCCACAAATGCGTATAAAAAAAGCCATCCTGCCAAATAAAATCGAAAAGCCATTTGCAAAAGACATAGGCGATAACGATTAGTGCCGCAATAAAAAACCCTACTCCGTTCCAGACTATCATCGGTGTTACCCTTGAATTTCCAATTAAATCACGCATAATTCCTTGCAAAAACTAACGTATTTTTTTTATTGTTGCGAGGAATTATTTAATGATGATCTATCGCGGTGCCGGTTTCATGACGTTACTGACCCCCATGATTATAGTGCTGTTATTAATGTGGTTATTGCCCGATCCACATGTAAAATATGGCGATACATCTTTTATGCAGTTCCTGTTGGGAGTGGGTATTGGTTCAGCCATTAACACTGTTATAGGACTGATTTTGAACCGTAAAACTCACACTGATAGCACGTGTCACCACTTCTTTTTTATTCCAATGCAATGGCCTGCGCTGACGATAACCGTCGTCTGTGCGGTTATTGCCATTATAAAATATTGAGCAATATATAACCTTGTTAACACTGAGGTTATCATTAACCCACATTCGTGGGTGCGCCTTTATTTAGAATATTATCTTTACTTAACTAAAATTAATTGGCGGAATATAGGAAATAATCCAGCCTGTACGACAGTTGGCGATATTATCCAATTTAGTATGACTAATGCAGCAATAATATCTTGTTCTGCATGCCAAAATATTGTCTTATAACACTCTTGTAACATTAATTATTTAATATGGCTGAGCATCCGGAGACGGTATTCGCGCCAATTCCTCTTATGCCGGGTGCTCTCTTTCGGTATTACCTGATAAATAACTGGTCCCTTCAACAGACAGTGAGCGAGTGTATTTTTTGAATCAATTAACGACATTGAAAAAAAGCTATGCAAAAGTATTCCTCTGGCTTTTGGTCACGCTTTTTCTGATCCCAACGATTACTCTGGTATTTGCGGAATACGGCAGCCGTCAGCTCGACCAGGAATATAGTGAAATTTTTATTAATGACGCGCGAGGACAAAATCAGGACATCGGTAAACTGACGGGCTTCTTACAACAGAATCCGCCTTCCAGTGTCTGTGGTAACGTACCGGAAGATCTGCTCGATTATAAGAATGCAGTTTGCGCCGAAAAATCCGAACTTTGGCAATTTTATATGATCGACAAAGTTGCCTTCTGGACGCTGATCGCCAGCGGCGTGGTGCTGCTGATGGTGCTTATGTTTAGCGCCCTCGCCTTTAAAAGTCGCCAGGGGCAGCTACTCAGCCTGACGCTGGCTCGCCAGTTCTTGATGTTGACCAGTGCATTGGAAGTGCTGGCGCAGGGAGCAATGCTGGTTTGGCTTTCTTTCTGGGGCACGGCTTTCTTTACTCAGGCCTACTATCCGAAGCTGGTGATGGCGGTCGGTATTTTGGTTCTGGCAGGCATGTTCTACATGATCAAAGGCATCTTTAAAAAGCCGTTGCGTGATGACGGTGTTGAAGGTGAAGTGGTTACGCGTGAAGCGGCTCCTGGCCTGTGGGCGCGTATTGATGCGTTGGCAGCAAAGGTCGGTACCACGCCACCGGACCATGTTATTGCCGGCATTGATACCAACTTCTACGTGACAGAAGCGCCGCTGAGCGTCAACGATCAGGCACTGAATGGCCGTAAGTTGTATGTCAGCATCCCACTGCTGCGCCAACTGACCACGGCTCAGGCTGATGGCGTTATGGTGCATGAGTTGACTCACTTGCATGAGGGCGACACCGCTTCGGGTGCATTACTGGGACCGAAACTGCATCGCTTCGATCTGTACACTCATCTGATGGGTCAGAATGCAGCTACGCTGATCGTGTTCTACCCGTTGTGCCTGTACCGCATGCTATTTGAACTGGCCTGGCAGCGTAACAGCCGCGAACGCGAGTTCGTCGCGGATCGCAGCGCCGCAACGCTGGTCACCCCGGCAGCGATTGTCGAATCACTGATTAAAATCTCCGCCTATGCCAGTTATCGCAGTGAGGTAGAGCAAACGCTATTTGATAATAAAACCCTGCATGAGAATGAGCTGGGTATCAGTAAAGCGATTGCCGCTGGCCTGCCGCAGCATGTCAGTTCGCCAGACTTTATCGGCATGATGCGTGAGCAGAATGTGCCACATCCATTTGACTCGCATCCACCGCTGGCTGACAGGATGCGGAACGTCGGCTATACGGTTGATGAAGTAGGCTATGCAGCCATTGCGGCGCAATCACCGACCGATAGCTGGGTAGACCTGATGCCCGTTGCCGAGCAGATTGAACAGCAACTGTGGCAGAAATATGAGCGTGACTTCTCTTCTGTCCATGAAGAAAGTCTGGCATGGCATTATCAGCCAACGGGGGAAGAAGAAACGGCGCTGGTTCTGAAATATTTCCCACCGGTAGCGTTTACATTGAAAGATATGTCTCAGATAGAAATCACTTACCAGGGCGTTGTGAAGCCGCAAAGTGCTGAACTGCTGGAGTGGGATAAGATCAAAAACATTAATGTGATCCGCCATTTCGGTACCGATATATTGTATCTGCAACACGTCGAGCTGGATGCGCAGGGGAAAAAGCGCACTGAGATCCGTCTACCGGGTCTGAAAAAGGAAATTGAAGGTTTTAAACATACGCTGGGCTACTATTGGCAGCGCCACCAGACAGTCCGGGCGCTGCAGGAACAACAAGAGAGCAGCGCTACGCAGAGCTAAATACACCACTGCCACACATGAAATGAACCCCCATCGCTGGATATCCAGCGATGGGGGTTTTTTTTAGACTTTTTCATTGAAAATTTTGTAGAAATAACCCAGTCTCCGGCCTGCAATCGGCCAAATAGGACACAAACTTTGTTATGGCAAGGTTATCTGTTGTGCATCCGTTATTATCCTCACGTCATTAGGCCTTAAAAATCAACGTAATGAAAAAAATAACAAGGAGAATTACCGGTCTAAGCGTGATGTTTCCTCTGCTTCTGACGTCGTGCGGAACGTTATCCGATATGCAGGTTGATGAAAGCCCGCCCAAGGTGAAGCAACTCGCCTGTACCCAAAATATTGATGCGTTGGTCGACGGCATCGTTCGTCAGTATATGAAGACGGAAAAAGCCAGCGGTCTGGCGATTGGTGTTATCAGAAACAATGGAGCGCCCCGAACTTGGGGGTATGGTTATACCAATTCGGTGAATGGCTATAAAATTGATGGGGAGACTCTGTTTGCACTGGGTTCAATCAGTAAAGGTGTGACAGGTGAGGTGGTGGCGGGACTGGTCGCTAAAGGGCAACTGAAGTGGGACGATAAGCTGGCTGATTTACTGCCGAAAAATATTCTTCTCAGCGATGATGCAAAGAACATTACGTTGTTGCAGCTGGCGACCCACACCTCCGGTTTACCCAGACAAAACATGAATAAAGACATGTTGCAGAGCTTTCTCAAGTATTTGTATACCGGCGACAATTTCTATAATGTGCTGGACAGCGATTCTGTAGTGAATGATTTGTCCTCATTCCAAAGGCCGCAAAAACGGGTGCCTCTGTATTCTAATCTGGGCTATGCTCTTTTGGGTTATATCCTCAAGTTGAAAACGGGAGAAGACATCCAGCAGTTGTCTTATGACTTTATATTCAACTCGTTGAAAATGGGCAGTACCAGCTTTCATGGTCCAACGTTAAAAGCCTATCCTTATCGCGCGATTGGCCATGCGGGCGATCAGCCGAAGTTTATCCGTCGTGGGGATGTGGTTCCCGACTGGTATTTCACCAACAATATGGTCGCAGCCGCTAACCTGTATAGCAACGTTGATGATTTGATGAAATATCTGCGCGCTCATATTTCTGACTCACAAAGCAGCGATCTTAATTCGGCAATACGAGTCTCTGAAGAAATTTATTTCCAGAGAAAGATCGAAGCGGCTAATATCGCATGGGTTACAGACTATAAAGATAATCAAACCATAACTTATCAGGTTGGGTATATCGGCGGTTATTCCAGTTATATTGGTTTCGATAAAAAGCATAAAAATGCGGTTGTTGTATTGCAGAATTCATTCAACTGGAGCAACTATATCGGCCATGATTTGCTGCTGAAAATGGCCATGGCGGACGATTACCGCGGAACCTGCAATTAAAAAAGCTCAGCATGCTGAGCCTTTTCGGATAGATAGCGACGTTCAGGTTATCAGAACGCGCGGAGAAGCGCGGAAAGTCATCACTGGTGCACGCCAATATAGCGCTCAAACTTTGCCGCTTTTAACTGGTGAAGATCAACCAGTACCAGCCCGTCGATGCAATGATTGAACGCCGGATCGGAGCCGAAATCAATAAACTGTACGCCGCCGGTTTCGCAAAGTTCTGAATATTGTTTATAAAGTGGCGGAATGCTGCATCCTAAATTGCTTAATAGTCGCTTCAGGCGCTGCAAATCCTGCAGGTAATCATCACCGGAAAACTGTGCCAGCACGTCCGGCAGTGATGCCGGATAAGGGGTTCGGGATGTCGCAAGCGGCAGCGTGGGGGCGAAATAGATCCGGTAAAATGCGATCAGCAGGTCACGGGCGACCAGGGGTAAGCCACCTGAGATTGACACCGGCCCGAATAAATAGCGGGTTTGTGGATATTTCGCCAGATACGCGCCGATGCCTAACCACAGATAATCGAGCCCGCGTTTGCCCCAATAAGCGGGTTGAATAAAGCTGCGCCCCAGCTCAATACCCTGTGCCAGAATAGGGTCCATCTGATTTCCGTAATTGAACAAACTCTGGCTGTAAATACTCTCTAAACCTTTCTGATTAACGAGCCCTGCGGTAGGAATAAAACGGTATGCACCGACGATCTCTAAACCCTGCGGGTCCCATAACACCAGATGATAATACTCATCGTCGTAGCTATCTAGATCGCGGCGGCGTCCGCTGCCTTCCCCCACGGCGCGGAAGGCGATTTCGCGCAGGCGGCCAAGCTCGCGCAGCACGGGTACATAATCCTCACCATTGCGCCGGTACAAATAGATCAGTTTGCCGTCCGGCGTCTGGCCCAGTTTCTCGCTGCTTTCCAGCGCACGTTTCAGCACCGCGCGATCTTCGGCGCGGGCAATGGCCGACTCCGACTGAAATAATCCCTCTTTGCCCTGCCCAAGACGGTACACGTGGCGACGAAAACGTTCGGCCAGATCGTTGGCGTGGGTATGACCATCATGCCAACTGGCGTAAGGAACTCGCGCGCCAATCTGTAATTTCAGGCAGTTGCCGCGTTGGCGAAACATCTCGCGTACCAGTAATAGTGAGGAGAGTGGGCGGTAAATCAGCGAGCTTAGATAAAACAGTGCGCTGTTGGCACCGCTGATATGTACCGGCACAATCGGCGCACGGACTTTGGCTGCCATGCGGATAAATCCGGTATGCCAGCGACCATCGCGCACGCCTTTTGACGTCAGGCGTGACACTTCGCCAGCCGGAAAGACAATCAGCACGCCCTGGTTTTCCAGATGTTCCTGCATTGCCGACACCTGCGATCGCTGGGTGCGGCTGCCCATGTTGTCCACCGGAATCATCAGGCTGTTGAGCGACTCCACCCGCGATAACAGGCGGTTCGCGACTACTTTGACATCGGGGCGTACCGATGCGATGGCGTGCAGCAGCGCCAGCCCGTCCAGTGTACCAATAGGGTGGTTGGCTATTACGACTACCGGGCCATAACTGGGGATTTGTTCGAGGTCGCGCTCGGCCAGTTCGCAGCGAATATCGAAATATTCCAGCACCTGCTCTACCATGTCCATGCCTTTGAGATGGCGGTTTTGGTCCGCCAACTGATGAAATTCTTTTTCATGAAATAGGGTTTTTAACAGGTTGCGCTGCCAGGGAGGGGTAATACGCTGTGGGTCTAAATCCTGAAGTACGGTATCCATGCTGAACATAGGATGTCCTCCGGTTAAGTTACTCAGAACATAAGCAGCGCACATGACAGAGAAATTACAGGGAAATGACAGAACGTGGAAATAATCAGGATGCAATTTCCCACACCTTGTATTCACTTATAGATGAATAGGCTAATGCTTGATTTTATTACTGACGCGCGGGCGGTTCAGCTAAACTCGATTTGTTCGATAAAATGCTTAGTAATTTATAATTAAAGGCACTTTTCTTTTTACTTGATTAAATTTTATTAAATTGATGGCTGTGATAAAAAATTTAACTCTTCATTGAGTTAAGGAACTGATTAAGTATCAAATTTATTCATAACGTGAATTCCTAATAAGCCTCAAAAAATAGAGTTTTGCGAAATTGAGTCTGGTTTTTACCACGTTGATACACCTGAGTTGGCCTGGTAAGCCTTTCAGGCCTGTTTGGCGCAGAAAATTGGTTAATTAGCGTGAAATCGCTGTATGGTGTTTTTATGCTAAACAATGTTCTGGAGCGCCTATGCTGCAACTTCACCTCGACGCGTTGAATATTTTGAGCACTCCGGTTTGGGTTGTTTCGCCAAAGAACCAGCAAATCATTTTTGCCAATACGGCTGCAGAAAAACTGGCGGTCCACGGTCAGTTAGCGCAACTGCGGAATGGGAAGTTTTCAGCGCATGCCCAACTATCATTGGAGTCCTATTTACCTGCCCTACTTAAAGATGAGCAAATCGTCGAAATTTGGACCGTTGAACGGGAAGGCAACGTCTTCCCGCTGAGCTGCCATCTCTCGCTGATGCATTTCGACAAGCAGGAAACGACGATTATTTTCGAAGGGATTAATGCCTTCGGCATAGCGCTTCCGGTAGCCAGTCCGTGCCAGAACACGGGGTCTGCCATGCCGAATTGCCACGATGAGCGTGGTTTTTATGAGCGTCTGTTTCATACCAATACCGCACCAATACTGCTTATCGACCCGGCGGCAGAAGGGCGGATCGTATATGCCAATCTGGCCGCTTCGCATTTTTATGGCTACTCGCGCGAAGAGATGTGCCTTAAACATACCTGGGAAATCAATGTTATGGGCCGTGATGTCCTGCCAATCATGTATGAGATTGCCCGGCTTCCCGGCGGACACAAACCCCTTAATTTTATTCATAAACTGGCTGACGGTAATCTCCGTCACGTACAGACTTATGCTGGTCCGGTGGTACTGGACGGTGTTCGGTTGATGCTGTGCATCATTCATGACATTACCGAACAGAAGCGTCTGGAGCAGGAGTTGGAACATGCTGCCCTGCGAGATGCGCTGACGGGACTCGGCAACCGTCGTCAGTTTTTGCAACTGGTTGAGCGGACGTATGCTAAGAACCAATATTTTGCGCAAGATTTCAGCCTGATGCTGGTAGATGCCGATCACTTCAAAGCGATTAACGATCAGCATGGCCACCACAAGGGTGACGAAGCGCTGATCTCGCTCGCAAGAGCGCTTGAGGCCGGTATTCGCGACAGCGATACGGTGTTTCGCTGGGGGGGGGAGGAGTTCGTTATCTTGCTACCGCTGACCAACCTGCAAGGGGCATTGCACGTGGCGGAATCACTGCGTGCTAGCGTTCAGCAACTTTCTCTGCCTAATCAGCCACAATTGACGGTGAGTATCGGTGTCGCACAACATCAGGTTAATGAGGACTCCGCCAGCCTGTTCAAACGCATGGATGACGCTCTGTACCGCGCAAAAACATCGGGACGTAATAAGGTGGTCGCGGGAGAGTGCTAATACTGGACCCATGCGGCGGCGATATCGGCCTTACCAGAATTCAGCATTCAGTGAACGAGGTATAAACATTGATGTGGTTGCCGCGTCCTGCCAGGCACGGCATAACTGACATGGCGTTAAGTCATTTCCGCCTTTATTCTCCCCATGGAGTGAACATCCACAAACTTGCCATCGCGTACCGCGAAGCATGGGCTGGTGCCTTCGATTTCAAAACCGAATTTCCGGTACAGCGCCAGCGCGGCGGTATTATCGGTGAAAACGGTGAGTTCGATGCGGCGGATGTTCAGCCAGTTGTCGCAGAGGTCGGTGATGGCGTTGAGTAACTGGCTGCCAACGCCGCGGCCTTGATAGTGACAATCTACGCCCATGCCGAAAGTGGCGACGTGGCGGCGGCGCAGCGAGGCATCGACCTGCAACGTGATTTGCCCGGCGATGTGTTCCCCGTCGCAGGCTACCAGGCTAAAGGTTCCTGGCACCGTTTCACTCAGACGTTTTTCCCAGGTGGTTGAGGGCGAGAAGGGCAGGTGTAGGGTGTCGGTGTAGAGCGGAGTCTGAACGTAAAGTTGATGTAGCTGTGCGGCATCTCCGATTTCAGAGTGACGGATGATAATCTCGCTCATAATGACTCCCTCTCTTGTTATTGTGGTTATTATTGGAATAACCTCTTAATTTATCTGTCTTTTCGTCAGAGTCAAATGATCTGTTGGCGCAAAATAATTCTTTACAAGTGCGAATGATAATGATTATTATTGCCATGTGTTCCGGGGATGGCCACACACCATGGTCAAACGGGTCCCCATGAATGCACGACATTGCTCACATTGCTTCCAGTTTTACTTAGCCAGCCTAGAGCTGGCTTTTTTTTGCCCGTCATACTTCGAACCACAAATGCGTTGGCTACGCGCGTTCACCCGAATCACTTACTTGCCGCCTTCCTGTGCCTCGAATTATTTAGTGCAAATCTGTTTCTCTCTCCTCAAAATCTCCAACAAATCCTTTGAATTTAGCTAGCTGCGATTGTTCATTTTTTTTGAATAGAGGAGTGAGATTTTTACGCTTTCTTATTCTCAGCCGTTGACTAGACTAGAGAAAACATTGAGGAGAGTTGAACATGATCTACTTACGCAAAGCACAAGAACGCGGTCACGCCAACCATGGCTGGCTCGACAGCTGGCACACTTTTTCTTTCGCCGATTACCATGATGCAAACTTTATGGGTTTCTCCGCACTGCGGGTTATCAATGAAGATTTCATCGACGCGGGGCAGGGTTTTGGTAAGCATCCGCACAAAGACATGGAAATTCTGACCTATGTGCTGGAAGGCACCGTGGAACACCAGGACAGCATGGGTAACAAAGAGCAGATTCATGCGGGTGAATTCCAGATTATGAGCGCCGGTACCGGCGTTACACACTCCGAGTACAACGGCAATAAAGACAAGAAATTGCATCTGTATCAGATCTGGATCATTCCTGAAACTAAAGGCATCGAGCCGCGTTACGAGCAACGCCTGTTCGACGAGCCGCAGGGCCGTCAACTGGTGTTGTCACCTGATGCTCGCGATGGCTCGCTGAAAGTGTTCCAGGATATGGAGCTGTCACGCTGGGCCATGAAGAAAGATGAGCAGTCTGTTTATCAGATTCAGCCTGAGCGCCGCGTGTGGGTCCAGGTGGTAAAAGGCACGGTATCCATCAACGGTCAGAAAGCGGGCCTAAGTGATGCTCTGGCCATTTGGGATGAAGCAACCTTGTCGGTGCATGCCGATGAAGACAGTGAAATCTTGCTGTTTAATCTGCCGCCGGTCTGATCGCTTTAACATGCTGCTGTATAACGATGGGCAACGCAGGTTGCCCATTTTTTTGCTCGACTTCCTGCCGCATAGTCTTTCCCCGTGCAATTTGCCGAAATTTCACCCCGTTCCGTGATGGTATTCACAGCCTTGTTCACGCCAGTGTTCAATTTTTGAACGTGATCCCATTCTCTATTTTAAAGGGTGGAAACCGGTTTCCAAAATGACTCCAATGGTGGTGGCATCTCATTAACTGGGCAGCCCCTTAACCATCACTGGAGTGAAGCACTATGAAAAAAATCATGCTTTGTTGTGCGGCGGGAATGTCGACCAGTATGCTGGTCCGCAAGATGAACGACGTGGCGCAGGCGCGCGGCGACGAAGTAGAGATTGCTGCTTTCGGGGCCAGCGAGTTCGAAGAGAAATTTCGCGACTATCAGGTTGTGTTGCTCGGCCCGCAGATCCGCTACATGCAAGCGGATTTATCAGCCAAAGCGGCTGAATTCAATATTCCGGTCGTCACCATTGACATGATGGATTACGGCATGCAGCGCGGTGAGAAAGTACTGGATCACGCCCTGGCGCTGATTGAACAGGAAGGAAGCCGCGTATGAGCGCTTATCAGTCGATGGTTAACGTCATCGAAAAACACATCACGCCCCTGGCCGGCGCCGTCGGCCAGCAGCGGCATGTGATTGCTATCCGCGACGGTTTTATTGCCGCGCTGCCGTTTATGATCATCGGCTCTTTTATGCTGGTGTTTATCTTTCCCCCTTTCTCGCCAGATACCACGAACGGTTTTGCCCGTGGCTGGCTGAATCTCTCCCTGAAATACCGCGAGGAACTGATGCTGCCGTGGTATCTCAGCATGGGCGTTATGACATTTTTTATCTCGGTGGGCATCGGTGCCAGCCTCGGCAAACACTACAAGCTTGACCCAATCATGGCCGGTTTACTGGCTTTTATGGGTTTTCTGCTGGTGGCCGCGCCTTATCATGATAAGCACATTTCGACGCAGTTCTTCTCCGGGGAGGGGATTTTCACCGCTATTCTCACCTCGATTTATACCACCGAGATGTACGCCTTCCTCAAGCGTCATAACATCACCATCCGCCTGCCGAAAGAGGTGCCGACCGGTGTGGCGCGATCGTTTGAAATTCTGATCCCGGTGATCGTGATCGTTGCCACGCTGCATCCGCTGAATCTGTTTATTCAGGCTAGCACCGGCATGATCATCCCTGAAGCCATCATGCAACTGCTCGCTCCGTTGGTGTCTGCGTCCGACTCTCTGCCTGCGATTCTGATCTCGGTGTTTATCTGCCAGGTGCTGTGGTTCGCCGGTATTCATGGTGCGCTGATTGTTACCGGCATCATGAATCCATTCTGGATGACTAATCTGGCGCTGAACCAGGTTGCGTTATCCACCGGCGCGCCGCTGCCACATATCTATCTGCAAGGCTTCTGGGATCACTACCTGTTGATTGGCGGCGTCGGCTCGACGTTGCCGCTGGCCTTTTTACTGCTGCGCAGCAAAGCGATTCACCTGCGAACCATCGGTAGAATGGGGGGGGTGCCAAGCTTCTTCAACATCAACGAACCGATTCTGTTCGGTGCGCCGATTATCATGAACCCGGTATTTTTTCTGCCGTTTATTTTTGTGCCGATGTTAAACGCCGTCTTTGCGTATACCGCCACCAAACTGGGTTGGGTTGCGCAGGTCGTGTCGCTGACGCCGTGGACCACGCCAGCGCCCATCGGAGCGTCATGGGCCGCCAACTGGGCGTTTAGCCCGGTGATCATGTGCTTGTTCTGCATGGTGTTATCGGCGGTCATGTACTACCCATTCCTGAAAGCTTACGAGCGCACGTTGCTGCAACAGGAAGCAGAAAAAGCCACCCCATTAACGGCGGATAATACCGCGCCAGCCAGCAGCTAGCGGACAGCGAGAATGACAATGAAATATTCATTTCCTAAAGAATTCTGGTGGGGCAGTGCCAGTTCTGCGCCGCAAACTGAGGGTGAAAGCCTTAGTTTTGGCAAAAGCCCCACAGTGTGGGATCACTGGTTCGAACAGCAGCCGAACCGTTTTCACGCTGAGGTAGGGCCGCAAGAGACCTCGACGTTTTACAAGAACTGGCGCGAGGATATCGCGCTGCTGAAGCAGCTAAACCACAATACTTTCCGCACCTCGATTTCATGGTCACGTTTAATTCCCCACGGGCGTGGTGAAGTGAATCAGGACGCGGTAACTTTCTACAATCAGGTGATTGATGAAATGCTGGCGCAGGGCGTGCAGCCGTTCATCAACCTGTTCCACTTTGATATGCCGATGGCGATGCAGGAGATCGGTGGTTGGGAAAATCGCGATGTGGTTCATGCCTATGAAAAATACGCCGATGTCTGCTTTAAATTGTTCGGCGACCGCGTCAAGCACTGGTTCACCTTCAACGAACCGGTGGTGCCGGTGGAAGGCGGTTATCTGTATGACTTCCACTACCCGAACGTGGTGGATTTCAGCCGCGCCGCGACGGTTGCTTATCACACTATGCTGGCGCATTCGCTGGCGGTGAAAGCCTACCGTGTGCGGCAGTTGGGCGGTGAAATTGGCATTATTCTCAACCTTACGCCCTCTTATCCACGCTCGCAAAATCCGGCTGATCTCAAAGCTGCCAACATTGCTGACCTGATGTTTAACCGCAGTTTCCTTGACCCAGCCTTGCGTGGCGAATATCCGCCGGAGCTGGTGGAACTGTTACGGGAATATGGCCAACTTCCGGACTGCCAACCGGGTGATGCCGAATTATTGCGGCAGGGCGTGGTGGATTTACTCGGCATCAACTATTACCAGCCACGCCGCATTCAGTGCCGCGACAGCATGGTCAATCCTGACAGTCCGTTTATGCCAGAGTGGTTTTTCACCCACTACGAGATGCCGGGCCGCAAGATGAACCCGCACCGTGGTTGGGAAATCTATGAAAAAGGTGTCTACGACATCCTGACTAATTTGCGCGAAAACTACGGCAATCCGCGTTGTTTTATTTCCGAAAATGGCATGGGCGTGGAAAACGAACTGCGTTTCGAACAGCAAGGCCGGATTGATGATGATTACCGCATCGACTTCGTGCGTGAACATCTCAAATGGTTACACCGCGCATTGCAGGAAGGCAGCGGCTGTCTCGGGTATCATATGTGGACGTTTATCGATTGCTGGTCGTGGATGAACGCTTACAAAAACCGTTACGGCTTTGTGCAGCTGGATCTGGCGACGCAAAAGCGCACGGTGAAAAAGAGCGGTGAGTGGTTTGCGGATGTGGCCTCAGAACAAGGCTTCAATTAACCGGTTATCTAAAGGGATTGTATGGCAAACATCAATGACGTATCGCGGCTGGCGCAGGTGTCGAAAGCGACCGTGTCGCGGGTGCTCAGCGGCAGCCGCGGCGTAAAAGAGGAGAGCCGCCTGGCCGTCATGCGGGCGGTGGAAGTGCTGAACTACAAGCCCAACGTCATTGCCCAGTCGCTGTCGAATCAGTCTACCGGCTGCATTGGCGTTGTCTGCGCGTCCGAGAATATCAACCAGACCACCGTGTATCTTCACGCGTTGGAAAAACAGTTACGGCTCAACCAGAAACATCTGTTGCTGCGCTTTGCCAGCGACGCGGCGAGCGTCGCGCATTCGCTCAATGAAATCGGCAATGGTTTATGTGATGCAGTGATTGTGATTGGCGCGCGTTTTGCGCTACCGCCTTTGCCGCACAGTGCGGTAACCATTGATTGTCTTGAGAGTCATACCGGGCGCAGTATTCAGTTTGATCACGGCTTCGCCGCCGAGACCGCCAGCCAGTATTTGATCAATCAAGGGCGGCGTAAAATCGCGCTGATCAATCTGTACGATGGCGACTCTGCTGAGCAGATTTTGCAGGGCTATCATCAGGCGCTTGAGCACCATCTGCTGCCATACAACCGCCAGTTGGTGTTCAGCGGGGAAAACGCGCTGCAACGGCTGCTCAATCAGAATGTCAGCTTCAACGCGCTGCTGGTGCCGGACGACACACTGGTTCAGGAGGCCCTGCGACTACTGCCGCAGTTTGGCCGTCAGGTTCCGACTGACGTGATGGTATTCAGCCTCGACAGTTCGTTGCCACAGGGCGCGTCTGCGGTTCCGGCCATTGCCTATCCGCTGGAAAAACTGGCGCAGCGCGCCATTGCCCTGCTGACTGCGCCGCTCTCTGTCAGTCCTGGCGGGGAGCCGATACGCGGAACATTGGTGACGCCGTTCTGATTACGGCAAGGTAGCGTTATCCGTCAGAGCGAATTTTTGCTAAAATTAGCCTCATGCTTACTTAACTCAGTTCATTGAAAATGAAGAAAAAAAGGCCAGCGCTTCAGGACGTTGCGGATAAAGTGGGTGTGACTAAAATGACGGTCAGCCGCTATTTGCGCAATCCTGAACAGGTTTCTGCCGCGTTGCAGGAGAAAATCTCCGCTGCACTCGATGAACTGGGCTATATCCCCAACCGTGCCCCTGAAATTCTTTCCAATGCCAAAAGCCGCGCCATCGGCGTGCTGCTGCCCTCACTGACCAACCAGGTGTTTGCCGAAGTCTTGCGCGGTATCGAAAGCGTAACCGATATTCACGGCTATCAGACCATGCTGGCGCACTACGGCTACAGCCCTGAGCGCGAAGAACAGCGGCTAACGTCGCTGCTGTCCTACAATATCGACGGCCTTATTTTGTCCGAGCGAAGCCATACCGCGCGCACCCTAAAGATGATTGAAGTGGCGGGAATTCCGGTGGTCGAGATGATGGACTGCGTGTCGCCGTGTGTCGATCTGGCGGTTGGCTTCAATAACTTCGAGGCTGCAAGGCAGATGACTCAGCAAATTATTGCCCGTGGTCACCGTCACGTGGTCTATTTCGGCGCACGTCAGGATGAGCGAACGCTGATTAAACAGCAGGGTTATGAACAGGCGATGCGAGAATCCGGACTTCAACCTTACAGCGTGATGACCAGCCGTTCGTCGAGCTATTCGGCGGGTGCCGAGTTACTTAAACAGGCACAGAGGGACTGGCCGCAGATCGACAGCATTTTCAGTACCAACGATGACCTGGCGGCGGGCGCATTTTTTGAGTGTCAGCGGCAGGGGTTACATATTCCGTCGCAGATGGCGATCGCGGGTTTCCACGGCCATAACATGGGGCAGGCGATGGAGCCACAGCTTGCCAGTGTCTTAACGCCGCGCGAAAGGATGGGGCAAATCACCGCCGAACGGCTGTTGGCAAGGCTGCGTGGCGAAGCCGTGACACCAAGAATGGTGGATGTCGGATTTACCATTTCGGCGGGGGGAAGTATCTGAGCCTGTCTGAACGATACTTGTGGGGGAGTGCCGCAGGATAGAAACCGCTGTTATGGACCAACGTACGATAAATGTACGTTTGCGAATTTATTAGCATGAGTTGCTGTAGCTACCTGGGCTGGCCAAAGTTAAATTATTCCTTCGTCTAAGGTGAAATAACTCAAGAAAAAAATCCCAATGCCGATAAAAACAATATTGAGATATTAACGTATTTTCCTCAGCGTTTGTCGCGAGCAGAAAACATTTCTACCTATCTTAATTAACATCAGTTACCGGTTTTTTTAAACGCACCTTAATTTCAGCATGGCCAATATTTGAGTTGAAATATAAAAAATATTCTGAATATGTTCATAGCAGTATGGGTTGTTTATTAAAAACGTGATAACGGTAACGTCACCAGAGTATCAAGGTTGATATTTCACAAGTGGCATGCTGAATATAAATGACTACATAAAAAATGTTAGAGAGTACACATAAGGACTAATATCGTTCGTAAATTCTATAACTAACTGTTTTTAAACACGATAGATTAGGTGTGACTTATGACGACAGAATTAAACCTTTACGGGCAGGCTCTGGGAAAGGAATTACCTGATTGGCAATCACGGGGTGTATTCAAAAAAATCCCCCTCAAAGGCAAGTATTGTGTTCTTGAACCTATTGATATTAAACATAGTCGGGATTTATTTGACGCATGGCATAGTATCGATGACGAACGTGACTGGACCT
Organism: Ewingella sp. S1.OA.A_B6; assembly: GCF_049889095.1. NCBI lineage: Bacteria > Pseudomonadati > Pseudomonadota > Gammaproteobacteria > Enterobacterales > Yersiniaceae > Ewingella > Ewingella sp. S1.OA.A_B6. Next base: position 102,352 of record NZ_JBLJFK010000009.1, on the reverse strand, counting down.
ATTTTCACATCAAAAGGCCTATTACTATCAGGCAATCCGATCATTATATCGCTTCGCTGGCTACCAGCGTGGATCCACTTTTCTATGCAGTTATCAACCATTCCACGGGTAAAGCTGTTGGTTCTGTCGCATTGCAACGTATTGATCCCGAAAACGGGACCATAGAGATTGGTTGGATTAACTGGACCCCGTTAATGAAACGTACCTTATGTAGCACGGAGGCAATCTTTCTTCTGCTGTCATATATTTTCGATACTTTGCAATACAGACGATGTGCGTGGAAATGTGACAGCTTGCATGAATCAGCGATTAGCTCTGCAGAGAGGCTGGGTTTTCAATACGAAGGCACATTCAGACAAATGCAGGTGTCTAAAGGGCGTAATCGTGATGTTCGCTGGTATTCAATTACCGATAGTGAGTGGCCATTAATTCGTAGAGCCATGCATCTTTGGATGAGTCCGGCTAATTTGGACGAACAAGGTAAACAAATACAAAAGTTAGCCGAACTGATGCCTGCGAAATCAGTAAAATAATTGCACTGGGATAGTCGTCATTGATCCTCTTTCACCACCGCGCTGAAGATGGCATCTTCAGCGATAGTGCTCATCTGCCGATGATTATCCGGCCCCAGTTGTTGGCTTGTAAAGACTACTGATTATGCTTATTCAACGCAGCCACACACCGATCCACTACACCTTCAAACTTGTGATCGATATTCACACGCAGTACGTCGGGTTCATCTTCGCCGGGCTCTTCCAGCGCATCGAACTGGCTCTTTAGCAGCTCAGTCGGCATGAAGTGGCCGACGCGGGCTTTCATGCGCTCGGAAATTACGTCAATGCTGCCTTTCAGATAGATGAATACCACCCCCTGATTATCATCACGCAGCGCATCGCGATAGCGGCGTTTCAGCGCTGAACAGACGATCACTCCGCTTTCATTTTTATGGTACAGGCTGTAAGCGGCGTCATTCAGACGTTTAAGCCATGGCGCGCGATCATCATCATTCAACGGCTGTCCGCTGGCCATTTTCTGGATATTCGTACGGGGATGGAGGTCATCGCCATCAATAAATTTTGCGTTAATCTCCCGGGCTAATGCCGCGCCGACGGTGGACTTACCGCTGCCTGAAACACCCATCAGAATGATGCTTTGTCCTGCCATAAGTTGATCTCTATCCCAAAATGAAAATTTTGACTGCGAAGTGAGTCCTAATATTAGCATGTTACCGGTATCATGATACCGGTAACAAATGGAGATGTGACTAATATCACAAAGGAGTGCACTGCTGATTTAGCGGTCGCGGCCTGAACTCGTTGCACGGTTAACTCCTACAACTTATTGAAAATCAAAAATAATGCACCCGTGTTTGAACACCGACACGGGATAAAGCATAAAGGGGAAAAGATATGCCATTAGTCATTGTAGCCGTAGGTGTCGCGCTGCTCCTGTTGCTTATGATCCGATTCAAACTGAACGGGTTCATTGCCCTGATCCTGGTCGCGCTGGCGGTCGGTATCATGCAAGGCATGCCGGTGGATAAAGTGATCACCTCGATTAAAAACGGGGTTGGCGGCACGCTGGGCAGTCTGGCGTTGATCATGGGCTTCGGTGCCATGCTGGGTAAAATGCTGGCTGATTGCGGTGGTGCGCAACGTATCGCGACTACGCTTATCAAGAAGTTCGGCAAAGAGCACATTCAATGGGCCGTTGTTCTGACGGGTTTTATCGTCGGTTTTGCGCTGTTCTATGAAGTCGGCTTCGTGCTGATGCTGCCCCTGGTTTTCACCATTGCTGCTGCGGCGCGTCTGCCGTTGTTGTACGTCGGCGTGCCCATGGCGGCTGCGTTATCGGTAACCCACGGTTTCTTGCCACCGCACCCTGGCCCAACGGCGATTGCCACGATTTTCCATGCGGATATGGGTAAAACCCTGTTGTATGGTTCGCTGCTGGCTGTGCCGACGGTTATCCTTGCCGGTCCCGTCTTTGCCAGCTTCCTGAAAGGCATTGATAAGCCGGTTCCTGAAGGCCTGTTCAACCCGAAAACTTTTACCGAAGAAGAAATGCCAAGTTTTGGCGTCAGCGTGGCAACGTCTCTGGTACCGGTTATCCTGATGGCGTTCCGTGCAGTTTGCGAGATGATCCTGCCAAAAGGCCACGTGGTCCTGCCTTATGCTGAGTTCTTCGGTGACCCGGTCATGGCAACGCTGATTGCTGTGCTGATCGCTATCTTCACCTTCGGTCTGAACCGTGGCCGTACCATGACAGAAGTGATGGATACCGTGACGGACTCGATCAAAATCATCGCGATGATGCTGCTTATCATTGGTGGTGGCGGTGCCTTCAAACAGGTGCTGGTGGACAGCGGTATCGAACCTTACATCGCTAATATCATGAACGGCAGCAACCTGTCGCCAATCCTGCTGGCGTGGTCCATTGCGGCGGTTCTGCGTATTGCGCTGGGTTCTGCCACGGTTGCGGCTATTACAGCGGGCGGGATTGTCGCTCCGCTGATTGCCTCAAGCGGTGCCAGTCCTGAGCTGATGGTGATCGCCGTCGGGTCTGGTAGCGTGATTTTCTCCCACGTTAATGACCCGGGTTTCTGGCTGTTCAAGGAGTACTTCAACCTGACTATTGTTGAAACCTTCAAATCCTGGTCAATCCTGGAAACCATCATTTCCCTGTGCGGTCTCGGCGGCTGTCTGCTGTTGTCGATGGTGGTGTAACGCAAGTTGTCTGAATCGAAGCCAACAAAAACGGCGGACCTTTGGGGCCGCCGTTTTTGTTGGTGCAAACCCTGACAACTAAATCTTCAGATATGCCCGGATGCCGTCCAGGAACATCTGCGTCGAGAGCATAACCAGAATCAGGCCCATCAGACGTTCCAGCGCGCTGACGCCTTTGTCGCCGAGCAGGCGCAGGAATAGGTTCGACAGCAGCAGGATACCCATCGACAGACCCCAGGCGATAAATAGTGCGAGGGTTAAATGGCTGAGTTGGTTGGGGTATTGATGTGATAACAACATCAGCGTGGCCAGAATCGACGGGCCAGCCACCAGCGGGATCGCCATCGGGACCAGGAAGGGTTCTTCACCGGCTGAAAGGCCCGTGCTGCTTTTCTCCTCTGACGGGAAAATCATTTTGATGGCGATCAGGAACAGGATAATACCGCCTGAAATCGACACCGTTTCGGTGCGTAGATTGAGGAATGAGAGGATCTTCTCACCCGCAAACAGGAAAATTAGCATCAGGAGCAGCGCGATCAGCATCTCGCGGATCAGCACTACGCGGCGTCGTTTCGGATCCAAATGTTTTAACACCGACATAAAGATCGGCAGATTGCCGAGTGGATCCATAATCAAAAACAGCAAGATGGTTGCTGAAATCATTTCAGTCATGACTACCTCAAAGACGGAGTTCGGCTTGCTTAAAAGCGCCTGTTATAAGCCGGGCTGCTAAAAAAGCCCGTACTATCGATTAAATTCACTTGCCACTTCTACACCATTTTGTAAGGTGGTAGACCAGCGCGTTGACAGGGTCGTCAACGCTAAAAATCACAAACACACTTTACGCAGCTATCACCTTCAGGGCAGGACAGTAATTATGAAAAACGTAGGTTTCGTTGGTTGGCGCGGAATGGTCGGTTCTGTACTCATGCAACGCATGATTGAAGAACGCGATTTTGACGCCATCCGCCCGGTATTTTTCTCCACCTCGCAACACGGTCAGGCGGCACCGGCATTTACCGGACAGCATGGCACATTGCAGGACGCTTATGACCTCGACGCACTGAGTGCGCTGGACATTATCATCACCTGTCAGGGCGGCGATTATACCAATGAAATCTACCCAAAGCTGCGTCAAATCGGTTGGACAGGTTACTGGATCGACGCAGCATCCTCTCTGAGAATGCATGATGACGCGATCATTGTTCTGGATCCGGTCAACAGCGCAGTGATTCATCAGGGTATCGACAAAGGCATCAAAACCTTTGCCGGCGGTAACTGTACCGTTAGTCTCATGCTGATGTCGCTGGGTGGTTTGTTTGCCAATGACTTGATCGAGTGGGCTTCAGTGGCCACCTACCAGGCCGCCTCCGGCGGCGGTGCGCGTCATATGCGCGAGCTGCTGACCCAAATGGGTATGCTGCACAACAGTGTGGCAAAAGAGTTGCAGGATCCGGCTTCGGCTATTCTTGAAATTGAACGTAAAGTCACCGCGATGACCCGCAGTGGCACGCTGCCGACCGACAACTTTGGCGTTCCGCTGGCCGGTGGTCTTATCCCGTGGATTGACAAGCAACTCGATAACGGCCAGACCAAAGAAGAGTGGAAAGGTCAGGCTGAAACGAACAAAATTTTGGGCACTTCCAGCGTGATCCCGGTTGATGGCCTGTGCGTGCGCATCGGTGCGCTGCGCTGCCACAGCCAGGCGTTTACCCTGAAGTTGAAAAAAGACGTGTCGATTCCTGAAATCGAACAGATGCTGGCGACCCACAACGACTGGGTGCGCGTCATCCCGAATGACCGTGAGCTGTCGATGCGTGAACTGACTCCGGCCGCCGTCACCGGCACCATGAACACGCCAGTTGGCCGTCTGCGTAAACTGAATATGGGTCCACAATATCTTTCTGCGTTTACCGTCGGTGACCAGCTGTTGTGGGGGGCGGCAGAGCCACTTCGTCGTATGCTGCGCATCCTGCTGTAGAGGTTGTCGTTGTAAGCCGAAAACGGCCTTTTCAGGTGGTTACTATTTGAGCGGGACACCAGCACGGTGTCCCGTTTTTGCTTCATCCATCAATCACTTCACCCGGTTTGAATCTCTTCGCCAGCGCTTTTGGCTGAATTTGATTTTATAAAAAAATCCTCGCTTTTTGGCCTCGTTTTTTTTGACCTTTGTCTATGCTTATTAGAGGGTCAAAGCGTTTTTGAGAAGCACAAACCCGCACTTATTTAGAAACTGTGAGCGTGAGCGCTGACAGGCATGTTTAAGCAAAAAAAAATGGCACTCTCGTCACAAGATGAGCACCACTTCAGGTTCAGACTGAACAGAGAGTTACCATTGACCATCTGAATGATTTTATTGGACTTATTGATTTAATTAATCATAGGACGAAATGCATGTCAGTACATCCCGATCAGCACGTTATTAACCAACTTATTTCCGGCCATTATGCTGATCCGTTTTCGCTATTGGGAATGCATTCTGTGCCTGCGGGTATCGAGGTGCGTGCACTCTTACCGGATGCCGATCAGGTCTGGGTGATTGATGCCGATAAAGACACAAAAGTGACTGAATTGCGACGCCATGACGATCGCGGCTTCTTTATCGGGATAATACCCCGGCGAAAAAATCCCTTCCGCTACCGCCTTGAAGTTCGTTGGGGCGAAAATACCCAGCTGATTGATGATCCCTACCGCTTCGGGACGCTTCTGCAAGAGCTGGATATCTGGTTGCTGGCCGAAGGTACCCATTTGCGGCCTTACGAGAAACTCGGCGCTCATCTGCAGGTGCTGGACAACGTTGAAGGGGTGAGTTTTGCTCTCTGGGCGCCGAATGCGACGCGTATTTCTGTGGTCGGCGAATTCAACTTTTGGGATGGCCGACGCCACCCGATGCGTCAGCGTCGAGAAAATGGCATCTGGGAGCTATTTATCCCGGCAGTGCTCGAAGGCCAACTCTACAAATATGAAGTGATCGACTGTGATGGCAATGTCTCGTTGCGCGCAGACCCCTATGCGTTTGAAGCGCAAATGCGCCCGGAAACGGCCTCGCTGGTGAGCCACCTGCCAGAGAAAGTTCCCTTTTCCGCAGAGCGTAAAAAAGCCAACGCGCTGAACCAGCCTGTATCGGTTTATGAAGTACATCTGGGCTCCTGGCGCCGCCATACTGATGACAATTTCTGGTTAAGCTACGGTGAATTGGCTGAGCAACTGGTTTCCTATGCCAAATGGATGGGCTTCACCCACATCGAACTGATGCCAATCAACGAACATCCGTTTGACGGCAGCTGGGGTTACCAGCCACTCGGCATGTACGCGCCGACGCGGCGTTATGGGACGCCGCAGGAGTTCAAGGCTTTCGTTGACGCCGCCCACGATGCGGGTCTGAATGTGATACTCGATTGGGTGCCAGGCCATTTCCCGAGCGACGCCCACGGCCTGGCGCAGTTCGATGGCACCGCGCTCTATGAGTACGCCGACCCTCGTGAAGGCTACCATCAGGACTGGAACACGTTGATTTACAACTATGGCCGCCACGAAGTGCGTAACTATCTGGCTGGCAATGGTTTCTATTGGATTGAACGCTACGGTATTGACGGCCTGCGGGTCGACGCCGTGGCTTCGATGATTTACCGCGATTACAGCCGCAAGGCAGGCGAGTGGATCCCCAACTATTACGGTGGCCGTGAAAACCTGGAAGCCATCTCTTTTCTACGCTACACCAATCAAACCATTGGCCGTGAACTCGACGGCGCCGTGACGCTGGCCGAAGAGTCCACTGACTATCCGGGCGTCACGATGCCGCCGGATGCAAACGGGCTGGGGTTCCATTACAAATGGAATTTGGGCTGGATGCATGACTCACTCAATTACATGCAACTTGATCCTGTTCATCGCAAATATCACCACAATCTCATGACCTTCGGCGTGCTTTACGCCTACAGCGAGAACTTCATGCTGCCGCTTTCCCACGATGAAGTGGTGCACGGTAAAGGCTCACTGCTCGACAGAATGCCTGGCGACGTCTGGCAGAAATTTGCCAACCTGCGTGCCTATTACGGTTTTATGTGGGCGCATCCGGGCAAAAAGCTGCTGTTTATGGGGTGTGAATTTGCGCAAGGCCGCGAATGGGATTTCAACAACAGCCTCGACTGGCACCTGCTGGATGACCAGAACGGCTGGCACAGTGGCGTTCAGCATCTGGTTCGGGATCTCAATCATGTTTACCGCCAGCAAACGCCGCTTTACGAATTGGATTTTAACCCGCGTGGCTTTGAATGGCTGGTGGTCGATGATCACGAAAATTCGGTGTTTGCCTTCGCACGCCGTGACGACAACGGCGACGAAATCATCGTGGTCAGCAACTTCACGCCGGTGCCACGTTACGACTATCGCATTGGCGTAGCGCGCCCAGGGCGTTACCACGAAATCCTCAATACGGATTCGCACTTCTATCGCGGTGGCAATATCGGCAACAGTGGCGACGTTTACAGCCAGCCAACTGGCCATCACCAGCGTGAGCACTCCATCAGCCTGACCATTCCACCCCTGGCGACCGTGTATCTGCGGCGGGAGGAGCGATGAAAAAACTCGAACCTGGCCAACCAGCACCCTATGGCGCGCAATTACAGGCAGACGGCGTCAACTTTTGTCTGTTTTCAGCCCATGCAGAAAAAATCGAACTGTGTCTGTTTGATGCATCCGGCAGCGAGCAGCGTCTGACGCTTCCGGGCCGCACCGGTAATTTTTGGCACGGTTTTCTGCCCGGAGCTAAAGCGGGTCAGCACTATGGTTATCGGGTCTACGGGCCTTTTGAGCCGAAAAACGGGCTGCGTTTTAACCCTAAAAAATTGCTAATCGATCCCAGTGCTCGCGCGCTGGAGGGCCAACTACGCGACAACGCCAGGCTTAGTGGTGGCATTGAGGCGCCTGACGAAAAAGACAGCGCGGTGGCCGCGCCGAAGTCGGTGGTGGTCGATGACACGTTTGATTGGGGCGATGATGCGCCACCCGCCACGCCGTGGGGTGAGACGATCATCTATGAAGCCCATGTACGCGGGCTGACGCGTCAACATCCGCACATTCCAGCGGCGCTGCGCGGTACTTATGCCGGGCTGGCGCATCCGGTCATGCTGGAACACTTGCAGCATTTGGGTGTCACGGCAATCGAGTTACTGCCGGTGCAACATCACGCTGACGAACCGCGCCTGCAACGCCTTGGATTGAGCAATTACTGGGGCTATAACGTGCTGGCGCCTTGCGCGGTTGAGCCAAGCTATGCCAGTAGCCAGAAAGGGGTTTCAGCGCTTAATGAGTTTAAAGCGGCGGTGAAAGGGCTACATCAGGCTGGGATTGAAGTGATTCTCGATGTGGTGTTCAACCACAGCGCTGAGCTGGATGTCGACGGGCCTTTCATCTCGTTTCGCGGCCTGGATAATCCCAGCTGGTACTGGCTGCGCGAAGACGGCAGCGACGACAACGTCACTGGTTGCGGCAATGCGCTGCGGTTGGTGGACGATGAAACGGTTGCCTGGACGCTCGACTGCCTGCGTTACTGGGTGCGTGAATGTCACGTTGACGGCTTCCGTTTTGATCTTGCTACCATACTCGGCAGAACGCCGACGTTCAATCCAGATTCACCACTTTTCGCTGCTATTCGGGCTGACAGCCTTTTGTCGGGCGTCAAGCTGATTGCTGAACCCTGGGACATTGGTCAGGGTGGTTATCAGCTCAGCAACTTCCCGCCGCCGTTCGCTGAGTGGAGCGATGTGTGGCGCGATGATATGCGTAAATTCTGGTTGCACGGCGATGTGCCGCTCGGGCAGTTTGCCAGGCGCTTTGCCGCCTCAGCCGATCTCTTCGACCACCATGATCGCGGCCCTCACGCCAGCATCAATATGCTTACCGCGCACGACGGTTTTACCCTGCGTGATGTGGTCAGTTTCAACGACAAACACAATCAGGCCAACGGTGAAGAGAACCACGACGGGCACAATGAAAACTACAGTCAAAACCATGGTGAAGAGGGACTGAATGCCTCTGAATCGGTGCTGCGTCAGCGACGTCTCAGCCAGCGTGCGCTGCTGGCGACGTTATTATTGTCCCAGGGAACGCCGATGTTATTGGCCGGTGACGAACATGGCAACAGCCAACAGGGCAACAATAATGCCTACTGTCAGGATAATGCTCTGACCTGGCTCGACTGGAAAAATGCTGACGATAGCCTGACGGCTTATGTGGCTGCCCTGGTGGCGTTGCGTAAAAACATCCCTGCACTGACGCAGGATAAGTGGTGGCGCAGCCAAGGGAATGACGTCGAGTGGTTAGATGCTCAGGGTCAACCGATGGAGGCCGCAGCCTGGGAGCACGGGCCGCAGCAGTGGCTGCAAATCCGCCTGTCAGGCAGCTGGTTACTGGTGCTGAATGCCTCGCTCGGTGATGTCGATATGCAATTACCTGAGGGACGCTGGCAGCCTGTTGCCCCGTTTAATTCGGTTCTGTTTGGAGAGGAACCTCAGTGTGCCAGGGACGGTTCTACCTGGCGTGCCGCAGCAAAAACCCTCTGCGTGCTCCATTGCCATGAATAACAAAACAGCACGCAGGCAGGAAAATCAGCACAGTTATGCAAGGAGTCAGCCATGAGCACAACAGAGAACAGAGATCCGGTAATGCTGGCAAGGCAGTTACCCCTGAAGTCCGTCGCGCTGATCCTGGCCGGGGGGCGGGGCTCACGTCTTAAGGATTTAACCGCTACCCGCGCCAAGCCTGCGGTTCATTTTGGAGGGAAGTTCCGCATCATCGATTTCGCGCTGTCGAATTGTCTCAATTCAGGCATTCGTCGCATCGGCGTTATTACTCAATATCAGTCACATACGTTGGTTCAACATATTCAGCGTGGCTGGTCATTTTTTAATGAAGAGATGAATGAGTTTGTGGATTTACTGCCCGCTCAGCAGCGCCACAGTACCGAGCATTGGTACAAAGGTACCGCCGATGCCGTTTATCAGAATTTGGATATCATCCGTCGCTATGAGGCTGAGTACGTGGTGATCCTCGCCGGGGATCACATCTACAAGATGGATTACTCGCGCATGCTGGTGGATCACGTGCAAAAGGGCGGTGAATGCACCGTCGCTTGTCTGGCCGTGCCGCTGGCGGAAGCCAGTGAATTTGGCGTCATGGATGTCGGGGAAAATTATCAAATCAACGGCTTCCTGGAGAAACCGCAGAACCCGCCTTGCATTCCCGGACAGCCAGATATGGCGCTGGCGAGTATGGGGGTCTACATTTTTAATGCTGATTACCTGTTCCGCCTGCTTGAAGAGGATATGTCCAAGGAGGGGTCCAGCCACGATTTCGGCAAGGATCTTTTGCCGAAAATTACCGCAGAGGGCGTAGCCTGGGCGCATCCTTTCAGCATGTCTTGCGTGACGCAAAACACTGAGTTACCGCCGTATTGGCGTGATGTCGGGACGCTCGATGCGTACTGGAAGGCCAATCTGGATCTGGCATCTGTGACGCCTGAACTGGATATGTACGATCGTTCGTGGCCGATCCGCACCCACATGGAACCGCTGCCTCCGGCCAAGTTTGTGCAGGATCGCTCCGGTAGCCACGGCATGACCATGAACTCTTTGGTTGCCGGTGGCTGCATCGTTTCGGGTTCGGTGGTGGTAAACGCCGTGCTATTCCCTCGCGTGAGGGTGAACTCATTTTGCAATATTGATTCGACCATACTGCTGCCGGACGTCAACGTTGGCCGTTCATGTCGCTTACGTAACTGTGTTATCGACCGTGCCTGTCATATTCCCGAAGGCATGGTGATTGGCGAAAACGCAGATGAAGACAGTAGACGTTTTTATCGCTCAGAGGGCGGCGTTGTTTTAGTCACCCGCACCATGCTGGCGAAATTGTAAAAACGTATTAGTTCCAGAGATCCGGGATGGTGCAACAGGGAGTTTGTTGACGTCTGCCCCGATAATGTTTGCTCATCTCCCCGGTAATAACCCCGTGGTGGTGATGATAATTCAGGAGCGCGAATGCAGGTTTTACATGTTTGTTCAGAGCTGTTTCCCCTATTAAAAACCGGGGGACTTGCTGACGTCGCGGGTGCGCTTCCCGCCGCTCAAATAGCGGGGGGGACAGACGTACGCGTGCTGATCCCGGCCTTCCCCGATATTAAACGGGGCATCGGAGAGACGCAGATCGTGGGCCACCTTGATACCTTTGCCGGACATGTGACGCTACGCTACGGCGTGTTTCAGGGCGTGGGTATCTACATCATAGATGTGCCGGGACTGTATGACCGTCCCGGCAGTCCGTATCACGATCAGTCTGCTTACGCTTATCCCGATAATCATTTGCGTTTCGCCCTGCTGAGTTGGATGGCAGCTGAACTGGCCAATGGTTTCGACGGAATGTGGAAACCCGATATTCTTCACTCGCACGATTGGCACGCGGGGCTGACGTCGGCTTATGTGCGCTCGCGGCATATTCCGGTCAAAACCGTGTTCACCGTGCATAACCTGGCATTTCAGGGGTTGTTCGACGGCTACCATTTGCAGCACTTGCAGATCCCGTTCGAGTTTTTCCAGATGCACGGCCTGGAATTCTACGGTCAGATATCGTATCTGAAAGCCGGGTTGTTCTATTCGGACCACATCACCACCGTCAGTCCAACCTATGCCAAAGAGATCACGCGCCCTGAGTTCGGTTATGGCATGGAATCTTTGCTGCTCGAACGTGAGCAGGAAGGCCGACTGTCGGGCATTCTTAACGGCGTGGATGATGCCATCTGGCAGCCGCGTGATGACGTATTGCTGTCGGCTCGCTATGATGCTGATGACCTGCGTTCTAAGATGATCAACAAAGCCTATTTGCAACGTGCAATGGGACTGGACGTCGATGACTCGCGGTTGGTGTTCGCCGTAGTGAGCCGCCTGACCAATCAGAAAGGGCTGGATCTGGTGCTGGAAGCGCTGCCGGACTTGCTTGAGCGTGGCGGCCAGCTGGCGCTGCTCGGTGCAGGTGACGCGGTATTGCAACAAGCGTTTCTGGCCGCTGCCGCAGATAACCCAGGTCAGGTGGGGGTGCAGCTTGGCTATCACGAGTCATTCTCGCACCGCATTATCGGCGGTGCTGACGTCATCATGGTGCCAAGCCGCTTCGAGCCCTGCGGCCTGACACAGCTTTATGGTTTGAAATACGGCACTTTGCCACTGGTGCGCCGCACCGGCGGGCTGGCGGATACGGTGGTGGACTGCGCGCTGGAAAATCTGTCCGACGGTACCGCCAGCGGATTTGTTTTCGAAGAGGCGAACGGCACGTCTTTGGGCAGCGCCATCCGCCGGGCGTTTGTGCTGTGGAGCAGGCCAAAACATTGGCGCCACGTTCAGCATCACGCCATGGGTATCGACTTCGGTTGGCAGGTAGCGGCTCAGGCCTATCTGTCACTTTATCAACGCTTGCTGTCATGAAGATTGAGAAGCGACATTACTTGATTGGGAACTCAACGCTATGACTTCACCGTTTAACTACACTTCGCCGACCGTCAGTGTTGAAGCGCTGAAACACTCGATTGCCTACAAGCTGATGTTTATCGTCGGGAAAGATCCCTCGATTGCTACTCAGCATGACTGGCTAAACGCCACGCTGTTTGCCGTGCGTGACCGTATGGTGGAACGCTGGTTACGCTCCAACCGGGCGCAAACCTCGCAAGATGTGCGGCAGGTTTACTATTTATCCATGGAGTTTCTGATTGGACGCACGCTGTCGAACTCGCTGCTGTCGATGGGCATTTACGATGACATCAAACAGGCACTTGATGAGATGGGCTTTGACCTTGAGGAGCTGATCGGCGAAGAGAACGATCCAGGCCTCGGCAACGGCGGGCTGGGGCGTCTGGCGGCCTGTTTCCTCGACTCGCTGGCTACGCTGGCGCTGCCAGGGCGTGGTTACGGTATCCGTTACGAATACGGCATGTTCTCGCAAAGCATTGTTAACGGTCAGCAGATGGAAGCGCCGGATTACTGGCTGGAATATGGCAACCCGTGGGAGTTCCAGCGGCATAACACCCGCTATAAAGTGCGTTTCGGTGGGCGTCTGCAACACGAAGGAGCCAAAACCCGCTGGCTGGAAACTGAAGAAGTTATCGCCTGTGCCTATGATCAGATCATCCCCGGTTTTGATACTGATGCCACCAACACGCTGCGGTTATGGGGCGCACAGGCCAGTAACGAAATTAACCTCGGCAAATTCAATCAGGGTGACTATTTTGCGGCGGTAGAAGATAAAAACCATTCGGAGAACGTCTCGCGGGTGCTTTATCCGGATGACTCGACTTACTCGGGCCGCGAGCTGCGGCTGCGTCAGGAGTATTTCCTGGTTTCTGCCACCGTGCAGGATATTCTTACCCGCCATTATGTCACCCACCATACCTATGAAAATCTGGCCGATAAGATTGCCATTCACCTCAACGATACCCATCCGGTGCTTTCTATTCCTGAGCTAATGCGGTTACTGATCGACGAGCATAAATTCAGCTGGGATAACGCCTGGGAGACGGTCAGTAAAGTCTTCTCCTACACCAACCATACGTTGATGAGCGAAGCGTTGGAGACCTGGCCGGTGGATATGATCGGCAAGATCTTGCCGCGCCATCTGGAGATCATCTTCCAGATTAACGATCACTTCCTCAAAGAGGTTGAGGTGAAAGTGCCCGGCGACAGTGGCATTTTGTCACGCGTATCGATTATCGATGAAGAGCATGGCCGTAAGGTGCGCATGGCATGGCTGGCGGTGATTGCCAGCCATAAAGTCAATGGCGTGTCGGCACTGCATTCCGAACTCATGGTGCAATCGCTGTTTGCTGATTTTGCCACAGTCTATCCGGACCGTTTCTGCAACAAAACTAACGGCGTGACGCCGCGTCGCTGGCTGGGTCTGGCGAACAAACCGCTGTCGAAGGTGCTGGATGAGGCCATTGGTCATCACTGGCGTACTGACCTGAGCCAACTGGGTGAGTTGAAACAGAATATCGACTACCCGAGTTTCCTCGAGGCGCTGCGCAAGGCAAAGTTTGAGAACAAAAAGCGTCTGGCGATTTATATCGCGCAGAAACTGGATGTGGTAGTGGATCCTAAAAGTCTGTTTGACGTGCAGATCAAGCGAATCCACGAGTACAAACGCCAACTGATGAACGTGCTGCATGTGATCACTCGCTACAACCGCATTATTGAAGACCCAGAAGCTGGCTGGGTGCCGCGTACGGTGATTTTCGCAGGTAAAGCCGCCTCGGCCTATTACGCGGCCAAGCAGATTATTCGCCTGATCAACGATGTTGCTGCCGTTATCAACGAAGATCCGCGCGTACGCGATAAACTCAAAGTGGTGTTTATTCCAAACTATAGCGTCAGTCTGGCACAGATGATCATCCCGGCCGCCGATCTCTCCGAACAGATTTCACTGGCCGGAACTGAAGCTTCGGGCACCAGTAATATGAAGTTCGCTCTTAATGGCGCGCTGACTATTGGTACGCTGGACGGCGCCAACGTCGAAATGCTCGAACACGTTGGTGAGGAAAACATCTTCATTTTTGGCAATACTACGCCGCAAGTGGAGCAGTTACGCCGTGACGGCTATAACCCACGTACTTATTATGAGCAGGATGCTGAGCTACATCAGGTGCTGACTCAGATCGCCACCGGCGTTTTCAGCCCCGGCGAGCCTAAGCGCTACAGTAATATGTTCGACACGCTGGTTAACCTCGGTGACCACTACCAGGTGCTGGCGGATTACCGCAGTTATGTCGATACTCAGGATAAAGTGGACGAACTCTACAAACATCCGGAAGAGTGGACCCGGCGCACTCTGCATAATATCGCCAACATGGGATATTTCTCATCTGACCGTACCATTCAGGAGTACGCTGACGAGATTTGGAATATTAAGCCGATCAAGTTGTAACCGAAACGTAGATATGACAAAGGCATCCGGTTGGATGCCTTTGTTGTTTTATACACGTCATCTTTCAAATTGCAGGTGTGTTGGCTGCTCTCGTTCACCCGAATCACTTACTTGAGTAAGCTCATCGGGATTATGAGTCTCTGAAACAGAGACTCATCCTGCGGACCAGCGCTAGCGCTGTTCAACACCGGTCCTGACCGGTTTGTCTCTTGCTTGCCGTCTTCCTGCACCTTGAAAGCTATAGGGTATAGTGTGGGTGATAAATCAAGACGCCAGCGACAGCGTTTTCTTCTGCTGCTTGTGAGCGGCCAGCCATTCAGTCACGCGCTGTTGCTGAGCTTTGTCCAGCCACATGCCGAGCTTGGTGCGACGCCAGATAGCGTCGTCCAATTCGATAACCCACTCTTTTTCTACCAGATAACGCAGTTCGGCTTCATAGAACCCGTGACCGAAATCTTCGCCCAGCGACTCCAGGCTGGTGGCATCAGCGATAAACAACTCGGTCTGGCTGCCGTACGTGTGGGTATAGCGACGAGCCAGCGCCTCAGGCAGCCATTTGAAGCGGTTGCGCAGATTGGCCGCGTAAGTATCGCGATCACCCCCCAGTTTCCCGCCCGGCAGCACGGCGTTTTTAGTCCAGGCCGGCCCCGCTTTCGGATAGTACTTAGTCAGTTTTTCCAGGGCATGTTCGGCCAGCTTACGGTAGGTCGTCAGTTTGCCGCCAAACACTGACAGCAGCGGGGCCTGACCATTCTGGTCATGAACATCCAGGGTATAATCGCGGGTGACCGCCTGCGGAGAATCAGACTCATCATCACACAGCGGACGCACGCCGGAGTAACTCCAGACGATATCCTCCGTGGTCAGCTGCTTCTTAAAGTGATCGTTATACACCTTCAGCAGATAGCGGGTCTCTTTCTCATCAATCTTCACATCTTTTGGATCGCCGTTATATTCCACGTCGGTGGTGCCTATGATGGAGAATTCATCCAACCATGGGATCACAAACACAATACGGTGGTCTTCGTTTTGCAGAATATAGGACTGCGGCTGATGGTGGGCGCGCGGTACCACAATATGGCTACCTTTGATCAGACGAATGCCGTAAGGGGATTTTAGCTTCAGGCCGTCGTCGAAGAATTGTTTGACCCACGGGCCGGTGGCGTTCACCAGACCTTTGGCGCGCCAGGTGAAGGTTTTGCCAGAATCAATATCTTCGGCTTCTACCATCCACATCCCTTCTTCGCGCCATGCACGCTTCACGCGGGTGCGGGTACGCACTTCGCCGCCGCGCTTTTCCACTTCCTGAGCGTTGAGCACCACTAAACGCGCGTCATCTACCCAGCAGTCGGAATATTCGAAACCTTTGGTCAGCTCAGGTTTCAACACGGAGTCCGGACCAAATTTTAGCCCTTTACTGGAAGGCAGGCTGGTGCGTTTACCCAGATGGTCATACATAAACAGGCCGATGCGGATCATCCAGGCCGGGCGCAGGTGCGGTTGATGTGGCAGACGGAAACGCATTGGGAATGCGATATGTGGTGCCAGGCGCAGCAGGACTTCGCGTTCAGCCAGCGCTTCACTGACCAGGCGGAATTCGTAGTGTTCGAGGTAGCGCAAGCCACCGTGAATCAGTTTTGAACTGGCTGAGGAAGTCGCGCACGCCAAGTCTTGCGCTTCCAGCAGCAGAACGGACAGCCCACGGCCAGCCGCATCCGCAGCGATGCCGGTACCATTAATACCGCCACCGATTACGATCAAGTCTTTGGTTTCCACGTCATCTTCCTCCAGATGTTCGAAATAGCTCTTTAATGTTCGTTTTCGCTCACGATTGTAATCGACAATCGTCAAACAAGCCAAGCGTTAACCAAATAAAAACAATTATGCGTGACGAAGGTAACATTTTTGTGTCGATTTCGAGCAAATCGGCAAGAAGGAAACGAAACCGAACGCGACTACGTGCGGGGTTTTCCAAAATTGTTCGTTTAGGACGGGGCGTTTTGGTGAGGGAAAAGCAGGAGCGTCAGCGCGGCGCTCCAAAAAGGCAGATAAATCAGCAGAGTTCGAGCTGGACGTCATACTTGTCGATGATCTGCTTGACGCTGTCAGGCGGCTGTTTGTCGGTAAACAGATAGTGGATCAGATCCATTTTTCCGAGGTTAACCATTGCGTTACGGCCAAATTTGGAGTGGTCGGTTACCAGCATCACGCAGCGGGAGTTTTCGATAATCGCGCGTTTGGTGCGCGCTTCGTGATAATCGAATTCGAGCAGCGAGCCGTCCATATCAATGCCGCTGATGCCGAGAATACCGTAATCGAGGCGGAACTGAGAGATGAAATCGAGCGTTGCCTCACCCATGATGCCGCCATCGCGGGCGCGGACTTCGCCGCCGGCGAGGAACAGACGAAAATCGTCTTTGGCGCTCAGCAGCGTAGCGACGTTCAGGTTGTTGGTGACGATGCGCAGATCTTTATGATTGAGCAGCGCGTGCGCCACGGCTTCCGGCGTGGTGCCGATGTCGATAAACAGCGTCGACCCGTCGGGGATCTGGCTGGCGACGCGTTCAGCGATACGTGCTTTCGCTTCCGACCACATCACTTTACGGTCATTATATGCCGCATTCACCGAGCTTGATGGCAGCGCTGCGCCGCCGTGGTGACGATGAATTTTGTTCTGTTCGGCCAAATCATTCAGATCACGACGAATAGTTTGCGGGCTGACGGCGAAATGTTCCACCAACTCTTCTGTGCTGACATACCCCTGTTGGCGTACCAGGTCAATGATGGCGTCATGGCGTTGTGTTTGTTTCACCGAAATCCCCTAATTCTGTTTTTTATGTGACGTTCGGGTATCAACAAAGGCCATGAGCAGGCCGAGTACCAAACCGAAAACGTGGGCGGCATTAGCAATGGCAAGCCCCATCACGTTGAAATAACCCAGCACCAGCCAGGCAATCGAAAATACCATGAGTCCGCGAGGCAGAGAAATACCGCGTTCAGGTTTTAACTCGCCGGTCAGCCAGACATAGCCCATTAGCGCATATACCACGCCGGATAAACCGCCGAACCAGATACCGCTGAATAATGACTGTCCCCAGCCGCTGATCAATGCTGACACAATGGTGAGAGTAAACAGTTTGCCGGTGCCGAGACGTTTTTCCACCGGGCCACCCAGATACCACCACCACAATAAGTTAAACAGAATATGCAACAGCGAGAAGTGCAGCAAGGCGGGAGAGAACCAGCGCCAGATTTCGGCGTATTGGCTGCTGTCCATCGGCCAGGCCAGCACGCGCATGATGCTTTCATCACCGTAAATTTGTTGCAGAATATAGACCGCGATACACAGGAACATCATACCCATGGTCAGCGGCCCGGCCTGGCTGCGTATGCGCTGCCAGTAAGAGTAGTGCTGATAACTCAGATTGGCGTCAGTACTGCCAGTTTGCCAACTTGCCGCCTGATAGCGCGGGTGCAGCGGATCTTCCAAAAACAGCACCGCCTGCTGCTCTACTTCAGGCAAGCGGGCCTCATCGTCCAGCCACAGCTGCACTTCCTGACTCTCTTTTATGACCCGTAGTTTTATCCCCTGTGTCGCCATGTAATCGACAAAGGCCAGGGCCAGGCGGGGGTTGTTCAGGCTAAGAATACGTACCATAGCGTTAAGCGGTTTCCCTAATGGATTGATTTGTTGCCGTCATTTTAGGGCAATACCTTATCTGCCAGCGTGTGGGAAGTCGATTATAACGTCAGTCATTAAAAAGGCGGGGAATTTACGAAGGCTATGCAGCCATCTGCGAAGAAAAAATTAACGCGGGTGTGAGAGGGATCGGGATCTGATGAAACCCTGTGAGGTGTTCAGGCAGGAGTGATGGAACGCAGATCGCAATTATTCTGGCGGATATTGCGCGAATATCGCCAGAATAATTACACATTAGGGTGCGGGGAGTGTGACTTTGCACGCTAATTCAAACGCCATTAAAGCCCTTCCAGCGCCTGTTGAATATCGTCCACCAGATCTTCCACGTCTTCAATACCGATGCTGATACGCACCAGACCGTCGGTGATCCCGCTTTGACGGCGCACTTCGGCTGAGACTGCGCTGTGCGTGGTGGTCGCCGGATGGCAGGCCAGCGAGTCGGTGTCGCCTACAGATACCGCCTGCGTGATGATGGTCAGTTTATCCAGGAACGTCCGCGCCGCGTCGCGGCCACCGCGCAGTTCAATTGCCATAATGCCGCCGAACAGTTTCATCTGGCGTGCGGCAGTCTCATGGCCCGGATGGCTTTTCAGCCCCGGATAAAACACCTGCGATACTGCGGGATGTGCGTCCAGCACTTGTGCAATATGCGCGGCGCTGAGCGAACTGGCTTCAACACGCAGTGGCAGGGTTTTCAGGCCACGGGTCAGCAGCGCTGCTTCGAACGGACTTAAGCAACCGCCAAACTGTTTCAGGCTCAGGGTGCGGATCGGGTCAATCAACGTTTTACTACCGACTATCACGCCGCCGGTCGCATCACCGTGGCCGCTGATGTATTTGGTGGCAGAATGCAGAGAAATATCAATGCCCAGATCCAGCGGGCGAGTCAGATAAGGCGTGGCGAAGGTGTTGTCTACCACGCTGACTGCACCGACCTGCTTCGCAATGCGAGCGACTTCGGCGATATCTGCAATGCCTAACACCGGGTTAGCCGGGGTTTCGACAAACACCATTTTGGTCTGCGGTGTCAGCGCGGCCTGCAGATCTTTCGTGTCTGCCACAAACACCGGTTTGATGCCGTAACGTGGCAGTAAATTGCGGATCACACCTTCGGTACCGCCGTACAGCGTGCCGACATGAATAATCTCATCGCCCGGAGAGAGCAGTGCAAACAGCACGGCGCTGATGGCCGCCATGCCGCTGGCACAGGCCACGGCGCTTTCTCCGCCTTCCAGTGCTGCCATCTTTTGCTCGACAACGGCGACGGTCGGGTTGGCAAAACGGCTGTAGGAATAACCCGGTTCTTCGCCGCTAAAACGCCGCGCGCCGCTGTCGAAATCATCGTAGGAAAAAGCCGAGGTGGCCGTGATCGGCGTGGCGATAGCGCCAGTTAGCTTATCAGGTTGCTGACCTGCATGAACCGCCAGTGTGCGCATGCCCAGCGGGCGGGGATTTTCCAGGTGTTTCATCGTTATATCCTATAAATATTAGAGATAAATTATACCAATACTTAAAAGGTGTAGCTGATTCAGCTTAAGAACATTTAATGCCCAGGCCAAACCAACGGTTATAACCAGAAGAGAATGTTGGCTGGGTCTGGGTTCAAAATGGGGAGGGGAAGCGCCTGAAATCAGGCTTCGATATCCTGAGGAAACGTTTTTGACCAGGCTTCGAAGCCGCCGTCAACGCTGTAGACCGACTCAAAACCTTGCCCGATCAGAAACTGCGCTGCGCCCCGGCTGCTGATGCCGTGATAGCACATGACCAGAACCGGCGTTTTGGCATCGGCGTTTTGCATAAAAGCCGCCATGCTTTCATTACTCAGATGAAATGCGCCGGGTGCATGGGCTGCACCAAAGCTTTGTGGGTCGCGGATATCGACCATCACCGCATCGCCTGATTTCAGGCGGGTATGCGCGAGTTCTACGCTGATTGCTTCGAATTGTTCCATTTGGCAGGGCCTCATTAATCATTACTTGACCCCATTCTACCGAATTATTTAGCCACCAAGACCCGACAAACCGCAGGGATAAGCCAAAATAAGCGATCAGACCAAAATCACCTTAACGCCTTTAGCGTGCAACTGATCGAGGATAGAGGCATCTGCATCTTGTCCGGTGATGAGCACATCGATTTGTTCGGTACGGCTGAACAGCATACCGGCCCGCTGGCCGACTTTGCTGCTATCTACCAACACCGCCAGTTTACCGACGTAGTTAAGCATCTTCTGCTCGGCCATCGCGGTGAGCATATCCGTTTTATACAGGCCGTCGCTGGTCAGCCCAGCGCCGCTGGTGAACATCCAGTGACCGGCATACAGACTGGCGTCGCCATCCTGTGGGGCCAGCGTGATTGACTGACTTTTATTGTACTGACCGCCCATGATCACCACGCTGTCGTGTTCCTGCTCAATCAGATAATTGGCCAGCGGAAGATAGTTGGTGATCACCTGAATCTCTCTGCCACACATTTCGCGGCCCAGCAAGAATGCGGTGGAGCCGCAGTTGATCACCACGCTTTCACCGGGTTGGCAGAGCTTCGCAGCGGCCTGGGCGATGCGCATTTTCTCATTGAGATTTTGCGTCTGGTGGATATTGAGCGGTGTCCAGTTCTGACGCGGCGAGGTTACTGCTTCAGCGCCGTTGCGCACTTTACGCAGCTTACCCAGTTGATTGAGTTTGGTGATATCACGGCGGGCTGTAGCGGGCGAAATATCAAAACTGTCGATCACATCTGAGACAGAGATCTGACCCTGGCGTTGTAAAAGCTCAAGGATCGCATTATGGCGTTGTGGTTCTGTCATGGTGACTCCGCGGAAAGGGATACCGCGTGATTATAGATGAGCAGTTGAATCATTCAATCGTCATTTTCTGGGAATGTGCGGGGGACAACGATCCCCGCCATTCTTTTACTCATCGACTAAAGGAATGATTTGAAAGGTAAATCAGTTTCCGTGGTGAAACAGTCATCGAAACCGCGTGGGTAGTGGTATTCGAAATTATCTTTGTCATCCGGGTAGGTAAATTTGCCACCAACCTGCCAGATAAAAGGCTTGAAGCCATATTTCAGGCGGTCTTTCTTCATTTCCCACAGCACGCGGATCTCCTGCGGGTCGGCCTGGAAGTTTGACCAGATATCATGGTGGAACGGAATAACTACCTGAGTTTTCAATGACTCGGCCATGCGCAGCATATCCACACTGGTCATTTTGTCCGTCACGCCGCGCGGGTTTTCACCATAAGAGCCAAGCGCCACGTCGACTTTATACTCATTGCCATGTTTGGCGTAGTAGTTGGAATAATGAGAGTCGCCGCTGTGGTAGAGATTGCCGCCCGGTGTTTTAAACAGATAGTTCACGGCGCGCTGGTCCATCATGTCTGGCAGCACGCCCGCCGCTTTTTGGTCCGCAGGCAGGGTGATAAGCACTGTGCGATCGAAAGAGTCCAACGCGTGAATTTCCACGTCTTTAATTCGTACCACTTTGCCCGGCGTCATCACGATGCAGCGTTCAGCCGGCACGCCCCAGCTCATCCATAAGTCCACGCAGGTCTGCGGTCCGATAAACGGCACGTTTGCGGCACAGTTTTGCATCACTGCCGCAGCCACGTTGACGTCGATGTGATCGTTATGATCGTGAGTCGACAGTACGGCGTCGATCTCCCTGATCGCAAACGGATCCAGTACAAACGGTGTGGTACGCAGGTTCGGCTGTAGCTTCTTCACACCAGCCATGCGTTGCATCTGGTGGCCGGCTTTCATCAGCGGGCTGCTGTGATTCTGCTTGCCGACGCCGCACCACAAATCGACGCAAATGTTCGCGCCGCCTTCAGATTTCAGCCAGATCCCGGTACAGCCCAGCCACCACATGGCAAAGGTGCCTGGCGCGACCTTTTCCTGCTCAATTTCTTCATTTAACCAGGTTCCCCATTCCGGGAAAGTACTCAGGATCCAGGACTCGCGGCTGATCGTTTCTACTTTGCTCATGGTGTTCCCTTATCGTCATAACGGTGTTAGTGAAATATCACGATTAATCATTTTGTGATTACTTATGATTTGTTTGAGGTAAAGTTATCATCGAAATATCGTCATGACAATGACTTTACAAGAAGATTTGTTGATGAGACAGACGTGGGATCCTGATGAGGATTTGAATGAGGTGATCGTTTTAAAAACAAATTAAATTATTTAATGAGCTGAAATATAACTAAAAATAGAGTTTTATGCGTTCAGGTGATGATTTCCATGATAACGATAACTTGCGAGACTGCTCACAAATAATCATTGTGAATCTTTACCTGATTCGATGTGAGCATTAGGGTGCATCTGTCCCTCACTTTTCAGCGCAGTGTGTTCAGCGCCAAAAAGATTAAACAAGGTCAGACGGAGAGTCTTATGGAATTCCTCTATACCCTTTTTACCGTATTTTTTAATCAGGTAATGACCAACGCGCCGCTGCTGCTGGGTATTGTGACCATGCTCGGTTACATCCTGCTCAGAAAGAGCGCGACAGTGATTATCAAAGGCACCATCAAAACCATTATCGGCTTTATGTTATTGCAGGCGGGTTCCGGCATTCTGACTGGCACCTTTAAACCGGTGGTTGCCAAGCTGTCAGAAGTGTATGGCATCAACGGCGCAATTTCTGACACCTACGCTTCAATGATGGCGACGGTAGAACGCATGGGCGACGCCTACAGCTGGGTTGGTTACGCGGTGCTGATCGCCCTCGGGCTGAACATTCTGATGGTGGTGTTTCGCCGCATTACCGGCATCCGCACCATCATGCTCACCGGCCACATCATGTTCCAGCAGGCCGGTCTGATTGCGGTCTTCTTCTTCATCATGGGTTACCCGATGTGGACCACCATCTGGTGTACGGCGATTCTGGTCTCGCTGTACTGGGGCATTACCTCCAACATGATGTACAAACCCACGCAGTCCGTGACCGAAAACAGCGGTTTCTCCATCGGTCACCAACAGCAGTTTGCTTCGTGGGTTGCCTATAAAATCGCGCCGTATTTGGGTAAAAAAGAAGAGAGCGTGGAAGACCTCAAGTTGCCGGGTTGGCTGAATATTTTCCACGACAACATCGTGTCTACCGCCATCGTGATGACCGTATTCTTCGGCATCATTCTCTGCTCGTTTGGCCTGGATACGCTGCAAAAAATGGCCGGTAAAACCCACTGGACGATCTACATCCTGCAAACCGGTCTGATGTTTGCGGTGGCGATTTTCATCATCATTCAGGGCGTGCGCATGTTTGTCGCCGAACTGACCGAAGCCTTTAACGGCATTTCCCAACGCTTGATTCCCGGAGCCGTTCTGGCGATCGACTGCGCAGCGATTTACAGCTTCGCGCCGAATGCCGTGGTCTGGGGCTTCATGTGGGGCACCATCGGTCAGCTGATTGCCGTGGCCATCCTGTTCGGCATCGGTTCTTCCATCATGATCATCCCCGGCTTTATTCCAATGTTCTTCTCCAACGCCACCATCGGCGTGTTTGCCAACCACTTCGGCGGCTGGCGCGCGGCGCTGAAAATCTGTCTGGTGATGGGCATGATCGAAATCTTCGGCTGCGTCTGGGCCATCAAACTCACCGGCCTGAGTGCCTGGATGGGGATGGCCGACTGGTCGATTCTCGCGCCGCCAATGATGCAGGGCTTCTTCAGCATCGGCATGGCCTTTATGGGCGTGATTGCGGTGATTGCACTGATGTACATGTTCTACGCGGGCCGTACGTTGCGCGCCGAAGAGGACGCTGAAAAACAAGCACTTAATCAATCCACTTCTCACTAATCAACGAGGTTCCCATGACAGTACGAATTCTGGCGGTATGCGGTTGCGGGCAAGGCAGTTCGATGATCATGAAGATGAAGATCGGCCAGTTCCTGACCCAGGAAGGAGTGGACCACTCCATGAACAGTTGCGCGGTGGGCGAGTATAAATCTGAACTAAGCGGCGCAGACATTATTGTCGCCGCGACTCACGTGGCGAGCGAGATCACCGTCAGCGGCAACAAATACGTGGTGGGCGTGCGCAATATGCTTTCCGCCGCCGACTTTGGTCCGAAAGTGATGGAAGTGATTAACGCGCACTTCTCAAAAGACCTAAAGAAATAAGGACCCCTCTATGAAACTGCGTGACTCTTTGGCTGAAAATCAGTCGATCCGCCTGAATGTTGAAGCTGAAAACTGGCAGGATGCGGTGAAAATAGGCGTCGATTTACTGGTGGATGCAGGGGTGGTGGAATCACGCTACTACCAGGCGATTCTGGACGGCGTCGAGCGTTTTGGTCCCTATTTTGTTATTGCGCCCGGCCTGGCGATGCCGCATGGCCGCCCGGAGGAAGGAGTACTGAAAACAGGTTTTGCGTTGGTGACCCTGAAAAAACCGCTGGTCTTCAACCATGAAGATAACGACCCGGTGGATATCTTGATCACCCTCGCGGCGGTTGATGCTAACGCTCATCAGGAAGTCGGCATTATGCAGGTGGTGAATCTGTTTGAAGACGAAGAGAACTTTGACCGGCTGCGTGCCTGTACCACGCCTCAACAGGTGCTGGATTTGATTGATCAGACTTCCGCGGCCGCTGCTCATTAACCATAAGGAATACACTATGTCTCACTCATTACCGATGTTGCAGGTCGCACTGGATAACCAGTCGATGGATGATGCCTATAAAACCACGCGTCTGATCGCCAACGAAGTCGACATTATCGAAGTCGGTACCATCTTGTGCGTTGCTGAAGGGGTGCGTGCAGTACGTGACCTCAAAGCGCTGTACCCGGAAAAAATCGTGCTGGCTGATGCCAAAATCGCCGATGCTGGCAAGATTCTGTCGCGTATGTGCTTTGAAGCCAATGCTGACTGGGTAACCGTCATTTGCTGCGCTGACATCAATACCACCAAAGGCGCGTTGGAAGTCGCGAAAGAATTCAACGGCGATGTACAGATTGAACTCACCGGTTACTGGACCTGGGAACAGGCTCAAGAGTGGCGCGATGCCGGTATTCAACAGGTGGTTTACCACCGCAGTCGCGACGCACAGGCGGCGGGCGTAGCCTGGAGCGATGCCGATATCACCGCCATCAAACGTTTGTCCGACATGGGCTTCAAAGTGACCGTGACCGGCGGGCTGGCGCTGGACGATTTGCCACTGTTTAAAGGCATTCCGATCCATGTCTTTATCGCCGGTCGCAGCATCCGCGATGCCAAAGATCCGGTCGATGCAGCCCGTCAGTTCAAAAAATCAATCAGCCAACTCTGGGGCTAAGGAACGCGCAATGATGCATAAAGCCGTGCCACTCGGTATCTATGAAAAGGCATTACCTGCGGGTGAAGACTGGTTTGAACGCCTGAGCCTAGCGAAAGAGCTGGGTTTTGATTTCGTCGAAATGTCGGTTGATGAAAGCGACCACCGGCTGGCGCGGCTTGACTGGAGTCGCGAACAGCGGATGGCGGTGGTTGATGCCGTCGCCCGAACCGGGATGCGCATTCCATCGATGTGCCTGAGCGCGCATCGGCGTTTTCCACTGGGCTCGGAAGATGACAAAACCCGCACGCAGGGGTTGGAAATCATGCGTAAAGCCATCGTGCTGGCGCAGGACCTCGGTATCCGGGTTATTCAACTGGCGGGCTACGACGTCTATTATCAGGATGCCAACCACCATACTCGCGAACGTTTTCGTGACGGCCTGCAAGAGTCCGTCGAGATGGCCAGCCGTGCGCAGGTGACACTGGCGATGGAGATCATGGATTATCCGCTGATGAACTCCATCAGCAAGGCATTGGGTTATGCCCATTACCTGAATAATCCGTGGTTCCAGCTTTATCCTGATATTGGCAATCTGTCTGCCTGGGACAATGACGTGCAGATGGAACTGGCCAGCGGCGCAGGGCATATTGTCGCCGTACACATTAAAGATACCCAGCCAGGCGTGTTCAAGAATGTACCTTTTGGCAGCGGCGTGGTGGAATTTGAGCGTTGTTTCAGCACGTTACTTAACAGTGGATACTGCGGGCCTTACCTGATTGAAATGTGGAGCGAAACCGCCGCCGATCCGCTGAAAGAAGTACGCGAAGCCCGCGCCTGGGTGATCGACAAGATGCAGAAAGCGGGGCTGAACATGGAGGAAGCCTTATGCTAGAACAACTCAAACAGCGTGTATTCGACGCCAACATGGCGCTTCCTGCACGCGGATTAGTGACCTTCACCTGGGGTAACGTGAGCAGCATCGATCGTAAAACCGGTTTGGTGGTGATCAAACCCAGCGGTGTTGAATATGACGTAATGACTCCTGATGACATGGTGGTGGTTAACGCACTGGGGGAGGTGTTGGAGGGGCATTTCAAACCTTCGTCCGACACGGCAACCCATCTTGAACTTTATGCGCAATTCCCCGAGCTGGGCGGGATCGTGCATACCCATTCGACCTACGCGACTTCATGGGCACAGGCAGGTGTGCCCATTCCGGCGCTGGGTACAACCCATGCGGATTACTTCGCAGGGGCCATTCCCTGCACGCGTCCGTTAAGCCGTGAAGAAGTGGCCGGTCAGTATGAAATGGAAACCGGTAAAGTTATCGCCGAAACGCTGGGCGAAACCGAGCCGCTTCATATGCCAGGCATTTTGGTTTCTCAGCACGGCCCATTCTGCTGGGGGGAATCACCGGAACAGGCGGTGCATAACGCGGTCGTACTGGAAGTGGTGGCAAAAATGGCGTGGATCACCGGTACGCTGAACCGCCAGATGTCACCCATGGGCGGTTATTTGCTCAACAAGCATTTTACCCGCAAGCATGGACCAGATGCCTATTACGGGCAAAAGTAGACCCGACACCATTAATATTTATCGACAAATTCCTGAGCTCATCATGTCAACGTGGTGAGCTTTTTTGCGTTATAGGCGTTATACCTATAAGTGATCACAGATCACGCATTTCGCATTTATGCTGAACAGACTTCTTCTCCCGGAATGAACCAAAAGGAAAGAGCTGCCTTATGACCAAGCCCACTCTTAAGCAGGATGTTTTTTTAGCAGCACTGACCCGTCAGTGGCAAGCCTTCGGACTGACTTCAGCCAGAGACATGACGCTGCATCAGTGGTGGCATGCCGTAAGCGCCGCCGTAGCTGAACAGCTTCCCCCACAAGATGACAGCGTTCCTGCCAGCAAAAAGCGGCAAAAAAACCTGCGGCATGTGAACTACATCTCAATGGAGTTTCTGGTTGGACGTCTCACCGGTAACAATCTGATTAATCTTGGCTGGTACGACACGGTGGCCAAGGCGCTTGAGCCCTTTGAAATTAACCTGAGCGACCTGCTGGAAGAGGAAGTTGATCCGGCGCTGGGTAACGGTGGCTTGGGCCGTCTGGCTGCTTGTTACCTTGACGCGATGGCGTCGGTCGGTCAGCCGGGAATTGGCTACGGTTTGAATTATCAGTATGGTCTGTTCCGCCAACGCTTTGTTGATGGGCACCAGAAAGAGTCACCGGACGACTGGCATCGTAGTGAATATCCGTGGTTCCGCCACAACAGTTCGCTGGCAGTGAGTGTCGGGATCGGTGGGAAAGTGGTGAAGAACGACAATGGCTCACTGCGTTGGGAGCCGGAATTCACCCTGCGCGGCGAAGCCTGGGATCTGCCTGTGCTGGGTTACCGCAACGGCATTACCCAGCCTTTGCGCCTGTGGGAAGCTACTCATCCGCATCCGTTTGATCTCAAAAAATTTAACGACGGCGAATTTCTTAAAGCCGAGCAACGGGGCGTGGACGCCGCCAAACTCACCAAAGTGCTCTATCCCAATGACAACCATCAGGCAGGTAAGCGTCTGCGCCTGATGCAGCAATATTTCCAGTGCGCCTGTTCGGTGGCTGACATATTGCGACGCCACCACTTTCTCGGGCGGAAAATTGCTGAACTACCGGACTACGAAGTTATTCAGCTTAACGATACCCATCCGACTATCGCCATACCTGAAATGCTGCGCGTGTTGATCGATGAACATCAGATGAGCTGGGACGATGCGTGGCACATTACCAGCCGCACATTTGCCTACACTAACCACACGCTGATGCCGGAAGCGCTGGAAACCTGGGACGAACGTCTGGTGCGCAGCCTGCTGCCGCGCCACTTCCAGATAATCAAACAGATCAACGCCAACTTTAAAAAGCAGGTCAGCAAAGCGTGGCCGGGTGATGAAGCAGTTTGGGCCAAACTCGCGGTGCATCACGACAAACAGGTACGCATGGCTAATCTGTGCGTGGTGGCGGGTTTTGCGGTGAACGGCGTCGCGGCACTGCATTCTGACTTAGTCGTGAAAGACCTGTTCCCCGAGTATTATCAGCTTTGGCCAGAAAAGTTCCACAACGTCACTAACGGCATTACACCGCGTCGCTGGTTGAAGCAGTGTAACCCGGCATTGTCTGCACTGATTGATGAGCGCCTGCACACTGACAGCTGGGTAACCGATCTCGACCTGCTAAAAGGGCTGGAAAGCGGCGTCAAAGACAAAAAATTCTGCAAACGTTTCCGCAAAATAAAACATGAAAATAAAGTCAGGCTGGCGGAGTTTGTTTGGCATCGCATGGGGATTAAGCTCAACCCTGACGCTATTTTCGACGTGCAGATCAAACGTCTGCACGAATACAAACGCCAGCACCTCAACCTGCTGCATATTTTGTCACTGTACCGGCAAATTCGCGATAACCCTACATTGGACATTGTGCCGCGCGTGTTCTTGTTCGGGGCCAAAGCCGCGCCGGGTTACTACCTCGCGAAAAACATCATTTATGCGATCAATCAGGTGGCGGATAAGATCAATAACGATCCGATCGTCGGCGATCGTCTGAAAGTGGTATTTATCCCCGATTACAGCGTGTCCGTAGCGGAAATAATGATCCCAGCGGCCGACGTTTCCGAGCAGATTTCTACTGCCGGAAAAGAGGCTTCGGGAACCGGTAACATGAAGCTGGCGCTGAACGGTGCGTTGACCATCGGTACGCTGGATGGTGCGAACGTTGAGATTGCTGAACAGGTCGGTGAAGAGAATATCTTTATCTTTGGTCTCGACGTTGATGAAGCCAAAACGCTGCAAAAGAGAGGCTACAAACCGCAAAGCGTGGTGAAAAAGGATAAGCATTTGAAAGCGATTCTGGATGAACTGGCCAGCGGGTTTTTCAGCCACGGCGACCCGCACGCTTTCGACCTGATGCTCAACAGCTTCAAAGAGGGCGGCGACCCGTATCTGGTGCTGGCCGACTTCGCTGCGTATTGCGGAGCGCAGAAAAAGGTCGATGCGCTGTACCGCGATGCCGATGAATGGACGCGCCGGACGATTTTGAACACTGCCCGCGTGGGGATGTTCAGCGCAGATCGTTCTATCAGCGATTACCAGCAGCGTATCTGGCAGGCCAAACGTTAGGAGCAAGCATGGAGGGTAAGCAACTCGAACAGGCAGCACAGCAGGCAGGTATTTTAGACAGTTTTATCAATATGCGGGACGAAGTGCAGTCGGTTTCCGATGACACTAAACAGGCGCTGTTAGCGGCGATGGGCCGCGATGAGGTCAGCCATGAAGAGGCCTTGCCGCTTCCTTTCGTACGGGTGTTTTACCAAGGGACGGCAGGTGTTGTTGCACCGGAGGGCGGTCACGTTTTCCGCTGGCAGCTGACGCAGGAAAATGGCGATCTGTCAGAGGGGAAGCTGGCGGCAGGCACCACATTGAGACTGCCCGCTGATTTGCCGGTGGGCTATCACCATCTGACGCTGCACTGGGGCGAAAAGCAGTGTGGATGTCGCATCATTGTTGCGCCGCGCCGCTGTTATGAACCGCCTCAATTGCTGGCAGGGGAAAAGCTGTGGGGTGCGACCGTGCAGCTTTATACCCTGCGGTCTGAGCACAACTGGGGTATTGGTGATTTCAGCGATCTCAAACAAATGGTGGAAGAGGTCGGCAAACGCGGCGGGGCTTATGTGGGTCTTAACCCGATTCACGCTTTGTATCCGGCTAATCCGCTGAGTGCCAGCCCGTACAGCCCATCCTCACGCCGCTGGTTGAACATCACCTATATCGACGTGAATCAGGTAGAAGAGTTCGCACAAAGTGAAGAGGCTCAGCACTGGTGGCAGTTACCGCATACTCGCGATGCGCTGCATCAGGTGCGAAGTGTGGAATACGTGGATCACCCACAGGTGATGAGGCTGAAGCTTGATGGGCTGAAGCTGGCGTGGAAAACATTTTGTGGTATTCCGGATGCCAGCCAGCGCAAGCGCGATTTTCGCCGTTTTTTGCATCTTGGGGGCAATAGCCTGTATCAGCAGGGCGTGTTCGATGCGCTGCATGTCCACCTGCGTGATTTGGATTTAGGTCTTTGGGGCTGGCCGGTCTGGCCGGAGCCGTACCGCGATATTCATAGCCCAGATGTGGCCGAATTTTGCGAACGTTATGCTGATGAAATCGAATTCTATTTGTGGTTGCAGTGGCTGGCGGACAGGCAGTTTTCCGACTGCTATCAGGCCAGCGTTGCACTCGGCATGCCGCTGGGACTTTATCGTGATCTGGCGGTCGGCGTGGCCGAAGGCGGCGCTGAAACCTGGTCTGACCCTGCGCTTTATTGTCTGAAGGCCACCATCGGCGCACCGCCGGATATTCTCGGGCCGCAGGGGCAGAACTGGGGACTACCGCCCATCGATCCCCATGTCATGAAAGAGCGCGCCTATCAGCCGTTTATCGATTTGCTGCGGGCGAACATGGCAGAGTGCGGCGCGCTGCGCATTGACCATGTGATGGGGCTGATGCGTTTGTGGTGGATACCGGCGCATGAGCATGCGGGCAAGGGCGCATATGTGCGTTATCCGTTGGGGGATCTGCTCGGCGTTCTGGCGCTGGAAAGCCAGCGTCATCAGTGCATGGTGATTGGCGAAGACCTCGGTACTGTGCCAAAAGAGATTGTCGCCAGCTTGCATGACAGCGGTGTTTACTCCTATAAAGTGCTCTATTTTGAGCGGGAGAAAAACGGTGACTACCGTGCCCCGCAGGACTATGTAGTGCAGGCGATGGCTACCGTCACGACGCACGATTTACCGACACTGCGCGGTTATTGGGAAGGTGGGGATTTGACTCTGGGGGAAACTCTTGGCATTTACTCTGAGCCAGCCGTACTGGCTGCGCTCAATGATGAGCGTAAAGCCAGCAAACAGGCTCTGCTTGACGCATTGCACCGCTATGGATGCGTCGCAAGTAAGGTCGGGCATCACGCCGATAAAATGACCATGACGCCGGCCCTGAACCAGGGTTTGCAACGCTATCTGGCTGACAGCGCGAGTGCCTTGCTTGGTCTGCAACCGGAGGACTGGCTGGACATGGTGACGCCGGTAAATGTCCCCGGCACCAATACAGAATACCCAAACTGGCAGCGTAAACTGACGCAAACGCTGGAGGACATGTTTGCCGACCCGCACATTAATTCTTTGCTCAGGGATTTAGATCGCAGAAGAAAAGCATGAATCACAAGTGAATGGTTCTAATGGTAAATACAGGGAACAGATAGCTATAGAATGATAAAAGCCCTGACGGTACTCGTCAGGGCTTTTAAGGTACTGCTAACTTCAGATTTGACATTAATATACTTCGTAACTTCGTACTGCTATTTGGTACTACTTTAAATGCACAAGTTTTTACAGATAATATCGGGTACTAAACTAACTAAAACCCCCTATTTTACCGGTTTAAAACTACCTGATAGCTTTATATAGACACAAAGTCAAGTCAGGCCAGATTAGTTCAATCTCGTACATCTCCCCGTCGCGATATATACTCTTTGATGCGTTGCTTTACTTTCTTCGCGATATACAAACTATTGGAACTCATACTGTCGCGAACTTAAAAAATTTAAAACAAAGCCTTACATCATCGCGTTTTGTACTGATATACTTACTTCTACTTCTACTTCTACTTCTACTTCTACTTCTACTTCTACTTCTACTTCTACTTCTACTTCTACTTCTACTTCTACTTCTACTTCATATAAGTAAAATTTATCTTTTACTTAAATCGAATTACTAATACTCATCTTACTAACTATATCTAATCTAACAACTCTATTTAAACTAACAGCGATATGTATATTTCGTCGCTGCTGAGTACTAATTTACGGATTTTTTATAACCTGTCAACACTGTTTTTAATAACATGTTTATATTTTCAGTGTTCCTGTCTGTGTTCTTTATAAGAACAATCTGTTTGACGTAACTAATCGATGGGTGCAGGAAATTCCGCATTCCCCATAGCATCCCAGACACAAACGGCTTCTGGTTTATATCCTTAGGCAATCGACAGCACGTTTACTATAAAAAAAGCACCCGGTTAACTGGGTGCTTCTTGCATTCTGGCCGATCAACGGTTGATCAGTAGAACGAGTGTTCGCCGCGCTGGTGCTCGGTGAGATCGCGAACGCCTTTCAGTTCTGGAAAGTTTTTCAGCAGGTCTTTTTCGATGCCATCTTTCAGCGTGACATCGATCATTGAACAGCCGTTACAACCGCCGCCGAACTGCAAGATGGCGATGCCATCATCGGTGATTTCCATCAATGATACACGGCCGCCGTGGCTGGCGAGCTGCGGGTTAATTTGCGATTGGAGCTGATACTCAACGCGCTCCATCAGGGGTGCATCGTCGGCCACTTTACGCATTTTGGCATTCGGGGCTTTCAGTGTCAGCTGGGAACCGAGCTGGTCGGTCACAAAGTCGATTTCAGCGTCAGCCAAATAAGGCTTGCTGAGTTCATCGATAAAAGCAGACAGCTTCTCGAATTTGAGTTCGGTATCTGTTGCTTCCACAGCATCCGGTGGGCAGTAGGAGACACCGCATTCAGCGGTCGGCGTACCTGGGTTAATCACGAATACGCGGATCTGGGTGCCTTCTTCCTGGTTTGCCAGCAGTTTGGCAAAGTGCTCTTGGGCAGCATCGGTAATAAGGATCATAGTATTGGCTCAATAGTTGACTATTTCAGTTGGTTATAATACGCCCTTTGCTTTTCTTCGTCATCCTTCACATGGCCGTTGTGTTAGCAGCATGTGCTCACCACTACAAAGTTCGACAGACACACCAAATCTGTAGAGACGCAACGCCCTGATTGTGAAGTATTTTACCGATTTCACGTAATGTGCTGCCAGTGGTGACCACGTCATCAATGAGGGCAACGTGTTTTCCACAGAAGTTCTCTTCACACAGGAATGCTTTACGCAAATTCATTTTCCGCGCTGCCTCTGATAACCGCTGCTGCGGCGGTGTGTAACGAATGCGCCGCAGGGCGTGTGGGCGGTACTGACAGCCCAGCCAGCGAGCCAGCGGTTGGGCCAGCAGTTCACTTTGATTATATCCGCGTGAGAAATAGCGCCGCCGGTGTAACGGTACGCTGAGCACAATATCCGGGCGCACCACGTCACCGGTGCGAAAACGAGCAAGCCATCTCAGCAGCAGCAGGCGCGCCAGCGTAACCGCCAGCTCCGGCTGGCGGGAGAATTTGAGCCGCATGACCAGCCCGCTCAGTGGCGGCAGATAATCAGTAGTAGAAATCATAGTGTCCCACGGAGGCGGCTTGTGCAGGCAGCGGCCGCAGTCGAATTTTTGGCTGGCGCTGGGTAACCCGCAACGCCGGCAGCACGGCAGCAGTGGCGTCAGATCCCTGACACACAGGCTGCAAATACCGTGGTTGGCGAGATGTAACGGCTGTTGGCATAGCCAGCAAAGGCTACGAATTGTTATCCTTAACGGCATCTATTACCACTTCCTTAATGTGTAAAATCTAACGGACATTACCTTATGAACAGGCTCTACTGGCAGACCTTTGGCAAAGGCGATCGCAATCTTGTGCTGCTTCATGGATGGGGGCTGAATGCTGAGGTGTGGCGTTACATTGCCGCTCGACTTGCGCCGCATTTTCGTCTGCATCTGGTAGACCTCCCGGGTTATGGGCGTAGCCAGGGGTTTGGGCCGATGAGCCTCGGGGAAATGGCCGATATTGTGCTGGTTGCCGCGCCGGAAAAAGCGGCGTGGCTGGGTTGGTCGCTCGGCGGGCTGGTCGCCAGCCAGATTGCGCTTGATGCCCCACAGCGTGTAGAGAAGCTGATCACCGTGGCCTCTTCACCTTGTTTTGCGGCGCAAGATGATTGGCCCGGTATCCGCCCTGAAGTGTTGCAAGCTTTTGAGCATCAGCTCAGCGAAGATTTTCAGCGCACGGTCGAGCGTTTTCTGGCGCTACAAACCCTCGGCAGCGACAGCGCTCGTCAGGATGCCCGCATGTTGAAAGCGGTGGTACTTGATCAGCCGATGCCGTCAGTGGCGGTGCTAAATGGCGGTCTGGAGATCCTGCGGCGGGTCGATTTACGTCAGGCTATGTGTCAGTTGCCAGTCCCTATGCTGCGCATTTATGGCGCGCTGGATGGTTTGGTACCCCGCAAGGTCGCGATTTTACTTGATGCGCTATGGCCGAACTCTACCTCTCGGGTCATTGAAAAAGCCGCGCATGCACCGTTTGTCTCACATCCGGAAGCATTCTGTTCAGCTGTTGAGAAATTCATGATTTCAAAATGAAATTAAATGTAAGTATTTTTTTCAAATTTATTGATAATTTACAATTGTGACTAATACTTAAACTGATAATGGCGGTGAAATGGCTGACGTAAGGGTTGATGGCAGACTATTTGCGTCGCTGGGGAGTCTACTGACGTTTAACCATGATAGTCATGCCGCGCAGATGCGCATTCATCGTTTATATTTTGGCTGTTTTTGAAAAATACTCATCAAATTTAGAGGTAATTTCATGAAATTAAATACAATTATTGTTGCGGCAGTTCTCGGTGGGGTTTTCTCAATCAATGCAATGGCTGCTGAATTGATCACCAAAGAAGTTGCGCAAGAGAAAGGCTACACCAGCTTGGGCATGGTTAATGTTTCTGGTGAGGCGGCGCCGTCGGATGCAAAAGAAGCCCTGTCCAAACTGGCTGATGAGAAAGGCGGTAAGTACTATGTCATCATCGCCGGTCGTGAACATGCGAAATTCAGCGCGACGGCTGAAGTCTTCAAATAACATCTTTTCTACCTGTCATCTTTCAATTCGAATGATGGCGGGTAGGTTAAAGGGTTTTAAAAGATGCCTGATGGCGTCTTTTTTTATGCCATTTTTGTGCACTTCATCGTCTAATTATTCCCTATCCTGCTGTTTTAAATAATTTCAATCTAATCGTTACTCTTAGGGTAACGATTGTTCACTGCGCTTGATTGATGAAGTCACTCCCCCTTCCTACACTTAATAGGCTAATTATTCATGGCATCTATGATGTACCGCCACTTGTCTGAGCCCGCCGCTGTCTTAGTGATAGCCGCCCGCTGCTCAGCAAGCTAACCCAGGGAGGTTCAGGCATGACCCAGCATCCGCAGTCCACCAGAGCTTGGGACACCCGCCGCAGCGAGAAACAACGGCGGATAGAGAGTGTCCGGGCCGTGGCTCAGGGCAAAGTGTTACCCACCGACCAGATTATCTCGATCCTCGAAACCTTGATTGCCCCCGGCGATCGCGTCGTGATGGAAGGGAATAACCAGAAACAGGCCGATTTTCTCTCCCGGTCGCTGGCCAAAGCTAACCCGGAAAAACTTCACGATTTACATATGATCATGCCGAGCGTTAGTCGCGCTGAGCATCTTGATCTTTTCGAACGCGGTATCGCCCGCAAACTCGATTTTGCCTTCTCCGGCCCGCAGAGCCTGCGTATCGCGCAGTTGCTGGAAGATGGGCAGATGGAGATCGGCGCTATTCACACCTATGTCGAGCTTTATGCGCGTCTTTATGTGGATTTAGTGCCTAACATTGCACTGATTGCCGGTTTCAAAGCTGACCGTAAAGGTAACCTTTATACCGGCGCCAGCACTGAAGATACACCCGCATTGGTGGAAGCTGCCGCTTTCAAAAATGGCATTGTCATCGCTCAGGTCAATGAGCTGGTCGAAGAGGGCTGCGACCTGCCGCGCGTAGACATTCCCGGTGACTGGATCGACTTTGTGGTGGTTGCCGACCGTCCGTTCTTTATCGAACCGTTGTTCACCCGTGACCCACGTTTGATCAAGCCGGTGCACGTTCTGATGGCAATGATGGCTATCAAAGGTATTTACGCCAAACACAACGTGCAGTCGCTTAACCATGGCATCGGTTTCAACACTGCAGCCATTGAACTGCTGCTGCCAACTTACGGCGAACAGCTCGGCCTGCGTGGCAAAATCTGTAAACACTGGACGCTGAACCCGCATCCAACCTTGATCCCGGCTATCGAAAGCGGCTGGGTCGATACCGTGCACTGTTTCGGTGGTGAATTGGGGATGGAAGAGTATATCCGCGCCCGCCCTGACGTATTTTTCACCGGCTCCGACGGCTCGATGCGTTCCAACCGCGCCTTGTGCCAGATGGCCGGTCAGTATGCAGTAGACATGTTTATCGGTTCGACTTTACAGATCGATGGCCTGGCGAACTCCTCAACGGTGACCCGTGGCCGTCTGGCTGGTTTTGGCGGTGCGCCGAATATGGGCCACGACCCGCACGGCCGCCGTCATGCGACACCTGCATGGCTCGATATGATTGAAGAGCCGGATCCGCTGGCGCGCGGTAAAAAGCTGGTGGTACAGATGGTTGAAACCTATCAGTCCGGTGGTAAGCCAAGTTTCGTTGAGAAACTTGAAGCGGTGGATGTCGGTAAAGAGTCCGGTATGCCGCTGGCGCCGGTGATGATTTACGGCGACGACGTGACCCACGTGCTGACCGAAGAAGGCATCGCCTATCTGCACCGGGCTCGCTCGCTGGAAGAGCGCCGCGCTATGGTGGCCGCCGTGGCCGGTATTACCGATATTGGGTTGGGCGTTGACGCTAAACGCGTTGCCGAGCTGCGCCGTCAGGAGCTGGTGGTCTTCCCGGAAGATATGGGTATTCGTCGTACCGATGCCACCCGTTCATTGCTGGCCGCAGGCAGCGTCAGCGACCTTGTTGACTGGTCTGGTGGTTTGTATAACCCACCAGCAAAGTTCCGGAGCTGGTAATGACAATGCCGCACATTTTATCGGTCAGTGGCCGGATCGCCGCTGAACAGGTGGCTATACGGCTGGCTCAGCAGGCGACGCTGGCGCTGATCGATGAAGCGCGGCTCAGTCCAAAGCCGGGCCTGGTGGACAGCCGGGGTTCCGGTGCGCATCAGGATCTGACGCTCGCGCTGATGGAGCGTTCTGCTCATAGCCTGACCTCCACCTTTTATGCTCTGGCGCTGCACAGTTTTCAGCGCCCGGTGGATATCGCGCTGCGTCAGGACGTGGGGCGTCTGGGACGCGAAGGGGAAGCCCGCATGATGCAGGCAACCGACGGAGTGAATACTCACCGGGGCGCTATCTGGGCGATGGGGCTGCTGGTCAGCGCCGCCGCTATGCAGCCTGAAACAGACAGCCCACAGGCCATTGCCCGGCGGGCGGCAAAACTGGCGGCACTGTCCGACGCGTTCAGTCCGAAAATTTTTAGCAAAGGTGCCCACGTCGTTCAGCGCTATCAGGTGCCAGGTGCGCGGGCAGAGGCGCAGGGTGGTTTTCCTCACATCCTTGACCTCGCGCTGCCTCAGTTGCGTGACAGCCGTGAGAGAGGAGCAACAGAAAGCCAGTCGCAGCTAAATGCCCTGTTGGCCGTGATGACCTCACTGGCGGATACCTGCGTGCTGTCGCGTGGCGGCATGCCCGCTTTGCAGGCGATGCACGCCGGTTCCCGCGCGGTGTTGAATGCCGGGGGCACACAATCTATTGCCGGGCGCGCGCACCTTCAGGCGCTGGAAAAACGCATGTTGAGCGACAACGTCTCACCCGGCGGCGCGGCGGATTTGCTGGCTGCGACCCTGTTTCTCGATCGCGTCTCACTGGCGTGATCGTCCTGATTATTAACATCATGATTTTTATAAAGAGGTGTTATGGAACGTTTTGAATTTACTTACCCGGCGCAAACATTGCTGACTGGTCGTGCGCAGGCTGGCGTGGTCGGATCCGGCGATTTAGAAGCGCTGTATGAACCGAAAAGCGGCGATAAGCTGCATGTCATCGTCACGACCTCCGTCGATGGTAGCCACACCCTGTGGCAACGCTTTTTTGACCGTCTGAGCCAACTGCGTGAATTACCCGCAGGCCAGCTCGACGTCAATGACTTCGGCGCGACGCCGGGTGTGGCACGTCTGCGCATTGAACAGGTGTTTGAGGAGGCCGGTCATGTCAACTGATCAAAGTTTTATCGAATTGAACGCCCGCCAGCGCGCGCGCAATTTACTCGATACGGGTAGCTTTCGTGAACTGCTGGGGCCGTTTGAACGCATCATGTCACCTTGGTTGGAACCGCAGGGCATTGTGCCGCAGGCCGATGACGGCATGGTGGTTGCTAAAGGCACCATTGACGGTCAGCCCGCGGTGGTGGTTGCCATCGAAGGAGCATTCCAGGGCGGCAGTATGGGCGAAGTGTCCGGTGCAAAAATGGCAGCTGCTTTAGAGCTGGCCGCAGAGGATAACCGTAACGGCATCGCCACTCAGGCGGTACTGCTACTGGAAACCGGCGGGGTACGCCTGCAGGAGGCCAACCTCGGTCTTGCCGCTATCGCCGATATTCATGCCGCGATTGTTGATTTACGCCGTTATACGCCGGTGATCGGGGTAGTTGCCGGTACCGTGGGCTGCTTTGGCGGGATGTCGATTGCCGCCGCGCTGTGCAGCTATCTCATCGTGACCCGTGAAGCCCGTCTTGGTCTGAATGGCCCGCAGGTTATTGAACAGGAAGCCGGTATCGATGAATACGACTCCCGCGACCGGCCGTTTATCTGGAGCATGACGGGTGGCGAAGTGCGTTACCGCAGCGGTTTTGTCGACGCACTGGTGAAAGACTCATTAGCCGAAGTGAAAAGCCAGATGCTGGCATTTATTGCCAAAGGCCTTCCTGCCCAGCATCGTTCGGACAAATTTGACTATTACCTGCCAAAACTCAGCAGTTTTGACACCACCCAACAGGCCAGCCGTGAAGTGACTGAAGCCCTGTTTACTCGGGAGGATCGCGCATGAGCACTGTAGAAAGCAACACCGTCAGCCGTGGTGGTTACTGGTTCGATGAACTGACTAAAGACGCCACGCCGGTCACCGGTCTTTGCCCTTCCGTGAAAGCGGCCGATGGAAAAATCAACGATCAGGACGTGCGTTTTATCGCGGTGGTTCCTGACAAAAATAATCATTATGCGCGCGCCGCAGGCGGTGAAGTCGGTCTGCTGGAAGGCTGGACGCTGGCGAAAGTCGTCAACGACGTGATTGCCGCCGATGTCGGTGCCAGCACCAAGCGCGCCATCGTGGCGGTGATTGATGTGCCAAGTCAGGCGTATGGCCGCCGCGAAGAAGCGTTCGGTATTCATCAGGCGCTGGCCGGTGCCGCGGGTGCTTATGCGCAAGCGCGCCTGGCCGGGCATCCGGTTATCGGGCTGATTGTGGGTAAAGCGATGTCCGGGGCTTTTCTGGCCCACGGTTATCAGGCCAACAAGCTTATCGCCTTCAATAATCCAGAGGTTATGATCCACGCGATGGGTAAAGAGTCAGCGGCACGTATTACGCTGCGCTCGGTCCAGGCGCTGGAGAAACTGGCCGCCACTATTCCGCCGATGGCCTACGACATCGAAAATTACGCCACCCTTGGTCTGCTGGCGCAGCTGATGGATATCGGCAATCCCGATCGCCCGACGCCTGACGATATCGCCAGCGTACAGTCGGCGCTGTGGAGCAATATTCAGGATGCCCGTCAAGCGGGTGTCGGTCTTAACAATCGTTTAGGTGCTGACAATCGGGCCAGTTCGCAATTAGTTCGCGAACGGATGCGCCAGCAGTGGTAGTTCGTTAACGTTTCAGTCTTTCAGCCGGTAAAGGCACCTGCAAACAGCGGAATGCGGCACAGAATCTACCGTGCTGCATCCGACTGGGATTTATAAAAAACATCGTAACCGGCGGACTGGGTAATTCATTTTTTTTACCTCAGGTACATCGCTATGACTTATGTGATTTTGCACGCGCTCGCCCCAATTTTCGTGATTATGATCCTCGGTTTTTTTGCCGGGAAAGCGAAAATGGTGGATAACCAAAACGTCTCGTTATTGAATATTTTCGTGATGGATTTTGCTTTACCCGCTGCGTTGTTTGCAGCAACAGTACAAACGCCGTGGGCGGGTATTGTCGAACAGACACCGCTGATTCTGGTTCTGGTTCTGGCTATGTGGGTAACCTATGCGGCGATCTACTTTATCTGTACCAAAGTATTTAATAAGTCGCCGCAGGATGCTGCCGTCCTGACGTTGACTGTCGCTTTGCCAAACTATGCGGCGCTGGGTTTGCCGATTTTGAGCAGCGTGTTGGGTGATGCATCCTCGACGTCGCTGTCTGTGGCTGTGTCTATTGCCTGTGGTTCTGTGCTGATGACGCCGTTCTGCCTGTTAATTTTGGAACGTGAAAAAGCACGTATCAGCGGAGAAAATCAAGGCTCCTCTTTGGCGCTATTGCCGGTGTTGATGTGGCGTTCGGTGAAAAAACCGATTGTCTGGGGGCCATTGTTGGGTGTGGTGCTGTCTGCGATTGGCATTAAAATGCCGGAAATCGTACTGGCATCCATTAAGCCTCTTGGCCTGTCGGCGACCGCTTCTGCACTGTTCCTGACCGGTGTGATCCTGTCAGCCCGTAAACTGAAAATTAACGGTCCGGTGCTGTTGTCATGCGTGGCGAAAAACCTGATCCAGCCGTTTATTGCCTGGGGCCTGGTGCTGGCCTTTGGTCTGAGTGGCCAGATGGCAGTGACGGCAATTCTGATGATTGCCCTGTCAGCCGGTTTCTTCGGTATCGTGTTCGGTAATCGTTTCGGCGTGCAGTCACCGGATGCAGAGGCGTCGCTGTTGATCAGTTCAGTGTTGTGTATCATTACGTTACCGCTGTTTATAACACTGACCTCTTCACTGCACTGATGATTAAGGAACTGTAACGATGAGTCTGCCGCGTGCCCATGACCTGATTTGGATTGCCGACCGTGCGTCGTTGGAAAATGACCAAGGTTTACCCGACTGGGTAAGCAACTGGCGGCCGCATTTGCCGCTGGTGGTGCGTCGTGACCGGCGGGACGATGGTGCCATTCCGGTCGGGATACGCGGTATGACCAAAATTCAACGCGCCGCCGCCTGGGTAAAGCCGGAAGATGTGCTGCGTGTGTTGACGCCAGAATCGCTGGTGGCCGATCCTGTGACTCTGCTGCATTCGCGTTTTATCTCTCTGCAACCCCTACAGGCGCTGATCACCCTCGCCAGCCTGAAGTTGCCGTGGCATTGGGGCGTAACCGGTAGCTGCGCTTATGCGTTGGCCAGTGATATACCCGTGATGCATGCAGAGAGCGATCTCGACTTAATCATCCGCTGTGACCAACCGGTGGACTCCATTGAGTTTTCCGCTTTCCATACCCGTCTTGAAGCGTTGCCATGCCGCGTTGATGTGCAAATCAACACGCCGCAGGGTGGTTTTGCGCTGACGGAATGGCTTCGCGGGGGTGGAATTATGCTGAAAACTGACGCAGGTCCGGTGCTGGTCACCGATCCGTGGAGCCAGCCTGCAGTTTAAGGAACGTTATGAACATCCTGTTTACCTTTCCCGGCCAGGGACCTCAAGTGCCGGATATGCTGCACCGCTTGCCGGAGAACTCTCTCACTCAAGATCTGTTAACTCAGGCCAGCAGTGTACTGGGTTCAGATAGCTTAGGGCTTGATACTGCCGATGCGCTGCGCTCGACCCGCGCGGTGCAGCTGTGCCTGTTGATTGCTGGTGTCGTCTGGGCAAAGCAGCTGCAAGCCGAAGGTGTCGAACCCGATTTTTGCAGCGGTCTGTCAATTGGCGCGTTTCCGGCGGCTGTGATGGCGGGTGCCCTGCGCTTTGACGATGCCGTGCGCTTGGTGGCATTGCGCGGACAGCTGATGCAACAGGCTTATCCGCAGGGGTATGGCCTGTCGGCCATCACCGGGTTAAGTCAGGATCAAGTTTCCACCTTGTTACAGCAGGTGAACAGCCCATCGACACCGGTATATCTGGCCAACATCAATGCGGAAGACCAACTGGTGATTGCCGGCAGCGACAGCGCCATGCAGCAGGTGCTGAGTTTAGCGAAAGTGAAAGGCGCACAGAAAACCCACCGGCTGGCGGTTAGCGTGCCCTCTCATTGCGCACTGCTGGACGAACCCGCCGCTAAACTGGTCAAAGCATTCGAATCGGTCAGCTTGCAACGCCCGACCTGCGGCTATCTCAGCGGCACCACTGGCCGGGTTTACTGGCAGCCTGAAAAAATTGCAGACGATCTGGCGATGAACATGGCACGCACCGTCAACTGGCGCGATGCTATGGTAGCGGCATATCAGCGGGATGTGCGTTTGGCCATTGAAATGCCGCCGGGCAGCGTACTCACTGGCCTGACGCGGCGTGCCATGGATCAGGGCGAAGCGCTGTCGCTGTGCCAGTCCGGCATACCGATGACAAGAACGTTGGCAGTACGGTTACGGGAAAGGACAGGATCTTAAGGCGTCGTTACAGATTTTCCTAATGCATACATCCGGCATTCAGCGGCCAGCGCCAGCAGGTTGGGGTCATGCTCACGGCGGTGTGGGTAAACCAGCGCAATGGTCTGGCGCATCTGGTAAGGTTCGGCCAGCGGTATTAGTCGCACGGTATTTTCGTACACTCCCTTCATGCGGCCCGGAATTAACGTATAGCCGACGCCCGCCTGCACCA
The DNA here is from genome assembly GCF_049889095.1 of Ewingella sp. S1.OA.A_B6. NCBI lineage: Bacteria > Pseudomonadati > Pseudomonadota > Gammaproteobacteria > Enterobacterales > Yersiniaceae > Ewingella > Ewingella sp. S1.OA.A_B6. The sequence continues at coordinate 59,119 of NZ_JBLJFK010000009.1, read as the reverse complement.
GACTCAGCATCGAGAAAATATCGTTCACCCGGGTAACAATTTCCGGGTCAAATCCCGCGACCTGAAAGGCTTCCTGAAAGCCATGATAGGTGGCAAAGCCGTCAGCCAGTGCCACAAACTTCTGCTGCCTGAAATCGCGTAAATCGGCGATACCCTCTGCGGCCAGTGCAGAACTGGCTGGTGCGGCGAGAAAAATATCATCCTGAAACAGTGGGATCTGATCATAACGCTGAGTATCGACAGGCGAGTCGCTGGTCGAGATCAGCACGGCGTCCAACTGCCCCTCTTCCATTCTGTCGAGCAAATGACTGTTTGATCCCATGACCAGCTCAAGCTCGAGTTCCGGGCGGCGCAGTTTGAGACCCATGATGAGGCGCGGAATGGTTTGCAGCGTCAGCGAATACAGAGTGCCGAGCTTGAGCCTTTTTTGCCCGAATCCGGCAGCAAGACGTGTGGCTTCAATACCGTGTTCCATCTGCTCAATCACCTGAGTCGCGTGTTCCAGCAGCGCACGGGCCGCGGGAAGCGGCAGCAGATTACGGCCTTTGTGAATAAACAACGGGCAGCGCAAGCCCTCTTCCAGCGAATGCAGCGCGCGGTGCACACTGACGCTGCTCAGGCCCAGATATTCGGCGGTACGCGAGATGTTGAGCTTTTCCATGTAGGCGAGAAAAATTTCCAGCTTACGGAAGGTGATTTCACTGTCTATCACTTGGATGACTCCGGCACTGCGATGGGAAAGTTGGATTCACAGCTTAACCAAGCGATAGCTAACCGTCAGGCATTTTTTACCCTCAGTGCAGTTTTTACAACTGCCGGAGAGGCTGCTGTCGTCGGCTTCAACTGGCTCCGCTTTACGCATGGCGACCAGCCTTTCGAGCATTGCCTGCACCAGCGGCTGTGGTGAATTGAGCTGCAGGCTGAGCTGGCGGGCATCTGCCCGGCCAGCCAGCGCCAGGCTGTCGCGTACCTGAATCAGACTGGTCATTGTGCCTCCTAATGGCAATCGCTGCCGGTAGCGGGTTCACAGCAGGCCGCTGCTTTGCGCGGTTGCAGATGAACGCTGACACGGCTGCGGGCTTTGCGCAAAGCGATCAACACCAGGGCGTTGAAGATGAGCACGATAAGGATGGTCGTCGCGCTGTGTCCCGGATGATCGCTGAAGGTTGCTGCCTGATAAAACAACGTTGCCAGAGAATAGGCGACGTTCAGTCCCCATAAGATGGAGAAAGTCATCCAGCTGCGGCTGGTTTCGCGGGCAATCGCGCCCATCACTGACACGCAAGGCACGTAAAGCAGTACAAAGATCAGATAGCTGTAAGCCGAAATTGCTGAACCGAATTTGCTGCTCATCACGCCCATTGAGCTGGCACCCATTTCGCCGTCGCCTTTGCTGGCTTCGATGGGGTTAGACAGCACGCTGATGCTAAAGGTGTCTTTCAGACCTTGCCATGTTTCTTTCACAGCGCCGTTAAGTTCACCTGACAGGTTGAAATTCGCGGCATCGAATTCTTCATTGGTGATGCGCTCGGCGGTGTAGAGCGTGTTCAACGTACCGACGACTACCTCTTTCGCCATCGCGCCGGTTACCAGACCTACTGTCGCTTGCCAATTATCGGCATGTACACCCATTGGTGACAGCACCGGCGTCAGCACTTTACTAACCGACGCCAGCGCTGAATCATTGATGTTATTGACCGCTTTGCCACTGAAGGAGAAGCTGTTCAGCGCACCGATGAAAATACTGGCGATCACGATGACTTTACCGGCGCGCAGCACGAAGCCTTTCAGGCGCTGCCAGGTTTGCAACAGCAGGCTTTTCAGATGCGGAACGTGGTATACCGGCAGTTCCATCACAAAGGGTGACGCTTCGCCGCGCATGATGGTGTATTTCAGCAGCAGGCCGGTGAGAATAGCGACCACAATGCCCAGCAGATACAGCGAGAACACGATAGACGCGCCGTCCTGGCCGAAGAAAGCGGCAGAGAAGACGGCAAAAATTGCCAGACGGGCGCCGCAGGACATAAACGGCGCCATCATCACGGTGATCAATCGTTCGCGCGGGGCATCCAGCGTGCGGGCACCCATTATTGACGGCACATTACAGCCAAAACCGACGATCAGCGGCACGAAGGATTTGCCCGGCAGACCGAGTGCCTGCATCAGGCGATCCATTACGAATGCGGCGCGCGCCATATAACCGGAGTCTTCCAGGAACGAGAGGAAGAGATACATCATGCCGATTTGTGGCACCAGCGGCAGCACGGTATTGATACCCCCGCCGACCCCCTGCGCGAGGAAAATAGTCAGCCACTGCGGGAAGTGGAGGGTAAATCCAATCCACTGCATGCCCTGAATGAAAATCGCCGCCGAGCCGATATCGAAAATCGGTTGCAGTGCACCGCCGATGTTTATCGCCAGCACAAACATCAGGTACATCACCAGCAGGAAAATCGGCACGCCGAGGAAACGGTTGAGGATCACGCGATCCAGCACCTGTGTAAGTTTATTCGGTGCGGTGAGATGCGAGTTACTGATCTCAGCGCACAGTGCGGCGATGCTCTGATAACGTGCATCGGCAATCAGCAGCGCAGGGTCATCCAGCTGTTGCGCGGCCATGCGGGCTTTCACTTCCGGTAATAACTGTTGCGCTTTACCCGCGTGGCTCTGGCTGTAGATATCACCCTCAAGAATTTGCAGTGCCAGCCAGCGGCGCTGTTGCAGCGCCATGTCCTGCGGCATTGCTGCGGCGAGCACGTCTACCTCTTGTTGCAGAACAGGATGATAAGTCACGCGTTCCAGCAACGTGGCCTGCGGCCGCTGATCGATAGCTGTTTTCAGTTCCTGAATACCTGAAGCACGCGTAGATACCAGCGCCACTACCGGACAACCCAGACGGGCGGACAGTGCTGGAATATCGATATTGATGTTCTGGATTTTGGCGATGTCGAGCATGTTCAGCGCGACGATGCACGGAATGCCGAGTTCCAGCAGTTGCAGCGTCAGATACAGATTTCGCTCAAGGTTTGAGGCGTCGATGACGTTGATCATCAGATCGGCATCGCCGCCCAGGATGTAATGACAGGCAATCTGTTCATCGAGTGAGGTTTGTTCTGACATGGTGGTCAGCGAATAGGTACCCGGCAGATCTACCAGCGTAACTTTGTGTTCTCCGGTAGAAAAATGACCTTCTTTACGTTCGACGGTTACGCCAGCCCAGTTGCCCACACGTTGGCGTGAACCGGTCAACTGATTGAAAAGCGTGGTTTTACCTGAATTTGGATTACCAATTAAACCAATGGTCAATGCTTTCATGTGTTTTGTCTGCATGTGAAAAAAGGAGAGGTGCGGACAAAAGAGCGGTCCGCACTAAAAAATTAACAGGTCTGGATTTCAAGTTTCAGCAGATCGAGGTCTTTCCTGCGAACGACCAGGTTGGTGCGGCGAGTTTCTATTTGTACCGGATCGCCCATCGGCGCTACGCGGATAATGTTGAAGAATGACCCTGGCAGCATACCGAGTGACAGCAGTTTCTGGCGGTACGCCGGGCTGATTTCATGAGAAAAGCCGGTGATTTTGTAAGCACGTTGTGATTGAAGTTGCATAGTTCCTCGCGAAGCGTTCGGACATTTTGGGTAGAACAGCGTTGAGAAAATTCTACGCCGCGCTTCCCTGCCCAGTGATCCCACTTAACTACGATTGATGTTGTAAAAAACTGCTCAGAAATTGCCGATGGTGCGAAATTGTCAGCCTCAGCCTCAGCCTCAGCCTCAGCCTCAGCCTGGCGGCGCACTGAATACGACAGGTAGTACAAATTAGAATAGTTATCATAAGCAATACGCATATGGAGACAAAAGAAAAGAGGTGTTCCTCTTCATAAGGCGCTCCACCACGTCGCTATCCTATGCCTGCGCAGTGCCCATTTTATTGATTTACCTCAGTGATTGATTCATTAGGAAAGGCTTTAAAAAGTGTCTAAATAAAGTACATAAAAAAGCCGCTAAAATTCAGCGGCTTTCGGTTGGTGGGGAAAACAGAAAATTTAACGTTTTTTGCCGAGCGCGGCAGCCAGTGCATCGGCCATTGCATTATTGCCTGCCGGAGCCGCATTGCGACTGGCCGGTTTGTTCGGTGCCTGACGTTTTTGTGCATCACGGTGATCGCCAGCGGCAGATGCCGATGGACGGCGTGCCGGTGCTTCTCCCGGTTGCTCGTCTAAACGCATAGTGAGCGCAATACGTTTACGTTGCAGATCGACTTCCATGACTTTGACTTTGACGATGTCGCCGGCTTTCACCACGGTGTGCGGGTCTTCGACGAATTTATTTGCTAAAGACGATATATGCACCAGACCATCCTGATGAACGCCGATATCCACGAATGCACCGAAGTTGGTGACGTTGGTGACTGAGCCTTCGAGGATCATGCCAGGCATTAGGTCATTCATGGTTTCCACGCCATCGGCAAAGGTGGCGGTTTTGAACTCAGGGCGCGGATCGTGTCCTGGTTTTTCCAACTCTTTGATGATGTCGGTGACAGTCGGCATGCCGAACTTATCGTCGATAAACTCGCTGGCTTTCAGACCACGCAGCGCGTTGGAGTCGCCCATCAGCTCTTTCAGTGCGAGATTGGTCGCCGCCAGGATGCGCTGCACCACCGGATAAGTTTCCGGGTGAACGGTCGAGGCATCTAGCGGGTTGTCACCGTTGTTGATACGCAGGAAGCCCGCGCACTGTTCGAAGGCTTTCGGCCCCAGACGGCTGACTTTCAGCAACTGTTCACGGTTGCGGAACTGGCCGTTTTCATCGCGCCAATTAACAATATTCTGCGCCATCATGCGTGTCAGACCGGCGACGCGGGTCAGCAGCGGCACCGATGCGGTGTTGAGATCGACTCCCACGGCGTTCACGCAGTCTTCCACCACGGTGTCGAGTTTCTTCGCCAACTGGCTCTGGCTGACGTCATGCTGGTACTGGCCGACCCCGATGGATTTCGGATCGATTTTCACCAGTTCGGCCAGTGGATCTTGTAAGCGTCGTGCAATGGACACGGCACCACGAATTGATACATCCAGATCCGGGAATTCCAGTGCTGCCAGTTCGGAGGCCGAATAGACTGACGCGCCGGCCTCGCTGACAATGACTTTTTGCGCATTCACCGCCGGGAACTGTTTTTGCAGCTCGATAAAGAAGCGTTCGGTTTCACGCGAAGCCGTGCCGTTGCCTATCGCCACCAGCTCAACATTATGCTTGATACACAGTGCCGCGACCTGCTGTGCGGCTTTCGCAGTCTGACCGGTATGTGGATAAACAGTGTCGATACCCACCAATTTGCCGGTGTTATCCACAACAGCGACTTTTACACCGGTGCGCAAACCAGGATCGAGGCCCATGGTAGCGCGCATTCCGGCCGGAGCAGCCATCAGCAGATCGTGCATGTTACGGGCAAATACGTTGATGGCTTCATCTTCGGCGCGTTCGCGAATGGTGCTCATCAGCTCGGTTTCGAGATGCAGCAGCACTTTGATGCGCCATGTCCAGTTTACTACCGCACGACGCCAAACGTCGGCAGGCGCATTGTTCAGGCGCAGGCCGAGATGATCGATGATCAACTGCTCGGCATAGCTTTCTTTCGGTGGTTCGTCATGTTGCGGGTCGGCATTGAGCGCCAGTTGCAACACGCCCTCGTTGCGACCACGGAACATAGCCAGTGCGCGGTGTGAAGGCACTTGAGAAATCGGCTCGTGGTGATCAAAGTAATCGCGAAATTTTGCGCCTTCCTGCTCTTTGCCCTCGACCATGCGGGACACCAGGTGCGAGTTCTTCCACAAATAGTGGCGAACTTTCGCCAGCAGGGCGGCATCTTCAGCAAAACGCTCCATCAGAATATAGCGTGCGCCGTCGAGGGCGGCTTTGGTATCAGCGACGCTCTTATCGGCATCAACAAATTTAGCTGCGGTTGTTTCCGGATCGTTTTGTGGCTCGTTCCACAGTAACTCAGCCAGCGGTTCCAGCCCGGCTTCAATGGCGATTTGCCCACGGGTGCGGCGTTTGGGTTTATACGGCAGGTATAAATCTTCCAGCTCGGTTTTACTCAGCGTGGTCTTGATGGCTTTAGCCAGTTCATCGCTCAGTTTTCCCTGATCCTCAATGGATTTGAGAATGGTCTGGCGTCGGTCTTCGAGCTCACGCAGATAACTCAGACGGGTGTCCAACTGACGCAGTTGGGTATCATCCAACCCACCGGTGACTTCCTTACGATACCGTGCAATAAACGGTACGGTATTACCTTCATCCAGCAGGCGCACCACGGAAGCAACCTGCTCCGGGCGAACCTGCAATTCAGTTGCGATAATGCGGCTCAGTTGATCATTCATAAGTCTGGTATCTGTTTTCTTTGGTTAAGAGACATAAAAGCAGGGGGACAGTTATACGTTTTGAGGGTCAGAAATGCCAGCGATCCGGACCTTCTGACCGGTTTTTTGAGCGTTATGGAGAGTTTATAGATCCGGGCTCTCTTCACCGTAATGTATTTCATTGATGTACCACACCGCATCGCCTACTGGCGTCTGCACTACGGTACTGTCGCCGACCTCTTTCTTCAGTAATGCGCGCGCCATCGGTGCATCTATGGAGATGTAATCTTTACGGCCAAAAATTTCGTCATAACCGACGACGCGAAAACGTTTAACGTCGCCGTCGTCATTTTCCACTTCCACCCAGGCACCAAAGAACACTTTGCCATCCTGCTGCGGCGAGTGATCGACAATGCGTAACTCTTCCATGCATTTGGTCAGATAACGAATGCGGCGATCTATTTCGCGCAGGCGTTTTTTATTGTACTGATAATCGGCATTCTCACTGCGATCGCCAAGGCTGGCAGCCCAGGTAACTTTTTTTGTCACTTCAGGCCGCTCTTCGCGCCAGAGAAAATCCAGCTCTTGTTTGAGCTTGTTGTAACCTTCGCGGGTAATGAGTTTGGTTTTCATGTTTTTTTCACAGAGTGATCCTGTTCGCCAATGTACGATCTTTCCACAGCTGATGGGATGCTACAACATTACTAACGTGATTTCGTGATAAAGAGGTAAAGTGCGGGGAAGGGTAACTTTAAGGATGGAATCGTATTCACTGGGCGAAAATTGTTGATACATTGGGAAAAAAATAAGCTTTGTAACAATTTCGACTAGAATGTATACCATTAATTGCTGTCTGTTTTAGCACATTTTTTTAACAATACAGGCTTGGGTATTAATGCCTTTGGGAGTAATAAAAAATGCAAGAGAATCACAAGATTCTGGTCGTAGATGACGACATGCGACTACGTGCGCTTCTGGAACGTTATCTGACCGAACAAGGCTTCCAGGTCCGTAGTGTAGCAAATGCTGAACAAATGGATCGCCTGTTGACCCGCGAGTCGTTCCATCTGATGGTGCTTGATTTGATGTTGCCGGGCGAAGACGGTCTGTCTATCTGCCGCCGATTGCGCAGCCAGAGCAACCCAATGCCAATTATCATGGTCACCGCCAAAGGTGAAGAGGTAGACCGTATCGTCGGCCTTGAGATTGGCGCGGATGACTATATTCCTAAGCCATTCAACCCGCGTGAACTGCTGGCCCGTATTCGTGCCGTGCTGCGTCGTCAGGCCAATGAACTGCCAGGTGCACCTTCGCAGGAAGAGGCCATTATCTCCTTCGGCAAGTTCAAGTTGAATCTGGGTACGCGCGAAATGTTCCGTGAAGATGAACCTATGCCTCTGACCAGCGGTGAATTTGCTGTGCTGAAGGCGCTAGTGAGCCACCCACGTGAACCACTGTCTCGCGATAAGCTCATGAATCTGGCGCGTGGCCGTGAATACAGTGCTATGGAGCGTTCCATTGACGTGCAGATTTCACGCCTGCGTCGCATGGTGGAAGAAGATCCGGCACATCCACGTTATATCCAGACCGTCTGGGGTTTGGGTTATGTCTTTGTGCCGGACGGCACTAAGGCATGAGACGAATACGCTTTTCACCGCGTAGCTCGTTTGCACGAACATTGCTGTTGATCGTCACCTTGCTGTTTGTCAGCCTGGTGACGACCTATCTGGTAGTGCTGAACTTTGCCATCCTGCCCAGTCTGCAACAGTTCAATAAGGTGTTGGCTTACGAAGTCCGTATGCTAATGACCGACCAGTTGCAACTTGAGGATGGCACTCTGCTTGCCGTGCCTCCGGCGTTCCGTCGCGAAATTTATCGCGAACTGGGTATCTCTCTGTACACCAATTCTGCGGCGGAAGAGAGCGGCTTACGCTGGGCGCAGCATTACGAATTTCTCAGTGAGCAAATGGCGCAGCAACTCGGTGGTCCCACCGATGTTCGCGTTGAAGTAAATAAAAATACCCCGGTGGTGTGGCTTAAAACCTGGTTGTCGCCAGACATCTGGGTTCGCGTTCCGCTGACTGAAATCCATCAGGGCGATTTCTCCCCATTGTTCCGCTATACGCTGGCGATCATGTTGTTGGCGATCGGCGGCGCGTGGCTATTTATCCGTATTCAGAACCGCCCTCTGGTTGAACTCGAACATGCCGCTTTGCAGGTTGGGAAGGGGATAATTCCGCCACCGCTGCGAGAGTACGGTGCTTCGGAAGTGCGCTCAGTCACGCGGGCATTTAATCAGATGGCTGCGGGTGTCAAACAGCTTGCTGATGACCGAACCCTGCTGATGGCGGGTGTCAGCCACGATTTGCGTACACCGCTGACCCGCATTCGATTAGCGACGGAGATGATGAGTGACGCTGATGGTTACCTCTCGGAGTCCATTAATAAGGACATCGAAGAGTGCAATGCCATCATCGAGCAATTCATCGATTATCTGCGAACGGGTCAGGAATTACAGACAGAAGAGTGTGATCTGAATTCTATCCTCGGCGAAGTCATTGCCGCAGAGAGCGGGTATGAGCGTGAAATTGAAAGTGACCTGACCGACGGCGAGGTGCTGGTTAATGTGCATCCGCTCTCAATCAAACGCGCCGTCGCTAATATGGTGGTGAACGCCGCCCGCTATGGCAATGGCTGGATTAAAGTTAGCAGTGGTAAAGAGTTACAACGCGGCTGGTTCCAGGTGGAAGACGATGGTCCTGGTATAGAACAAAGCCAACTTAAGCACCTGTTCCAACCCTTTGTTCGTGGCGATAGTGCCCGGACAACCAGCGGTACGGGACTGGGTCTGGCGATAGTTCAGCGTATCATTGATGCCCATGCGGGTTCTCTCGATATTGGGGCGAGTCCTCGGGGAGGATTACGAATTCGGGCCTATTTACCCTTACCGGTGGAGAAGGCTGTGGCGTCAGCCCTTCCGCAAAAAACCGTTTGATTTAGGGGGCGTATGCCCCTTTTAATCTTTTAAATTCAACTTCAACTTCAAGGTCGTGGGCGTCGGCCCACACCGACTTGGGGCGGCCAATCGCCGCCGCCCCAAGACCCCGGGCTTTTTTAAAAACAGCAACTGCGCGGGTCACAATGGCCGTGTTTCAGGTGCCATGAAGATAGCCGCAAAATGCCGCTGCTTAGGCAGTACCTTCGCTGCGGGTTCCAACCCGCGTAAAAAGACACGCGGTTTTCCACCTCTGGCTCAGCGCCATTTTTGAATGCGGCCTCGACATTTTTAAAAGATAAAAAGCGGGTCTGGTTTTGAATTTAGAAAGCCACAAGTACATTCAAAAGGCCAATGCCGTGTAGGTTTTGAATTTGAATTTAGAAAAACCTCGGCCGCGTTCAAAATGTCATCGGCAAGTCGGTGGCGAGACAACATCTTTACCGTTGGCTCAAGCCCGCAGCAGGGAATCGCGGAGCGATGACATTTTGCGGCTATAACGGAAGTGCCTGAAACACGACCACCCTAATCTGCGCAGCTGCTGTTTTTAAAAAACGCAGGAGTTCCAAAAGGAGGCACGTTTATGCCTCCTTTTGGGCCGGTTTGGGTGGCAACCCAAGGTTTTGATTTTGATTTTGAATTTAAAGATTTGAAGACTTCAAGCGGAAAGTGGGCCGGAGCCCACGATCTTGAATTTGAAATTAAAAAAATTCACTTAAGCTTTTTAAAGCTTAGGTCCTGCTTTGACCAACTTAGCTCCTGCCTCTGTATCTGTATATTTATCAAAATTAGTCACAAACCGCTGCGCAAGATCATGCGCCTTCTCCTCCCACTGTTCACGACTGGCGTAGGTGTTACGCGGGTCAAGAATATGGGTGTCTACGCCCGGTAACTCAGTCGGTACCGCGAGGTTAAACACCGGCAGGGTAAAGGTTTCTGCCTCATCAATTTTTCCGTTAAGAATGGCGTCGATGATTGCACGGGTGTTCTGAATTGAAATACGCTTGCCGGTACCGTTCCAGCCGGTGTTCACCAGATAAGCTTGTGCACCCGCGGCCTGCATGCGCTTGACCAGCACTTCGGCATACTGGGTTGGGTGCAGCAACAGGAATGCCGCGCCGAAGCAGGCCGAGAAGGTTGGCGTCGGTTCTGTAACGCCGCGCTCTGTGCCTGCCAGTTTGGCGGTGAAGCCGGACAGGAAGTGGTATTGCGTCTGGTCGGCGGTAAGACGGGAGACGGGCGGAAGAACACCAAAGGCATCGGCGGTCAGGAAGATCACTTTGGTGGCGTGGCCCGCCTTCGATACCGGTTTAACGATATTGTGAATGTGATAAATCGGGTAAGAGACGCGGGTGTTTTCGGTTTTGGCGTTGTCGTCAAAGTCGATTTTACCGTCTGCGTTGACCGCAACATTTTCCAGCAGAGCGTCACGGACGATAGCCCCGTAAATGTCCGGTTCGGCTTCTTTACTCAGTTTGATGGTTTTGGCGTAACAGCCGCCTTCGAAATTGAATACACCGTCATCATCCCAGCCATGTTCGTCATCGCCAATCAACTTACGTTTAGGGTCAGTGGAGAGCGTGGTTTTACCGGTGCCGGACAATCCGAAGAAAATAGCCACGTCGCCCTTTTCGCCGACGTTAGCTGAGCAGTGCATTGAGGCAATGCCTTTGAGCGGTAACAGATAGTTCATTACCGAGAACATTCCTTTCTTCATCTCCCCGCCGTACCAGGTGCCGCCGATCAACTGAATGCGTTCAGTAAGATTGAACGCAACAAAATTCTCGGAGTTCAACCCCTGTTGCTGCCAGTTCGGATTGGTGCATTTCGCGCCGTTCATCACGATAAAATCGGGCTCGAAGTTTTCGAGTTCGACCTCGCTTGGACGGATGAACATGTTTTTGACGAAATGGGCCTGCCAGGCAACTTCGGTAATGAATCGGACTTTCAGACGTGAGTCGGGGTTTGCGCCACAAAATGCATCAATGATGAACAATCGTTTGCCGGAGAGTTGCTCGGTAACCAGGGATTTCAGCGCACTCCATACTTCTTGCGTCAGCGGGTGGTTGTCATTTTTCCCTTTGCCCTGATCGGCCCACCAGACGGTGTCGCGGGTGGTATCATCGCGCACGATGTATTTATCTTTCGGCGAGCGGCCGGTGAAAATACCGGTATCTACATTGATCGCACCCAGTTCGGTGATCTGGCCGCGCTCAAAACCCTCAAGGCCCGGTGCTGTTTCCTCTTTGAAAAGTAAACCATAATCCGGGTTGTAGATGATGTCGCTCGTGTCGTTGATACCATAAGTAGCCAGCGTTTTTTTGGTGAGATGGCGTGTTGGCATATCCCTGCTCCTCAATCGAATGTTCAAACCTGAACGGCCAGTTAGCCGCTATGATTAAATTGACTATAATTGTAGGGTTTTATGGGGTTTTATCCGCGATAGCTATCAAAGAATGGCATCAGTGACGGGGTTTTTAGTGATTCTGCGAGACAGTGCACGGGAATGGTGTAACGGAAGAAAACGGCTTTAATGAAGCCGGAGCAATATCAGATATTGCTCCGTTTTATGTGGAGTTAATGGCGCTAGTGTATCGAACCGTCTGCCTCTGGCAGGCTACCGCTGGCTTTGAGTGTCGCCATGTCCATGGCGTCAAAGACATAATCGCTGCCGCAGTAGTCGCAATGCATCTCGATTTTGCCGTCTTCTTCCAGCATTTCTAGCACTTCTTCGCCTGGCAGCGTCATCAGCACATCAGCGCAACGGTCTCGCGAACAGGTGCAGCGGAAACAGACATCCTGCGGTTCATACAGGGTGACTTCCTCCTGATGGTACAGGCGATACAGCACTTCATTGGCCGGCAGGCTGAACAGTTCGTCGGCTTTGATGGTGTGGGTCAGCTGAGACAGATGGCTGAACTCTTCCGGGTCAGTGTCCTGTGCCGGAAGGACCTGCAGCAGCAGTCCACCCGCAGCCGGTTTGCCTTCAGACATGCCGGTACGAATGAAAATGCGCGTTGGCAACTGCTCTGACTGCATGAAATAGTTTTCCAGGCATTCAGCCAGGGTTTCCCCTTCCAGGCCTACTACGCCCTGATAGCGCTCGCCTTCAGTCGGAGAGATGGTGATCACCATGTAGCCGCTGCCGATCATCTGCCGCAATGTGCTATCTGTGGCAATTTCCCCTTGCAGACGCGCGACGCCGCGCATTTCCTGCTGGTTATTACCGTTAATCACCGCCAGTTTCAGCGGGCCATCGCCCTGCAGCTGAACGGTGATATCACCATCGAATTTTAGAGTAGCGGTCAGCAGGCTGGTTGCTACCAGCATCTCTCCGAGCAGGGTACGGACTTCAGCTGGGTAATCATGGCCAGCAACGATCTGTTGGAATGTCTCGCTGAGCGAAACCAGTTCACCGCGTACGGCGTGATGAGTGAACAGGTAGCGGTGTAATTGGTCGTGATTAGACATAAGTTCTCTCTTAAGGCGCAGGTTATTCCATGTCGCCATTTTTAAATTTGATCAGATCGCGGCGTTCTTTTTTATCCGGACGCCGATCCGGGTGAGGCATGGCGTTCATTTTGCGTGCCAGGGCGACTTTCTCCCGTTTGGCGACGCTTGCCTCGGTTTCCTGATAGAGCTTTTGTGCTTCTTCCGCAGTGCGGCGCTGTGTGGTTAAAGCCAGCACCATAACCGTTCTTTCGTCATTTCCCTGACGCAGAGTGATTTCGGCGTTCATTTCCATCAGCTTGCTGGGTTTACTACGCTGACCGTTGTAATGCACTTTGCCGCCATCAACCATCTCCCGCGCCAGCGCGCGGGTTTTGTAAAAACGCGCCGCCCACAACCATTTGTCGAGGCGAACTGCGTTGTCATCTTCTGTTGTTTTACCCTTCATACGTCTTTCCCGAAGTGAGCGATGATCACGCGACCCTGCCTGTTAACGGATGAATCGAAGGTATCAGGCTGCGGTAATCGTTAATCGACGGATGCGCGATAAATGACTTGTCCGCGAGGGTAGAGTCCGGATTTTCTATACCCAGACAATAGCGGATACCAAAGGTTTTTGCCGCATTGAGGATAGGCTCACCGTCATCGACAAACAGGGTATGCTCCGGGTTAAAACCGGTTTGCTGTTGAACTGCTGCCCACAAACGCTGATCTTCCTTTGGATAACCAAATGTATGGGTAGAAAGTAATAAATCAAGGTGTTGATCCAAACCAGTGTGCTGACATTTTACCGCCAGACTGTGCGGATGCGCATTAGTCAGCAAAATAACTTCACGGCCGCTGTCACGTAGTTGCTGCAAAAATGGCAGGGTGTCGTCGCGCAGTCTGGCGTTACTGCCAATATCTGTCGTCATCTGATAGATATCGAGATCCAGCTTCTGGCTCCAGTAATCGAAGCAATACCAATTCATGGTGTGCTGGACTGCAAGATATTCAGCATGGATATACTGCCGCGCTTCCTCAAAGGCGATAGCACGTTGTCGGCTCAGTGCCAGCGGCACGTCTTGCAACCAGAACTGGCTGTCAAAGGCCAAATCTAGCAATGTGCCGTCCATATCAAGCAGCACGGTATCAATAGTGTTCCAGTCGAAATCTGGGGACATGCAGGCTCCATCTCGCCCGCTTGCTGGCAGCAGATAACCACCGCAGGGAGCGAGTGTTCAATAGCAGGGAAGGGCTTCAGAGTAGCACAGGGGCTGATGACACAGAAAGCCATCAGCCAAGATTGCGAACCGGGATAGTGACCAGTATCGAATTGAAGCAGCCATTATAGTAATTCTGAATATTGTTCATGCGGTGCTTATCTTTCAACCTGCGTTTCACCAGCAGAACGCTATTGATCAGCAGACAGCCCGTCAGCAGCAACAGCAGCAGGCTAGTACCAAGATAACGCCACAGCGTAGAGATATCCGGCTCGCTATGCAGCGAAATATGCTGAGTTCCGTTTGCATCGACACTGATGCTGGTGATCACGCCCTGAGCATTGAATGGGGTGTGTAGCAGCGTCGAGGATAAATTCTGTAGCTGTTTCCACTGACCAAGCGGGTTATAGGCATACAACGAAACCGGTGGAATCGGCTGGTTTACCAGCTGTTTACCTTCGTCATTGGTGATGAGGAAGCCGCCCGGTGGTGGGCTGTTCAGTGCTTCTGCCGCACGACGGGTTTCATGGGCGAAGAAGGAAGCAGTAGCAGTGTTGACCAGTTCGCTAAGTGACTGTGCACTGACGGGTCGCAACAGCACATTCATGCCTTTCAGCGTGCCAGATCTTGCGCGTTTTACTAACGTCGTCCAGTTATCAGCATTACCCAGATTAACCAGCGCATTTTTCAGTCTGACGCAGCCATCGCTGGTACTGCAAAGCGCCTGGGTTTTCAGAACAATATCAGAAAAGTCATCCAGCAAAATCATCCCTGACTTCTCAATGGCGGTGGCGAGCTGAGGGTTGATATTTTGTTCGGTGCTGTCTTTCGGATGCAACTGAGTATTCACCGTGGACAGCAGCGACGTGGCGGCATCAATCAATTCCGATTCCGGCATAGGAAGTGGGGGAGCTTCATTCCAGTAGATACCCGAGCAGTCAAATGGCATAAACCCACCTGTTGCCGTTGGCGCATTTTCCGGCGGAACGTAACACATGCCGGCGCCTTGTACTTTCAGCGTATCACCAACGCGTAACGAGATTTTCTCCAGCGCCTGTACGCTGTTGACCTGCGTGCTTTGCGCGCCCTGTAACCAAGCTACGCTGAGTTTCAGCGGAAGCGCAAGAGGGACATAAATCAGTAGCAGTATCAGGAGCAATAATGAACTGGCCACCAGAACCAGATTCTTTCCCCACTGCTGCAACGGGAAGTTTTTAACTTCGTCATGCAGTGAGAGATAAGCTCCCTGACGGATCACGTGGCTGTTCATGTAGAGTTCCACGTCGGTCGGTTGCCCTAAATCCCGCCCGATATAAGGTTGCCAGTGTGGCGGATAAACCAGATCGACAGTGCCTAATGAAATATTGCTGATATCGCCCTGTTTTGATTCACCAAACAGGCCCCAGCGTTTGGGCTGCCCACGCAGGGAGTGGATCTCTTTACGGTTTTTGCCCAGCCATTCAGCCAGTAAACGCCAGCCGACCCACACGAGCAGTAAGGCTGCTATCGCCAAGGTCCATGGAAGAATGACCGGCGGACCCACCAGCGTGATAAATAGCAGAAGCATCACCGCAGATACTGCCAGCGCTTCACGCACACCGTTGGAGCGGGTTAGAGCGTGCTCTTCACTGGTCTCATAACGGACTTTTACCAACTGAATGTGTTCGCTTTCTTCGTGGCGAATCGAAGCATTCTGAGGCGGTGCTGATATGACTGAGGGCGCGGGTGAGGATCGCTCATAAATATGATCGACCAAAGAGTGACCATTGAGCGAAATTACCAGCGGCACGGTCTGGGTTCTGATCAATTCAACGTGGTTTTCATGAGCAATGTGCTGCTCCCAAAATGGGGGAAGATGGATCTCAGTCGTGTCGAGGAAATAGCGCCATTTATTGGGATCTTCACTGGCAACGCCATAGCGGGTGATGGCAAGGGTAATGGTGTAAACATTTTCGCTTTTGCCGGTCAGTGTGAGCTTATCGCGCAGGGCCAGCAGATCACTGCGATGGGTAATGGGTGTTTGGCTCAGTTTTTCATTCTGACGAAGATATTGTTCAACGGCATCGCGCTCTTGCTGCGTCAGCTTGCGTTGATTGGGTTTGGCAAAATGAACGCTGTAAGGGGTTGTGTTACGGCGTCGTACAATAAACCAAAGGAACATCCCTGCGGCAATGACGGTGATACACAATAAAAAAAGTGTAACGACTACTGTGCTCATCCGATCCCCTGTCTAAGATGACTGATGTCGACGCGTTGGAAATACATGTTGATAAACCGTTACTTCCCTTGCAGCTTACTTGTTTTGCCAAAATAGCCATTTTTGATCATAACAATAATCACAGCGCGCCGGATATCGGTAAAATCCTATTTTTTTGCGCCCCGCTTTTTGTTAAAGGTTTTATCCGATTTGGGACGCTGGTGGAGAACCACGTTCAGAAATTCCCTGACTGTTGCTAATGATACTGAATTTATGTCGCACAAATATTGCGATAAAGGTTCGCACTAACGCACAATGTCTTCAAGTGACAATCAACTGAAACCCATTGCGACACCGATATCAGGTGAACAATAAATTGGGGAAACCATGGATAAGCACCTGCAAAAACCTGAGATCCAGAAAGTAGAAACGGTAGCAAGTTCACGCTTGTTCACCATTGAATCCGTTGATCTCACTTTTAGTAACGGTGTACAGCGCGTGTATGAGCGCATGCGCCCGTCTAATCGTGAAGCCGTGCTGATCGTCCCTGTTATTGGGGATGACCTGCTGCTGATCCAAGAATATGCCGTGGGCATTGAGAGCTATGAGCTGGGTTTTCCGAAAGGGCTGATTGATCCGGGCGAAAGCGTACTTCAGGCTGCAAATCGAGAATTAATGGAAGAGGTGGGCTACGGGGCACAGCACTTTGATTTTCTGGCGCAGCTGACTATGGCACCGTCGTACTTCTCCAGCCGCATGAATATTGTCATCGCCAAGGGTCTGTATCCCCAAAGCCTGGAAGGGGATGAGCCTGAACCACTACCGCAAACCCGTTGGCCGATTGCCCGCATGATGGAACTGCTGAACGAGCCGGATTTCAACGAAGCCAGAAATGTCAGCGCATTGTTCCTCGCCCGAGACTTTCTGATGCGCAGTTCGCTGTAGTGGGTGAGGTTGGTTAAAAGCACGGAAATTTTCTCCATAAAAAAGCCGGTCTGCGTAATGCATGACCGGCTTTTTTGCTGTTTTTTAATACATTAGAGCCGCGTTTAACACATTAGAACAGCTCGCGAGCCTGACCGTTATCCATCAGTGTCGTACCCACTTCGTGAACGGCATGTTCAGTCGGTTGAGTGCCATCGATGAAATACTCAGGGTGGCCACCACCATCAGAAAGCTTGCCGGTTTGCTTATCGACATTCACCGTCACAATACCCGGTGGTGGAGTTCGCTTCTGCTCAGGCACGCCATCCAGCACTGCTTTCATGTAGTCATCCCAGGCCGGCTGAGCACTCTTGGCTCCACCTTCGGCACCTGAAATCTGGTCAGGAATAACGCCTGATGCCGTTGAACGGCCGAGATCGCGACGGTGATCGTCAAAACCAATCCATACCGAAGTCACCACATCAGGGCCATAGCCTGAGAACCACGCGTCTTTCGAGCTATTGGTGGTACCGGTTTTGCCGCCGATGTCATGACGCTTCAGGTCGCGGCCTGCGCGCCAGCCTGTACCCATCCAGCCTGGTTGACCAAAGACGTTGGTATTCAGTGCATCGCTGATGAGGAACGACAGCGGAGCGCTGATCACATGCGGTGCGTACTGCTGCTCGCCGACTTGCTGGGTTTGACCCGCAGGAACCTGCTCAAGCTGCGGCATAGGCACGCTGTTGTTGTTATTGCCTTCGCTGGAAACGGCAACGTTCTCAACGTTGTCATCTGAGAGCACCGCTGATTTTTGCGAATCACCATAAATCACTGGAATGTTACAGGTCCGGCAGGCAATTTTCGGTTTAGCTTCAAACTGAACCTCACCTGACTCATTAACAATTTTGGTGATGAAGTAAGGGTCGATCAGATAGCCACCGTTAGTCAGCGCAGCATAGCCACGAACCACCTGTAACGGTGTGAAGGAAGCTGAACCCAACGCCAGCGATTCAGAGTGAACAATGTTGGCTGCTGGGAAGCCAAAGCGCAGTAGATATTCTGCCGCGTAATCGACACCCATCGCACGCATCGCACGCACCATGACAACGTTCTTTGACTCACCGAGACCTTGGCGCAAGCTGATTGGGCCGTCATAGGTTGGTGGTGAGTTTTTCGGACGCCAGTCTTGACCTGCACCGGCATCCCAACGAGTAATTGGCATGTCATTGAGGATCGTCGCGAGCGTCAGGCCTTTGTCCATAGCCGCGGTATACAGGAACGGTTTGATGTTCGAACCGAGCTGACGCAGTGCCTGTGTTGCGCGGTTAAATTTACTTTGGTTGAAGTCAAAGCCACCGACCAGCGCTTCAACGGCACCGTCATTCGGATTGAGGGAAACAATGGCAGAGTTCACATCAGGAAC
Organism: Ewingella sp. S1.OA.A_B6; assembly: GCF_049889095.1. NCBI lineage: Bacteria > Pseudomonadati > Pseudomonadota > Gammaproteobacteria > Enterobacterales > Yersiniaceae > Ewingella > Ewingella sp. S1.OA.A_B6. Next base: position 40,573 of record NZ_JBLJFK010000009.1, on the reverse strand, counting down.
CTGCGCCAGCCACCATACGTCGCCGGATTTGCGTACCCAGATCTGCTGCCCCGGCTGAACCACGTCAGAGACTTTCTTCGGCGTTGGCCCTTGGCTGTTGTCTGAACGATAAGGACGTGCCCAACGCATACCGCTAAACGGTAATGAAATTACCGCACGGTTTGCCATGGTCACCGTGGCCTGATCACCGTCAATTTGTGTCACAACGGCAGGGAAGAGCGGGCCGTAAACCGGCAGAGTTTTCAGTGACTGAACAATCTTGTTCTCATCCCAAGGCGTTTCACCCACTTTCCAAAGCTGATTAGACGGGCCACGGTAGCCGTGGCGCATATCGTAGTTCAGCACGTTGGTGCGCAGGGCTTCCTGAGCCGCTAGCTGGGTTTTCTTGGTAATGGTGGTGTAGACCATGTAACCGTCGTTATAGGCGTTATCGCCATAACGTTTCACCATATCCTGACGCACCATTTCAGTCAGATACGGTGCCGAAAACTCGATATGTGGCGCATGGTAGTTAGCGATCAATGGCTCAGCACGTGCTGCATTGTACTGTTCCTGCGTGATGTATTTTTCATCAAGCATGCGGGACAACACGGTGTTGCGACGCGCCAGTGAGCGGTCGTGAGAGTAGAGCGGGTTGAACGTTGATGGCGCCTTCGGCAATCCTGCAATGACTGCAATTTCGCTGAGTGTAAGCTGGCTGACATCCTTCCCGAAATAAACTTGTGCTGCAGCACCCACGCCATAAGCACGGTAGCCGAGATAGATCTTATTCAGATACAGCTCAAGGATCTCATTTTTGGTCATCATCTGTTCGATGCGGATAGCCAGAAATGCTTCTTTGATCTTACGCGTCAGCGTACGTTCCGGACTAAGGAAAAAGTTACGTGCCAACTGTTGAGTGATGGTACTGGCACCCTGAGAAGCATGTCCGGAAACCAGCGCTACGGAAGCTGCACGAAAAATACCGATCGGGTCAATGCCGTGATGTTCATAAAAACGGCTGTCTTCGGTTGCAATGAATGCATGCACCATCTCCGGCGGAATTTGGCCAAGCTTGAGGGGTATACGGCGTTTTTCACCGTATTGGGCGATCAAATCGCCTTCAGCACTGTAAACCTGCATCGGTGTTTGCAAGCGCACGTCTTTGAGCGTGGCGACATCGGGTAGCTGCGGTTCGATGTATTTGTACAAACCAAATATCGAGGCTGCTCCCAGCAAAATGCAACATAGTGCAAGAATCAAAAAATACTTTACGAACTTCACCTGAGATTTCCCATTTAGTGTCAATTGGGCAGTTTATAAACAACCGCGCGGTAGTATAAAGGCAAGCCTACGACATGGATACGTACTTTTATTAACTTGACGATATGGAGATTGGGCGAAAATGCGACTACAAGCATGGCAGGTAGGCTTGGATATTCAAGCTGGTTTTGCCCGGGCGATTGCGGTTCAGCGGCGCCGTCACGGTTGGCAATTACGGCAATGGTGGCACCACCCTTTACCGTCCCTCACGCTGCGCGGGGGAATATTACATGAGAGCGCGCCGCTTACCGCTATTTTATCGGTTTGGCGCAATACCTTACCAGCCAAGATATCACTGCGAGTTTCTCTTCCCGCTCAGCGCGTCATGCAACACCTGCTTTCCCCGCTGGATGCCAGGCTAAGCGGCTCCGCACGCAGCGCCTTCATTCTAGCCAGCGCCGCCCGACAGTTCCCGCTAAGCGTTGAACAACTGGTGATGGACTACCGGACAGATCCCTGCGGCGACAAAAATATTATTGTTACCGCGGCCAGACAACAAGAGATCCAGCAGTGGCAGCACTTTCTGGCGCAGTCGCGACTCTTTCCCGAGGTGTTTGAGCTTGCGCCCTGTGCGCTGCAGCTTGCGGCGAGTGCCGCCGGTGCCAGTGCTGAAAAACTTCTATTACACCGGTTGGATGATGCCTGGCTGTGGGCTGCCCCCCATGGACTCCCTTTTCAATTCGGCATATTCGATGAGGAGGAAATCCGTGATATTACGCAACTTGCGCTGCGTGCTCGTGAGCAATATCGGGCGGCAAAGCTTTGCGACGAACATTGCCTGTTCAGTAGCGCGAATACCGAGGCATTACCCGCAGGCATGCTCGCCTGGTCCCCTTTAGCGGCGATAGGGCAACTCTCGCCGCCTCTGCCAGCTAACCCGGGTGCTTTTGCTCTTGCTACTGGATTAGCTCTGCGCCCGGAGGACCGCTGATGCTGTACGTTAATCTGCTGCCATGGCGAAGTATCCAACAATGCCACAGACAACGCGTGTGGCTGCGACATCTTGTGTTGTTCCTGACGCTGACGCTGGTGTTGATGTCACTGTGGCTGGGGATCACACAGCACGCAGTGCAAGTACAACAGAACGACGTCAACACGCTAAGCGACGGCCAGACGCGATTAGCCGTACAGCTTAAAAAAGTCAGTGATGCAACGTTGAAATTACAGGCGCTGCAAAAGGCAGCTACAGAGCATGAACAGCGCAGGATAAAAAGTCAGAGTTATCTTGTCATGCTGGTCTCTATCGGTGCGAGTATTCCTGACAGTGTGTGGTTGACGGAGCTTATTGGGCAACCCAACGGGCGTATTCAACTGCGTGGAGAAAGTAGGGTTTATCCTGAGATCATCGCATTCGCGCAGGCCTTGAAAGGTGACCGGCTGTTCAGTGAGGTGCGGTTGCTCGACATTCATCGCCTGCCCGCCCAGAGCTGGCGTTTTGGCGTACAAGTACAACTTGCTGAATCGGCAGATATTTTATAAAGGATATTGTGATGAGAAATGCGCTCGCACGCGCCTTCAATCAAATTACGGAGAGACCAGGTTGGCAGCAATATGCAGTATTACTCGCGGGATATTTTGGTTTTGTTTGGTTGCTCTATTTCCTGATGCTAAAGGCTCCTTTACAAGAGCAGCATCAGGGACAGGAACACGTTGAAACCTTACGGCAGAATGTCTCAGACCAACAGCACCGCTTATTGTTACAGCTACCTCTGGCGGAATTGTTACGTCAACAGGCACTTTTGGCCCCAGTAAAAACGGAAGATACGACGTTGATGGAGAAAATCACCGGGGCATTGCATCAGTCAGCAGGGTCGCTGCTTCAGTGGCAACCCGGCCTGCCCGATGCGCTACCCGCAAGCACGGATAAAAAGGGTGAGCGGGGGAGCCTGACACTACGGACAGATTACAAAGACTTTCTGGAACTGCTGCGCAGATTACTCAACGATCCGGCAGCGCCGGTGTTGAGTAATCTGCGGTTACATGTGGATAAGACGCTCCTCAATATTACGTTCTCTTTAGCCACAGATAGCCGACCGTCACCGATCTCCACAACGCTTCCATCTGCTGACGCGGTGAGCCGGGATCCCTTCTCATCTCAGGCTATTGAGATTTGTACTCATACCCGTGACGCCTTCAAGGACGTGATCCTCGGCGGTGTGATTGGCGATGCCGTACATCAACGAGGCTGGATATTATGGCCGGGCCTTGGCTGGCTACCCGCCTCGGTGGGATGGCGAGATGCCCAATCTGGTTGGCAGGTGGTGGCCGTCGAAGCCAGGCAAGTCAGGTTCGATTTACAGCAACCGCTATGTGCTGCCAAGCAACATACGCTGGCGCTGTTGCGTTAGTCGTCGTTTTACCAATTGCCCTCCATGGAAAGGAAGAAAGATGAAAAGCTCTAAAAGAGCGGTGCGACGCGCAGTAGTGTTCGCCTATCTGTTACTGATGGGTTCAGCTATGGCGGCAGCACCGGATAGCGCGCTCAAGCCCGTCACCCTCGAGTTTCAGGATACACCGCTGACCGTCATTCTCTTGGCTCTGGCCGATCATCAGCAGTTGAATTTGGTCACTGCGCCGGGCGTAGAAGGGAAACTCAGCGTCAGGCTGGCGGATGTACCATGGCAGCAGGCAATGGATATCATCCTAAAAATGGGGAAACTGACGTACCAGCAGCAAGGCAATGTGCTAATGGTCCTTCCACAGGTTGCTCTCGCCGTTCAACAGCAACAGCAGAAAGAAGAGAGGGAACGTGAACGACTACAGCGACCACTCACCAGCCTCACTCTGGCTTTGCAATACGCTGATGCCAGCGAAACGGCAGCCAGCCTGAATGCTCAGAAAGGTTCGCTGTTGTCTGACAAAGGGCACGCTTCTGCCGATGTTCGTACCAATACGCTGTTAATCCGCGATACTCGACAAGCGCTCGATACCATCACACCTTGGCTAAAAGAGATGGACTTACCTTTACAGCAGGTACAATTGGCTGCGCACATTGTCACCATGAACAGTGAAAGCCTGCGCGCGCTTGGTGTGCGTTGGGGGTTTAGTGGCGATAATCCGATCACAAAATCGGTCAGGATGAATAATTTCAGCATGGGGCTACCGGTGGAAAATCCGATAGTGACGGCGGGGTTTAATTTGGCGCACATCAGCGGGCAAATACTGGATCTGGAACTGACGGCTCTGGAGCAGGAAGATCAGGTGGATATCATTGCCAGCCCGCGCCTGCTGACTGCCCACATGCAAACGGCCAGCATCAAACAGGGGACCGAAATTCCCTATCAGGTTTCAAGCGGTGCCAGCGGCAGTACATCGATTGAATTCAAAGAAGCCGTGCTTGGAATGGAGGTCACGCCGAAAATTCAACGTAACGGTGATATCACGCTGGCGCTGCAAATCAGCCAGAACATGCCTGGCCGTATTATTAAGCAGGCTGAAGGTGAGGCACTGGCTATCGACAAACAGGAAATAAAAACGCAGGTGACCGTCAAAGATGGAGAAACCATCGTGCTTGGCGGCATTTTTCAGCGCCATAATCAGAACGCGGAAAACAAAGTGCCGGTGTTAGGTGACATGCCTATAGTAGGATCTTTATTCAAACAGCAGTCAAAAAGCATGAAACGCCGTGAATTGGTGATTTTTATCACTCCGACCTTAATAAGCCGCCGTTAATCGGGGCATTAGCGTGACTAAAATGGCAGAATAGCGTTGAGGTTATGCAACTTTTTGTGTCACGAAAGGCTTCTGAGTTTGACGCTGCGGCCGATTTAGCTTACAAGTGTTACCGAATTGAGCACCGTGATTTTTAATGACTGCTGAAACGCCGATAAAAACGTATGTTTTCCCTCCCGCGGCGCGCGATGCGATTTATTCGGTTGCCAAACTACCAAGAGTGTTGAGATAATTTTTTTCTGATCTCGCACTACCGCTCATGAGGTTTCAGTTTAGGTCCCGCCGCTAATTTGATTGGCGGGGCGGGTTATCATCAACGAATTGTCTTAGTAATACCAAAAAACATGGCAGAGAAACGCAATATCTTTCTGGTTGGGCCTATGGGTGCCGGCAAAAGCACTATTGGTCGACAGTTAGCTCAGCAACTCAATATGGAGTTTTTTGACTCCGATCACGAAATTGAGCGACGCACTGGAGCTGATGTGGGCTGGGTATTTGATTTAGAAGGCGAAGATGGATTCCGCGACCGCGAAGAAAAAGTGATCAACGAACTCACAGAAAAACAAGGCATCGTTCTGGCGACCGGCGGGGGTTCTGTTAAATCACGTGAAACCCGTAACCGTTTGTCAGCGCGCGGCGTTGTCGTCTATCTTGAAACTACCATCGAAAAACAATTGGCGCGTACACAACGCGACAAAAAACGTCCATTATTACAGGTGAGTGCCCCCCCACGCGAAGTGCTTGAAGCACTGGCGAAAGAGCGCAATCCACTGTATGAAGAAATTGCGGATGTTACTATCCGTACTGACGATCAAAGCGCCAAAGTGGTTGCCAACCAAATCATTAACATGTTGGAAAGTAACTGATCTTTGGCATTCTGTTATTGCCTAATGGTGTAAGTTAAGAAGGTCACTGAGCGCGAAATGGAGAGGATTACCGTAACGTTAGGGGAGCGTAGCTACCCCATTACGATTGCTGCCGGATTGTTCCACGATCCGGCTTCTTTTATGCCTGTAAAGGCGGGTGATCAGGTCATGCTGGTAACAAACCAGACTCTGGCACCTCTCTATCTGGACTCAGTTCGCTCAGTCCTTGAGCATGCAGGCGTTCGTGTTGATCAGGTGATACTGCCTGATGGTGAACAATACAAATCCCTGTCTGTTCTTAATGAGGTTTTCTCAGCGTTGCTGGAAAAACCTCATGGTCGTGATACCACGCTTATTGCCCTGGGCGGTGGCGTGGTGGGCGATCTGACCGGCTTTGCTGCTGCGAGTTATCAGCGTGGGGTACGCTTTATTCAGGTACCTACCACGCTGTTATCTCAGGTCGATTCCTCCGTTGGTGGCAAAACTGCCGTCAACCATCCGCTTGGCAAAAATATGATCGGTGCGTTCTATCAACCGGCTTCGGTTGTTGTCGATCTCGATTGCCTGCGCACTCTGCCCGCTCGTGAGATGTCTTCCGGCATGGCGGAGGTTATAAAATACGGCATTATTTTGGATGCCGACTTCTTTGTATGGCTTGAAGACAATATTGATGCATTGCTGTGGCTTGATATGAGCGCATTGGCATATTGTATTCGTCGTTGCTGCGAGCTGAAGGCTGAGGTGGTAGCTGCCGATGAACGCGAAAGCGGCATGCGTGCTTTGCTCAATCTTGGCCATACTTACGGACACGCCATTGAAGCTGAAATGGGGTACGGCAACTGGTTGCACGGTGAAGCCGTTGCTGCCGGAATGGTGATGGCCTGTTACACCGCGCACCGTTTAGGGCAGTTCAGCTTGGACGATGTTGCCCGGGTAAAAAATTTGCTTCTGCGTGCCGGATTACCGGTCACCGGTCCTGAGGAAATGTCTCCTGAGGCTTATTTGCCGCATATGATGCGTGATAAGAAAGTTCTGGCGGGCGAACTGCGCCTGGTATTACCGACAGCGATTGGTCAGTCAGAAGTTCGCTCCGGTGTATCACATGAAATGGTGCTGGCATCGATTGAGGATTGCCGGTAGAGGACTGTTTGTGGGCTATCTCACAAGCCTTGTCTTATCGGTTAACCCTTTGCCAGCAAAGCGTTATATTTATCAGTCAGGATAGTTGCTCCGCATAAAGCCGCTTTTGCAGGTTTTTAGCCGGGTTGGAGGTTTTAGATGGATGATTTAACACCGGAAGACGATCTTAAGCCAGACACCAGCGATCGCCGTCCACCGCGTTCGCGTAAGCCGGCTTCTTCTGCACCGAAACTTGCAGTATCGCGTCAACATCTGATGATCGGTGTTGGCATTTTGGTGCTGCTGTTACTGATCGTCGGTATCGGTTCCGCTCTTAAAACCCCGACACAGCACGAAGTCAATAACCAGCCAAGCAACGGTCCTAAAGATATTAATTTGTCCGGTTCCGGCAATGACGCTGCTGCTCCGGCACAGCCTTCTGCCCAAGCACAGACAAACACTGCACAGGCAAATAATAATGGTCAGCAGGTACAACAAAATGTTGGCATGCCGCCTATTTCATCAACACCAACGGATGCCCAGCCGCAGCCTGACAATACGCAGTCAAAAGAGCGTGTTGATCTGCCTGGAGACATGTCTGATGCGCTTTCCTCGCAGCAAGGGCAGGTTAACGCCGCTGTGCAAGAGGGTGTGAACGCTGGTACGCAGTCTTTGACATCATTACCTACGGCACCGGCCACCGTCGACGGTGCAGCGAAAGGTAAGGCGCCAGTCGCGACACGTACGCCTCAGCAAACGGCGCACACCAAACCGACTAAAACACATGCTGCTGCAACAGCCCATGAGTCTAAAAAATCGGTACAGACAAAGCCTGCGACAGCGGCATCACATCCGGCCAAAGAAACAACAAAACCTGTTGCGACTGCCAGTGCAGCAACCGGTTCTGGTAGTGCTATCAAATCGGCTCCGGGCGGTCATTTTACGCTGCAACTGAGTGGGGCTTCCCAGTCCAACAGCCTGAATGCGTTTGCCAAGCAGCAGGGTCTGAAAAACTATCTGGTTTATCAGACATCGCGTGACGGCAAGCCGTGGTTTGTGTTGGTGAGCGGTAACTATGCTTCATCGGCTGAAGCTAAAAATGCCATCTCCAGCTTACCTGCTGAAGTACAGGCGAAGAAACCGTGGGTTAAACCTGTACATCAGGTACAGCAAGACCTGAAAAAATGAATCTGTTCTCAACGCGATTTGCTGTCTAAAAACAGGGTACAATCCGCGGCTGTTAATTGTATAAGTAGCTAACTGACGGCATGAAGAAAAACCGCGCTTTTTTGAAATGGGCTGGTGGCAAATACCCGTTGGTTGATGACATCAAACGTCATCTTCCAGCAGGAGATTGTCTGATAGAGCCTTTTGTTGGTGCGGGATCGGTATTTCTTAATACTGATTATAAATCGTACATTCTGGCCGATATCAACAGCGATCTGATAAATCTCTATGACATAGTAAAAACGCGCACCGATGAGTTTGTGCGTGATGCCCGCGCGTTCTTTTCCACGGAATTCAATCAGTCAGAGCGTTTTTATGCCCTGAGAGAAGAGTTTAATCAAAGCAGTGACATCTACCGCCGCTCGGTGCTTTTTCTCTATCTCAACCGCCATTGTTACAACGGCCTGTGTCGTTATAATCTCAGTGGGGCATTTAATGTGCCGTTTGGCCGCTACAAAAAACCCTATTTCCCTGAGAATGAACTCTACTGGTTTGCCGAGAAAGCGCAGAAGGCAACGTTTGTTTGCGAGCATTACCAGCAAACGCTGTTGAAAGCGGAGTCTGGCTCGGTGGTGTATTGTGATCCTCCCTATGCGCCGTTGTCGGCGACGGCAAATTTCACGGCCTACCACACCAATAGCTTCAGCATGGACGATCAGCGAAACCTGGCCAGCCTGGCGTATCAGCTCTCGTCAGAGAATGATGTACCGGTTCTGATCTCCAACCATGAAACACCGCTGACGCTTGAGTGGTATGCACAAGCGACGCTGCACCGCGTTACGGCCCGCAGAACTATCAGCAGTAATGTGTCGCAACGCACTAAAGTGAATGAACTTTTAGCGCTCTATCGCTGATCTGCCCGAAATAGCGCGGGCCAGCTCGTAACCCTCTTGTCTGGAGAAGCGGATGAAAAAGTTTTTGATTGCCCCGTCCATTCTGTCGGCTGACTTTGCCCGCTTGGGTGAAGACACGGCTAAAGCATTGGAAGCTGGTGGAGATATCGTACACTTTGACGTAATGGACAACCACTACGTGCCTAATCTGACGATAGGACCGCTGGTGTGTCAGTCGCTGCACAATTATCTGCAAAAAGCCGGGATTAACGCGCCGATTGACGTGCATTTGATGGTCAAACCGGTCGATCGTCTGATCCCAGATTTCGCCGCTGCGGGTGCCAGCTATATCTCTTTCCATCCTGAAGCCTCTGAGCATCTTGATCGTACTATTTCACTTATCAGAGAGCACGGCTGCAAGGCCGGCCTGGTGTTTAATCCGGCAACGTCGCTGAGCTATCTAGATTATGTGATGGATAAACTCGATGTGATCCTGTTGATGTCGGTTAACCCGGGCTTTGGTGGGCAGTCGTTTATTCCCGGTACTCTCGATAAGCTGCGTCAGGTACGCAAACTGATCGATGACAGCGGTTACGACATTCGTCTGGAAATTGACGGTGGCGTCAAAGCTGAAAATATTGGTGAGATTGCTGCAGCGGGCGCCGATATGTTTGTTGCTGGCTCTGCCATCTTTAACCAGCCTGATTACCGCACGGTAATTGACCAAATGCGCAGTGAACTCGCGAAGGTTTCTCATGGCTGAGTCACTGCACCCGCTCGGGGTTGCCTTTGATCTCGATGGAACGCTGGTCGATAGCGCTCCGGGCCTAACGGATGCGGTCGATATGGCGCTGAAATCCTTCGGTTTACCGGCGGCGGGTATCGAACGTGTCAGCACCTGGATTGGCAATGGCGCGGATGTGATGGTTGAACGGGCAGTGCGCTGGGCAGAAGGCGATGTTTCGCCAGAGTTTTGCCAGAAAATACGTGAAAAGTTTGACCACTTTTATGCTGAAACCGCCGAAAGTGGCAGCCGTTTATATCCTCAGGTGAAAGAAACATTGGCCGCGCTGCACGCGCAGCGCATGCCGATGGGATTAATCACCAATAAGCCGACACCTTTTGTCGCACCGCTGCTGAATTCGCTCGATATTGAAGAATATTTTTCAATGGTCATTGGTGGCGATGACGTCGTGCAGAAAAAACCCCATCCGGCACCGATGTACCTAATGCTGGCGAAGCTGGGTTTGCGGGCCAGCGAACTGGTTTTTGTCGGTGATTCACGCAATGATATTCAGGCGGCACAGGCCGCGGGTTGTCGCTGTGTCGGTTTGACGTACGGTTACAATTACGGTGAAAGCATCGCGCTGAGTAAGCCCGATCGTGTCCTTGAACATTTCGCCGACCTCTTGCCCACTTTTGGGCTGTTATCTTTAAAAGATCAGGAAGCATAAAAATGAGTAAACCCATCGTATTTAGTGGTGCACAGCCCTCCGGCGAACTGACCATTGGCAACTACATGGGTGCGCTGCGTCAGTGGGTTAAGTTGCAGGACGATTATGAGTGCATTTACTGCATCGTTGATCTACATGCCATAACCGTACGTCAGGATCCTGCGCAGCTGCGTAAGGCCACCCTCGACACTCTGGCACTGTATCTGGCTTGCGGCATTGACCCGCAAAAAAGTACTATTTTTGTGCAGTCCCACGTTCCTGAACATACTCAGCTGAGCTGGGCGCTGAACTGTTATACCTATTTCGGTGAACTGGGTCGCATGACACAGTTTAAAGACAAATCATCACGTTACGAAAACTCCAACAGTGAGAACTCCAGTATCACTGCTGGCCTGTTTGATTATCCGGTACTGATGGCGGCAGATATCTTGCTTTACCAGACCAACCAGGTGCCGGTCGGTGAAGATCAGAAACAGCATCTTGAGCTGAGCCGCGACATAGCTAATCGTTTTAACGCGCTTTACGGCAATGTATTTACTGTGCCGGAACCGTTCATTCCGAAATCCGGTGCGCGCGTGATGTCATTGCAAGAGCCGACTAAGAAGATGTCCAAGTCAGACGATAACCGTAATAACGTGATTGGCCTGCTGGAAGATCCGAAGTCGGTCACCAAAAAAATCAAACGTGCCATGACCGACTCCGAAGAGCCGCCTGTCGTGCGTTATGACATCGCGACCAAAGCCGGTGTATCAAACCTGCTGGATATCCTTTCCGGTGTGAACGGTAAAACCATTGCCGAGTTGGAAGCCGAGTTTGAAGGCCAGATGTATGGTCATCTGAAAGGTGCGGTAGCGGAAGCCGTTGCCGGTATGCTGACTGAGTTGCAGGAGCGTTACACTCGTTTTCGCAATGATGAGGCATTACTGCAGCAAATCATGCGTGAAGGTGCTGAGAAGGCCAGTGCCCGAGCTAAAATGACGCTGAAGAAAGTCTATGAGGCTATCGGTTTTGTGACGCTGCCATAAGCGTTAAACCTACGTTTTGACACAAAAGGCCAGTTGATTTGCTGGCCTTTTGCTTTTGTATTTATTAAAGACTGGCAAACCAGTTCAGTTTCTCCCGTAGGCTTACCACTGAACCGATGATAATCAGGCTCGGGCTTTGTGCTTTTCCAGCCAGTTCCCCTAGCTGCATTAATTCGCCGGTGATGACCCGCTGCTGCTTCGTGGTGCCATTTTCTACCAATGCTACCGGCGTGGTGGCAGGCAGGCCGTTTTCCAGCAAACGGCGCTGAATTTCTGCGGCCTGCGTCAACCCCATATAAAACACTAATGTCTGCTGGCCTTGGGCCAGACAGGCCCAGTCGAGTTCGCCATCCTGTCTCACATGACCGGTGATCAGCCGCACGCTTTGTGCGTGGTCGCGGTGCGTTAGCGGAATGCCGCTGTAGGCCGAACAGCCTGATGCAGCAGTAATACCCGGCACGACGGAAAACGCGATGCCCGCTGCTTTCAGCGCTTCCAGCTCTTCGCCACCGCGGCCAAAAATAAACGGGTCGCCGCCTTTCAGTCGCACCACGCGTTTGCCCATCTGCGCCTGTTCCAGCAGGAGTTGGTTGATGTGTTCCTGTGGTACGCAGTGATGTCCGGCGCGTTTGCCCACGAAAATCCGTTCAGCGTCGCGGCGTACCAGATTCAGCACCTCTTCAGATACCAGCCGGTCATACACCACCACATCGGCCAACTGCATCTGCTGCAAACCTTTAAGTGTGAGTAAACCGGCATCGCCCGGCCCGGCACCGACCAGAATCACTTCGCCGTGTTTATCCACCGGCTCGCGGAACAGTTCTTCGATATATTGCTCACTTTGCGCGTCGTCATTATTTGCCAGCGACTGCGCCAGACGATGATGATTAAACAGCTTTTCCCACCAGCGGCGGCGTTCGGACATGTCTCTGAAATGCGTTTTGACCCGCGCGCGCAATCCGCCTGCCACCTGCGCCAGTTTACCCAGATGCTGCGGAAGAATGGCCTCAAGACGTTCGCGCAGTAGCCGTGCCAGAACCGGTGCATTACCGCCCGAAGAGACGGCAATCATCAGTGGCGAGCGGTCGATGATCGACGGCATAATGAAGCTGGCGCTTTCCGGCGCGTCAACCACATTGCAAAATACCCGGCGAGATTCGGCGGCTGCGCTAACCTCCAGATTCACCTGCTCAGAATCGGTCGCGGCGATCACTAGCCACTTCTCATCTACCAGCTGCGGTGAAAAAGAACCGGTCAGCAATTGCACTTTCCCTTCTGCCGCCCACACCTCGAACTGGGGTGTGACACTGACGGCGTTAACCGTGAGTTTCGCCCCAGCGTCAAGCAGCAATCGGGCTTTGCGCTCTGCAACTTCACCCGCGCCGACCAGCAGACAGGCTTTATTGTGTAACTGGCAAAACAACGGGAAGTAGTCCATCGCGCTGGCGCTCCTAAAGATGAATTTGTACGTTGCCGTTTTTCACGCGGGTGGCAAAGGCCGCAATAGAGTGAGTCTCGTCTTCCAGGCACAGGCCGTCAGTCAGTCGAAAATGTTGTTTTTTCAACGGGCTGGCAACCCATAGTACGCCCTGATGCTCGCCAATAATGCCACGCGACAAGACGCTGGCCTGTGCATAGGGATCAATATTCGAGAGTGCAAAAATTTGCTCGTCGACGAACGGCCGAAATAATGCCACTTGATGCTCGCCTGCCAGAGCGCATACGCCGCAGCCTGGCACGATTTGGTCGATGGAACAAAGTGTTAGCCACTGGCTCATAATGCTACCTCATCGGTATTTACTACAGTTACCGGAATACGTTCATCCGGACGCGCCGGACGGTGTTGCAGACGTTCATCCACAAACTGCACGTTAGGGTCACGCTGTTGGCTGTTGATGAAATGGGTGAAGCGGGTTTGTGCTGCCGGATCGTTGAGTGTTTCCTGCCATTCGCAGACGGAGGATTCACGCAGGCGCGCCAGTTCGGTTTCCAGTTGATCGTTAAGACCGAGCTTGTCGTCGACAATCACTTTGCGCAGGTAATCAATGCCGCCTTCCAGGCTTTCCAGCCATACAGAGGTACGCTGTAGCTTATCGGCGGTGCGGATGTAGAACATCATGAAACGGTCTAGGTATTGCAGGATCTGGTCGTTATTCAGATCCGCAGCCAGCAGGTCGCCGTGGCGCGGTTTCATGCCGCCGTTACCACAGACGTACAGATTCCAGCCGTTTTCGGTGGCGATGATCCCCACGTCTTTGCCCTGCGCTTCCGAACATTCACGGGTGCAGCCTGAAACGCCAAACTTCATTTTGTGCGGCGTGCGGATGCCCTTGTAGCGGTTTTCCAGGCTGATGCCAAAGCCAAGACTGTCGCCGACGCCGAAGCGGCACCAGGTGCTACCGACGCAGGTTTTCGCCATACGCAGCGCTTTGGCGTAGGCCTGGCCGGTTTCGAACCCGGCGTTAATCAGTTTTTGCCAGATAGCGGGCAAGTCATCTTTTTGCGCGCCGAACATGCCGATGCGCTGTGAACCGGTGATCTTAGTGTAGAGATTATATTCAGCGGCAATTTCGCCAATCGCCTGCAAGCCCTGCGGGGTGATCTCACCGCCAGCTGAGCGTGGAATGACGGAGTAGGTGCCATCTTTTTGTATATTGGCGAGGAAAGCGTCATTGGTTTCCTGCAATGGTGCGTGCTGTGGTTTGAGCACGAAGTCGTTCCAGCACGAAGCCAGCAGAGAGCCCACGGTCGGTTTACACACTTCGCAGCCGTAGCCTTTGCCATATTTCGCCCGCAGTTGGTCGTAGGATTTAATACCTTCGACACGGATCAGGTGGTACAGCTCCTGACGCGAATAGGCGAAGTGTTCGCAAAGGTGATGATTGACCTCAATGCCTTGCTTGCTCAGTTCAGCGTTCAGAACCTGAGTGACCAACGGAATACAGCCGCCGCAGCCGGTACCGGCTTTGGTGACGGATTTCAGTGCTGCTACGGTGTGGCAACCGCCCTGAACCGCTTTGATGATGTCGCCTTTGGTGACGTCAAAACAGGAGCAGATTTGTGCGCTTTCCGGCAGAGCATCGGTGCCGATCACTGCGCCGCCGCTGCCCGCATGCGCAGGAAGGATCAGCGCGTCCGGGTTCTCCGGCAGTTCGATATTATTCAGTACCCGCTGCAGCAAATTGCCGTAGTCGCTGGTGTCGCCGACCAACACGGCACCGAGCAGCGTTTTGTTGTTTTCACTGACAATCAGGCGTTTGTACAGTGCTTTGCTTTCGTCGAGATAGACATAGCTGCGTGCACCCGGTGTGCGGGCGTGGGCATCGCCGATCCCGGCTACGTCAACGCCCAGCAGTTTCAGCTTGGCGCTCATATCCGCGCCGATGAACCGATTTTCACGGCCTAACAGATGGTCTGCGGTGACTTGCGCCATTTTGTAGCCTGGTGCCACCAGGCCGAAAGTGCGCTGGTTCCATGACGCACATTCGCCGATGGCATAAACGTCGGGATCGCTGGTCTGGCATTGGTCGTTGATCACGATGCCGCCGCGCGGGGCGATGTCCAGATCGCACTGGCGCGCCAGTTTGTCCTGCGGACGGATACCGGTGGAGAACACGATAAAGTCTACTTCCAGCGAGCTACCGTCGGCGAATGCCATGGTTTTACGCGCGCGGTCGCCGCCCTGAAGGATCTGTTTGGTATTTTTAGCGGTGTGAACCTGCACGCCCATGCTTTCGATTTTCTGACGTAGCTGGTTGCCGCCCATTACGTCGAGTTGTTCGGTCATCAGGCCCGGTGCAAATTCAATAACGTGGGTTTCAACGCCGAGATTCTTTAGGGCACCGGCGGCTTCAAGGCCAAGCAGGCCACCTCCTACTACCGCTCCACGTTTGCTGCGGCGGGCGCAGGCTTCGATAGCGTGCAAATCTTCGATGGTGCGGTAAACAAAGCAATCCTGGCCGTCAGAGCCGGCGATCGGCGGTACCCACGGATAGGAGCCGGTGGCGATGATCAGTTTGTCATAATAGAGCGTACGGCCGCTGCTGGAGTGAATAACTTTTTCTTCACGGTTTAGCGTGATGGCGCGTTCGCCGATCAACACCTTGACGCCGTGTCTCTCGTAGAAACCTTCGCGGACCAGCGACAGCTCTTCCGCTGTATGGTGCGAGAAATAGGAGGAAAGATGAACGCGGTCATAGGCCACACGCGGCTCTTCACAAAATACGGTGATATCGAACTGACCCGGTTCAGCTTTATCCAGTAAATCTTCGATAAAACGATGGCCGACCATGCCGTTACCAATAATCGCGAGTCTGACTTTGCTCATGTTTGCCTCAATATTGATTTCTATCGGCTCAACATAGCGCGCGTGAAACCAGGCATCTTGATACAAATCAAGATGCCTCCAATATACTCCGAAGGTGGTATTTGGCTGATTTATATGATTTTTTAGCTAAGCTGGCGATTTTAAATGAGTTTGTAGAGGCCTACAGCAAGCCCCGCTGTTTCAGGGTGATTTTAGTCGCCTCATTCAAATCATAGCTCGCAAACTCGTCGGGATGTACCCACGCATAGCTTTCGAATTCGTCGCTGATGACAATGTGGTCGTTTTTTGCCCAACAGTTAAAGAGCAAATAAATCATATAGATTTCCTCTTTTGAGCCGTCCTCATAGGTTTTCACTCTTACGTCATCTCTGAAAGTCCAGGGTTCAATTCTTTCCAGTTCGAGTGTTTCGCCTAACTCTTCGCGTATCTCACGCCGCAGCGCTTCTTCAATGTTTTCACCATTCTCAACGCCGCCTCCAGACAGCGCCCATTGGCCAGGGAATACGCCTTTATGTGCCGCCATTTTGCATAGCAGATAAGTGCCTTGATACTCAATTAATGGACAAACAATGATCCTTTGGCGCATAAAAATCCTTAAATTAGAGATGATATTTTTGCAAGAATAGCGAATGTAGGGTGAGGGGATTGTGTGATGAGTCGACTTGTGAACTGTTTCAGCTATTGTTTGCAAAGGAATTCATTTTATCTGATGAGGTAAACAGTGCCGAAAACCCCTTTGCATACCATTAAGAACGTACGGATGCCTGACCGTAAAGGGTTATGGCAGATCGATATTGAAGATGGCGTCGTCCGTCAAATCATCCTACAGCCGCAAAACATTGAGCGGGGAGAACATATTCTCGACGCCGAAGGTGGGCTGGCAATCCCCCCTTTTATTGAGCCACATATTCACCTTGATACCACCCAAACCGCAGGTCAGCCTACATGGAATCAGTCCGGTACGCTGTTTGAAGGTATAGAGCGCTGGGCTGAACGCAAGGCTCAACTGACTCATGAAGATGTTAAACAGCGCGCCTGGCAGACGCTGAAATGGCAAATTGCCAACGGAATTCAACACGTGCGTACCCACGTGGATGTTTCGGATCCGACGTTCACCGCGCTGAACGCCATGCTGGAAGTCAAAGCCGAAGTCGCGCCGTGGGTGACGCTGCAAATCGTGGCGTTTCCGCAGGAAGGGATCATGTCGTACCCGAACGGAGAAGCCCTGTTGGAGGAGGCGTTAAAACTTGGTGCTGACGTGGTTGGCGCGATCCCTCATTTTGAATTCACCCGCGAATATGGCGTGGAGTCACTGCATAAAACCTTCGCGCTGGCGCAGAAATATAACCGGCTCATCGACGTGCACTGCGATGAAATCGACGATGAACAGTCGCGCTTTGTAGAAACTGTTGCCGCGCTGGCGCTGCGTGAAAACATGGGCGAGCGCGTGACCGCCAGCCATACCACCGCCATGCATTCCTACAATGGTGCATATACCTCGCGGCTGTTCCGTCTGCTGAAGATGTCGGGTATTAACTTTGTCGCGAATCCGTTGGTTAATATTCATCTGCAGGGCCGGTTTGATACCTACCCGAAACGCCGTGGGATCACGCGGGTAAAAGAGATGCTGGAAGCCGGAATTAATGTCTGCTTTGGCCATGACGATGTCTTCGACCCGTGGTATCCGCTTGGCACTGCCAACATGTTGCAGGTGCTGCATATGGGGCTGCACGTCTGTCAATTGATGGGGTATCAGCAAATTGACGACGGTCTGAAGCTCATCACCACCTACAGCGCGCGTACTATGAATCTGCATGGCTATGATCTAAACAGTGGCAATGCAGCCAGTCTGGTTATTTTAGCGGCCGAAAACGGTTTTGATGCGGTGCGCAGGCAGACGCCGGTGCGCTATTCAGTTCGTCGTGGTGTGATCATTGCCGAAACGCAGCCTGCCCGGACGATGATACATCTGGATAAAACTGAATCTGTAGATTTCAACAGCTAGAAGAGCGGCGTTATCCCGGTTGCAGGGGGACAGAATCGCTGTGGACAATTTTTGGCGCAAACTCTGACAGATGCGCTGGCTGGTAATGTATCAGTGGTTCCGACCAGAGGTCATAAAATGCATAATTTCCCCAAGCGTGACCCGGTCTGCAGATAAGCTTGCTCGGCTACGTAAATAAAAGTAAAGCTCTGGCGCTATGGTTAGTAGCTCTTTAGAATCAACGGGTTTATACCCGTCATACTTCAAGTCGCCTAGATGCGCCTGCTTTTGGTGCAGCTTTGTTGGCTGCCTTTATTCACCCCAGTCACATGGTACAGCCATGCATCCTGGGATGCATTCAGTTGCCGCCTCGCTGTAACTCGAATTATTGTGGGTATAGTGGTTGTATTCTGAATAAAGGAACCGTCATGTTTAAACGTACTTTAGTGACCTTCACCGCACTGCTGTCCCTGGCTGCGATTTCGCCAGCTGCCTTGGCTGCGGCACAACAACATGTACTGCTGACTACCTCCGCAGGGAATATCGAAGTAGAACTCGACAGTGCTAAGGCTCCGGTTTCTGTGAAGAATTTCGTCGATTACGCCCAAAGCGGTTATTACAACAACACCATATTCCATCGCGTCATCCCAGGTTTTATGATCCAGGGTGGCGGGTTCACTGCTGATATGCAGCAGAAGAAGACCAATGCGCCGATCGTCAACGAGGCGGACAATGGCCTGCGTAACCTGCGCGGCACCGTCGCCATGGCCCGCACCGCCGAGAAAGACAGCGCCACCGGGCAGT
This sequence comes from Ewingella sp. S1.OA.A_B6, assembly GCF_049889095.1. Lineage (NCBI taxonomy): Bacteria > Pseudomonadati > Pseudomonadota > Gammaproteobacteria > Enterobacterales > Yersiniaceae > Ewingella > Ewingella sp. S1.OA.A_B6. The sequence continues at coordinate 21,960 of NZ_JBLJFK010000009.1, read as the reverse complement.
TCTTCTTCAACGTGGCGGACAATGCCTTCCTTGACCACGGTCAGCGCGATTTCGGTTATGCCGTCTTTGGTAAAGTGATCAAAGGCATGGATGTCGTTGATAAAATTGCTCAGGTAAAAACCGATAACGTCGGCCCTTACCAGAACGTGCCAACCACGCCAGTGGTTATCCTGTCAGCGAAAGTTCTGCCTTAAATACCCGTTATATTTCATCGAATTATTTTGGGTATCGTTTTTTCGTGGGCTTATTGGAACCTCCGTTATCTAACGGGGGGTTTTTATTGTCTGTTTTCCTCCGGAAACTTGACGCTTATTGAGCGTGCTAATCGGTTTTAATCAGTGGGTGGCTACACCCTATTTCAAAGGACAATCAAATGAGTGAAGCTCGCCTGATAGCCAAAGCCATACATGAAGGTAAGTCGACGCGCGATCTGGTCATGTTGCCGGCGCTACCGGTATGGGTAAAACTGTCACTTTGCAGAGAATGGCCGAGCATTTTTCATGCATCGGCGTACCGGTGTTTTTGGCTTATGTGAAGCGAGGTTTTTTATGTGCATCACGTACTGAAGTAAGCTGAAGCGCATCAGCATTTCCTTGTTGGTCCTGCGACGCATCACTATTTCCGTGTGATATGACTGTAATGCTTACTAAAAAATGTGAAGCAATACACAAATTACTCCCCTGAAACGCGCCAATACTCTGTGAGTTGAAAGCTGTCACATTTTTACGGCATAGCTGTACTAGGCTTAGGCTGTTTTCGCTTAATCAATTCAGCAAAGGATATAAATAATGAAAAAAATCATTGTAACAGGCGTGGTAATGGGGCTGATGTCATGGCAGGTCGCGGCGCAATCTTTCGTGCTGACCGATGCTGAAGCCGGCATGGACAAGGGTGACTGGCAAATCAGCAGCCAAAAGCTGAAGCTGGCGGGTGCTGATTTCAGCATCGAGCAGAAAGTGCTGCACGGCGGTAAACAGGAAGGCTCCAAAGTCCTGACTATCACCAGTAAAGGGCTGACGATTGCACTTAGTCCGACCCGCGGTATGGATTTACTTCATGTTACCGGTGATAACATCCGACTCGGCTGGGATTCTCCGGTGAATGAAGTGGTCAATCCGGCGTTTATCAATCTGGAAAGCCGCAACGGTGTGGGCTGGCTGGAAGGTTTTAACGAGATGATGGTGCGCTGTGGCTACGAATGGACCGGGCACCCCGTGGTGGCTGACGGCATGATCTATACGCTGCACGGCCGTGCGGGCAATACGCCAGCGTCGAAAGTGGTCGTGGACATTTCAGATACTGCGCCGTATGAAATCACCGTGCGCGGCCTGATTAAAGAACACACGTTCAAGAAAGCCAAACTGGAAACCTGGACCGAGCTGCGTTATGTGCCGGGCAGTCACTCCTGGACTATTCACGACACCCTGACCAACCAGTCTGATTACCCACATGACTACCAGATTATCTATCACAGCAATTTTGGCCAGCCAATCCTTGAGCAGGGCGCGCGTTTCATCGCCCCGGTGAAATCAATTTCACCTTTCAATGATTATGCCAAAAAAGGCATGAACGACTGGCAGACCTACGCCGGTCCGACCAAAAACTTTGATGAAATGGTTTTCAATATGGTGCCTTACGCCGATGCACAGGGTAAAACAGTTGCAGGTGTAGTTAACAAAGCCGGTAACAAAGGTGCGTCGATTGAGTTCAATACTCATCAGTTACCTTTGTTGACCTTGTGGAAAAACACGGACACACTGAAACAAGGATACGTCACTGGCATTGAACCTGGCACTAACTATGCCTATCCAGTGACCATCGAACGTAAGCAGGGCCGTGTGAAACAGCTGCAACCTGGGCAGAGTACAGTTTTTGAACTGACTTACTCGCTGCTGCCAGATGCTGCCGCGGTAAGTAAATTTGAGCAACGGGTTAAAACGATTCAGGGCACTCAGAAAACCGAAACCAGCGATAAGCCTATCGCCGTTGAGTGATCATCCTGAAATATGAGTTTTTTCAAGGCGCCCCGGTGGCGCCTTTTTGTTGGTTTTTTTCGTCGGCCTTTCCCTGTCTATACTTACCCTTGGAAGACCGGTGTCAAAAACCCATGCCAGAGGAGTTGAGATGAGTACTAAACCGACCCTAAAACAGAAAGAACAGTTGTTCCGTGAGCGTCAAAACCACAACTTCATGGCCAGCAGCCAGCTGGATGGATTGCAAATCGACCAGGTCAGGCTAAGTGATGAGCAAATTGCTCAACGGCTTGAAGATTTGAGGGCGCACTATGAACGATAAACTGAACGCAGGCGTCGATACGTATGTCTATCCTGGTATTGATGTGCTGAAAAATAAACTGGAAATCCACGAAGCTAACCGTCTGGCGCAGGCCGAAATGGCCTTTACCGCGCTGCGTGCGGCCACGATTACGCTGGGCCAACCTGCAATGGGTTTGCCGCATCTTTGTGCCATTCATCAGACGCTGTTTCAGGATATCTATACCTGGGCCGGTGAGCTGCGCGAAATGGACATCTACAAAGATGAAACACCTTTCTGCCACTTTGCCTATATCGAAAAAGAGGGTAATGCGCTGATGCAGGCGCTGGAGGACGAAGGCTATCTGGCGGACCTGCCGCTTGATGGACTTTGTAAGAAACTGGCTCACTATTATACCGGTATCAACCTGCTGCACCCGTTTCGTGAAGGGAATGGCCGCGCACAGCGTATCTTCTTCGAGCAACTGATTATTCATGCGGGTTATGATATTCATTGGTCAAAAGTCGGGCAGGAGAGCTGGCTGGAAGCTAATAAAGCGGCGGCGTTCGGTAACGAAAAATTGCTGAAGGATGTCTTCAAGAAAGTTGTCAGTGAAATCGACAGCGGCAACTAGCCACGAAAGTGGGTAGAATCGGCCGGGTACTTTCATCGACTGAAGACCCGGACCGCCATGCTGCTGCTGATCGACAACTACGACTCCTTTACTTATAACCTCTATCAATATTTCTGCGAGCTGGGCGCTGAGGTTTTGGTCAAACGTAACGACCAGCTCAGCCTCGCTGATATTGAACAGTGGGCTCCTTCCCATCTGGTGATCTCCCCTGGCCCTTGTACGCCGGACGACGCCGGAATATCCCTTACGGCAATCACCCATTTTGCCAACCGGTTACCTATCCTCGGTGTCTGCCTTGGGCATCAGGCCATGGCGCAGGCTTTTGGCGGGCAGGTAGTGCGGGCACGTCAGGCGGTTCATGGTAAAACCTCGCCAATTCGTCACACCGGACAGAGTGTTTTCCGTGGTCTTAACAATCCTCTGACCGTGACGCGCTACCATTCGCTGATTGTTGACATCGACAGCCTGCCGGACTGTTTCACGCTCACCGCCTGGACCGAACGCGATGGTCAGCCTGACGAGATCATGGGTATTGCCCACAATCATCTGCCGTTGCACGGTGTGCAGTTCCATCCTGAAAGCATTCTCAGCGAGCAGGGTCACCAGTTGCTGGATAATTTCCTTAAGATTTAGATAGTTAATTCGTGATAATAAATTACTTTTCAAAAAAGCTGGTTTTCGATTGCCTGCGGGTGATTTTTTATGCATATTTTATGACTATATTTTCATATTTAGTTTTGTTTTGAAGATATACTTATAATGGCAATATACTTGTAATGGATTGAAGGGGATGAAGGTAATGGCAGAAAAATCAGCGGTAAGTCGTGACGCTTTTGATCGGGTTATTTTGCCGGTTTATGCACCCGCGCAGTTTATTCCGGTGAAAGGGAAGGGGAGCCGTGTGTGGGACCAGCAGGGCAAAGAGTATGTCGATTTCGCCGGGGGTATTGCGGTGACGGCACTCGGTCATTGCCATCCTGCGCTGGTGAAAGCCTTGCATGAGCAGGGTGAAACTCTGTGGCATGTCAGTAACGTATTTACCAACGAACCCGCACTGCGATTGGCACAGAAGCTTATTGATGCCACCTTTGCCGATCGGGTGTTTTTTGCCAACTCAGGAGCAGAAGCCAACGAAGCCGCTTTCAAGCTGGCGCGCTATTATGCCTCGCACCGCCACAGCCCGTACAAAAGCAAAATCATTGCCTTCCATAATGCATTTCATGGCCGCACGTTGTTTACGGTTTCCGTGGGTGGCCAGCCTAAATATTCAGACGGCTTCGGCCCGAAACCGGCTGACATCGTGCATGTACCGTTCAACGATCTCGACGCGGTGAAAGCTGTCATTGATGATCACACCTGCGCCATTGTGGTTGAACCGGTCCAGGGCGAAGGCGGTGTTACGCCAGCCACTCAGGCATTCTTGCAAGGTTTGCGCGATTTGTGCGATGAGCATCAGGCTTTGCTGGTGTTTGACGAAGTGCAGAGCGGCATGGGACGTAGCGGTAAGCTGTTCAGCTACATGAATTACGGCGTTACCCCGGACATTCTGACCGCGGCCAAAGCGCTCGGCGGCGGTTTCCCGGTCAGCGCCATGTTGGCGACGGAAGACGTGGCCTCGGTGATGGAACCCGGCAAGCATGGCACCACCTACGGCGGAAACCCGTTAGCGTGTGCCGTCGCTGAAGCTGCGCTGGATATCATCAACACGCCAGAGGTTCTGGCTGGCATCGGCGAGCGCCGCGCGGCATTTATTCAGGCATTGGAAGCGATTAATCAGAAATACTGCGTATTCAAAGAATTCCGTGGTCAGGGGTTATTGATTGGTGCTGAGTTATCTGACGCCTATAAAAACCGCGCCAGTGAGTTCCATAAAGCCGCTGCCGACTGCGGCCTGATGATGTTGGTGGCAGGCCCTAACGTCATGCGGTTTGCGCCATCCCTGGTGATTGAGTTCGCAGACATCAGCGAGGGGATGAATCGCTTTGAGGAAGCCATTGGGAAAGTGTTGAGCGCTTGAGGTTTCCCTATTCTCCAATAAAAACGGCGCGACAGTTGCCTGTCGCGCCGTTTTTCAGGGAATCAACGGGTGCCGTAAACGACAATCGTTTTACCGTGAGCGGAGATCAAACTCTGATCTTCCAGCATCTTGAGGATACGGCCAACCGTCTCGCGTGAACAGCCGACGATTTGACCAATTTCCTGACGGGTTATTTTGATCTGCATACCATCCGGGTGGGTCATCGCATCCGGCTGTTTTGCCAGACTCAGCAAAGTTTGCGCGATACGGCCCGTCACGTCGAGGAAGGCGAGGTTACCCACTTTCTCCGAAGTCACTTGCAACCGAGTCGCCATCTGAGCAGAAAGACGCATCAGAATGTCTGGATTAACCTGAATTAACTGGCGGAATTTTTTATAAGAGATTTCAGCCACTTCGCAAGCAGATTTAGCACGAACCCATGCACTACGCTCCTGGCCTTCTTCGAAGAGTCCCAGCTCGCCGATGAAGTCACCTTGGTTCAGGTAGGAAAGTATCATCTCTTTGCCTTCTTCATCTTTAATCAGGACGGCAACCGACCCTTTCACGATGTAGTAGAGCGTTTCGGCTTTTTCACCTTGGTGAATCAGCGTACTTTTGGACGGATATTTATGTATATGACAGTGAGACAGGAACCATTCGAGAGTAGGGTCTGTTTGTGGCTTGCCGAGAACCATTAGTTATTATCCTCTGTTATTATCGCTGCCCAAAATCACAGGGCTCAGAGTTCCCTGTACGGCGTCTTAAAAATGCGCGCCCTTTTAGCATAAGAACTGTCCAGTAATGCTGCAAGCGGGAGTCGGAGTGTAACAGCGTTATAAATGTTGTTAACACCGTGGTTTCATATGAAAACCACAAACCCATCACCGCAATTTACTGAAAAGTATGTATCGGCTCTGTTTGTAGCACAGGTTTGAGCGAGTGTCTTCTGTTGTCTCGCTTCAGCATGATGGCGATCGGGTTACGTTGCTGGTTTTTTCCTAAAAGGGTAGTCTGAGAAGAATTCAGTTTAAATGAAAGCAGCGGGAGTAAGGCATTATGCAGGCACGCGTAAAGTGGGTAGAAGGGCTGACGTTTTTGGGTGAATCTGCGTCAGGTCACCAGGTTTTAATGGACGGTAACGCGGGCGATAAAGCCCCAAGCCCGATGGAGATGTTGCTGATGTCGATGGGCGGTTGCAGCGCCATCGACGTAGTGTCTATCTTGCAAAAGGGCCGCAACGATGTGCAGAACTGCGAAGTCAAACTGACGTCTGAACGCCGTGAGGAAGCACCGAGGCTGTTCACTCATATCAACCTGCACTTTATTGTCACCGGAAAAGAGTTGTCAGATAAAGTGGTTGAGCGCGCGGTGTCCTTGTCGGCTGAAAAATACTGTTCGGTATCTCTGATGCTGGGTAAAGCCGCCTCCATCACTCATAGCTTTGAAGTGGTTGAGCCGGAGTGAGTGACTAAATGCCGCAGTGCTTAGGCGTGCGGCATCTTCCTCACTTAATCTTCTTCCCTTCCATCAGGCGCTGCACCAGTGGTGCCATAATCAGCTCCATCGCCAGCCCCATTTTACCGCCCGGCACCACCAGCGTATTGATGTGCGAGATAAACGAACCTTGCAGCATCGCCAGCAGATAAGGAAAATCTATATCGTCCAGCCCGCGAAAGTGAATCACTACAAAGCTTTCATCCAGTGAAGGGATGGCCTTGGCAGCGAACGGGTTGGAGGTGTCTACCGTCGGTACGCGCTGGAAGTTGATGTGCGTGCGGGAGAACTGTGGGGTGATGTAGTTGATGTAGTCATCCATTGAACGCACCACTGAATCCATGACTGCTTCACGCGAATGGCCCCGTTCACCGGTGTCACGTACCAGTTTCTGGATCCACTCGAGGTTAACAATCGGCACCACGCCGACCAGCAAATCTACCTGAGAGGCGACATCGATTTTGTCGGTCACTACGCCGCCGTGCAGTCCTTCATAGAATAATACGTCGGTCGGTTCTTCCAGTGCCTCCCACGGCGTAAAGGTGCCCGGCACCTGATTATAAGGAACCGCTTCGTCATAAGTATGTAAGTATTTACGGGAACGGCCACTGCCATTTTCACCATACTCTTTGAAGCTTTGTTCCAGTAAACCAAAGTCATTGGCTTCCGGGCCGAAATAGCTGATGTGGCGGCCCAGATCACGAGCTTTACGGATTGCTGCGTCCATTTCCGGGCGGGTAAAGTGGTGAAAACTGTCGCCTTCCAGTTCAGCAGAGCGTAGGCCAAGCTGTTGGAATATCTTACGAAACGCCAGGCTAGTGGTGGTAGTGCCTGCACCGCTCGAACCGGTGACAGCAATCACGGGATGTTTGGCTGACATAGGGCTGATGACTCCATAGTAATGGTGACGCTACTGCGCCCAAAAGTCGTGACAAAATCGAGGCATAATTAATCTATTAACTAACATATTTATTCATTCGATTACAAATCAAACGCGGCTTGTCGCGTTGCTGTTTATCTTTGTTTCAGTTCCAGTCGTTCTGGCGTTCTTCCTCTCCCGCCCGGAATTGGCTGCGGGGCATGATGTTCAGTGTTTCGTGCAGTTCGGACCATACCAGCAGGATATCGCCACTTTTCAGCTGGCGGCGTACATCTTCCACTTTCTGCTCGAGTGAACGCTCCTGCTCGCCGTAGTCAGTACCTTCGCGCAGTACGAAAGCTTCAATCACGCTGGTTAGGATCTCAGTATCCAGTTCTTGCCAGGGAATAATCACAACTCAAATTCCTTTAATTCTTTAAATAGGGTGCTATCCAGGCCGGAATGCGCTGTTCCAGCCACATTTTCGGGTTACGCAGGTTACCGGAGACAAACCCGACATGGCCGCCGTGTTCGGTTAATTGATACTCGATGCCTGGCGGTAAATCAGCGAGAGAGGGGATGACTTCCGGGGTCATAAAGGGATCATCTTTGGCATGAATGATCAGCAGCGGAATGCGCACTTGCGCCAGCATAGGGAGTCCGCTGCAACGGCGGTAGTAATCCAGCGCATCGGCAAAACCGTGGGCCCTGGACGTGATGGCGTCGTCGAATTCACGAATGCGTCGCATCGATTTTAGTTGTTGTAGCGTGACTGGCAGCGTCCCCGGGTACTTCTCCAGTTTCCGCGAGGCATTTAGTTTAAGCTGATCCAACAGGTAGCGCTGATAAATACGCGATACACCGCGCTCCAGCCGGTCAGCGCAAGGTTCCAGCATCAGCGGTGCGGACACCACGACCGCTGCTTTGAGCGTGCAGTTTGTCCCTTCCTGCCCAAGATAGCAGGCTAACATGTTACCTCCGAGCGACACGCCGACCGCACCGGTTGGCACGGCGCCGTGAGTATCATTCAGCCAATTGAGAAAGAACCGTGCGTCTTCGGTTTCACCGGAGTGATAAATGCGTTGCATTTTGTTTGGCTCACCGCTACAACCGCGAAAATGCATCACTACACCGAGCCAACCCTGTTCGCGCCAGGCATGCAGCAGACCGTGAGCATAAGGGCTGTAGAAATTGCCCTCCAGACCATGGAATAGCACCATGCGCGGTTTATGCTCCGCCTGCGCCGGGTCTTCGCTCCAGGCTAAATCGATGAAATCTCCATCTGGGGTATCCAGCCGCTGCCAGTGCGGTTGCAGCATCATGTGCCGGCGTACCAGCCGCGGCAGCAGCGTTTGCAGATGCGGATTACTGGCTCCGCGCAGAGGGCGAAAGGATTCATGCATAAGATGAATAATTTTCTCGTCAGGGGCCTTGTGCGATCAATATCACACTGATAGCTTCAATCCTATCGCACATTCTTCGGGTCGGAGTACCCAAATAAATGGAACTTAGCTTATTTTTATCGATGCTCGGTTTTTTGTGGGTTGCTGCTATCACGCCGGGCCCGAACAATATGTTACTCACCACTTCTGGTGCTAATTTCGGTTTTCTCCGTTCTATCTGGTTGCTCGTCGGTATTATGCTCGGCATGCAAAGCATGGTGTTGCTGGTGGCATTTGGCGTAGGCAGTCTGATTACGGTCTACCCGGCGTTGCACCTATTTCTTAAAATTGCGGGTAGTTTGTACTTGTTGTGGCTCGCGTGGAAGATTGCCACCTCAGCGTATGAAAAGCTGGACGTCGGTGCTGCGCCGCCAAAACCGCTGCGCTGGTATCAGGGCTGGTTATTACAGTTTCTCAACCCCAAAGCCTGGCTGATGGGTCTTGGCGCGGTGGCCAGTTTTAGTCTGGCGGGCACGGGTTATAACCACTCCATCGCCGCCATAAGTTTGGGGGTGTTTATCGTCAATCTGATTTCCGGCATTATCTGGCTGGGATTCGGTACGGTGATTGGCCGCCTGTTGAGCAGTCGCCGTGCCTGGTATACTTTTAATGTGTCCATGGGCTTGTTAACCGCAGCCTGTGTATTACTCATTTGGCACTGATTTTTCAGATAAAAAAGGAGCCTTATGCGGCTCCTTCAGAACATCGATTTAAAAAACATCAACTCTCTACATCAAACGTTTTCGCTAACTCTTCCAGCTGTTCCTGGGCGTCGAGCCACGTCATTTCGGTGTCGTCGAGTGCGCCTCTGACCTTAATCTGCTGTTGCAGGCATTCAGTCAGTTCGGCTTTGCGGCTGATGTCGTAAAGGGCAGAGTCGGCCAGCTTTGCTTCAATGGCGGTCAGCTCTTTGGTCAGCTTCTCCATCCTGGATTCCAGCGTGGTGATCTGCTTACGCAGGGGCTGGGTTTGATTGCGAAAATCGGCCTCGCGGCGTTTCTGATCTTTACGCGACTGGGCACTGTTTATGCCGTCCTTTAACGGCGCTTCCTGCTGACTTTCCTGACGCTGAATATCCACCAGCCATTGCTGGTAATCCTCCAAATCGCCGTCGAATTGCTCCACTTTACCGCCGTGAACCAGATACAGGTCATCGGTGGTGGATCGCAGTAAGTGGCGGTCATGCGAGACGACAACCATGGCACCCTCGAAGTCGATCAGCGCTTCGGTCAGTGCCTGGCGCATATCGAGATCGAGATGGTTGGTCGGTTCATCGAGCAGCAGCAGGTTAGGGCGCTGCCAAACGATCAGCGCCAGCACCAGACGGGCTTTTTCACCGCCGGAGAAGCGTTCGGTTGGGTCGGTGACTTTGTCGCCGTGGAAGCCGAAACCGCCAAGGTAGTCACGCAGTTGCTGTTCGGTCTCTTTACTTGCCAGACGTACCAGATGCTGCAGCGGTGAGTCTTCTGCCCGCAGGAACTCGAGCTGATGCTGAGCGAAGTAACCCAGTTTGACGCCTTTCGCCAAGCCGATGTCACCCTTGAGCGGCGGCATAGTCCCCGCCAGCAATTTGATCAGCGTAGATTTACCCGCACCGTTACGGCCCAGCAAACCAATACGCGATCCTGGCACCAGATTGAGCTTGATCGAGTCGAGAATGGTGTTGTCACCATAACCGGCGCTGACTTTTTCCATTCGCAGCAGCGGGTCGGGCAAGCTTTCCGGCGAGCGGAAGCTAAATTGAAAAGGATTGTCGACGTGTGCCGGAGCAATCAATTCCATACGTTCGAGCGTTTTTATTCGGCTCTGCGCCTGTTTGGCTTTGGTTGCTTGCGCGCGAAAACGATCGATATAACTTTGCAGATGTGCCACTTTTTCTTGCTGGCTTTCAAACAGTGATTGTTGTTGCGACAGCTTGGTCGCACGCTGGCGTTCAAACGACGAATAATTTCCGGTGTACTCGTTCAGCGTCTGCTGTTCGATATGCAGGATTTTATCGATAATCGGGTCAAGGAAGTCACGGTCATGGGAGATAAGCACCAAGGTGCCGGTGTAGCTTTTCAGCCACTTCTCCAGCCAGATAACTGCATCCAAATCAAGGTGGTTGGTCGGTTCATCCAGCAGGAGTAAATCAGAGCGGCAAATCAATGCCTGAGCCAGGTTAAGGCGCATGCGCCAGCCGCCGGAGAAGGATTTTACTGGTTGCTGCAACTGGTTCTGGGTGAAGCCGAGGCCGCTAAGTAGGCTGGCAGCGCGAGCCGGAATGGTCCAGGCCTGAATGGCATCAAGCTTGCCGTGAACGAGCGCGATGGCATGCCCATCGTCACGATCGTTGGCGGACTGTAATTCGGACTCCAACTGACGAAATTCCCGGTCGCCATCGATAACATATTCAATGGCAGGCATGTCTAGCGCAGGCGTTTCCTGATTGACCCAAGCTAAAGCCCAGTTATTCGGAAACGTCAGGTTGCCGGCATCGGCACTCATTTCGTTTTTCAGCAGTGATATTAGCGTGGATTTACCACAGCCGTTTTTGCCGACCAGGCCGACTTTCTGGCCTGGGTTAATCGTCGCTGACGCGTTGTCCAGCAGAACGTTGGTACCGCGTCGGATTTGTAATGAGGAGAAAACAATCATAAAGCGCCGTGTTGAGAGTATGTTAAATTGTCATCTAAATTCGAGATGATTTATGCGGTTTCTGCACCGCTTATTTGAACCGAAATTGTCACAGTATTAAACAGGACGTATTGCGTCCTATTTTTAGTCTTTGCGAAGCATGGTAACGGAAAAACCGCACCCTGACGACGCTTTGGAGGTATTGATGTCGCAGCCACCGAAGGTTTTGCTGCTGTATGCTCACCCGGAATCGCCCGATTCGGTTGCCAACCGTGTCTTATTACAACAAGCGCAAAAATTAGAACATGTCACGGTGCACGATTTGTACGCTCACTATCCCGATTTTTTTATTGATATCCACCGCGAACAACAGCTGTTGCGTGAACACAAAGTCATCGTCTTCCAGCATCCTCTTTATACTTACAGTTGTCCGGCACTGCTGAAAGAGTGGATGGATCGCGTACTTGCGCGTGGGTTCGCCAGCGGGACCGATGGTAATGAACTGCGCGGCAAATACTGGCGTTCAGTGGTCACTACCGGTGAGCCAGAAGGGGCCTATAAGGCGGGCGGATACAACCGCTACCCGATGTCTGACATTATGCGCCCGTTTGAGCTGACATCGGCGATGTGCCATATGCACTGGATGACGCCGATTATCATTTACTGGGCACGCCGCCAGAAGCCGGGCGTATTATACAGCCACGCCGAAGCTTATGGTGAATGGTTGAAATCTCCGCTGCCGCAGGGAGGGATCGCCTAATGGACGGCTCCAATTTACCCGCAGCTATTCTGCTGTTTCTGTTTGCCGCTGTTGTCGCCGTACCCATTGCCCAGCGTCTGGGGATTGGCGCGGTCCTCGGTTATCTGATCGCCGGAATTGCCATCGGCCCTTGGGGGCTGGGCTTTATACGTGATGTCGACGAAATATTACACTTTTCCGAACTGGGCGTAGTGTTCCTGATGTTTATCATTGGGCTTGAGTTGAATCCCGGTAAATTATGGGAGCTGCGGCGGCAGATTTTTGGCGTCGGTGCCGGTCAGGTGATGCTAACCGCGGTGGTGCTTGGCGGTTTGCTCTACCTGACTAAATTTTCATGGCAGGCGGCGCTGATTGGCGGTATCGGTTTGGCGATGTCATCTACCGCTATGGCGTTACAGTTGATGCGCGATAAAAGTATGACTCGCAATGAGGGCGGTCAATTGGGTTTCGCAGTTTTACTGTTTCAGGACATCGCGGTTATCCCTGCGCTAGCTCTGATCCCGTTGCTGGCCAATGGCCCGGAAGGGACCAACAATTGGGCAATGATCGGCATGAAAGTGCTGGCTTTTGCCGGGATGTTAATGGGTGGACGTTATTTGCTGCGGCCTATTTTCCGCCTGATTGTGGCATCGGGCGTCCGCGAAGTGTTCACCGCCGCTGCACTTTTGGTAGTACTGGGTGCGGCGCTGTTTATGGATTCCCTTGGCTTCTCGATGGCGCTGGGAACTTTCATCGCTGGCGTGTTGCTGGCCGAAAGTGAGTATCAGCACGAACTGGAAATTGCCATCGAGCCATTTAAAGGTTTGCTGCTTGGTCTGTTCTTTATCTCCGTCGGTATGGCGCTCAATCTGGGTGTACTTTATACCCACATTTTGTTGGTACTGGCTGGCGTTATTGTTCTGGTCGCGGTAAAAGGCACGGTGCTCTATACCCTGGCGCGGGTGTTTGGTATTCGGACTTCGGTCCGGCTGCAGTTTGCCGCCGTGCTTAGCCAGGGCGGTGAATTCGCCTTTGTGCTATTTTCGGCCGCCGGGGCGCAAAAAGTGATTTCCTCATCGCAACTTTCCTTATTGCTGGTGGTGGTGACGCTATCAATGATGACCACGCCGTTGTTAATGCAGTGGGTGGACAGAATGTTGATGCGCCGTTATAACGATCAGGAAGAGAGTGACGAGAAGCACTATGTGCAGGATGACGACCCGCAGGTGATTATTGTCGGGTTCGGTCGTTTCGGGCAGGTGATTGGCCGCTTGTTGATGGCTAACAAAAAGCGTATTACCGTGCTGGAGCGCGATATCAGCGTGGTGGGTTTGATGCGTACTTATGGCTACAAAGTTTATTACGGTGACGCCACGGAGCTCGAGTTGCTTAGGGCATCGGGGGCGGAGAAGGCCAAATCCATCGTCGTCACCTGTAATGAGCCGGAAGACACGATGGCGATCGTGCATCTTTGCCAGCAACACTTCCCGCACCTGAATATTTTGGCGCGCGCCCGTGGCCGTGTTGAGGCCCATGAGTTGTTGCAGGCCGGCGTGACGTATTTCTCGCGTGAAACCTTCTCCAGCGCATTGGAGTTGGGTAAGAAAACTCTGGTGACGCTGGGGATGCATCCGCACAGCGCCTATCGTGCTCAGCAGCACTTTCGCCGTCTGGATATGCGGATGCTGCGCGAACTGGTACCGCAGAACCGCGGCGATGTAGCGCAAATCTCGCGGGTTAAAGAGGCGCGTCGTGAGCTGGAGGATATCTTCCAGAGTGAAATGCACAACGAGCGCCGTCAACTTGATGGCTGGGACGATGACGAATAGTCGTTTTTTTTCGCACCCGTAAATTTTTTTTTGCAAAACGTTTCCGCCGCCCCAGCTATAGAAACAGGCGTAATAGGCAACGTTCCTGGAGAGTAAGTGATGGCTAAAACCCGCAAGCGTTTCATTGCCGGGGCAGTTTGCCCACAATGTAAATCGCTGGATACGCTGACTTTATGGGCAGAAGATCAGGTCGAAGTGGTCGAGTGCATTAAGTGTGGCCTGCACAAGCGCCAGACGGATGAGCTGGTCAGCAAGGCGTTGCGCCCGGACGAACAAGTTATCGGTATTTTTGATCCGAAGTAGTGTTATTGACCGCGTTTTTTTATGCTGTTCGGTACAGAGGCGCGGATTTCCGCTACACTCTTCGCCAAATTTATTCGGCATCGTTTTTGTATCCGCTCTATTTTCTCAGGATACGGGCAACGTGTCGTGACTGAATTAACCTGAAACGACGTGGCGTACGTTCCCCGAAGCGTTCGCAGACAATAAATTAAGTTTCCAACGGTAGGAGTTATCATGAAAGTATCTAAAGATCTGGTTGTCAGCGTGGCATATCAGGTGCGTACAGAAGACGGTGTATTGGTTGATGAATCTCCGGTGAGCGCACCGTTGGATTATCTGCACGGCCATGGTTCATTGATCTCCGGCCTGGAAACTGCGCTGGAAAATCATGCTATTGGCGACGTATTTGACGTGAATGTTGGCGCAAATGACGCTTATGGCAACTACGACGAAAACTTGGTGCAACGTGTTCCTAAAGACGTGTTCATGGGTGTTGAAGAGCTGGAAGTTGGCATGCGTTTCCTGGCTGATACCGATCAGGGCCCGGTTCCAGTTGAAATCACCGAAGTTGACGGCGACCACGTAGTGGTTGACGGTAACCACATGCTGGCCGGTCAGGATCTGAACTTCCACGTGGAAGTTGTCGCTATCCGTGAAGCCACCGAAGAAGAGCTGGCTCATGGCCACGTTCACGGCGAACACGGCCACGACCATGGTCACGATCACGAACATGGGGACGGTTGCTGCGGCGGCCACGGTCACAGCCATGATCACGATCACGGCCATGACGAAGTGAAAAAAGGCGGTTGTGGTGGTAACGGCGGCTGCGGTTGTCATTAATCGCCAGCCATGAAGAAAAGGCATCCTGCGGGATGCCTTTTTTGTTTTTACTGCACAGCCACACGAATAATCAATAGTGTGGCGGAGGTGTCTCTTCGGACTGATCAGCAATCTGCGACGGTTGCGAAGCGCGCAGTTTGTCAGTCAGCAGACGAAGGTGGTCGTGCAGTCGGTTCATTTCTAACTGATGTGAAGTGACAATGATATTGAGTTCATCAATCGTCACTTCTTGAAATGCCAGGCGGCTTTCCAGCATTTCCAGGCGATGTTCAAGAGTATTCTGGTCCATAGCATTTCCCTCTAAGTACGGCTGACAGGACGGTCAGGAACGCGATTCTACCTGCAATGAATGAGAATTGCCTGACCTTCCCTGTGTAGGATTTATCGTAATATATGGCTTGGCCGAAACTAATTAGATCAAAAAAGGTCGGAATAAGACGCTATTGGTTAGTATAGAGATTGTCTTGTCTGAACAGGGACAGTTATAGTAACCGAGGAATTTTCGTAATTATTACCTGAGGTCATAAGCTTCAGGTCTTGGAGAAATGGATGAAATCACTGTTTAAAGTAACACTGTTAGCGACCACTATGGCCCTGGCACTGAATGCTACGCAGGTTATGGCCGCAGACACAGCGAAAGCCGCAGAAACGCCAGCAGCTGCAGCCGCCGCCGCTCCGGCAGCGACTGATACCACCAAGTTTAAAAGTGATGATGAGCAGGCTGCTTACGCGCTGGGTGCTTCACTTGGCCGCTACATGGACAATTCTCTGAAAGAGCAAGAGAAACTGGGTATCAAACTGGACAAAGACCAGCTGATCTCTGGTGTCCAGGATGCTTTTGCTAACAAGAGCAAGCTGTCCGATCAGGAAATCGAAAAAACTCTGCAAACGTTCGAAGGCCGCGTAAAAGCTTCTGCCCAGGCTAAAATGGAGCAGGATGCGAAAGCTAACGCTGACAAAGGTGATAAATTCCGCTCTGATTTCGCCAAAACCAAAGGCGTGAAGAAGACTGAGTCAGGTTTGTTGTACCAGGTTGAAAAACCAGGTACAGGTGCAACGCCAAAAGACAGCGACACCGTGGTAGTGAATTATAAAGGCACCCTGACTGACGGCACGGAGTTCGATAACTCTTATACCCGCGGCGAGCCACTGTCTTTCCGTCTTGACGGTGTTATTCCTGGCTGGACCGAAGGCCTGAAACACGTTAAGAAAGGCGGCAAAATCAAGCTGGTGATTCCACCAGAACTGGCTTATGGCAAAACCGGCGTTCCGGGAATTCCTGCTAACTCAACGCTGGTCTTTGACGTAGAGTTGCTGGATGTTAAAGCAGCACCGAAAGCGGATCCAAAGACAGCTGAACAGCCTGCTGATGACGCGGCTGCAGCACCTAAAGCAAAATAAGTTTGCGCGGTGTGATGAAAACCGTCGCTTAATGCGGCGGTTTTTTTTTCCCTAATGAATTAATTGCTTGTAGACCCTCATTTTACTGCAGCTACTCTATGATGATCACTTGACGCATTTGCCCGTCGGGCATAACGTCACTATTCCACGTGATCCCAAGCGTGTCTGTCTGTGCAATTGTTACAGTAACGGACCCGGGATATTGATTGATGCGTATTGCTGTTTTCAGGCAAATGCGATGTAGAGGATGGTAGCTTCGATGTCTAATTCGCTTATATCTGGCGAAACCGGCGAACTGGATTTGCTGGACCAACGTCCTTTCAATCAGACCGACCATGACATACTCACCTCCTATGAGGCAGTAGTTGATGGCCTGGCTATGTTGATTGGTGAACATTGCGAAATTGTTCTGCATTCTTTGGAAGATCTGAAATGTTCGGCTATTCGGATCGCTAATGGTGAGCATACCGGACGGAAAATTGGCTCGCCGATCACCGATCTGGCGCTGCGAATGCTGCACGATATGACCGGGGCTGACAGTAACGTCTCTCGGGCCTATTTCACCCGCGCAAAAAGCGGCGTGTTGATGAAATCTGTCACCATTGCTATACGCAATGCTGAACAGCGGGTGGTCGGGTTGCTTTGTATTAACATGAATCTTGATGTGCCTTTCTCGCAAATTATTCAAACTTTTATGCCGCCTGAAACACAGGAAGTGGCGCCATCGGTGAACTTTGCATCATCGGTGGATGATTTGGTCGCACAAACGTTGGAGTTCACCATTGAAGAGGTGAATGCCGACCGTAATGTGTCCAACAATGCTAAAAATCGCCAGGTTGTCTTGAATCTTTATGAGAAAGGTATTTTTGATATTAAAGACGCCATCAATCAGGTTGCTGACCGGTTGAATATTTCGAAACATACGGTCTATCTCTATATCCGTCAGTTTAAGAGCGGTGAACTAGTGGGGAACGAGCGTTGAAACTGCGTTATTGTTTGCTGGTCACTGGCCCTGCTTATGGTACGCAGCAGGCGAGTGCAGCTTATCAATTTGCTTTGGCGCTACTTTCCTGTGGGCATCAGCTCGTAAGCATCTTTTTCTACCGTGATGGCGTGCTTAATGGCAATCAATTATCGACGCCTGCCTCGGATGAGTTTGACCTGGTACGTGCGTGGCAGCGCTTAGCTGCGGATAACCAAATAGCGCTGAATGTTTGCGTGGCCGCAGCTTTACGCCGTGGCATCATTGATACCGCTGAAGCAGGTAATCAGGGGAGCGATTTTGCGAATCTTCAGCCCGGATTTACCCTTACTGGTCTCGGCAGTCTGGCAGAAGCATCGCTGACCTGTGACCGACTGGTGCAGTTTTAAACGCAAGGTGTGAACCCAATATGAAGAAAGTCGCTTTTATTTTTACGCATGGGCCACACGGGACGTCATCAGGTCGGGAAGGGTTGGATGCTTTACTGGCGACCTCTGCTTTAACTGAGGATATCGGATTATTCTTCGTAGCTGACGGCGTGTTTCAGCTATTAGCCAATCAACAACCAGATAAAATCTTAGCGCGTAATTACATTGCGACGTACGGTGTTTTGTCTTTGTATGACATCGACCAATGCTTTGTGTGTTCTGCATCACTTAAAGTGCGCGGGCTGGCCGACGAGCGTAATTGGGTGCTGGGTGCCCAGACGCTGGCGGAAGTTGAATTACGTGAAAAGTTGTCAGAATATGATGTCGTTATGACCTTTTAATTCAGGAAAATACATGCTCTTTACTCTGGCAAATTCACCACAATCGTGTGATTTAAAAGCATTTCTTCGTCTTGTTGGACCTGATGATGCCCTGCTACTGGTACAGGATGGCGTGCTGGCGGCTGCGAAAAATAGTGAAGCTGGAAAATGCCTGGCTGTGTTGGGACTACCGGTTTATGTGCTGAGTGAGGATCTGGCCGCGCGAGGATTGATTGGCCAAATTTTGCACAGCGCGACCTTGATCGACTATACTGGTTTCGTTGCGCTGACTGAGAAACATCCCCAGCATATTGCATGGCGATGATCGCTAATACTGTATATTTCTTGACACCCTCGTAGGTCAGCCCTAAAATTCTGCGTCCCCGTATTAGGTCATGCTTACTGCGGGGCGATTTATCACCCGTTTACAAAGTAGTTTATGAAACAAAATCCAGGAGCTTTTTAATGGCAACAATTAATCAGCTGGTACGCAAACCACGCTCTACGAAGGTTGCTAAAAGCAACGTTCCAGCGCTGGAAGCCTGCCCGCAGAAACGTGGCGTATGTACTCGTGTATATACAACCACTCCTAAAAAACCGAACTCCGCATTGCGTAAAGTATGCCGTGTTCGTTTGACTAACGGTTTTGAAGTTACCTCCTACATCGGTGGTGAAGGTCATAACCTGCAGGAACACTCCGTGATCCTGATCCGTGGCGGTCGTGTAAAAGACTTGCCAGGTGTGCGTTATCACACCGTCCGCGGCGCACTGGACTGTTCAGGCGTTAAAGACCGTAAGCAATCTCGTTCTAAATACGGCGTTAAAAAGCCGAAGTCTTAATGGTTCTCCGTTAAGTAAGGCCAAACATTTTCACATTAATGTCAAAATAAACTCTTAGAGTTTTGGACAATCCTGAATTAACAACGGAGTATTTCCATGCCACGTCGTCGCGTCATTGGTCAACGTAAAATTCTGCCAGATCCTAAGTTCGGATCCGAACTGCTGGCTAAATTCGTAAACATTCTGATGGTAGATGGTAAAAAATCTACTGCAGAAACAATTGTTTATTCTGCTCTTGAGACCCTGGCTCAGCGTAGCGGGAAAAACAGCCTGGAAGCTTTCGAAGTCGCTCTGGACAACGTTCGTCCGACTGTCGAAGTTAAGTCACGCCGCGTAGGTGGTTCAACTTATCAGGTTCCAGTTGAAGTACGTCCGGTTCGTCGTAATGCTTTAGCAATGCGTTGGATCGTTGAAGCTGCTCGTAAACGCGGTGATAAATCCATGGCTCTTCGCCTGGCGAACGAACTTTCTGATGCAGCAGAGAACAAAGGTACTGCTGTTAAGAAACGTGAAGACGTTCACCGTATGGCTGAAGCCAACAAGGCGTTCGCCCACTACCGCTGGTAATCACCTCGCAGTAGTTATGCTAACCAAGCGGGCGCTTCAAGAAGCCAACCCGCTTGGGTTAACCGAACTTGAACGTCCTAGTAATAGAGGAATCAAATGGCTCGTAAAACACCCATTGAGCGCTATCGCAACATTGGTATCAGCGCGCACATCGACGCCGGTAAAACGACGACGACCGAACGTATTTTGTTCTACACCGGTGTAAACCATAAAATCGGCGAAGTCCATGACGGCGCAGCCACCATGGACTGGATGGAACAAGAGCAAGAACGTGGTATTACCATCACTTCTGCGGCGACTACTTGTTTCTGGTCTGGTATGGCTAAGCAATTTGAGCCACACCACATCAACATCATCGACACCCCGGGGCACGTTGACTTCACCATCGAAGTTGAACGCTCCATGCGTGTTCTTGATGGTGCTGTAATGGTCTACTGTGCAGTTGGTGGTGTTCAGCCACAGTCTGAAACCGTATGGCGTCAGGCTAATAAATATAAAGTTCCACGCATCGCGTTCGTTAACAAAATGGACCGCATGGGTGCTAACTTCCTGAAAGTTGTTGGTCAGATTAAATCTCGTCTGGGCGCGAATCCAGTTCCATTGCAACTGGCAATCGGCGCAGAAGAGAAATTTACCGGTGTTGTTGACCTGGTAAAAATGAAAGCCATCAACTGGAACGATACTGACCAAGGCGTGACCTTCGAATACGAAGAGATTCCTGCGGACATGGTCGAGTTGGCTGATGAATGGCGTCAGAACCTGGTTGAATCTGCTGCAGAAGCGACCGAAGAGCTGATGGATAAATACTTGGGCGGCGATGAGCTGACCGAGGAAGAGATCAAAACTGCACTTCGTGCGCGAGTTCTGCGTAACGAAGTTATCCTGGTTACCTGTGGCTCTGCGTTTAAAAACAAAGGCGTACAGGCAATGTTGGATGCGGTTATTGAGTATCTGCCAGCGCCAACTGACGTTGAATCTATCAACGGTATTCTGGATGACGGTAAAGATACCCCGGCGATTCGTCATTCTGACGACAAAGAGCCGTTCTCTGCACTGGCGTTCAAAATTGCGACTGACCCATTCGTGGGTAACCTGACCTTCTTCCGTGTGTACTCGGGCATCGTAAATTCCGGGGACACCGTGTTGAACTCAGTACGTTCACAGCGCGAGCGTCTGGGCCGCATCGTCCAAATGCACGCTAACAAGCGTGAAGAGATCAAAGAAGTTCATGCCGGCGACATCGCTGCGGCAATCGGTCTGAAAGACGTAACTACCGGCGATACTCTGTGTGATCCAAATAATGTGATCATTCTGGAGCGTATGGAGTTCCCTGAGCCGGTGATCTCCGTAGCAGTTGAACCAAAAACCAAAGCCGACCAGGAAAAAATGGGCATGGCTCTGGGTCGTCTGGCAAAAGAAGATCCATCATTCCGCGTTTGGACTGATGAAGAATCTGGTCAGACTATCATCGCAGGTATGGGTGAACTTCACCTGGACATCTTGGTCGACCGTATGCGTCGTGAATTTAACGTTGAAGCGAACGTAGGTAAGCCGCAGGTTGCTTACCGTGAAACGATTCGTGACACGGTTAAAGACGTTGAAGGTAAACACGCCAAGCAGTCCGGTGGTCGTGGTCAGTACGGTCATGTTGTTATTGACATGTCTCCGTTACCATCTGGCGGCGCAGGTTATGAATTTGTCAACGAAATCGTTGGTGGGTCTATTCCTAAAGAGTTTATCCCTGCGGTTGATAAAGGTATTCAGGAACAGCTGAAATCAGGTCCATTGGCAGGTTATCCGGTTGTTGACGTTAAAGTACGTCTGCATTACGGTTCTTACCATGACGTCGACTCCTCAGAATTGGCCTTTAAATTAGCCGGTTCTATCGCCTTTAAAGAAGGCTTCAAACGAGCTAAACCAGTTCTGCTTGAGCCAATCATGAAGGTTGAAGTCGAAACCCCTGAAGATTACATGGGTGACGTAATGGGCGACCTTAACCGTCGTCGCGGTATCATCGAAGGCATGGAAGATACTGCTACCGGTAAAACGGTTCGCGTTAAGGTTCCGTTGTCTGAAATGTTTGGTTATGCAACAGACTTGCGTTCTCAGACTCAGGGCCGTGCTTCTTACTCCATGGAATTCCTGGAGTATGCTGAAGCACCTAGCAACGTTGCTAAAGCCATTATCGAAGCTCGTGGCAAATAAGCCACTGGTTTAAAACAATGATCCAGTGCTCTCTCTATGAAGGGAGAGCACAAGAGTAAGGAATATAGCCGTGTCTAAAGAAAAATTTGAACGTACAAAACCGCACGTTAACGTTGGTACTATCGGCCACGTTGACCACGGTAAAACTACCCTGACTGCTGCAATCACCACCGTTTTGGCTAAAACCTACGGCGGTTCTGCTCGTGCATTCG